>NZ_RBZP01000001.1 GCF_003628505.1 Oceanobacillus halophilus | reverse complement strand
AAAAAAGAGAGACTTTTTTGTGAAAAAAACAAAAAAGGACTCTCTTTTTTTATTTTACTTCAACACTTTCTATAAAAGGGATGGTTTTTCAGTGGCCTCAACCTGTCCCCTTGTTCCGTGCTGAGCTAAATAACCATATATATATATGGAAAAGGCTCAGCAGGGGAAGATGTCAATGGATAAACAGAACAGCCGATTTAGATGGGTAGTATTTGCTGCGGTATTGTTTACTTATTTAGTCATGTCTAGCCAACGAACTGCACCGGGGTTAATTACTGAACAGGTTATGTTTGATTTTCAAGTTACAGCTACCATTATTGGTTTGCTGACAAGTATTCAATTTTTTGTTTACACAGCTCTGCAAATACCGATGGGGCTGTGGGCGGATCGTTATGGTCCGAACTTTTTTCTAATTATTGGGTCCTTTCTTACTGGACTGGGAACCGTCGTTTACAGTATTAGTACCCATGAAAGTGTCTTATTTCTTGCCAGAATTATGACAGGAACAGGGGATGCGACCATTTGGGTTAATACGGTGTTAATCTTAAGTCAATGGTTTAATGCGAAGGAATTTACTAAATTAATTGGCGTTGCAGCAATGATGGGAAATCTTGGCTACTTGTTGGCAACGATGCCGTTTTCATTTTTAATAGAAGTTTTAGGTTGGAGGACCGCATTTTTTTTAACAGGGGTATTGTTGTGTGCATGCGCTATTATGCTATATTATGTTCTTCTAAAAAAACCAAAACAAACTTTATTTGTGAAGCAGGAAAGGGAACAGGAAAAATTAATGCATTTGCTGCAGAGGATTTTTACTAATCGGCAGGCATGGGCGTTATTCTTATGTCACTTTGGTATCGTGGGGACATATGTTGGTTTCATCAGTTCTTGGGGGGTTCCATACGGGATGAATATTTACGGGATGACGCGTTCAGATGCTAGTCAGTTAGTGATGATTGGACTTGTTGGTGCACTTATTGGTGGGCCATTTTCCGGCTGGATTTCTAGTCGATTAGGAACTATTAAAAGGCCGTATATCTTTGTCCACGTAATACTAATAGTTGCTTGGTCTACTTTTCTCGTCTTTTATGGAAATCCCCCAGCTTTTTTATTGACAATACTTTTCTTTGTCATCGGTCTATCGTATGGAGCAAATGCTTTAACATTTGCTGCTGTTCGAAAATCTTTTCCAGTAATGGAAGCGGGGATTGTTTCTGGATTTGCAAATACAGGTGGTTTCTTAAGTGCCATATTGTTGCCTAGTATTTTCGGGAACGTGTTGGATTATTTTCAGATTGTTTCTGGAAGTTTGCATGATGGATATTATTATGGTTTTATGACTCCAGTTATTTTTTCCATAATTGGCTTAATTGGAGTGCTTGCTATAAAGGAAAAAAAGGGATTAAGATAGAGATTTCAATGCTAGAGGATAATCCTAAAAGTCTCATATTATATTATGTACGGTGGGGAATTTAGTGGGAAGATGATAAACTTTTCCCACTAGTTTGATGTGATTCTTATGTAATATCCGTCTGGGTCTATAATTCGAAAATCGACCATTCCCCACGGTCTTTTAGTCAACTTTGTCTGAATTGGGTATCCTTTTGTCATAACTTTGTGATATACATCATTTACGTCTTGTACTTCTAAAACAATTTCCACTCCTAATCCTACTTGTTGAGCATCATCAGAGCTTTTAACTGGATGATTAGCAGGTAAGTTTTTCATTTCTCCTAAGCCTAAGACTACGTTCCCTTTACTAACAGGTATGTAACTGTAACTATTTTTCGTATCGTTTGGTGTATTAAAATCTAAAACATTCCGGTAAAATTCCACTGATTTTTTAATATTTTTAACAAATAATTCAAGTCTCAATTCCATAATTAATATCTTGTCCTTTCCTTAGTCAATGCTCTCTTTTCTTAATGACTTTATCTTACATTTTATATAGATTATTAATATCTATAATTTAGAATAATGTAGCTCTCGCTTACACTTATGATTGATTTGTGCGATCATTCGCTCCGGCAGAATACTTTGCTTTCCGTTGGCACGGCCTTAGCCTCCTCGGAAGAAAATCACTTCCTGCTCAGGTCTGGACACGTGCTATTCCCAAAGGACAAGGAAGGCTTCGTCAGCATTACATCGCACGAAGAAAATGTACTCTTTCATTTTCGAGGAGTCTCCGCATTCTTCCTCCGCTTAAATAGGTGCTCAAGATTATACTTTGAGCTTATATCTCTAGAAATTACGTTTTAAGACCATTATGATCCTTAAAACAGCATATTTCTATTTTATACAAGTAGAGGAGACGCATAGCGGAGGGAATAAACGGAGACTCCCGCGGAAAGCGGAGTGTATTTCCGTAGCGGTGTTAACGAATCGCTCCATTAGTTATATATTCTTAATTAAATATATCAGGAGTTTATATCAACTGTTAAACTTCATAAAGCAACAATCTATCTAGAAAGGGGCTTTGTAAAAATGTGAATTAAGCAGATAGAGCATGTCTAGTTTATCATAAAAAAACATCATTTTCTTAGAATAAACAATATATGAAATAATTTTTATTTAGCTTTATATCCGTGAAATAATTAACCCCTTTTCGAACATTTTAATATACCATCAATAATGTTCTAAATAAATATGAGGAAGTTAAATTCTTGAGTGGTGAGTGATTTAATTATTTAATTAGGGAATCAAAAAAGACCAAATCGTGTTTACGATTTGGTCTTTTCCCTTTGGAATAGAAAGCTGTGATATATTCTTCCTAATTATTATCCATGGTCGGAAATTATGGACGTCTTGCTAAGTTATTGCGATCAATTGCTGACGGAGGGTATTCCATCCAGCCATTTCTGATGGTGATATTCATACCATCTTCTGAAAATAATCCAACCTCCATTAAAAGACGACCAAGATACATGGCAATATCGCGTCTTGGACTTAGAGCCATGGCAACACCATAGTTTCCCATTCCTGCAGCGCTTAAAAGTCCTACATGGTACATTATCAGCTTATCGGAAAATGGTGCCTCTGTTGAGTCAGTTACTTCGTTTTGTCCGGAAGTAGAAAAGGGGATATCGTGTTTTTGTAAAAAAGAGCTGAAAATATCAATATGCTTTTTAGCCATCTTTTTCCCACGCATCATATATTTCCGAATAGTTGCATCCTTAGCTACCTGGCTGAAGCCTATGATAAGAGATAGTCCTAATCGATTGGTTTCAATGTTAGCGTATAATTGGGTAATTTCTGTTCCGGTTAATGTCCTTTGTTCTCCCATCCAACCTGCAAGAAAGTGTTGGTCTTTGACAAAACTCACCTCTTTTGGATAGGGGATAGATGGAGGGCGAATTTCAAATCCTTTGGTTAATAGTAGATCAGTTGCTATATTATAAAGCTCTTTAGTGGAATCTATGGATTTACCTATATAGGAACGAATGTCTTGTCTTACTAAATTTGGTAATGCAGAAGCGTAATTGGCTAAACCACCTTTTGCCATGTTTTTAACATACTTTAGATAAAAGGTATCAGAAAATAAGCGTTTCGCATCTGTATGAACATCCTCCTCACCGAATGCCTTCGGAACGGCAATTCCCTCTTGTTTAAAGATATCTTCTATCGTTTTAACATGTTGTTGTGATAAGTCTATTGCATAGTCTACCACTTTTTTAATTTCGGCATCTTCCAAGTGGGTAAGAAAGTATTTGAATACGCAGATAGACATACTATCTCCTAAGTAGTTAGCCCATAGAGTAGAGATTTCTGCAGATGTTAAGGGCTTCTCATGGTTGTGCATAGGATACTTGCCTCCTAAATAGATATCCTTTTTATTTGCTTTAGTATGTCCAATCCTTATTATATTATTAGCTGATTTTTTATTGGCAAACACCTTCACCTAAGATATCAATGAAGCATGAGATAGAGGGAGGATATCGATATCAACAAAAGTACGGATATATAGAGAGTTGCTCTATATTTATGTCGAGATATTAATACAAGAGGCCAGCCTCGTTCCCTTAGATTGAAGGGGACGAGGAACCTGTCCCCATGTCCCTTAAATATGATAAATAAAATCATCTGGTAAAACTCTTCTTAGAAATTTCCTTGTTCTTTCTTCCTTGGGGTTTTCGAAAAATTCCTTTGGTGGTCCTTCTTCTACGACGACTCCGCCATCCATGAAGACGACCTTATTGGCGACGTCTTTGGCAAAAGACATTTCATGGGTCACGACGAGCATGGTAGTTCCTTCTTTGGCGATGGTTTTCATGACTTCTAATACTTCGCCAACGAGTTCGGGATCCAGTGCGGAAGTTGGTTCATCAAACAGGATGATATCTGGACTTAGGGCGACGGCTCTGGCGATACCGACACGTTGCTGCTGGCCGCCTGACAGTTCAGCTGGATACGCGGTATATTTATCCTCTAATTCAACTTTATTTAAGGCGTTTTTGGCGATCTCAATTGCTTTTTCTTTGGGAATTTTTCTTCCAATGATGAGGCCTTCGGTGACATTTTCCAATACGGTTTTATTATTGAATAGATTATAGTTTTGAAAAACAAAGGCTGTTCGTTTTCTAATTGCTTGGATTTGTTTTTTGGATGCTTGATGTAGGTCTACTTGAATATCTCCAAAAATGGCTTCTCCCTTATCTGCTTTTTCTAGAAAATTAATGCATCGCAGTAGTGTGGTTTTTCCTGAACCACTTGGCCCGAGAACGACCACGACATCTCCTTTTCCAATCTGTAAATCTACTCCACTTAAAACGGTAGTTTCTCCAAAGGATTTGTGGATGTTTTGAATTTCTAGCATGGTTTCACCTCCAATGTATTAAGCAGCTGGTGCAATTTGATATTTTCTGAGACGTTTCTCGTACCGTTTAAAGGCATATTCTACCAAGCTGCAAATCAATAAATAGATAATAAAAATCGCAATGTAAGCCTCGATGTAGTTGTAGCTGGCATTGGCGGCAACTTGTGCTTTTAGCGTGATTTCCGGTAGGGACATGGCATAGCCTAAGGAGGTTGCTTTAATCAAATTAACGGTTGCATTACAAATATTCGGTAAGGCCACGACTAACGTCTGTGGAATAATGATTCGGATAAATGCTTGAGCCGTCGTTAAACCAACCGAATGGGCGGCCTCCAGTTGTCCCTTACTAACCGTGTTGATGGCAGAGCGAAATACCTCAATTAAGGTAGCGATTGTGTTTAAGGAAAACACAATAAAGGCGTACCAAATGGGATTCACTTCATATACATTCATGTTGATGTTGTATTTTTCAAAGATGGTCCCAAGCAATAAGGGGACACTGTTATAGATAATAAAGATCTGAACGATGACAGGTGTTCCGCGTACAAAAGAAACATACACCCGGGAAAATTGATTTAGAATCGGCATTCTATTAATTCTCGTTAATGCCAGTAAAAATCCTAGTGGCAGAGCAATGAGTAAGGAAACGATGGTAATAAGCATTGCGATAGGAACTCCTGTCAAAGCCACGAAAAACGTATCGATTAAAAATGGGATATCTAATCCATTCGGCACACTCCCACCCCCTTAAGCAGTTTTTAAATCTTTTCTCCCTTTGCTGAAGATTTTTTCTAATTTTAGGAAAAATTGTTCGATCATGATGGACAGTACCCAGTAAATGAGGGATAGTCCGATATAAATTTCCAATGCATGGGAATTATAGTTGCCAGCAATAATTAGATTTGCTTTGCCCATCACATCGATTAGGCCGATTGTGTAGGCGAGCGCCCCTTCTTTCATTAATTCCAGCAGGGCATTCCCGAAGTTTGGAAGGGCCACGACAAAGGCCTGTGGAAATATAATTCTCCCGTACGCCTGGGTGTTACTGAGTCCAACCGAAACGGCTGCTTCATATTGTCCTTTATCAATTGATTCATAGGCGGAGCGAATCACCTCGGACATTAAGGCGCCGAATTGAAGGCTGAACGTAATGACAACAAAAAAGGCGGAACTCATGTCGTTCAAGTTAATCCCGAAATTAATGAAAATGGCTGGAACCCCGTAATAGATTAAGAATAAGAGAACAATAGATGGCGTACAGCGCATGACGGTGGTGTACCCATGGGCAATCTGCTGAGAAAGCTTATTTTTTCCGAGTTTCATGATTGCTAAAAGCAGACCTAGCAGGCTTCCGAATAAAACGGAAAGACCTGCCACCATAAAGGTTACTTTTAAAAAGGGAAGCAGCGCTGGAATGGATTCCCATATATAGGTCGCATCGAAATATTTCTCCATATTGTGGCACCTCGTTCCTATTCCAGTTATCTCTCGACAGAGTCTAAGACTTTAAATAAATCTCTGCCATAAAATTCTGTGCTAAGCTCATTCGTTTTCTTTTTCTCTTTCAATTGTTTGATGGCTTCATCATAAGCATCAGCCAACTCTTGTTCATTTAGATTAAATAGTGGCCATGTTTTAATGACATTGAATTCGTTATAAACGACATCATTGACAAGGTTGTGGTAGGGTCCATCTTCTGCAGTTACTTGCTTTTCAAAAGAACCTTCGATCGCAACACCGCCATCGACACGGCCTTCATTCACCCATTGAATTACATCGACAGAGAATTGGTCGCCAGCTTCCAACTGGACAGGGTTATCTGGATTTTTCTGATTGTATTCATCAATAATCGTATATTGTGCATTATTTGCCGCAATTGGTGCTAGCGTGTAACCTGCAGAAGCAAAATCCTCTAGCGTTTCAATATGGGCATTTTCATTGGTTAAAACAAGGCCGATACTGCTTAACCCCAGGAATTCCTCTGGATAAATAAAGTTCTCCGACCGTTCCTCCGTCCAGAAAGCATTTTTCACCCCAGCATGGTATTTCCCTTGCTGTACTCCAATTAGTAAGTCATCACTGGTCGTTCCAACAAATTCAAACTCGTATTCTGGCAGTAGCTCATCTACTAGTTTCATCACTTCTACATCATAGCCCGTCGGATTTCCATCATCATCCAACCAGGAAATTGGCTTGGATGCTTGATCATAAGCGATTTTTACTGTCCGTACCTCGCCGTCAGAGGAAGCCTCTGCTTCTTGGGTACTGGAGGTAGTGTCTGAACCGCAACCGGCTAGGAGGGTGATTACCGCTAGGCCGGTAAGAAAAGGTTTGAAAAGGTTATTCTTTTTCATGAGTAATTCTCCTTTTGTTGTGATTTTTTGGATTTCGAAATGTGATCGGGTTGGGCGATATAAATTTAAGGGAAGCCCGATATAATCTCAGGAAGCCCGTTAAATTTAAGGGAAGCCGATATAATCCCAGGAAACCTGATAAATTCTCAGGAAACCCGATAAATATGCGGGAAGCCTGATATAATCTCAAGAAACCCGATATATCCCCAGCCCCCCAAAAAAACTCGAAATATCCCAATTCCTCCCACAAAAATTAACATCTCACCTAAACATATAATTCAAATGATTTTAGTCGGACTAACAACGTAATCTTACCTCTACTTCATTTATTCCTGATAACCCGCGATCGATTTTCCTGCTAACTGCATTATAGTCATATCATCCATTGGTGGGTTGTGCAGGCCTGCTCGAACGTCGCGATAGTAGAGTTGTAGGTTATTTTTCTCGGATAAGCTTCTTGCGCCAACAATTCGCATGGCTAGGTCTACTATTTCAACAGATTTATTGACGACCGATAATTTGGCTGCTCCTAGTTCAGGACCCATGGTGTCTCTGGTGGATTCATCACTTTCATCCCATTTTCTTGCTATAGAGAAAAGGAAATGTCTCGCTTCTAGTACAGCAAGTTCGATTTCACCGAGTTTTTGTTTTACATTTGGCAATTCTGAGATGGTGCCTTTGATACTGTTTGGCGAGTAGGTGGTTGCGAATTCTAAGGCTGCTTGTTGGGCGGCTTGGGCAATCCCTATATAGCAAGCAGGGATGTGTAATAGCCAGCCAGCTGGCTTTCTTTTGCCGGTAGATAGGATTTCCACTAGGTCGTCTTTGTCGACATGAACGTCTTCTAATACGAGATCGTGACTTCCTGTCCCACGCATTGCGATTGAATCCCAAGTTTCCTCGACTTTAACGCCATTTCTGTCGCGTTTTATTAAGAAGTTCCCCACATCATCGCTACCATCAATCGAAGCACTGACGACGAAATAGCTAAGGATAGGGGAGAGGGTCGTGAATGTTTTCCGGCCGTTAATTACCCATCCGGTTCCGTCTTCTTTGGCAAATGTCTCTGGTTTGCCACCACGTGTCGGGCTTCCGGTTGCGGGTTCTGAGGCAGCGTTATTCAAAAGGGCGCCTGTTTTCTTCACATCTTCTGCGACAGAAGTAAACGTTTCTTCCTTCCACGTTTTATTTTCGCCAAGATGTTTCATGATTCCCATGTGCCAACCGATGGAAAGGGCAGTGGATCCGTCTGCTTTTCCAATGATTTCCTGGTAACGAAGCATTTCATAAAGCGAGATTCCTAGTCCACCGTATTCTTTAGGTAAGGTTAGGGCTGGATAGCCAATGGCCTGTAATTCATGAAAATTTTCAAAAGGAAAGGTTCCGTTTTTATCATGTTCCAGTGCTCGTTTGGAAAATGGTTCTACGGTTTTGGTTAAAAGTTGAATTCGTTCTTCGCTGCTTCTTTGATTAAATAAACTCACTTGTATTCCCTCCATGTATTTCTTTTTTGTTTAATTCATACAATTCAAATCGGAATTATAAAGAATATTATTCCATGACATCCAATAATTTTCAATCCTTTTTTAATTTTTTATATATTCCATTAGAACATATAAACAAAGTTGACAACTCGGAATAATATGATTTAGCATATATTACTATATATGAATAAATTTGTATAGTGGGAATATTAATTTTATTTATTCGGAAGGGTGTTAGGAATGGTAATAGGGAAAGCTGAGGGGTATGGTTTGATGGATGATAAAAAGTTTCGTGAAGCAATGGGAAAGTTCGCTACTGGGGTTACCGTTATTTTAACGGAAGAGGATGGGGTTGTTCATGGGATGACAGCTAACGCCTTTATGTCCGTATCGCTTCATCCTAAATTAGTAACCATTTCGATTGGGGAAAAGACACGGATACTGAGTAAGGTTAAAAAGTCTAAAGAGTTTACAGTAAATATATTAGCGTCACATCAAGAAGAGTTGTCGCGTGTTTTTTCTGGTTCATTAAAAGATGAATGGGAAATGGATTTTGACCGAATCGATGGGAAGCCAGCTTTGCCTGGATCAATTGCGCAAATAGCTTGTGAGGTTGTTTCCGAATACGTGGAGGGGGACCATACCTTGTTTATTGGTAGGGTAAGAGAAGTTCAATTAGAAGAGGAGGACCCTCTTATATTTTATAATAGGAAATATCGATCTTTGTCTGAACTTTAATTCTGTTGGATGGTTCTCATGAGGAGAACAGTCCTAGTTCTATTCGGCGGAGTCCAACTATCCTACTATTTTTGAAAAAATCTAAAATTTCTGTTGACAACTCATTTGTTAATTCGCTAAGATATTAACAATTCCTACTAACTAAATATGATTTATCTCTTATCAAGAGTCGGGGGAGGAATCTGGTCCGTGGATCCCGCAGCAACCGTTACATGGTAACAAGGTGCTAATTCCAGCAAGCTTATGCTTGAAAGATGAGTGTATGAGACATAGATATTGCCTCTTTCCTCATCGGAAGAGGCTTTTTCATTTTCAGGCAGTGCTATGCAGCCAAGGGGTTATTCTTGTACTAAACCAAGTAAGATTATAGGTTAAATTGTATTTTGTTTGGGGAAAGAAAATGAAAGGAGAGATATAGGATGACGATGGCGAAAACATTGTACAAGAAAGAATATTTTCAAAGGATTCATGAATTAAAAGAGTATGCACCAACAGGATCGACCATTGATCATGGTGTGAATGTGTTGCATGCTTATCACTATAATCATTTCTAAATTTCTGCTTAGTGAAATATTTTTTGATACATGGAAGTTACCCTAGTCTTGAAGTTTTACAGTTGATAAAGAGAGTCAAAAGAAAAGATAAATTCAAATAAAAGGAGTGTTGATAAATGGCAAAACAAATTCATTTAAACGGTTTTGTACAAAATTCCCCTTCTCCACATTCAACGGGTTTATGGAAGCATAAGAAAGATGAGGGAATCAAACATAATCAGATAAGCTATTGGACAGAGACGGCAAAAGTTTTGGAACGTGGGATGTTTGATGCGGTTTTTATTGCCGATGTTCTTGGAACGTATTCGGTTTATGGAGGGAATCATGAATCCGCGGTAAGGCATGCGGTTCAGCTTCCGGCGCATGATCCGCTCCTGCCAATTTCGGCGATGGCTGCGGTGACAGAACACATTGGTTTTGCTCCGACGATTTCTGCGACCTATGCTCAGCCATATTCGTTAGCACGACAGCTGTCGACGTTGGATCATTTGACAGAAGGAAGGATTGCCTGGAATGTGGTGACATCTTATTTGGAAAGTGAAGCTATTAATCTCGGATTATCAGGACGACTTCCGAAAGAATTGCGCTATGATCGTGCCGATGAATTTTTAGAGGTTGTATATAAGCTTTGGGAGCACAGCTGGGAAGAAGATGCGGTTGTTTATAATCGGGAGAAGGATATTTTTGCAAATCCAGAAAAAGTACATGCAATCGATCACGAGGGAGAATTTTTCCGTGTGCCTGGTGTTCATCTGACGGAACCTTCTCCCCAACGGACTCCAGTGCTGTTTCAAGCAGGTGCCTCACCTAGAGGAAGGGATTTTGCTGCCAAACATGCAGAGGCTGTTTTCACGAAAGGTCATTCTTTGGAGGCTTTAAAGAGTTATACGAAAGATCTTCGGAATCGAACCATCCAACAAGGAAGAAAAGGAGAAGATATTCGTATTTTTCCAATGGTGCTGCCAATTATTGGTTCCACGGAAGCGGAGGCGTATGCCAAGTATGAAGACTTGAAGAATCATGTGAGTTATGAGGGAACAGCAGCATTACTTTCTGGACATACCGGTATTGATTTTTCTGTTTATAATCCGGATCAGTATTTGGAAGATATGGAGACCGAAGCGGTTCAGGGGAATTTGGATATGTATACGAAAGATCCGAATAAAAAATGGACGTTGCGGGAAGCGGTTCAAAACCATGGACTTGGCAATGGGACAGTGAAATTCATTGGTACTCCGGAGCAGATTGCAGATAAGTTGGAAACTTGGGCCATTGAAGGAGATGCAGATGGATTTAATATTGCACAATCCTATTCACTTGAAACTTTTCGAGAATTTGTGGACCACGTTGTACCGGAATTACAGAAGCGTGGAATTTATCGTACGGAATACAAAGGGAAAACGTTAAGAGAAAATTTGTTCGAAACAGGAAACCCACATTTGCCTGATAATCATCCGGCAAGGAAGAGGAAATCACTTATCTAATGTAAAGGGTCTTTGCTGAACTTTGTTTACGTTCTTAATTAAAGTAATCAACAGTCTATACAAATTGGGTGTTATTTTTTAGGAGGTGTGAAAAGAAATGAATGAAGTGACGCTTTATACATGGATAGGGTTTGTGTTGTTCTTAGTGATTATGCTGGCCCTTGGTTTTATTAGTTCGAGGAAAACGAAGAATGTCCGAGATTTTGCTATTGGTGGCGGAAGTCTTGGCCCTTATGTTCTTGGTTTTTCTTTCGCAGCTACGTACTTAAGTGCGGCGACTTTTCTTGGATATCCAGGGTGGTCGTATGAATGGGGGTTATCTAATCTCTGGCTGTTTCTAGCGATTATTGGTGGCGGTCCTATAGGGGTATTGATGGTGGCCAAAAAGGTAAGGAAATTAAATAGCAAGCAGAAGTCCCTATCATTGCCTGATTGGCTTGGTGATTTTTATAAAAGTGATATTCTTCGAGTGGGAACCGGACTGATCCTCCTTTTTAATATTTTCTATATCGCTGCTCAATTTGTGGCGGGTGCGAGAATATTTGAATACTTGCTCGGTATGAACTATACGACTGGACTACTATTTATTACAGCCATTGTGGTTTTGTATGTGTTTGTCGGTGGGGCGGTTGCTGATATTTATACAGATGCTGTTCAGGCCGTGACCATGGCTATCGCAGGGTTAACTATATTTATTTCGGGACTTGTCCTCTTTTGGGAAGGTGGGATTATTGGAACTTTTTCTGGTGTTGCCACCACACTTAGTCACCAGGATTATAACTTCGTTCAAGTATTTAATCCTGAATCTACCCATTTTTATTCGATAGGAACGGTGTTAGGTGCGATTACCATGCAATGGGCTTTTGCATCTGCTCCGCATTTATTCAACAAAGTATTAGGTTTGAAAAAGGAGAAAGACCTAGGTAAGATGATCCTAACATATGTGGTAACAGCTTCTTTAAGTGTCTTGGTCCTTTTTGGAGGCATTTATAGTAGAGTTGCGATTGGAGATGTGGCAGTTACAGCCGATTTAGCTTTGATGGAATATGTGACCTGGGCATTCCCAGCCATTCTTGTTGCTGTCTTTGGAGTCGTTATCCTAGCTGCTGCTATGTCCACAACAGATGGTTTGTTTGTCTCTATTTCGACCGTATTTGCCAACGATATTTTTCTGAAAGTCTTAGTCAAACGTGGCTATGTAAAAGTAGGGGAAGAAAAAGCACAAAGAATTGCTCTTCAGATTAGTAGATTTATGGTACCGTTAGTAGGTCTTGCTGCATTTTTACTCGTGCTTCATCCACCAGCCTATTTGGGGGATATCATGTGGATAGGGATATCTGGCGTTGCTGCAGGAACTTTAGGGCCGATTTTGTATGCCGTCTACGGAAAAAGAAAGGCTTCGGCTCGAGCGGCAGAAGCTTCGATGATTATTGGATTGGTTTCCTATCTTATCCTCTATTTCGGTAATATTATACCAAGTACGATGTCTGCTGGGGCGGTATCGACGTTTATCGGTATTGCAGCCATCATTGTATTATCTAGGTTTTTGAAAGATAAAGTCGAGACAGGGGAAGAAGTTTTTCAACAAGAAATGAAAGCAAATTGAATGAGGTTAGTAGTTTTTCCAAAAGGGAAGGTGGAATGAGGTGTTTGTGAATGGTATGTTATCGGTTTGGTTATATGGATTATTGGGATTTTATGTAATTATTGGTTTTTCTTTGTGGAAGTGGTATTGGAAGGAAAGGTAAGAGGATGAAAAAGGTACGGTTCTCGTTGGTCATTTTTTAAATGATGTATGAGAACCGCCCCTATGTTTCATTTTTTACTCAAAACCCCATCAATATATTTGTACACTTCTTCTGGTTTTCCTAAGACTTTTTGGTCGCGTGCGTTGTCTTTTGCTAGTTTCTTTTTGGCTTTTTGCAGTGTTTCCTCGGCCTTCTCTTGAGGTACGATAACGATACCGTTTACATCCCCTACGATAATGTCCCCCGGGTTTACTGGAACACCACCACATGAAATAGGGATATTGATTTCTCCTGGGTCGACTTTCAGACTAGCGGCTACGGTTGATCCTTTACAAAATACAGGATAATTTAATTCCCTTATCTCTGCAACATCTCTTACTACTCCATCTACGATGAATCCGCCTAGACCGACAGTCTGCGCCATGCCAATAACGAAATCACCAGCAATTGCTCGGTAAGTTTCTCCTTTTCCATCTATTACAAGGATATCACCTTGTGATGCTTCTTTAATAGCTCTTTGTATACCTAGATTATCCCCTGCAGGAATCTTTACGGTGAAGGCTCTTCCAGCTATTTTATATTCCTCCTTAAGAGGTTTGATTGAAGGATCAAGGTTGTTTAAGCCCCTTAATACATCGGAGACACAAGTGGTAGGCAGCGATTTAAATTCTTCTATCAGGTCCATTTATACCAACCTTTCATCAACAAATGATATGGATAATTTTATTATACAGAAAGATGTAAAAATAGAAAATAGACTATTATTAAAAAATTAATATATAACGTTATTGTTTATGTGTTCAAGATTTATGTTTAAATAAAATAATCTTTTATTTTACAATACCATTACATGCGTGTCAATAAGGAATTTGTGATTTTTTTGAGAACATGTTATAATTATCTTACAATTATTTTTTTAATCGAAATTCAGATATCAATGTAATGTTTCTAAAAGGAATGCGGGAAGCTCTTTTTTTATGTTCTTTTTACTATAAGGAGGATAAGGATCATGAATCTAATCAATAAGGAAGTTACACATAAGCGCTTTGGCAAGGGTAGTGTTGTTAAACATAATGAATCTTTAATAGAAGTACATTTTGCAACGGAAAATAAAAAGTTCGTATTCCCTGATGCGTTTGGTAAATATTTAAAACTAAATGATCAAAGTGCTGCTCATTCACTCGAAAAAGTTATACAAAAGCAGGAAGTGGAGCGACTAAAGAGAGAACAAGAGAAGGATGAGGAAAAAAAACTGCTTCGGAAAGAACGACTGCTTCGCTTAGAACATGAAAAACTGATGAAAAACCATAAACTTCACCCTAAATCACAAATGGTCTTTTGGTGTGACACTGAAGATCAGAAACGTTCGTTTACAGAGTGGGAATGTTTTACTGGTATTATAAAAAGTGGTATTAATAAAGGAAAACCTAACAAACCAACTCGTATACATCAAAATAGTGCTTGTCTTATTACAGCAAGAGACTCCGCTATGCCTGAAAAAGACAGACGTATATTAGGCGTTTATATGGTGGGGGAAGATTTTATTGGGAAGCTATGTGAAGATGGATATATTCCTGCTCATTCTGAATACAGACTTCAACTAACAGACGAAGAATCGGAGAGGATGCTTTTCTGGGATTATTATGTAAATGAAAAATATCCTAACAAAATGACATGGAACACAGGGAAATACCGTTATTTTGATAACTTATGGATGGCTCAGATTTTACATGATTTAGTTTCGGTGAAAACTGACCCAAATGAACAAAAGTTGGCACAACAATTTTTAGATCATTTCTGTAGAATGAATCAAATAAGAAAAGAAGAGATACCAAAAGCTAATGGTGCATTAATGCGTATTTAAATGGTAATTCCCACAATGCTTTAAAAGTAAAAATAGGGCTGATTTGATTTAAAAGACGAATAAAGTATAAAAGTGGCTTCGGAAATATTCGTAGATTCCTATAGGGAGAAAAGTATTTGTGAGAACACGTAGGAAACTCCCCAACTCTCCAATGAATCTGATTATATTACCGAAGCATTTTTACGCCTTTTTTATATTCTCCAATTAGCGATTTGTCATCTAACAAGAGGATTTTCTAAGTTACATTTATTTTACATTGTGAATTATTATACATACAATGAAGTGGAAATACATTGTTTTTTTCAGGCAATAGCATAGAAATTAAGCACGAAAGAATGGGGGAGTTTTATTATAAGTTGCGGTTTATTAAATCGAAATATGAAACCATTTATATATTAAATACAGAGTAGGTGCATGGAAATAATGAGTGGTATGGGTTATCGGACGTTAAAGACAGCAGTTGGAGCGGGGTTAGCGATTTGGGTGGCTGATTTACTGCAGCTGGAGTTTGCGACATTTGCAGCAATTATCGTTATTATGTGTATTGAAAAAACTAAGAAAAAGACACTCCACACGATACAAAAAAAGTTCTTTGCTTCAATTTTATCTGTCATCTTAGGAGCAGTGTTCTTTGAATTATTCGGTTATAATCCTATTGTTTTTTCCTTCTTCATTCTATTGTTTATCCCAGTCCTCGTAAAAGCACGGATACAAGGCGGTTTTGTTACGAGTATGGTAGTTGTTTTGCACCTTTATACAGTGCAAAACGCAGATATGAATATCTTCCTAAATGAATTATCCCTTATTATCATAGGAATGAGCATTGCCTTATTCGTTAACAGTTTTATGCCAAACCTCAAGAGAGAGATTGAAAACTATAAGTATAAAATTGAACAAAAGTTTGAAGTCATTCTCTATGAACTGGCTGCTTACTTAAGGGATAGTGAACGAAACTGGAGTGGCAAAGAATTATTAGAGGCAGAAGAAATTATTAATCAATCTAAAAGTGTTGCCATTCAGGATGTAGAAAACCATTTTCTTAGAAAACAAAATAAGGATTATTATTATCTTGAAATGCGAGAAGATCAATTGGAATTGCTAAATCGAATAGTAAAAATGGTTTCTATTGTGTCTTCCTTAGGCATTCATGTCAAACAAAAGGAAATGTTTGCTGAATACTTGGAGAATTTAAGCAAACATGTTCATTCCGGGGATACAACCGAAATCTCTTTACATAAATTAGAGCAATTAAAAGCATCTATGCGAGATACGGAACTGCCAACGACCAGAGAAGAGTTCGAATTACGAGCAAATTTATTTTATCTTATTTATGAAATTGAAAATTACATCACTATAAAGAAAATGCTATTTGCGAAAATTAGTAATTAAAGTTTTACAGGAATTGGAAAGTGAAAATAAATAAAATAAAATATTCATAAAATGTTCAAACAATTTAGGTTAATAGTCAGAAATTTCGGGTATAATATAAGTAGAAACATAATAGATAAAAGGAGTAGGTAAGATGAGGGCACGATCTATTAATTTTGAACAATTGGTTCAACAAAATAAACAGGAAATATTAGAAGATAAAAAGCGCATCAAACAAATAGAAATGCGGTTGGAGAAAAAACAAGAAGACTTAGTAAAGAGAAAATTACAAGAAATGAAGTAAAGGATTTAAATCCAATATCAAATCATGCTCCTATATAATATAACGATACTCTTAAACTGTGTGGAAGGATATTATATAGGAGTTTTTTCATGAAGAAATTAATGGGGCAAGGAACCCTTCCCTCTGTCCATTTTTACAAATTTATTTTCATAGAGGCGTTTTTTTCGTGGGTTATCTATACTTCCGAAAAAGGCGATTACATCTGCGAGGGCATTCTCTAGTAATTCGATATCAGTCGTTTTTTCTAGCTGCTCTATTGCTTGCTCATAGTTTCTGGCTGCAAGTGATTTATCTGGTTGCTCCTTATGCTCCAGGGAGTAAGCATATTGCATATAAATCATTCCAAGTTGTCTCGGAGAATAATTAGGGAGTCCTAAATGCATAGTGATTGCCTTTTCATAGTAAGGCACTGCCTCATCAAGCATGGATTGATCGAAATAATTAAATGCCATCTCTGTAAAAGCTTCCGCGTGTACTAATTTATTTTCCAGAGAGGAACCTTCTAGTAATGGAATAGCTTCCTGCAAATATGTAATAGCTTTCTCGTGTTCCTCTTTACTTCCATACATTTTCGCTAAACTCACCAGACTGTTTATTCTAATTTCTATATCATTTTTATCTATATCATTTTCTTCTGTAAGTTTGATTGTCTCTTTCAAATATTCGATGGCTTTATCCGTTTCATTAATCAGGGAATGGAGTGCACCAAGTTTAAAGTGTAAGAAAACAATCATTTCCATGTTCTGTGTGCTCTCTTCCTGATAATATGTTAGGCCAGTTTTGAAGTATTTAATTGCTCGAATGAATTTTTCTAGCTTCTCTTCGGCTTCCCCTAATACTAAGTAAGCATGAGCAGCTTTTGCTTTGTCCAACGCTTCTTCATTTTCGATTTGTTTTACGGCATCTGACATTATTTTTCTTGCAAGCTTATAGTCGCACATGAAAGCTAGGTCAGCATATATGATTAAGTCATCAACTGGCTTTTCCACTGAATCCTCATATAGATTCTTGATAATACCAGCTGCTCGTTTCTCTTCTCCGATTTGCGAATGACAAGTAGCATCAATCAAGGATAATGTTCTCGCTAGCTCTTTGTCTATTTCATGGTTTTTGCGAAATTCAGTTGTAGCTGATAAGACCATTGCATAACGTCCATGCTTAAATTCTTCTACGATAGCTTCTAAATCGTTTTTGTTTGTTTCATTTATATGATCCTTTATATTCTCATATAAATTAAAAATATCCATTTTTGACATACGTATACTCCAATCTTAAAATTTTATTCTAAGTGTATCAGTTCACCTGTAAATTTAAAAATAATTTGATATACATTCTTTTTCAAGTATCCAGAGTTCAAGTCTCCAATCTTACCAGTTATAAATTACTGTAGATTAATAGACTATTTTCATGTATTCTATATAAAGTAAATAAATACTCCATAAGAAATGGTGTGCAGCATGAGGTGGAAGTTATGAAAAATATAGAGTTTAACAGAAAAACGATTGTTGCCCTGTTGCTTGCAGGGTCGTTTATTGCTATTTTGAACCAGACATTAATGATTACAGCAATCCCTCCAGTAATGGATGAAATGGGGATTACTGCGAATACTGCTCAGTGGTTAACAACGGTCTTTATGCTTGTCAGTGGTATTATGATCCCTGTCAGCGCCTTTTTATTAGAACGTTTTACAACCAGACAACTATTTATTACGGCAATGAGTATTTTTGCTTTTGGCACATTAGTTGCTGGGATTGCTTCAAATTTTACTATTTTATTAGTCGGAAGGGTCATCCAGTCTGTTGGGGCAGGTGTCATGCTCCCATTGATGCAGACTGTATTTTTAATGATTTTTCCGGTCCATAGGCGTGGAGCAGCGATGGGCTTAATTGGCCTGGTTATTTCATTTGCTCCAGCTATTGGTCCAGCTTTATCTGGTTGGGTGACTGAACATTATTCCTGGAGAGTATTGTTCTTTATTATTCTTCCAATCGCTATTATTGATATCGTTATTGCTTTTTTTGCCTTGAAAAATGTAACGGAATTATCGAAACCCAAGCTTGATATTCCATCAGTTATTTTATCTTCATTTGGCTTTGGTGGACTGCTGTACGGATTCACTTCAGCAGGGAACAATGGCTGGCTAGCTGGTATTACTATCTTGGCACTTTCCATTGGGGCAATAGCGCTTGTGGTGTTTATCCTGAGACAGTTAAGATTAAATCACCCAATGTTAGAGTTTAGAGTTTTTACTTACTCTATTTTTCCTTTAGCAGTTGCTATCGGAATGATTGCGTTCATGGGGTTGATTGGGGTAGAAACATTAATTCCGCTTTATATGCAAAACATGCGTGATTTTACTGCTTTTGAAGCAGGTTTAGCCTTGCTGCCAGGTGCATTAATTACTGGATTCATGTCTCCGATTACGGGAAGAATATTTGATAGATTTGGAGCGAGAAAACTAGTAATGATTGGGTTAAGTATCATCACTTTGTCATCCATTCCTTTTACAAGGTTAGATCCGTCTACCTCTCTAGCTTTCTTAACCATTATGTACAGCATTCGAATGTTTGGGTTATCAATGGTGATGATGCCTATTGCTACGGCAGGATTAAATCAATTGCCAAAACGATTAATCCCTCACGGTGCAGCAATGGATAATACGATGAGACAAATTGCGGCTTCTGTTGGTACTGCCATACTTGTTACAGTAATGACGACATCAGAAGAGTCCTTAGCGAATACGGAAGTGGTCCGACCGGATATTTATGGTGCCAATGTTGCATTCATGGTAGTTGCTGCACTATCCCTTCTTGGTTTAATTATTTCTTACTTTGTGAAAGACAAGAGAATTTCGCAAGACGAACTAGAAAGAATGGACCAAGAGAGGTTGAAGGAAAAGGAACAGGCGAAAGAAAAACTGTTCGAAAAAATTTAACGAAAGTAGCTCAAATCTTTTATGGATTTGGGCTATTTTTTGTTAAATTTTCTACAATAAGGGTAATGTAAAAGAAAAGGAGGAATGTTATTTTGCGTTATGTGATTATTGGTGGTGTAGCTGCTGGAATGAGTGCAGCAATGGAAATTATTCGTACAGATCAGTCTGCACAAGTTACGGTTCTTGAGAAAGGGGAAGATTATTCGTATGGCCAGTGTGGATTGCCTTATGTAATAGGTGGTATCATCCCCTCTTTGGATAAGGTTATTGCGCGAAGTGTGGAGACGTTTCGTGAAAAATATCATATAGATGCCAGAATAAATACAGAGGTAACCAGTATTGATGCAAAACAACAGACAGTTAGCGGAATCCACACAAACACCAAGGAGAAGTTTCAAATTACGTATGATCGTTTGCTTATCGCCTCAGGGTCTGATCCTATCGTACCAGATTGGAACGGTGTTCATTTAAAGGGAATTCATACGTTAAAAACCATGCCTGATACAACAGAGATTATGAAGGATCTTACGGACGATCGAAAGCATGTGACGATTGTTGGTGGTGGATATGTTGGATTGGAAATGGCTGAGAACTTTAAGAATCTTGGTAAACATGTCTCACTCATACAGCGCGGTGAACAGGTTGCTAATATATTTGATGAAGAGATGGCTGAACTGATTCATGATGAAGCTAGAAAAGAAGGAATAGAACTTATACTTGGTGAGTCAGTACAAGGCTTTTCCGGTGACGGAAGGGTAGAATCTGTTCATACGGATAAACAATCATACAAAACAGATTTTGTGCTTATAGGAATAGGAGTCCAACCGAATACAAATATGCTAAAAGATACAGGGATTTATATAAATGGGCAAGGAGCTATCCACGTAAATGCCTATATGGAAACATCGCTTAAGAATATTTATGCGGCGGGTAATTGTGCAACTCAATATCATATTATCAAACAAGTTGATGACTATATCCCGCTAGGTACCACTGCGAACAAGCAGGGAAGGATTGCTGGTGCAAACATGGCAGGAAACGCCTTGACATTTAATGGAATTGTCGGGACATCTATAATGAAATTCTTTGATTTAACCTTAGGAAGGACAGGGTTAAGTGAAAAAGAAGCAAAACGATATAAATTACCATACGAGGTTCAAGTTACGCAAGCTAATTCCCATGCAGGGTATTATCCGGGTGGTGAAACACTACATATAAAACTTATTTTTCATAAAGAGACCAAACAATTACTTGGAGGTCAAGTCATAGGTAAATCAGGAGTGGATAAACGAATTGATGTATTAGCCACGGCTCTCTATAATAAAATGACGATCCATCAGTTACTGGATTTGGACCTTGCCTACGCTCCGCCATATAACGGAGTATGGGATCCCGTGCAGCAAATGGCTAGAAAGGTAAAAAGATGAGTGTTTCCAGGAGATTCGATTTTAAATTAGGCGGAATAATTAAGCATACCAATCAGTAATGAATTGGTATGCTAACGACTTCTTGTAGTTTACTTATTATTTGGTGGAACTTCAATCCACGTGTAAATAGGGTTTTAATTTTTTCAATTCATATTCTGGCAATGATTTTTCAATCATGGGGAAGATGACACGTTCTTCTTTTCTAACGTGTGTTTCTAATAAATGACCGAGATTGTTCATTAAAAAAACTAGATTCTCATCTGAAGTAAGTATTTGTTGTACTTGTGAACGTATTGTTACATGTTCTACTAACATTTCAACAATTTCAGCTTGGTTAATGTCCTTATATTTGGCATATATCGGCAGAAGAATTTCATCTTCATCTCGGAAATGCTGATTTCCGTCCTTAATCCAGAAAGTCTCTAGTCTGCTTTTCATCTCTTCTGCCGTTAATTCACTTTTATCTGTTCCGATTCTTTTCAATTGTAATGCTAAAAACAATGCATGATGATGG
The DNA here is from genome assembly GCF_003628505.1 of Oceanobacillus halophilus. GTDB lineage: Bacteria > Bacillota > Bacilli > Bacillales > Amphibacillaceae > Oceanobacillus > Oceanobacillus halophilus. The sequence goes on along the minus strand of NZ_RBZP01000001.1, from coordinate 787,406 downwards.
TGGTGAGAGAGTGGATATAATGATTCATGCCGGTTGATTCCTTTTTTCCGTTTATCCATTGAAAGCCTCCTCCGTAATTAATGCTGTTAATCTTAGTATACATTTTACCCCCTAGTGAATGGGTAATACATCTACGATACGGTTTCAAGAGATAAGCAGAAAAAGGGAAATCCTCAATAAAAAATGATGATGCTAGTTACTCATGGTATAACCTAAAAGTGCTGTAACCTAAAATAACTTGTATGAATCCTAAAGCCAAATAGACTGGTTGTAACCAACTTACCCAACCAACCCAATATACTTGAATGGAAATCCACATGGCCAGTGCTAGTCCAAGAAACATGGAAATCTTTCCAGAAAAGAAATATTGTTTAAAAGATAGGTAACTGCCAAAGATGCTACCAAGTCCTATGATGGTTAATAAAACAATACCAGGAATTAAAAAATCTTCAAACGGTGATTTCTTCAAAATCTCGACAGACATCCATGAATAACTGCCGTTTGATTGTAAAATAAAACCAATTCCAGCAGCTACAGCCCCTAGACCTACGAACAATTGCATTGAACCGGTTAAAAAGAAAAGTTGTTTTTTTTGATTCATAATCCATCCCATCCCTTATTTCTGTATAACAAGAATAGACTCATTGCATGCTATCTTTATTTTACCGATTATTTTAAGAGGTGTGTTTGTTATATAAGTACAATTAAGTGAATTTAACTGCTATCCAAATGTGCTCTTTCATTTTCAAGGAGTTTCCTGACCTCCGTTCCAATCAACTAGCTTAATAGTGGTCAACGTGGTTATATAATATAGATACATCTTAAGGAGTTAAAAAGCACCAAATTAGCGGAAATACACGAAGACTTCTGTGGTAGCAAAAGTAAAGGTGATTCTCCTTAAGACGCGATAGCACAAGGAGACACAAACGAAAGTAGTTGTCATTCGAAAAAAAACTATAGCATATTGTTGCTAATGAAGTAGTTTAGTTGAATAGATAATAAGGGTGGTGTAGTGGTTTTGGCTGTTGATGATGTAACGAATGTTCACTTCATGAAAGAATTTGTAGATATTGAAGGTCATAAAAATGGGTTATTTATCGAGTCGACGGATTTCGAGAATCCCGTTCTTTTATTTTTGCATGGAGGACCTGGGTTTCCGCAATATCCTATCATTAAACAATCTGGACTTTCGTGGGAAGATAGTTTTACAATATGTTATTGGGAACAAAGAGGTACAGGTATGTCTTATAACCCATCAACTCAAGGTGACCTTACATTAGAACGGTTAATCTCGGATGCATTGAAAATATCAAATTATCTCAGGGAAAAGTTTAACAAGAAAAAGATTTACATTTGTGGTCACTCTTTTGGCACATTACTAGCTAGTATTGTTGTTAGTCGATATCCTCAGTATTTTCATGCTTATATTGGTGTGGGGCAGTTTGGAAGACATTTTGAATCTAACAGAGATACATATGAATTTTTGTTGGAAACAGCGATTAAAAAAGGGGACAAAAGGGCAGAGAAGGATATTCGTTCCGTTACGTTCGATAAAGATTTTTATAAGAATCAGGGTTTTCGTAGAATTCTAGGGAAATATCTCAATAAATTTGGTGGGGGAGTGAAGAGAACAGGATATTCCAATTGGCAAGGCATTAAAGACCTACTCACTTGCAGAAAATATTCATGGAAAGAGCGTTTAAATATACCAAGTGGGATTTATTATAGTTATGACGCATTAAGTGAGATAATGGCAAAAGCTGATGCTGCATTAATGGCACCTCGTTATGACGTTCCTGTTGTAATCATACATGGTATGCATGATTACCAAACTTCTTACAAAGAGGCCAGGAGATTTTATAAAAAAATAGAGGCACCATCAAAAAACTTCTATACTTTTGAGGACTCCGCTCATTCTCCGTTTATCGAAGAAAAAGAGAAGTTTTTACAAATTCTGCAAACAGATGTATTGAATATAAGTAGTAACTAAATCGTGAAAAACTTAAGCTATTGTAATTATAGCAGCGTACTAAAATAAAGAACTCAGAAGTAAATCTGAGTCTTTTAATGCAAGAAACTTAGAATTTAAAATCATGCAAGATAGTCATTCATTACCTTTTTTACATAAATTTGTGTTTCTTTAAAAGGAGGAATACCCTGATATTTATCGACATTTCCAGGGCCTGCATTGTATGCCGCAAGAGCAAGTTCTGTGTTTCCATTATAACGTTGCAACATCTGGGTTAGATATTTTGTGCCACCTTCAATATTCTGTTTGGCATCAAAAGAATTGGTTACCCCTAGTGCTCTAGCTGTAGAAGGCATTAATTGCATCAGCCCTTGTGCACCGGCAGAACTCTTGGCAAAAGCATTATAATTAGATTCGTTCTTAATAACGGCGTGTATCAGATTCTGATCAATCCCATATTTGGAAGCTGCTTCTTGAACTTCTGATTGATAAGATGTAGTAATAGGTACATTCTTCATTGGTGGGAATATCATGGGATCTGAACCATTCATCATTTTGTTTTGTTTCATGACAGCTTGATCGATTTTTTCCTGAAGTAATTGTTTAAACGCAGCATCTGCCATAGGGGAAACTTCTGAGGCAGTGTTGGTTCTTGATGTCATTAAGGACATTGCCTGTAATTGCATGAGTTGCTGCAAATCTCTTATTTCCATGTTAAATTTCCCCCTTATCAATCTATCATATATTTTAAGGTGAAGCGCGCTAATTAGCAAATTTAAAAGGCAAGCAATGGTTTACCAGATGATTCCAATAGATTTTGATAGAAAGCATCTTGCCCGATACAGAGAACGCGGTCACAAATACTTGTAATTTCATCCATATCATGGGAAGTATAAATAATCATTTTTTCATGTTCCGTTGCTAAAGATTTCAAATAGCTCCCAATTTCCTTTCGCGATTTTAAGTCAATGCCAGCGGTAGGTTCATCAAGTAATAGCAATTCTGGATCATGGATTAAGCTAATTGCTAAATTGAGCTTTCTTTTCATGCCCCCTGATAAATTCTTCACTGGTTCTTTCCACTTATCCAGATTCATACTTAGACAAAGCTGTCTTAGTTCTTTGTTGTTTTTATTTTTCCAGGATAACTTTTCAAAAAAAATCATATTTTCTTCAACGGTAAAGTTATCCCAAATTGCAATGTCCTGGGGAACGAAACCAATCTTCTCTCTCAGTAATTTTCTATGCGATAAATAGTTGAGATTTTCTAAAGCAATTGTCCCTTTAGTTGGTTTAAGAAGTGTTGCCAGAATAGACAGAAGAGTGGACTTACCGGCACCATTTTCACCAACTAGACCAACAATTTCTGTTGGCTGAACCGTAAAGGAAATATCTTGAATAATTGTTTTATTGCCGTACGACTTAGACAGTGAATGTACTTCAAGCATTGTATTTCACTCCTTTTATCCTCCATAGTATAACTACTAGTAGTAATAGTAAAAGCCAAGGATTAAACCATTCTTGTTCTAGAAAACTATAGAGCGGATTGTATATTACTATCCATGGAAAACGATTGGTTAACCCGTCTATTGGTACGGTAGCCCCGCTTAGGATACTGATAAACATAGTAATAATAAATGAAAAACCATAGTAGCTCATGAGACGATGAAACATCAAACCACTAAGAAATGCACCTAAATTAATCATAAAACGGTACATGAAAAGTAATCCTATCCCCGCTAGTGTTAATGATTCATTGAGTACGTAATGAAACAAAATTACTGTGATGATGTCCACGAAGAATAATAACATAGTATATAAGAGTAAATTCCGCAAAAGAAAACTTTTTATCGAAAACCTTATAAATGGATATCGTAAGAGGAGTACGCTCTTCCTTTCTTTAATGACCCAATCAAATATTAGAAAAGTCGATAAAAGGCTAAGGACCGCCCAAATTCCCCATGTATTTACCGGAGTTATGTTGGGATCTTTACTAGCATTAGGCGTATTGGCAAATGAAAAAGTCGTCAGAAGTAAATCTTCTTCTACTTGAATATTCTTTGCCTTTTTGGTCACTTCTTCCCATGAAAATTTGATTTCAGAATCAGTGCTTAAATCATGAACTGTATGAGCAGTTTTGGATCGACCGGTTTCTTCTTGCACGAAAGAAATGATCATTTCCTTTACTGGTGTAAATGCAAAAGATAAATTAGAAGAATAACTCTTAATCAGCCAGTTTCTTTTTCCTTTTTTAATATTTTCTTCATAATCTTCTTGTATAACAAAGGCACTATCTAATTCATGGCTTTCTACTTTTTGTTTAGCTTCTGTTTCTGTAACATTAACAACCCGGAGAATGGGGGTGTTTTTGATTTTTGCGTATAGGTGATTGGCAAGAACCGTATCTTCTTCCATAACAATGCCAACTGGTATTTGGCTATCTTCTTGTATAGCCGTTATTAATTGAATAATAAATATTGTGCAAATCATTGGAAATAGCAGCCAAAAGAGGAGGCTAATTCTTTGTTTTTTCCAATGAATGAAGCGTGTTTTTATTATATCTATCAATCAATCACACGCTCCTTCCACAATGAGATTCCTACTAGGGTACTTATTGCTATCGATGCCATGATGGATATAGGCAGAAAGTCAATAAAAATCCGATTATTAAGCAACATTTCAATCAGCCAATAAAATGTTTCGTATGTAAAACTATAGGTAACCAACCCCTGCAACCATTGAGGATAGTAAATTACTGGTATTATGGCCCCACTTACAACGAGACTCATTAGTAGAACAATAGATTGTGCAAGTAAACGTAACTTATTTGATACGATAACAACTTCTATGATGGCCAGAATACCCAGTAAAGTAATACTGTAAAGGACCGTTAACATTATTCCTTTGCTATAATCAGGAACACTTAGTTCGAAATCCAATAATTTATCGATGGAGAAAAATAGGATACCACAGAATAACAAGGAACTTATCATGGATACGATTATTCTAGCAATTATTTGCTGCAGTTCGGTTACACCATATAGCCGCACTCTCTGTTTCATTCGTAAGTGACTATCTGTATATAGATAATTATAAATAATGAAAAGCCAAATGGATAGACAGATAAACCAGAAACCCATACCAAAATAGTGAAAAGGAGAGGTGGTTGCCTGATTGGTAATGTCTCTTTCATTTACTATTTGGTTCGAGCCTAAAGTATAAAAGACAAACTCTTTAAATTGTTCAAATACAAGTTCATTCCTCTGTTCATCGTTCATACCTAACTCTTTAGCGAAATAGTTAATCGTCAAGATGTTTGCTTGGGAAGCTCGAATGTGACGTGAAACACTCTCTATGATTTCACGGATCAATAAACTATCCATTTGCTTTTTAGGATTTCCTACGATTGGCAGTTCTACTGGATGGCCTTGATATAAACTTTTGGTAAACTTGTTTGGGAAAATAATATAGGCACTAATCTCATTATTGCCAATCGATTCCTGTGCTTCTTTTTCTTTCATTTTATGTACCTGAATGTATGAACCAAGTTGGGAGGATTCTTCAATTAGGTCTGTAACTAATTGGGTTTCATCTGATTCGTCGAGATCAACAATACCTATTTGAATAGGCTGCTGTTCATCTGGATAGAAGAATGAAGCGATAATGGTTATGACTAGTCCAACAGCAATAATAGGAAAGACGAAAAGAAGAGGAAGTGAGATCCACTTCCTCTTTACCTGCACTACAATATTTTTTATGAACAGTAAGATATGTTTTATTGTTTTCATGTAGGCACTTCCATTTCATTAAGAGGATCGTTATGAATTAAAATCCAGCTCCCCCAGACATAAGTCCAAATAGCCATTGCTGGAAATTAGGGGTTAATTCTAATTCGAAATAGTCCATGAGCTCGTTAGCACTCATTCCTCCCAGGTCTCTTACATTATCATCTGAAGGGACGGTAACACTGTCAATTAGTTTTCCATCAACTAAAAGTTGAAGAGAAATGATGTTACTCAAATCATCTGTCTCTACTGAAAAATGGTTTTCTGAATTCACTTGATCCTTATTGTAGGTAGAAAATCCGTCCCAATTTAGACTTCCACCTGTCATACTATCATTATAAGAAAATACTCGTTCAAAATCGCGTGTTCCATCTTCTAATGTCTCATGACCTTCATAGGAGAGGTTATATTCTCCAAAAGTTAGTTTAATAGAATCGGTTGCTTGATTATCTTCCCATGACAAGTCACCAGTGATATTCATCGTTCCTGAACTTACAGGATCTGCAAAGTCTAAGTCATAAGTAAAAGTTTGAGATGTATCCGTAAGTAATTGGGATCCTGTCATCCCAAAAGATACGAGTTCCTCAGGGTTGGGTCCGAGTTCAATTTTTAAATCACGTTGAGCGACCATGTCATTGTAAATCCATATCGTCGAAAGGAATCCATCTGTAATTTGAAAATCTTGAATACCATCCTTTATTTCCTTTATTCCCGTTTCAAATTCAGTAATCATAAGATCCATCTCATCGTTTAAGGCAGGTCCTCCTACTTGACCAGCAGCAAGTTGTTCTTTTAATAAATCTTTTAATTTCTCATCTGATTCCATTTTTTCTAGAATAGTAGTTAATAAGTCTATTACTTGCTGTTCAGAGAGATGAAGCTCGATTTTTTCAGCGTTAAGTGATTCTCCATTCACATCAATTGTTTCCTCAGAGGAGCTAAAAGCATCATCTGGAAGTTCTTTATATATCATTTCTCCGTATTCTGTTTTGAGGTATTCCATATCTACTTCACTAATAACTGAATTTCCTTCAAAGAGAGAATCTAATTCTAACGTTTCCTCTCCGGTAAAAGTCATAGGGTCCAATTCATGTAAAAGTGGTCCTAAATCTTTATCCATTACTTGTAGATATTCTTCAATAAATGGTAATCCAAGCATTACTTTCTCATCTGTTACGTATGCACTTAACCCATCAATTTTCATTCCCGAAAAGTCTAAAGAGATGTCACTCGCTAACTGTTTGCTTTCCATATCTGCCTGAGCAGTAATAGAAATACTTGAATTATTAATGAACTGTGCTGGGTCTACCGTCTGATAACCATCTGAACCAGTTGGACCACTGTATTCAGCTGATAGCTCTAATGTTTGTTCCGTTGGATTCTCATAAGATTGGTCACTCCATTCTAACTCTGGTTCGTACCGTTCCTTCATCTTGTCTTCCAGATAATCCAGCGTATTCTTTTCTGCTAAAAAGTAGTTTTGTTTCGGAGAGGCGTTATTTGATATTACAAACGCAGCTACACTCCCGCCAATAACTAAAACTGCAACTATAGCAATAGCTATAATTCCTTTACTGACCCCTTTTTTCTTGTATGATTGTTCCACAGTATTTCCCCTTTCAAAGTATCTCTTTCTAATGTATTTATGTATTCTTTAAAACATACTACTGTGTCCTCACTTTTTATATCACTTCATGTTATCCTAGTCAAACAGTACTTTGGCCTTATTCAAGTTATATAAGTTATAATGATAGCTAGGTTTACGTTTTATGGTTGATTCTTTAGACCTATAAATGTAACTATTGAAGATCATTGTTGCCTATCATTTATTTTAACATAGGTTATAATGATTATTTTCATCTTTTAGGCTTTTTTAATATTTTTGCACTTATAAATTGTTGTAGGTGATAGAAAGCCCAGTACAGTAAAAGTTAGTTTGCAGGGTGAAAGCCTCATTACTTAAAGAAAAGTACACTAACATGAATATTCAGTTATGTTGCTTTCTAGACCTTATAATAATTGTAGGTATTAGATTTTAAAAAAATTGGGGTGTTACGATGCAAATTCGTGAAATAGTGGAAAAAGATAATCAAAGAATGGAACAGATAATTAAGCAATCCTTGGAATCCTTTGATCTGGATATTCGAGGAACCGCATACTTTGACCCTCAACTTGGTGAACTCGCACAATTTTACAAGCGACAACCCTATGCAAAATATTGGGTAGTTGTAAATAATCAAGACGAAGTGGTTGGTGGGGTAGGAATTGGTCCGTTCGGGAATCAGGAGAAGATCTGTGAGCTGCAAAAGCTTTACATTGCTCCAGAAGCTCAAAGGAAAGGATTAGCAAAGCAATTAATGAAGGTCGCTCTAAACTTTGCTAAACAGCACTATACATATTGTTATTTAGAAACATTTGAAAAACTCCAAGAAGCAAATCGTCTGTATGATTTATTTGGTTTTGAACAACGTGAAAGTCCCTTAGATGAATCCGAGCACAATGCCTGTGATACCTGGTATATAAAAAAGTTATAGATGCAAAATTACATGACAAATAATATGATTTTTAAAGATAAGGAATGGTGATGTAATGACAAAGCCGAAAGTGGGTATGGTAGGTTTGGGGGCTATTGCTCAAAAAGCGTATCTGCCAATTCTTACAAATGAAACTGACTGGGATTTCGTTGGGGCTTTTTCCCCGAGCAAAGATAAAAGAACAAAGTTATGTAAGCAATATCGTATTCAGGATTATTCCAGTTTATCAGCTTTGGCTTCATCCTGTGATGCAGTGTTCGTACATAGCTCAACATCCTCTCACTATGAAGTAATATCAGAACTCCTGAGCAAAGGGAAGGATATCTATGTGGATAAACCTCTAGCATCTACTATTAATGATGCTGAAAAACTTGTTAAACAAAGCAATAAACTTGGAAGGAAACTGATGGTGGGCTTTAATCGCCGATTTGCTCCTATGTATATAGAAGCTAAACAAATGGCCAATCATTTAGAATGGGGAAGTATGGAAAAACATAGATCTAATAAAATTGGTCCTTATTCCTATGATTTTACCATGTTGGATGATTACATCCATGTAGTTGATACGATTCGGTGGTTGGCGGGGGAGGAAAAGTTAAAACTAGCGTATAGCAACATGAAAGTTAATAAAGATAATCAGCTTCAACATGCTCAGCATATATTTGAATCAGACAACCGTACGATGTTTCAAACTGCAATGCACCGAAATGCGGGAAGTAATTTAGAACAATTAGAGCTTTATGCAGAGGGAGTCACCATACGTATTAAAAATATGCATACAGTTGAAATCGAAAAAAATAACAGAAAAACTATTCAAACACCTCCATCGTGGGACAGTGTATTAAAGCAAAGAGGTTTTGAAGGTGCTGTTTATCATTTTATTCAATGTCTCAATAACGATGAAAATCCAAAAATTGATGGATTAGAAGCGTTAAGAACCCAAATGGCGGTAACTGAATTGATATAAAAGTGATACTCTCGTAGAAAACTGCGTAACTATAAGAAAACGACCATCAAAATCTTTCAAGATGGTCGTTTGAACGTTGTGTTTTCTATAGGGGTAGGATAAAATTTCTAAATGTTAGTTTCCTGCTTGTTTTACACCTTGTTCTAATGCTTCAATCATTTCCTGTTTTTCTTGCTCGTCAGATTGCTTCCAAATTAATTCAAATAGAACACCTAGTCCAGGTAACATTTTTTCCTCTCCGCCTTGTATTGCATCGACAATAGTAGCTTCTAATTCGTCTTGATTATTATTTGTTATATTATGCAAGATGGCTTTGCGAATATTTAAATCCATTTGTTCCACTCCTTTCCTTCCAAATTAAAACTTAAGGATAGTTTGACCGGTACTAGTAAAAATATGTATGATGGATGGAGAAAAAATAAGAAGGATGAACCATATGATTACATCAATAAAAAATGAAAAAGTAAAAGCATGGAAAAAATTACATAAACGAAAAGAGCGTATTAATACAAATTCCTTTCTCGTAGAAGGGTTCCATTTATTGGAGGAAGCATGGAAAAGTGAGTGGCAGATCAAAGAAATCATTGCACAAGAAAATGTGGATTTACCAGCCTGGGCAGAAAGTTTTCCTGTAACATGGGTTACTGATCATGTTTTTGAACACATATCTCAGACGAAAACGCCCCAAGGGGTAGCAGCGATTATGGAAATGAAACGATTCAATAATCTAGATGGAGATTATATCTTATTGATCGATGCAATACAGGATCCAGGCAATTTAGGTACGATTATCCGCACGGCTGATGCAGCAGGTTTTGATGGTATTATTTTAGGTGATGGAACAGTGGATTTATATAATGATAAAGTTATTCGTGCGACACAAGGATCGATTTTTCATATTCCCTTACATCAAAAAAATTTACAAACATCCATTATAACACTGAAAGAGATTGGATTTTCTGTTTGGGCAACGGCACTTGATAATGCAGTAAAATACAACGAGACAGAAATAGATTCAAAAGTAGCGCTTATATTAGGGAATGAGGGTGCAGGAGTTAAAACAGCGCTTATAAAAGAAGCTGATAAAATAGTAAACATACCGATACATGGGGAAGCAGAGTCATTAAATGTAAGTATTGCCGCCGGTATTTTAATGTATTATGTGAAAGGATAGTTGCAAACTGGAGATGAATTATCTATAATGTAATATTATATGAAATCAGTGAATGAAATATACGAAAGCGTTGAACGAGCCAGATAACATTAATGAGCGAAAAAGGGAAGGAATGCCCCAGACTGAAAGCATTTCTGTCGTATGTAATGTTATTGTTTCACTCTGGAGCTGACACTTAGACCGTATGGATCATCATACGTAAAGGTGTTCCGGATTTACTCCGTTATCTTGTTTAAAGTTGGGCACAAGTGGACACTTTGTGCCAACAAGGGTGGTACCGCGAAACAAAGTCCTCGTCCCTTATTGGGATAGAGGGCTTTTTCTATTTTCATTCAAACTGTAATATAAAGGAGGCTATAACTAATGAAAGAGCAATTAGAGGCAATTCAAGCAGAAGCCTTGGAAAAAGTCGAACAGGCTAAAAATCCAAAAGAACTCCAAGAGATTCGAGTTACATATCTCGGGAAAAAAGGCTCCCTTACAAAAGTATTAAAAGGGATGGGGAAACTTTCTAAGGAAGAACGTCCTGTAGTAGGACAAATCGCTAATGTCGTTCGTGATGCCATTGCGAAAGCACTGGATGATAAAAGTGAAATGTTAGAACAGATTGCATTGGAAAAACAACTAGAATCAGAGGCAATTGATGTAACACTGCCAGGAAGACCTGTAAATGTTGGGGGTCCTCATCTTTTAACTAGTATTGTAGAAGAAATCGAGGATTTATTTATCGGAATGGGTTATGAGGTAAGAGAAGGACCAGAAGTGGAAACTGATTACTATAATTTTGAAGCTTTAAATTTACCAAAAAATCATCCGGCACGTGATATGCAAGATACCTTTTACATTACAAACGAACTACTAATGCGTACCCACACGTCTCCAGTACAAGCACGTACGATGCAGGAATACAAAGGTGAAAAGCCTTTTAAAATGATATGTCCGGGAAAAGTTTATCGCCGTGACACCGACGATGCGACACATTCCCATCAATTTACACAAATTGAAGGATTGTATGTAGATAAAAATGTGCGAATGAGCGATTTGAAAGGAACTTTAGATAAATTTGCCAAGAAGATGTTTGGCGAAGAAAGAGAAATTCGTTTAAGACCAAGTTTCTTCCCATTCACGGAGCCATCCGTTGAAATGGATATCTCCTGTAAGGTTTGTCAAGGTGCGGGATGTAGTGTCTGTAAAGGGACTGGATGGATTGAAATTCTAGGTGGTGGAATGGTTCATCCGAAAGTATTATCGATGGCCGGATATAATCCAGAAGTGTATTCAGGTTTTGCATTCGGAATGGGCCCTGAAAGAATCGCGATGCTGAAATATGGGGTCAATGATATTCGTGGATTCTATTTAAATGATAAACGATTCTTAAAACAATACCATAAGGCTTAAATGAAGGAGGGACCATCTTGTTAGTATCCTATAATTGGTTGAAAAATTATGTAGATCTTGAAGATATGACACCGGAAGAGTTAGCAGAAAAAATTACGAAATCCGGTATTGAAGTAGAAAGTGTAGAATATTTTGCAGAGAAAAGTGACCATGTAGTAGTTGGTTATGTTGCTTCATGTGAACAGCATCCAAATGCAGATAAACTAAACCTTTGTCAGGTAGATGTTGGAGATGAAACATTACAAATAATCTGTGGTGCTCCAAATATTGCGCAAGGGCAAAAAGTGGCTGTTGCTAAACCAGGTGCAAAACTACCTGGAAATATGAAAATTAAAAGGGTGAAATTACGTGGAGTAGAATCCAATGGCATGATTTGTTCTCTGCAGGAATTAGGAATGGATGAAAAATACATACCAACAGACATTGCTGAAGGTATCTTTGTCTTCCCTGAAGACGCACCAGTTGGAGACAGCGTAGTACCACTGCTAAATCTGGATGATGCTATTTTAGAATTAGATATTTTGGCTAACCGTGCTGATGCAATGAGCATGCTTGGAGTTGCTTATGAAGTAGCGGCTATTTTGGATAAAGAGGTTCAATTTCCAGATGAATCACTCCCTGTTTCAGATGAATCTGCAGAAGACTATATTTCTGTTGAGGTGGAAGCAGCTGATTTAAACCCTTATTATGGCGCATTCGTTATAAAAGATGTAGAAATTAAATCATCCCCGTTATGGATGAGAAATTATCTAATGGCTGCTGGCGTACGTCCTATCAACAATGTAGTGGATATTACCAACTATGTTTTAATGGAATACGGTCAGCCGCTTCATGCTTTTGATTATGATCGATTTTCTTCAGATAAAATCGTCGTTCGTCGTGCAGATCCAGGAGAAACAATGATTACTCTCGATAATCAGGAACGAAAATTAAATGAAGAAAGACTTGTCATTACTAATGGTAAAGAAGCAACAGCACTTGCGGGTGTGATGGGTGGAGCAAATACAGAAGTTAATAATGAAACGAAGAATGTTTTATTAGAAGCAGCTTACTTTAATGGTGGATCTATACGCAAAACCGTAAAAGCTACTGGTCTTCGCAGCGAATCTAGTACACGTTTTGAAAAAGGCGTTGATCCAAATCGTGTGAAAAAAGCTGGTATGCGTGCAAGCCATTTATTGCAGAAGTATGCAAATGGAACAGTTTTATCAGGAGTTGCTGAGTTTGATGAACTTGATAAATCTGAAAAAATAATTGTTGTGAATACGGAAGATATAAATAAGCGATTAGGTACCGATATTGCTACAAAAGAAGTAGCATCTATCCTGTCTCGTTTGCAATTTCCATATACCCAGAATAAAGATACCTTTACAATTCAAGTACCGACACGCCGTGGAGACATTACTATTTTTGAAGACATGTTAGAAGAAGTGGCAAGAATCTATGGGTATGATAAATTGCCATTTACTTTGCCAGAAGGTTCGAATCAAGCAGGCGGATTAACAGAACGCCAATTATTGAAACGCAAAATCAAGCAGCTCATGCAAAGTATTGGATTATCAGAAACACTCACTTACTCCTTAACGAACGGAGGAGATATTAAGAGGTTGATCAGTCCAGAAATAGTAGAGCAACATCCTACACCAGTTGCGCTTGCTATGCCAATGAGTGAAGAACATAAATATTTAAGGTTAAGTATTTTACCTGAAATGCTTCGTACTCTGTCTTATAATATTGCTAGAAACCAATCCAATCTTGCATACTACGAGATGGGTTCCGTGTTTATATCCGATGAAAAGGAAATCACGAAGCAGCCAAAAGAACAGTTGCGATTATCAGGAGCGCTAACTGGAAAATGGTTGGAACAGCCATGGCAGCAAGAAAAGAAAGAAGTTGATTTTTACCTTGTGAAGGGTATGGTAGAAAAATTGTTCCATTACCTTGAAATTCCGGTTCGTTTCGAGCAAGCAAGAGTGAAGGATATGCATCCAGGAAGAACGGCAATAGTGAATATAGGGGCACAGAAAGTAGGATTTATTGGCCAACTTCACCCAGGATTGGCAAAGGAATTAGATTTAAAAGAAACATATGTATTTGATCTCAATTTAGAGGCGATTTACGGTGCATATGAAAATATTCTGTCATTCCAAGATATTCCTAAGTACCCTTCTGTAGCTAGAGACATTGCTTTTATTTTAGATAAAGAGGTCTTAGCTGGAGAGGTGAAGCAAGTTATTGAAGAAGTTGGAGCACCTTTGGTAAAACATGTGCAAATTTTTGATGTATATCAAGGTGAAAATGTTCCAGAAGGTAAGAAATCAATTGCGTATAGCCTTCTATATCAAGATCCAAATAAAACATTGAAAGATAATGAAGTAGAAGAGTCTTATGAAAAGATTGTAGAAGCTGTAAATAGTAAGTTTAATGCGTACGTCCGATCATAAGAATCGTATTTACCATAAAATAATTATGTTAACACGTTAGAAATTCCTGAGGGATACTCTAATAAATGAAATGGAAAACACATTTGATTTCTCCTAGAAATCGAATGTGTTTTTTTATAGGCTTTTTCGTATATTTTGTTGCTTTTTTGAACTTTTACAGTTGATAGAGATTGTTGATTTATGTGGGGTCTTCAGACTCGTGCTTTTCCCGCAGGACAAGGAAGGCTTCGTCTGCATTACATCGCACGAAGAAAATTGGTTTTTATTTTCGAGGAGTCTCCGTATTCTGCCTCCATTATATTACATGCACTAGATATTTTTAAAGCTAAACTTCATAATTTTACCTTTAGGGTAGTTTATAAAATGTATAACAAAATTATATTAAAAAGCACAATCTTTTAGAAAAAGAGCTTTTTAATATCTCTATACGCAATAATGGTTGACTGGAAACTAAGTTAAGCAAGAGAGTCGAAAAAAGTGGAGGAGGATGTCAGATCTTTTAAGTATTTGTTAGAAAAACTCGAAACTTTTTTCATAAATAAAAACCCCTACGTATAGTATATGCAGGCACTTAGGAGAGTAGAACCAATTAATCTAAATTTCTTAAAATTGTAACTTTGGACATAAACTCTTAAACGGGCTGTAACCACAAAGCTGGGCTTGTCATGTTACGATGTGCTTGTCAAAACAAAAGGGGGAATAAGTAATGAAAAAATTAGTTGCCGTACTATTAGGACTAATCATTGCAAGTGTTTTTGCAACAACTGTATCCGCAGATGAGTATAAAGTGCAAAAAGGAGATACCCTTTGGGAGATAGCAAAAGTACATAACACTACCGTGAAAACGTTAATGGAGAATAATAATCTGAACTCATCTTTAATTTTTCCTGAGCAGGTTTTAACCATAGATGAAAATGAAGTCGAGTATTATGAAGTAGAAAAGGGAGACACATTAAGTAAAATTAGTAAAACAATTGGAGAAGATGTAACCGTTTCTAATTTAAGAGAATGGAATAACTTGTCATCTGACCTTATTCTCGTTGGCCAAGAGTTAGCTGTGAATGGACCGGTAAATACCGTCTCTTCAGAGCCGAAGAATCAGGATAAGCAGGATCAAATAGCGGAATCAGATAAATCATCTGAATCTAAAACTGTCAGCGTTGCAAGTGCAGAAGTGAAAGAAGATGATGCAAATGTAGAAAATGAATCTAAAGTAGAAAGTAAAACTACTGAGGAAGAAACTTCTACCGAACAGCAAACTCAACCGGAAGGAAAAACGTTCACAGTAGAAGCGACAGCATACACGGCATATTGTAATGGATGTTCTGGAATTACTGCAACAGGTATCAATCTGAAAGACAACCCGAATGCAAAAGTAATTGCTGTTGATCCAAACGTTATTCCACTCGGATCGAAGGTTTATGTGGAAGGCTACGGTCAAGCGATAGCAGGTGATACAGGAGGAGCGATTAAAGGCAATAAAATAGATATTCATGTACCTACAAAAGATGAAGCATATAATTGGGGGAGAAGAAGTGTACAGGTTACGATTGTGGAGTGATTAATTTTCATAAGGGTGTAAGATAAATAAGGATGACATTACAATATGGTAATTAAAAGCATAGTGTTGAAAACCAAAGAGTATATATAGCGAGTTTTAAACAACACGTTTATTTGATAAATTACAGTTAAAAGACTTAGAGAATATTTTCTCTAAGTCTTTTTATTATAGCTCTTCTCTAATAGATAGTTATTTTAGTATAACTTACTCCATATTTTGTATAGGCTATGGATATTATTAATTGAGAATAGTTTAGCTCTCGCTAAGACCTATAATTGATTTGTGCGGTCACTCGCTTCGGCAGAATACTCCACTTTCCGTAGAGTGGTTAAGCACATGAACATTGCTATGAATTCAGATTATCCACAGTTTGTTTCAATTCCGATACAGTTCATAAGCAGTCAAAAACTAAATAAAGAGGCTTTGCCTAGTTTTTATGCTGTCAAACAAATTATAAATATTTATTGGCTTTTTTAGTGTTAGCGAAATGAACTTTTGCACAAGACTGTAAAGCACCTTCGCCTTTCCTTCGAATAATTCGGGCTATAGTTTGATCCACTTTATTGGAAGCGCCTTTCGGGAGTTCAATCCCAATTTTCTCTGATAATTTATCCATTTCATTTACAAAACTCGTTCTAGCAATGATAGAGCCTGCAGCTACAGCAATTGAGTAACTTTCTGCTTTAGTCATAAAGTATGTCTTCTCTGGCAATGTTCGTTTTTCTGATTTGAGGTAATTTAGATAAACGCCGGGCTCGCAGAATTGATCAATTAAAATCCCATCATATGGTGAATCACCAGTTTTCCGCTTTAGATGGTTAATTGCGGAATGATGAAGCATGGCTTTCATTTTACCTTGGGACCAGCCTTTTTTCTGGAGTTGGTTATACTTTTCATTATGTAAAATAACCAGTGAATAGGGAATCTTTAGCCTTATTATTTCTTTAGATAGTTTTTTTATCGTAGGATCCGTTAAATTTTTACTATCCTTAATTCCCATCTCTTTTAATAATTCAATTTGTTCTTTTTCAACATAAGCAGCACCAACGGTAATTGGACCGAAATAGTCACCAGTACCAGCTTCATCTGAACCAATGTGATTGCTTGTAAATAAAGTTGGGGATGGAGTATAGATGGTTGACTTCTTGCTTTTTGCTTTTGGTTTTGTAGCAGAACCTGTCAATGATTTACTTTTATCAGTCCACTTATTTGCTTCTGTCTGAGGGGACCCTCCTTGAAAGAGCACTTTTCCCGACCTGTAGGATGTTATTACTGCGTGTTGTGTTTTTGCTCGAAATATCGCTCCTTGTGGCGTGGATGTAAGTGAATGTTGATAATAGCTTTTCATTTCATGGATAGTTTCCAATGGAAATTCAGCAACAATTTGACCCAAAATATCTCTCCTTTTCTTTCTAAAATTAGTTGATTGTTTGCAAAAAATTACTCTTGAATAATAATTGCCGTATGTAACGCGTAAACTCTAATTATATATAGACTATAGCAAAATAGGAGATATAAAGAAATACTTCTTTTTAAACCGTCCACTTCATGTTAATATAAAGTGTAGAATTCTTAAGCGGGGGGCTTTTCGCGTGACGCAGGAGAAGAAGGAACGTGTAACCGTAGATATACATAACAGATCATATACTGTAGTTGGAGATGAAGAGTCATCTACTCATGTTCGATTGGTGGCAAGCCTAGTTGACCAGAAAATGAAAGATATCCAAAGTGCAAATAAACATTTGGATACAGCGAGTCTAGCAGTACTGACTGCGCTTAATACAATGAATGATTACCTGAAATTAAAAGAAGATTATGCTAGACTGCTAGGTTCAATGAATAGGAAAGAGGATAAATAGGTTATGTTTAGTCTTATATTATTATTGAGTTTGATTTTTGGTTTCTTTAGGGGACTAAAGAGAGGCTTTATTTTACAGCTATTACATTTGCTTAGTTTCATCATAGCATTTGTGGTTGCTGCAATGTATTATGATGAGATTGGGCCAAAACTTGCTTTATGGATACCCTATCCAGAATTATCGGATGAAAGTGCATGGGCTGCTTTTCTGCAAGCATTGCCTTTAGAAAATGCTTTTTATAATGCGATAGCATTTGCTTTAATTTTCTTTGCTGTGAAAATTATTCTTCAAATAGTTGCGTCCATGCTTGATTTTGTAGCATCCATACCAATTATTAATTCTGTTAATAAGTTATTAGGCGGTGTTCTAGGGTTTGTTGAGTTTTATTTAGTTGTATTTATCATTTTATACATACTTGCGTTAACTCCCGTTCAAACCGTTCAAGACTGGATTAATGGTTCAACCGTTGCATTATATATATTGGAACAAACTCCTTATTTTTCAGAAAAGATCTTGGAATTATGGTTTGCGTATATAGGCGAGGAATAAGTACTTGATTATTTTCAGCCCCATCCTTTAAAGACTGATTCATCTTATTAGTGATACCATTGTATGTCATGTACAATAGTATTAAAATAAGGAATCAGTCTTTTCATTTGGAACGGAATCAAATCAATTTAAAAAATTGTTTACGTAAGGCTATTTATCTAAAAAGTTTTTGCTTTTTGCACATAATTTGTTCCGTATTTTCTATAGACTGTGAATTACTTTAATTAAAGATAAATGTAGTGCCTTGTTGATTTCCTCTCCGGACAGTCGCTTTCCGCGGGCGGCTGATGAGCCTCCTCGTGCTACCGCACTGCGGGGTCTCACCAGCTCCCCGCGGAAAGCGTAGTGTATTTCCGTAGCGAAGACTAAGCAGTATTCTTAATAAATTTATTCGGAGTTTCTATCAACTGTGAAAAAGCAACTAAACGTATGAAAGAGGCCTTATGACAACTGAAAGAAAAGGTGAAAGATATGTCTGTAAATAAAAAAGATGTTATAAAGTTACTTGAAAAAATTGCTATATATTTAGAGTTGAAAGGTGAAAATCCTTTTAAAATTTCTGCTTACCGAAGAGCGGCGCAAGTGTTGGAACGAGACGAGCGTTCTCTAGCAGATATCAATGATTTTACTAAAATAAAAGGAATTGGCAAAGGAACTAGCGCGGTAATTGTAGAATACATAGAAAATGGACAATCAGAAGTTCTGCAGGAGTTGGAAGAAGAAATTCCAAGTGGTTTAGTTCCTTTATTAAACCTTCCGGGTATGGGAGGGAAAAAATTAGCCAAACTGTACCAGGAACTCCATGTGACAGATGCAGAGTCATTGAAAAAAATGTGTGAAAATGGGGAAGTAGAAAAACTAGCAGGATTTGGAAAGAAGACGGCAGAGAAAATTCTATCTGCATTAAATGAAGCAGGGAGCCGTCCAGAAAGATTACCAATTTCATTGGTTATTCCAGTAGCTGAAAGTATCGAATCTTATTTGAATAATTTGAAAGATGTAGAAGTTTTTTCACTTGCTGGAAGCTTGCGCAGGATGAGAGAAACGATAAAGGATATTGACTTTATCATTGCAACAGAAAATCCGGCATCTGTTAGAGAGCAACTTCTTGACATACCAAATATAAAAGAAGTAATTGCAAAAGGATATACAAAAGTATCTGTAACGATTGATGATGTGTACGATATTAATGTTGATTTCCGTTTAGTATCCAAAGATGAGTATCCAACAACATTACATCATTTTACTGGATCAAAAGAACATAACGTCGCCATGAGACAATTAGCTAAATCACGAGGTGAAAAAATTAACGAGTACGGAGTAGAGGTTGAAGAAACGAATGAGGTTCTTACCTTTTCAAGTGAAGAGGAATTCTTTAAACATTTTGGTTTAACCTATGTTCCTCCAGAAGTCCGAGAAAATAAAGGAGAAGTGGAAGCATTTAAGAATAGTTATCCCCTTATCAATCTGGGGGATATTAAAGGTGACCTTCACATGCATACAATGTATAGTGATGGTGCTCAATCCATTGAAGAAATGGTGAATCAGGTTCGAAGTAAGGGATATTCTTATATGGCAATTACGGACCATTCTAAATATTTGCGGGTTGCAAATGGATTGGATGAAGCGCGTCTCCGAAAACAAAGAGAAGTTATTAGAGAGTTAAATGAAAAATATAACGATATCCATATTTTTGCAGGAGTAGAAATGGACATTTTGCCGGATGGCAGTTTGGACTTTACGGATGAATTTTTAAAAGAAATGGACTTTGTCATTGGTGCTATACATTCTAGTTTCAACCAAACCGAAGAACAGATTATGTATCGTTTGTTTACAGCTTTAGAAAATCCTTATGTGTCCTTAATTGCTCATCCAACCGGAAGATTAATTGGCAGACGAGATGGTTATAAAGTAAATGTAGACAAACTCTTACAGAAAGCCAAGGAAACGGACACTGCTTTAGAAATTAACGCAAATCCAAATCGCTTGGATTTATCAGCGGATTGGGTAAGGAAGGCACAGGAATTAGGTGTAACGTTAGCGATAAATACGGATGCACACAGTTATCATATGTTAGAGCATATGAAATATGGTGTTGGAACCGCTAGAAGAGGGTGGATTCGTAAAGATACCGTTTTAAATACTTGGGATAAAGAGAAATTAATGAACTATTTTAATCGAAACAAATAAATGAGGATGTTTAAAAAAAGTGAGTAATGGACAAATGGAACAGATGTAATCCAACTGTTAATTTCCTGGATTATACGATCCTTCTATTTGAACAACTATCAAAGGAGTTACAAAGCATGAATGAGCGCGTCCTTCGTGTATTAGAATTTCATAAAATTATAGAACAATTAACCGATAACGCAGCAACTTCGATTGGAAAGGATTATGCTTCGAAGCTGAAGCCACTCTCTCAACTAGAAGATGTTGTAAGATTACAGAATGAAACGGATGAAGCTTCACAAATTATCCGTTTAAATAAAACGATTCCTTTAGGTGGAATTTCGGACATTCGAATGAGTATAAAACGCAGTGTGATTGGTGGAGTCCTTTCCACTGGTGAATGTTTGGATGTAGCCAATACTATTTATGGTGGACGTCAAGTGAAGAACTTTATTGAAAACCTGGAAGAGGAATTTCCAATTTTACAAGAATTTGTCGAGCGAATTGCCCCGTTACGTGAACTAGAAAGGGAAATAAAAAACTGTATCGATGATCACGGGCAAGTCATGGACAGTGCGACGTCTCAATTGCGTAGCATACGCAGTTCCATTCGTACCTTTGAGTCAAGAGTTCGTGAAAAATTGGAAAGTTATACCAGGTCTAATAGCAAGATGCTATCTGATGCTATTGTAACGATTCGTAACGACCGCTATGTATTACCCGTAAAACAAGAATATCGTGGAGCGATTGGTGGAATTGTTCATGACCAGTCTTCTTCAGGACAAACACTCTTCATGGAACCGAAAGCAGTAGTAGAATTAAATAATCAATTACAAGCAGCATATGTGAAAGAAAAACAGGAAATAGATCGCATATTAAAAGATCTAAGTTCCTTAATAGCAGAGCAGCATATGTTCTTAACAGAAAATATATCAATTTTAGCAGAAATTGATTTTATTCATGCAAGAGCTCTTTTAGGGAGTCAAATGAAAGCAGCGAAACCCAAAATGAATGATCAAGGAATCATCAAGATGAGACAAGCCAGACACCCGCTCATCCCAGCAGATGAAGTTGTAGCAAATGATATTGAGATTGGAAAGACATATACCTCTATTGTCATTACTGGTCCAAATACAGGTGGTAAAACCGTCACACTAAAAATGGTAGGGTTATGTACGTTAATGGCACAATCAGGATTACAAATACCAGCTCTAGACGGCTGTGAACTTGCTGTATTTAAAGAAGTGTTTGCAGATATTGGCGATGAACAATCCATCGAACAAAATCTAAGTACATTTTCCTCGCATATGACTAATATCGTTGAAATTATCAAATATGTAGATCATGAATCCCTTGTGTTGTTTGATGAACTTGGTTCAGGCACTGACCCAGGGGAAGGTGCTGCACTGGCTATGTCTATCTTGGATGAGGTGATTGGTAGAGATGCACGTATTATTGCTACGACTCACTACCCAGAATTAAAAGCGTATGGTTATAATCGAGATAAGGTTATCAATGCATCCGTTGAGTTTGATGTGGAAACATTACAGCCAACGTATCGTCTACTTATTGGAATTCCAGGAAGAAGTAATGCTTTTGAGATTTCCAAACGCTTAGGATTAGATGAGCAGATAATTGAGCAAGCAAAAGGCTTAATTGGTGTCGATTCGAAAAGTGTAGAAAATATGATTGCCTCACTAGAGGAGTCGCAAATTTCAGCAGAAAAAGACTATGAAAAAGCACACGAAATATTACGGGAAAGTGAAACCCTTCGTGATCAATTGGATAAAGAATGGAAACAATTCCAGCATAAACGGGAAGAACTGTTCAAAAAAGCCGAAATGAAGGCTGAGAAAGCTGTAAGCAAAGCTCGTGAAGAGGCCGAATCGATTGTAGAAGAAATTCGTAAAATGAAAGCAAGTGTGAACATAAAAGAACATGAGTGGATTGAAGCAAAGAAAATGCTGGAAGAGGCTAAGCCAACCCTTGCGAATAAACAAGAGGCGCAAACGTCTCAACCAAAAGAAAGTAAAGCACTTTATCCTGGTGATGAGATAAAATTGCTTACTGTGAATCAAAAAGGAGAAGTATTGGAAAAAGTCAGTGAGAATGAATACCTAGTTCAAGTCGGTATTATGAAAGTGAAAGTAAAGAGACAGGATCTCCAGTTGCTTGGCAAACCAAAACCAACCTATGAAAAACCAGTAGCAACTATAAAAGGTACGGAATATCACGTGAAAACAGAACTCGATTTACGTGGGGAAAGATACGAAGATGCCTTATTAAAACTAGAAAAATATATCGATGATAGCTTGCTTGCTGGTTATCCAAAAGTCTCCATTATTCATGGAAAAGGGACTGGAGCCCTTCGAAAAGGAGTTCATGAGTTTGTAAAAAAACATCCAAGTATTGCCTCTTCTAGACCAGGCTCAGGTGGTGAGGGAGGTAGCGGAGTTACAGTGATTGAATTCCGGTAAAAATCAAGGGATGGTTTACCACATCTATATAATCTCATGCAGAAGTGGACTTATTGGGTGTGGTAAATCTCAAAGAAGGAGGGTGTGTGGAAATGGAAGCATTTTGGGATAATGTTGTTGTACTAACTGCTGCAAGGTATAGTGTTGTCGTTCTCTGTACAATGGTTTTTCTTGCACTTTTTGAGGTAGTTACCTCTTATAAAAATTGGGAAGAAATAAAAAAAGGAAACTTTGCTGTTGCAATGGCTACTGGAGGAAAGTTGTTTGGAATCGCCACTATATTCCGTTATTCAATAGAGCATAACGATACTATTCTTCAAAGTGTAGGCTGGGGGGCATTTGGTTTCGTAATGTTGTTATTTGGATATTTTATTTTCGAATTTTTAACACCGACCATTAAAGTGGATGAAGAAATAGGAAAAGGGAACAAAGCAGTAGGTTTTATGTCCATGATGATATCAATGGGGTTAGGCTTTGTTATAGGTGCTAGTATTTTATAAGGGGGAAGTTTCATGGTTTTTGAAAGATTAGCGAAAATATTAATTGTCGTTGCTATTATTTTTATAATTGCTGGTATTGTGTACTTTTTATAAGGTGTTTTAGTGAAACAAAGAGATAAATGTAATTTTTTCTAAAATAAATTAAATAAAATTTCTAAAAATAGAAATTTATCGGTATAATGATTATAATAAGATAATAAGGAGGTATGTAAATGGAAAATAAGAGATGGCATAATCATTATCCGAATGAAATTCCAACAAGCATCGAGTATGTCGAAAAGCCTTTGCAAGTTTTTTTGGAAGAGAGTGTACAGCGTCATGGCGAAGAGAAAGCTATTCATTTCATGGGCAAAGAAATGACTTACAATGAGGTCTATTCGCAATCCCAAAAAATGGCAAACTATTTACAATCACTCGGCTTAAACAAAGGAGATAAAGTAGCTATCATGCTTCCTAATAGCCCACAATCAGTAATTGGCTATTATGGGACATTGATGGCGGGTGGGGTAGTAGTGCAGACAAATCCGTTATATACGGAGAGGGAGCTTGAATTCCAACTGATTGATTCTGAGGCAAAATTTATCATCTGCCTGGATATATTAGTTCCTAGAGTAACGAATGTACGAGGAAGGACGCACTTGGAACATACGATTGTAACAGGTATAAAAGACTATTTGCCTTTCCCGAAGAATTTAATATATCCTTTTATACAAAAACGAGAATACAACATGGTTGTGAAAGTCGAGCAAACTGAAGACACGCATGTATGGAAACATTTGATGGAGATGGCTGCTACAGATTATCTGGAGCCTGAAATTAAGCCGAAAGAAGATTTAGCATTGCTGCAGTACACAGGTGGAACAACTGGTAATCCAAAAGGTGTTATGTTAACTCATTATAACTTGGTATCTAATGTACAAATGTGTGAGGCGTGGCTATATAAGACGAAAGATTCTAGACAATCCACATTAGCGGTACTTCCATTCTTTCATGTTTATGGTATGACTACTGTAATGAACTTTTCCGTGATGCAAGGATCCAAGATGATTTTAATGCCTAAATTTAATCCTAATGACGTTTTGAAAACGATTTCAAAAGAGAAGCCAACACTATTCCCGGGAGCTCCGACAATTTATATTGGTCTATTAAATCATCCAGACTTACACAAATATGATTTATCCTCCATTGAAGCGTGTATAAGTGGTTCCGCACCATTGCCACATGAAGTGCAAGAGCAATTTGAGAAAGTTACAGGAGGCCGTTTGGTGGAAGGATATGGGCTAACAGAATCATCACCAGTAACACATGCTAATTTTGTATGGAATAAAAGAGTAAACGGCAGTATTGGAGTTCCATGGCCTGACACCGATGCAAAAATATTCCGCGCAGATACTGATTTAGAAGAAGCTGATATAGGTGAAGTTGGAGAACTTGCAGTTAAAGGGCCACAAATAATGAAAGGATATTGGAAAAATCCTGAAGAGACCGAGAAAGTCTTAAAAGACGGTTGGTTATTTACAGGAGATTTAGGTTATATGGATGAAGACGGTTATTTTTATATTGTCGATCGTAAGAAAGATATGATTATTGCTGGTGGTTATAATATTTATCCTAGAGAAGTTGAAGAAGTATTATATGAACATGAAGCTATTCAAGAAGCTGTCGTTGCTGGTATTCCTGATCCGTACCGAGGAGAAACGGTAAAAGCATATGTGGTATTAAAAGAAGGATCGAATGTGACGGAAGATGAATTAAATGCTTTTGCACGTGAGAATCTTGCTGCATATAAAGTTCCTAGAATTTATGAGTTCCGTTCTGAATTACCAAAAACAGCTGTTGGAAAAATATTAAGAAGGAGATTAGTAGATGAAGAGAAAGAAAAATTAAGTAAAGTGTAAGGCTCTCTCTTTTTTAAGAGATTTTTGGACAGGCTTAGTATTGACATACTTGGTCAGTATCCTTTAGTATTAGAATATGAATGAATAATCATTCATTTCATTAGTTTGTTGTTAGTTAGGAGAAAAAAATGAGAACGAATAAGCCGAAATATCATCAGATTATAGAAGCAGCGGTGAGAGTCATCGCTAAAAATGGCTTCCACGGTTCACAAGTTTCAAAGATTGCCAAAGAAGCAAGAGTAGCCGATGGAACAATATATCTCTATTTTAAAAATAAAGAAGATATTCTTATTACCATGTTCAAAGAAAAAATGGGACAATTTATAGAGAAAATCGTAGAGCAGACAAGTAAGAGGGAATACGCAGATGAGAAGCTGTTAACCCTTATTGAAATGCATTTTGGTCAGCTTTCCAAAGATCATGATTTAGCTATTGTCACTCAATTAGAACTCAGGCAATCTAATTACGATTTACGTTTAGAAATTAATAATGTTCTAAAACCGTACCTATCGGTAATTGATGATATTCTGAAAGAGGGAATAGAACAAGATATTTTCCGGGATGATATAAAGATAACGCTAGTAAGACAGATGATTTTTGGAACGTTGGATGAGATCGTAACGAACTGGGTAATGAAAGAATGCAAATATGATTTATTAGAAGAAATTCCACTTGTGCATCAATTATTACTTGGTGGAATAGAAAAAATAAAAAAATAAGTTTAAATTTTTGCTTAACTCTATTACAATATAAAGAAAGGGGGATAGAATTTGGAGATATTAAACTTGGAACTCAATAATCATATTGCCTATCTAACGATTCAGAGTCCGCCGGCAAACGCCTTATCTAGTAATCTATTACAAGAATTGGAATTGAAACTTGATAGGATTGAAGAAGAAAATACAGCAAAGGTGGTGGTTATTAAAGGAGAAGGAAAATTTTTCTCAGCTGGAGCGGATATAAAAGAATTCACCTCGCTTCAAGAAGCTACTGGTTATCAGTCGTTTTCTGAAAAGGGACAAAATGTATTTCATAGACTAGAAAACCTTTCCATACCTGTTATTGCAGCTATTCATGGCGCTGCATTAGGTGGTGGTCTTGAACTAGCGATGTCATGTCATATGCGCATTGTTACTGAAAACGCTAAACTGGGATTGCCAGAGCTAACACTTGGGATAATTCCAGGTTATGGTGGGACACAGCGTCTCCCAAGGTATGTAGGAAACGCGAAGGCTTATGAAATGATTTTAACTGGTACTCCAATTTCTGGTAATGATGCATTTTCACTAGGATTAGTTAATAAAGTGGTAACAGAAGATGCCTTAGTTAATGAAACAAATAATTTAGCGAAAAAAATAGCCTCTATGAGTAAACCATCCATAAATGAAATTATGCATCTACTTTCTTTATCTAGGGATGAACAATTGGAAAGAGGTGTAAAAGAAGAAGCAATTTCTTTTGGGAGAGTATTTGCTTCAGAGGATGCAAAAGAAGGGGTACAAGCCTTTATCGAAAAACGAAAACCAAACTTTCGAGATAAATAATATGGTTAGAATAAGGAGGATTTCTATATGAACATTTATGTACTATTAAAAAAGACATTTGATACAGAGGAAAAAATTGTTGTATCAAATGGAGCCATTGAAGAAGATGGTGCAGAATTTATTATCAATCCCTATGATGAATACGCTGTGGAAGAGGCAATTAAACAGCGTGACGAGCATGGTGGAGAAGTAACTGTCGTGACCATTGGGGATGAAGATTCAGAGAAACAATTACGTACTGCTTTAGCTATGGGGGCGGATAAGGCTGTCTTGATTAATACAGAGGAAGATTTGGAAGAAGGCGATCAATTTACGACAGCTAAAATTTTGGAAGCGTTTTTTGAAGATAAAGAAGTTGACTTAATTTTAGCAGGTAATGTTGCGATAGATGAAGCGAGTGGACAAGTAGGACCTCGTGTTGCTGAACTTCTTGATATTCCATATGTTACTACTATTACTAGCTTGTCTATTGATGGTGATACAGTAAATATTGAGAAAGACGTGGAAGGTGACGTGGAAGTTATTGAAACCAAGTTACCAGTACTCGTTACATGTCAGCAAGGATTAAATGAACCTCGTTATCCATCATTACCAGGTATTATGAAAGCTAAGAAAAAACCTTTAGATGAATTAGAATTGGATGACTTGGACATAGATGAAGACGATGTAGAACCGAAGACGGAAACAGTTGACGTATTTTTACCTCCTGAAAAAGAAGCAGGTAGGGTACTAGAAGGTGAATTGCAAGACCAAGTACAGGAATTAGTAACATTACTTAAAGATGAAGCGAAAGTACTTTAATAGGTGGAGAGAAAGGAGAGTATATTATGAGTGATAAAATCTTAGTTATTGCAGAGACAAAAGAAGGGGAATTGCGTAATGTTTCATTTGAAGCAATTGCTGCAGCAAGAAAAATAAAACCAGATGGTGAAATTGTTGGAGTCGTTTGTGCTGATGATGATTTAGAAAATTTAGCTCAAGAACTAATTTATTATGGGGCAGACCGTGCTGTTACTGTAAAACACGAAAAATTGAAATCGTATACATCTGAAGGCTTTGGTCAAGCAGTTCTAGCAGTAATTGATCAAGAATCACCTGATGGAATAGTTATGGGCCACACATCCGTGGGGAAAGATTTGTCACCAAAATTAGCTAGTAAATTGGATACAGGTTTAATCTCTGATGCTGTTGATATTGATGTAGATGGAGATCAGCCTGTATTTACTCGACCAATCTACTCAGGAAAAGCCTTTGAAAAGAAAGTAATTACAAGTGGTTTGCCATTTGTGACAATTCGTCCAAACAATATAGCGGCACTTGAACGTGATGACTCTCTTACAGGAGACATAAGCAGTGTTGATGTAGACATCAAAGACTTGCGCACGATCGTAAAAGATGTAGTTCGCAAAACTACAGAAGGTGTAGATTTATCTGAAGCGAAAGTGGTTGTTGCAGGTGGTCGTGGCGTTAAAAGTGCAGATGGATTTAAGCCATTATACGAATTAGCGGACGTATTAGGTGGAGCGGTTGGTGCTTCCCGTGGTGCGTGTGACGCTGATTACTGTGATTATTCCTTGCAAATCGGTCAAACCGGTAAGGTTGTAACCCCTGACCTATACATTGCGGTAGGGATTTCAGGAGCAATCCAGCACCTTGCAGGAATGTCTAACTCCAAAGTAATAGTTGCCATTAATAAAGATGCAGAAGCTAATATTTTTAATATAGCTGATTATGGAATAGTTGGTGACTTATTCGAAGTTGTTCCAATGTTGATTGAAGAATTTAAAAAAGTTGCTGTTAGCTAAATAAAGAATTAAAGTAGCCTGGTATAGTCTATACCAGGCTATTTTATTTACTAATGATTGTATTTTTGCAATCACTTTGTTTTTTACTAATGCATAAGCAAAGTATTAGGAAGTAAATACTAACGATGATATACTTTATTAAAGTGGTTAATGTATATAAAAGGGAGGAAAAATAAATGGCTATTGAACATGTAACAGATAAAAACTTTGCTGAGCAAACGTCTAAAGGATTGGTTCTAGCTGACTTTTGGGCACCATGGTGTGGACCTTGTAAAATGATTGCACCAGTATTAGAAGAAATTGACGGTGAAATGAGCGAAAAAGTTCAAATCGTTAAATTAGATGTAGACGAAAACCAAGAAACTGCTGGTAAATTTGGTGTTATGAGTATCCCAACGTTACTATTATTTAAAGATGGAAATGTTGTGGACCAAGTAATCGGTTATCAGCCAAAAGAAGCTCTAGTTGACTTAATTAACAAACATGCATAAATAAATAACCACACATAATCCCTTGTTGCTTAGGTAACAAGGGATTTTCTAAGAGAGTTGTTATACCAAACAAAAAGTTTATGTATGATTGGAGAACCTGACCGATCAAAAGAAATTCAATCCATATTTTATATTGTGTTCCAATTCGCATTTTGTATAGACTGTTGATATCCTTAATTCAGAATAGTATTACTCTTGCTCACACTGATGATTATTTTGTGTAGTCATTCGCTCCGGCAGAATACTTCGCTTTCCGCGGGCACGGCCTCAGCCTCCTCGCAGAATACCACTGCTGCGGGGTCTTCGGACACGTGCTTTTCCCGCAGGAGTCTCCGTATTCTGCCTCCGCTTAGTAAGATGACCTAGATTTTTTTGAAGTTATAACTCATGTAATCACGTTAAAGACAGTTGTCATCTGTGAAAACAGCATATTACAATTTAACAAGTAGAGCAGGCAACATAGCGGAAATACACGGAGACTCCTGCGGGAAGAAGAGCATCGGTGAGACTACGTAGTGCGACAGCACGAAGGAGGCTCACCAGCTCCCCGCGGAAAGCGGAGTGTATTTCCGTAGCGAGTATTACGCAGTATTCTTAATTAAATATATTAATAATTTCTATCAACTGCACAACTTCAAAAAGCAACAAACTATACGAAAAGAACCTTAAAGAAATAGCCTTATGAAAGAGCTAAATTTTAAAAGGAATGGAATTAAGAATGAATCGAGTGATTAGTGAAAAATTAGCCGTTTTACCTGCTCAGCCAGGTTGTTATTTAATGAAAGATAAGCATGGAACGGTTATTTATGTGGGGAAGTCTAAAGCTCTAAGAAATCGGGTGCGCTCCTATTTCACAGGTGCACACGATCGGAAAACACAAAGATTAGTTCAAGAAATTGTTGACTTTGAATATGTGGTTACTTCTACAGAGATGGAAGCATTAATCTTAGAGATGAATTTAATTAAAAAATACGACCCTAAATACAATGTGATGTTAAAGGATGACAAATCTTATCCCTATTTAAAAATCACATCCGAAAGACATCCTCGTCTTTTGATAACAAGAAAAGTCAAAAAGGATAAAGGGAAATACTTTGGTCCCTATCCTAATGTTATAGCAGCCAGAGAAACAAAAAAACTTTTGGACAGGCTGTATCCTTTAAGAAAATGTAAGAATCCACCAGGCCGTCCTTGTCTTTATTATCATATGAATCAATGTCTAGCTTGTAGTGAAAAACCTCCATCTACTAGTGAATACAATAAAATTGTTCAGGAAATAACCTCCTTTCTTCATGGTGGTTTTAAGGAAATTAAAAAGAGCTTAACTGATAAAATGTTAGAGGCAAGTGAACAGCTGAATTTTGAGCGTGCAAAAGAATTCCGTGACCAGATACAACATATAGAAGCAGTAATGGAACAACAGAAGATGACATTAAATGACCGTATTGATCGTGATATTTTTGGATATAGTTACGACAAAGGATGGATGTGTATACAAGTATTCTTTGTGAGACAAGGTAAATTAATTGAACGTGATGTCTCAATCTTTCCATTCTTTGATCATCCTGAAGAGACTTTTATAAGTTTTATTGGAAGGTTTTATTTGCATAAACAGCACATAAAGCCAAAACAACTCCTGGTTCCGATTGGCACAGATACTGAGATGTTAAGTGAATTATTAGAAATCGAAGTTCACACTCCATTTAGAGGAAGAAAAAAAGAGCTAGTAGAGTTAGCAAATGAAAATGCCAAGATTGCTGTTAATGAGAAGTTCTCATTAATTGAGCGGGATGAAGAGCGTACAATTGTTGCTGTGGAGAAATTAGGTGAATCCTTAAAGATAGAGACACCACATCGTATAGAAGCTTTTGATAATTCTAATATTCAAGGTACAAATCCTGTATCGGCGATGGTTGTTTTTATCGATGGGAAGCCAAGTAAAAAGGATTATCGAAAATATAAAATTAAAGATGTTGAAGGACCGGATGATTATGAAACAATGAGAGAAGTAATTCGCAGAAGATATTCTAGAGTATTAAAAGAAGGATTGCCACTTCCAGACTTAATCGTTGTAGATGGTGCAAAAGGTCAGATGAGTGCTGCATTAGACGTCTTAGAAAATGAGTTAGGATTGGATATTCCTTTATGTGGGCTAGCGAAAGATGATAGACATCGAACGAGTGAATTATTGTATGGCAACCCCCCATCCGTTGTACCGTTATCTAGGAAGTCGCAAGAGTTTTATCTTGTTCAACGTCTTCAAGACGAAGTACATCGATTCGCGATTACCTTTCATAGACAATTACGCGGGAAAAATCTGGTTCAGTCTGAATTAGATAATATTCCAGGTGTAGGAGAAAAACGACGTAAGTTATTACTTGTTCATTTTAAATCAGTTGAAGAAATCAAAAATGCTAATTTAGAAGAAATTACTAAACTTGGTATTCCTAGTAATATTGCTCGAGATATTCTGGAGCATTTAAATAGCTCAACAGATAAAGAATAAAAAGCTGTCGTTCATTGAACGGCAGCTTTTTATTGGTTTTTCTAGAAGTATTGGCGATGACATAGCATGGAATGATCATTTGCTTTATTCTATCCAAAAGTCATATTAAGTAAGATACATCCAACTTTCCTTTAACTATGTAGGAGAAGTTAAGTATAAAATAAGGATTAGTCAGTAAATATTACTGTAAATTTAACCGTATGAATTTTATGGATAACATCCTCTGTACACTCGCATTCTCTTCCTAGCAGTTGTTGAATAGCCTCTGCTAAAAAACCTGACTCTAACCGAAATTCGGTTTCGAATGGTGCTTGGAGTCTTAAAACCACAGAATCAGCCATTAATTGAAATGTAAGTTCTTTTCGCTTTTCTTTTACTAACTCTAATTCGCCCCATCCCATTTGTTTAAAAGTCTTACACAACGTTTCCATGGAATCTACTTCGAACTTTCTAGCAAGGTCTCTTCCAATAAAATAAAGAAGTGTGTTTGATTCCTTGCCGAGTAATTCAGGTAAACTAATGTATCGTAAGACATCATAGCCAGCACCAGATGTATGTAGATTACTAAGTTGTGAAATCGTAAGTTGTTCTAGTTTCTTTGACATGGATGTCATCCTTTCTTCATCCGTTCCCTCACTTACACTATATTTCCTCAGATACAATCTAAAATACCTTTAAAAAAAGAAGAATTTACTGCAAGTGTCAGGCATAAAATTTGGCTGAACAATCTAAAGATTAGAATGTACGGCTAGAATATATTATCTATTTTATTGTGTAAATTATCAAGTATAGTTGTAAGATTTTATACAGGATAAATTCAAATTATTACTAAATTATTTAAATTTACTGTTTGGTTTTCTTGACGCTTTTTGTAGATAGAAGTACAATTAACTTGTTAAAAGATTGTACAATTGTAAAAAGTAACGCAAGTTTTAATAAAAGCGCTTTACTTTTTTACAGTACACAACCAGACTATTAATCTACTAAGGGGGGATAACCATGGCAGATCAACAACGTGAGTTTTTTTACAGAAGATTACATTCACTTTTAGGTGTTGTACCAATAGGGCTGTTTTTAACTCAACACTTATTTGTGAACCATTTTGCCGTGTATGGTGAAGAAAGCTTTAATAAGGCTGCGGGATTTATGGCAGAACTTCCATTCGTAATTTTATTGGAAATTTTCGTGATTTATCTTCCAATCCTGTATCATGCGGTATTAGGGGTGTATATTGCATTTACCGCAAAAAACAATACGAGCAGATTTAGTTATTTCAGAAACTGGATGTTCCGATTGCAGCGCATTACAGGTATCATTACACTTATTTTTATTGTGTGGCATGTGTGGGAAACACGTGTTCAGGTAGGTTTAGGTAATGCTGAGGTAGAATATAGCCTAATGGAAAATATTCTTACCAATCCATTTATGTTCTGGTTCTACTTAGTTGGAATCATCTCTGCTGTATTCCACTTTGCTAACGGCTTGTGGAGCTTCCTTGTATCTTGGGGAATTACACAATCTCCAAAATCACAAAAGGTTGCAACTTACGCAGTAGTACTTGTGTTTTTAGTTGTTAGTTATCTTGGAGTTAGAACATTAATTCAATTTGCTTATGGAGTTTAATAGATAGAGAGAAAAGGAGAGTGAGTATTAATATGAGTAATCGTAAAGTTGCTGTCGTTGGCGGTGGCTTAGCTGGACTAATGGCCACTATCAAAGCTGCTGAAGCAGGTGTAAACGTAGAACTATTCTCAGTTGTACCTGTTAAACGCTCTCACTCAGTATGTGCACAAGGTGGTATTAATGGAGCTGTTAATACAAAGGGTGAAGGTGATTCACCATGGATTCACTTTGATGACACAGTTTATGGTGGGGACTTTTTGGCAAATCAGCCACAAGTTAAAGCTATGTGTGATGCTGCTCCAGGCATTATACATATGTTTGATCGTATGGGAGTTATGTTTAACCGTACACCAGAAGGCTTATTAGACTTTCGTCGCTTTGGTGGCACGCAACATCACCGGACCGCTTATGCTGGAGCGACAACTGGTCAGCAATTATTGTATGCGTTAGATGAACAAGTTCGACGTTATGAAGTGGAAGGACTTGTTACGAAATATGAAGGATGGGAATTTGTAGGTGCAGTAATTGATGACGATGGTGTAGCCAGAGGAATCGTTGCACAAGACATTAAAACGCATGAAATTAAATCGTTCCGGTCCGATGCAACTATTTTCGCAACAGGCGGACCAGGAATTATCTTTGGAAAATCAACAAACTCGATGATTAATACTGGATCTGCAGCAAGTATTCTTTATCAGCAGGGCGTTAAATACGCTAATGGAGAGTTTATCCAAATTCACCCTACTGCTATTCCTGGGGACGATAAACTTCGTCTTATGAGTGAATCTGCACGTGGGGAAGGCGGACGTGTCTGGACATATAAAGATGGTGAACCTTGGTATTTCCTTGAAGAAAAATATCCAGCTTATGGTAACTTGGTACCTCGTGATATTGCAACACGTGAAATCTTTGATGTGTGTGTCAATCAAAAATTAGGTATTAATGGGGAAAACATGGTTTATCTTGATTTATCACATAAGGATCCAAAAGAATTGGATATTAAACTTGGTGGTATTATTGAGATTTATGAGAAATTCGTTGGAGAAGATCCACGTAAAGTACCAATGAAAATTTTCCCTGCAGTCCACTATTCTATGGGTGGTATGTGGGTTGATATTAATCAAATGACCAATATCCCTGGTATTTTCGCAGCTGGTGAGTGTGATTACTCTCAGCATGGTGGAAACAGACTAGGTGCCAACTCTCTACTATCTGCTGTTTATGGTGGTTCAGTTGCAGGTCCGAAAGCAATTGAATATATTGAAGGGCTTGAAAAACATGCTGAGGATTTATCATCTGAACTCTTTGATTCCAAAGTAAGGGAAGAAGAAGAGAAATTTGAACAGCTTATGAGTATGGATGGCGAAGAAAATGCTTATCAGCTTCATCAGGAACTAGGGGAATGGATGACTGATAATGTAACGGTTGTTCGTGAAAATGAAAAACTGCTCAAAACAGATGAAAAAATTCAAGAATTGCTTCAAAGGTGGGAAAACATTAACATCAATGATACTTCCAATTGGAGTAATCAGGGTGTTATGTTTACACGTCAATTGAAAAATATGCTTCATTTAGCTCGTGTCATTACGCTTGGTGCTTACAACCGTAATGAAAGTCGCGGAGCGCACTATAAACCGGAATTTCCTGAACGTAATGATGAGGAATTCTTGAAAACTACAATTGCTGAATTTGATGCGAAAAATCAAGCGCCAAATTTAAGTTATGAAGATGTAGATGTTTCTTTAATTGAACCGCGTAAACGTGACTATACGACAAAACATTAAAATAGGGGGAGA
Organism: Oceanobacillus halophilus; assembly: GCF_003628505.1. Taxonomy (GTDB): domain Bacteria; phylum Bacillota; class Bacilli; order Bacillales; family Amphibacillaceae; genus Oceanobacillus; species Oceanobacillus halophilus. Next base: position 752,358 of record NZ_RBZP01000001.1, on the reverse strand, counting down.
GAAGTAGAATGGCTGAACAAAAGACTGTTACGTTCATTATAACTCGGCAAGACGGCCCGGATTCTGCTCCTTACGAGGAAACCTTTGAGGTACCTTACCGGACTAATATGAATGTTATTTCTGGGTTAATGGAAATCCGTAAAAATCCTGTGAATGCAAAAGGGGAAAAAACCACACCTGTTCAATGGGATATGAACTGCTTGGAAGAAGTATGTGGTGCTTGTTCTATGGTTATTAATGGGACACCAAGACAATCCTGTGCGGCACTAGTGGATGAATTGGAAACACCAATTCGACTTGCTCCGATGGCTACATTTCCTGTAGTTCGTGATTTAATTGTTGATCGTGAGCGAATGTTTGATGCTTTGAAACAAGTAAAAGCATGGATTCCAATAGATGGGACGCATGATCTGGGGCCAGGACCGCGTATGCCTGAGAAGAAACGCCAGTGGGCTTATGAATTATCTAAGTGTATGACATGTGGGGTATGTTTGGAAGCATGTCCAAATGTAAATGATAAGTCTGACTTTATTGGCCCTGCAGCAATTTCACAAGCACGTTTATTTAATTCACATCCTACAGGGGATATGAATAAGAGTGAGCGTTTAGAAGGTTTAATGGAAGATGGCGGCGTCAGTGGCTGTGGTAACTCACAGAACTGTGTACAGGTTTGTCCTAAAGGCATTCCATTAACAACATCCATTGCTGCAATGAACCGTGCAACAAATATTCAAGCATTTAAAAACTTCTTCGGTAGTGATAATGCTCATTAATTAATAGCTTGAATCAATGAGGCTGTTCAAAGGATTTGTTTTCCTCGTGTTACCAGAGGGACAAAACCACCATGGACAGCCTCTGTTTTGTATAAAGGGGGGATTTTGATGGCAGATTATATTGAAAACATGGAAAAGTGGAAATCGGAATTTGAATTTTGGATTCCCATTAAAATTCGTTTTTCTGAGACTGATATGTATGGGCATGTAAATAATGTTTCTGCATTTATCTATTTTGAGGAAGCGCGAATAGATTTTCTCTATGCAAAAGGACTCCATCATTTGATGGAAGAAGATGGCGGGGCGGTTATGGTTGCCGATCAGCAGTGTGATTATCGTAGGCAAATCTTTTTTAATGAAACCATAAGGCTGTATGTTAAAATTGCGCACGTTGGGAGAACTTCGTTTGATTTGCACTATATGGCTGTAAATGCAAAAGGGGAGGTTGCTCTGACAGGCCGAGGGAGAGTAGTATACATTGATTTGAGTTCTTCTAAACCAAAAGCACTCAACGATAAAATTAGGGAAAAACTATTTAATAAAAAAGCAAAAACCGACTCCTTACAATAGGAGGACGGTTTTTGCTGTTTTACTGGCAAGTGATTACCAGTAAATATTAGATAAGTTAACAAACCGCCTGAAAATAACTGCTGTTTCCAGGGGGTAAAATTAACCAATCTTTAAAGCTTTAATTCCCCCATACGAAGTAGCTCCACTACGGCTTGTGATCGCCCCTTGACTCCTAATTTTTGCATAGCATTTGAAATGTGGTTACGGACAGTTTTCTCTGAAATAAATAATTCCTGGGCAATTTCTTTTGTTGTTTTGTCTTGTACTAACAATTCAAAAACTTCTTTTTCTCGTTTGGTTAATAATTGCTTCGGTTTATACTCGTTGTCCTTCAAATGTTAACCCCTCCTTGCTCTTATAGAGCTGCATGTTGAAGGGAAATTATTTAGTCACTATAGCTTATGTCGGTATGTGAAAATAGTGAGCACATTTATTGGTGAAAAGTCATTTATCTTAACAAATAATAATTCCTGTATCACTTCTTTGGTATAATATGAAAATATGGTAATTTTGTTAGTGTCATTTAACTTCACTGTATAACTTTTAAACTTGTCGGATTTGATAGAAGTTTTGATGTAGTTCACCAACTATCTAGAAAGAAAAATATCTTTACCTTTTAAAAGGGCTGCTTTCTAAAGGCTGTTTCTAATAGATTGTTGCTTTTTTTAAATGACTTTATTTACATTTTGTATAGACTGTGAATTACTTTAATTAAAGATAAATGTAGTGCCTTGTTGATTTCCTCTCCGGGCAGTCGCTTTCCGTAGCGAAGACTAAGCAGTATTCTTAATTAAATTTATTCGGAGTTTCTATCAACTGTAAAACATCCAAAGCAACAAAATATACGATAATAGCCTTTAAAAAACATTACTTAATTTTATTGGTATTAGTAACATGATTCCTTTTGCTTACATACTTTTTAGTAGTTAGTGAACTTCATTTTAGACAACCTAATTAAAGAAACGAGCATCTGCATAAATGAATATGGTAAACTAATGTCTAAGGACATGTAGGAGGGTAATGTAGTTGGATGAATCAACAGAAACAATCATAAAATTAGAAAAGCGGTTGCGTTATATTTCAGGAATGATTAAACAAAATGGAAGAAAAATCTTAAATAATTATCCTATTACACCACCACAGTTCGTTGCACTCCAATGGTTACTTGAAGAGGGTGATCTAACTATCGGTGAATTATCCAACAAGATAAATTTGGCGTTTAGTACTACAACCGATTTAGTGGATCGTATGGAGAGAAACGAACTTGTGGAAAGAATTAAAGATTTAAAGGATAGACGTGTTGTTAGAATACACTTGTTAGAAAAAGGAAAAATAATTATTCATGAAGTGATTGAAAAACGACAAGATTTCTTAGGAGAAGTTTTGGAAAATTTTTCAGTAAATGATAAGGAAGAAATAACAAGATTATTAGATTTGCTTTATGAGCAAATGAAAATAGTGAGTGACAAATAACATCTTAGAAGAGGCGATTTCGTTGGATAAACCAATTGGGGTAATAGACTCAGGTGTTGGCGGTTTGACAGTTGTGCATGAATTGATGCGACAATTGCCAAAAGAAAAGCTTATTTATTTAGGTGATACAGCCAGATGTCCGTATGGCCCCAGGTCAGAAAAAGAGGTAAAAAAGTTTACGTGGGAAATGGTAAACTTTCTTATGGAAAAAGATATTAAAATGTTAGTTATAGCTTGTAATACAGCAACTGCATTTACATTAGCAGAGTTGCAGGAAGAGCTGGATATTCCCGTTATTGGAGTTATACAGCCAGGAGCTCGAGCGGCGATTAAATTTACGCAAAACAATCACGTAGGCGTAATAGGAACGGAGGGTACAATTAATAGTGAAGCATATACACAGGCACTAAAGAAAATAAACGAAAATATACATGTTAATGCGTTAGCGTGTCCTTCTTTTGTTCCTATGGTTGAAAGTGGAACCCTAGCAGGACCTGAAGCGTATTCTGTTGTGGAAGAGACCTTACTGCCTATGAAGAGAAGAAACCATATGGATACACTAATATTAGGGTGCACGCATTATCCTTTAATTAAAGATACTATCCAGGAAGTAATTGGTGAGCACGTAACGATTATTTCATCAAGTGAGGAGACAGCTAGAGAAACAAGTACAATACTCGATGTGCATGGGTTGCTTAGCAATACAGAAATGTCTCCGGTCCATCAATTCTATACAACAGGTGAATTGGATATTTTTATTGAAATTGCAAGAACGATTTTTCAAGAATCCAGTTTTAATATGTTGAAAATAAAAAAGGCAGGTTTAATTAGTAATCAGGATGCTTAATTAGAGCACCTGATTTTTTTATGTCCATTTTTTCTTGGTAGGTCTATTTTTTTAGGAAGGCTCGTATACATAATAGTACAAACCATCGTAGGAGGTATATGCATGGAAAAGAAGGGTGTTATTTTAACAGGTGCTATTACACTATCACTTGTTTTATCAGGGTGCTTTCAAGGGGAACAATCATTAGAGCAGGAAGAAATCGATCCGCCACAAGATGCAGAAGCAGTAGATAATCTGGAAGAAACGACAACGGATAAGGTTTCTGAATCAGCAACAACTGAAACAGAAGAAGGGATGGATGAAGAGGAAACGGTAACAGATATGGTACCGCGGGAGTTATATTTATTAGATAAAAATGGCATGGTAGCAGCTCAGACCCTTGAGCTACCAAATACAGAATCGAACGAAGTGGCTACACAGGTGCTTGAGTATTTAGTAGATGGTGGGCCTGTTTCTTCACTGCTTCCAAATGGGTTTCAGGCTGTATTCCCTGAAGGTACAGAAATTCTCGGACTTAATTTAAAAGAGGATGGGACAATGATTGTGGATGTATCCGAGGAATTTAAGAATTATGAATCAGAAGATGAAGTAAAGATCTTAGAAGCAATGACATTTACTTTAACACAATTTGATAATGTTGACAGGGTTCAACTATGGATTAACGGGCATCAGCAAGATGTAATGCCAGTAAATGGCACGCCTATTGGGAATGGGTATTCCAAAGCAGATGGAATTAATGTCGTACAGTCCGATGTAGTAGATTTATTAAATAGTCAAGCAGTAACGATGTATTATCCAGCAGAACACAATGAGAATCGCTACTATGTTCCTGTAACTCAATACGTAGAAAAAAATGAAGAAAACATGTATAAATCCATTGTTCAAACACTCTTAAAAGGACCAGGATATGATGCAAGTGTGTTGCATGTTTTTAACATGGATACTATGTTAACGAGTGAACCGAAAGTGGAAGATGGTGTCTTGAATTTAATGTTCAGTGAAGAGATTTTAAAAGATAGTGAACAATCCATTATAGCTGACGAAGTAATGGAAACGTTAGTAAGGACATTAACCGAACAAGAAGGTGTGGAAGCCGTTAATATCAAAGTAGAGAACGTCGATCAGCTAGTCAGTGAAAACGGCGAAACCTATGACAAACCAGTGACAAGAGATTCCCTAACACCAACAGAAAAATTATAAAAAAGAGGTCACAGCACCTCTTTTTTCTTTTGACTACTTTTTGTTTTTTAAAGTCTCTTTATAGTCTGCACTAAATTAGATATTTATTCTTAATTAAATACAAAATGTAAGATGAAGTCATGTTAAAAACAACAATCTTTTAGAAATAGCCTTTTTAAAAAGGCTATTTCCGTTGAAGGTATACGCTGCGATTACAGTTTCTGTAGAGGCACACTTTGTATCAATTTGGACAACAGTTATAAAATTTATTTAAATGAATTCTCGTGTAGCTTTTGAGCAAAATATGTTAAGCTAACTATTGAATAAGGAGGAATTACATGATGAGAAATGATCAACGAGAAAATAATCAGTTAAGACCAATTACAATTATCCCAAATTACATAACCCACCCAGAGGGATCTGTATTAATTACAGTTGGTAACACAAAAGTAATATGTAATGCAAGTATTGAAGATCGAGTTCCTCCATTCATGAGAGGTCAAGGCAAAGGTTGGATTACAGCTGAATATTCTATGTTGCCTCGTGCAACTGAACAGCGGAATATTAGAGAATCCTCTAAAGGAAAAGTAAGTGGAAGAACAATGGAAATACAACGTTTAATTGGTAGAGCACTAAGATCTGTTGTTGACCTTGATAAGATTGGGGAGCGAACAATTTGGGTTGATTGTGATGTGATTCAAGCAGATGGTGGTACAAGGACTGCATCTATTACTGGTGCGTTTGTAGCAGTTGTACTAGCCTTCGGAGAGTTATTGAAAAGCAAAAGTATAAAGCAAATGCCTGTAAAAGATTATCTGACGGCAACTTCAGTAGGAATTTTATCAGATGGTCGAGCTATCTTGGATTTAAATTATGAAGAAGATTCAAATGCTAATGTTGATATGAATATTGTGATGACAGGTTCTGGTGAATTCGTCGAGATTCAGGGAACAGGTGAGGAAGCAACCTTCTCTATAACTGAATTACAAACAATGCTCAAACTAGCAAGTGAAGGGTTAGAACAAATAATTCATATACAAAAAGAAATCTTAGGTGAATTAGCTGATCGTATAGGAGAAACAGCTAAATAAGAAGGAGTCATACCATGAAACAGATTGTGATAGCCACTAAAAATAAAGGGAAAGCAAACGAGTTTAAATCATTTTTTTCTAAAGAAAATATTGAAGCCCTCTCTCTATTGGATTTAAATTTTGAATTGCCAGATGTAGAAGAAACAGGACAAACTTTTGAAGAAAATGCAGCACTGAAAGCAGAGGAAATTTGTCATTTATTGAAAAAACCAGTTTTATCCGATGATTCTGGTCTAGTCATTGATGCTCTAAATGGGAGGCCAGGCATCTACTCTGCAAGATATGCCGGAGAAGAAAAAGATGATAAGGCTAATGTTCAAAAAGTGCTGGAAGAAATGGAAAATGTTCCAGAAAATCAACGCACAGCAAGATTTGTATGTGTTCTAGCTATAGCAAGACCGGGTGAGAACACTATTTTTAAAAAAGGTTTCTGTGAAGGGAAGATTGCTACTTCAGCCACTGGAGAGTATGGTTTCGGATATGATCCCATTTTTATTCCTGATGGATATTCACGCACAATGGCTGAATTACAACCTGACGAAAAAAATAGAATCAGTCATCGAAAAAATGCCATTGATCAATTAGAGGAATGGATACATAGTATGTAATGGTGGTGAATAATCTTGAACCAAGTCTTAATTGTAAGTGACAGCCATGGTTTAACAGAAGAAATTAATAGGATAAAAAGAAGACATCATGTAAATGAAATGATTCATTGTGGAGATTCTGAACTAGATTTTGATTCAGACGAGCTAAGTGGTTTCCGTAAAGTAGCAGGAAACTGTGATTTTGATTTAAAATTTCCTAACGAAGAAGTAATAACTATTGAAGGGCTGACTTTTTTTGTCACACATGGACATTTACATAATGTGAAGTCAAATGTAATGAATTTATCCTATCGAGCTCAGGAGGTAGGAGCCAATGTTATTTGTTTTGGGCACACACATATAGCGGGAGCAGAGCAAGTAGATCAACAACTTTTTGTTAATCCTGGAAGTATCAGGTTGCCAAGAAATAGACCTGAGAAAACGTATGCTATAATGGAATGGGAATCATCAAATGAGATTATAGTGAACTTCTACACTGCTGAGGGTGAAAAAGTTCATGAAATGACCTATCATGCCTCATTATAATGGACACAAATCGGAAGGGGAGTGATTCTTCCCTTCCGATAAAATTCTCGCGAAAAGGTATTGACAAAGAAAATAATTGTCACTATAATATAACTTGTCCGTTAAAAAATTACATATATTGTTAATTTATTCTATGAATTAAAGTCGGTGGTGCTTGATTCATGTTACATTGTTATGCGGGTGTAGTTAAATGGTATAACCTCAGCCTTCCAAGCTGATGTCGTGGGTTCGATTCCCATCACCCGCTCCATACTTGTCCCAGTAGCTCAGCTGGATAGAGCAACAGCCTTCTAAGCTGTGGGTCGCAGGTTCGAATCCTGCCTGGGACGCTTAGTTAGAGAAAGAAACCTATAATAATTAGGTTTCTTTTTTCTTGTTTACTATTTACCCTAAAGGGAATGTATATCTAATACTGGAATATAAATACTATACTTAAGAAATATCGGCCTAAACCTAGGGGTGATTGGTTGTAATCATAGTCTTAAGGAGTAATTATGTTACAATAATTAATAAGTTTTGAAGATCTGTGTAATAAAGAATTCTAAAGTGATTGTCCATACCATTTGAAATCCTCTGGTTTTCCTAGTAATAATAGAAAGGGTGAATGTATGGAAACACACCATGATAAAATCATTCTTTTTCCAAAATGGAGAAAAGTTCTGGAAGAAGAAAGCTTGAATGCATTAAAGGAAAAGCAATACGAAAAAGCATTAGTAAAATTAAATAAGTTGTTAAGCTATCAAGTAGATAACTATGAATTAATTACTGGGAAATTAATTTGTCTAATGGAACTGGGACGTTTTGAAGAAGCACAGAATTTATGCGAAGACTTACTCAAAGAGGAAGATGAAAATTACTTCCATTATGTACATATTTATTTAACAATATTATTTCAAACCAATCAATATGATTTATTGATGGATCAGGTGGAAAAAGAGTTTGATAAGAAAGACATCCCTAAGTTGCAAGAAGAGCAATTTAAGCAATTATATGAAATCAGTAAGAAAATGAACATGGATTTAGCCATGGAAAAAGAGTCTATGTTTTTCAAAGAACTGTTTCAAGCGGTACAAGATAATAACTATGTTGAACAATGGAGGCAAGTTGAGGGTCTGAAGGAATTAAAAGCAGAGCCCACAGATGAAATTATTCAACTTTTAGTTAATGAATATGTTCATCCCGTAACGAAGACAGCTATTATTCAATGGTTAAAGGCTAGTGATATATTAAAAGAAGTAGCAGTTGACAAATTTGGTGTTCGACAATTTGTTGTTCCAAGCAAATTGGAACAAATAGAACAGAGTAATTTAGTTCAAGAAACTTTGTATCAATTACGGGATATTGAACAGGAGAATCCATCACTTTTTCAATTATTAAGGAAACTGCTACACGATTATGCCTATGTTGTATACCCAATACAACCGCAAAAAGAAGATTATATACATATCGCTAAAGCTTTAAAAATAATTGGAGAAGAATACTTAAGTATACATACGAAAAAATTTGACGATAATTCTGAAAAGGTCCATTACTATATTGATAAGATTCAGCTATGTGAATCGCTATATGTAAGTATTATTGAAGGATGATATTAGATAAAGAGAAATGCTTGAAAGCCATATGGTTTATGTTATAATAAAGTGGTTGTAAAAATTACCTAGATGACAGTAATTATCGTTTTTTACATAATTATGTAAGGATATAATAGATTTTGGAGGGAAATGAATATGTCAGCTAAATGGGAAAAACAAGAAGGAAATAAAGGAGTACTAACATTCGAAGTATCTTCTGAAGAATTTGACAAAGCCTTAGATCAGGCATTCAAAAAAGTGGTTAAGGATATTCAAGTTCCAGGATTCCGTAAAGGAAAAATGCCACGTGGCATGTTTGAAAAACGTTTTGGTGTAGAAGCTCTATATCAAGATGCAGTTGATATCGTACTTCCAGAAGCATACCGTAAAGCAATTGATGAAACAGATATTTTCCCAATTGCACAACCAGAAGTAGATATTGAGCAAATAGAAAAAGGAAAAGAGTTAATTTTCACTGCTAATGTTGAAGTGAAGCCAGAAGTTACACTTGGTGACTACAAAGGTCTAGAGGTAGAAGAACAATCTGTTGAAGTTACAGATGAAGATGTAGAAGAAGAAATTAATCGTCTTCGTGAACGTCATGCAGAACTTGTTGTGAAAGAAGAAGGTACTATTGAAGAAGGCGATACAGCTGTAATAGACTTTGAAGGGTTCCTAGATGGAGAAGCTTTCGAAGGTGGTAAAGGTGAAAATCACTCCCTTGAAATTGGGTCTGAATCATTCATACCTGGATTCGAAGAGCAATTGATTGGTAAAAAAGCTGGGGAAGACAGTGAAGTTAAAGTTACATTCCCTGAAGATTACCATGCAGAAGATTTAGCTGGAAAAGAAGCTACTTTCAAGGTGAAAATTCATGAAGTGAAGTATAAAGAACTTCCAGAATTAGATGATGAGTTTGCAAAAGATGTCGACGACGAAGCAGAAACTCTTGATGAATTGAAAAACAAGAAGAAAGAACAACTTGAAGAAGAGCGTAAACAAAATGCTGATAACGAGAAACGTCAGCAATTAGTTGAAAAAGCTTCAGAGAATGCTACAGTAGATGTACCAGAGGCTATGGTAGAAACTGAATTAGAACAAATGGTAAGAGAATTTGAACAAAACCTTCAAATGCAAGGTATGACAATGGAAATGTATTCTCAATTCTCTGGTCAAGACGAAGCTGCATTGAAAGAACAAATGAAAGAAGATGCAGAAAAGCGTGTAAAAACTAACTTAACATTAGAAGCTATTGCTAAAGAGGAAAATATAGAAGTAACAGAAGAAGACATCAATGAAGAATTAGAAAAGATGGGTTCTATGTATGGAATTGAAGCTGAGCAGCTTATTCCAATGTTAGGTGGTAACACAGATACTATTAAGAATGACTTACAAATGAGAAAAGCAATTGAATTCTTAGTAGAAGAAAGCAAAGCTGTATAACAGATTCTAAAATGGATGTTTTACTATTACAGATTAGGGTATAGACAACAAGGTGCGAATCATCTCGCACCTTGTTTTATTCTATAAGAGATACTTAATAGACTTCATATAAATTACTATTAGTTAAGTATTTCAAAGTCTTTTGCAATATTTTATAAGAATAACGACTTATTTTTTGAATCTGTCATATAGTATAAGTAATATTGTTGACTATTCTTATATTTAGGTGATAATAAAGAGTACATACGGATACAGAAGAAGATAATAAGGTAAAGTAAGTAACTATACCAGATAAAATAATACCAGGTATCACCGATAATTTTATGTGACAGTGGTTTTTATTTTGTTTTTTTATCTTCTTCTGATATGATGGCTATAAATTGAAACCTAGATTCTAGGATATTTAGGGGTGAAAATGAATGTTTAAATTTAATGAAGAAAAAGGACAATTGAAATGCTCGTTCTGCGGAAAAAGCCAAGATCAAGTTCGTAAGCTAGTTGCAGGACCTGGTGTTTATATATGTGATGAGTGTATTGAATTGTGTACTGAAATTGTAGAAGAAGAACTTGGTACGGAAGAAGAAATGGAATTAAAAGAAATTCCTAAACCTAAAGAAATCTGCGAAATTCTTAACGATTATGTAATTGGTCAGGATAAAGCGAAAAAGAATTTATCCGTAGCAGTTTATAATCACTATAAACGAATTAATACACCAAAAGCGACAAATGATGATGTAGAACTTGCGAAGAGTAATATCGCAATGATTGGGCCAACGGGTAGTGGTAAAACATTACTTGCCCAAACCCTTGCAAGAATCATTAATGTACCATTTGCTATGGCTGATGCAACATCGTTAACGGAAGCAGGTTATGTTGGGGAAGATGTAGAGAATATTCTTCTAAAACTAATTCAGTCTGCTGACTATGATGTTGAAAAAGCGGAAAAAGGTATCATTTATATTGATGAAATTGATAAAGTTGCACGTAAATCGGAGAACCCTTCCATTACTCGTGACGTATCTGGTGAAGGTGTTCAGCAAGCATTGCTTAAAATTCTTGAAGGTACCGTAGCAAGTGTTCCGCCTCAAGGAGGACGTAAGCATCCACATCAGGAATTCATTCAAATTGATACTACGAACATTTTATTTATCGTAGGTGGTGCATTTGATGGAATTGATCAAGTTGTCAAACGTCGTCTTGGTAAGAAGGTTATTGGCTTTGGTGCCAACTCCAAACAAGAAGAGTTAGATATGGGACAATTACTTCAACAAGTATTACCAGAAGACTTATTACGTTATGGTCTCATTCCTGAATTTATAGGACGTATTCCAGTTATTGGAGCACTTGAGCCATTAGATGAAGATGCGCTTGTGGAAATCCTTACCAAACCGAAAAATGCCTTAGTAAAACAGTATGAAAAGCTATTTGAAATGGACAATGTGGAACTGGAAATTAAAGAAGAAGCATTGATTGAAATAGCGAAGAAGGCAATTGAGCGTAAAACGGGAGCTCGTGGTTTAAGATCAATCATAGAAGCCCTTATGCTTGATGTAATGTTTGAATTGCCTTCTCGAGATGATATCGATAAATGTGTTATCACTAAAGAGACAGTTATCAATGAAGATGGTAGCCCTACCTTAGTATTTAGTGATGGCACCGTCCAAAAAGGGATTAAAAAACATCCAAAAGAAAGTGCCTAAATAACGCATATTTTAACTCAAAATAATATGGATAAAGAGACTGACTTGGCATAATAGTTCTTGTATTTTAAGAGCTTTCGCTTTTAGTTAGTCTCTTTTTCCGTCATACGTTTAAATAAGTTATGTTTAGTATGATAATAATCGTAAATACTAAGGTGGAAAATGCTTTAGTTTACAAATGTAAAATTTTTCTATAAACTTTAAGGACATATTATTTTTTTATATTTTATAACGGAGGTTACATACAAATGTCGAAAGAACTTATTCAGATTCCCCTCCTTCCTTTACGTGGATTACTTGTATTCCCTACAATGGTTTTACATTTAGATGTTGGCAGAGATAAGTCTGTTGCAGCATTGGAAAAAGCTATGATGGATGATCAAACAATCTTTCTTGCAGCACAAAAAAAGATAAGTATGGATGAACCTGAAACTAGCGATATCTATTCCATTGGTACCTTGGCAAAAGTCAATCAAATGTTAAAATTGCCGAATGGCACCATTCGTGTATTGGTTGAAGGGTTACATCGTGGGGAAATAGTACGGTATATGGAAACAGAAGACGAATTTCATGTTGAAATTGAGAAAGTTGAAGATGTACATGGTGATTCGCATGAAGAAGAAGCTTTAATGAGATCTTTATTGAAACAATTTGAGCAGTACATAAAATTATCTAGGAAAGTTAGTGAAGAAACGCTGGCTACTGTGTCGGATATAGAAGAACCAGGACGCTTAGCAGATATTATTGCTTCACATTTAACGTTAAAGATAAAAGAAAAACAAGAAATATTAGAGATACTAGATGTAAAAAAACGTATTCAAAAGTTAATCCATCTTATATCTAATGAGAAAAAGGTACTGGATTTAGAAAAGAAGATTGGACAACGTGTTAAATCTTCTATGGAAAAAACACAGAAAGAATATTATTTGCGTGAGCAGTTAAAAGCTATTCAAAAAGAGTTAGGTGATAAAGACGGCAAAACTGGTGAAGTTGGTCAGTTAAAGGAAAAAATTGAAGAGTCCAATATGCCAGAACACGTGATGGATGTTGCATTAAAAGAATTAGGTCGTTTTGAGAAAGTACCACAGAGTTCAGCCGAAAGTTCTGTTATTCGGAATTATTTGGAATGGCTAATTGCTTTACCGTGGACAGAAAAGACGCAAGATAATATAGATATTAATAAAGCAGAAAAAGTGCTTAATGAAGAACATTATGGTTTGGAGAAAGTGAAGGAACGTATTTTGGAATATTTAGCTGTACAAAAGCTAACCAATTCCATTAAAGGGCCGATTCTTTGCCTCGTTGGACCACCTGGTGTCGGTAAAACCTCATTAGCGAAATCTATTGCCAGCTCAGTAAATCGAAATTTTGTTCGTATATCCTTAGGTGGAGTGCGTGATGAAGCTGAGATTCGAGGCCATAGGAGAACTTATATCGGTGCGATGCCTGGCCGTATTATTCAGGGAATGAAAAAGGCGGGAACAGTAAATCCAGTCTTCCTCCTTGATGAAATTGATAAAATGTCCAATGATTTTCGAGGGGACCCTTCTTCTGCAATGCTTGAAGTTCTAGATCCAGAACAAAACAGTAATTTTAGTGATCATTTCATAGAAGAAACGTATGATTTATCTAATGTGCTGTTTATTGCAACAGCTAATAACGTGAGTACGATTCCAGGACCTTTACTTGACCGTATGGAGCTCATATCACTCGCGGGGTATACAGAAGTAGAAAAACTGCATATTGCGAAAGAACATCTTATTCCTAAGCAATTAAAGGAAAATGGCTTGAAAAAAGGGGATATGCAAATTCGTGATAATGCATTGTTAAAATTAATTCGTACATACACTCGTGAAGCGGGAGTGCGAGGGCTCGAAAGACAAATAGCCAAGCTATGCCGAAAGACAGCAAAAATAATAATCTCCGGAGAGAAAAAGCGTGTAATCATAACGGAAAAAAGCATCGAAGACTTGTTAGGGAAGCCGGTATTCCGATATGGCCTAATGGAACATGAAAACCAAGTAGGAGCTGCAACAGGACTTGCCTACACCTCTGCTGGTGGGGACATATTATCAATTGAGGTCAGTCATTATCCGGGAAAAGGCAAGTTAACGTTAACAGGTAAATTGGGAGAAGTGATGCAGGAATCTGCACAAGCAGCTTTCAGTTATATCCGATCTCGTGCGGAAGAACTTCATATCGAGCCAGATTTTTATGAGAAATATGATATTCATATTCATGTTCCAGAAGGGGCTACACCGAAAGATGGACCTTCTGCAGGAATAACAATGGCCACGGCTCTTGTTTCCGCACTTACTGGCAGAGCAGTAAAAAAAGAAGTAGGAATGACTGGCGAAATCACTTTAAGAGGTCGCGTATTGCCAATTGGTGGGTTAAAAGAGAAGTCCCTAGGAGCACATCGAGCTGGACTTACTACGATAATTATTCCAGATGAGAATAAGAAGGATATAGAAAACATACCTGAAAGTGTTCGTGCAGGACTGACATTTATTCCTGTCAAACATTTGGATGAAGTGTTAAAGTACGCACTAGTGGAGGAATAAGTATGAAAGTAACAGAAGCAGAAATTGTAATAAGTGCAGTAAGTAAAAAACAATATCCAAATGAAGGAATACCTGAAATAGCACTAGCTGGCAGATCGAATGTTGGTAAGTCATCCTTTATCAATAAATTAATTAATCGAAAAAGTTTAGCAAGAACGTCTTCCAAACCCGGAAAAACACAAACATTAAATTTCTATAAAATTAACGAGTCTTTCTTTTTTGTCGATGTCCCTGGATATGGATATGCAAAGGTTTCTAAAAAAGAAAGAGAAAAATGGGGAACCATGATGGAAGAATATTTTCAGTCTCGGGAAACTCTGAAAGCAGTAGTATTGATAACAGATATTCGTCATGAACCAACGAAGGACGATATTCAAATGTATGATTTTCTAAAATACTATGAACTTCCAGTAATGGTTGTTGCAACAAAGCTTGATAAAGTACCGAAGAGCAAAAGGCCAAAACATATAAAACGGACAAAACAAACATTACAAATGGAAACAGACGATGTATTATTACCCTTCTCCTCTGAAACAGGGGAAGGAAAAGATGAAGCATGGAGATATATAAAACAATATATTTAACGAAAGAAATAATCTTCCCATTATGGGAGGATTATTTCTTTTTCTTTATCATGTAAATGCCGATAATAATTAAAATAATGGGCCAAAATTGCTCTATTAGATGTACAACATCATAAATCCATTGAAAATAGACAGGAACTTTGGTTGAGAAAATTAATAGGATACTTAATGTGGTTAGCAGTAATCCAATAATAAATCCCCTCTTTGTTTTCGTTGCACGTAGGATAAAAGCAATACCAACAATCAATATGTACACAGCCCAATGGTCAATCCAAAAACGATAATGAGCTAATCCATGGAAGTGTATTCCTAATCCCAAGACAATCGTACCACTTAGTATATTCTGGTAACTCTTTGTGGAGTAACTATGAAATAATAAAATAATGCCAACAATAATTAATATCGTTTGCCAGGAATAAAAATCTGTAATAATAGGAATCTTCAATTGTCTTAACAGAAAAAATAATCCAATTCCTATCAATATGTATGCGATTAATGAATTTTGTTTTTTCAAACTGGCTCTATCCTTTCCTACTTGAGTTGATTTCTTGATTCGTTATCTATTGTATGATAAAGTACATTCGAGTTAAAATATATACGTTTGAATGAAATAAATAGTTTCAGATTCTGTTCACATTTTTCAAAATAGAAATGGAAGTTTCGTGGTATAATAAGTAATAATATGTTTATAAAAGTTATTTATTTAAATTTATTATTTTTAATTATGATCATTCAATATGGCATTGATTTAGTTGGGGGTAGAAAACGTGCATATTCTAAAAGTGGGATTGAATTATAAGACAGCCCCTGTAGAAATTAGGGAGAAACTCACCTTCTCAGAAAACAATCTAGAAGATGCTATTTGTGAGTTGAAAAAACAGAAAAGTATATTGGAAAATGTCATTGTCTCCACCTGCAATCGTACGGAAATATACGCAGTGGTTGACCAACTCCATACGGGTCGATATTATATTAAACAATTTTTAGCAGATTGGTTTCAAATTGAAAAAGAATCATTCTCGCCTTATTTACAAATTATGGAAAATGATGGAGCGTTAGAACATTTACTGCGAGTTACTACAGGTTTAGACTCTATGGTTTTAGGTGAAACACAAATTCTAGGTCAAGTAAAAGAAGCATTTCTAACCTCACAGCATCTGAAAACAACAGGGACTATTTTTAATGAATTATTTAAACAAGCAATTACATTTGGAAAAAAAGCACATAAAGAAACAACAATAGGAGAACATGCTGTATCCATTAGTTATGCTGCAGTAGAATTGGCGAAAAAAGTATTTGGTGATATTCAAAATAAGCATATTGCTATTTTAGGTGCAGGTAAAATGGGGGAATTAGCAGCAAAGAACTTGCATGGTTCAGGTGCAACAGAAGTTACTGTTATAAATCGTACTGTTCAGAAAGCGGAAGAATTAGCTGGAAAATTTAACGCAATTCCCAAGCCAATGGAAGAACTAATCCCTGTACTTGAGAAGGCAGATATTCTTATAAGTTCAACTGGTTCAAAAAACACTGTATTAACCAAAGAAATGGTTCAAAAAGCGCACCTAAGTCGTTCTGACCGACCATTATTTTTAGTAGATATTGCCGTGCCAAGAGATATTGACTCTGATGTTAATGAGCTTAATAATGTTTTCTTGTATGATATTGATGATTTACAAGGAATTGTAGATAACAACTTGGAAGCTAGAAAAGCAGCGGCACAGCAAATCGAAATTATGCTTGAAAATGAAATAGTATTATTTAAAGACTGGATGAGAACTTTAGGTGTTGTTCCAGTAATCTCTGCATTGCGTAAAAAGGCGCAGACAATTCAGCAAGAAACAATGAAAAGCATCGAAAGAAAAATGCCGGATCTAACAGAAAGAGAAAAGAAAGTCTTAAATAAACATACGAAAAGTATCATCAATCAATTGTTAAAAGAACCAATTACTCAAGCTAAAGAAATGTCTGGTGGTAATCATGCTGAACACGCACTCGAGCTCTTTATTGATATTTTTGGTATAGAAGATGAAGTACGAACTGAATTTGAAAAACAAGCAAAAAAAGATGATACTTTAATGTCTTTGCAGAAAAGTGAATATATTACTTATCCACAACTAGAGCAAATACAAACGGTCAATTAATTCAAACCAGAAGGCATTATTGCTTTCTGGTTTTTTAGTAATAGTCAATGCCGTGCGCAGTTACCTGTTTTTGTATACAACCCTTTTACTTTTCTATTGTACTTTATTAGGGTTAGAATAAGAAGGGTAGGAAGATTTAGTAGCAACTGATGAATTAGGAGGATTTTCATGCGTAAAATTGTAGTTGGTTCAAGACGAAGTAATCTCGCATTAGTACAAACGAAATGGGTTATTAATAAACTAAAAGAGTCAGGTATTGAAAATGAGTTTGAAATAAGAGAGATTGTGACCAAAGGTGATAAAATTTTGGACGTTACGTTGTCTAAAGTTGGTGGTAAAGGCTTATTTGTTAAAGAAATTGAACAAGCGATGTATAATAAAGATATTGATTTAGCGGTACATAGTATGAAGGATATGCCATCTGTTATGCCAGAAGGACTTGTGATTTCTTCTATTCCGGTACGTGAGGATCCTCGGGATGCATTTTTATCTAAAAATAAAGTGGCACTCAAGGATTTACCTGAAGGGTCTATAGTTGGTACCAGCAGTTTGCGTCGTGCAGCACAAATATTAGCGGAAAGACCAGATATCTCTATAAAGTGGATACGAGGAAACATCGAAACGCGCATTCGCAAACTAAAAGAAGAAGATTACGATGCTATTATTTTAGCAGCTTCTGGTTTAAAACGAGCTGGAATTAATGAGGATATTGTTACGGAATACTTGGAGCCATCGTTAATGGTTCCGGCTGTTGGACAAGGTGCATTAGCAATTGAGTGTCGAGAAGATGATGAAGAAATTCGAAAAATGTTAGATAAGATTAATGATCAATACACAACTAGAACAGTAACAGCAGAAAGAACATTTCTCCACCTTCTAGAAGGTGGTTGCCAGGTCCCTATAGGTGGATATGCTTACCTTGAGAAAGATGATATTGTATTAACTGCCTTAGTAGGTACACCTGACGGTAAAACTATATTAAAAGAAGTAGTTCGTGGAAATGACCCAGAAGCAGTTGGGAAAGAAGCGGCAACAAAACTTATCAATCAAGGTGCTAAAGAGATTGTTGAGGAAGTTAAAGAGGAGCTGGACAAATAATGTCCGCTCCTTTACAACGAAGGAAAATCATTGTTACACGGGACGAAAAAGGTGCCAAACGTTTTTCAAAAAAGATTGCCCAATATGGCGGGAAAGCTATTGAAGTCCCGCTTCTATCCATTAGTTATGATGAGAATGAAGAAAATAAACGTTTATTGCAGGAATTGGATCCATATAAGTGGATTTTCTTCACAAGTGCAAATGGCGTAGAGGGTTTCTTTACATTACTTCAGTTATATGAGATATCTTTTTCAACGTTAAAGAATATTCAAATAGCTGTTGTTGGTCATAAAACAGAAATGAAATTGAAGAAGTATGGTTTCTCTGCTGATTTTATGCCAACCATCTACAATGCTGATACCATGGCTGATGAGTTTTTATCTAGTTATCCAGATCCTGGGAAAGTATTATTGGTACGTGGTAATCTCTCAAGAAATATACTGCCAGAGGAATTTGTAAAAGCGACAATCTCATATGACTGTATTCAAGTCTATAAAACAATGATAAAACGAGCAAATAGAGACCGATTAAACAAGGCTTTACAAGAGGATTATGATTTTATTACTTTTAGCAGTCCCTCAGCTGTGGATGCTTTTATGACGTTATCAGATTACCCGATAAACAAACCATGTGTGTGTATTGGGACGACAACAGAACAGCGAGCAAAAGAAGTAGGATTTATGAAATGCTTATCTCCAGATAGTGAATTTACTATTGAGGCAATGATTCAATGTATGATTGATTACATAAACAATAAGGAGTAGATAGGATGGAATTTAAGCGACATAGAAGACTAAGATCATCAACTTCCATGAGATCTTTAGTAAGAGAAAATCACCTAAGGGTAGATGATTTCATTTATCCAATGTTTGTTATTGAAGGTGAAAATATAAAAAATGAGGTCCCTTCCATGCCAGGTGTGTACCAAGTTTCTATGGATTTGCTTGTGGATGAAGTTCGAGAGGCGTATGAGCTTGGAATTCGTGCCATTATGTTTTTTGGTGTCATTACTGCCAAAGACGAAATTGGGACAGGTGCATTTGTGGATGATGGGATCGTCCAAGAAGCAACACGTAAAGTAAAAAAAGAGTTTCCAGATTTACTTATTGTTGCAGACACTTGCCTTTGTGAATATACAGACCATGGTCATTGTGGAGTAATTCATAACCATGACGTGGATAATGATGAGTCATTGATATTGCTTGCTAAAACGGCAGTTTCTCAAGCGAAAGCTGGCGCAGATATTATTGCCCCATCTAATATGATGGATGGTTTTGTTGCAGTGATAAGACAAGCTTTAGATGAAGCTGGATATACGAATATTCCTATTATGTCTTATGCTGTAAAATATGCTTCTTCCTTTTATGGTCCATTCAGGGATGCGGCGGATAGTGCACCGCAATTTGGGGATCGTAAAACGTATCAAATGGACCCTGCAAACCGTTTAGAAGCATTACGAGAAGCGGAATCTGATATCGAAGAAGGCGCTGACTTTATTATGGTAAAACCAGCACTATCCTTTTTAGATATCGTTAGAGATGTAAGGAATAATTGTGATGTACCAGTAGTGGCTTATAATGTCAGTGGAGAATACGCGATGATTAAAGCGGCATCTCAAAATGGTTGGATTAATGAAAAAGAATTAGTACTGGAAATGCTCACGTCTATGAAACGTGCTGGAGCTGACATC
Organism: Oceanobacillus halophilus; assembly: GCF_003628505.1. Lineage (GTDB taxonomy): Bacteria > Bacillota > Bacilli > Bacillales > Amphibacillaceae > Oceanobacillus > Oceanobacillus halophilus. The sequence goes on along the minus strand of NZ_RBZP01000001.1, from coordinate 732,498 downwards.
ATACTTACTTATTTTGCAAAAGACGTAGCTGCATGGTTAAATGAAGATAATAGGTAGAGGTGATTATTATGAAAAGCTTTCAAAAATCCAAAGAAATATTTAATGAAGCGATAGATTTAATGCCAGGTGGGGTGAACTCACCAGTTCGTGCTTTTAAGTCAGTAGACATGGCGCCAGTTGTAATGGAATCAGGTAAGGGATCAAAGATCTTTGATGTCGATGGCAATGAATATATTGACTATGTATTGAGCTGGGGTCCACTTATTTTAGGGCATGCAAATGATCAAGTAGTCAGTCAATTAAACGAATCCGTATCAAAGGGGACAAGTTTTGGAGCGAATACTGAAAAGGAAAATAAACTTGCTCAGTTAGTAATCGATCGAGTTCCATCTATTGAAATGGTAAGAATGGTTAATTCTGGGACGGAAGCAACAATGAGTGCAATACGACTGGCAAGAGGATATACAGGAAGAGATATTATATTGAAATTTGAAGGAAGTTACCATGGTCATGGGGATTCTTTACTAATTAAAGCTGGATCAGGTGTTGCCACTTTAGGTTTACCAGACAGCCCTGGTGTACCAAAGTCCATTGCAAGCAACACAATTACTGTACCGTTTAATGACTTCGAAAGCGTCAAACTAGCTTTTGAAAATTATGGAGAAAATATAGCTGCTGTAATTATGGAACCTGTATGTGGAAATATGGGAGTGGTTCCACCAAATGAAGGTTTCTTACAAGACATGAGAAAAATAACAGAAGAAAATGGTACACTTTTAATTTTTGATGAAGTAATGTCGGGATTTCGTGTTGGCTACCATTCCGCACAAGGATATTATAATGTCAATCCAGACCTAACTTGTTTGGGTAAGGTCATTGGTGGCGGTTTACCAGTAGGAGCATTTGGAGGAAAACGAGAAATTATGGAACAAATTGCACCATCAGGCTCTATCTATCAAGCTGGGACTTTATCAGGTAACCCGTTAGCAATGACTGCTGGATTTGAAACAATATCAGCACTAGATGAAACATCTTATGAAGAAATTAATAAAAAAATTGATACGTTAGTAGAAGGCTATAAGCGAGCAGCAGATGAATTTAACATACCACTTCATATTAATCGTGCAGGATCCATGCTTGGTATATTCTTTACAAACGAAGAAGTGATTAACTTTGAAACAGCTAAAACATCTAATCTAGATTATTTTGCACAGTACTATCGAGCAATGATTGAAGAGGGTGTATTCCTCCCGCCTTCTCAGTTTGAAGGACTTTTCTTATCCACTTCACATACGGATGAAGACATTGAGAAAACAATTCAAGCAGTACGTACAGCCTTTTCAAAAATTAAATAATATTATCGAAATAGCTACTCCTTCCTTGGAGTAGCTATTTTTTTAAAAAGAAAATTACCTCTACCACAGCTTCTATGATAACAACACTAATATAGATTGGATTAGTACAGATAGCGTAGTGTATTTCTGTATCGAATATTGAGAAGTATTTTGAATTAAGGGTATTCACATTCTATATGAAATGTAAATTAAAGTCATGGTTAAAAGCACCAATCTTTCAAATAAGAACTGCTTATGTGATAGTAAACCATAAATAAATTTGGTCTTTTCGTAAATTAGTTGATAGAAATTGTTGAATTCATAGTAAGGTGCTAAACACCGCTACGGAAATACACTACGCTTTCCGCGGGAGCTGCTGAGCCTACTTCGAAGCGTTACTAGCAGACGCAGGAACAGTAACCGTTTTCTGCGAGGGAGGCTGTGCCGTGCCGGTGCGAATGTCTGCACAAACTAATCATTAGTGCGAGCGAGAGTAATACTAATCTGAATCTAATATTTCTTTCCTAAAGTTGTTTCAGTGTTAATTATCAAGGCAGTTCGATTTTTATGCATATCTGTTTTATGGTGTTCATATAGATAACTAAGACGGATAAAGCATATAGGTTAATGCTAGAAGGGAGGAAGTCAGTTGTCTGGTGATCAATCTGTATTTACCTTTGAATTAAATGAAGCCCTTTATTTTGAAAGGGGACAGGAAGTTGCGGAAATTAGGGGAATATCTTTAGATCCTGAGATTACTATTCAAGCTTTTAATGACTATATTTCCATAAGAGGAGTTATTGAATTACAAGGAGACTATGAGAAAGTTCTTACTGTAGAGGAGGAACAGGTAGAAGAGGATCCTATTACTGAATTTACTAATCTGGAAGCAAAACGTTACGTAGAAAACGTTTCAGAAATAGACGGGACAGTTGTGCAATTTTCCCATAAGTTTCCAGTAGAAATTTCCGTTCCAACGTATCGAATTTCTAATTTGGATGATGTAACAGTAAGTGTGGATTCTTTTGATTATGAGTTACCTGAACAAAACCATTTGACGTTATATTCTACTATTGCAATCCACGGTATTGATCAAGAGGCTGAATTACCAAGAGTGGAAGAAGAAACAGCTATTGAAGAAGAGCCTGAGCTAGAAATTGAAGAAAAGGAATCGGAAGACCAAGAATCCGAAGAGCCTTCTGAGACATCACTAGAAAGAGAAGAAGAATCTTTTGAATTCGAGATTACACAAAAGCAAGAAGAATCAACTCAAACAGAAGATCTCTTAACTCTTTCAGAAACCCCTACACTATCAGAGCCTGAAGAAACAGAAGTGGAGGAAAAGCAACAAAAAGAAGAAGGCAGATGGTCTTTTAAAACACAAACGCAGTCATTTTCTGATTTCTTCGCACCGAAAGAGGATGTTATTGAAGAAGCAGATGATGATGATGATTTATATGATAACAATGATGATAACGATGAATTCGATAATGAGGACAATGATGATTACGATTATGATGATGATAACAATCGTACAGAAATTGTTTATGAAAATACAACTGATGATGGCGATGAGGACATAAGCTATCTTTCTGACGTCTTCAGAAATTCAGATGAAGAAGAATATACGAAAATGAGACTATGTATCGTACAGAAAGATGATACAATCGAGACAATTTCAGAACGTTTCAAAGTAAGTCCCTTGCAACTAATCAAACAAAATCAACTGGAAGAAGACTTTGATGTTTCAGAAGGACAATTACTTTATATTCCAGCAAATAAGTCAACTTCCAATAAGGAATAATGACTATAAATACCCCTTGAATTTACTTCAAGGGGTATCTAACGTTTAAGGTGGTGAGTAGATTGCAAGATGATTTATATAAAGTCTTAAGTGCCTATGGTATACGTCCACTTAAGATTCAAGAAGTAACGCCAAGGCTCTTCGAAGTAAAAGACAATTACCAAAATTATGCTTTAAAGATAAGTTCATTAACAGAGGGGACATTAAAAAAATGGGAAAATGTTTATCGAGTTGCTAATGCTCAAAATTTACAAGCAGTATTACCAGTATACCTGACAAAACAAGGGAATCTATTTTACCCATTAAATGAAACTGTATATTACCTAAGTCCTTGGGTTGAGGAGAGGGAGCAACTTAGTAATGAAACGTGGATTCAAGAATTTTATGAAACACTAGCCACAATGCACGTAAAAACAAGGAGAACTCAAAAACTTTCTAAGGATAAAATATCTAAGAGATTTATAACGTATCAATCCTTTTGCAACGATGCAAGGCGTCATTTACTAACATTCGTTCAGCAATTTGAAAAACATAGATATATGTCGCCGTTTGAATTGCTTGTCTGTACACAGTTTCGTGATATCGATTTTGCATTAGTTGAAGTAGATAAACGTATACATCGCTTGTTAAACGAAGAGAAAGGAGAGGAACAACTTACCTGGAATTATTCATTATGCCACTCCAACTTAAATGCTTCGCATATCAGAGGTCCCTATTTTATCAATTGGGAGAACGCTCGATATGAGAGCCCTATTATGGATTTGGTACGTTTTTTCTCTCAGGAGATAGGCAAATATGATCCAACAACTAATTCCTACATTGATTTATTTCCTACGTACACTAAAATTAATCAATTGCAATTACCAGAGCTGCAATTATTTTCTATTTACTTATTATCACCTGGAAAATATGTCCAAACCATATATGAATATGTGAATACCATGAGAACGGAATCCATGATACATTTCGTTCAAACATTGCAACATGAATATCGAAAAATCTTATTTGGGTTAAAATGGTCTGAGTATATAGAAAAAGAATATGAAACGATAAAATTTGATGATTTGGAAACTTAAATCCATTTTAAGTAAAAGGAAATTAATATCCCTACTAATATTCCTAATAAAATTAAATCAAAGGTAGTTGGGAAAAAAATGGTACGAATTAATTGAAATATAAGTATTGGTAACGTTACTCTCTCAATAACAAAGATACATCGTCTTGCCCAAGGCGGTAGTTTATATCTGTAGTATCTTGCCAATTAAATCACCCCTTCATTCACCTTATTCGAATAGTTTTTATATACTATGTATATATACACCTAATATGTGAAAAACTGTAATATCTGTTGACGTATTGAAGAGTTAGCTATAAAATAATGAATATTAATAAGTAAATGCAATGATTGGGAAGAGTACGAAATAAAACCTACAGAGAGGGAAATCAAGCGCTGAAAATTTCCTAGGATTTTTTATTTTGGAAGGTCGCCCATGATGCAGCTTCTTTGAAATTGCAGTAGGAGAGGCCGGTGCAAGCCGTTATTTGAATGAAGTGTACAAATCACTATTTTTATAGGTGACTTGTAAACAAAGGTGGTACCACGGAAATCAAACCCTTTTCGTCCTTTTATTAGGATGAAAAGGGTTTTTTATAGTTATAGGAGGTAAAAAAATGAGTGAAAAGGAATATTCAGCACTTCCGCCGAAGTATAATCCACAGGAAGTAGAGAAAGGGCGTTATCAATTTTGGTTGGAAGGGAAGTTTTTTGAAGCAAAAGATGATCCAGAAAAAGAACCGTATTCTATTGTTATTCCACCACCAAATGTAACAGGAAAACTACATTTAGGTCATGCGTGGGATACGACCATGCAGGATACTATTTCTCGTATGAAACGGATGCAAGGCTATGATGTCCTTTGGCTCCCAGGAATGGACCACGCCGGTATTGCTACCCAAGCAAAAGTTGAAGCGAAATTAAAGGAACAAGGTACCAATCGTTATGAGCTTGGTCGTGAAAAATTCTTGGAACAAGCATGGGAATGGAAAGGAGAATATGCTGACTTTATCCGTTCTCAATGGGAAAAATTAGGGCTTGGTCTAGATTATTCACGAGAAAGATTTACATTAGATGATGGTTTATCTGATGCAGTTAAAGAGGTATTTGTTAAACTCTATGAGAAAGAGTTAATTTACCGTGGTGAATATATTATTAACTGGGACCCTACAACACAAACAGCATTATCGGACATAGAAGTAATTTACGAAGAAGTTCAAGGTAAATTTTATCACATGAAATATCCAATTAAAGATAGTGATGAAACGATAGAAATTGCAACTACACGGCCTGAGACTATGCTGGGGGATACAGCGGTTGCTGTACATCCTAAAGATGAACGCTACCAGCATTTAATTGGAAAAACTGTTATATTACCAATTGTGGGACGAGAAATCGAAATTGTTGCTGATGAATATGTTGATATGGAGTTGGGTTCTGGTGCCGTTAAAATTACACCTGCACATGACCCAAATGACTTCGAAATTGGAAATCGTCATGACCTCAAGCGTATCTTGGTAATGAATGAAGACGGATCAATGAATGAAAATGCTCAGGGATATAAAGGTTTAGACCGCTTTGAATGCAGAAAGCAAATTGTAAAAGATCTTCAGGATATGGGTGTTCTGTTTAATATCGAAGAGCGGGTACATCAAGTTGGACATTCGGAGCGAAGTGGAGCAGTTGTTGAACCGTATCTATCTACGCAATGGTTCGTTAATATGCAACCATTAGCTGATGCAGTGGTAGAAATGCAAAATAGCGATGAGAGAGTTAACTTTGTACCAGAGAGATTTGAACGCACTTATTTAAATTGGATGGAGAATATACGTGATTGGTGTATTTCACGGCAGTTATGGTGGGGCCATCGTATACCAGCTTGGTATCATAAAGAAACCGGTGAAGTTTATGTTGGGAAGGAAGCTCCAGAAGATATTGAAAACTGGGAACAAGATGAAGATGTCTTGGATACGTGGTTTTCATCAGCATTATGGCCGTTCTCAACGATGGGATGGCCTGACACGGAATCAGAGGACTTTAAACGATATTTCCCTACGGACGTACTCGTAACAGGGTATGATATTATTTTCTTCTGGGTAGCACGTATGATTTTCCAATCGAAAGAGTTTACTGGAAAACGTCCTTTTAAAGATGTACTAATGCATGGATTAATTCGTGATTCCGAAGGTCGGAAAATGAGTAAGTCACTCGGAAATGGTGTCGATCCAATGGATGTAATTGATAAATATGGTGCAGATTCTTTAAGATATTTCTTGCTCACTGGTTCTACACCTGGTCAGGATTTACGTTTCTATTGGGAAAAAGTTGAGTCTACTTGGAATTTTGCGAACAAAGTATGGAATGCTTCTAGGTTCTCACTAATGAATATGGAAGGCTTCACCTATGATGATATTGATCTTTCAGGTGAAAAAACTCTTGCAGATAAATGGATTCTAACAAGATTAAATGAAACCATTGAGCAAGTAACTAAAAACAATGACAAATACGAGTTTGGTGAAGCTGGACGTCATTTGTATAACTTTATTTGGGATGAGCTTTGTGATTGGTATATTGAAATGGCTAAACTTCCGTTATATGGGGAAGATGAAGCAAAGAAAAAAACAACTCGATCTGTTTTAGCTTATGTACTTGATCAAACAATGCGTATGCTTCATCCATTTATGCCGTTTATTACGGAAGAAATTTGGCAGAAACTCCCACATCAAGGGGATTCTATTACAGTAGCAGAATGGCCGAAAGTAAGAGAAGAATTCCACGATGAGAAAGCTTCCAATGAAATGAAACGATTAGTATCTATTATTAAATCAGTACGTAATATTCGTGCTGAAGTAGACACACCGATGTCGAAACAAATCAAGATGCTTGTCGAAGCAGAAAACAAAGCAATTGTAGAGGAACTAGAGAAAAATCGTGTATATTTGGAGAACTTCTGTAATCCAAGTGAATTATCGATTGCTCAAGATTTAGATATTCCTGAAAAGGCTATGTCAGCAGTAGTTACTGGTGCAGAAATATTCTTACCACTTGAAGGATTAATCGACTTTGATAAAGAAATGAAACGTTTAGAAAAAGAACTGGAAAAATGGAATAAAGAAGTTGAACGTGTACAGAAAAAGCTTTCCAACCAAGGTTTTGTAAGTAAAGCACCAGAAGCAGTGGTGGATGAAGAGAGAAGAAAAGAACAAGATTACCTTGATAAGCAAGCCAAAGTAAAAGCAAGACTTGCAGAACTTCAAAATAATTAAGTAGAAAAGCAGAGCGAATTAGCTCTGTTTTTTCTCTTGTATTTTAAATCCTTCCATTCCCTAAACATGATGATTATATCGAATAAAGTAACTTTATGACATACGATTATTTTAATAGGGTGACAATATTCGTCTTACTTTTTATTACCCCTATGCTAAAGTGAATTTACCGACTCTAGTAGAAGGAGGGGTCAAAAGTGGACAAGAAAAAACAGATTATCGTGAAAGAAAATGGCAAAGTAATTAGAAAATACCCGGAAAAAGCAGTACAAACATCGAACCAGGAATCAGCAGCTACCCTTCATGAGTCTGATGATGACCCAGTGCAATCATTTGAAAGACATACGAATCTATCAAAATTGCCAATGAAAAAGAAGCCTAGTAGATTTAATATTTTTAAGCCAATCATTATTGCAGCATCTTCTGCAATTCTTATTGGAGCAGTATTAAGCGTCATTATGTTTCAGGTGCTTATCGATGTTGAATCTGGATTATCTGGTCAAAGTTTGACTAGTTATCAACCAACTTCTGAAGGAGCAGAGGAGGAGAAAGAAGAAACCAGTGGCAATACTTCACTTGAAACATCCAGTTATACAAAAGAGCCATTAAATGCCTATGTACTGCAAGCGGGAGTATTTTCAGAAAAGGAAAATGCAGAAAGTTGGTCAGAAAATTTCACGGAACTGGGTATACCAACATTAATTTGGCAGCGGGAAAATCAATATTTTCTTTTGTTAGGTATTTCTGCAACGAAAGATCAGGCTCAACTGATTGCTGAAGAGACAAATACTGGAGACCATGATTTATTTGTCAAGGAATGGACTACAAGTTCACAGGAAATGGAATTGACCGAACAGGAACATAGCTGGATACAACAATTTAAGGAAGTTTGGGAAAGTAACTTAAGTTTAGTTAGTGAAGATAATACTTTATCACATACAAGCTGGGAAAGTATTCTAACTGAAGATGAACAAGACTCGAAAGCTTTGTCACAGCTATCAGAATTAATGACGAATATAGACGAATTGAGCGGTCTGGATGCACAACATCACTTGCTTGAAATGATGTATCAATATGAAGCGATTCAATAACAGGGAACGGAAAAGTTTCCTGTTTTTTTATTTTGAAGAAAATATAGGATTAAAAATGCACTTTTCTTCAGAGAAAATTTTAATTTTAGCAAAGTTTTACTATTCAAATCTTCATTTTGGCGATTTGTCAGTCTTGTTTTTACTCGATAATATAAAGGATATCCAAATGAAGGGAGATATGAAATGTCATCACAAACAATAATGATAAAAGATGTTCCTAAGGAAGATAGGCCACGCGAACGTCTGTTAAAGATGGGAGCGAGTCATTTATCTAATCAGGAATTATTAGCGATTCTATTAGGTAGTGGCACAAGGGAAGAATCGGTGATGTCTTTATCGAATCGTGTCTTAATGCATTTTGAAGGCTTTAAACTATTAAGAGACGCAACCATTGAAGAATTAGTAGCAATCAAAGGGATTGGGATTGCTAAGGGAGTTTTATTGTTGTCAGCTATTGAGTTGGGAAAAAGAATGAATCAATATAAGCCTGATGAAAAATATATTATCCGGTCGCCTGACGATGGGGCTGATTATATCATGGAAGAGATGAGAACACTAAAACAGGAACATTTTGTTGTATTATTTCTAAACACAAAGAATCAAGTAATACACAGACAAACGATATTCATTGGTAGTCTGAATGCCTCTATCGTGCATCCAAGAGAGGTCTATCGCGAAGCAGTTAAAAGATCTGCAGCTTCTATCATTGTCGCCCATAATCACCCATCAGGAGATCCCTCGCCATCACAAGAAGATATTCAAGTTACTAAAAGATTAGTTGAATCAGGAAAGATGATAGGAATTGAATTACTGGATCATCTCATCATTGGTGATCGAAAATTTGTCTCATTAAAAGAAAAAGGATACTTATAACACTATCTATTTTAGAATTTTTTTCGTATAATTATATAGAATAAGTATTGTAGCGCCATTTTCAATTTTGAATGTGGCGCTTATTAAGATGATTTTAGTGTAACGAGTTGGATACTGTTAGCAAAATAAAGGACGTGCTCTTTAGAATGTTTGCAACAACTAAAATTAATCGATATAGTTAACCTACATAATGAATGAACCTGAGAATTGGAGAGGGAGAATAAGTTTGGGACGATTAAGCTTTTCACAAGATTTAGGAATCGACTTAGGTACTGCAAATACATTGGTATTTGTAAAAGGGAAGGAAATAGTCGTTAGAGAACCATCCGTTGTAGCAAAGAATACGGAAACTGGTGAAGTAGAAGCGGTAGGAGTTGCTGCTAGAAATATGATAGGACGTACACCTGGAAATATATCTGTTATAAGACCAATGAAGGATGGTGTCATTGCTGATTATGATACAACATCAGTTATGATGAAATATTACATAAAAAAAGCAATGAGGAAACGCTCTATCTTTGCTAGGAAACCAAACGTTATGGTATGTGTTCCCTCTGGGATAACTATGGTGGAAGAAAGAGCGGTGATTGATGCTACCAAACAAGCAGGCGCCAAAGATGCATTTCCAATTGCAGAACCATTTGCTGCAGCTATTGGATCGGGTCTTCCAGTTTGGGAACCAACTGGTAGTATGATTGTGGACATAGGTGGGGGGACAACGGAAGTTGCTGTTATATCATTAGGTGGCGTTGTGACTAGTCAATCCATTCGTGTTGCCGGAGATGATATGGATGAAGCTATCATTAACTATATTCGGAAAAAATACAGTTTATTAATTGGCGAGAGGTCTGCCGAATCCATTAAAATGGATATTGGTAACGCTGGCGAAGTAACAGAGGATGAAGAGATGGAAATTCGTGGAAGGGATCTATTATCCGGATTACCAAAAACAATTACCATAACAGCAAAAGAAATTGCTACTTCACTAAATGATACAGTAGAAGCAATCGTGGAAGCAGTGAAAAATACATTAGAAAAAACACCTCCAGAATTAGCAGCAGATATAATGGAAAGGGGTATCGTTTTATCTGGTGGAGGTGCACTATTAAAAAATCTCGATAAAGTTATTAGTGACGAGACGAAGATGCCCGTATTTGTTACAGAATCCCCATTAGACAGTGTAGCAATAGGTACCGGAAAATCTTTGGAATACATAAAACATTTCCGGTCTCATCCCAATGTATCTTCTCGTCCTTCTATAGATTAAGAGGGTGTAGTAAGAAATGCCATTTTTTCGAAACAAACGTTTATTTATTTTTTTAATTGGATTTATTGTTCTCGTAGCATTAATCGGATTTTCCCTAAAAGACAGAGAGAATTTATCCATGGTTGAACAATTTATAAATGATACTGTAGGATGGGCGCAAAATATAGTTCATACTCCAGTTACTTATATAACAGGTATATTTAAGAATATAGATGACTTACGAAACACGTATAACGAGAACCAAATTCTTAGGGAACAATTAGGAGAATATAAAGGTCTCGTATATGATGTACAGGAATTAAAAGAAGAAAACGAAGAATTAAGAGATGCATTAGAGTTAATCGAATCAGACTCCATTCGTAATTTTCATCCAATTCAAGCTACTGTCATATCACGTTCACCAGAACAATGGTTAGATGAAGTGACCATTAATAAAGGAAAGCAAGATGGAGTTAGTGAAAATATGGTAGTAATAACTGCTGAAGGAATGGTAGGGAAAATACAAACTGCACAGCATTACACTTCAAAAGTGCAATTGTTGACCGGGTTTGATCAATTTAATCGTATTTCAGCTACCATATCACGAGGAGACCAAAACGATATTTTTGGAATGATTGAAGGTTTTGATGATGAAACAAACACACTAATGTTTCGCATTATAGAAGAGTCAGATAAAGATGTTGAAGAAGGGGAAATGGTTGTATCATCTGGTATGGGTGGTGTTTTCCCAGCTGGAATGGTAATTGGGGCTGTAACTGAAGTTGTCCCAGATCAATACGGTTTAACCCGTACAGCATTGGTAGAACCTGCAGCAGATTTATATGAAATTAACCATGTCATGGTGTTGGATCGACAAGCGGCGGAACCTGAAGAAGAAGAGGAGGAAGAGGAATGAAACGGCTATACGTCCCTTTAATCCTCTTTCTATTTCTTATACTAGAGGGCGTAGCAATAAAATTTTTGCCGTCCAGATTTGTCCTAGGTGAACAATTAATGGTACCGCATTGGGTTCTTGTCCTATTGATTTATGTAGCGGTATTTTATGATAGAGGAAATAAGTCTCAAGCTGTCATTTATGCCATCATTTTCGGCTTGTTAGTTGACATTGTATATACTGGTATCTTAGGAGTATACATGTTTTCTTATGCTTTTGTTATCTATATTATTCAAAATTTAAAGAAACTACTTCATGGAAACTTTTTCGTTATGCTATTATTTAGTATATTAGGACTTGTTTTAAGTGATATGTTTATCACATTCATTTATGATTTAGTTGATATAATAGTATTAAATTGGGATAATTATTGGTTAGAACGTCTACTTCCAACAGTATTGTTAAACCTAGTATTTTTTGTCGCATTGTATCCTATTCTTGCTAAAAGGCTTATGGAATGGGGAAGTGAAAACAACTGGGATTAATAGGTAGGATTAGGATTTAACTAGTCAGTACAGATAAATAGCTGATTAGGGATGAGGTGAACTTATGGTGCAGGATAAGAAACAATTAGTAACAATTAAAGGTACGAGGGACGGACTTACACTATTTATTGATGAATTATGTTCATTTAACGAGGCAATTAAGGAACTTCATGATAAAATTATTAATAATAAACCTAAGAAAGATGAACCAATTGTATCAGTAAAAGTGAAGTTAGGAAATCGGTATTTAGAAGGAAATCAAGATAAACAATTGACAGATATTATAAACCATGAACATGGATTTAGAGTAGAATCGATAGAATCAGAAGTTATTCGAAAAGAAGATGCTTTGAAGTGGAAAGAAGAAAGCAAGATTAAAGTAATTAATAGAATTGTTAGGTCAGGGCAGGTTCTTGAGGTGGTTGGTGATCTCCTCTTAATCGGAGACGTGAACCCTGGAGGAAAAGTTGTTTCAACAGGTAATATTTATGTAATGGGAAATCTATATGGAATTGCTCATGCAGGTATTGATGGTGACAGAAATGCTTGTATTGTTGCATCCTATATGAAACCGACACAACTTAGAATCGCTGACTATATTAGTCGGGCTCCTGACTATGAATCTGATGGTGTTTATATGGAATGTGGTCTTGTAGATGAAGAGCAAGACAAGATCATTATTGATAGGCTGCAAATTCTTTCGCATAAAAGAAAGGAATTAAGCAGGTTTGAAAGGAGAGTACAGAATGGGTGAGGCAATCGTAATTACCTCTGGTAAAGGTGGGGTTGGTAAAACAACTACATCCGCTAATATTGGAACAGCTCTAGCCTTAATGGAGAAAAAAGTATGTTTAATAGATACAGATATTGGTTTGCGGAATTTAGATGTAATCATGGGTCTAGAGAATCGAATCATTTATGATATTGTAGATGTTATACAGGAACGTTGTAAATTGAAACAAGCGCTTATTAAAGACAAACGTTTTGATTATTTGTCATTACTCCCTGCGGCACAAACCAGTGATAAAACAGCTGTTACAACAGAAGGTATGATGAAGATTATTACTGAATTAAAACAGGAATATGATTATATCATTATTGATTGTCCTGCCGGAATTGAACAAGGATTTCAAAATGCCATCGCAGGTGCTGATAGGGCAATTGTTGTTACTACTCCAGAAAAATCAAGTGTTAGAGATGCAGACCGAATTATTGGTTTAATAGAGAAAGAGGAAATGAAAGAACCTCCAAGACTTGTTATAAATCGTATCCGTAACCATATGGTGAAATCAGGAGATATGATTGATATAGATGATATTGTGCAATTGTTGTCTATTGATTTAATAGGTATTGTTATCGATGATGAGGAAGTTATAAAAGCCTCTAATAAAGGAGAACCAGTTGCACTACATCCTAACATAAAATCTTCTATTGCCTACCGCAATATTGCAAGAAGAATTTTAGGAGAAACTGTTCCTTTACAAGCTCTAGAGGATGAAAAAGGAATGCTTCAAAAAGTGAAGAAATTCTTTGGTATAAGATCATAAATCTTAAAACTATAAAACTCTCAAGTTAATAAAAGGTTATTTTCTAAAAGATTGTTGCTTTTTACACATATCTTGTTCCATGTTTTCTATAGACTGTTGATATCTTTAATTCAGAATAGTATTGCGCTCGCTCATACTGATGATTATTTTTGTACAGTCATTTGCTTTGGCAGAATACTACGCTTTCCTCGGGAGGCTCACCAGCAGCCCGCGGTAAGCGTAGTGTATTTCCGTAGCGGATATAATGCAGTATTCTTAATGAGATAATTTAGGATTTTCTATCAACTATGACATTTTAAAAGGAATACAACTTACGAAAAGAGCCTAATAAAAGATGGCATGAACAGTACTGTTCTGTCATCTTTTTAAATATAGTAAGCTAGATGATAGGTAAAGTCTTAGAATCACTTTTTATTCATATGTTCTTTCTTCTCACATATACTTGTACAAATGCTTGCGAAGGTAGTGAGGATATGGACAAGGGAGTTAAAAAAGTACGTAAATCGATTGAACGGAGGAAAAGGATAAGGGGCCCTGTTGTTAAGGGGGGACAGGCTAAGAAAGTGTATCCTTCATTTCCTCAAGAGGAGGAAAAACACGGGTATTATCCGTTCTTCGCGGATACTGATTCAAGTGGGAGTCGAACAGGTAGTATGGTAACTGGCTTTGTATTAAAAGGTATGTTGTCAGTCATGCTGTTCTTAGGTGTTGCTTTATTACATCAGTCAAATTCAGAAATCTTAAGTGAACCAAAGGCTTGGACAAGCAACGCATTAACAGAGGATTTTCCATTTGCACAAGTACATCAATGGTATCAAGAAACTTTCGGAAATCCTTTGGCCTTCTCCCCAGAGTACACAACAACAAATAACGTTAGTGACGCATTGGCACTTCCTGTTAACGGAAGCATTGCAGAGTCATTTCAGTCAAACGGAAAAGGTATTATGATAACACCAGGAGAAGCAACCGATGTGTCAACACTAAGTGAAGGAATTGTTATTTTTGCTGGTAATGATAAGGAAACGAATAAAACCGTTGTTGTACAGCATGCTGATGGTACAACGTCTAGCTATGGATATTTAAGTGATATTAATGTACATCTATATCAATTTGTTGTCAATAATCAACCAATTGGTACCTTCCATCCAACTGTTGATAACGAAGACTTTTATTTTGCGATAGAGAAAGATAATGAATTTATTGATCCTGTTCAGGTGATTCAAGTTGATGAACAGCAGTAACTTATTACCAAAAATACAACTACACCCTGTTCTTTTGATTTTTATCATTATTTCGTTTATTACTGGTACATTTATAGAATTAAGCATTATTCTATCTATCGTATTCATTCATGAAGTGGGTCATTATATGATGGCTAGACACTATAATTGGCGTATAAGAAGTATTATGTTTTGGGTTTTTGGAGGTGTATTAGATACAGATGAACATGGGAACCGTCCAATAAAAGAAGAGGCACTAGTGACAATTGCAGGTCCATTTCAGCATGTTATCATACACCTGCTGTTATTTTTTTTATCTTTGACTAATTTGATACCTAATTCCATGTTGGATTTGGCGTTTCATTATAATTCGGTCATTCTTTTATTTAATTTATTACCTATATGGCCATTAGATGGTGGGAAGCTTTATTTATTAATTCTTTCTAAGTATGTTCCATATAAAAAAGCACATCAAACAGTAATTGTTTCCTCTGTGTTTTTAAGCATTCTATTTATTATATTACAACTTACTATTTTTTCTTTTACATTAAGTACGATACTTATTATGATGTTTTTATTATTGGAAAATAGAACGGAATGGAAGCAGCGGTATTATGTATTTATTCGGTTTTTATTAAATAGGTATGAAGGAGTATCACACGTAAAAAGAGTACATCCGATTAACGTATCCTCTGATAGTACTTTTATGGAGCTATTTTCTAACTTTAGAAGGGAAAGTAAACATCCCATTTATATTCATTATCCAGGGCAAACTGGAAGAATAGCCATCGACGAAAACGACTGCCTTCATTCTTTTTTTAATAGAAGGGAGCATACTCATACAATAGGAGAAGTGTTTATTAGCAGGTAGAAGCAATTTTTTTTCTATCTGTTTTTTATTTTTTACTAAAGGCTCGTATTTAACTAAAAGATATCGAGCCAACTATTGACAAAAATAGGGGATAAGTGATAACATCAATATGTTATTCAAAGTAGCACCAGTGCTACAACCGCACAGAACAGGTTTTTAAACTCACATTGAGTACCTGTATGGCGAGTCTGAGTGAATTAAGGAGGTGCAAGTATGTACGCAATCATTGAAACAGGTGGAAAACAACTTAAAGTTGAAGAAGGCCAAGAAATTTACGTAGAAAAAATTGATGCAGATCAAAATGAATCTGTAACATTTGATAAAGTTCTTTTCGTAAGCGGAGACGATGTTAAAGTTGGAGCTCCTTACGTTGAAGGTGCTACTGTAACTGCCAAAGTTGAAAAACAAGGTCGTCAGAAAAAAGTTACAGTTGTAAAATTCAAGCCAAAGAAAAACTATCATCGTAAACAAGGTCACCGTCAACCTTATACTAAATTAGTAATCGAAAATATTAATGCATAAGGATTTAAGTATATGATTCAGGTAACTGTAACTCGAACGGAAAACAAAATAACTGCAGTTGAAATGTCTGGTCATGCGAAAAGTGGCCCATATGGCTACGATTTAGTCTGTGCCGGTGCTTCGGCAGTATCTATTGGTGCCGTTAATGCAGTAATGGAATTGTGTAACCTAGATTTGAATATAGAGCAAGGGTCTGATGGTGGCTATTTATATGTTTCCATACCTGAACCGCTTAATTCATATATTATGGACAAAGTTCAGCTCTTATTCGAAGGGATGCTTATTTCTTTAAAATCTATTGAACTGGAATATGGTCAGTTCATTAAGATACGCGATTAAATGATCAGGAGGTGGAATACATGCTACGTCTAGACTTACAATTTTTCGCACAGAAAAAAGGTGCTGGTAGCACGAAGAACGGTCGTGATTCTGAAGCTAAGCGCTTAGGTGCAAAACGTGCAGATGGTCAGTTCGTATCTGGTGGTTCTATTTTATACCGTCAACGCGGTACTAAAATTTACCCAGGTGAAAATGTAGGCCGTGGTGGAGACGATACTCTTTATGCTAAAATTGATGGTGTTGTTAAATTTGAACGCTATGGTCGTGAACGCAAAAAAGTTAGTGTCTATCCAGTCGCTCAAGAAGCTTAAGTTTAATAAAAACTCCAGCCAATTTGTTGGTTGGAGTTTTTTTATTCGTTGTTCATTAAAATTATTTGCTCCTTTAAATGGCTAAGTTTAATAGACATTTATATTTACTTTCCTCTTATTTCTGCTATACTTTCATATTAATGGGGAGGGAAGAATATGGAAGAAAGTGAAGTTGTTCGCTTATTACAGCACTATCGACATGATTTAATGAATAGGCTTCAACTTGTTCATGGCTATCTAAGCATGGGAAAAATAGATAAGGTCGAGGAGAAGATGGATGAGTTGTTTTCTCATTTTAATGAAGAACGAAAACTTATAGGCTTGGAGGCACCTAAATTTATTTTGTGGCTAATACAATTTAATAACAATCATAAAAACCTTCAAATATCGTATACCATACATATTGAAAATCAATCATTAAGTGATATCGATGAGTTATTATTAAGCAAGTGTCAAAAAGTTATTGATTATTGTGAGAAGATAATTGATCCATTGGAAATATATAATGGCAATCTTATATTAAATGAAAAAGAAAGTGGAAAGCAGATCGAGGTTATCTTTAACATAAAAGGACATTTTAATGAAGTTCATACTTTTACAATTAATGAAGAAAATAGTAAGAGTAATATAAAAGTGTTAAGTGATACAAAAGGAATAGAGTGTCGTTTTCAGGTACCAAGGAATTAGCGAGGTGAAAGTAAATGTTTGTAGATCAGGTACGTGTTTATGTGAAGGCCGGTGATGGAGGTAATGGACTAGTTGCCTACCGGAGAGAAAAATATGTTCCTAAAGGTGGTCCTGCTGGTGGAGATGGCGGGAATGGTGCGGACATTGTTTTTGAAGTAGATGAAGGTCTAAATACGTTGATGGATTTTAGATATAATCGGCATTTTAAAGGAAAACGTGGAGAAAATGGAATGAGTAAGAATCAGCATGGGAGAAATGCGGACCCATTAGTTCTCCCTGTTCCACCTGGTACTACTGTAATAGATGATGAAACAGAGGAAGTTATTGCTGATTTAACATCACATGGCCAGCGAGCAGTAATTGTTAGAGGTGGTCGAGGTGGTCGAGGGAATTCTCGTTTTGCTACTCCGCGAAACCCAGCTCCAGAATTTGCTGAGAATGGTGAACCAGGAGAAGAGAGAAATATTAAAGTGGAATTAAAAGTAATAGCTGATGTTGGTCTAGTAGGATTTCCAAGTGTCGGTAAATCGACTTTCATTTCAGTTGTTAGTGCAGCAAAGCCAAAAATTGCTGATTATCATTTTACTACATTATCTCCAAATCTAGGAGTAGTGGATACAGAAGATCACCGAAGTTTTGTTATGGCGGATTTACCTGGACTTATTGAAGGGGCGCATGAAGGAGTTGGCTTAGGGCATCAATTCTTGCGCCATGTAGAAAGAACAAGACTCATTGTTCACGTAATTGACATGGCGAGTATAGAAGGAAGAGATCCTTTCGATGATTTCGTAAAAATCAATAATGAATTAAGAGAATATGATCCAAGTCTTTTAAAGCGACCGCAAATTATTGCCGCGAATAAAATGGACATGCCAGGTGCAAAGGAGAACTTAACGGACTTCAAAGCCAAATTAGATGAAGATTTTCCAATATACGAAATATCAGCTATTACAAAAGAAGGTGTTAGGGAAATTTTATTTGCTATTGCTGATAAGTTAGAAACGATTCCAAAAATCGCACCAGAAATTGATGAACCTGAAAAAGAAGTTGTCTATAGATATCAAAAAGAGGAAGAACCATTTAAGATTTCAAGAGATGATGACGGAGCCTTTGTTTTATCAGGCACAAAAATAGAAAAACTCTTTAAGATGACTGATTTTGCAAGAGATGAGGCTGTCCAACGCTTCTCCCGTCAATTACGTACGATGGGTGTAGACGATGCGTTGAGGGAACGTGGAGCGAAGGATGGAGACACTATCCGTTTACTTGATTTTGAGTTTGAGTTTATTGAATAAAAATAAAAAAACTGCAGTTTGTTAAGTGATATGGAGGGGGAAATGTTTTGACTACTATCGGGTATTTGGGACCAAGGGGAACATTTACAAAATTAGCAGTAGATACAGCGTTTAATGGGGAAGAAAAAATTGGTTTTGAAACAATTCCAGAATGCATTGATGCCGTTGAGCAAGATGTAATTGATATTGGGGTAGTACCACTAGAAAATGCCATTGAGGGAACGGTTCAGTTAACAGTTGATTATCTTGTTCATCAAGTGCGATTGCCTGTTATGGCAGAAATTGTTGTACCAATTCAGCAACATCTTTTGGTTCATCCTAATTTTATAGGAGGATTTGAAAAAATAGAGGAGATTCATTCTCATAGTCATGCTATTGCTCAGTGTCATCAATTTATTCATAAAAGCTTACCGAAAGCGAACATTCGCTATTCCTCTTCAACCGGTAGAGCTGCCGAATTTATAAGTAATAGTGAAACTCAGCAAATCGCAGCAATAGGTAACAAGCTTGCTGCAAAAGAATATGGATTAAAAATTTTACAAGAAAATATACATGATTACCCAAATAACCATACTAGGTTCGTCGTTTTAACGAAAAGTGAAGAACTGTTAAAAATAAAACATAGTAAAAAAGGTGATAAAACTAGCCTCCTTATCACACTTCCTGATAACCAACCAGGTGCACTACATCAGATTTTATCGGCATTTGCTTGGCGAAAAATGAACTTATCAAAAATCGAATCACGTCCAACCAAAACAGGATTAGGAAATTACTTTTTCATCGTTGACGTTGATCAACAATATGACGATGTTCTGTTTCCGGGGGTTAAGGGTGAATTAGAAGCATTAGGCTGTAAAGTTACTATATTAGGAACTTATCCTGTTTATTTAATGGAATTATAAATAAGAAAAACCGTTGTCCATACTCATGGATAGCGGTTTTTATTTTTCGGGTGTTTTTGCAAAAAGCTGTTTAATATGACTTTACTTTATATTTTATATAGACTGTGAATTACTTTAATTAAAGATAAATGTAGTGCTTTGTTGATTTCCTCTCCGGGCAGTCGCGCACCTTAGGGCGGCTGATGAGACTGCTTTGTGCGTCAGCACGAAGGAGGCTCACCAGCTCCCCGCGGAAAGCGTAGTGTATTTCCGTAGCGAAGACTAAGCAGTATTCTTAATTAAATTTATTCGGAGTTTCTATCAACTGTAAAAGTTGAAAAACAACAAGGTGTACGAAAAGAGCCTTGATAAATAATGTAGACGACTTTCACCAAGAACGGTTTACAAGACATTTGAATGTCAAGGTTAGAGCTTGAGTTTTCTAAGGTATTTTGCAATTTGGTCAACATTTAGCATTTTCCTGCATATGTTGATATAGTAATTAGCCCAGTTATATTACATGAAAGGAGTATGGTTCGTTTTGAAAATACACATCGTACAAAAGGGAGACACCTTATGGGAGTTGTCAAAGCAGTTTGGTGTTAACTTTGAAGAACTCAAGCAAGTCAATTCACACATCTCTAGTCCTGATATGATTATGCCTGGTATGAAGATTAAAATACCTAGTTCAACAAAAGCAGTGAAAAAGGAAGCCCAGGTCAAACCAAAAGAAGTAAAGAAAGAAACGAAGAAACCATATAAAGACGTATCACCAAAACCAATGCCGGTTATTAAAGAGGATGACAAAGAAAAACCGAAACCTGTAAAACCAGAAATGCCAATACAACAACCACAAATGCCCCAAATGCCGATACAGCCAATAATGCAAATGCCTGTTCTAGATCAAGATTTCGATTTTGAATTTAACTTTCAACAAGCACCGAGTCAACCTGCACCAAAAGAGAAACCTAAGAAGGAGAAAAAGGTTGAAGAAGTGAAGAAACCAGTAGAACAACCATTGCCAGCTACTCCAATACAGCAACCACCAGTACAGCAGCCGATGTATCAGCCGATGCCCCAAATGGTGCCGTGCTACTATTTTGTTCCATGCCATCATCCATGTCACCATCCATTTCATCATCCATGCCACCCACCAATACCACATTCTGGTATGATGCCAGAAATGCAAATGCCAGCACCACCTGCGAAGTATGCGGAAAGTGATTGTGGATGTGGTGGATCGAATTCACAGGCGATGCCAACACAAATGGGACATTATCCAATGCAAGATTATAATCAACAGATGTTTGATCCTAATCAATTTATGCAAGGTCAAATGTTCCCAGCACAATTTCCTGGAGCGGATACATCCAATTTCAATTATCCCGAACCTCCTACGTACCCTAACTTTCCAGGAATGCAACAGCAACGGAATAAAGAGGAGGAAGAAGATAAAGAATGAATGAATTATAACCTATTTTTAGATTATTAAATAAGTATGATATTTTATTAAATTAAAGAGGCTGTGACAACTGTGTCCTAGCCGAGTGAAGTCCGAACTGTTAGTACAAAAGTTCGGACTTTTTTGAGTGATGATTATTACCAACCTATCTGAATGTTGGTAACTAATTGTATGTATCTCTTATTAAGTATATCAATATGCATAATAAAATAGTTTGAAAACCTTGTTATTCTCAATGGATACATATTATTTCTAAAGTTAGCCAAATTAATGGTAAAATATATCATAGCAATTCTATGAAAGATTATCTTAGATGTTAGAAGGGGAACAAAATGAAAAAACAGATAGAAGAAGTTATTAATTGGTTACAACAGCAATTAAAGGAAACAGGAGCAAAGGGGTTTGTAGTAGGTGTTAGTGGAGGAATTGATTCAGCTGTAGTAGCGAATCTTATTAAACGTGCTGCACCAGAAAACTCTTTAGGGGTTCTTTTGCCAATTTATACGAAGCCAGAACACATGGTTGATGGACAAAAAGTAATAGAAAAAAGTGGAATTGATTCTTTGACACTGGATTTAACAGAAACTCATGAAGTGATGTACTCTCATATTAAAAATCAGGTAAAAGAACAGAATGCTTTTAATGAAACAACCGATCAATTGGCTGGTGCAAACCTTCGTGCAAGATTACGAATGAGTGCTTTATACACAGTGGCAACTAATTACAATTATCTGGTAGTAGGAACAGATAATGCAGCGGAATGGTATACTGGTTACTTTACGAAATATGGAGATGGTGGAGTAGATATACTACCGCTAGTTGATTTTACTAAATCTGAAGTACGAGAAATGGCTAAATACCTTGATGTTCCAGAAACCGTTATTACAAAAGCACCGAGTGCAGATTTATGGGAAGATCAAACGGATGAAAAAGAGATGGGAACTACATATGATAAAATTGATGCTTACTTAAAAGGAGAGCAAGTACCAGAAAAAGATAAGGAAATCATTGAAAGATTGCATCAACGATCCGCTCACAAACGCAATGCGTTGCCACAATTCAGAAGGAATAACTAATTTCCTTTAATTAACTGTGTAAAACTACTTCCCTGTAAACAAACTATATATAAGGGAGGTTTTTTGCTTATGTATAGGTGGCGATTTATGCTAATTACAGTTATGATATCTATTGTAATGGTAGCATGTACCAACGAAGATGAAAGCTCACAGAGTGGTTCAGATTACCTCCATACACAACCAATTCATTATGATACACGTCAAGAAAACAATGAAAGAATGGGTACGAACGAAAAATCCATTGGAGAACAAGGTGGTTATCCCCAAAGTGAGCAAAGAGGTGTAAATGCTGCAGATTACGAAGGGGGTTATTCAGACCCTTTTACAAACGAAGAGACAGAATTAATATCTAAAAAATTGAAACAACAAAAAGATATTATACAGGCACAAGTAGCTTCAACAGAAGATCGAATAATTGTTGCTGTAATGCTAAGAGAACATTTTGATCACAACGTCACTTCGGATATCGATGATATTGAAAAACAAGTGAAAAAAATTGTTCCAAACACTGAAAAACAAATTATCGTTTATACGGACGATGTACAGTGGGACCGTATGAAGAATTTAAATGCAAGGTATAAATCAGGTAAAAATGGGGATGAATTATTCAATAATTTTCTAAATTCAAGTGACTGACCTTTGCTATATGCAAAGGTTTTACTTTTATATACGTGTTTTTTTTGGTATAGTTAAAAAGGAAATTTCAAGAGAGGAGAATGCCCGATGGCAGGTCATTCTAAATGGAAAAATATACAAAAGAGAAAAAACGCTCAAGATGCAAAAAAAGGTAAAATTTTTATGCGTCATGCAAAAGATATATATATTGCCGCAAAACAAGGCGGCGGAGATATGGCGACAAATGCCTCATTAAGAGCTGCAGTTGAAAAAGCAAAAGCAGATAATATGCCGAATGACAATATTGAACGTAACATAAAAAAAGCAACGGGTGATTTGGACGGAGCAAACTACGAAGAGATTACTTATGAAGGGTACGGACCTGGAGGAGTTGCAGTAATTGTAAATGTACTAACAGATAATAAAAACCGTACTGCTTCTGATGTAAGGCATGCTTTTAAGAAAAACGGTGGAAACCTTGGGGAAAACGGAAGTGTATCTTTCATGTTTGACAGAAAAGGGTATATCATTGTTGCTAATGAAGATGGCAATGTGGATGAAGATGAGCTAACATTAGAGGTATTAGAAGCAGGTGCAGAGGATATTGTTCCTCAAGACGGTGCCTATGAAGTATATACAGAACCAGAGAACTACCAGGCTGTCGTTGAACATTTGACAGATGCTGGTTATACGATTGTAGATAATGAAGTTACTTTAATTCCGCAAAACTATAATAATGTATCTGAAGAGGATGCAGATAAAATGCAAAACCTCATCGAAACGTTGGAAGATAATGAAGATGTTCAGGATATTCATCATAACTTAGAAGAAAACGAGTAAGCCATGATAAAACTTCTATTTCTTATCTAGAAATAGGAGTTTATTCTATTCATAAAAATTATGTTAAAATGGTGGGAATAGGAGAGGGTTTAGGTGATTGCATATTTAAAAGGTATCCTTACATATATAACAGATGAATCTATCGTCATCGATGTACATGGAGTAGGCTATGAAGTCGTATGCGCAAATCCATTTGCATTTCAAACATCGATAAATAAGGAATTACTAGTAAATACATACCATTATGTTCGTGAAGATATTCAAGTTTTATATGGCTTTAAAAATGAAGATGAAAAATATTTATTTACAAAACTTATATCTGTATCAGGAATCGGCCCAAAAGGTGCCTTAGCTATCTTAGGCTCCGTGGATATTCAAGGGTTTGTCTCAGCAATTGAGAGAGAAGATGATAAATTCTTAACTAGCTTTCCAGGTGTCGGCAAGAAAACAGCTAGACAAATTATTTTGGATCTAAAAGGGAAATTACAATTGAATGTCTCCATTGATACTGGTTTATTTGAAGAACAGAAAGATAGCCAACCAAATAATCAAGTGTTATTGGAAGCACAAGAAGCACTCAAAACACTTGGATATACCGATAAAGAAATAAAATCAATTCTTCCAGAACTTAATAAGCATGGTAATCAGGATATTGATGAGATGGTAAGAAAAGCATTAGCGCTATTAATGAAAAATTAAGAGAGGAGGTACTTACTAGTGGATGAGCGAATGGTTACCGGTGAAATTCAGGATGATGATATATCAATGGAACAAAGTCTGCGTCCAACGAATCTAAACCAATATATTGGTCAGGATAAAGCTAAAGAGAATTTGAAGATATTTATTCAGGCTGCCAAAATGCGGGAAGAACCATTGGATCACGTATTATTGTATGGGCCACCAGGACTAGGAAAAACGACTTTAGCAGCAATCATAGCAAATGAGATGGGGGTTCAATTCAGATCTACGTCAGGCCCTGCTATAGAACGTGCAGGGGATTTAGCAGCAATATTATCTTCGCTGGAACCAGGAGATGTATTATTTATCGATGAAATCCATCGTCTTCCGAGAACGGTTGAAGAAGTATTATATCCAGCAATGGAAGACTTCTTTCTTGATATCGTGATTGGCAGCGGACCGAGTGCAAGATCCGTACGAATTGATTTACCCCCTTTTACATTGGTAGGTGCTACTACAAGAGCTGGTTTATTATCGGCACCACTGAGAGATCGATTTGGCGTCCTTAGCAGATTAGAATTTTACGAAACGAAGGATTTATGTTCGATTGTGGAGAGAACGGCAGAAATTTTTCAAACGTCTATTACAAAAGAAGCTGCACTTGAGGTGGCTAGAAGATCTCGTGGTACTCCTCGAATTGCGAATCGTTTATTAAAAAGGATTCGTGATATTTCCCAAGTAAAAGGAGAAGAAGAAATAAGTCTAGCTACCTCAGACGAAGCTCTTAAAATGTTGCAGGTGGATGATGTTGGCTTAGATCATACCGACCACAAACTACTTCAAGGAATTATCGAAGGATTTAATGGTGGACCTGTTGGACTAGATACCATTGCAGCAACAATAGGAGAAGAGTCACAAACTATAGAAGACGTATACGAACCATATCTATTGCAAATTGGATTTATTCAACGAACTTCAAGAGGTAGAGTTGTAACGCAAAAGGCCTATCAACATTTTGGTATGAAAGGGCATGAGGACTAATGAATTTGGGAAAACTTTTTATTGTATTGGGTATTGTTTTCCTTGTTATTGGTATCATATGGAATTTTATTGGAAGGTTACCGGGTGATATTCAGTTTAAGGTAGGAAATGTCTCCGTTCACTTTCCAATTGTCACTTCCATTATAATCAGTATTATTTTAACTATCATTTTTACGATGTTAGGACGATTTCGTTAATGGAAAGATAGGAGATTCATAATGAATATAGAAGATTTTGATTTTGACTTACCAGAAGAACTCATTGCACAAACCCCCTTGAAGGACCGAACATCCTCCCGACTATTAGTATTAGATAAGGAAAGCAAAGAGATTTCCCATCAGCATTTTAGAGATATTAAGAAATATCTTAAGCCAGGGGATTGTTTGGTTCTTAACAACACGAAAGTTCTACCAGCAAGACTTTATGGAGTAAAGGAGGACACTGGAGCAAAAATTGAAGTCCTGTTACTTCATCAAGATGAGAAAGATACATGGGAAGTTCTGACTAAACCAGCTAAAAAGGTGAAAGAAGGAACGAAACTTATTTTTGGTGATGGTTTATTAAAAGCTACTTGTACAGGTTATAAGAATCATGGTGGTCGTATATTACAATTTTCTTACGACGGCATTTTTTATGAAGTACTTGATAAGCTAGGTGAGATGCCTTTACCACCGTACATAAAAGAGCAATTGCCAGAAAAAGAAAGATATCAAACCGTGTATGCTAAAGAGGAAGGTTCTGCAGCAGCTCCTACTGCGGGGTTACATTTTACAAATGAGTTATTACAAGAAATAAAGGATATGGGAGTTACTATTTCATTTATTACGCTGCATGTAGGCCTTGGAACCTTCCGCCCAGTAAGCGTTGATTCGGTTGAAGAACATGAGATGCATGCTGAGTTCTATCAAATGACAAAAAAGACGGCAGATACATTGAATAAAGTGAAAGAGGATGGTGGTAGAATCATTTCAATTGGTACGACTTCTACCCGCACTCTTGAAACCATAGCAAGAGACCATGATGGACAATTTGTAGAATCAAGTGGTTGGACAGATATCTTCATCTATCCTCCTTATGAATTTAAAGCTATTAATGGATTGATTACAAATTTTCATTTGCCAAAATCAACCTTAATCATGTTAGTAAGTGCTCTAGTAGATCGAGAAACGATTTTAAAAGCATATAACGAGGCTGTGAAAGAACGCTAT
Source organism: Oceanobacillus halophilus (assembly GCF_003628505.1). Classification (GTDB taxonomy): domain Bacteria; phylum Bacillota; class Bacilli; order Bacillales; family Amphibacillaceae; genus Oceanobacillus; species Oceanobacillus halophilus. The sequence goes on along the minus strand of NZ_RBZP01000001.1, from coordinate 705,797 downwards.
CGTTTCTTTAGCTTTGGTGATGCTATGTTAATACTTTAGAAGAGGACGTATGTTAATGACACCTATAACTTATGAATTAATAAAAACAGATAAACAAACAGGCGCAAGACTTGGACGAGTCCATACCCCGCATGGGTCATTTGATACCCCTACCTTTATGCCAGTCGGTACACTTGCAACCGTTAAAACGATGAGTCCAGAGGAATTGAAGGAGATGAATGCGAATATTATTCTCTCCAATACCTATCATTTATGGCTAAGACCTGGAGAAGATATTATTCGCGAAGCTGGCGGATTGCACAAATTTATGAATTGGGATGGTGCTATTTTAACTGATTCTGGTGGATTTCAAGTGTTTAGCCTTAGTGATATGAGGGAAATAAAGGAAGAAGGAGTACATTTTCGTAACCATTTAAATGGAGATAAACTTTTTTTATCACCAGAAAAAGCAATGGGAATTCAAAATGCTCTAGGATCTGATATCATGATGGCGTTTGATGAGTGTCCTCCATATCCTGCAACATATGATTATATGAAATCTTCTGTTGAAAGAACTTCACGCTGGGCTGAACGCTGTCTGGAAGCCCATAACAGAAAAGATGAACAAGGATTGTTTGGAATCGTTCAAGGTGGGGAGTATGAAGATTTGCGAAAACAAAGTGCCGAGGATCTAATTTCCCTAGACTTTCCTGGATATGCAGTAGGCGGATTATCTGTAGGGGAACCAAAAGATGTGATGAATCGTGTTTTGGATTTTACAACACCATTACTTCCAACGAATAAACCACGTTATTTAATGGGAGTCGGTTCTCCAGATTCCTTGATTGATGGCGCGATACGTGGTATAGATATGTTTGACTGTGTTTTACCAACAAGAATAGCTAGAAACGGAACGTGTATGACGTCTACTGGCCGATTAGTAGTACGAAATGCAAAATATGCCAGAGATTTTCGTCCAATTGATGAGAATTGTGACTGCCATGTATGTAAAAATTATTCGCGGGCATATATTCGACATTTAGTAAAATGTAATGAAACTTTTGGTTTTAGACTTACTACTTATCATAATCTACATTTTCTGTTAAAATTAATGGAGCAAGTGCGAATTGCTATAAGCGAAGATCGACTTGGTGACTTTAAAAGGGAATTCTTTGAACAATACGGTTTAAATAAACCGAATGCAAAGAACTTTTAAGGTATTGATATAAAAGAAGAAGGAGGGAAACACACAATGGAAATGATAGTCTCATTATTACCGATTATCCTTATGTTTGTTATTTTCTACTTTCTATTGATTCGTCCGCAACAAAAGCGACAAAAGAAAGTTCAGGAAATGCAAACGAACCTGCAAAAAGGTGATGAAGTAATCACTATTGGTGGTTTACACGCAACGGTTCATTCTTTAGACGAAGGAACAATTGTATTGATTACTGAAAGTGGAACGAAAATGACATATGATCGTTCAGCAGTTCGTGAAGTAAAGCAAAAATAGTTTTTCTATGTATGTATGATACATATTATGAAACAAGAAAGAGGTTATCCTTTACGTCTTATCGTAATGGAAAACCTCTTTTTTTAATTTATAAAAAGTAGTTGATAGTTCCGAACAGATTTAATTTTGCGCATCCCCAACAATGTTAACCCCTATAACCCCACCAGCAAGTGCTGCAAAAATATATCCTAAATGATGTAATGATTGCTCAAGAGAAAAGCCCTGTTGATATCCGAGATACTGAACTAAAAAAGTAAACATAGTAAATCCAAGTCCGGTGACCCCTCCAATAACCCATCCTTTAGTCTTTCCTTTTAATCCTGAAATGAGCCCTCCAGTAAATAGTGATATTACTCCGATTACTAAGGCAATCCAGGATAGTAAGTTTTCATCTAATGAAGTTACACGCAATAAAAATGCAATGATTATACTTGAAATAAGTATTAATCCAAGTACAGCAATCCAACCAAATAATAGAGCGTGAAATAGTTGTCTTCTCATATAACTCCTCCCAATAAGTTTGTCCAACATCCTATAGTAATCTTATTCAGCAGGTAGGAAAAATAGAAGGAAAAATAATGTTTTTTTTAGGCTCTTTTCTGATAGAATGTTTATTTTTAAAGGTGAGTCGCATTTTGTATAGACTGTGAATTACTTTAATTAAAGATAAATGTAGTGCCTTGTTGATTTCCTCTCCGGGCAGTCGCTTTCCGCGGGCGGCTGATGAGCCTGCTTTGTGCGTCAGCACGAAGGAGGCTCACCAGCTCCCCGCGGAAAGCGTAGTGTATTTCCGTAGCGAAGACTAAGCGGTATTCTTAATTAAATTTATTCGGAGTTTCTATCAACTCCGTCATAGTTAAAAAGCAACAAATTTTAGCAAAGGTGCCTTTCTTTATATTCATATTTTAACAAGGTGTTATTTCGATAATTAACAATAGAGGAGTATCTTTTGTTACTAATAAAGCACTCTAGTTTATTTCTAAATGATTTTCCATTATCAACATTATTTAATAATTATAAAAGAAGTTATACCCATTTCTGAATGAAGGGAATTTGTTTCAGCTCTTCTCTGGTAATAAAACGCAGCAATAACAGAAACAACAGGTAAATAAATCCTAAAGCAAGTAAAATAAAAAGAAATGCAAGTATATTTGGTTCAAATGCGATATAAATCTTTTTAAGAACGGCGCCTGTACCCCAAGTTAATATAATTAGCAATAACATTTTGAGCGTATCTTTAAATGGGATAGAATACTGTATTGCTTTTTGTAGTGTAATTAAATGTAATAATGTAATTAGTACTACCCCTACACTCATCGCTATAGCGACTCCCATGATGCCGAAATTGGGATTGGAAGCTAGCACAAAAAGTACAATAAACTTTACAACTGCACCTATTAAACTATTCCACATGGCAGGTCTAGCTAAATCCAGTGCCTGCAAGGCTGCCTGAAGAGGCGACTGAATATATAATAAAATGTAAAAGGGCGCCATTAACATAATAATTTGACTTGCATTCCCCGTTCCGTACATATAAGTGAGGATTGGGACAGAAAAAAGTGTGAGTATAATAGTTGCTATAGCACCTGATGCGAAAGAGATTCTTATAGATTGATGTATTCGATAATGGATAAGTTTGCGATTGTTCTTTGCTTCGGCTTCTGAAATATTTGGTACAAGGGCAATAGCTAGAGAATGAGTGATAAAGGTTGGTAAATATAATAATGGTAATACATATCCTGTTAATTCACCGTATTGCTTTGTCGCAAGTGTTGTTGTAATTCCAGCAATTGCTAAGCTTTGGGCAACAAGGATAGGTTCTAAAAAATTTGAAACAGATCCAATCATTCTGCTTCCTGTACTTGGTAATGCGATAGAGAACAATTCTTTCATAGTGTCTTTACTTGATTTTAAATAGGAAAAAAAGTGGGTTCGAATCTTCATTTTCTTTTTACGTTTGAAACGATGTATCATATATAGCAAGGAAACGAATTCCCCAAGAATGACACTAATCATTGCACCAGCTGCAGCGAACTCAATTCCATATGGAAGCAATAGTTTGATAAATATCGCGACACAGGTAATTCGGACGACTTGTTCGATAACTTGTGCGAAGCTCTGAGGCTTCATGTTTTGTTTCCCTTGAAAGTAACCTCTTAGTACTGCTGAAATAGCAGTTATAGGAACAATGGGACTAATAGCAATTAAAGGGTAAAGTGTTCGCTCATCAGTTAATAACGTGCTTGCAATAAAAGGTGCTCCGATAATCATAATAACAGTGAAGAGGATACTCGTTATTGATGTGATAACTAAAGAAACAATTAGAATGCGTTTTACTTTTGTTTGATCCCCAATTGCATCAGCCTCTGCCACACGTTTTGATATAGCGACAGGAAGTCCAAGTTGTGTTAATGTCATGACCAAGAAAAGGGTAGGCAATGCCATCATATATAAGCCAACACCTTCTTCTCCCATTAAACGAGCCACAACAATTCGATTAATAAATCCTAAAAAACGAGTAATCATTCCTGCTATTATTAAAACTAATGCACCTTGTAAAAATGTTTGTTTGGCCATATTTGTCGACCTGCCTTCTCAAAAAATAAAAATTCATATACAATGATATATATGCTAAGTGTGTGGCCAAGCATGACAAGCAAAATATTCTCCATTAAACTAGGAGGGAAAACATGGAAGTTGTACATACTGTAAATGAGTGGAAATCTATCGTCATACCTGCTCTAGAGAGTAAAGCTGATGAGTTTCAAGCTTTGGGATATTCCCAAGCAACTGGTGAAGATATCTGGAAATGTTTAGTAGAAAAAGTATGGAAAGGGAATCCTAAAAAGCGTATACATGAAACAGTTCAGGATATATTTCATTTAGGTTCTAATGTATACTTAAGTTACTTAACAGTGAAATCGTATAAAGATGATGATTTGATGGCTTCTATTGCAGCTTTAACAGGTGATAATAGTGAAAAAGATTAAGATTTTACATATTTTATAGGAGGCAATTAATACATGAAAAAGAGAGGCAGAATCGTTGCCTTTTTCCTAGTGGTACTTTTATTCGCACTAACGATTGGAACAACGATTACAGGAGTTACAAAGGAAATTAATTTAGGATTGGATCTTCAAGGTGGTTTTGAAATCCTATATGAAGTAGAGCCAGTAGATGAGAATCAGGAAGTAACCAGAAGTCTCATGGAAGGTACTGTTCAAACATTGAATGACCGAGTAAATCGTCTAGGTATTAGTGAAGCTGTCATTAATATCGAAGGAGAAGATAGAATACGTGTTCAACTTGCGGGAGTAAAAGACCAAGCTCAAGCGAGGGAACTTATTGGTACGTCTGCTCAACTATCCTTCCGTGATGTGAATGATAAGGAGTTGTTAAGTGGCACGGATATTAAAGAAGGAAGCGCTGCTCAGGATTTTGATCAGACAACCAATTCGCCAATTGTAACGTTATCATTGAACGATGCAAGTAAATTTGGAAAAGTGACGAGTCAAATTAAAGATATGAATGATCCGGAAACAATTTATCCAGACAATTTATTGGTCATTTGGATGGATTATCGGGAAGGTGATTCTTTTGCTGAGGAATACAACAAAGAAAATCCTAAGTATATATCAGCACCAAGTGTTAATGAAACTCTAAACACTGCAAATGTTATGATAAGTGGTAACTTCACCGTGGAATCAGCTCAACAAATGGCTGATATCATCAATTCAGGATCATTACCAGTACATATGAATGAGATTTATTCTAACTCTGTCGGTGCACAATTTGGAGAGCAGGCATTGGATGAAACGGTGTTTGCCGGAATTATTGGTTTAACGCTCATCTTGTTATTCATCGTTTGGATGTACCGCTTTCTAGGTATCATTGCGTCTGTTAATGTACTTATATATACGTATATTGTTCTAGTAGTGTTTGAGTTAATGAATGGTGTATTAACTCTTTCTGGTATTGCTGCACTTATTCTAGGGATTGGCATGGCAGTAGATGCAAATGTTATCACTTTTGAAAGAATTAAAGAAGAATTACGAGTAGGGAAATCTGTGAAAGCTTCCTTTAAAGCAGGAACGAAGAATTCTCTATCGACTATTCTAGATGCAAATATTACCACCTTAATTGCTGCTGTCGTCCTATTTATCTTCGGTACAAGTTCTGTTAAAGGTTTTGCTACTATGCTAATTATCAGTATCTTAATCAGCTTTCTAACTGCAGTCTTTGGAACACGATTGTTATTAGGATTATGGGTGCAAAGCGGGTTCTTAACAAAACGTAAAGGATGGCTAGGTGTTAAAAAGAAAGAGATTAAGGATATTGCTGATAATACCGAGGAAGAACCGAAGCTATTTAATCGTGAAGTAAATATCGTGAAACATCGTAAAAAGTTATTTATTGGAACATCTATTCTTTTGGTGCTTGGAGTAATCTCGTTCATCCTATTCCAAATTAATCCAGGAATAGATTTTACTAGTGGATCTAGAGTCGAAGTTGTTTCTGAGTCAAGTTTAACTACAGAGGAAGTTGAACAAGGCTTTGAGGAATTAGGATACACAACCAAATCGATTGTTTTATCAGGAGATAATAATGAAATAGCTGTTACACGATTTGAAGACGTTCTTACTGAGTCGCAAGTAGCTAAAGTTCAGCAATATTTCTCAGACAAATACGGGCAGGACCCTACTGTTAGTGTGGTTTCTCCTATTGTTGGACAAGAATTGGTGAAAAACGCTATATATGCAGTAGCTATTGCTAGTATATTTATCATCATATATGTTACTTTCCGTTTTGAATTTTTCTTTGCAATCACTGCCTTAATTGCGTTGTTACATGATGTGTTTATTATGCTTGCTGTATTTAGTTTTACGCAAATTGAATTTGACATAACAATTGTTTCAGCACTTCTTACGATTGTGGGTTATTCGATTAATAATACGATCGTTATATTTGATCGCATAAGAGAAAATATTCGATTGAGAAAACGAGTTAATTCCTTTAAAGACTTAGCAGCAATTATTAATCGAAGTTACGTACAATCCTTTACAAGAAGTATGAACACTTCTATTACGACATTGATTGCTGTCTTTGCTTTCTTAATTTTGGGCGCACAGTCGATTACGACATTTGCATTTGCTTTAGCAGTCGGATTATTGGCAGGTACGTATTCCTCCCTATTCCTCGCATCGCAAATTTGGCTCGTATGGCGTGGTAAGTCAATTAAAGAAAAACCACTTGATTTTAGAAAGAAAAAACGTGTAGAAGGCCCTCAGGTATAAAAAGCAATTTAATATAACATTTTGTCAAACCCTTACTAAAAAATTAGTGAGGGTTTGATTTGTTTTGGGAAATAAAGGGTAGATTAAATAGAAAGGCACTTTTTCGTGAGAATGTAGCATCTCTTAATCATTTCGGAAATGATAGTAAGTCCACGTAGCTGTGAAGTGGGCTTCTTTTGTAACAGAATACAATACAACTTAACAAGATAAAGCAGTAATTATCTGTGAAAAGTTAGAGGAGGAGTAAAAGTGAAGGGTCAGACATATGTTATCTTAGCTCTTATTTTTACTATTATTGTTGCTGTGTTTGCGATAGTAAATGTTGATGCAGTCGAAGTAAATTATATTTTTTGGTCTGGAGAATCTCCGCTTATTTTGGTTATTCTTTTCTCGGCATTAATGGGTGGTATAATTACAGCGACAGTAGGTTCAATAAAAATGTTTAAGCTACAAAGACAATTGAAAAAAATAAAAGGTGAAAACCAAGAGTCAATAGAAATTATTAATGAAAAAAATATCGACAACGAGGTGGAGAATACTGTAAGTGAAGCAGATTCAATAACAGAAAATGAACGATAGAAATAATTTTATTAAAGGCTCTTTTCGTATAGTTTGTTGCTTTTTGAAACTTTACAGTTGATAGAAATTGCATATATATAATTAACAATAGTGCTATTACCCGCTACGGAAATACCTGCCCGGAGCGGAAATCAACAACGCACTACATTACACATTTATCTTTAATTAAGTTAATCAGGTGTCTATATAAAATGTAAAAAACAACAATCTTTTAGAAAAGAGCCTTTCTAAAAGATTGTAGCTGTTTGAAGCATAACTTTTTCCGCATTTTTATACAGACTGCCATCAACTATTACATTTAAGAAGCAATAAAGTAACGAAAAGAGCCATATTAAAGCAATCATTAGATAACTTTAGCGTATATGGATAAATATTCTAGTTTGCTCCCCCTGCTACACTCTAGTATAATAGATTGGTCAGGGGTGAAACTTATGTTACAAAGTAAGGCAAAATGGAATTACTCAGAACCGATAGATATCACTACTGGGTTAGATGAACTATCGGAAATTTCTCCTATTATAAAAAAAATGTTACTTCAAAGAGGAATCACTACAAAAGAAGAAGCAAATCAATTTTTATCACCTGATCTCCATCAATTACATAGTCCTGAACAATTAAGTTCGATTACCAAAGCTACAGAACGAGTACATCAGGCTATTTCGAATAAGGAAAAAATATTAGTTTTTGGTGATTATGATGCTGATGGTGTAAGTTCAACAACAGTGATGCTAAAAACATTATTGGAATTAGGTGCAGATTGTGATTATTATATTCCAAACCGTTTTAGTGAAGGATACGGCCCAAATGAGGAAGCCTTTATTGAAGCATATAAAAGTGGATTTACATTAATTATAACCGTAGATACAGGAATAGCAGCAGTGCATGAAGCTGCCGTTGCTAAGGAATTAAATATTGATTTAATCATTACAGATCACCATGAAGTACAAGATGAGTTACCAGATGCATTTGCTATTCTTCACCCTAAATGCTCTCCAGAATATCCATTTAAGGAGCTTGCTGGTGTTGGGGTTGCTTTTAAATTTGCCGAAGCTTTATTAGGGTATTTCCCAAAACATTTACTTGAATTTGTTGCAATTGGAACGATTGCAGATCTAGTACCATTAGTAGATGAAAATCGAGTACTTACATTCTATGGCTTGCATGCGTTAACGATTTCAAAGAATCTTGGTATAAAGGCATTGAAAAATGTTTGTAAAATGAATGGAAATATAACAGAAGAAGATGTAGGATTTTCTATTGGACCAAGATTAAATGCTGTTGGCAGGCTGCAAGATGCTGATTTGGCTGTTCAGCTGTTGATGTCGGATGACCTTTACGAAGCAACAGAGTTAGCAGAAGAAATTGAGGCCATCAACGAACAAAGGAAAGAGATTGTCAATAATATAGTTAAAGAGGCAGAACAGATTGTCTCAGAAGTAGAAGGAGTAATTGTGGTAGCTAAAGAAGGATGGAATGAAGGCGTCTTGGGAATTGTGGCTTCAAAACTGGTAAGGAAATATGACCGACCTGCTATCGTTCTAACCATAAAACCTGAGACGGGGGAAGCTAAAGGCTCTGCAAGAAGTATCCCGGCATTTGATTTGTTCCAAAATTGTATGAAAGTTCGAGAGTTATTTACTCATTTTGGAGGACATGCACAAGCTGCTGGTATGACTTTACCTGTTGAGAATATTAATTGTATAAATGAAAAACTAAATGAATTTATTTATAAAGAATTATCGGAAGATGATTTCAAACAGGAAATTGAGATTACTGATACACTAAATCTCTCCGATATTAGTATTGAGCTAATAAAAGAGATTTCAAGATTATCTCCATTTGGTATGAAAAACCCCAAACCACTTTTTCAAATTGTAGAAATTCCAGATAATGTGCGCCAAATTGGTAGTTCAAAAAATCATTTGAAACTACAATTTAAAAAGGAGAAAACACAGGTAGAAGGAATCGGTTTCGGGCAAGGGGATTTATACCACTTTATTTCTCCGATGACTCCATTAACAGTTGTTGGTGAATTGAGTATTAATGAATGGAATGGTATGAAAAAGCCACAAATAATGATACGGGATATGAGAATTGATTCATGGCAATTATTTGATAATAGAGGAAGAAGACATACTGAAGTTGACCCGTATCTCCATCTTGATTTATTAGCTTTAACAAAAGAGGAAAAACCACTTCGTTCAGACCTTAAACAAATTACTTACGATACGGATCAGCAATTTATTTCGAAAACAGATATACTATTTATCTTTGACTTACCAGACAAATTAGAACAACTAGAAGAAATTATACAAAGAGCCAAGCCAAAAATTATACAAGCATGTTATACCGTAGAAGATAGTGCTTATCTAACTTCTTTTCCGTCTAGAGAGAACTTTGTCTGGTTTTATGCTCTAATAAAAAAGCGAAAAGAATTAGACTTAAAGAGAGAATTGACGGCAATTATGAATGCAAAGGGCTGGAGTAAAGAACAAATAGTGTTCATATCAAAAGTGTTTTTTGAATTAGGTTTTGTTAAAATAGACAATGGTGTTATTCAAATCAATCCAAATCCAAATAAACGTGATCTTAGTGATTCGAAATTGTATCAAGAACGTTTAAACAGGATTCAAATGGAAAAAACATTATATTATTCAAATTATGAAGAATTAAGGAACTGGTTTTCAAGTTACATTTCTGATTTGCAAACCGCCAAGGAGGAAATAAAGGAATGGATTTAAGACAATATGTTGAAATTGTAGATAATTATCCAAAAGAAGGAATTCGCTTTAAAGATATTACACCATTAATGAATGATGGAGAGGCATATAGAACCGCTGTAAATGAAATCGTAAAATATGCAAAAGAAAAAGAAATAGATATAATTGTTGGTCCAGAGGCACGCGGATTTATTATTGGATGTCCTGTTTCTTATTCACTAGGAATTGGTTTTGCACCTGTTCGCAAGGAAGGTAAATTACCACGTGAAGTAATTAAAGTAGATTATGGACTAGAATATGGTAGTAATGTACTAACTATTCACAAAGATGCCATCAAACCAGGGCAACGAGTACTCATTACTGATGACCTACTTGCAACTGGTGGTACCATTGAAGCTACCATAAAACTAGTAGAAGAACTAGGTGGAGTAGTTGCAGGTTGTGCATTCCTTATTGAACTTGGCTATTTAGATGGTATGGAAAAGTTAAAGGATTATGATGTTTTCACCCTAATGAAATATGAATAAAATTTTTCTAATTTATGGTCTGACGAAGATTTGATATCGTCAGACCTATTATTATATACTTAATGATGGTATTTATACTTTTTATAATCTTATTTATTTGAAAATAGATTAAAAACAAATAGTGGACACTAGGTATAAAAGGACATATAATAGTGATTATATTTACATTCGTAATAGGCAGATTAGACACGCTATTTTTAATAATAAATAAGTAATAAAACCTAGACAGTAAACAAGGTGATTGAATGGCAAAAGACGAAAATTATACAATTGAAGATATTGTTCACATAGCTAGTGAATATCTAACAGAAGATGATATTGCTTTTATTAATCGAGCTTATGAATATGCGAAGGAATCGCATAAGGAGCAGTTTCGGAAATCTGGTGAACCATACATCATCCACCCTATTCAAGTAGCCGGTATTTTAGTTGATTTAGAGACGGATGCCGAAACCATTGCAGGAGGATTTCTGCATGATGTGGTAGAAGATACAAACGTCACACTGGATGAATTAGAGAAAGAATTCAATCATGAAGTTGCAATGTTAGTAGACGGAGTAACAAAGCTTGGTAAGATTAAATATAAATCAAAACAAGATTTACAAGCTGAAAATCATCGTAAAATGTTTGTTGCCATGGCCAAAGACATTCGCGTAATTCTTATTAAATTAGCAGATCGCTTGCATAATATGAGAACTCTTAAACATTTACCACCAGAAAAACAACGAATGAAGGCTAATGAAACGATAGAGATTTTTGCTCCTCTAGCGCATCGTCTAGGAATTTCAACCATTAAATGGGAGTTGGAAGATACAGCTTTACGATATTTAAATCCGCAGCAATATTATCGTATTGTGCACTTAATGAAACAAAAGCGCGAAGAACGTGAGAATTATATTCAAGAAGTAATTGAAGAGTTGTCTGAGCAGTTAAAAGAGGTAAATATTGATGCGGAAATGTCCGGAAGACCTAAACATCTTTATAGTATTTATCAAAAAATGATGAAGCAGAATAAACAATTCAATGAAATATATGATCTACTCGCTGTTCGAATCATTGTTAATAGTATAAAAGATTGTTATGCAGCTTTAGGTATTATTCATACCAACTGGAAACCTATGCCAGGAAGATTCAAAGATTATATAGCTATGCCCAAACAGAATTTATATCAATCCCTGCACACTACCGTTATTGGACCAAAAGGGGATCCTTTAGAGGTTCAGATTCGTACAAAAGAAATGCATGATATAGCTGAATATGGTATTGCGGCACACTGGGCATATAAAGAAGGAAAACAAGTAAAAGGTGGAAGAAAAACCTTCGAGGAAAAACTTACTTTATTTAGGGAAATTCTAGAATGGCAAAGTGATACTCATGATGCAGAAGAATTTATTGAATCATTAAAAGTGGATTTGTTTTCAGATATGGTTTACGTTTTTACTCCAAAAGGGGATGTCATTGAACTGCCATCTGGCTCTGTACCGCTTGACTTTGCCTATAAAATTCACACAGAAATTGGAAATAAAACTGTAGGCGCAAAGATTAATGGGAAGATGGAGCCACTCGATTATAAGCTGAAAAATGGTGATATAATTGAGGTAATGACATCAAAGCATTCGTATGGACCATCTCAGGATTGGCTGAAAATCACGCAAACTTCTCAAGCGAAAAGCAAAATAAAGCAATTCTTTAAGAAACAGCGAAAAGAAGAAAATGTTATAAAAGGGAAAGAAGCGGTTGAACGGGAGATTCGAGCTCTGAATCTTAATCCTAAGGATGTTTTAACAGCAGAAAATCTTCAGCGAGTTTTTGAGCGATTTAATTTTATTAATGAAGAAGATATGTATGCTGCTGTTGGATACCAAGGAATAACAGCTGCTTTAATTGCTACGCGCCTCACTGAGAAAATACGGGAGGCTAAACAAAAGGAACAAGACCTTCAGCAGACACTTCACGAAGTTAAATCGGGGGTACGTGATCGTAAGGCACATAAAAAAGATTCTGGAGTTAGGGTCGAAGGTGTTGATAATCTACTCGTACGGTTGGCAAAATGCTGTAATCCTGTACCTGGGGATGAAATAGTAGGTTATATTACAAAAGGAAGAGGAGTTTCTGTTCACCGTTCAGACTGTCCTAATGTACAAACGCAAGAGGCAAAACAACGTTTCTTACATGTGGAATGGGGCAACGAGGAAACTGTCGATAAGCAATATCATGTAGATTTAGAGGTTTCTGCTTATGATCGCAGAGGTTTACTCAACGAAGTCTTACAAGCTGTAAATGAAATGAAGACAAATATTACGCACGTTAACGGGAAATCAGACCGTAATAAGATGGCGATTATTCAAATTACTATTTTAATTCATAATACCCATCATTTAAGAAAAGTGGTTGAACGAATAAAACAAATTAAAGACGTTTATAGTGTGACAAGAACATTGCATTAAAGGATGATGGAAATAAATGAAAGCTGTAATACAACGAGCAAAAGATGCACATGTGTCCGTGAATGGAGAGATAATTGGGGAGATTGACAAAGGATTTGTTGTCTTATTAGGTGTAACCCATGAAGATACAGAGGAAGATATTAACTATCTAGTTAAAAAAATTGTTTATCTTCGTGTATTTGAAGATAAGACTGAAAAAATGAATGATTCACTGCTTGATATTGGCGGCAGTATTCTGTCTATTTCTCAATTCACATTATATGGTGATACTAAAAAGGGAAGAAGGCCTAGTTTTACCAAAGCTGCCAAGCCAGATTTTGCTAATGAAATGTATAAAAGTTTTAACGAGAAGGTAAGGGCAGAAGGCATAAAAGTTCAGACTGGACAGTTTGGTGAAATGATGGACGTCTCATTTACAAATGTGGGGCCAGTAACACTAATCATTGATAGTAAAGATAGATAGAAAAAACGGGGCAAATTTGTCCCGTTTTTTAATTTTCTAAAAAGTATTTTCCTAAGCCACTGACGATTCCGGTTACTATTTGTTTTTGATAGAAGGTAGTTTGCAGTAATTTTTCTTTTTCATCATTTGAGATAAAACCTAATTCTATCAGCACAGCAGGCTTAAAATTTTGCCGTATTACATAAAAGTCGCCAAAGCTCGTCCCTCTGTCTCTGGCATTCGTTTCTTTGACAATTTCCTGTTGAATAAAGTTAGCCAATTCCTTATCCTGTTCGTGATAATAATAACTTTCTATCCCAGTTACATCTGGTTGTTCGGGAAAACTATTATAATGGATGCTTATATACGCATCAGTATCTAACAAATTGGAATAACTAGCTCTAGATTTAAGAGAAATGAATACATCATCTGGTCTTGTTAATATTACATTGGCTCCTAATGAAGTTAATTCTTTTTCCAGCTCCAAAGCTGTTAAATAAGTGAAGTCTTTTTCATAGGTGCCAGTTGCGCCGATTGCACCAACATCATGGCCGCCGTGTCCGGCATCAATTACAATTGTTTTATTTTCAAAATTACCAATTAGCTGATCCAGCGGTTTCGTTATTAGTTCCTTGTAAACGTAACCAGACGTAATTTTATCATTTGACAATTCATACCACTGAGCTGTTTCGGAAATAACTTCGTATTCTTCACCAGCATTAGCGAAGGTTATCATTTCATAATCGGTAGATGGTCCATTTCGTAATTGTGTACGGTCATGTTGAATAGTGATTGTTTTACCAACTGCCTTATTGTTTTTACCTTCTTTATTATTTTCCTGTATTTTTTGGACTAAGATATAATCGTCTATAATCCAACCCGTTCCATTTTCGAATTCTATTTCCAGCCAGTTGTTTTGTTTTCTTATTAGCTTATATTCATCATTTAAATTCGCCTGACCGATTGGATCGTATTCGGTTCCAGGACCACTACGAATATTTACTTTATCTTCAGTTACTATTGCACGGTCAGCATGAACATGTATAGTGAAAATGCACACCAAGAAAATTGCTAATAGAAAAATTAATAGCTTATTTATCTGCAAGAAGTAAATCCTCCCCATCATCTCTTTATTACATATCTCTTAGTATAATAAAATTCTCTTCTTTAGGCAAAACTATAACAGAATACTTATAACGCTATCTGTACTTAAGGTTAAGCTATAGACCTAAATGCACAGTGATTATAACAATACCACAATGAAGGGGAACTAACGCTATGAGAATGCAAGATAAACAATGGAATGCAGGAAATGACAAGGATATTTTTGGGGTCGATATACATCAATTTATGAATATGGATGGGCATGCCAATTATATGGAGATTGCAGAAGAACTTGGCATTTCTATTGGAGAAGTAAAAAAGTTGAAGAAAAGGATAAATCGCTCTTGACATAATCTGTCGTAGAGATTAATATTATATTCATTCAAGTTAGAAAAATGATGGACTAATATAAACGATTTACCTATGATGGAAGAAGTAATCAGTAACCGCTTGGAAAGAGAGAAAATGTCGTGGCTGAAAGCATTTTTACAGGACGAACTGATGAAAGACATTCCTGAGGTTTTGTATTGAAAATCAAGTAGATACAAACGTCTTGCAGGCGTTAACTGTGAAGAGCGAATGCATGTTTGCATTAACTAGGGTGGCAACGCGGGTAACTCTCGTCCCTTTATTTATAAGGGGACGAGAGTTTTTTGTATGCAATGGAAGTTTAGGCTTTTATATAAAAAATGTTGCTTTAAGTTTTAATTCGTACTTGATAGAAACTTTGAATATATTTAATTAAACTTATCAGCAGTCTATACATTAAACGCAACAGTCCATGCAAAAAGTGTCAGATTTTAAAGTTTTGCGTAAAAAGGAAAACTACATTTGTTAAAATGACTGAGCGAATGTGAGTTTTATTAATATACATAATTATTTACAATTAATGGAGGTAGAAAGTAATGAGTATGAAGGCCCCAAGAGGAACAGTCGATATTTTGCCGAAGGATGCAAAGAAATGGCAATATGTTGAAAGTAAAATAAAAGACATATGTAATAGATATAACTTTGAAGAGATTAGAACACCTTTATTTGAACACACAGAAGTTTTTTCTAGAGGAGTAGGGGATTCGACCGATATTGTACAAAAGGAAATGTACACTTTTGAAGACAGAGGTGGAAGAAGTTTAACTCTAAGACCCGAGGGAACTGCATCTGTATCCCGTGCATTTGTAGAGAATAAATTGTATGGCGAAGCAAACCAGCCAGTGAAATTATACTATTTTGCACAAATGTTTCGATATGAAAGACCACAAAAAGGAAGAATGCGTCAATTAAATCAATTTGGTGTGGAAGTGCTGGGGAGTGATGATCCAGCTGTAGATGCCGAGGTTATTGACTTAGCAATAACGGTATATAAGGAACTTGGATTAAAATCTTTAAAACTTGTTATTAATTCACTCGGTGATAAAGAAAGCAGAACCAATCATCGAAATGCTTTAATTGAACATTTTGCACCACATAAGGAAGAACTTTGTGCTGACTGTCAAGTACGACTAAATCAAAATCCGCTTCGAGTATTGGATTGTAAAAAAGATAGAGAGCACCCAGCAATGAAGACTGCACCATCCATCTTAGAATATCTTAATGAAGAATCTCGAAATTACTTTGAACAAGTGAAAAACTACTTAACCAAAATGGGGATTGACTTTGTTGTAGATCCTAATTTGGTTCGCGGACTAGACTATTATAATCATACTGCATTTGAAATAATGAGTGACGCAGATGGTTTTGGCGCCATCACTACACTTGCTGGTGGTGGTAGATATAACGGTTTAATTGAGGAGCTAGGTGGACCAAATACTCCTGGGATCGGTTTTGGTATGGGTCTGGAACGTTTATTAATGGCTCTTGATGCTGAGAAAATATCAGTTCCAACTGATGAGAAATTAGATTGTTATTTTGTTGCTGTAGGTGATGATGCAATTACTGAAGCTGTTTCATTAATTCACGATTTACGAGTTAATGGAATTCAAGTAGATAAAGATTATCAAAATAGGAAAATGAAGGGACAGTTTAAATCTGCTGATCGTTATCAAGCTAAATATGTTTTGATATTAGGGGAAAATGAACTTGAAAATAGAGTAGTAAATCTTAAATCAATGGAAACAGGTGAACAAATAGAGGTTCCAATAGATAATTTAACGGAAATGGTAAAGGAAAAACTTCAGGAGGGTAAGAATAATGAGTAATCGTTTGCTAGATGGTACGTTAACAGAAGAAAATATTGATCAGAATGTCCTTCTAAAAGGATGGGTCCAAAAACGCCGTGACTTAGGTGGCTTAATTTTTATT
This sequence comes from Oceanobacillus halophilus, assembly GCF_003628505.1. Taxonomy (GTDB): domain Bacteria; phylum Bacillota; class Bacilli; order Bacillales; family Amphibacillaceae; genus Oceanobacillus; species Oceanobacillus halophilus. The sequence goes on along the minus strand of NZ_RBZP01000001.1, from coordinate 688,894 downwards.
GATTTACGTGATAAATCTGGACTTGTGCAAGTTGTATTTAATCCAGATTTCTCCCAAGAAGCATTGGAGACTGCTGAGAAGATTAGGTCAGAATATGTTGTTGAAATTAATGGACAAGTAGTTGGTAGAGAGGAATCCACATATAATCCCGCAATGAAGACTGGAAAAATAGAAGTTATTGCAAATGAAATTACTATATTAAATAAATCTAAAACACCACCATTTGCAATACAGGATGAAACAGATGTTGCTGAGGATTTACGTTTGAAATATCGCTATATAGACTTAAGGAGAAGTGCGCTGCAAGAAACATTTAAGTTGCGCCATCAAACCACTCAAGCAATTCGTAATTTCTTAAATGATGATGGATTTTTGGAAATGGAAACTCCAATTCTAACGAAAAGTACACCAGAGGGTGCCCGGGATTATCTTGTTCCAAGTAGAGTGCACCCAGGAGAGTTTTATGCATTGCCTCAATCACCTCAATTGTTTAAACAACTGATCATGATGAGTGGATTTGAAAAATACTATCAAATTGCTCGTTGCTTCCGTGATGAGGATTTAAGAGCTGATAGACAACCTGAGTTTACACAGGTAGATATAGAAACTTCTTTCATGACAAGTGATGAAATTATGGAAATGACGGAGCGTATGATGCAGAAAGTGGTAAAAGAAGTGAAAGATATCGATATTGAGTTACCACTTGTAAGAATGCCATATCAGGAAGCAATGGACCGTTTTGGATCTGATAAGCCAGATACAAGATTCGGATTAGAATTGGTTCATGTTTCTGACGTTGTTGCAGCGTCTACTTTCAAAGTATTCCAGAGTGCAATTGATAATGGAGGGAAAGTAGCATTACTAAATGTAAAAGGAGAAGCTGGTAATTTCTCTAGAAAAGATATTGATAAATTAACAGACTTTGTAAAGGTGTATGGAGCTAAAGGTTTGGCTTGGTTAAAATTAGAAGATAATGAACTAAAAGGGCCGATTGCTAAGTTCTTAACAGAAGAAGAAAAGGAAGGAATTGTTAAGAAAGCTGAAGCAAAAGATGGTGATTTATTATTATTTGTAGCTGATAAAAATTCAATTGTATATGATAGCTTAGGCGCACTTCGTTTGAAACTAGGAAAAGATTTAGATCTTATCGATGAATCTAAATTTAATTTCCTATGGGTAACAGATTGGCCGTTGTTAGAGTATGATGAAGAACAGGGAAGGTTCTTTGCTGCTCATCATCCGTTTACATCACCAGTAGAAGAAGATTATGACAAATTAGATAGTGACCCAGCAAGTGTTCGAGCAAATGCTTATGACTTAGTATTAAATGGCTATGAACTTGGTGGTGGTTCAATTCGTATATATCAAAAGGAAATGCAAAATAAGATGTTTAAGGTATTAGGATTTACCCAAGAAGAAGCAGAAGAACAATTTGGTTTCTTACTTGAAGCATTAGAATATGGTGCACCACCACATGGCGGAGTTGCACTCGGGTTAGACCGTATCATTATGTTACTAGCAGGAAGAAGCAATCTTCGTGATACTATTCTATTTCCAAAGACCGCTTCTGCGTCTGATTTATTAACTGCAGCTCCAAGTGCTGTAAGTAATGCACAGTTAAATGAATTAGGTATTCGCCTAGATTCAAAGGACCAGTGAGTTGTTACTAAATTGTAATATGTGTAACTGATTTTTCATAATAGTGAATATTGCAAAAATAATAGTGCTATGTTAAAATAAATTTACAAGAAGAAACTTAATCCTGATATGTTCGTTTATTTACGGTATTTTGACCGAACACCTATATAAATGGGAACTGCGGGTTTTTATGGTGCATGCATGCCGCACACAGATGCGGAAGCATAATAAACATAAAACAGGGTACCCACCTGCCAATAGCGGGATCAAAACATAAAATAAACGGCATTATCGGGATTAAGTAACACCTTACATAATCAGAAAAAACACTAACTCCTAATTAGGAGTTAGTGTTTTTTATTAATTAGAACCTTGCGCAACTTGCTCCAGGTTTCCGTTTTTGTCCATTCTGAATGTTGGAGATTTAATTGCTCCTTGATCATCTAGAACAGTCATTTTTCTAGCTCTTTCCATGATTTGAATAAATGCTTGGTAATCTTCTTTAATAGTGTTCATTTCATTTTCGGTTTGTTCTAATTGTTTTTCAAGTTTTGTTACTTGTTCTGTTAACATGCTATTCTCTTTTTGCAATTGTTCCATGGATGCTTTTGATTGATTAGAAGCATAGTAGTCTTTCTTTAATTCTTTCATAAATTGAATAACCATATCCAAAGTAATTGTTGGTGCTTCTTGTTCCATCATTTGCTTACTTATAGAAGATGGTTCCTCACTCTGTGATAGTTCCTCAGAGAACTCCTCAAAAGTAGCTGGCATTGCAATAACAGGCTTACGTAGTTGCCCGGATTTCTTAGCCATAGCACGTTTCTTTTCTTTTCGTTGTCTTTTCGCAAGATCAATAGCACTGTCATATTTTTGTCTTACTTCTGCATTCCAGCGAAATCCGCAGGCAGCAGATGTACGATTTAATTTGTCTCCAACTTCCTCAAATGCATTCAGCTGTGTGCTGCCTTCTCTAATGTGGCGTAATACTGTTTCTGCTAACAATAAATCATCTTCATGTGACCAAGCATCTTGTCTTACTTTTGCCATTTACGTTCAACTCCTTTTCCTAGCAAGTAAACAATAGATTTATACAGATAGTTAGCTTTTGCTATTAGAATTAGATAAGTTTAGTAGTATATCTATCTGTGTTGTTGTATTTCATCTTGGGAAATAGATTCCCTTGGATGATTTTGTGTTACTTTTTAATTATTGTTACCGCTAGAAACAGGAATTATACCTTTTTTCTTTTATCTTGATTTATTTTATCATAGACTTGCTTCAACGCTTTCTCGAATTTACCAGATTCTTTAGGTTTGTAATAGTGTTTATTTTTTATAGAGTCAGGTAAATATTGTTGACTTACCCATCCGTTTTCATAGTCATGTGGATATGCATAATCTATTCCACGGCCTAATTTATTAGCACCATAATAGTGTGCGTCTTTTAGATGTGCGGGAATGTCTCCGCTCTTACCACTACGTATGTCAGCTAATGCTTGATCCAATGCTTGATAAGCAGTGTTCGATTTAGGGGATAAGCAAAGCTCAATAATAGCTACACTAAGTGGTATACGTGCTTCGGGAAACCCTAAACGTTCAGCTGCTTGGACGGCTGATATAGCTCTTGGGCCTGCTTGGGGATTTGCTAATCCAATATCTTCATAGGCTGTAACAATCATTCTTCGAGCAATGCTATCTAAATCTCCAGCTTCAATTAATCTACCTAAATAATGTAACGCAGCATCTACGTCGCTACCGCGAATAGATTTCTGGAAAGCGGAGATGACATCGTAGTGTGCATCACCACCTTTATCGTGTGAGAAACTTTTTTTCTGCATACACTCTTCAGCAATTTCCAGAGTAATGGCAATTTGATTCATTTGATCTGGTGGAGTGGAAGATACAGCCAACTCCAATCCATTTAACGCTGATCGCATATCACCACCTGAGGAAAGGGCAAAGTGTTCTAATGCCTCATCCGTAACTTGAATATTTTTCGTGCCAAAACCTTTGGTCTCATCTTGGATAGAACGTAATAGAGCGGTTCTTATATTTTCTGATGTTAAGGAATGCAATTCAAATAAATGGCATCTGCTTCTTATTGCAGGGTTAATCGCATGAAAAGGATTACTGGTTGTACAACCAATTAATGTTACTAGATTACTTTCAAGATGAGGTAGAAGAAAATCTTGCTTTGCTTTATCTAGTCGATGTACTTCATCCAGAATTAATACGATGTTTCCACGCATTTTTGCTTCTTCTACTACTATTTCCATGTCTTTTTTCTTATCAGTAACTGCATTTAGTAATTTGACCGGTAATCCTAAGCTTTTTGCTAAAGCTGATGCCATGGAAGTCTTTCCAGTACCTGGAGGTCCATACAATATCATTGAAGACAATTGTTCAGCTTTTACCATTCGACTTAATATTTTTCCCTCTCCTACAAGATGTTCTTGTCCAATAATTTCTTCAATATGGGATGGTCTCATCCGATATGCTAATGGTTTGTGTTTCATTTTAATCGTCCTTTACTTAAGAGGTACTTCAAATTATCCTCTTTTGAATTCACTTTTTTATATGCTATTTTAGTATAAAGCTTAATTCCAATTCGGCTGAAATGCAAGGGGATTGCAATTCATGCTATAATATCATGTAATATTAAATTGTTTTTTATTTAGGCGTTTTCGTAAGGTTTTTGTGTCTTTTTAATGTCACAGTCGATAGTAACTCCTAATTTATTTAATTCAGAACAGTGCTTCACAACCGCTACGGAAATACACTCCGCTTTCCTCGGGGAGTTGGTGAGCCTCTTTCGTGCTAACGCACTTGTAGTCTCACCGATGCTCTTCTTCCCACAGGAGTCTCCGTGTATTTCCTCCGTTGTGTGTCTGCTCTACTTGTATAAACAAGAAATATGCTGTTTTTAAGAATAATAATGGTCTTAAACGTGATTTCATTAGTTATTATCTTTATAACATTTTGTGCATCTATCTTAGCGGGGGCAGAATACGGAGACACCTCGAAAATAAAAACTAATTTTCTTCGTGCGATTTAATGCTGACGTAGTCTTCCTTGTCCTGCGAGAAAAGCACGTGTCGAGACCTGAGCAGCGAGGGGTACTACTTGATTAAGCTTCTTCGGCCCTTGCGCCGAGGAAGCCTACTTCGGAGCGTTACTAGTAGATGCAGACGCAGTTCTGGTTTTTCCGCGAGGAGACTGAGGCCGTGCCCGCGAACCGCAAGTATTCTGCCGAAGCGAATGATCGCACAAATCAAACATATGTGTGAGCGAGAGCTATATTATTCTGAATTAAAGATATTAACAATCTATATAATTATGTAACAATTTATGTGCAAAGGTAATAATCTTCTAGAAAATAACCTTTTTGTGTACAGGAAAATGGTAAATAGATTAAGGAACATGTATAATAAACAATCTTGTTTTATAATAAAAATTTGAGGTGTGACGTATGAAAATTTCAACCAAAGGTAGATATGGGTTAACAATAATGATTGATTTAGCAAAGAAACAAGGGGACGGTCCAACATCGTTAAAGTCAATAGCAAAAGATAATAATCTATCCGAGCATTATTTAGAACAACTTGCATCTCCACTTCGAAATGCAGGGTTGATTAAGAGTATTCGCGGAGCGTATGGTGGATATATCTTGGCAAGAGACGCAAAGGAAATTACAGCAGGGGATATTATACGTGTACTTGAAGGACCCATTACACTTGTTGAAGGTATAGAAGAAGAACCACCTGCACAGCAGGAACTGTGGGGACGTATTCGAGATGCGATTAAAGAAGTATTGGACCGAACCACATTAGAAGATTTAAGAAACCATGACGGCGATAAAAAACAGCAAGCTTATATGTTCTATATTTAAGGCTAATAATAAAAAAATCGTGGATTAACAAGCAATATACTTATCAAAAAAGTTATATTTAAATAAACGTACGTAAAAGTAGGAAAGGAAAGTAATCATGGAAGCTATTTATTTGGACCATGCGGCAACTACACCAATGGATCAAGAAGTTATAGATGCAATGTACCCCATTTATCAGCAAACATTTGGAAATCCTTCCAGTGTACATTCTTTTGGCAGAAAGGCAAGACAACTATTGGATGAAGCAAGACGAGTGATGGCAAAAAGCATTCAAGCAAATGAGAAAGAAATTATCTTTACAAGTGGAGGAACAGAAGCAGATAATTTAGCATTAATCGGTACTGCATTTGCAAATCGAAAAAAAGGAAACCACATCATTACAACTGCCCAAGAACATCATGCCACCTTGCATACTGCTGAGTATCTGGAAAAACAGGGTTTTGAGGTAACCTATTTGCCGGTATATAAGAATGGGCTAATTCGTGTGGAAGATTTGCAGCAATCATTACGTAAGGAAACCGTTCTTGTATCTGTTATGTTTGTGAATAATGAAACGGGGATTATTCAACCTATCCAAGAAATTGGGGAACTGTTAAAAAATCATCAAGCATATTTCCATACAGATGCAGTGCAAGCATATGGCCTTTTGGATATTAACGTAAATGAATTAGGGGTAGATCTCTTATCGGTTTCATCCCATAAGATATATGGGCCAAAAGGTATCGGTTTTTTGTACGCAAAAGATGGAGTTCCTATAAATACATTACAGTTTGGTGGCGAACAAGAAAGGAAACGTCGACCAGGAACGGAGAATGTTGTTAGTATTGCTGGGTTTCAAAAAGCAGTAGAACTAGCGATGGAGAACAAAAGCAAGCGTCGAGAACAGTATCAAAAGTTTAAAGAATTATTTTTAGAAGTGTTGAGGGAGAACGGGGTAACATTTGAAGTGAACGGGGATTTCCATTCACAAATTGCTTCCATTGTTAATGTGAGTTTTCCAGGTGCCAATGTTGAACAACTATTGACCAACTTTGACTTGGATGGGCTTGCAGCTTCAAGCGGTAGTGCGTGTACAGCTGGTAGTGTGGAACCATCTCATGTATTAACTGCAATGTTTGGCAAAAATAATCCGTGTACAACAAATTCCATTCGATTTAGCTTTGGAATATTCAATACGGAAGAAAATATAAGAGAAGCAGCCGAACGGGTTGCTAAAATCGTTCATCGATTAACATCATAAAAGGTCGTGAAAAGATATGAAAGATAAAAAAGATATACGTGTAGTAGTAGGTATGAGTGGAGGAGTTGACTCCTCTGTAGCCGCTCTATTATTAAAAGAAGAAGGCTATGATGTGGTAGGCATATTTATGAAAAATTGGGATGATACGGATGAATTTGGCGTTTGTACAGCAACAGAGGATTTTGATGATGTCGTTCGAGTGTGCAATCAATTAGATATACCATATTACTCGGTGAATTTCGAGAAGCAATATTGGGATAAAGTGTTCACTTACTTCCTAGATGAGTATAAGGCTGGCCGAACTCCAAATCCTGATGTTATGTGTAATAAAGAAATTAAGTTTAAAGCATTTCTCGATCATGCCTTATCTCTTGGAGCAGATTATTTAGCAACAGGCCATTATGCTCGAGTTCAGGAAGTCAATGGTAGGGTCCAAATGCTTAGAGGTGTCGATGATAATAAAGACCAAACCTATTTTTTAAATCAATTATCTGAAGATATTTTAAGTAAAGTGATGTTCCCGCTAGGAAATATGCCCAAATCCCGAGTCCGCGAAATTGCCAAAGAGGCAAATTTAGTAACGGCAACTAAAAAGGATTCAACTGGTATCTGTTTTATTGGTGAACGTAATTTTAAAGAGTTTTTGAGTGAATTTTTACCGGCACAACCTGGTGAAATGCAAACACTCGATGGAGAAGTTAAAGGAAGACATGACGGATTAATGTACTATACAATAGGTCAACGTCAAGGTCTAGGTATTGGTGGTCCTGGAGATCCATGGTTTGTGGTAGGGAAGAACTTAAAAGATAATGTACTATATGTGGAGCAAGGTTATTCCAATGATAAATTGTATTCTGAAGCATTAGTGGCAACAGATGTTAATTGGATTCATCCAGATCAAGTAAAGCATGAATTTACTTGCACAGCGAAGTTCCGTTATCGCCAAAAAGATAGTGATGTGACTGTACAGGTATTAGAAGATGGAAAAGTTAAAGTAAACTTTCATGAAAACCAAAGAGCCATAACACCTGGGCAAGCTGTTGTATTTTATGATGGGGATGTATGTTTAGGTGGAGGAACAATTGACAAAGTAATAAAAAACAACCAAGCAATTCAATACGTTGGTTAGGGTATAGCATGTCTATACCTAAAAGGAGTTCTAAGTAAATGGATAAAAATACACAAGGAATAACATTAATGCAGGAACAAAAATACGAGGAAGCAGCAAAATTATTTAATGAAGTTATAGAAGAAAACCCAAACGCCCCCTTAGGGTATATAAACTTTGGGAATTTATTATTACATTTAAAAGAATTTGATAGAGCAGAGCGTTTTTTCAAAAAAGCCATTGAATTAGATCAAAATGCAGCCACTGCATATTATGGGCTTGGCAATTTATATTTTGAACAAGAGAATTTTCAAGAAGCGATTACGTATTTTCAAAAAGCTCAGCAACTTGGAATAGAAGAAGCCGACGTCTATTTCATGTTGGGAATCTCATTTGTAAATCAAGAGCAATTTAAATTGTCTATCCCATATTTGATGAGGGCTGCGGAGTTAAATCCGGAAGATGAAGAAATATTATTTCAGTATGGACTATCACTAGCACAAAGCAATCATTTGCAAGAAGCACAATCAGTCTTTTTAAAAGTGCTAGAGAAAAAGGAAGAACACGCAGATTCTCACTATAATTTAGGTGTTATCGAATTGTTTCAGGAAAATATTGAACAAGCGGTTTATCATTTTGATGAAGCGTTACGGATACAACCAGAGCATCTATTGGCAGCAAATGCAAAGAAGAATATGGATAAATTATTAAAAGAAAATGAAACAGAAGAGTGAGGTTGTTTTTCATGGAAAACGTTCAGCAATCAGAAGAACAAAAGTATATTAAGGGCGAGTTACTTTATACCATTTTTCATAATGAGTCTGAACAATTTTCCATTGCAAAAATAAAAATACGCGAAACAAATGAAGACTTTAAAGAAAAAGATGTTGTCATAAAAGGTTACTTTTCTCGATTACAGGAGCAGACAACCTATTATTTTTATGGGGAATTTGAGCGTCATGCAAAATTTGGCATGCAATACAAAGTCTTGTCTTATAAAACGTTTATACCAGATACAAAAGACGGTCTGGTGGCTTATTTATCCAGTGACTTATTCTACGGAATTGGTAAAAAGCTTGCGAAACGTATAGTCAATCAGCTAGGAGAAAACGCCATCTCCAAGATATTAAATCATCCGGAATCTTTAAAAGATGTCCGAGGGCTAAAAAAAGAAACACGAGATAAATTGGTTCAAAGTATTCATGAGAATCAGGGCTTTGAGCATGTGGTTGTTCATTTAGCGAAGTATAATATTGGATTAAAAATGGCCCAAAAAATCTATAAAGTGTATAAAGAAGATGCCATGGAAAAATTAGAAGAAGATCCTTATCAATTTGTTTTTGATATAGAAGGGTTTGGATTCCAGACGGCAGATGAAATTGCTAGACAAAATGGACTATCTTTAACGCATCCTAACCGAATCGGTGCTGGGTGTATTTATGTCCTGCAAAAAAGTGTTCAAGATGGGCATGTTTATCTTCCACTAGATGCTTGTATATATGAAGTGATGAATTTGCTTATTGGAAGTCAGGAGCTGACAGAATCCATTATTGCAGATAGGTTAGAAGAATTAAATACGGAAAAGAAAGCAATTATCCAAGATGGTAATGTATATTTACCTTCTTTGTATTACGCAGAGGATGGTTTTGCTTCACATCTAGAACGAATTATTCAAAAACCGATTGAACATGAGACGCCTTTGGCAGAAGTTATGAAAATCATTGGAGATATAGAAGAACAGGAAGTACTTAGTTATGGAAAAGAGCAGTTTGAGGCAATTAATCAAGCTATTCACTCTAAAGTTATGATACTGACTGGTGGACCGGGAACTGGGAAAACGACCGTAATAAAGGGGATTATTAAGGCCTATGCAGCTATTCACAATCTCTCTCTTGATCCCATGGATTATGATAAAAAAAAAGATTTTCCATTTGTTTTAGCTGCCCCAACTGGTCGTGCAGCGAAGCGGCTTACAGAATCAACTGGTCTTCCGGCTCTTACTATCCATAGATTGTTAGGTTGGAATGGTAATAACGGATTTGATAAAGATGAGCAAGAGCAGTTGAACGGGAAGTTTCTGATCGTAGATGAATTTTCAATGGTCGATATTTGGTTAGCAAATAGTTTATTTAAAGCAATACCTGATAATATGCAAGTTTTACTCGTAGGAGATGAAGACCAGCTACCATCAGTTGGTCCTGGTCAAGTGTTATCTGATTTATTGCTAAGTGGATTGATTCCTTCTATCAGTTTAAGTGAAGTCTACCGTCAAAAAGAAGGTTCTAAAATTATACAATTAGCACACGAAATAAAGAATGATATATGTACACCTGAATCTCTGAAAAATGATAAAGATTTCAGCTTTATAACTTGTCATGAATATCAAATGATTGATGTGATTACTACCATTTTTAATCGAGCGAAGGAAAAGGGAATGGACTTAAAGGACATGCAAGTATTAGCTCCAATGTATCGTTCTCAAGCTGGTATAACAATGATCAATAAACATTTACAGCAGTTAATTAACCCTAAGACGAAAAGAAGACGAGAAGTTAAGGCAAATGATGTCGTATATCGAGTCGGTGACAAGGTCATTCAACTAGTCAATCAGCCAGAAGATGGTGTGTTTAATGGGGACATAGGTGAGATTGTTGCTATTTTCAGAGAAGATGAGAATAAGGAAAACGAGGAGCAAATTGTCATTTCCTTTGATGATGACAAGGAAGTTGTCTATGTCAGAAAAGATTATATCAATTTTATGCATGCATATTGTATATCCATTCACAAATCTCAAGGAAGTGAATTTCCGATTGTCGTGTTGCCTGTTATATCGGCTTACCATCGAATGCTGCGAAAGAATTTAGTGTATACTGCCATCACAAGGAGTAAAGAGTCATTGATTATTTGTGGTGAGATGAACGCCTTCTTTAAGGGGATTCGAACAATGGATACGAATAAGCGGTACACTTCTTTAAAGGAACGGTTAAGTAAACAATTAAAAACTTCTCCTATGGAAGTACAGAATAGGAATGAAGAAGAGCTCTCTCCATATGATTTTATGGAATAAAATGTATATAGTTAGATATTTTTGGTAAACCTATCATCTGTAAAGTTCTCTAAAGAGTTAATCCAAAAGGTTTGAAAAAGGACTGCTATTATGCAGGTTCTGGGAAATTTCTTATGCCTGTTCTTATTGGATATACATCTTTATTGTAAATGAGGTGATAGGTTTATGTATATGCGCTGCCCAAATTGTAATGGTAAAGATATTGGCAAAATAGGTACACAAAACTATTATTGCTGGACATGTTTCATAGAGATGACCGTCGTAAATAATGAATTAGCAGTCCATCAAATCGAAGCGGATGGTAGTTTGAGTTCTCTAAATGACTTATTTTCTGAAGATGAGCTCAGATTACAGTAGTATTCCCTTAGTCAACTATATTGTACTAAGGAGGAGTTAGATGTTTCGAGATGAAAATCGCGTATCAATTATTTACTGGCTTTTGATTGGCATTCTATTATTTTTATTTGTTTTTTTACTCGTAAAGACATTTCCATATTATAAGGAAGTCTTTACATTCTTATGGAAGCTTTTCCTTCCATTTATAATCGCATGTCTAATAGCTTATTTACTCTTTCCAATTATAGAAAAGCTGCATAGTTTTAATATTCATAGAGGATTGGCCATTTTATTAATATATCTATTATTTTTTGTTGGTGTCGGTTATCTAATTTATCGTGTATATCCGGCGATTGTTCATCAGGTACATGATTTATCTAATAACTTTCCCCAATTTGTGCAAACTTATCAGAAAATGATTTACAGTTTATATGAATATACCTCTTTTATGCCAGAAACAGTACATGACAAAATGGATCATTTTTTTATTACTATTGAAAACTCACTAGATGATTTATTGTCCAATCTGTTAAGTGGATTTACTAAAATATTTGATATGATTATTACTATAACAGTTATTCCTGTGCTAGTATTCTATTTCTTAAAAGATTATGAAAAAATAAAAGGATTCATCAAAACCATAATTCCTAGTAAGTATCGAAAACAGTCAAGCAAAATGGTGCACGCCATTGATGATAGCTTGGGAGATTACATACGTGGACAGCTAATTGTATGTCTATTTGTCAGTTTAACAGCACTCCTTGTATTTAAGTTTTTAAAGATTGAATACGCCCTATTATTGGCAATTATTATGGGAGTAACGAACATTATTCCATATTTTGGCCCTATAATTGGAGCTGTTCCAGCAATAATTATAACTTTTACAACAACAAACTCCATTCAGATTGTAATTTTTGTTATTATTGGTATCTTCGTTATACAGGTTATTGAAGGAAATTTACTGTCTCCATATATAGTTGGGAAAAGTGTGGCCATCCATCCAGTGGCAATCATATTTGCCTTATTATTAGGTGGTCAATTATTTGGAGTAATTGGTATGATTTTAGCAGTACCAGTACTTTCGGTAATTAAAGTAATGACGAACCATGCGTTAGCAATATCGTTTCGTCGTTGACAAGTTTAGCAAATTTGCATATACTCAAATAAGAAAAATTTCTATGAACATAATATGATGAAAGTGATAAGTACATGATTGACCGTTTTAAAGAGAGAGATTTCCTTAGGCTGAAAGAAATCTTATTCTGCAATTATGGAAAGCTACACTGGAGTGCGGCTAATACCCGCCGGTTACATACCGTTAACATGTTCAAAGTGATGAATGGTGTCAAATCGTTCATAATTAGGGTGGTACCGCGAACCAAATCTCGTCCCTGCAGTTATGCAGAGAGGAGATTTTTTTGTTTAAGCTTATAAGTTCTGCCGGAGCGAATGACAGCAGAAGACATTCATAAGTGAAAGCGAGCGCTAACTGTTCTGAATTAAATAAATTAGGAGTTACTATCAATTATGTATATCCAAATAGCAATTAATTCTTAAATATCTTAAAGGAGGATATCAAATGAAACAATTAACTTCAGCGCAAGTGAGACAAATGTATCTTGATTTTTTTAAAGAGAAAGGACATCGTGTTGAGCCTAGTGCATCATTAGTCCCTAAAGATGATCCAACTTTACTTTGGATTAATAGTGGAGTAGCTACATTGAAGAAATACTTTGATGGACGTGTTATTCCTGAGAATCCTCGTATTGTAAATGCGCAAAAATCTATCCGTACCAATGATATTGAAAACGTTGGATATACGGCAAGACATCATACCTTTTTCGAGATGCTTGGTAATTTTTCAATAGGTGACTATTTTAAAAAGGAAGCAATTGAATGGGCATGGGAATTTCTTACAAGTGAAAAGTGGCTGAACTTAAAACCAGAATTATTAGCTGTAACTGTTCATCCTGAAGACGATGAAGCTTATGAAATATGGATGAATGATATTGGCATTCCAAAAGAACGTATTATTCGCTTAGAAGAGAACTTTTGGGATATTGGAGAAGGACCAAGTGGACCAAATACTGAAATTTTCTATGATCGTGGAGAAGAATACGGGAATGACCCAAATGACCCCGAACTATACCCTGGCGGCGAAAATAATCGATATTTGGAAGTTTGGAATTTAGTTTTTTCTCAGTATAATCATAATCCTGATGACACGTATACTCCTCTTCCTAAGAAGAATATTGATACAGGAATGGGGCTAGAACGGATGGTTTCAGTTGTTCAAAATACACCTACGAACTTTGAAACGGACTTGTTCATGCCAATCATTCAGAAAACAGAAAATCTCTCAACCACAAACTATGGAAAATCAGCACAAGCTGACACAGCATTTAAGGTAATTTCTGATCATATAAGAACTGTAAGCTTTGCAATTGGCGATGGAGCACTGCCATCAAATGAGGGAAGAGGCTATGTGTTAAGAAGATTACTGAGGAGAGCTGTACGATTTGCTAAAGAAATCGGAATCAATAAACCTTTCATGTTTGAATTAGTAGAAACAGTGGGAGAAATTATGAAAGACTTCTATCCGCAAGTTTTAAAACAAAAGGAGTTTATTGAATCTGTTGTAAAAGTAGAAGAAGAGCGATTCCATGAAACACTTAATGATGGTCTTGATATATTAACTTCTATTATCGAGAAAGAAAAAGCAAAAGAAAGCTCCGTATTTCCAGGGGAAGAGGTATTTCGATTGTATGACACATACGGTTTTCCAAAAGAATTAACTGAAGAGTATGTGGAACAGCAAGGTTTTACTATAGACGAAGAAGGCTATAACAAAGAGATGGAAAAACAAAGAAGCCGAGCTCGAAATGCTAGACAAAAAGTCGATTCCATGCAAGTTCAAGATACCGTTTTAAGTGAAATAGATGTTGTAAGTGAATTTGTAGGGTATGAAAAATTAGAAACAGAGACGAAAATCACTGCGATGTTTGATGGGAATGACATCATTGAAACTGCCAAAAGTGGAGAAGAAGTCTATGTTTTCTTAACGGAAACTCCATTTTATGCTGAAAGCGGAGGGCAAGTTGCAGATAATGGATGGATTTATACAGAATCCGCTACAGCCTTTGTGAAAGAAGTGAAAAAATCACCTAAGGGTCAACATATCCATCAAATTGTTATTAAAGATGGCGAATTATCATCAGGTGAAAATGTAAAAGCAGCAGTTGATTATGAATTTCGTAACTCCGTTATCAAAAATCATACGGGAACACACATATTACATCAAGCTTTAAAAGATGTACTTGGATCTCATGTAAATCAATCAGGATCACTAGTGACACCTGAACGATTGCGTTTTGATTTTTCTCATTTTAATCCAGTTACAGAGGATGAATTAAAACAAATTGAGCAAATTGTAAATGAAAAAGTGTGGGAAGCATTACCTGTAGAGGTCAATCACAAGAAGTTACAGGAAGCAAAAGAAATGGGAGCAATGGCTTTATTTGGTGAAAAATATGGTGATGTGGTCCGTGTAGTTCAGATAGGGGACTATAGCTTAGAGTTGTGTGGCGGTTGTCATGTGCGGAATAGTTCAGATATCGGCTTATTTAAAATCGTATCAGAGAGTGGAATTGGTGCAGGTATACGTAGAATAGAAGCAGTTACAAGCAAGCATGCATACAACTATTTAAATTCAAAGCTTCAACTATTGCATACATCAGCACATTTAGTAAAATCGAAAGAAGAAAATCTTCCAGAACGGATTGAAAGTCTATTCCGTGATATAAAAGATCTTCAAAAAGAAAATGAATCCTTAAATGCTAAATTGGCTAATGCACAGAGTTCTTCTATTTTAGAGCAAGTGGAAAAAGTGGAAGGAATATCTGTTCTTGCACAGCAGGTAAACGTAAAAGATATGAATCAATTAAGAAATATGATTGATGATTTAAAACAGAAGTTAGAATCTGGTCTTATTCTGCTTGCGACAGAGACAAATGGTAAGGTTCAGCTTGCGGCAGGTGTGTCGAAAGATTTAGTCAATCAAGGTTTTCATGCTGGGAAACTTATCAAACAAGCTGCTGAAATTTGTGGAGGAGGCGGTGGAGGCCGTCCAGATATGGCGCAAGCAGGCGGAAAGGATCCAGCCAAAATAAACGAAGCTATACAATTTGTAAAAAAATACGTCGTAGAGACTAGTAAATAATGTTTTACTTCTAATAGTTAATCTACCAGTCGGCTGAAGGTAATTATCTTCTTGTCGACTGAAGTTTCACTTTAAATAACATACGTGTTAAAATATATGTAGATTTCGTAGTTATAATCTTAGTATTTTATTTTAGAAAACTATATGATATGCTTCAAGTAGTCATCAAAGTGTTAATCTTACTATCATCAAAGGTAAAAGCTATATTAATATAAGAAGATTATATCTAAAAAAGTATGAACAAACGTAAGTTTTCTAGAGACGGGGTGTCAAAATGAGTTCAATTGATAAAACGATGAAGTTTAATTTTTCAGAAGAACCGTATGACCAGGATATTAAAGAGATACTTTTTACGGTTCATGGAGCCTTAAAAGAAAAAGGGTACAATCCAATTAATCAAATTGTTGGTTACTTGCTTTCAGGTGATCCAGCGTATATTCCAAGATATAATGATGCCAGGAATTTAATACGGAAAGTTGAACGTGATGAAGTAATCGAAGAATTGGTTAAATATTATTTGGAACAGCAAAAGGCGGATTAAATGAAACTAATAGGATTTGATGTTGGCTCTAAGACAATTGGGGTCGCTATCAGTGATGCACTAGGTTGGACAGCCCAAGGACTAACAACGATTTATTGGGACGAAGAGGCTATCAACTCAGCAGATAAGGAAATATCTGAAATTATAAAAGAACATGATATTGGCAAAGCTATAGTAGGACTACCTAAAAACATGAATGGCACTATTGGTGAACGCGGTGAAGCTTCTCAGAAGTTTGCTGATCACATCGAAGAAACTTTCCAGATCCCTACTGTGCTCTGGGATGAAAGACTTACTACAATGGCTGCTGAAAGAGTTTTATTAGAGGCGGATATGAGTAGAAAGAAAAGAAAAAAAGTTATAGATAAAATGGCAGCAGTCATGATACTGCAGGGATTTTTAGATCAAAAATAAAAGAGGTGTAAGTGTGTCACTAGAAAAAAAAGAACGCATCATTGTTCCTAATGAAAATGGAGAAGAACATTTATTTGAAGTTTTATTTACCTTTGATGTAGATGAAACAGAAAACTCCTATATTGCTGTAGTTCCTGTAGAACAAGCAGAGGATGAAGAAGTTGAAGTTTATGCTTTTCGATATGAAGAAACGGAAAAAGATGATTTAACTCTATTCCCAATTGAATCAGATGAGGAATGGGATATGGTTGAAGAAATGTTAAATACATTATCAGATGAAGAATTAGGGGCAGAATAACATACTGAATAGAATTTCATATTAGGAAAACTTATTTATTGGGGTGCGAAAGGATTCGTACCTCTTTCTTATGTATAAAATGAAAAAGACTTAGTCAGTTTTGTTTTATTTTAATTCGATCGATGAAAAAATAAGATGTTAAACAAAAATGCCTAAGACTAACTATACACAAAAAGTATGGATATTATTATGCTTTTTTAGTATAATATATCGGATGAAAGGGGGAATCCAAATGTCTAAAGAGAAAAATAAGAGTAAGTTTAAGGACAACCTGATTGCTCGCGGGGAAGAAGCAAGTAAAGTACGGAAAATAGTAACTGTGATTATATTAGCGATTGTTCTTATTTTAGTAATTGGCGGTATATCTGGGTATATGTATATTAAATCAGCTTTACAACCACTGGATTCTTCAAGTGATGAAGAGATACAAGTAGAAATACCTTTAGGATCTTCCACCTCCACTATTGCGAATATCCTCGAGGAAAATGGTATCATCAAAAATGGATTTATTTTTCGTTTTTACATAAAGCTTAATAATGAATCTGACTTTCAAGCTGGTGAATATACCTTTTCTCCTTCTATGTCTATAGATGAAATAACAGGGAATCTTAAGACTGGTAAAGTGATGAATGATCCACTCTATAAAGTGACTATTCCCGAAGGAGTGACAATTGACCAAATTGCAGAGATTTATGCTGAAGACCTTCCAATCACGAAAGAAGAGTTTCTTGAAGTAGTTAATGACAAGGAGTACATTAAAGAGTTGATCGATAGATTTCCTATATTGTCTGATGCGATACTAGATGATAATATTATCGCACCATTAGAGGGCTATCTATTCGCAGCAACGTATGACTTCTTTGAAGAAAAGCCAAATATCAAATCTATAGTTGAGACTATGCTTAATCAAACGCAAAAAGTCGTAACTCCATACTATGACCAAATAGAGAATGAAGACATGTCTATACATGAAGTAATAACATTTGCGTCATTGGTAGAAGAAGAAGCAAGAAATGAAAAGCAAAGAAAGAATATAGCTGGGGTATTTTATAATCGCTTAGAAGAAGGAATGCTACTGCAAACAGACCCAACAGTAGCATATGCTGTTGGAGAACACCTGGAAACAACATTGGATAAGCACACTGAAGTAGATTCGCCTTATAACACTTATCAAATTGTTGGATTACCAATTGGACCAATCTCCAACTTCTCAGAGAGTTCATTGGATGCAGTGATGAGTCCTTCAGATGTTGATTTCCTTTACTTTCTTCATGACAGTGATGGGAATATTCACTATGCTGAAACCAATGAGGAACATAATAAAAATCGAGAGAAATATTTAAAGTAAGGTAGATACTTTAGAAATGTGGGTTCAAACTCACATTTCTCGTTTTTTATCTATACATTTAAAAATTCACAAGAACTTTATGTTTGAAGGAAAGAGGTTAGTATGGAAGATCAAATAGCTGATTATTTAGGACAAATATTACCCAAAAAGGAAGATTGGGTTCTTGAATTAGAAGAACAGGCAATAAAAAACAATGTTCCAATAATGGATACGGTTGGAATCCATTTTGTCATGCAATTAGTTCGTATAAAACAGCCTAAAAGAATTTTAGAAGTAGGAACAGCTATCGGCTATTCCGCGCTTCGAATGTTAGAAGCATCTCCAAACACCTCCATTGTAACAATAGAACGAGACGAAACCAGATATCAGCAAGCAATAAACAATATAAATAAATTAGAGAAAACCAATCAAATTGAAGTGATATATGGGGATGCATTGGACATATTAGAAAAGTTACAAGAAGAAAACCAGAACTTTGATTTTATATTTATCGATGCTGCAAAAGGTCAATATAGGCGCTTTTTTGATCTTTGTTCACCACTCTTAACGAATAATGGAATGATATTAACGGACAATGTATTATTTAGAGGATATGTTATGACAGATTCTCAGGAAATCCCCAAACGATATAGAAAAATGGTAGAAAAAATAAAGTTATATAATCAATTTTTAATGAACCACCCAGCTTTTACAACATCTATCATTCCCATCGGAGACGGAGTTGCATTAAGCTACAAGACATGAAAGGAGTCCATTATAAATGAAGGAAAAGCCAGTAGTAATAGGTGTTGCTGGGGGGAGTGGAAGTGGTAAAACTTCTGTTACCAGGTCGATATGCCAACGTTTTACAGATAAAACAATTTTAGTAATAGAGCAGGATTACTATTACAAAGACCAAAGCCACCTTCCCTTTGATGAAAGGTTAAATACCAATTATGACCACCCCTTGGCATTCGATAATGACTTGCTAATCGAGCATTTACATGATTTGTTGGATAATAAACCAATAGAAAAACCGGTATATGATTACACGATCCATACGCGGT
This sequence comes from Oceanobacillus halophilus, assembly GCF_003628505.1. Classification (GTDB taxonomy): domain Bacteria; phylum Bacillota; class Bacilli; order Bacillales; family Amphibacillaceae; genus Oceanobacillus; species Oceanobacillus halophilus. The sequence continues at coordinate 669,748 of NZ_RBZP01000001.1, read as the reverse complement.
CGAAACAGGTAATTCCAGTTCAGCCAAAAGATGTTATTATCTTGGAAGGAATTCTTATTTTGGAGGATCCAAGATTAGTGGATCTAATGGACATTAAAGTATTTGTTGATACAGATGCTGATATTCGAATTATCCGGAGATTACAAAGAGATATTAAAGAGCGAGAAAGAACACTTGATTCTGTGATAAATCAATACCTCAATGAAGTGAGACCTTCTCATTTGCAATTTATTGAACCAACGAAACGGTATGCTGATATTATTATCCCTGAGGGTGGTCAAAATCATGTTGCTATCGATATAATGGCAACTAAAATTGAAAATATATTATCCAAAAAGCAAGAAAACAATAGTTAAAACGCTTGATTATTTGATAAAAGTCTGCCATAGTTATGAATAGCATATTTATAACTATAGTAATATGTTTTAAAAAGAAAGAACCCGCAAAGCTATGACTTATCGTACACTTTGGTATCTCGTTGCGGATTTCATTTTATTCAGATGTATTCTTACGAAATTATTTGAATAGCATTTATAAGTGATTTTTGAGCGGTTTCTGTAAACGCTCATTTGATATTGTATAGTGTAAAAGGAGTGTTTTTAATGGCTGTAGAGAAAAGTTATTATATGACCAAAGAGGGAAAAGAGAAATTAGAGAAAGAGTTGCAATACTTAAAAACAGACCGCAGACAAGAAGTTGTTGAACGTATAAAAATTGCACGTGATTTTGGTGACCTGTCTGAGAACTCTGAATATGATGCTGCTAAAGATGAACAAGCATTCGTCGAACAAAGAATTACTCAGGTTGAAAAGATGATTCGAAACGCTGTTATTATTGAAAATGATGATGCAAATGCGAACATGGTATCATTAGGCAAATCTGTAACATTTGTTGAATTACCAGATGGCGATGAGGAAACTTATACCATTGTAGGTAGTGCAGAAGCAGATCCATTTGAAGGCAAAATATCAAATGATTCTCCAATGGCCAAAAGTTTACTTGGTCAAGAAGTTGGATCAGAAGTTAATGTAACAACTCCTGGTGGAGATATTCAGGTTAAAATCTTAAAAGTTGAGTAAGAAAAAAGTAGGGGGAGTCTCCTGCTTTTTCTTATACAAAAAATACCTTGTTTCTCACACATAAAATATTAATTGGATACGGAATTGTAATATTACATTGTATTCCAGATATGATAAGATAATATAGTAACTTAGGGAGGGGAAGCCATGGAACAGGAGAATCATACACGTAAAAACAAATTTGAGAAACGCCGTAAAAACACTAAATTTATTTCTATCCTTATGATAGTGAGTGTGATCCTTTTAATTCTGTTAATCGGCATTTGGTTATTTGGTGGGGATAGTAACGATGAAAAAACAGATGAGATATCTGATGAGAAAGTTCAGGACCAGTCAGATAACACAGATGAAACATCCATGGAAGATACGGATGAAGAGGCAGCTACAGAAATTGATATAGTTGATGACACCGAAGAAGAAGACACTACCGAAAATGATGAGGAAGATAATAATTCCAACAATGAAGACGTGATAATTGAAGAAGCAGAACCATCAGATGATAATGTATCAGAAGCGTATACAGGAAACTGGGAGCCTGTCGGTACGGAGCAAGAAGGACCTCACACGATTAATTATGATTCTAATTCACAAGATCGCCTTGAAATGACAAAGGCAATACTACTTGCAACAGGCCTTAATGAAGAAGATTATCGTGAATGGTGGATAGGCCGTGGTGGAGAACAAAAAGTGGTTGCTACCGTTTCTGATTCGGCAGAAACTGAAGTTTACCGTGTTTATCTATCGTGGAAAGACAATGAGGGCTGGCAGCCAACAAAAGTAGAAGTACTATTTGAAAATGATTGGGAAAAATATAAATAAAATCACCTAAGATTATGAAGGCTTGAATGGAGGCAATACAGTGACAATTGGAATTATTGGAGCAATGGACGAAGAAGTTTACTTACTTTTAGAAAATATGATTGAGAAAAAAGAAGAGAAGATAGCTAACTGTCTGTTTGTTGAAGGGAAATTACATGGAAAAGATGTTGTCCTTTTAAAATCCGGAATAGGAAAAGTCAATGCTGCAATGGCAACTACCATTATGCATGAACGTTATGCTCCATCCTATGTAATTAATACAGGTTCAGCAGGAGGATTTTCAGAAAAACTAGACGTAGGCGATGTAGTAATATCGAGTAAAGTCGTTCATCATGATGTAGACGTAACAGCATTTAATTATGATTACGGACAAGTACCAGCTATGCCAGCGATGTACACTGCTGATTCTAACTTAATTTCTAAAGCTGTTAATGCGGTTGAATACTTAGGATTAAATTATGAGGAAGGAATTATTGCAACAGGAGATTCATTTATGGATGACGCAGAACGCGTGACTTTTATAAGAGACAAGTTCCCATCCATGATTGCCTCAGAAATGGAAGCAGCCGCAGTTGCACAAGTTTGTTATCAATATAATAAGCCATTTGTAATTATCCGAGCACTTTCAGATATTGCCGGAAAAGAGTCTTCTATTTCATTTGATGCATTCCTTGAAAAAGCAGCAAAAAATGCGGCGGAATTAATTATGTCTATGATAAAAACATTTTAAATAAGTATTTAAATAAGGCTCTTATCTAAAAGAATATGCTTTTTATAATTGATTACTTTAAATAAGAATACTGCTATATATCCGCTACTTGAGCCTATTTCGAGCTAAAGCACTCTGTAGACTCACCTAGGCTTTTCTTCCTGGGGAAAGCGAAGTATTCTGCTGGAGCATATGACAGCAGAAAACAATCCTATATGTAAGCAAGAGCTAACTATTCTGAAATAAATTAATCAGGATTTCAGGAGTTTCTATCTAAGTCGTATTAAAAATAGGAAAAAACAATGCACTACTTTGCTGTGCATTGTTTTTTGTATTTTGTTAGATATTCTTTAGTTCATTAGACCCTTAGTAGTTATCTCTTTCCTTGCGATAATACTCATGAAATACTTTCATAAGTGCTCTTTTTTCGATGCGTGATACGTAACTTCGTGAAATATTTAATTTCTTAGCTATTTCTCTTTGTGTCATCTCTTTGTATTCGTTTAAACCATAACGGTAAATTATTACTTCCCGTTCTCGCTTATCAAGAATAGATAAATAATCTTGCATTTTCTCAATTTCCATATTTAATTGTATATATTCAATAATATTTTCATTTTCAGCTTCTAAAATATCAATTAAACTAATTTCATTTCCTTCCTTATCCTGGCCAATGGGATCATGCAAAGAAACATCCTTTTTCACTTTCTTTAAAGCGCGCAAATGCATAAGTATCTCATTTTCAATACACCTTGCCGCGTAAGTTGCGAGTTTTGTACCTTTATCAAGAGAAAAACTTTCTACTCCTTTTATCAGACCTATTGTTCCGATGGAAATAAGATCTTCCATATCTTCTCCTGTGTTTTCAAACTTTTTAACAATATGTGCGACTAAGCGCAAATTATGTTCTATCAATTTGTTTCTTGCAGTCTCACTGCCTTCTTGCATTTCTTGAATATATTTTCTCTCTTCATCAGGTGGTAAAGGTTGAGGAAAAGCATGATTTTTTACATAGGATACAAAAAATAGTACTTCCTTTACAAGAAGAGCAAGAACAGTCAGGATTCCAGACAAACACAGCACCTCCTCAAATTATTAACCTCTTTGCAGTCATTAGTCCTGATCGTTTGGAAGTGTAAGACTCTATCCCTGCAAGTTAGTTCAGGCATTCGCCTTATCTTTCTATATTGGGTATTTGCCTATATAACATCTTTATGAAGGAGGAGGTGCTTTCGTGTCTGTCCACTTAAATTAAAGAAGCTCCATTCTAAAATAATATTGCTCTTGTTGATTAAAACATTTAGATTCGATAAAAATATGAAAATATCGCATAAAAAAGTGACTCTCCTATAGGAAAGTCACTTGCTTTGTATTCTTGTTTTATAATTTTCATAGGCATCTTTGCGATTTTTTATTACAGGTTTAACACCATTTGCATGCGCAGCTCTGGAAATCATATGTGCAGATACAGGATTAGTTATTAGGATAAACAGTATCGCTAATAATAATTTACCACTTACAATGTCATGCTGAATAAACAAAAACATAAATGCGCCAATTAACAGACTTGCTAGTCCTAATGTTGGAGCTTTTGTAGCAGCATGAAGCTTGGTGTATACATCCGGAAAGCGAATAATACCAATAGAAGCAGAGAAAACAAAAAATGCCCCAATTAAAACAGATAAAATTATAATTATGTTAATGATAATATGCAGTAACATTTCACTTTCTGTCAATGATAACACCCTCTTCTAAATATTTAGCAATACCTACCGTACCTAAGAAGGCCAAAATTCCAATTAGTAGGACCACATCATTCAGCTTATCAGTGACAAGATAGATGGATAGAAGAGTAGCTACTGCCATTAAGTTAATTCCAATAGTATCAAGTGCTACAGCACGTTCAACATTATTTGGACCAACAATTATTTGGTACATGAGTAAGATGAGTGAAACAGCTATTGCAATAAAACCAATTGTTACACTTAATTCTAATATTTGTTCGGTTAAGTATAAAACTTCTCTCATCTTGTCACCTCCATAATCATTCTTTCAAAGGTTGTTTTAATTTCTGTAATGGATTTATTGACATCATCTATATTCATCGCATGGATGAATAAGGATTGATTATCATCTGAAACTGCTACAGATAAAGTTCCCGGTGTTAAAGATATTAACCCTGCTAAAATTGAAATCTCCCAATTAGATTTCACGTCCAGTGGTAACTCAAAAATCCCAGGTTCTGCTGTTTTTTTAGGTGAGTAGATATACTTTAACATGTCGATATTGGAAATAATCACTTCTTTAATAAAGATAAAGATAAGTTTAAAGATATTTACTACCTTAATAAAATAAAACTCACCTGAAATAAATCGGCGCATCAGGAACAATAATAGAATCCCAAATATAAACCCTGTAATAAAACTAGGGATCGCGTATGATTCACTCAGAAACATCCATAAGACTGCAATGATTAAGTTAATAATAATTTGAAAGGCCATATTACATTACTCCTTTAGTACAGAATCAATATAAACGTCAGGATCCAGCAAATATATTGCAATGGAATCACTGATTGGATAGAAATATTCTGCTCCCACTCCTAAAATGACAGTTATAGCTAAAAGGAAAACGATTGGAGCAATCAATCCTTTAGTTGACTTAATGGTTAATCCTTTCATTGCGTCTTTATCACCCCAGAAACCTCTAATAAAGATCTTAATGATGGAGTAAAGAATTAAAAGACTGGTAATTAGTGCAATGATAGCAATAATCACTTCTTCATTCCTAAATGCTCCTTCTAATAATAACAGCTTACCTATAAAACCACTAAATGGTGGTATGCCTGCTAGAACAAAAGCAGAGATAAATAGGAGCCATCCCAGAACTGGGTAGTGATGAATTAGTCCATTCATCTTGCGTAGATCTGAAGTTCCTGCAACATAGGCAATAACGCCTACCAACAAGAATAGTGCAGCTTTTACTATCATATCCTGAACAAGATAATAAATAGACCCGCTTAATGCAGCCTGATTGAATATTCCTATTCCCATAATCATATAGCCGATAGCAGGAATAATATTGTAAGCAATGATGAGCTTTATATTATTGGTTGAAAGAGCACCAATAACACCAAATATCATTGATAGACCTGCTATCCAAATGAAAAATTCATGTGTCAGTTCAATTCGATGTACAAAAATCAATGTAAATACTCGTACGATGGAATATACTCCAACCTTTGTTAATAATGCTCCAAATAAAGCTGAAATGACAGGACTTGGAACGATATAGGAGTTAGGTAGCCAGTAATAAAGAGGGAACAACGCAGCTTTCGTTGCAAATACAAAGAAAAGCAAGAATGCGATAGTTGTTAATATTCCTTGCTGATCAACTTCAGCCACACGCTCAGCGATTTGAGCCATATTTACTGTTCCAACTACACCATATAAAAAGGCTATGGCAGTAACAAATAACATCGATGAAAATAAATTAATTAATAAATATTTAATGGATTCTCTAAATTGTACTTTATCTCCACCTAGAACAATTAATGCATAGGATGCCATTAATAATACTTCAAAGAAAACAAATAGGTTAAATAAGTCTCCAGTTATAAATGCACCAGACACACCACTTATAAGAAAGAAGAAAAAGGGGTAGAAGTAGTAATTCTCTTTTTCTCCTAAACCTGAATAAGGTGCGTAAAATGCACAAGCAACTGATACGATATTGGTGGTTAATAGTAGTGCTGCAGCCAGGGTATCTACTACTAATATAATTCCGAATGGTGCTACCCATCCGCCTGTTTCTAAAGTTATTGTTCCATTTTCAATGACATACCATGCAATATATCCAGAAACTCCGAATCCTATAAGAGAGAATATCTTCGTTAATAATCTTGAAATTCTCACCTTAGAATTGAAGAATACTAAGATAATTGCTGATAACAACGGTAAGACAATCGGTAAGACTGCTAAATTAATCATGTGACCCGCCCCTTAACTGTTCCATATTATCTGTATTGTTTTCTTGAGTAGTACGATACGCCAGTACAAGAAGGAGACCGGTAATACCGAAACTAATAACAATAGATGTTAGAATTAATGCTTGTGGCAGCGGATCGGTATATTCAGTAACGCCATCCATCAATACAGGAGGCTGACCAGTTTTTAATTTACCCATTGTCAAAATGATTAGATGGGCACCATGGGATAATAGTATCGTTCCAATGATAATTCGTAGCAATTGTTTTTGTAACAAATTGTAGATTGCTGTAGCAAATAACACACCACTAAGTATGAGGATTAATATCTCCATTTATTTCGCCCCCTTTTTCTTCTGCATTTTTATCAGTGCAAGGACGGCAAGCGCTGCAATACCAAGTACAGTTATTTCAAACAATGTATCTAGTCCACGGAAGTCTACGAGAATAACGTTAACTACGTTATCTCCGCCACCTAATTTATAGGAATTTTCTAAGAAGTATTCTGATATAGAACTATACCAATTTGAACTATGTGCAGAAATGCCTACTAATGTGATAAGCAATCCAAATCCAATGGCGATGAAACTGTTAGACAATTTCGTACTGACTGGTTCCTCTCTTTTTCTTAACTTAGGTAAATGGTAGAAACACAACAGGAATATAGCAATAGATACGGTTTCTACAACTAATTGTGTAAGGGCAATATCAGGTGCCCGGTAAATCACAAAGAGCATAGAAACACCATAGCCAACAATCCCTGTCACTAAAATAGCTGCTATATTATTATTCATATAAAGTGTTGCGACAGCGCCTATCATAATCGTTATAACAACAGCGACTTCTAGAGTAGTGATTTCTGCTAAATTACTGTAATCTATTGCAAAACCATCCGTGATATACATATAAATAGCAGTCACAATCAGTGTAGTTCCTAGGATTAGGGACATATAGGTTCTGAGTGAACCAGTCATATACGTCTTAGTAATGGAGGTAGAATATTGATCCAACTTCTCGACAATCCAGTCATACACTCTATTGAAGCTTAGCTTACCTGGAAGGGTATTGTATATTCCATTCCACTTGGTTCGCGTTAAATACAAAATGATTCCAACAGCAACGACGATAAGTGACATGATTAAAGGTAAGTTAAATCCATGCCAGAATTTCACTTCATGATATTCAACACCACTATTAACTGCTTGTGCTGCATGAAGTAAGAATGGCTGATTAACTTTATCAGCAAATAGACCTATCAAAATAACTCCCAATACAAGAATAATTGGTGAGATTAACATACCAAAGGGTGCTTCATGTGGTTTCTTTGGCAACTGTTCCAAATGCTTGGGACCAGTGAACACGCCAAATAAGAAATACATGGAATAGACGAATGTAAAGATGCTACCAAATACAGCTAAATATGGAATTGCTTCCGCTAACCAAGCTACACCTTCTAAGCCTAAAGTAGCATCAAAGAATAGCTCTTTACTATAGAAGCCATTTAGGAATGGGAATGGAACCCCAGCCATGGAAAAAGTACCAAATAGAGCTAATGTGAATGAAATGGGCATTAATGTTAGGAGACCACCGAGTTTTCTTATATCTCTGGTTCCTGTTTCATGGTCAATAATACCTGCAATCATAAATAAACTTCCTTTAAATGTTGCATGGTTAAGTATGTGGAATACAGCAGCAAAGACAGCAGCTTGTGTTCCAAAACCTAACATTGCCATAATCATCCCTAATTGACTAATAGTAGAGAAAGCAAGAATTCCCTTTAAATCGGTTTGTCTTACAGCCATATATGAACCCCAGCAAAGTGTAATAATACCGACAAGACTTACTGCAATAAAGAACCCTTCGTAACCAGCAAAAATAGGGGAGAATCTAGCTATTAGAAATATCCCTGCTTTAACCATTGTTGCTGAGTGCAAATAAGCACTTACAGGAGTTGGTGCTTCCATTGCATCTGGTAACCAGATATGGAAAGGAAATTGAGCTGATTTTGTAAATGCACCAAGAAGGATAAATATTAAAATAAGCGGTAAAAATTCACTTGCTAAAATGATGTCCACCTGATCAATCATTGCTTGTACACTGGTAGTACCAGTAATAATCGTAAGGAAAATAAATCCTCCGAGCATACTCAGTCCACCAAAAACAGTAATCAGCATTGATTTTAGTGCCCCGTATCTTGAACGTTCTTTAAAGTTCCAGTAACCAATTAGTAAGAATGAAGAAATTGATGTTAATTCCCAAAAGGCATATAATACGAAAACATTATCGGAAAGGACAACACCTAACATAGCGGTCATAAACATTAAAAGAAATACATAAAAATGTCCTAATTTTTCCGATTTATGTAGATAAAAGATAGAGTAGAGTACAACCAGTGCCCCAATACCACTGATTAGTAAAACGAATAGTAAGCTTAATCCATCTAAATAGAAATCTAAATTCATATCTAGAGAGGGAATCCAATTAACAGTTTGTCTTATTGGATTAAAGTCCGACCCAATAAACTGTACAAAATATAGGAAAATAATGAAAGGAATTATGAATACAAAAGTACCAGTATGTATTCTATCTTTAAATTTGCTAATCCATGGGACAAATATAGCAAATAATAATGGAGCAAAAACTGCGTAAATCATCTAATGCTATTCCTCCTTAATATATGTGTATGAAACAATCATTCTTACGTTCCAATTTGGAATTTGGTTACTTAGAAGACTGGCTGACTTGTCCTAAAATAATGGTCCAATAATTGGGGAATGGATATGACAATTGCAATGAGAATTGTAATCAATTGTGGGAACAAAACTAGTCTTAATTATAATATATTGCAAAAAAAGACACAAACATATACTACCATATAAATGTGCAAATAAATAACTCCTACCTTAATAAAGGTAGGAGTAGGAAAATTATCTAACTTATTTTATCCATTATTAACTAGACTTTATGCACTTAATTTTGTGGGATAAACTTCTTCTATGGATTTCTTCTTCTATTAAGGAAATAAAATCAGGGCTTAAGTTTAAATCGTTTGCTGTATAATAGGATTCTATTAGTAGCTCATCTGATAAATGTTCCATCCATACAGCCCTCCTAAGTAAATTGTCTTACTTGATTTATGTTAATAATAATTTACCATGTTTCTTAAACTAGGACAAGGCGAAAGTTATCTACATCAGACTGTAGATAACTTGTGAGCAATCGAATAATATACCTTGTAAAATGTACATTAAAGCCTGTTGAAATTGTGAATAAAGTTATCCACAACACGAAACTTGGAGATATTTGTCGAACGATTTTTTAAAAACTTATCGAAAAAACGCATAATTGAATTGGTTTTTATCATATATTTACAATTTGTCCCTAAACATGAAAAAAGATATCCCGACACATTTGTATGGAACAAAACTTTTTTTCTATGGTAAATTAATGTAGGATTAGTTTATAATGGGTAATTGTGACAAAACGTGAACATTTTAGGGATGACAACGAGGTGTAGTGAAAATGTTTAGTAAATTTTTGCCAAATGAGTATGTTAAAAGTATATTTGAAATACATCCAGATGATTTGAAACAAAGAGGAATTAAAGGAATTATCACAGACCTAGATAACACACTAGTAGCCTGGGATGTAAAGGATGCTACTCCAGAGGTAATTCAATGGTTTAAACGAATGAAAGAACATGATATACAAATTACAATTATATCTAATAATAATCTTAATCGTGTAAAAGTTTTTTCAGAACCATTAGATATACCTTTCGTTTATAGTGCCAGAAAACCTTTAAGGCGAGCTTTTAAAAAGGTACAAAAGCAAATGCACTTAAAAAAAGAGGAAGTTGTAGTTATAGGAGATCAGGTCTTAACTGATGTTCTGGGCGGCAATAGCGCTGGATTATATACAATCTTAGTTGTTCCTATTGTTCAAACCGATGGAAAAATTACACGAATAAACCGAAGAATCGAACGGGTTATCTTAAGGAAGTTAAGTAAAAAAGGAAAAATTAGGTGGGAGGAATAAGCTTGGATACAATATACTGTCAAGGATGTGGAATTCAGATTCAAAGTTCTGATCCAGAAAAACCCGGTTACACTCCAAAATCCTCATTAGAGAAAGAAAATATCCTATGTAAAAGATGTTTTCGGTTAAAACATTATAATGAGATACAAGAAGTGTCTATAACAGATGATGACTTTTTAAAAATGGTAAGTACTATTCGAAATGCCAATGGGTTAGTTGTTCATCTAATTGACATATTTGATGTAAATGGAAGCTTGATCAAGAGTCTCCCTCGGATAACTGGTGATAATCCAATTGTACTAGTAGGAAATAAAATGGACTTGTTACCTAAATCAACTAATCAACGGAAATTAGTACAATGGTTAAGAAAACAAGCAAAAGATGCAGGAATCAAAGTACTAGATGTATTTTTAATTTCTTCTATTAAAGGTCATGGAATAGAAGAATTATCAAGCCAAATAGACTATTATCGTAAACAGAAAGATGTATACATTGTTGGAACTACGAACGTTGGTAAATCAACCTTTATCAATCGTTTAATTAAACAATCTACTGGCATCAGTGAAGTGATTACAACGTCATATTTCCCTGGTACAACCCTCGGATTTATTGAAATTCCTTTAGGAGGTAACGCATCATTAATAGATACACCAGGGATTGTTAACAGACAACAGATGTCCCACTATATTTCAGAAGAGGATATGAAGTTAATTACACCTAAGAAAGAAATAAAGCCGCGTGTTTATCAATTGAATAGTGAGCAGACACTCTTTTTTGGTGGTTTGGCTCGTTTGGATTTTGTAAAAGGGCAAAAGCAATCATTTGTATGTTATTTTTCTAATTTGTTGCCGATACATCGAACAAAACTAGAAAAAGCTGATCATTTGTATGAAAATCACTTAGGTGAATTATTAACACCGCCAAATGAAAAAACGATGGAGACATTACCTGAATTTACCGAAAGTACATTCAAAATAAGCCAAGAAAAAACAGACATCGTTTTTCCTGGATTAGGATGGGTGAGCTTATCAGGGGAAGAAGCAACCATCCGAGCACACAGTCCAAAAGGAGTAGCCATCTCTATTAGAAAATCACTAATTTAAAGTCACTTTACTCTAAGTTGTTTTTTATTGACACAGAAAGTATCACATAGTTGTTCTGATGAATTTAATTTATGTGCTTGCATTTCCGGAGCGATAACACAAGCCTTATCTCAATTAGTGCGGAATTTTAATACAATACTTGTAGAAAAGAGATTTAGTTGAAGTAATTGGTAATGGTACAGGGGGAGGAAAAAGTAATGGGGTTAAATTTTCAATTAATTGGCTATCCAATAAAACATTCACTTTCACCGTGGATACACCAACAATTTTTGAGAAAAGCTAACTTAGAGGGAACATATGTTATTAATGAGATTACACCATCAGAGTCTGTAAAAGAGCGTATTGAACAAATGAAACGAGATAACGTTGATGGGTTTAATGTAACCATTCCATATAAGCAAGAAGTCATTCCGTATTTGGACAAAATCGATGATAGTGCTAAGAATGTCGGAGCCGTTAATACAGTATTAAATAAGAATGGGAAGCTAATCGGCTATAATACGGACAGTATAGGATATGTCCGTTCCTTAGAAAATAAATATCCTAGTTTGGAAGGTAACCAATCCGTGAATATTTTATTATTAGGGGCAGGCGGCGCAGCTAGAGGTATTTACTATGGCTTATATCAAGCGGGATATAAAAATATTGATATTGCGAATAGAACACAAGAAAAAGCGGTTGAAATTGCTAAGCTCGGAAGTAGAGCAACAACTCGCATCATCACGTTAAAAGATGCTGAACACGATTTATTAGATTACGATGTGATTATACAAACCACTTCAGTAGGTATGAAACCAAATATACATGAGTCGATTATTTCAATTCGAGAAGTCAAACCAGGGACTATCGTCAGTGATATTGTTTACCAACCTATAAAAACGGATTTTCTTACTCAAGCAGAAGTTGCTGGTGCAAAACTACATTTTGGTCACACGATGCTCTTGTATCAAGCGCAATATGCTTTCGAAATATGGACAGGGGAAACCATACAAATGGAAAAAATGGATAAGGAATTACAACAGATACTGGAAGGAAGATAATAATATGCTAACAGGAAAACAGAAACGATTTTTACGATCAGAAGCTCATCATCTAAAGCCAATTTTTCAAGTAGGAAAAGATGGTGTCAACGAAAATATGATAAAACAAATTAGTGAAGCTTTAGAAAAAAGAGAATTACTCAAGGTAAGTATCCTACAAAATTGTATGGAGGATAAAGACGTCGTTGCCAATCAGTTATCGGAAGGAACAGAAGCTGAAATAGTACAAATTATAGGGAATAACATTGTTCTTTATAAGGAATCTAAAGAAAATAAACAACTGCAGTTACCGTAAGGGAGTTATAAATGAAACGAGTCGGAATCTTAGGTGGTACATTTGATCCACCGCATTTAGGTCATTTACTTATTGCTGAAGAAGTACGCATAGAGTTAAATTTACAAGAAATATGGTTTATACCGACCTATACACCACCACATAAGAGTGAATCGGAAACAAGTGCGGAACATCGAATGAAAATGCTCCAAATAGCGATAAGCAGTAATAAATATTTTAAAATAAACGCCATTGAGATTGAGCGGTTAGGAAAATCATACACTTATGATACGATCACATATTTAAAACAGGAATATGAAGATATTGACTTTTATTTCATTATTGGTGCAGACATGGTGGAATACTTGCCGAATTGGCACAGAATTAATGAACTAATTCAAATGATACAATTTGTTGGTGTGAAACGGTCGGGATATAAATTAGAAACGGAATACCCTATCATCCAAGTAGATATTCCAATGTTAGATATTTCCTCATCCATGTTGAGAAAAAGGCTACGTAACAAGCAGTCAGTGAAGTATATTGTTCCAGATGAAGTCAATCGTTATATTAGGGAGAAGAGGTTATATGAAGATTGATGATGCAATTGAAGTGGTTAAACCACATCTAACGCAAAAAAGATTTGAACACACGTTGAGGGTACGAGACACAGCTGTGAAATTAGCTGAGAAATATGGAGAATCAAAATTGAAAGCAGAACTTGCTGCTGTATTTCATGATTATTGTAAGTATCGTTCCCTCGATGAAATGGAAAGAATAATAAAAATGGATCCATTGCCAAAGGATTTATTAAAGTTTCATCATGAATTATGGCATGGTCCTGTTGCTTCGATCTTGATAGAAAAGGAGTATGGAATTAAGGATAACGATGTTCAAAGAGCTATTTATTACCATACAACAGGAAGAGCAAACATGAGTAAATTAGAAATGATTATTTTCTTAGCAGATTATATAGAACCTGGAAGAGAATTTCCTGGGCTACAAGAAGTAAGGGAAGTGGCGGAAACAAACTTAGTTCATGCTTGCTGGATGACTTCTAAAAATATGATTTCATTTCTAATGAGTAAGAATGCCATTATATACCCGGATACATTTTATGCATATAATGATCTTACAATACGTACTAATGGAGGGAATAATTAGATGGAAATTAAAGAAATTGTACAACAAATTGCACTAGTATGTGATGATAAGAGAGCAGAAGACATTATCGCATTAGATATGCACGATGTTTCCCTTGTAGCTGATTATTTCATCATCTGTCACGGAAATAATGAGCGACAAGTACAATCCATTGCTAGAGAAATAAAGGATAAGATGGATGAAATTGGGATTGATGTCAAACGTCTCGAAGGTTTTGAACAAGCACGTTGGATATTGGTTGATGTAGGTGACGTAGTTTGCCATGTGTTCCACAAAGATGAACGGAGCTATTATAACCTGGAAAGACTTTGGGGGGATGCTTCACGTATTCCATTAGAGATAGGCTTAGAAGGGTAACAGAATGGCTTATAAACAAATGGCATACGTATACGACAAATTGATGGAAGACGCACCGTACGATAAATGGATAGAGTTTACGGAAAGCATGTTAGAAGGAAACCATGTAGAAAGAATAGTGGACCTTGGATGCGGTACTGGAGAAATTACCGTAAGGCTTGCAGGAAAAGGTTTTCAAATGATTGGTGTTGACAATTCTTCTGATATGCTTACGTATGCGAACAACAAAGCTACTGAAAATAAACAAAATATCACTTGGTTACATCAGGATATAAGAGAATTAGAAGGATTAAGTAATTTAGACGCTGCTATCAGTTATTGTGATGTAATCAACTATGTTACAGAAGAAGCTGATTTAAAGGAAGTTTTTAAACGGACTTTTTCTTCATTAAAATCAGGAGGTCTATTTCTATTCGACATCCATTCTTTGCATCAGGTAGAAAATAACTATCACAATCAAACATTTGCTGATGTATTGGACGATGTATCCTATATTTGGTTCTGCACAGAAGGCGACGAAAAAGGTGAAATGTATCATGACTTAACATTTTTTGTTTCAGATGGTCAAAAGTATAATAGATTTGATGAAATTCACCATCAACGAACTTATTCCATTACATTTTATTCCAACTTATTGTTAAAAGCAGGATTCAGTAACATAAAAGTGTATGCAGACTTTTCTGTAATAGATAATAATATTGAGGAAAACTCAGAAAGAATATTCTTTGTTGCAGAGAAAGCACGAGATCATTAAGGATTTCGTGCTTTTTGATGTATATGTAGACTTGTGATATAAGAGTGTGAAAAGTTTTTCTGTCAAAGCAGGAATTTGTTAATTTGTGTCGAATGATTATAAATAAGTGGCCCCATTTTCCTCTCAAAACCTCTAACAAAACGATAGGATGTGATTCCTCTTGCTAGATCTACTGAAAAAAGCCTCTTTTTTTATTGTACTTGGGTTATTTGTTCTTCTGTTTTTTATTTTTTCCAGGGATGACAAAGTTGATGAATCTGATTCAGAGTTTATGTCAGTCAGCACACCTGATAGTTTTTCTGGTGGAAATGATGCGCATGATAATGCGGAAGAGGAAGAACAACTGGTAGTTGTGGATGTAAAAGGATCTGTAGAAGAACCTGGTGTATATGAAATGAAAAATGGTACACGAGTTATCGATGTTATAAAAGAAGCGGGTGGATTTACCAGTGATGCTGATCAGAGTCAAGTTAATCTAGCCCAGAAAGTGCATGATGAAATGATTATCATGATACCAGACAAAAATAGTTCTATGGATGTAAATGCAAACGTGTCAAGCTCAACTAGTAAAATTAGAATTAATTATGCATCCCAAGACGATATTGAATCACTAAATGGGATAGGCCCATCTAAGGCGCAAGCTATTATTCAATTTAGAGAGGAAAATGGGTATTTTCAATCCGTTGAAGACTTGCTTGAGATTCCAGGGATTGGAGAAAAGACATTGAATAATTTCAAAGATGATATACAAGTCCCTTAGTCAATCACTTTTTGTGAAAAGGCTCTTTTCTTATATTTGTGGCATTTTGCACTTTTACAAGTTGATAGAAACTCCTGATATATTTAATTCAGAATAAATAACTAATGGAGCGATTCGTTAACCCCGCTACGGAAAGCGACTGCCCGGAGCGGAAATCAACAAAGCACTAAATTAGATATTTATTCTTAATTAAAGAAATTAGCAGTCTTACAAAATGTAAAGTATTAAAAAGCAAGAATCTGTTAAGGAATGGCCTATGAGAATGAAAGAACTTGTCATGTTTTGTTGTGCCATGTAAACTAAGAATTAAGACAAAGTAGATGAAGGGGACTCAAATATGGAAAGAATCTCATGGGATCAATACTTTATGGCTCAAAGTCATCTGTTGGCTTTACGTAGCACTTGTACAAGGCTGATGGTTGGTGCAACCATTGTTCGTGATAAAAGAATTATTGCTGGTGGATATAATGGCAGTGTATCAGGCAGTGTTCATTGTATTGATGACGGGTGTTATGTTATTGATGGCCATTGTGTACGAACGGTACACGCAGAAGCTAACGCTTTATTGCAGTGTGCAAAGTTCGGAGTTCCTACGGATAACGCTGATATTTATGTGACACATTATCCGTGCTTACAATGTTGCAAGCAAATTATTCAAAGCGGGATAAAAACCGTTTACTATGCTGAAGATTATCGGAATCATGAATACGCCATTCAATTATTTAATGAAGCTGGAGTAACAACTAAAAAAGTTGAATTAGACTATTTAGCCGTAGATACGAAATACCAAGAAAAGAATAAATTTGTAAAAACATTGATTGATGAGTTAGAACATACGAGTAATGATTACCACACAGTAGAAAAATTAAAAAATGAAGCGGAGAAGTTATTTACTTCTAGTAAATAGAATTTAGGTGAATAAAGTGTGAAGGGACATTGGCATATTGTTGCATTATCCGTTATTTGTGTGGTAATAACTATTCAATTCAATACTTATATTATTGCTATCATTTATTTTCTTTGGTTGTTTTATTTGTACTACACCATGCGATTAAGGAAACTGCCGATAGTAGTTTCCTTAATCTTTCTCCTTATTTTTCTGTTCCATATCCCTAAGATAGGGGATCTTTCTCTTGAAAAACTCCAATCAGCAGAAACAGAATATATATATGGTACCATTACTAGTGCAATATCCTCCTCAAACAAAAAACTAGAATTCACGCTTCAAGAAAAATCTTCGAATACAAAAATACTAATCGTATATTTCCCTCAGATAGCAAATGAAGATACAAAAGATATTAAATATGGAGCAACATGTATGATTGAAGGGAAGAAAGAAATCCCAGAAAGAAGTAGAAATCCTGGACAGTTTGATTATCAATCCTACCTTCTGAAAAAAGGAATTAGTAGTCAAGTGGTAATAGATTCCCTAGATAATATATCTTGCAAAGGTTCCTCGGTTTTTAATAATTTTTTTGCTGTTCGTTCTAATCTTATATCAGAAGTGGAAAATAATATTAGTACTTACACAGCATCTTGGCTTACTTCTCTTGTTCTTGGTGATGATAGCGGGTTGTCTGAAGAAACTGTACAGCTTTTTCGAAGGTGGGGATTAACGCATATAATTGCCATTTCTGGTACACACATAGCACTTTTACTAGCGTTTCTGTATTTTATACTTATAAAACTCTCCATACTAACAAGAGAAAAAGCTCAATGGCTAGTGATTTTGATATTACCCATTTATGCCGTGCTGGCAGGAGGGGAGCCGTCTGTCTGGAGAGCAAGTATAATGGTTATGATTATTATTTTTCTTTCTAAAGGTAAATTTCGTTTTAGTATCACCGATGTTTTATCCATTGTTTTTATCTTATTCATTTATTTAAATCCATACTTGATTTACCATGTAGGTTTTCAATTTTCATTTCTTGTAACGTTTGGTATTTTTCTATCCAAGACTTGGATAGCTTCAACACGTCATGTTCTTTTTCAATCTTTACAGATAAGTTTTATTGCTCAAATGATTATTCTTCCATTCCAGTTCACCTACTTTTCAATGATGCAGCCTTTATCCATCTTATTGAATGTTTTAATCATTCCTTATTTTTCACTCCTAGTTATTCCGTTTATGTATGTAATGCTCCCATTAACGTTACTCTCGATTCCCATGCTTTCCGTATTTGATCGTTTGTTTATTAATTTAAATGAACTCGTTTTAACTTTAGTAAGGTGGCTCGATAATACAGTAAATTATCCATGGATTTTTGGAACTTTTACATTAGAAATGGCTATTTTTTATTATGTTTTATTGTTTCTCTTAATGGTAGAAGCACAACAAAATAAACTTAAACATGCTTTTTTATATGGTGTCTCTATTTGCGTTTTTCTAGTTTTAATTGCAGTAAGACCGTATGTATCTCCCGTAGGAACCGTAACTATGTTGGATATAGGGCAAGGGGATGCTTATGTTATTGAATTACCTTATAGAAAAGGAGTATTTATGATTGATGCTGGTGCGAGGGTATCCTTTGAAGATGGACAAGCAAATGAAAATGTGTATCAACAGATAATAAAGCCATATTTATATTCAAGGGGAATACATCGAATAGATGCGTTATTTTTGACACATGAGGATAGTGATCATGTAGGAAGTGCTCCTTTCATCGTAGAGGATATGGAAGTAAAGGAGATTTTCCTACCCGCTTTTTATACTATTACTGAAGAGGAAGCGCAATTGTGGAATAGGAAAAATGTAAATGTTAATAAAGTAGCTGCGAAACAAACTATACATGTAAATGATTATTCATTCTTTGTGATGGGACCAATAAAAGATGCAAATGACACCAATGAAAATTCACTTGTATTGCTGACAGAAATTGGAAGTTTAAAATGGTTATTTACAGGGGATATAGGAAAAGACATTGAAAAAGAATTAATAAAAACATATCCAAATTTGGATATTGATGTTTTAAAAGTGGCACACCATGGAAGTAACACGTCTTCTGAAAAAGTCTTCCTACAAAAAGTAAAACCACAATTCGCACTCATTTCCGTTGGACAGAACAATAGATATGGTCACCCCGCCGAGGAAGTTATTAGCCGATTAAATGAACAAAAAAGTATGATACTGCGTACCGATATTCATGGTGCCGTTCAATTTCGGTTTGATAAAAATTCAGGAACATTTTTTACCTATTTCCCATAGTATAATCACGGAAATACAATTAATTTACTTCTCCCATTAACAATGAGTTTCTACAGACGAAAAAAGAGACTGTAATTATTCCTTCAGTCTCTTTTACACCGAAATTATGTGTTTTTGAAAATCGTTAAGTACTTTTTTACCCACCAACTACACTAATTACAACGCCAATTGCGAATATTAATACAAAGAAAAGAAATGATCCAACAAACCCCTTAATTGAATCCACAACATCATTACTGTGTTTTGATTGCGGATTATTTTCAAATTCGTTCACTTTGACCCCTCCTGTTTCATCAATAGTATAAAGGAAATTATTCAAAAAATCTACTTATGAATGAAAATTGTCATAAATATCTTTTCCTATCCATAATTAGAAAGACTTAACATCTATACTTTTGTTAAGAAGACATATCCTATTAACAAATATCGTTTGACATATAGTTTCTAGAGCTATATGCCAAACGTTTATATAGATCCTGGAGGGAAATTGAAGGGTATAGTTGGTTAAAATTTCCCTCCATTTACTTCTTGCTATTCTTCTATCTACAATTTACCATATATGTATGTATAAAATGAACTAATAAGGTTCTGAATTAGTTTGATTTGTTTGTTAGGTAATTGGAGTGGAGTGAATAGAATGTCCTACATAGAAGTATTGAAAAATATAAAGAAAAATAAGATTGCTCCTGTTTATTTTCTCTATGGATCCGAAAATTATTTTATTGAGAATATTAAAAAGGAAATAATCGGAAGTGTGTTGGGTCAGGATAAAGAAAATCTTTCCGTATATGACCTAGAAGAAATTCCTATTCAGGAAGTAATTAGTGATGTGGAAACCTATCCATTTTTTGGTGAAAAAAAATTAGTTATTGCAACTAATCCGGTCTTTTTAAAATCAAAACCAGATAAACTACCATTTGATCATGATTTGGAATCAGTTGGACGGTATGTAGAGAATCCAGTTGATTATTCTGTTTTAGTAATCATTGCTCCATATGAAAAATTAGATGAGAGGAAAAAGGTCAGTAAATTACTAAAAAAACATGCTACTGTTGCAAATTGTGAACCGATAAAAGAAAAGGATATAGCCTCATGGATAGAGTCATTGATCAATCAATGGAATATAACTATTGATAGTGAAGCTTATGAAGTCATCGAAAATGAATTATCTACAAACCTTCAATTATTGGAACAGGAATTAACAAAGTTTGCTTTGTTTGTTGGAGAGAACGGCCATGTCACTAAAGACATCGTTGAAAGTTTAATTTCTCATACATCTAATAGTTCCTCATTACGTTTAGTTGATGCAGTTATAGCAAGAGATTTACATAGAGCACTTTCCATTTACAAAGACTTGGAAAAAATGAATGAAGAACCAATAGCTTTAATTGGGTTACTTGCTTTCCAGTTTAGAACTATATTACGAGTGAAACTTTTAAGACAGAAAGGCTATAGTCAGTTTCAAATGCAGAAACAGTTAGGTGTTCATCCTTATGTGGTAAAAATAGCTATGAGCAGGGAACGAAAATTCACTGTTGAAAAGCTACAAAGTATTATGGATAAGTTAACGGAAACAGATGCAATCATGAAACAAGGAAAAATGGAAAAGCAACTTGCGTTTGAGTTATTATTATATGAACTAATTAGAGTTTCTTAAATTTAGGTTTTTCTTGCATCGTACGATATCAAGCAACCAAACGTATAAAAGGGTTCAAAGAAAAAACGATCCAATCTTGGATCGTTTTTTTGGGTAAATATATAGGAGCATTATGCCCCAATGTTATTTACTTTTTTAGCTAGACGAGATTTTTGGCGGTCTCCATTATTTTTATGGATGATACCTTTTTGAACAGCTTTGTCAATTTGCTTAACTGTATCTTTAAGAGCAGTTTTTGCTGATTCTACATCATTAGCTTCAACTAATCTTTCTACGTTTTTAATTGCAGAACGCATTTCAGATTTTTGTGATTGATTAGCAGCACGTTTTTTATTGTTAACATCAACACGTTTGATTGCAGATTTAATATTTGCCATGTATTTCACCTCCTAAATAGGATCAGGTCAGACTTCATTTGAACTAACAGTCAAATATCATAACATAGTCTTCCATTAATAACTTTTTAAGTTAACAAATGATATTTTACCAAAGGAACTCTGTCTTTTCAATATCTTTATTTGCAGACATGAAAATATTTCTAGTTAATCCTAACGTATGATTCATTGCGTTTTGTATTTTTTTAGCTAAGTTGTCCATTCTATTACTAAGTTAATGTGAAAGGATGTCGCAATTATGGATGATAATAAAATAGAGAAGTATCAGGTGAGAACTGACTTAGCAGTTGAAGCAAGAGATATGTATGTAAAATCTGAAGAGAAGTCTAAGCAACAAAAAGATAAAGAGCAAGAGATTAAGGGGGTCACGTTTAAAGAGAAGCACCAAGATGACATAAAAATTTCCTACGTGGATATCGACGAAGAGGGCGCAAAACAAATTGGAAAAAAACCTGGATCCTATGTCACGATATATGCTGACGGGGTAAAAAGACAAGATACCAAACGACAGGAAGCAGCTGCAAAAATACTAGCAAAAGAATTAGAACAACTAGTAGAGAAAAATAACATACCTACTGATGGAACCGGTCTAATTGTTGGGCTTGGTAATTGGAATGTTACACCAGATGCACTTGGACCAATGACAGTAGAAAAAACGTTGGTTACCAGTCATTTATTTAAATTACAATTCGAATCTGTATCGGAAGGGTATCGTCCAGTAGCTGCTGTAACTCCAGGTGTAATGGGTGTTACAGGAATTGAAACGAGTGATATTATATTTGGTATTGTTGAGAAATTAAAACCTGATTTTGTAATCGCTATCGATGCATTGGCATCTAGATCCATCGAAAGAGTGAATGAAACCATACAGCTTTCTGATTCTGGAATACATCCAGGGTCCGGTGTTGGTAATAAAAGAAAAGAAATCAGTAAGGATACATTAGGAGTTCCTGTCATAGCTATAGGCGTTCCAACAGTAGTAGATGCAGTTACCATAACTAGTGATACGATTGACTTCATACTAAAACATTTTGGTCGAGAATGGACTGAAAAAGATCGTCCATCTAAGGCCCTGTCACCTGCTGGTATGTCTTTTGGCGGAAAAAAATATACAGAGGAAGATCTTCCAGATGAGCAGAAAAGACAAACATTTATGGGAATGGTCGGAACCCTTTCTGAGGAGGAAAAGAGAAAACTCATTCAAGAAGTATTAACTCCAATTGGCCATAATCTAATGGTTACTCCAAAAGAAGTAGACGGTTTTATGGTTGATATGGCCAATTTAATCGCAGAAGGTGTAAATGCTGCTTTACATGAAAATATTAATGTGGACAACTTTGCATCCTATTCTCGTTAGGTTCTCTTAATTCTCTATTATAATTGGTAGAAAGTATAAGATTTAAAGTTCTACTTTCTGATAGTCACTCATAGAGTTTAGTATGAGTGACATCAGAAAGAGGTGGAATAATGTCTCATAAATACAGACACATAAAAAGAAGCTCTTATACTTTTTATAAAAGAAGTGGAGTTTACTTAGTAAGTATTGTAGGTTTATTTCTATTAATTGGTGCTCTAACTACCATTCAACCAGCATACAGAATCTCTTCTGAAACCATTACAAAATGGACGAGTGATATAGATGGTTCTGTTTTTCTCCATTTAATTGGAATGGAGAACAGAGCAGTTACTCAGGGCTTACCTGAAGAAAATCAACTGCCGAGTGTATCATCGACCTTTCTTCAGGTAGCTACGTCCATTAAGCCCAATGATCCAAGAAGTTTATTAGGTAATGAAATTCCTGGATTTACCATATATGATAATCAAGTATTAATAGCAGGAGAAGGGACAGACTATACAAATTTACCTATTGAATCCTCCCCACCTTTAGAAGAAGTACTAAGGGATAGGGAAGCTGTTGTAGAAACGGAAGAGGATGAAGAGGTGGAGAAAGATGAAAATATGCCTACCACTGGTGAAAGGGATGTAGTTTATATATATAATTCTCACAATCGTGAATCATTTTTACCTCATTTACCTGATGTAACCAATCCGGATTTAGCTCATCATGATGAAGTGAATATTACAAAGGTGAGTAAACGTTTAGAAAAATCACTTGAGGCTAAAGGAATCGGAACACAGGTCGAAGATACAGACATCGGAAATCTCTTAAAGGAAAAGGGATGGGAATACCATCAATCTTATGATGCTGCAAGAGAAGTTGTAAAGGAAGCATTCTCTTCGAACCTGGATATTCAGTTTGCGTTCGATATCCATCGTGATGCTATTCCAAGAGAACATACGACAAAAGAAATAGATGGAACCTCCTTCGCCAAAATTATGTTTGTTGTTGGAGAAGATAATCCAAACTATGAGAAAAATTTAAAACTAGCAACGGAATTACAATATTTATTTGATGAAAAATATCCTGGCTTAAGTCGGGGCGTCCTTCCTCAAGGTGGGGCTGGATACAATGGGGTTTATAACCAAGATTTATCAGAAAATGGATTATTAATAGAATTTGGTGGAGTTGGAAATAATCTTGATGAATTGTATCGCACAGCAGACATAGTTGCAGAAGTGTTTAGTGAATATTACTGGGATGCAGAATCCGTCGAGGCATACACGGAGGAGGAATAAAAATGGGACGTACTTTTATTATACTTTTGTTATTGGCGGTCTTTTTTCTATCAGGAACCCTTTATGGAATGAATCAAAGCAGTGAAGTTGAGGAAATCGACTTCGCAAAAGAAAATAAAGTAGTAAATGTAGACGAAAGTAGCGTTCCAGAAGATTCAGAAGTTATCATTTCACAAACGGCTACAGACGATGTAATGAATATGGAAGAAAATATACATCTTACTAATAATGCTGCTTCTTTTCTGGAAACAAGTGTACAAGGATTTTTCGAGATTGTAGTTGGCGTTCTTTATCAAATTGCTGAGATTTTCTTTTAAATGGTAATATTTTTATTAAGTATTTTGGATTATTATACGTCTTGATTGAATATCCCACTTTCAATTGCTATAATCTATCTTATTGAATACCCTTGAAATTTTTGAATCTTTTATCGAAACTTTGAGGATAAAAGAATGTAGGAGTGAGCAACTAATGGGGAACAAACAAAGAAAGGTACGTAATTTTTCGATTATAGCACATATTGATCATGGTAAATCTACCTTGGCTGATCGAATCTTAGAGAACACAGAAACCGTATCAAAACGTGAAATGAAACAACAGTTATTAGACGGTATGGATTTGGAACGTGAACGAGGTATAACAATTAAATTAAATGCCGTTCAATTAAAGTATAATAGTAAAAATGGCGAGGAATATATATTCCATTTAATAGATACACCAGGTCATGTCGATTTTACATATGAAGTATCTAGAAGTCTTGCTGCATGTGAGGGAGCAATTCTTGTTGTCGACGCAGCACAGGGGATTGAAGCTCAAACATTGGCGAATGTGTATTTAGCGATGGAAAATGAGTTAGAGATTATCCCTGTTATTAATAAAATTGATTTACCTAGTGCAGATCCAGAACGGGTGAAACAGGAATTGGAAGATGTCCTTGGAATTGATGGGGATGATGCTATTTTAGCATCAGCAAAGTCAAATATTGGGATAGAGGATATTCTGGAAAGAATAGTGGAGGTCGTTCCTGAACCAGCTGGAGATCCAGAGGAACCGTTAAAAGCACTTGTTTTTGATTCAATATATGATTCTTATCGAGGCGTTATCACATACGTTTGTATCAAAGAAGGTTCTGTAAAAGTTGGTGACAGAATTCAAATGATGGCGACAGGGAAAGAATTTGAAGTAAATGAAGTAGGGGTATTTACACCAAAAGCGGTTTCCAGGAAAGAATTGACAGTTGGCGATGTTGGGTTTATTACTGCATCTATCAAGGATGTGGGTGATACTCGAGTGGGTGACACGATAACCAATGCAAAAAGGCCAGCACAAGAAGCTCTTCCAGGATACAGACGCTTAAATCCAATGGTTTATTGTGGGCTTTATCCAATTGATTCGAATGATTACAATGATTTAAGAGAAGCGCTAGAACGTCTGGAACTAAATGACTCTGCCTTACAGTATGAACCTGAGACCTCTCAGGCTTTAGGATTTGGCTTTCGCTGTGGGTTCCTGGGGCTTTTGCATATGGAAATCGTTCAAGAGCGAATTGAAAGAGAATTTAATATTAGCCTAATTACTACTGCTCCAAGTGTTATTTTTGAAGTCGAAAAAACCGATGGTGAAACACTTAATGTTGATAACCCGTCAAGTATGCCTGATCCACAACAAATTCAAGAAATACGAGAACCATTTGTAAAAGCGACAATCATGGTCCCAAATGATTATGTTGGGGCAGTCATGGAAATTGCTCAAAAAAAACGAGGGAATTTTATGGATATGCAATATGTTGATGATATCCGAGTGAATGTTATCTATCATATTCCATTATCTGAAATCGTTTATGACTTTTTTGATCAGCTTAAATCACAAACAAAAGGTTATGCATCATTTGATTATGAACTTATAGGGTATCAACCATCGAAATTAGTGAAAATGGATATCTTATTGAATGGCGATACAATTGATGCGTTATCATTTATCGTCCATCGTGACTTTGCCTATGCACGTGGAAAACAAATAGTAGAAAAATTAAAGAAATTAATTCCAAGACAGCAGTTTGAAGTACCGGTTCAAGCAGCCATTGGCAATAAAATTGTTGCTAGATCCACAATTAAAGCTGTAAGAAAAGACGTTACTGCAAAATTGTACGGCGGGGATATTTCACGTAAGCGGAAGTTATTAGAAAAACAAAAAGAAGGTAAAAAACGTATGAAGATGGTAGGGTCTGTTGAAGTACCGCAGGAAGCATTTATGGCTGTGCTGGAAATGGACGAAGATTAACCCGTTTATTTGCCAATAGAAGGAAGTATTAATAAGGGAAAAACTTAGTTGTATTTATCTTCTAGGTTTTTCCTTTTTACGTTAGAAGGGGCGAAAGATATGAATCGAGTACAGTCCGTATATATTCACATTCCATTTTGTACGCAGATTTGTCATTATTGTGATTTCGTTAAGTTTTTTTACAATGAAAAATTGGCAACAGAATATTTGCATGCATTGGTAAATGAAATAAATACTACTATTACAGGAAAGCAACATAAAGTAAGAACTATCTACATTGGTGGTGGTACACCCACAGCGCTTAATTACGAACAATTAAGGTTTTTATTGGAGTTTTTAAATGAAAAATTCGATGTTCAAAATTGTGAAGAATTTACTATCGAGGTAAATCCTGGTGATATTGATAGAGAAAAAGCTTTATTACTGAAAGATAGTGGTATATCAAGAATTTCGTTTGGAGTTCAAGCGATGGATGATAAATTATTAGAAGAAATTGGAAGGGTCCATCGAGTGAAAGATGTATATAAGACAGTTGATCTTTTGAATCAATATCACTTTACTAATATTAGTTTAGACTTAATGTACGCACTGCCAAATCAAACGGTTGAGCAATTTCAAGAATCTTTGGAAAAAGCATTAGAATTCAATCTGCCACATTATGCTACGTACGGCTTGCAGATTGAGCCTAAAACAGTATTCTATTTACGACACAAGAAAGGGCTATTACCACGTCCAACAGAAAATGACGAAATACAGATGTATGAACTATTAAGAGAACAGATGAGCAAAAACGGAGTTAAACAATATGAAATTAGTAATTTTGCAAAACCTGGCTTCGAGAGTAAGCATAATCTGACCTATTGGAGCAATCAATTTTATTATGGTTTTGGTGCAGGAGCTCATGGTTACCTTCCAGGTAGGAGGATAACTAATTTAAGGCCACTTCCAGCATATGTAAAAAAAGCGATGGGTGATGGACAGCCAATATTGCAGACGGAAGAAATTTCACTTAGAGAAAATATCGAAGAAGAGTTATTTCTGGGCTTACGGAGAATACAGGGAATTAATAAGCAGTCTTTTAAAGATAAATTTGGATTTTCTATGGAAACACTGTATAAAAATGAATTAGAAGAGCTAGAGGAACAGCAATTATTGTATGAAAAGAAAGGCTCGATACGTTTGACAGACAATGGTTTGTTATTAGCAAACAAAGTATTTGAAAAATTTATGCTTGATGATTCGGATTTAGTTTCAATAAGTTAACTTTATTGACAAAAAAAAGAGGATTTGGTAACTTATTATTAGAATTAGCACTCAGAAGTAATGAGTGCTAACAGGGGTGAAAATCATGCTAACAGAAAGGCAATTATTGGTTTTACAAATGATTATTGATGATTTCATCGAGACCGCACATCCGGTTGGCTCACGAGCCCTTTCTAAAAAAGAGAGCATTCCATATAGCGCTGCTACAATAAGGAATGAAATGGCAGACCTTGAAGAAATGGGATTTTTAGAAAAGACTCATTCCTCTTCGGGACGTACGCCTTCTGAGAAGGGGTATCGTTATTATGTTGATCATCTAATTGCTCCGTTATCAAATCAGCACAGTATCAAATTAATAAGGAACATTATTGAAGATGGCTTTTATGAATTTGAGCAAATTGTTCAAATGTCAGCTGAAGTGCTTTCCGAACTAACTAATTATACGTCAATTATATTAGGTCCGGAATTAAGTGAAACGAGGCTTAAGCAAATACAAATTCTCCCATTGTCACCACATACAGCTGTAGCTATTTTAGTTACAGATACTGGGCATGTGGAACATCGGACGTTTACTATTCCAGAAGAGATCCATTCATCGGATTTAGAGAAAATGGTAAATATACTAAATGAGAAATTGCAAGGAGTCCCCATTATTCAATTACAAGAAGTTTTTCACAGAGAGATTGCCGGATTAATGAGGAAGTACATTCGAGATTTTGATAAGCCGTATGATTATTTGCAAGCTATATTTTCACAAGAACATCCTGTGAAGCTATATATAGGTGGTAAATCAAATATTTTAATGCAGCCAGAATTTAATGATGTAGATAAAATTAGATCTTTTTATACCATGATGGAAAATGAAGATGAAATTGCCAATCTGTTGAAAAATTCCAAACATGGTATTGGTGTATCTATTGGTAATGAAAATGAAGTAGATGCCATAAAAGATTTAAGTTTAATAACAGCATCCTATCAAATTGGCGAAGGCCAAATGGGAACTATCGCATTACTGGGACCTACTAGAATGGAGTATAGAAAAGTGATTTCCCTGTTATCCAGCCTATCTAATGAAATGTCGGAGGCTTTATATAAATGGTATAAGTCATCTGATTAAGGATAGTTGGAAGCAGATTTATTCCACTCAAGTTTTTATACTTTCTTACCTGTTAAAAATGTGGTAGGGTATTACCTGCCACATTTTGAGGTGCATTTTAGGTAGATATGAGAAACTGTTAAAGTTTTACATATTGTAAAGCGGATTTTGTAAATGGAGGTGGCAATATTGGAAAATAACAACGAAACAGTAAATGAAGAAGTCCTTGAAGATAAGGAAAACGAACAAGAAGTTGTTGATAAAAACGAAGCAATAAATGAAGAAAATGTAGATTCTACGGATGCTGATGCTGACGCTTTGAAAGAATCTGAAGAAAAGATTCAATCATTGCAGAAAGAAAAAGATGAAACGTATCAGCGTTTGGTAAGACTACAAGCAGAATTTGATAATTATAAAAAACGCACACTCAAAGAAAGGGAAGCTGACAGAAAATATAAGTCACAGGATTTAGTAAATGAATTATTGCCAGCAATCGATAATTTTGAACGTGCATTACAGGTAGAAGTAACAGATGAAACCAAAAACTTGTTTGATGGAATTACAATGGTCTATAGACAATTGTTAGATGCTCTGCAATCACAAGGTGTAGAGATTATTGAGTCAGAAGGAAAAGAATTTGATCCAAATATCCATCATGCAGTAATGCAAGTAGAAGACGAATCTATTGATTCAAACACAGTAGTAGAAGAACTACAAAAAGGGTACATGCTGAAAGATCGTGTTATTCGCCCTTCAATGGTAAAAGTAAATAAATAGACAGACTCAAGTTCTCAAGGAGGAAAAAAGATTATGGGTAAAATTATTGGTATTGACTTAGGAACAACTAATTCATGTGTTTCAGTAATGGAAGGTGGAGAAGCGGTAGTAATTCCTAACCCAGAAGGGAATCGAACAACTCCATCTGTTGTAGCTTTTAAAAATGGAGAAAGACAAGTTGGGGAAGTAGCAAAGCGTCAAGCAATTACTAACCCAAATACAATACAATCTATTAAACGACATATGGGTACAGACTATAAAGTGAAAATTGAGGATAAAGAGTATACTCCACAAGAGGTATCTGCAATTATTCTACAGCATATTAAATCTTATGCAGAAGACTATATTGGAGAATCTGTTGATAAAGCTGTTATTACTGTACCGGCTTACTTTAATGATTCAGAACGTCAAGCAACAAAAGATGCTGGAAGAATTGCTGGTTTAGAAGTAGAGCGTATTATTAACGAGCCTACTGCAGCTGCACTAGCATATGGTATTGATAAAGAAGATCAAGATCAAACTATTCTAGTGTTTGACCTTGGTGGTGGTACATTTGATGTATCTATTTTAGATATTGGTGATGGTACTTTCGAAGTAGTCGCAACAGCTGGAGATAACCGATTAGGTGGAGACGACTTTGACCAAGTAGTTATTGATCACCTAGTTGCTGAATTTAAGAAAGAGAATGGTATAGATTTATCTAAAGATAAAATGGCTATGCAACGTTTGAAAGATGCTGCTGAAAAGGCGAAAAAAGATCTTTCAGGAGTAACTCAAACTCAAATTTCTCTACCATTTATTACTGCGGGTGAAGCAGGACCATTACACTTGGAAATGAATCTAACACGTGCAAAATTTGAAGAATTATCTTCTGATTTAGTAGAACGTACAATGGTTCCAACTCGTAAGGCAATGTCAGATGCAGGATTTTCTAATAATGAAATTGACAAAGTAATTCTTGTTGGTGGATCTACGCGTATTCCAGCAGTACAAGAAGCAATAAAAAAAGAAATTGGAAAAGAACCTTCCAAAGGCGTTAATCCTGATGAGGTTGTAGCATTAGGTGCTGCAATTCAAGGTGGGGTACTTCAAGGTGATGTGAAAGATGTTCTATTATTAGACGTAACTCCACTTTCACTAGGTATTGAAACAATGGGTGGCGTTTCTACCAAATTAATTGAACGTAACACAACCATTCCGACAAGCCATTCACAAGTATTCTCTACTGCTGCTGATAACCAAACAGCTGTAGATATCCATGTTTTACAAGGTGAACGTGAAATGGCAGCAGATAATAAGACCCTTGGGCGTTTCCAATTAACCGATATTCCACCAGCACCACGAGGAGTACCACAAATCGAAGTATCATTTGATATTGATGCTAATGGTATCGTTAATGTGCGTGCAAAAGATTTAGGTACAAATAAAGAACAGTCTATTACCATTAAATCTTCTTCCGGTCTATCTGATGAAGAAGTAGATCGTATGGTGAAAGAAGCAGAAGAAAATGCCGAGGAAGATAAAAAACGTCGTGAAGAAATTGATCTTCGCAATGAAGCAGACCAATTAGTATTTACAACTGATAAAACTCTAAAAGATTTAGGGGACCAAGTTTCAGATGATGAAAAACAAAAAGCTGAATCTGCTAAAGAGGAATTGAAGAAAGCATTAGAAGGAAATGACATAGAGGAAATTAGAACGAAAAAAGATGCGCTTCAAGAACAAGTACAACAGCTTTCTGTAAAACTCTATGAGCAAGCACAGCAACAAGCACAAGCAGCACAAGGTGAACAAGGAGCTAATGCTGACGACGATGTTGTAGATGCTGATTATCAAGAAGTAGATGATGACAAAGATAATAAATAATTCATTATCTCTAAAATGGATATAACCTAAAATCCTAACCAAAAAGTCAAAGTCAGGACTATCTTGACTTTGACTTTTTTACTCAAAAGGATTAAAAAGAAAGTTCTTTCCAGTATAATACGTGAATAGTTGCTATTGTAAGTTGATAGATGATAATATAAAAGTTATGCAAAAGTGTGTCGGGAGAGTGATTTTTCAGTGAGTAAGCGAGATTATTATGAAGTATTGGGAATAGAAAAAGGCGCATCCAAAGATGAGATAAAAAAGGCCTACCGTAAATTGGCTAGAAAATATCATCCAGATGTCAATAAAGAGGCGGATGCTGCAGATAAGTTTAAAGAAGTGAAAGAAGCTTATGAAGTTTTAAGTGATGAGAACAAACGAGCACAATACGACCAATTTGGTCATGCTGGAGCAAGCGGTCAAGGTTTCGGTGGTTTTGGTGGTGGCGCAGAAGACTTCGGTGGTTTTGGAGACATATTTGATATGTTCTTCGGAGGCGGCAGAAGACGTGATCCAAATGCACCTCAGCAAGGGGCGGATCTTCAATACACAATGGTCCTTGATTTTGAAGAAGCTATATTTGGAAAAGAAACAGATATCCACATTCCTAAAGAGGAGACATGTGATTCTTGTAGTGGATCTGGTGCCAAACCTGGAACGAAAGTAGATACGTGCTCCCATTGTCATGGAACCGGACAGTTAAATCAAGAGCAAAATACACCATTCGGCAGAGTAGTCAACCGTAGAGTTTGTCATTACTGCAGTGGTTCTGGAAAGATTATTAAAGAAAAATGTAATACTTGCGGTGGTGCAGGTAAAGTTAAAAAGAATAAAAAAATTCATATTAAAATTCCTGCAGGTATCGATGAAGGACAACAGATTCGTGTTTCCGGTAAAGGGGAACCAGGAATCAATGGCGGCCCAGCTGGAGACCTGTTTGTGGTTATCCAAATAAGAGCCCATGATTTCTTTGAACGTGAAGGGGATAATATTTATTGTGAATTACCGATTAATTTTGCTCAAGCAGCCTTAGGTGATGAAATAGAGGTTCCGACTGTTCATGGAAAAGTTAAATTAAAAGTGCCTGCTGGAACACAAACAGGTAAGATGTTTCGGTTAAAAGGAAAAGGTGCCCCAAATGTACGAGGACGTGGCCATGGTGACCAATTGCTTAAAGTTCGAATTGTTACACCAACTAACTTAACCGATAAACAAAAAGAATTACTTCGTGAATTCAATGAGTTACGTGGTAATGAAGAAACAGAAGAACAAGACGGTTCTTTTTTTAAACGTTTTAGAAATGCTTTCAAAGGCAATGACTAAACTTAAACATGAAAGCTAAATCTTCCCATTTAAAGTTTTCTAAGAAATGAGTGGATCCATATGAAATGGTCAGAAATTTGTATACAAACTACCAATGAAGCAATCGAGCCAATCTCTAATATACTCCATGAAACAGGAGCAAGCGGGTTGGTAATTGAAGATCCTCAAGACTTAGTTAGTACAATGGAATCTCCGTATGGTGAAATTTACGAGTTAGATCCCAATGACTACCCAGAGGAAGGTGTACGTATTAAAGCCTATCTACCAGTTAATAGTTTTCTGGGTGAAACGATAGATCAAATTAAGATGGCAATTAATAATTTGCTCATTTACGACATCGATATAGGAAAAAATGAAGTAACTTTAAGTGAAGTGAATGAAGAAGAGTGGTCTACAGCATGGAAAAAATACTATAAACCTGTAAAAATATCTAAAAAAATAACAATAAAGCCTACTTGGGAAGAATATACACCTGTATCTACAGATGAGATTATCATTGAACTGGATCCAGGAATGGCATTTGGGACAGGTACTCATCCTACTACTGTATTAAGCATTCAAGCGTTGGAACAATATCTCAAAAAAGATGACATTGTTATTGATGTTGGTTGCGGATCGGGTATTTTAAGTATTGCTTCTTCACTGTTAAAAGCGAAGAAAGTATATGCATTTGACCTAGATGATATAGCAATTACAAGTACGGAGCAAAATGCGAAACAAAATAATTTAGAAGGAAAAATTGAGGCAAAACAAAATAACTTACTAGACCATGTAAACATAAAAGCTGATATTATTGTCTCTAATATACTGGCAGAAATTATCGTTCGATTTGTCACTGATGCTTGGGATAATTTAAAAGATGGTGGTTTTTTTATCACTTCAGGGATTATACAAAACAAAAAACAATTGGTAAAAGATAAAATAGTAGAGCAAGGTTTTGAAATTGTTGCTGTAAATGAAATGGAAGATTGGATTTC
Organism: Oceanobacillus halophilus; assembly: GCF_003628505.1. Lineage (GTDB taxonomy): Bacteria > Bacillota > Bacilli > Bacillales > Amphibacillaceae > Oceanobacillus > Oceanobacillus halophilus. Next base: position 636,187 of record NZ_RBZP01000001.1, on the reverse strand, counting down.
TATTGTTGCTAAGAAGGGCTAATCTTTTAAAAAGTAGGTGCGCATAATGCAACGGTACTTTATTCCTGCAAGCTCTTGGAATGAAAACAAAGTTGTTATTCAGGGAAATGATATACATCACATAACACGAGTCATGCGCTTCGTGTCAGGTGACAAGATTATATGTAACAGTGATACAGGCGAGGCTGCTTTATGTGAGATTATAGAGATAGACCACGAGCAAGTCGTAGCTGAGGTTTTAAAATGGTTAGATGAGGACGTTGAACTTCCTATAAAAGTAGCTATTGCCCAAGGAATTCCCAAGGGTGATAAGTTAGACCTTGTACTTCAAAAGGGGACAGAGTTAGGTGCACAAGGATTTATTCCGTTTCAATCGAAGAGATCTGTTGTGGTTTGGGATAATAAAAAGGCCGAAAAGAAGTTGAAACGTTTTAGTAAAATTGTGAAGGAAGCTAGTGAACAGAGTCATCGCAATAAAATACCAGAAGTTAAACAACCTATGACGATTAATCAATTAATACAGGAAAGTCTTCATTATGATATGAAAATTTTTGCCTATGAAGAAGAAGCTAAAGTAAAGGATTATCGTACATTTGGTTCTATATTAAATCAAATTGATTTTGGACAAAAGTTACTTATTTGTGTTGGACCGGAGGGTGGTTTTTCATCTGAAGAGGTGAATGAACTGAAGTCGAATGGATTCCATGCCATTCGACTTGGTCCAAGAATCTTACGGACTGAGACCGCAGCATTATATGCTTTAGCAGCAATCTCTTATCATTTTGAGGAAATGGAGACTTAGTTTGGCTGCCGATTTAGCTGAATCCATAAATTATATTCTGCTAAACTTGAATCAAAGACACGGATTATTCATTTTTATAGGCTCTTTTCTATAAGATTGGTGCTATTTATTACTTATAGACTGTTGATTACTTTAATGAAGAATACTGCTATATATCCGTTACGGAAATACACTACGCTTTCCGCGGGCGCTGCTGAGCCTACTCCGAGCTATCGCTCTACGTAGTCTCACCTAGGCTTTTCATCCCGCAGGACAAGGAACGCTTCGGCAGGGTTACATCTCACGCAGAAAAAAGTGGTTTTCTTACAATTTCTATCAATTGTAAGACTTCAAAATGCAACAAAATATACGAAAAGAGCCTTTTTGCATAAGGTTTATAAAAATAATCAGTTGACCTATTAGTAGTATTATATTATACTTTAAAGTGGCATGTGGGATTATTATACATATGCCCTTATAATTTTGGTTTTGTGCTTCGGAGGGAGGGAAATTAGCATGTCAAATACAACTCGCGTTCGTAAAAACGAGTCTCTTGAAGATGCTCTTCGTCGCTTTAAACGCAGTGTGTCAAAAAGTGGTACACTACAGGAATATCGCAAGCGTGAACACTATGAAAAACCTAGTGTACGTCGTAAGAAGAAGTCTGAAGCTGCTAGAAAGCGTAAATTCTAAAGAGGGTGCAGATTTATGTCATTACTCGATAAATTGAACCAAGATATGAAGCAAGCGATGAAGAATAGAGACAAAGAAACCCTAGGCGTTATTCGTATGATAAAAGCTTCTATACAGAATGAATCGATTAAACTAGGAAAAGATACTTTATCTGAAGATGAAGACTTAGCAATTTTGTCTAGAGAGGTTAAACAAAGAAAAGATTCCCTCCAAGAATTCAAATCTGCTGGACGCGACGATCTTGTTGAAAAAATTGAAACTGAGTTATCTATCGTTAAAAGATATATGCCTGAACAACTAACTGAGGAAGAACTTGTAAGAATTGTTCAGGAAACGATTCAGGAAGTAAATGCTACATCCAAGAAAGATATGGGTAAAGTCATGAGTGCTATTATGTCTAAAGTAAAAGGAAGGGCAGACGGCTCTCAAATAAAAGATGTTGTGTTACAACAATTAAAATAAGTAGAAAGGTTCTTATCATTGGATAAGAACCTTTTTCTTTTGTCTAGGAGGATAAAGCGCAGCAATACGTTTAAAATTCCTATGTAACGCTGAATATGGTAGTATCAACTTAGGAGGATTGTAATTCAACAAGATGAAACCTTTTAAACCGTTAGTCCGTATTAAGGTGCAAGGAGGTGATAAAATTTGTTAAGAATTAAGTCAATAATATACATAGCCCTTATAGGAATTATGTTCGTGGCTTCTTTATATAATATTGATAATATAATACATGCTGATAAAGAAGAAGGTGGAGGTCATTTAGTTTACGTTATTCCAATAGAGAGAGAAGTGGAACGAGGGTTGGAGGCGTTTCTGGATAGAACGACACAGGAGGCTATAGAAGCTGGTGCCGATCATATCATTTTTGAAATTGATACTCCTGGTGGCAGAGTGGATTCTGCTGGTCAGATTGGATCACTTTTGCAAAACTTACAAGTACCAACAACTTCTTTTATCGTTAACGAAGCATTATCAGCTGGTTCATATATTGCATTAAATACGGACAATATTTATTTTGTACCACATGCAACAATGGGGTCTAGTGGAGTTATTAATAGCGATGGGACTGCTGCAAATGATAAAGCACAATCTGCTTGGAAAGAAAGAATGATTGCCGCAGCGGAGTCTAAAGGAAGGGATCCGTTATATGCAGAGGCTATGGCAGATTCTAGTATTGATTTACCTGAATACGGGGCGCCGGATGGCTCATTCTTAACATTGGGGCCAAATGATGCCATTAAAGTAGGTTATGCAGAAGGCATTGTGGATGACCGCATTGAATTGCTTTATGAATTGAACTTATCTTCGGCGACAGTTGAGGAAACAGAGCCTTCACTAGCGGAAGAAGTTGCTAGATTTTTAACCAATCCCGTTGTCTATTCAATACTTTTATCAATCGCTAGTCTAGGTCTTATTGTAGAACTTTACTCCCCAGGATTTGGAGTTCCAGGTATCATGGGAATTACAGCACTAATATTATTTTTCTATGGTCATATTGTAGCTGGTTTAGCTGGAATGGAAGCTATTGTTCTATTGTTGTTAGGAATTATCCTAATAATTGCTGAATTCTTTGTTCCAGGTGGTATCCTTGGTTTAATAGGCGTAGGTGCTATTCTGGCCTCGTTGTTAATGTCGGGTTATGACGTTGGACAGATGGCGATGAGTTTAGGGATTGCTTTTCTAGTCGCTATTATTGCAAGTATCATTCTCTTCAGAAGAATTGGTTTGGATAAGGGGGTATTTAGACATATTATATTAAGGGATAGTACGACAACAGATTTAGGCTATGTATCTTCTGAGAATCGTCTGGACCTCATAGGTTTAGAAGGGGTTGCTTTAACTGCTTTAAGACCTTCAGGAATAGGAGAGTTTGATAGGGAGCGACTCGATGTTGTCTCGGAAGGTAGCTTTATTGACAAAGGTACTAGTGTTAAGATAGTTAATGTAGAAGGAGCACGTATTGTTGTAAGAGAAATATCATAATATCTAAGGAGGATTTTTAAATGACAGTTACAGATTTAATGCCGTTAATAATTATAGCGGTAATTCTAATTGCAGTTGCAATCCTATTTACGTTTATTCCAGTAGCACTATGGATTAGTGCACTTGCTGCTGGTGTTCGAGTTAGCATATTTACTTTAATTGGTATGAGGTTACGTCGAGTAGTTCCAAGCAGAGTAATCAATCCGTTAATTAAAGCACATAAAGCGGGTCTAAATGTAAAGATTAACCAATTGGAAAGCCATTACTTAGCTGGTGGTAACGTTGATAGAGTAGTAAATGCTTTAATTGCAGCTCATCGTGCAAATATTGAGCTTAGCTTCGAACGTGCGGCTGCCATTGATTTAGCAGGGCGTGATGTATTGGAAGCTGTACAAATGAGTGTAAATCCAGAAGTTATTGAAACCCCATTTATTGCAGGTATTGCTATGGATGGTATTGAAGTAAAAGCGAAAGCTAGAATTACAGTACGAGCTAACATTGATCGATTAGTCGGTGGTGCTGGAGAAGAAACGATTATTGCCCGTGTTGGTGAAGGGGTTGTAAGTACTATTGGTAGTTCAGACACCCACGCTAAAGTATTGGAAAATCCAGATTCCATTTCACATACTGTATTAGCAAAAGGTCTTGATGCTGGAACAGCGTTCGAAATCTTATCTATAGATATTGCTGACGTAGATATAGGTAAAAATATTGGTGCTATCTTGCAAACGGACCAAGCAGAGGCAGATAAAAATATCGCTCAGGCCAAAGCAGAAGAACGTCGTGCAATGGCTGTTGCTCAAGAGCAAGAGATGGTTGCTCGTGTACAAGAAATGCGTGCGAAAGTTGTGGAAGCGGAAGCTGATGTTCCACAAGCATTGGCAGAAGCATTACGTTCAGGCAAAATGGGTGTTATGGATTATTTAAATTACCAAAATATCAATGCAGATACTGATATGCGTGATACAATTGGTAAATTATCAAAAGAAAATGATGATCATGAAAACAAATAATTTGATTATTAGAATGGAAGGAGGGGTTTGATGGAAGGGTTTTTGGAAGCTATCTTTAGTAACTTCTTTATCATTCTTATTATCATTTCAGGTATTATTGGCTTTTTTAGAAATAATTCTGGAGAAGAGCAGAAAAAGAAGCAAACCATGCATCCTAAACCAACTCAGACTCCTTCTGGCCCTTCTTCGAGGCAGCCAAGACGTCCTGAACCAATGAAAAAGGAAGAACCGAAACCGTCCATATCCATTGAAAATCAGCAACAGGACCAAATGGAACGTTTAGCTGGTCGATTTAATATGACGACTAAACAATCGATGGATGCAATCTCTCAAAACAGGATAGGTAATGAAGATACATTGCTTGAATCAAAATCAAAAAACAATCTATCAAAAGAGAAGGCAGAATTAAAGAAAGAAATAGGTTCGAATTTAACAGGAAAAGGACTAGTACAAGGAATAATCATGTCAGAGGTTTTAGGTGCACCGCGTGGTAGAAAACCATATCGCAGTGTCATTAGAGAACGACAGATTAAATAATTTAATGAAGCCATCAGCAGAGTAAGTGAATTTATTTACTTTGCTGGTGGCTTTTTTTAAAGATAAGAAAGTATATAATTTTCTACTCATCAAGTTAGAATTATGGATAATGAAATCGGCTATTTCGCCGATTTCCTCCAATCCAACTTCTGACCTCTGACCTCTGGAAAGACGAGGCGATAGCCGAGTTTTTCTTAAAAGATAAGAAAGTATATAAATTTGCCTCTACTACAGCGTTTCTAGTTGAATCTCTCATTCGTTCTAATTATGGTGAATTGCTTGGACTCGCTTCGCCAGAATACTACGCTTTCCGCGGGCACGGCCTCAGCCTCCTCGCGGGAAACCAGAACTGCGCCTGCGTCTACTAGTAACGCTCCGAAGTAGGCTTCCTCGGTGCAAGGGCCAAAGAAGCTTAATCAAGTAGTTCCCTCGCTGTGGGGTCTTCGGACACGTGCTATTCCCGCAGGAGTCTCCGTATTCTGCCTCCGCTAATTATGGTTTTCTGCTTGATGTATCGCATTGAACGATAAAGAAACTTTTGAAATATTTTTCACGACTAAAGAGATAAAAACATGTTGTTAAAGGCACTAATATAGATTAAATTAGTACAGACTAGCGGAGGAAATACATGGAGACTCCTGTGGGAGGATGGGCCTAGGTGAGACCCCGCAGTGCGATAGCACAAGGAGGCTCAGCAGCCGCCCACGGAAAGCGTAATGTATTTCCGTAGCGGGTAAACGCACAAATCATCATTCTAGAAATTAACACATTCAGTAAAAGACGAGCGAATGCGAGTTTTTCTTAACCAAGTGATACCAAAATCTGTAGTGGTACATTTCTTCTAATTTTCTCCATTTATATTGGCCAGTTAAGTTCTTATCTTTTTATTCCATTCATAATATGAATGTGAGAGGGGGATGCACCGTTGAAAAAATTGCAACAGCGTGTTCAATCATTATTAATTAACTCTTTTGCACTTCCTTCTGATGTAATCCTTGAATTGCCTCGGATTACAGTCATCGGACAAATTCACGTGTACATTGAAAATCACCAAGGGCTGGCTACATATTCAGACACGGAACTTAAATTAAAAATTAATAAAGGATATATTCAAATAAAGGGTAAATCCTTTGTTTTGAAAATGATGCTTCCAGAAGAAATTTTACTTGAAGGAACGATAACTGATATTAAATTTTTGCCAGAATAATTTTGCAAAAGCTATAGGAGGAGGAAATGAGACAAGTACAAGGTGCATTCATAACTGGATATGTCACTATATTAATTAAAGGAAAGCATCCTGAGTTATTTTTTCAGCAATGTACAAGGAATGGGATAACAGTTTGGGATATAAGAAAAATAGCAGAAGATAGCTGTGAAGGGAATATAAAATTATCAGATGTTAAAAAGACACGAAAGCTAATAAGACGGACACACTTCAAGTTATCTTTTGTGAAAAAGAAAGGATATCCTTTCTTTTATAAGAGATTTATGAATAAAAAACCTCTGTTGATTGCACTTTTATTAAGTTTTATCCTTGCTATATTTTTATCGAATATATTGTGGAAAATTGAAATAACGGGAGTACCTAAAGAAATCGAAGAGAAAATTGAAAAACAATTAGATACGTATGGAATTCACCGTGGTACATGGATTTTTTCATTAGATTCTCCCAATACGATTCAGCAAAAATTGGTAGAAGATGTTCCAGAATTATTATGGGTAGGCGTGGATCAAAAAGGGACAACCTATTATCTAGAGGGAGTAGAAAAAGTAATCGTAAAAGAGGCAGAAAAAAATCAGCCAAGAAATTTAATAGCCACCAAAAAAGGGGTTATCAAGAGAATGTATGTAGCGAAAGGACTTCCAATGGTTCAAGTAAATGATTATGTTGAACCTGGAGATCTGTTAGTATCTGGGGAAATCGGAGCAAGTGAAGATAGCGAAGAAGAGGATGAAGATGATAAAGAAGAAAGCAGAGTAGACTATGTTGCTGCAGAAGGAGAAATTACTGGCCAAACCTGGTACGAGGTAAAGGTAACTATCCCTCTTGAGTACGATTATGAAGAATTAACTGGTAACAAGGAAAAGAAGTATTTTATAAAAGTAGGTGATTTTCAATTACCTATATGGGGATTTGGAAATCCATCATTTGAAAATGTTCATTATGAATCAACTGAGAATCCGATTAACTTGTTAAAATGGGAATTACCATTAAGTATTGTGGACACAGTAATAAGTGAGAAAATTTATCAAAAAGGAAAAAGAACAAAAGAAGAAGCTATACAAGCAGGAATTGAACAAGCAAGATCAGATTTGTTATTAGAATTAGGACCAGAAGCAAAAATATTGTCAGAAAAAGTTTTGCATGAATCTAATGAGCGTGGTAAAGTTAAATTGAACCTTTATCTCACAGTAGAGGAAAATATTGCAAGTGTACAACCTATAAGTCAAGGAGATTAACTATGTCTGAAAATTTAACAGAGATTGATTTGCATGTTTCAAATCCAAGTGAAGCATTAGCATTATTTGGAACAAATGATAAACATCTTAAGTTAATTGAAAAGAAACTGCGTGTCTCAATTGTTTCGAGGGGAGAATTGGTAAGAGTATCTGGAGATGCTGATGCTATAGCACTTGTACAGGATATATTGACAACACTTTTAACAGTTGTCAAGAAAGGTATTAATATTTCTGAACGAGATATCGTCTATGCCGTTGATTTAGCAAAACAAGGAAAAATTAACCAACTCGAGACATTGTTTGAGGATGAAATAACGAAGAATGCAAAAGGAAAAGAGATTCGTGTAAAAACACTTGGACAAAAAAGTTATGTGTCAGCCATCAAATCAAAAGACCTAGTTTTTGGAATTGGTCCAGCCGGTACTGGGAAGACATTTTTAGCGGTCGTTATGGCAGTAAGTGCCTTAAAAAAAGGGGAAGTTAAAAGAATCATTCTTACAAGGCCTGCAGTAGAAGCGGGTGAAAGTTTGGGATTTTTACCTGGAGACTTAAAAGAAAAAGTAGATCCATACTTGAGGCCATTGTATGATGCTCTACATGATGTGTTAGGTGCTGAGCACACACTTCGTTTAATTGAAAGGGAAACTATTGAAATTGCCCCTTTAGCCTATATGCGCGGCAGAACCTTAGATGATGCATTTATTATTCTTGATGAAGCGCAAAATACAACAACTGCACAAATGAAAATGTTTTTAACACGTTTAGGTTTTGGCTCAAAAATGGTCATAACTGGAGACATTACACAAATTGATTTACCTAAAGGAGTGCAGTCAGGCCTTCGAGTATCTGAAAGGATATTATCAAACGTTAACGACATCTCTTTTATATATTTAACCCAAACAGATGTTGTAAGACACCCACTTGTTCAAAAAATAATTGAAGCTTATGAAAAAAGTGACTCGTAATAAAGAAAAAGATAAGACCCGCAATAAACAGGGTCTTATTTCTGTATGATGAGCTAGGTTAGGGGGGGAATCAGTGAAAGAAAAGCGGAAAAGTATGTTATCAGTCTTTAAGGAGAAAAAATCAGAATGGTTAATATTACCAGGAGTTTTTATGTTAGGAATTGTTTTCTTTTTTCTGACTATGAGTAACGTACATACTGAAACGTATGATTTGGACCGTTTTAGTATTGCATCAGAGACGATTCGATCACCTATTACGATTGAAGATGAGCAAGAAACGGTAAGGAAGACACGGGAAACGGTGCAATCCATTCCTGACCGATTTGATATCTCGGATGAAATAACAAATGAACAAATTAATTTTGCAGAAGAAATTTTCGATGCTATTCTAACAATAGAAGAAGATAATAAGCTTGATGTTGATAAGGAAAATCAGGATCAAGATAAATTAATACCACTGACAGAACAAGAGAAAGTACAACGTTTAAAGATGTTATTGTCAGATGAAATATCATCAGTCATTAATGATCAAACACTAATGCAATTAATGCAAATTCCAATAGAGGATCGTGAAGCGGGACAAAAGCTTCTTGTTGATTCCTTGGAACAAACATTAAATAATGGAGTACGTACAGAAAACTTGCAGTCAGCTATTTCTACTGTAAAAGAAAATATCAAATATTCTACGATCAATGAAGATTTAAAAGTTCCTTTAAATAAGCTTACCGAATTTTTAGTTGTTGAAAATTCCTTTTTTGATGTTGAACAGACAATGGAAGCAAGGAAGGAAGCTGCAAGTAATGTGGAACCAGTTGTTATTAGAGCTGGGGAAGTAATCGTTAGAGAAGGTCAAACCATTACGAATGAAGTTTATGAGAATCTCGAGTTAGTTGGTGTTTTGGATAAACAGCGGAATGTCTTTCCGATTATTGGATTGATACTTTTTATTATTTTGGTATGTTCTATCATAGCTTATGAATTACACCTAATGAATAGGAATAATAATTTAGATAGGGCGAAAATTATAACTGTCCTTATAGTGACTTTTTTAGCAGTATCCATAATGAAAATAGTAAGTCTTTTTACAATAGAGTATAATGAACTTTATTATATTGTACCAATTGCCACAAGTTCATTGCTTTTGAAACTACTTATTAATGAGCGTTTAGCTCTAATTATGGCTGCTCTTTACGCAATTTTAGGTAGTATTATATTTAACGGTGAAATAGCGGGTTACTTAAATGCGGAGGCAGGAGTCTATCTGTTTTTCTCGCAAGTCTCAAGTATTTACTTTTTAATGAATGTAAAAGACAAGACATCCATCTTGAAATCGGGATTTGGAATAACCGTTGTTAATATAGCATCTGTATTACTATTTATATTTCTTTCCTTTGAAAAATATGCACTTCAGGATTTATTAGTACATTCAGGTTTCGCGGTAGTATCTGCTGTTCTTTCGTCCGTGCTAGCCATCGGACTTCTTCCCTTCTTTGAAACCGGATTGAATATCTTATCAGACGTAAAACTTTTACAATTGTCGAGTCCGAATCAACCACTGCTGAAAAAGATTTTAACAGAAGCTCCTGGTACATATCATCACTCTATTATGGTAGCAAATTTAAGTGAATCAGCTTGTGAAGCGATAGGTGCAAATGGATTGTTGGCAAGAGTAGGTGCATATTATCATGATATTGGAAAGACAGTAAAACCGCATTACTTTATTGAAAACCAATTGTCAATAAGAAATCCGCATGATTTCATTGATCCTAGTGAAAGTGCAAGAATTATTATCAATCACCCATATGATGGTGCAGAACTTTTAAAAAAATATAATATGCCAAAAGAAATTATTGATATTGCAATACAACATCATGGAACAAGTTTAGTCAAGTTCTTTTATTATAAAGAAAAGGAAAACAATAAATATGTAAAAGAATCTGATTTTAGGTATCCTGGGCCTAAGCCACAGACAAAGGAGGCGGCTATTATTTCCATTAGTGATTCAATTGAAGCGGCTGTCCGATCGTTAAAAGAGCCTACGGAGGAAAAAATTGAGGAAATTGTTTCATCCATCATTCAGGATCGTATGACAGATGGCCAGTTAGACGAGAGTCCACTTACTTTAAAAGAATTAAAACTGATTCAAAAAACCACCTGTGAAGCATTAAAAGGTATCTTCCATTCCAGAATACAGTATCCAATAAAGGAGGCAAAATAAAATGCATATAGACTTTCATGATGATACAAAGACAGTAAATGAGGATATTGTTGACTTATTGTATCGCTTGCTTCAGTTTGCAGCTGAAAAAGAAAATGTAGTTAAAGAAGCGGAGATTTCCGTTAATTTTGTCGGCAATAAAGAAATACAAGAAATTAATCGAAATTATCGTCAAAAAAATGTCCCAACAGATGTTATTTCATTTGCGATGCAAGAATCTGTAGAAGGCGAGTTGGCTATAATTGGGGAAGAAGACGAGATCCCTTTAACCTTAGGAGATATTGTTATTTCGGTCGAAAAAGCGAAAGAACAAGCAAAAGAATATCATCATTCCTATGAGAGAGAACTTGGCTTTCTTGCAGTTCATGGCTTCCTTCATTTACTAGGATATGATCATATGAATGTGAATGACGAGAAAAAGATGTTTGGTCGTCAAGAAGAAATTCTCGGAGAGTTTGGTCTTGAAAGGTAAGAGAAAGAAAATAGGTTTTTCCTATGCGTGGAAAGGTTTAAGGGACATATATAAGAATGAGTTGAATTTTAGGATTCACCTGGTTGCAGCACTTCTTGTAGTAATAGTTAGTATATTCCTGCCATTATCTGCTTTGGAATGGGTGTTGATTATCTTTGCTATTGGATTTGTTTTAGTTGTAGAAATAATAAATAGTATTATTGAACGTATGATGGACTATTTAAAACCAGAATATCATCCGACGGTAAGATTTATAAAGGATGCAGCTGCTGGGGCGGTTTTAGTTACAGCAATTGTTGCTGTGCTTATTGGAATTATCATTTTTCTGCCAAAATTATATGTACTATTATCAGCCTTACTGTAAGGCTGATTTTTATTTCTAATGATAAAATGTTATTTTTATATAAAGAGAAACTTTTAGAAGCTTTTGTCGAATGTATGAAAGTATTCGCAAATTGTAGTATTATATTGATAACAGAAAAATTTGTTTTCAATACATACTCCTAAACATAAAAACATCTTGGAGGAAAAAACATGGAAGATAATTATAAATCAGGTTTTATTGCTATTATAGGACGACCAAATGTAGGAAAATCTACTTTCTTAAATAGAGTAATCGGGCAAAAAATTGCCATCATGAGTGATAAGCCCCAAACTACACGTAACAAAATTCAAGGTGTTCTAACCACCCATGATTCTCAAATTATTTTTATTGATACGCCTGGGATACATAAGCCAAAGCATCGTCTTGGAGACTTTATGGTGCAAGTAGCAGAAAATACACTAAATGAAGTGGATGCTGTTTTATTCATGATTAATGCTAAAGAAGGGTATGGGAAAGGGGATCAATTTATCATAGACCTTCTAGCAAAAACCAAAAGACCAGTATTTCTAATCATCAATAAGATTGATTTAATTCATCCAGATGATGTATTCCCTTTAATTGAACAATACAAAGACAAAGCTAATTTTCAAGAAGTTATTCCAATATCTGCCCTTCAGGGGAATAATGTGAATCATTTACTAGAAGTACTGAAAAGTCACTTGCCTGAAGGACCACAATATTATCCAGAAGACCAGGTTACGGATCATCCTGAACGTTTTATTATAACTGAATTGATTAGGGAAAAAGTACTGGAATTAACAAGAGAAGAGATTCCACATTCTATTACAGTTGTTATGGAGAACTTAGAAAAAAGGGACTCTAATGCTATCTTTATTCAAGCGACAATTGTTACAGAAAGAAAAACACAAAAAGGAATTCTAATTGGTAAACAAGGAAGTATGCTTAAAAAAATTGGAAAAAATGCTCGCAAGGATATTGAAGCCCTATTAGGTTCAAAAGTATATCTGGAGCTTTGGGTGAAAGTTAAAAAAGATTGGAGAAATAAGCAAAGTCAATTGCACGAGTATGGTTTTCGCAGTGACGAGTATTAATTAGTAAACATGGTAAATTTTAATACTTATGATTGTTCCATTCTGGGTCAAGCTAAGAGTACAGTTACATTATTAATAAATTGAAAGGTGGGTTTTTTATGATCGACCTTACGTGGAAAGTGTTTAGTCAAACAGGGAGTATCGAAACCTATTTATTGTATAAGGAAATAGAAAACGATTATCACAATGCAAACCTAAGGGAAAACGAGGAAGAATCACCACTAGAATCAAATCTATAATGTAACTTACTCGAGCACATGCTAAATGAGGAATATTTAAACGTATTTTATTTTATGTCCTTATATAAGAAAGCGCACGATAAGGGAGAATAGTCAGCTAAGTTTTCCCTTATTTGAGGCATTAGAAAGGTGAAGCTACGTGCTTGAAAAAATTGACGGTATAGTAATGAAAACAAAGGACTATGGAGAAACTCATAAATTAGTAACTATTTTCAGTAAGAGAATTGGAAAGTTTACAGCACTCGCTAGAGGGGCAAAGAAACCAAAGAGTCGAATGGCTGCAGTTACGCAGCCATTCATCTATGCTCAATTTTTTGTTTATGTAAATAAAGGTTTAAGTACGATACAACAAGGAGAAATCATTGATTCCAATAGAACCATTCGTGAAGATATTATAAAAACTGCCTATGCTGCGTACCTTATGGAAATCACAGATAAATTAATTGAAGATAAACAACCAGTTTTATATACATTTGACCAACTACAGCAAACCATGCGTTATGTTTCAGAAAAGGATGAAGCAGATATACCGGTCATGATGTACGAACTTAAATTATATAAAATAGGCGGTTTTGCTCCTACTGTAGAACACTGTGTAAGGTGCGGAAGGAAAGAAAGTCCTTTTGCTTTTTCTTTTGCAGAAGGAGGGTTACTCTGTAGAAGATGCATGCACTTGGATACAGAATCTGTTTCTTTGTCGAATACTTTAGTCAAACTGCTGTATATTTTTTCAGAAGTTGGATTAGAAAGAGTAGGTTCTATATCCGTAAAATCTGAAAATAAAAATCTTCTTAGACAGTTGTTAGATACTTATTATGATCGATACGGTGGTTATTATCTTAAATCGAGGAAATTTCTAAATCAATTAGATATGTTTAAATAGACTTTAATTGACAGAATGAATGTGATACAGTATTATTTGTACATAATTTGATTGAATATTAAGTTGCAACGAAGGAGAAGAGTACTTGCTGTTGATTCTATTTTAAGCGAGTCCAGGATAGTGTGAGCTGGATAATAGGATAGCAAGGAACGGCACTCCAGAGCAATTTAGATAAAGTGGCTCTAAAAAATTAGAGCAAATAGGGTGGAACCGCGGTAAAAGCCGTCCCTATGCCTGTTCACAGGCATAGGGACGGCTTTTATTGTTAGTCCTGATTTATTAAAAGTGTTGTTTATGATTTTGATAGAAACTTCGGCTAAATTTAATTAAGAACAGTGTGGCTCTCGCATACATTTACGAATGTTTCGTGCTCCTATCCACCTGTATAATGTCGATGGCTCGTTTTATCTATATAGCCATACAACATGCTAGGAAGTTAAAAAGCACTAAATAATAATGGAGGTTAGAACGAATGAATATCCAGAATATGATATTAACGCTTCAACAGTATTGGTCAGAACAGAATTGTATTTTACTGCAAGCATATGACGTAGAAAAAGGAGCAGGGACTATGTCACCAATGACTTTGCTCCGCAGTTTAGGACCTGAGCCTTGGAATGTAGCATATGTTGAACCATCCAGAAGACCTGATGATGGAAGATATGGAGAAAATCCTAATCGTCTCTATCAGCATCACCAATTTCAAGTAATTATGAAACCATCACCTGACAATATTCAAGACTTGTATTTAGATTCTTTAAAGAAACTAGGAATTGATCCTTTAAAACACGATATTCGTTTTGTGGAAGATAATTGGGAAAACCCAACTTTAGGTGCAGCTGGACTTGGATGGGAAGTATGGTTAGACGGGATGGAAATTACTCAATTTACTTATTTCCAGCAAATTGGCGGTTTGGAAGCAAACCCAGTGGCTGTTGAGTTAACGTATGGAATTGAACGTCTCGCATCATACATTCAGGATAAAGAGAATGTATTCGAATTAGAATGGAATAATGGGGTAACAGTTCACGATATTTTTTATCAGCCAGAATTAGAGCATTCAAAATATACCTTTGAGGAATCGAATACAGAAATGTTATTTGAACTCTTTACTATGTATGAAGAAGAAGCGAAAACAACAATGGAAAAAGGACTTGTTTTTCCAGCGTATGATTATGTGTTGAAATGTTCTCATACATTTAACCTGCTTGATGCAAAAGGGGTTATTTCCGTAACAGAACGTACCGGTTATATTTCTCGTATCAGAAACCTAGCTAGGCGAATAGCGAAAGCTTATGTTGCAGAACGTGAACGCTTAGGATACCCAATGTTAAAGAAGGAGGAGAAATAAATGGCTAAGAATGTTCTATTTGAAGTAGGATTAGAAGAGTTGCCTGCGCGGTTTGTAGATGATGCAGAGAAACAACTGCTAGAAAAAACAATTACTTGGTTGAATGAAACCAGAATCTCCTTTGAAGATGTAACGACTTTTTCAACACCAAGAAGACTTTCGGTTTTAATTAGAGGTATGGCGGACGTGCAAGAAACCATAGAGGAAGAAGCAAAAGGTCCAGCTGAAAAAATTGCTATAGATGAGAATGGAAACTGGACAAAAGCTGCCATAGGTTTTACCAAAGGACAAGGGATGTCAGTTGAAGACATTTATACAAAAGAAATCAAAGGAACGAGGTATATTTTTGTTAAAAAACGTATAGAGGGTAAGAAGTCAAGTGAGTTACTTCCTGGTTTTAAAGAAATTATTGAATCGATTCAATTTGGTAAGAATATGCGCTGGTCTACAGAAACAATGAGATATGCTCGTCCTATTCGTTGGTTACTAGCCTTATATGATAAGGAAGTTGTTCCCTTTGAAATTGCTTCTGTATCGACAAGTAATAAAACATATGGACATCGTTTCTTGGGTAATGAAGTGATTATAAATGATCCGTTAGAATACCGGGCTGCTCTACGCAATGAATATGTGATAGTGGATTCTAAAGAACGGGAACAAATGATACTAGAGCAAATAAAGGATTTGGAGGAAAAAGAAAATCTCCTTATCCCGGTAGATGAAGATCTTTTAGATGAGGTTCGAAACTTAGTTGAATTTCCAACGGTTTTCATCGGGTCCTTTGAAAAGAAATTTTTAAAACTACCTTCCGAAGTTTTAATAACATCGATGAAAGAACATCAAAGATATTTTCCTGCGATGTCAACAAACGAAGAATTACTACCAAAATTTGTTGGTGTGCGAAATGGAGATAATAAATCTATTGAGAATGTTGCAAAAGGAAATGAGAAAGTTCTTCGAGCACGTTTATCTGATGCTGAGTTTTTCTACGAAGAAGATCAGAAAAACTCAATTGATTTCTACTTAGAAAAATTACAGCGTGTTGTTTTCCAAGAAAAATTAGGAACATATGCGGATAAAGTTTCACGTGTTGTAACGATAACTAACCATTTGTGTAAAATGTTAGATGTGGAGGAAAAGGTAGCGAAAAATGCAATCCGAGCAGCTGAAATTAGTAAATTTGATTTAATGACAAATATGGTGAATGAATTTACTGAACTTCAGGGAATAATTGGAGAAAAATACGCTATTTTATTCGGTGAAAACCAAGATGTGGCAAAAACTATACGGGAACATTATTTACCGAAACAAGCAAATGGTGACTTGCCTGATTCTATTCCAGGTTCAATTGTAAGTATTGCTGATAAGGTAGATACAATTGTTGGATGTATCTCTATTGGATTAGTTCCGACAGGCTCTCAAGATCCATATGGGTTGCGTCGTCAAGCAACTGGTATATTACGAATTCTTAGTGATAAAAAATGGAGTATTTCACTAGAATCAATTTTAAACATAGTAAAATCAGTATATGCAAACACAGATATTCAGCTACAAGATAATGCTACAATTACCAAGGCACTTAACGAATTTTTCCAATTACGTACTACTTTCTTATTAAAGGAAGATGATATAGAAACAGACATAATTCATTCCGTCACAGCTAAGGAAATAGGTGTATTTGATTATACAGAAAAGAAAGCTGCATTGTTGTCACAGAAACGTAATGAACCGGCTTTTAAACCAATACAGGAAGCTTTAGTACGTGTCTTAAACTTAGCAGGTAAAACAGATGAGATGAAAATAAATAGTACTCTTTTTGAAACCGAATCTGAAAAAATCCTATATTCCACATTCCAGGAGATCGTACCTGATTATGAGAAAGCGAATAAGGAACTAGATGCGGATCTATCACTTAGTATTTTAAGTAAATTAGCTGAACCGATACATAACTTTTTTGACAACACTATGGTTATGGCAAATGATGAAAAGATTAAGAATAATCGCTTGGCTTTACTAAATACTATTGCAGCGTCTATTAAAGAATTTGCTGACTTATCATTAATTGAATGGAAACAACATCAGTAATGTTACGGTATTATCCTTTCAGATGTGTTGATGAATATAAAAGTATGACATAATTTCCTTTTTTGAATTAAATGGTTTATAATTAAATTTAAATAGTATGTCATATTTAGTGGGCGGTGAAAGGATGGAATTATCAAAAAGGCAAGATCAGATTATAGAAATTGTAAAGGCAAATGGTCCTATTACCGGAGAAAATATAGCTGAGAAATTAAATTTAACGAGAGCAACACTCAGACCCGATTTAGCCATTTTAACAATGGCTGGTTTCCTGGAAGCAAGACCTCGTGTAGGTTATTTTTTTACTGGAAAAACTGGATCTGAACTGCTCTCAGAAAAAATAAAAAAATATAAAGTGCATGATTTTCAACAAATTCCAATTGTTGTAAAAGAAGATGTATCCGTGTATGATGCTATTTCTACCATGTTTTTAGAGGATGTTGGAACATTATTCGTTGTTAATGATCATGCTTGTTTAACTGGAGTATTATCTCGAAAGGATTTGTTAAGAGCTAGTATGGGACAGCAGGACTTGAATAATATTGCTGTACATATCATTATGACTAGAATGCCAAATATAACTGTATGTAGAAAAGATGATTTATTGCTAGATGCTGCGCAACAACTAATTAATAAACAAATTGATGGTTTGCCGGTTGTCAAAGATAAGGATGAAGGATTAGCAGTAGTTGGAAGAATAACAAAAACAACCATTACAAGAGTTTTTGTTGAACTAGCAATAGAAAGTCATGTATAAGATATCATTAACTGAGATGGAATGGAGGGGGAAGAAGAATGAGTGAACGTATTGTTTATGTTCTTTCAGATTCTGTAGGGGAGACGGCAGAACTTGTTGTGAAAGCCGGGCTTAGTCAGTTTAATAGTGAGAATTATAAAATTTTCCGTATCCCTTACGTAGAAGATAAAGAAACAATTGATGAATCCTTGCAGCTAGCTGTAGAGAATCAAGGGATTATTGGATTTACACTTGTTAATCCTGAGTTGCGAGAATATATAAATAAACAAGCAAGTAAGTTACGAGTGGAAGCTATTGATATTATGGGCCCAATGATTGCTGCAATGGAAAGAGTATTCCAGACTTCCCCTCGGATGGAAGCAGGGTTAGTACATAAGCTTGATGAGGATTACTTTAAGCGAGTGGAAGCAATAGAGTTCGCTGTGAAATATGATGATGGAAGGGATCCAAGAGGCATAGCTAGAGCAGATATTATTTTAATTGGGGTTTCTCGTACTTCAAAAACCCCACTCTCCCAATATCTTGCACATAAGCGAATAAAGGTTGCAAATGTACCCATTGTGCCTGAAGTTGACCCACCTGAAGAGTTATTTGAAGTTGACCCTAGTAAATGCATAGGATTGCGAATTAGACCAGAGAAACTAAATGAAATAAGAAAAGAGCGTTTGAAAGCTTTAGGACTTGGGAATCAAGCAACCTATGCCAATTTAGACAGAATTCATCAAGAACTTGATTATTTCAACAAAGTAGTGGATAGAATAGATTGTAAAGTAATTGATGTTTCTAATAAAGCAGTAGAAGAAACGGCAAATGTAATTTTACAGATGATTCATAAGTAAAAAGAGAATCACTTTAAAGTGGAGCATTCTACATTCTTTCTGTAGAATGTTTTTCTTCTTTATGGAAAAATTTCAATCTTTTATATAGAATTTTTACTCAGATTGTATTATAATAATAATTTGTGTAAAGATATATATAATAAGTACAAATGCTTGATAAATGGATATTCTGAAAAATTAAACATTCATAATAAAGAAGGAATCCAATAGTTTCTTGTAGAAATAGTAATTAAAGCTAATTGTAGTAGCTTTAATTTAATATTTTGTCCTTCATGTATTTAAATAATAGGAAAAAATTTCTTCGTGAGGAAAAGAATTAAAATTATAAAAGGAGAAAAGCGACGAAATAAAAAAACTAATGATTTTTTTAGAAAAAAATGTCGAAAAATGAAGGATTATTTAAAATGATGAAGAATAATATAGTATGGTGGTTTATATGGCCAATCAAATACCTGAAGAAGTTATAGAAGAGATACGCAAATCCAATGATATTGTGGATGTTATAGGTGAATTTGTTCAATTAAAAAAACAGGGTAGAAATTATTTCGGGCTTTGTCCATTCCATGGTGAAAAGACACCTTCTTTTTCCGTAACACAGGAGAAACAGATTTTCCACTGTTTTGGCTGCGGAAAAGGTGGCAATGTTGTTACATTTATGATGGAATTGGAAAATTTATCTTTTGTAGAAGCAATCAAGTATTTGGCAGGAAGAAGCGGATTGTCTATACCAGATGTTGATGAGGACAAAGATTCCACATTTTCTAAAGAGAATCAGAGTACGTTATCCGCTTATGAATGGTTAACTAAACTATATCACCACTTATTAAGATTTACAAAGGATGGGAAAGAAGGGTACCAATATCTAAAAAATAGGGGTATTAGTGACAACGCCATTGATGAATTTCAATTAGGTTTTGCTCCAAATGTGAAGGATTTTACTGCCGAATTTTTAAAAAAGAAAGGGTTCAATCAAGCGTTATTAGTGAAAGCAGGTTTACTTTCTTTACAAAATGACAATAGTGTAACTGACCGATTTAGGGGAAGAATTATATTCCCAATCAGAAATCATATCGGTAAAACAATTGCTTTTGGTGGAAGAACCATAACAGGTGGGGAACCCAAATACTTAAATAGTTCTGAAAGTGAATTATTCCAAAAAGGAAAGATACTTTACAATTTTGATTTAGCAAAGAAACATATTCGCAAAGAAAATGAAGTAATATTATTTGAAGGCTATATGGATGTTATATCTGCCTATCAGGCGGGAATAAATAATGTTATAGCTACTTTGGGAACTGCTTTAACAGAGTATCAGGCGAAATTGTTAAATCGTTATGTTGACACCGTTGTAATTTGCTATGATGGCGATAATGCTGGTCTGGAAGCAACATATAAGGCTGCTAACCTGTTAAGGAAGGTAGGCTGTCAAGTGAAAATTGCAAACTTGCAGGATGATCTAGACCCAGACAGTTTTATCAAAGCTCATGGTGGAGACGCCTTTAGGAATGAAGTTCTTTCTACAGGGGATACTTATATACATTTTTATATGCGGTATCTGAAAAAAGATTACAACCTTACTCTTGAAGGGGATCGTATTCAATATATAGAAAATATCCTAAAAGAACTTGCACAAATTGATAGTTCTGTCGAAAGGGAATATTATTTAAGCGAAATTCATAAAGAATATAATATTTCAATGCAGTCGCTTACTGAAGAAATTGAAAAATTAAGAAGCAACCAAGGATATTCACCGCAGAAAAAGGATAATACCATTCAGAACAGAAATACTAAGAGAACAAATAGAAATCATTCAGCTTCAAAGTTATTGCCTGCATTTCAAAATGCAGAAAGAAAGCTGCTTTCCTATATGTTACAGGATGCACTGATTGCAGAAAAAGTGCAAGATGAACTAGGTGCAGGGTTTAATATGGATGCTCATAAAATTATCGCAACTTATTTATATGCCTTTTACGAAGAGGGACATCCTCCTGACGTAAGTTTATTCATTGAAAAGCTTACAGACCCTGAGTTTAAGAAAATTGTAACAGAAATTGCTATGCTTCCTGTTCTGGAAGAAATAAGTGACAAAGAAATAAATGATTATATTCGTATTATTCAAGAACACCGAAATGACTATAGCAGTATTCAAGCATTAAAAGAACAGCAGAAATTAGCAGAACAGCAAAATGACCCATTAAAAGCTGCACAAATTGCTATGCAAATTATTGAAATTAAAAAGCAATTAAAGCAGACAAATTAAATTTCGACAAATTCGGAAGGAGGGGGACTCATGGCTGATGAAAAACAAACTAATACAAAAGAAACCGTACAAACATTAGAACAGGTAAAAGAAGCATTAGTGGAAGCTGGCAAAAAGCGTGGAACACTAGCATATGAAGAGATTGCTGATCGCTTAGCCAACTTTGAAATTGAATCAGATCAAATGGATGAGTTCTATGAACACTTAGAAGAACAAGGTGTAGAAGTTATAGGTGAATCAGATGATGACCCTAATATTAAAGAAATTGCTAAAGAGGAAGAATTTAACTTAGAAGATTTGAGCGTTCCTCTTGGGATAAAAATAAATGACCCCGTTAGAATGTATTTAAAAGAAATTGGACGTGTGAACTTACTATCTGCTGCAGAAGAAATTGAACTTGCTACTCGCATAGAAGAAGGCGATGAAGAAGCAAAAAGACGTTTAGCAGAAGCTAACCTGAGACTAGTTGTAAGTATTGCAAAACGATACGTTGGTCGTGGCATGCTCTTTCTTGACTTAATTCAAGAAGGGAATATGGGTCTAATAAAAGCCGTTGAAAAATTTGATTATCGAAAAGGTTTCAAATTCAGTACCTATGCAACTTGGTGGATTCGCCAAGCTATCACGAGAGCAATTGCCGATCAAGCAAGAACGATTCGAATACCTGTTCATATGGTAGAGACCATTAATAAACTAATCCGAGTTCAACGCTCGTTACTACAAGACTTAGGGCGCGAACCTACACCTGAAGAAATCGGTGAAGAAATGGAACTTGCTCCAGATAAGGTCCGAGAAATTCTAAAAATTGCTCAGGAACCTGTTTCACTTGAAACACCTATTGGAGAGGAAGACGACTCTCACTTAGGAGATTTTATAGAAGACCAAGAAGCTGTTTCACCATCTGATCATGCTGCATATGAATTGTTGAAAGAACAACTAGAGGATGTTCTTGATACGCTTACTGATAGAGAAGAGAATGTTCTTCGTTTACGTTTTGGCCTGGATGACGGTCGTACAAGAACCCTAGAAGAAGTTGGTAAAGTCTTCGGTGTAACAAGAGAAAGAATTCGTCAAATTGAAGCAAAAGCACTTCGTAAATTAAGACATCCTAGTCGCAGTAAACGATTAAAAGACTTTATGGATTAATTAGTTGCAGTCATTGAGAGCAGTATATGTTATCAATGACTCTTCTATTTGTTTTTTTGCAGCAAGCAGGCTGTACTGGGGTGAATATAAAATGTCCGATAATCGCATTGCTACTATTGTAAAAGAGATTGAATATTGGAAAGACCATAAATTACTTCCAGAACAATATTGTGATTTCCTTCTTGCCTTATATACGAACGGTGAAGGAGAACCAACAAACAAGAAAAGAAGTGTAAGGAAAGTAAATATTATTATTCAAATATTATTATTGGTAGTGTTGTTACCGTTTTCTTTCCTTGTGGTATATTTTACGAAATTTCCAGAGCTTTTGCAACTAGGTATATTAAGTCTTTTTATTTGTTACTCCATTTGGAGCTATATTTATTGGAAGAGGTATTCAAGCACCATATATCATATTAGCCTTATTATCACGCTATCTTTAGTACTTTTGTTCTCGCTTTTTATCGTAAATTTATTTAGCAATAACAACTATTTAATCTTTGGAGTTATTTTATTGAACTTTGTACTGTGGTTACTTCTTAGCGAGCGGATGCATATTAAATATTTAAAATACACCAGTATATTTGGTGTACTATTTGCCATTTTTTACATAGTTTTATAAAATTTCACATCTTTATGCTTTAAACTAATTTGATTTTCGAGTAAACTATATTATAGTTAGTTTGAAATATATTTAATATTGTAAAGGGGATTACATAAGGAGGAAACGTAATGAGAAAAAACCCAATTATACCTTATGCAATTATTGCTGTAATAGGGGTACTAGCTGTAATCATTATATCTTTTGTAGGGGTAGGACAACGAGATGCAATCCAGCAAGCTGAAGAAGGTGGCGGTGAACAAGCTGTTGAAGAAGGCGAAGTTTCCACAGATCCGGAAGCTATCTTTTCGGCAAATTGCTCTTCATGTCATGGTGCTGACTTATCTGGTGGAATGGGTCCGGATTTAACAACTATTGGTTCTAAATTAAGTGCAGAAGATATTACTCAAATTATTCAAAATGGGCAAGGTCAAATGCCAGCAGTTCAAATGGCCTCTGAAGAAGCAGAGCTCCTTTCTGAATGGTTAAGTGAAAAGCAATAGTATATAATAGTTAGAAAAGCTTTCTGCGGAACAGCAGCAAGCTTTTCTTTTTGCTCTAAAAAAAATATAATATAGAATACAAACGCAATTTTACGTTAATAAACATAGTAAAGGAGTTAGAAATGGTTAAATCAATTACTCTCTCTACCAGATTAGCTACCGTAGCATCCTACATAAAAAAAGGGGCTTTTTTTGCCGATATAGGTTCAGATCATGCTTATTTGCCATGTTATGTGTGCATGCATGATGATACTGCTAGAGCCATTGCTGGAGAAGTGAATAAAGGTCCCTTTAAAAGTGCCATAGAAACCGTTGATACATATAAACTATCAGGTGTTATTGATGTACGTCTTGGGAATGGTTTGGAGGTAATTTCTCCTAATGAAGGGCTTGATCATCTTATTATAGCTGGAATGGGAGGAACACTGATTAAAAGTATTTTGGCAGGTGGAAAATCAAAATTAGAAAATATGGAACGAATTATTGCTCAACCTAATGTTGACGCAAAAAGCGTGCGAAAATGGTTGAGAGATAATCATTATTTTATATCAGATGAGTCTATTGTTAAAGAGAATGGTCACATATATGAAATAATTGTTGCAGACAAAATTATGAATCATTTACCAGTGGATAATGCTCCTACAGATAAAGAGTTACTATTTGGGCCTGTTCTACTGCGGAATAAATCTAAAAACTTTTTTGAAAAATGGAAACATGAGCACGACAAACTGCAACGGGTAATTAACCAAATGAAAAATGCAAAAGTGGAAAATAAGGAAAAGATAATACAGTTTGAAGAAGAGTTGTCTTGGATGGAGGAGGTATTGCAAGATGAAAAATTCATGTACTAATTCTGATATTTTTAAAATGATGGAGAGGTGGGCACCAAAATCTTTAGCATATGACTGGGACAATGTAGGTTTACAGGTTGGCTCTTATAATAACAAGGTAAAAAAGATTATGGTTACATTAGATGTACTTGAATCGGTTGTAGATGAAGCAATTCAGAAAAAGGTGGATCTGATAATTGCGCATCACCCATTATTATTCAAGCCAATGAAAGAAGTAAATTTTGATACTCCTAAGGGAAAAGTAATTCGAAAATTAATAGAAAACCAAATAACAGTTTATGCTGCGCATACGAATCTGGATATAGCAGCTGGTGGGGTGAATGATATGATATGTCGTTCGCTTGGGATAAATGAATCAAATATTTTAATTGAATCTTCTTCATTAAAACTATATAAATTAGCCGTATATGTTCCAAAGACTCATGTAGAAACAGTTAGAAATGGGCTCTCAGAAAGTGGAGCAGGACATATCGGTAATTATAGTCATTGTACCTTTCAAACGGAAGGACAGGGTACGTTTAAGCCTTTAGAAGGAACAGAACCATTTATCGGGGAAAAGGGTAAATTGGAATATGTTGCGGAACAACGAATCGAGACAATTGTACCTGAAAATAGGTTAGAATTAGTAATAAAAGCTATGTTAGCAGCTCATCCATATGAGGAGCCTGCATATGATATATATCCATTAATAAATAGCGGAGAAAAATTTGGTTTAGGTCGTGTTGGAATACTTCAAGAGAAAATGAAACTCGAGGATTTTTGTGAACACGTGAAAAATGCATTTGATATGGAATCTGTCAGAGTGACGGGTGACCTAAACAAAAAAGTTAGTAGAGTAGCTATTCTTGGTGGAAGTGGAGAAAAGTATATTCATCAAGCAAAACATAAAGGTGCGGATGTATATATCACAGGCGATATGTCCTTCCATATGGCACAAGATGCATGGCAAATGGGATTAGCTGTTATCGATGCTGGACACTATATAGAAAAGGTAATGAAAGAAGCTACAGCTACTTATTTAAAAGACACACTCGAAGAAGAATCGTTGGACATAATAGTCTCGGATACAAATACAGATCCTTTCCAATTTATTTAATCACAACTACCTAAAAGGAGTTTTACATGTATGAATGAGAATCAATTTAAGCAATTTCAGTTACAACCTGTTATGCTTAATGCCGTAGAAAAATTAAAGTTTAAAAAACCAACAGAAATACAGGAAAAAGTAATACCAATGATTTTAAAAGGAAAGAGTGTTATTGGTCAATCTAGAACTGGTTCTGGGAAAACACATGCTTATCTACTTCCTTTGTTAAATAAAATGGATACAACTAAAAGAGAAGTTCAATTTGTTATTACGGCACCTACTAGAGAGCTTGCCATGCAAATTTATGATGAAGTTCGCAAAATCATAACTTTTGCGAACAAGGAAGAAGAATGGATTACAAAACTTTTAGTTGGTGGTACAGATAAACAAAAGATGATGGAAAAACTTAAACGACCTCCCCATATAGTGGTTGGAACACCTGGAAGAATTTTAGATTTAGTAAGCGAAGAAGCGTTATCCATTTATTCAGCCAAGTCATTTGTTATTGATGAAGCTGATTTAATGTTAGACCTTGGATTTATTAATGAAGTGGATCAATTGCTATTACGTTCTCAAAGAGATATTCAGTTATTAGTGTTTTCAGCTACAATTCCACAAAGGCTACAACAATTCTTTAAGAAATATTTAGAGAATCCGGAGTATGTAAAAATAGATGATCATTTTTCACCTGAGACGATGGAACATCTCCTAATTGCTGTGAAGCATCGTCAGGAAGCAGATATAATCGTAGACATATCTAAGGCAATAAATCCCTATTTAGCAATAATATTCACCAATGGTAAGAAACAAGCAGATGAATTGGCATCTTCTTTACAGGAAAAAGGCTTGGAGGTCGGTATAATCCATGGTGGTTTAACACCTAGGGAGCGTAAACGTGTTTTAAAAGACATTCAAAACTTACGCTATCAATACGTGGTTGCTACTGATTTAGCTGCTAGAGGTATTGATATAAAAGGAGTCAGCCATGTTATTAATGCTCAAATACCGAAAGAAGAAGAGTTTTATATTCACCGTGTGGGGAGAACAGCTAGAGCTGGTTTGGAAGGAACAGCAATTAGCCTTTACCGAGAAGAAGATTTAAAACTTGTTCAAAAATTAGAAGAGAAAGGTCTGCAGTTTACGTATGTAGATGTAAAAAATGGTGAGTGGAAAGAGGCTAAACCATGGAATGAGCGTCATTTAAGAACTAAAATCACAACGGAATTGGAAAAAGAGGCATGGAAACAGGTTAGGAAGAAACAGAAAGTTAAACCAGGATATAAGAAAAAAATGAAAAAACAACAAGAATCGATAAAAAAACAACTCGCAAAAAAATCAAAATATAAGAAATAACAGGATAGTTGTATTAGATCACTAAGAATTACAGAAAGGGAGAGGTTTAATATGATAAAAATAGGATCACACGTATCCATGAGTGGAAAAAAAATGCTATTAGGTTCGAGTGAAGAAGCGGTGGGCTACGGTGCAAACACATTTATGATTTATACTGGAGCACCACAAAACACAAGAAGAAAGCCTGTGGAGGAGCTAAATATAGAAGCTGGAATTGAACATATGAGACAAAATGGTTTATCTGATATTGTCGTACATGCTCCATATATCATCAACATTGGCAACACAACCAAACCAGCTACCTTTGAACTTGGCGTCAATTTTTTAAGAAGTGAAATTGAACGGACAGAGGCAATAGGGGCAAAGCAGATTGTTCTTCATCCGGGGGCACACGTTGGTGCGGGTCCTGAAGAGGGAATTAAGAAAATTATTGAAGGTTTAAATGAGGTTTTAGATAAAGAAAAGGACGTACAAATTGCTCTTGAAACTATGGCGGGTAAAGGATCTGAAATTGGGAGAACCTTTGAAGAAATAGCAAAAATTATTGATGGTGTTTCATTAAATGAAAAATTATCAGTGTGTTTAGATACATGTCATATACATGATGCAGGATATGATGTTGTTAATGACTTTGATGGTGTTTTAAATGAATTTGACAAGATCATAGGTATTGAGCGTATAAAGGTTGTCCATGTAAATGACAGCAAAAATGAGCGCGGATCACATAAAGACAGACATGAGAATATTGGCTTTGGTCATATCGGATTTAGTGCTCTCCATCATGTTATTCACCATCCACAGTTAGAGACGCTTCCAAAAATACTTGAAACTCCTTATGTTGGAGAAGATAAAAAGAATAAAAAGGCGCCATACAAATTTGAAATTGAAATGATACAAAATGGTCATTTTGATGAAGATTTGAAAGAGAAAATTTTAAATCAGTGATCCACAATTATGAACAAAGGCTGTTTTCTGAAACGCATTTTGTACAAGTTTGCACTAGTGGAAATTATTATAATATAAGAGGGAGAACGTATATTTTATGTTCTCCTTCTTTTCATATTCGAGGCGGTTATCTAAAAGATTGAGGCGTTTTTAATTAACTATGAGATTTAAAAAGCAGCAAAGTATACGAAATGAGCCTTATTCAAAAAGATGTTCTAACCCATATGATTTAATTACTTCATCTAAAAGTTTTCTCGCCTGCTGAGCAGTTTCTATATCTGTGATTCGTGCTAATTCGCGTAGCATTTTTTCACGGTCATTAAACTTGAAGGGGTCGACAGATGAATTTTGATTTAAATAATTCGAAATCTGCATAGCTTGATGTTTAGATAAAGAGAACCCATACTGTTTACTATAAAACATAAGTTCTTCTGACGAAATCTGTTTTAGTTTTTTTCTTACTAACTCCTTGATGAAAATCGACATTGAAAAAACTCCTTATAAGGATTTTTTGCATAAATAAGAAAAAGCACCTTTTTACATTTCTAATACTATATGCAACCCCTTCTTAGAAGTAAACTTGTTCCATCTCCTTTTTTGTTTCCAGGTGTTCTTCCACAAAATAACATTATATAACCAGCGATATTCCATACACTATAACTGCACCTCACAAAAAAAGGAGGTCAAAAACGGTATGGATGAATATAAAAACACTAATGATGATGTTCAAAATGCGCCAAGACATGGAGAGAATTACGGGGAAGAAGTAAAGAATCAGGATTTTGTTGGCATTGAGCCTGATAGTTCAAGAAATGAAGAGTATGCTGCTGAATTTACTGCAGATGATTATCAAGTTCGAGATGGAGCAGATACAGACGGCGAAGTGAATAGTATGTTTGGCTGGATAGGTCTTGCTCTCTCGATTATTTCATTCTTTATGTGGCCAATAGTATTAGGTGCAGCAGGTATTATCTTAGGATTTGTCTCTCGGAGTCGTGGAGCAGAAACTTTAGGTAATATTGCAATAGCAGCTGGGGCAATCTCCATTTTAATTACAGTGTTTATACTCCCTTTCGTTTAGCAAATTAATATTCATTTCTTAGCGGAGACTGAATTTAGTTCAGTCTCCGTTTTTATTATAATCAGGGAAATAGTAAAAACTGTTTGGTTGTAATTGGTATGGATTAACACTTGGGTTTAGCTCATTAAAGTCAGATAAAATTTGTTGTATTTCTATTTCATGAATTTTTTGTGAATTTATTTCTTCTACAATGGATAGAACTGTATCCCCCGAAGAAATCTTAACCTTTTGTACGGAATAGTTGCTGTTACTAACAACAGTGGGTATATCAGGAGGACTATCTTCTTCTTTTATTATTGTACCTAAAGATAAGTCTTTAAAAATACTTGCAACTAACAGTATAATGAAGGTATAGAGAAAGAATCTTTTTATGTATTCCATAATATTCTCCTTTTATGAAACCTATTTTAAGCAAATCCGTATAAATAATGGAGGGGAGGAATTGCTTTGGAAATGTTTGATATAGAATGGATTGGATTAATAATAACCGGACTAGGTACGTTATTTTTAATTGGTGAAGTTTTAGTAAATGCTAAAGGTGTTTTTGGAATCTTAGGAATAGGGTTTATTAGTGTCTATTTTGGTGCTTATGCGACGGAAACAAGCTCCTTAATTCTTATGCTTATTTTATATTTTATTGGATTATTACTTATTATTATTGATGGAAAAGTTATTAATGATGGAACTCTTGCAACTATTGGCTTAGCCATTATGCTATTTTCCGTAGCGCTTGTTGCGCCTTCATTTAGTGCTGGATTGTACTCTGTACTAGGTGTGATTTTTGGAGCAGCGGGTTCACTTATCTTCCTGAAGGTCTTTAAGAAAAGAAATATGTGGAATAAACTTACGTTAAAAGACCAATTAACGAGTGAAGCGGGGTATAATTCTATAAATGCTGATTACGAGAAACTGAAAGGTGAATCGGGAATTACCATGACTGACCTACGACCGGTCGGTACCATTAAAATAAATAATAAAGACTATAGTGCTGTTTCTAACGGGCAGTGGATAGAGAAAAATACAGAAATACGAGTTGTCCAAGTGGATGGAACGAAAATTCTGGTAGAAGTGAAAAAATAATCAAAAACGACCTGGGTTTATAATCCAAGTCGTTTTTTAATATCATCATATAATATTAAGAATGGGAAATAACTAAAAGTACTACGTTCATTAGGCCAACGACTTAAATGAATTGTAAATTTAATGTAAATTATTGTCGGATTACCTTTACAATAACTTTACCTATCTTTAATATGGATAAGGGCACACAGTATTACATACAACTGGATGAAGGGATGTTTAAGAATTGGAAATAGATATACAAGCGTTGTTATTCGACTTTTTCGGCGGTTTAGGTATTTTCTTATTAGGGATTAAATTTATGGGAGATGGTCTTCAAAGATCTGCTGGAGACCGTTTAAGAGACATTTTGGATAGATTTACGAGTAATCCTTTTCTAGGAGTACTAGCAGGTATAATAGTTACCATTCTTATACAGAGTAGTTCTGGTACAACAGTACTAACAGTAGGTTTGGTAAATGCAGGTTTCATGACATTAAGGCAAGCTATCGGGGTTATTATGGGTGCAAATATAGGTACCACTGTTACAGCATTTATTATTGGTATTGATTTAGGTGCATATGCGCTTCCCATCATAGCAGCTGGTGCGTTTTTAATTTTCTTTTTTAAGAACCCTAAAGTTACTGCTGCTGGATATACAGTATTTGGTTTTGGTTCTCTATTTTTCGGTTTAGAATTAATGAGTGCAGGAATGAAACCATTACGTTCCTTGCAAGTCTTTCAAGATTTAACGATTAGTATGAGTGATAATCCTATACTAGGTGTAGTTATCGGGACTCTATTTACGCTGATTGTTCAAAGTTCAAGTGCTACTATAGGTATACTTCAAGGACTGTATTCTGAAGGTGCAATAGCCTTAGATGCGGCCCTTCCGGTATTATTTGGAGATAATTTAGGGACAACAATCACTGCAATCTTAGCATCAATAGGAGCAACGATTGCAGCAAAACGTGCAGCTCTAACACACGTTATTTTTAATATGTTGGGTAGTACCGTATTTTTAATCCTGTTAGGTATATTCACACAGTATGTCCTGTGGTTACAAGGCCAATTTAATTTAAATCCTGAGATGACGATTGCGTTCGCTCATGGTAGCTTTAATATCTTAAATACCGTAATACAATTTCCGTTTATTGCAGGTTTAGCATGGATTGTAACAAAGGCTATTCCAGGTGAAGATTCAATAATCGAGTATAAACCTCAACATCTAGATCCTATTTTTATACAAAGGTCATCATCATTAGCATTGGAACAATCAAGGTCAGAAGTAGTAAGAATGGGCGAATATGCTTATAAAGGGTTGGAAGAGACCAATTTATATTTAACAACAAATGCTCAAAAGCACTCAGAAATTGCAATGCAGATTGAGGGTGCCCTAAACAATTTGGATCGTAAAATCACTGATTACCTAGTAAATATTTCTGGAGAATCACTAAGTGAAGTAGAAAGTGCCAAACACACGGCCTTAATGGATACGGTACGTGATATAGAAAGAATTGGCGATCATTTTGAGAATATTATCGAATTAGTTGATTATAAAATTTCAAATAAGGTTCATTTAACTGAAAGTGCATTGGAAGATTTGAATAATATGTTTGACCTTACACTAATGACTGTGAAGCAAGCTGTTAATGCATTAGAAGAGTCAAGTAGAGAAAAAGCACTTGAAGTCGTGCAAAAAGAAGAACAAATCGATAAAATGGAAAGAGACTATCGTAAAAAGCATATCATTCGTATGAATGAGGGACATTGCAGTGGACCTGCAGGAATTGTATTTGTCGATATTATTAGTAATTTAGAGCGTATTGGTGATCATGCTGTGAATATAGCAGAAGATGTTTTAGGAGAATAAACTAAGAATAGAGGAAGTAATTTTTCTTCCTCTTTTTCTTGCTTTTCTATTGAAAGTTTATTCTAAAAGTGCTATTATAAATATTGTCGTTTCAGAGAGAAATTTTAAGATTGTTGTTGACAGCGAAGAAGAAACATGGTAAATTATATTTCGTTACTGTAATTGTTTGTTATGAATAAATTATTCCACAGTAGCTCAGTGGTAGAGCAATCGGCTGTTAACCGATCGGTCGTAGGTTCGAATCCTACCTGTGGAGCCAATGGCGGCGTAGCTCAGCTGGCGAGAGCGTACGGTTCATACCCGTGAGGTCGTGGGTTCGATCCCCTCCGCCGCTACCATATAATCAATTTTAAGCCATAAGACGGCGGTCGTGGCGAAGTGGTTAACGCACCGGATTGTGGCTCCGGCATTCGTGGGTTCGATTCCCACCGGTCGCCCCATATAATATACATACGGACCCTTAGCTCAGTTGGTTAGAGCTATCGGCTCATAACCGATCGGTCGCAGGTTCGAGTCCTGCAGGGTCCACCATTTTTTTAGCCTTGGAGGTATACCCAAGTCTGGCTGAAGGGATCGGTCTTGAAAACCGACAGGCGGGTCAAACCGCGCGGGGGTTCGAATCCCTCTACCTCCTCCATACATATATTAGGAAAATAAAACAATAACACGGCTTGGTAGCTCAGTCGGTAGAGCAGAGGACTGAAAATCCTTGTGTCGGCGGTTCGATTCCGTCCCGAGCCACTCTCTAAAGAACAAGTTATACACTTGTTCTTTTTATAATGTCTGTAAAAGGTTATTTTCTTAAGTTTGGCTCCTTTTATGTAGGAGTTGATTCGAACTACGACGTAATGAAAACTCTTTTTGTTATGCTCTCGCTCGGATTAATGATTATTAAGAGATTACATTCGCTTCGGCAGAATACTACGCTTTCCGTGGGAACGGCCTCAGCCCCCTCGGAAGAAAACCACTTCCTGCGGGGTCTACGGAATCGTGCTAATCCCACAGGACAAGGAAGGCTTCGGCAACATTACATCGCACGAAGAAAATTTCCATTTATTCTGTCTCCGTATTTTGCCTACGCTATGTTACATCCTCTATATTTAAAAAGTTATAGTCCTTAATGATACGTTTGGGCAAGTTGTTCATTGTAAATATAATTATTCTATTTAAAATCAAGAAGAGCTGGGACTTAGTGGAGGAAACACACGAAGACTTCTGCGGGAGGAAAGGCATCGGTGAGACCCCACAGTGCGATAGCACGAGGAGGCTCACCAGCCGCCCGCGAAAAGCGAAGTGTGTTTCCGGAACGATTTGTTTCGCACAATACTGAATTTCATACAAAATGCGTCATAACCAGTAAAAAGACAACATTATATTAGTAGCCACCCATCAAAAACTAGTTAAAAAATGAGTTATAAAAGAAAATACGTGCAAAATGTTTGCAAGTATTGGAAAGCAATGATAATCTTCTAATTATAGGGTGAAAATCCTTATTTAACCATTTTTATTTTAAGGAGGAAGATATTCATGGCAAAATTTGAATTACCAGAATTACCATATGCATACGATGCATTAGAACCAACAATCGATAAAGAAACAATG
Organism: Oceanobacillus halophilus; assembly: GCF_003628505.1. GTDB lineage: Bacteria > Bacillota > Bacilli > Bacillales > Amphibacillaceae > Oceanobacillus > Oceanobacillus halophilus. Next base: position 603,113 of record NZ_RBZP01000001.1, on the reverse strand, counting down.
ACAATTCATCATACGAAACACCATAACACATATGTTACAAATCTAAATGGTGCTGTGGAAGGACTTTCAGAATTAGAAGGTAAATCTGTAGAAGAATTAGTTAGTAATTTAGATGCAGTTCCTGAAGCAAAACGTACTGCTGTACGTAATAATGGTGGTGGACATGCTAACCATAGTCTTTTCTGGAAAGTACTATCTCCTAACGGTGGTGGGGAGCCAACTGGAGAATTAGCTGATAAAATCAATGCAAAATTCGGCAGCTTTGATAAATTTAAAGAAGAATTTGAAACAGCAGCAAAAACTCGCTTTGGATCAGGTTGGGCTTGGTTAGTCGTTAATAATGGTGAACTTGAAGTAACAAGCACTCCAAACCAAGATTCTCCCTTAATGGAAGGTAAAACACCAGTGTTGGGTGTGGATGTTTGGGAACATGCATATTACTTAAAATATCAAAACAGACGCCCTGAATACCTTTCAGCTTTCTGGAATGTGGTTAACTGGGACGAAGTTGCAAAAAACTATAACGAAGCTAAATAAGTTATTTTTAATTATAAAAACACGTGGGTTTAACCCACGTGTTTTTTTGCATATCTAACTCTCTTTCGTTCACACTAAGAAAAGACTTAAAGGAGTAGTTAGATATGTTAAAAATACTGCAGGCATTTGAAAATAAAATAGACATCAATCGCGACCTATTATTATTGTTACTTATTGGTGGACTGTATTCACTTGGGATTTTTCTTTCTAACACTTTTGTTAATATTTATTTATGGAGACAGTCTGGAGATTATGTAACGATAGCTGTTTATAATCTGGGAATTAATCTTTTTCAAGCGATGACGTTTGTATTAGCAGGAAGACTGGCTAAAAAGATTGACCGTATTATTGTATTGAGATTAGGAGTTATCTTTTTGTCTTTGTTTTTCTTATCAGTATTAATTATTGGTGAAAAGGCATCTACCTTTAATTTTATGTTAGGATGCTTACTTGGTATTGGATATGGCTTCTATTGGCTTGCATTTAATGTGTTAACGTTTGAAATAACTGAACCAGATACAAGAGATTTCTTTAATGGTTTTTTGGGAGTACTTCAATCTTTAGGTGGAATGATAGGTCCGCTTCTTGCAGGTATTATCATTTCTCGTATGTCTACCGGTGTAGGTTACACAACTATTTTTACCATTTCATTTGTTCTATTCATATGTGCCGTCGCTGCTAGTTTCTTTTTACGACGTCGCAGTGCAAAAGGGAATTTCCATTTTAAACGTATTTTGCATGAAAAACGTCAAAATAAAAATTGGAGCAGGGTACTTAATGCTCATTTTTTTCAAGGGATCCGAGAAGGTGTGTTTGTTTTTGTTATTTCCATTTGGGTATTTATTGTCACTCAAAGTGAATTTGCATTAGGTACTTTTAATTTATTTCTTTCAGGACTATCTGCTGTATTGTATTTTATTGTAACAAGGTTTATTAAACCTTCTTTTAGGAAAAAAGCTATCTTGTTAGGGGCCAGTTTATTATATGTTTCCATTTTCATTATATTATTTGACGTAAGTTATTTTCTATTGATCGTATATGCTGTCGTAATAGGGATTGCTTATCCAATTATAAATGTACCTTATGTTTCGTTAACCTATGATGTTATAGGTAAAGCATGGAAAGCAGGAGAATTGCGTATTGAATACATTGTTGTCCGAGAACTGTTTCTAAATAGTGGAAGGATTGTATCTGTGGTTGTTTTTCTAATTTCTATTTTGTTATTTGAGGCAGAAAAAGTAATTCCAATTATTTTAGTTATCTTTGGGGCAGGTCACTTGTTTATCTATTTCTTTGTAAGAAATATTTATTTAGGCAGTACCCAGCATAAAGAAGTATTGATGAAAGATCAGATTACAGATGAAAAAAATCGATAGTGGGATTATGACTTTATAAAAATAATTTGACAAATTTTTGGGAGCGTTGGCTATGACCGAAAAATCAAGAAAGAAAAAAAAGTCACAACTGCCATTCCGAATAAATGTATTGTTTTTTGTTGTTTTCCTGCTATTCTCTATACTTATACTTCAGTTAGGGGTTGTACAAATACTAAATGGGAGTAATTTCCAAAAAGAAATCGAAAGAACTAGATTGGATACTAGCAGTATCCCAGTGCCCCGAGGGAAAATTTATGACAGTAATAACATTGTAATTGTAGATAATGAACCGGTATATTCAATTACCTACACGCCAGAGAAGGGGGTACAAGCAAAAGAACGTTTAGATATAGCAAAGAAATTGTCTAGATTCATATCTATGGTTCCGGTAGAAGAAAGCAATCCAGAGACATACTATGACAGTGAATTGTCAGAAAGAAATCTAAAAGAGTATTGGTATTTAGAAAATAAAGATGAAGCTGATAGCAGATTACCGGATGATGAGCGGGAAAAATTAAGTAATGTAGAAGCATATAACAAAACATTGGATTTAATAACAACTGAAGAAATAAACAGTCTTACTTTACAGGAAAAAGAAATTATTGCTATTAAAAAAGAATTGGATAAGGCTTACTCCTTAACACCCCAAATTGTAAAAAATAAAGGTGTTACAGCTGAAGAATATGCTAAAGTATCAGAGCATTTAAATGAACTACCAGGTATTAATGCAACAACTGACTGGAATCGCGGTTACCCATATAGAGATACTTTACGAAGTTTATTAGGTTCGATTACAACACAGGAAGAGGGAATCCCTGCTGAGAATGAAGAGTATTATCTTACTAGAGGTTATAGTAGAAATGACCGAGTTGGAACAAGCGGATTAGAGGACTATTATGAAGAGGTATTAAGAGGTAGAAAAGAGCAAAAACAGTACACTACAACAAAAGATGGTGTAGTAATAGGCTCAGATACTGTGGTAGAAGGATATCATGGAAAGGATTTAGTTCTAACTATTGATATTAAATTTCAAGAAGCAGTTGATAACATCGTACAAGAGGAATTGTTGACTGCTATTAATAAACACCCTTACGCAAATCGATTCTTAACGGATGCTCTAGTTGTGGTGGTTAATCCAAAGACAGGTGAAATACTAGCGGTGTCAGGTCAACGGTATCTTCGGGATAAGAATGAGTTTAGTAATGAGGCATTTCGTACGTTATATGATGCGCATAGGCCGGGTTCTGCAATCAAAGGAGCAACTGTGCTGGCTGGTTATGATTCTGGTGTTATCAAACCTGGACAGAGTTTCTATGATAGACCAATCAAAATAGCAGGTACCCCAGAAAAATCTTCTTATAGCAATTTAGGATTAGTCAATGATTATGATGCTTTAAAATTATCATCTAACGTATATATGTTCTACATTGCACTCAGAATGGGTGGAGAGTATCGGTACCCATTTCCAAATGGAAGTACCGTTTCCATCAATCACCTTGCTTTTCAAACATTTCGCAAATACTTCTCGCAATTTGGGCTTGGTATAGAAACAGGTATTGATTACCCATATGAAGCTACTGGATTTGTTGGCACAGAACCAAAGGCGGGTAATTTAATGGATTTTGCAATCGGGCAATATGATACCTATACAACGATGCAATTGGTGCAATATATATCTACTATCGCTAATGGTGGATATCGAGTGAAACCTTATTTCGTTAAGGAAATCCGTAATCATAATGTTACAGAAGATAAACCAGGATCGATTTCACGCACGGTTAACACTTCTGTATTAAACAAGATTGATATGAATCATATAGAAAGAGTCCAGGAAGGTTTTCGAAGGGTATTTCAAGAATCCCGAGGAACTGCTTCTAAATACTTTGCTGATAAGAAATATAAACCTGCCGGAAAAACGGGTACTGCTCAAAGTGACTATTTTAATCCAAATGATGGATCATTGCATAAGACGGAGAATCGCACATTAGTTGGATATGCACCATTCAATGACCCTGAAGTAGCTTTTGCAATTGTGGTTCCCAACATGGGAGCAAATATAAAAAAACAACACCCTATCAATAATTTAATAGGGGAAAGAATATTGGATACGTATTTTGAAATGAAAAAAAGAGATGTAGATGAAAATTAGAATAATTAGCATAAGCAAAAGCTCTGAATTTATCAAATGAATCGATTTGGTTCTAATAAACATCTTTATTACTTAACAATAATATAACTATGGAATTTTGACAGAAGGAAACGCAAAGGATTTTTTTACCTTTGCGTTATTGTCTTTTTAATGGCAGGAAGGACACTACAATAGGAGTGTTTCACTATGTTGTACTTTCTATGAACTCTAAATCTCCCAGTTAGCTTTAATTAACCCAGTCCGAGGAATATGCCTCTCTATGGAATATGAGTATATATACATATTTTACTCAGTCTTAACACTACATTAATAATTATTCGATATAATTACCTTAGTAAACTATATTAGTTTTTTTGTATTAACAGTAAGTAAGGAGATGTGATCAGGAGATGGTAACGACACGTAATCAATTCAATAATGAATTAGAAGAATTAAATAAGCGGATTATTAAACTGGCGGAGTTATCTGGTCAAGCTTTAAATGAAGCAATAGATGCTTTATTTACCCAGGATTTAGAGAAAGCAAGGAAAGTCATTGATGAGGATATACAAATTGATCGTGGGGAATTAGAAATAAATGATCAAACCGTTTTATTAATAGCAAAACAACAGCCGGTTGCTACAGATTTACGAAGAACAATAATGGCGTTAAGAATTGTGACAGATATTGAAAGAATGGCTGATAATGCTAAAAACATAGCTCAGTCAACCATTCAATTAGGAGAGACTTACATTGCTATTCCAGACGGAATTCATAAAATGCAAGAGCTAATTATGGAGATGTTACAGCAAGCCATTATTGCGTTTGAACAGGAAGATATCATCATAGCTAAGAAATTAGGTGGAATGGACGATAAAGTAGACAAATTGTATAAAGATATGGTTAGTGAATTATTGGGAGAAACAGCTACAAATCCTGATAAAATCCAATATGTAATGCAAGTGGCATTTATTGCAAGATATCTTGAAAGGTTTGCTGACCATATCACAAATATTGGGGAGAGCATTCTTTATTTAGTTAGGGGAGAAAACTATAACTTAAATTAAATTGGATGTCTCAAAAGTTTAAATAAAAAAAGAATGAGCAGTTTACATTATAACTGCTCATTCCTATTTAATTAGTCAATGCTTCTGCAAGTTCATAGAAGCTCATATCACTCGAAACTTCAACTTCCCCAAGCTGTACTTTCAGATGATAGTCATTATCAATTAGATATTCATTAAATTCTGAGGATTCTTTAATGATTTTATTTTCTTCCAGCAAGTCACTAATAGAAGAAGTGTGCATACCCGACTCTACGTTAATCACAACAGTCTTTGCACTTTCTTCTTGTTCTTCTTTCTTATCCTCTTCTTTGGATTCTTCTTTACTATCTTCTTTTTCGTCCTGATCACCCTTATCTAATTCTGGAGCTTCGGAATCTTCTTTCTTATCCTCTTCTTCTTGAGTTTCTTTTTCTAATTCTTTGTCTTCGCCCGTATTTATCGTCATGGAAATATATTCTTTATTATCAAGTACATGGTAACCTTCGTCCTCGAGCCTAGGAATCATTTGATCTACTGATAATTCTTCTGCATTGTTCTTTTCAGTAAAATAGACTCCTACTAACATGACTATTCCAGCTGTGATTAATCCTAATGAGAAATATCGTACGAGTTGTTTCATGTGTTTCTCCTCTTTTAACTATTATTTATTAACTAGCATGTCATTCGCAAGATCATCAGGAACTAATTCTTCTTCTAACACTTTAATTTTTTTCTTCATCTGATATGTATCTTGCATAGTTGTAATGGATAATTGTTCCACTTGGCTTTCCAAGTCTTCCAATCTATCATTCATGAAAAATGACAAAGCAAATAGAACAACTCCAACAAGTACAATTGCAATAGCAGCATAAAGCATGCGTATTCCTCCTTATCCCTAAAAAAATCTAATATATAATACGGGAACTTTCGGCATTTTTTGTCCATATATATTTATAACATAGAATTCCTTTCATGAAAACTTTAAGTTTTTTCCATTTGTTCTTGATAGAATGAGGAAATTCTGATATTATTATTTAAGTCTGAAGCGAATATGTTCGCAGGTTGGAAGTATTCTACTTCTTTTCTGTCAAGAGTACGAAGACTATCGCCATAAATGATGACGTAGCCTAAGTATTCTAATTAATTTTGGCTAGCTTTTTATAGTTTGGAGGGAAAATCATGCGCGTAAACATTACTTTAGCTTGTACTGAAACAGGTGACCGTAATTATATTACAACAAAAAACAAACGTACAAATCCTGAGCGTATCGAGCTTATGAAATATTGCCCACGTCTTAAAAAACACACATTACACCGTGAAACAAAATAATTTTTCGGATGTAATTAACCCTCTTATCCATAACGGGATGAGAGGGTTTGTTGTTTTGAACGGAGAACATATTTTGGGATGATAAACATATGAATAAATAAAAGATTGCTTCAAAAACTAATAACACCATAAAGCGAATAAAGAAGGTGTTATAAAATGAAAAGTTTTTATCAATTATTGATAATTTTTGCTTCAATACTATCTATTTACAAGTGGAGATATCGAATACTAAATGCCATTCTAGCAGTTCCTGTATTACGTAGGTATGCAGTACGAATATCAATGAATATGCCCCAAATGCGTTCGAAAGTATTACCGAGTTTATTCAGCGAAGATATAAATAAATAATAATTAATCTGGAAAGAAGTTGTCATGGTTACAACTTCTTTTTTTATCTGATTATGGAGGAGAATGTATTATACTCAAGTCTGTTTAAGCTTCTTTTTATAACTTTATTTTGATATCATAAAAGGAAGGAAGGTGAATAAATGTATCTGGAAAATTTATATACAATGTACAAATTAACTTACCATCTTGTTACAAATAATGATTATGAACTAATCCATATGGATACTAATGAAATCTGGTTAGAAAAATATAGTAAGAAAAAGTCTAAAGTTGTTCGATTAACACATAATGGATTTGATTGGCAAAATCATCTAAGAAAAGACATAGCAATTGTTTTTCAAAAGGTAAAAAGTATGAAGAAGTTACTAAGGGGAAGAGACATAGAAGTACATAATATTTATATTTCTACATATACGCCAGTCGATGATTGGGAAATATTAAAAAAACCCATGCAATTAAAAGAAAAAAAACCTGTGAAAATGAAAATTTACTATTTACATGATGAAGAATACTTTGATGAATTAGTAAGGATACAGACTTCGCTTCAAATTAGCGAATTTCACTTAGAGGATCAGCCTACAGAAGATGAAATGGAAACAGAAATCGATGCTTTTAAAAAATATTTTTTTCAGCTACTCGAAGATAAACGAAAAGAAACTCAGGAAATATTTACATATGGGAAACCCCGCTTTACCTATCTCCTTATAACAGTAAATCTCATCGTATTTTTTTTACTCGAAAAATATGGGAGTAGCACTTCTATTGATACATTGATAGACTTCGGTGCAAAGTATAATCCAGCGATAATAGAGGATAGGCAATGGTGGAGGATTTTTAGTTCCATGTTTCTTCATATTGGTTTATTGCATTTATTCATGAATATGTTAGCTGTTTATTATTTAGGAACATTAATTGAAAGAATTTATGGATCCTTAAGATTTCTACTTATTTACTTTTTAGCTGGAGTGGGTGGTGGAATTGCTAGCTTTGCCTTTACTACAAGTGTGTCTGCTGGAGCATCTGGAGTTATTTTTGGATTATTTGGAGCCTTATTATTTTTTGGATTGAACTATAAACAAATCTTCTTCCGAACTATGGGAGTAAATGTTTTGATGATTCTTGCTATAAATATTGTCGTAGGATTAACCGTTCAGCAAATTGACATGGCTGCCCATTTAGGTGGATTATTGGCTGGTTTTATAGCCTCGGCTATTTTTCATCTACCAAAAAAGAAAAACATGAACATTCAGTTATTAGCTATATTTATTTATATAGCTTCCCTCTTAGGCTTTGTTTACATAGGAGTTGTGAATAATTTAAACAATCAATCGTATCATTTGCAGTTAATTGAAAAGTCTCTTACTGAAAAGAACTATGAGGATGTAGTTAAACTAGCAACAACTGCTTTAGATAAAGAAGGAGATCATGAAGGGGTATTACTATTTCAACGTTCCTATGCTTATATTGAATTAAATGAAATTGATTTAGCGATCAAAGACTTAGAAGAAAGTATCTCCTATGAATCATTACCTGAAGCACATTATAATCTCGCTCTTCTATATTATAATAATGAGCAAATGGAAAAGGCTGAGGAACACATAAGAATTGCTTACAACAGGAAAGATGATTTGAACGGGGTTAAAGATTTGTATGAAAAGATCACGGGAGAAGTGGTAGACTAAGATTATAGAATGCTCTTTTTCGTATAGTTTGTTGCTTTTTGAAGTTTACAGTTGTTAGAAACTGTTGATATATTTAATCAAGTATAAATAACTAATGAAGCGATTCGTTTACACCGCTACGGAAATACACTACGCGCACCTTAGGGGAGCTGGTGAGCCTCCTTCGTGCTGAAAAGCTTGTGCGCCTGCGTCTTCCAGTAATGCTTCGAAGCGGGCTTTCTCGGCGCAAGGGAACAAGGAAGAATATTCAAGTAGTTCCCTCACTACGTAGTCTCACCGATGCTCTTCTTCCCTCAGGACAAGGAACGCTTCGGCAGCGAAACATCGCACGCAGAAAAAAGTGGTCTTCTTTTTTCAAGGAGTCTCCGTGTATTTCCTTCGCTTAGTTCCTGCTTTGCTTGATTTTAACTAGGAAATTTCTCTTTTTACGGGAAAACTCCCCCGAACGTGACATTATGGACTATAGTTTATAAATTTTAGAGCATGTAACGTAGCGAAGTATTCTGCCGGAGCGAATGATCGCACAAATCGCTACACTATTCTGAATTATAGATTTCAACAGTCTATATAAAATGCAAGGTAAAGTCATGTTAAAAAGTAACAAACTTTTAGAAAAGAGCCTTGTAGAATTACGACGTTGCAGACGTTTATTAAGTATAGAATAATAAAATTAGCTTACACTAAACCTATCAATTCTTATTGATGGGTGTGAGAAAATGGAAACAGAAAAACAACTGCTTTTTCCTTCTTACGAGGAAAATGTAGATTATATTAATGAACGGTTAGGGATTGATGACAGTTTTGATTTAATACGTTTGGATATGGAATATGCTGGACATAGAATGTCACTATTCCTTGTCGATGGGTTTGCGAAAGATGATATTTTGCATTTGCTTATGAAATTATTAGCTAAGTTAGAACCTGGAGACTTGGAGCCTGACCCATTAGAAAAATTGATAAAAACTTATATCCCTTACATTGAATTAGATCAAACAGAGGATTTAAACCAGGCTGCTGATATGGTGCTTGCTGGTCCTACAGCATTGGTGGTTGAAGGAATAGACAAAATTCTAATCATCGACGCTCGAACTTATCCAGTTCGTTCACCTGCTGAGCCGGATTTAGAGCGTGTGGTTCGTGGATCAAGAGATGGTTATGTTGAGACTATTGTATTTAATACGGCTTTAACTAGAAGAAGAGTAAGGGACCGTTCCTTGAGAATGAAATATTTGCAAATTGGTAGAAGGTCAAAGACAGATATTGCACTTTGTTACCTGTCAGATATCGCTGATGAAAGTCGTGTTGAATACTTGGAATCAGTTTTGAAAAAAATCGATACGGACGGCTTACCAATGGCAGAAAAGACAGTTGAAGAATATCTCAGCGGCAGACATTGGAATCCCTATCCTTCCATAAGGTATACGGAAAGACCTGATACAGCTGCAGCTCATCTTTATGAAGGGCATATCCTTATCATGATTGATGGCTCACCTAGTGTCATGATAACTCCATCTACGTATTGGCATCACTTACAACATGCGGAGGAGTATAGGCAAAAACCATTGGTTGGAGCTTATTTAAGGATGATAAGATTCATAGCAGTATTTCTTTCGATATTTATTTTACCATTATATTACCTAGTATCGGTGCAGCCAGAATATCTGCCTAGTGGATTAGATTTTATCGGTCCAAACGAAGAAGGGAATATACCCTTATTGGTTCAATTTATTCTGGCAGAACTTGGAATGGACATGCTGCGTATGGCTGCCATACATAGCCCGGCTTCTCTTGCAACAGCTCTTGGTTTAGTAGCGGCAATCCTAATCGGTCAAGTTTCAGTAGAAGTTGGATGGTTCTCAAATGAGGTAATACTATATATAGCAATAGCTGCAATAGGTACCTATGCAACACCAAGTTATGAGTTAAGTTTATCTAATCATATTTCAAGAATTGTACTATTGATTTTTACAGCGGTGTTTGGGGGACCCGGCTTTATCATTGGAGTCACTTTGTGGATTATTTATTTGGCAAGAATGAAGACATTCCATATTCCATATTTTTGGCCATTCATTCCCTTCAATTTACGAGCATTCAAGGAGATTCTTCTTCGCTCACCTATTCCTTTACAGCGCACGAGACCAGAATTTCTTCACCCAAAGGACCCAGATCGTTAATGATCTGGGTTTTCCTGTTTTTAAGTCATTAGGCACTTCCCGTCATGGATGGTACATATTGTGCATAAGATGCCACTTGAAAATTTCATTTTTAAAGCGATAGCTTATTTGTTATTACGATAATTTAATTCATTTCTAGAGCAAGGTTTGCTATAATAATAATGGTGATTTGAAGTGAAGACAGTTTATGATGTACAGCAATTATTAAAAAAGTTTCACACCTTTATATATACTGGGGACAGAATCGGTGATCTAGAGTTAATGGACATGGAAATAGATGATTTATTTAAATACCAGTTTATTAGTAATGAAGAATATAAACTTTCAAAAATAATTTTACGCAAAGAAAAATCAAGACTATCAAGAAATGAGGCAAAAGGTAATGAATGAAATGATGATTGGTGTAGATATTGGTGGAACAACAGTTAAGATTGGTTTTATTAATCAAGATGGGGAAATATTAAAAAAATGGGAAGTGCCTACAAACACCTCTAATGGTGGAAAGGCAATTATGGATGATATTTGGAAATCAATTCAAGGGCACACACATTCATTAAATATATCTAAAGGGTCTTTGTTGGGAATAGGTATTGGTGCACCGGGTTTTATTGAACCAGACAGTGGTTTTGTATATGAAGCAGTAAACATTGGTTGGAAAAACATGGACTTAGCTAAAGAAATGAAGGAGAGAGCAAATCTTCCAGTCTACGTGCAAAATGATGCAAATATTGCAGCATTGGGAGAAAACTGGATAGGTGCAGGTAATGGAGCCAAAAATATGATTGCTGTTACACTTGGTACAGGTGTTGGTGGCGGGGTCATTGCTAATGGTTCCATACTGAATGGAGAAAATGGTATGGCAGGAGAAATTGGTCATATAAAAATCGATCCAAATGGAATTCCGTGTAACTGTGGCGGTATTGGTTGTCTAGAGACAATCTGTTCGGCTACAGGCATTAAGCGTCAGGGAATAGATGCAGTTTCTATAAACCCAGATTCAAAACTGGCTAAGTTCTATGAAGAACATGGAAAATTATCTGCTAAAGATATTATTGATTTTGCAAAAAGCGGTGACGAAATTAGTGTTCAGATTATAAATAACACAGTTGATATCTTAGGTAGAACATTGGCAAATATGGCTACTATCATTAATCCTTCTAAAATTATTATTGGTGGCGGCGTTTCAAAAGCGGGGGTTTATTTGCTTGATCTTATTGCATCTTCCTTTGAAACGTATGCGATTCCTAAGCTGAATGATGTTTGTGAGTTGAAACTAGCAGAGTTAGGAAATGACGCTGGAATCATTGGTGGTGCCTATCTGGTTAAACAAAATGTAAAATAAGTATGAGATAAAGGTTTATTTATTACGAAAGTCGATTATCATAGTATATAAATATTAAGAAATTGTAAACTCAGTGAAACCTTTTTTGATTTGTTTCGTCATATACTATAGTGAGTTAGTAATAAATAAACTTTGATCCATCTTATTGTAATAGAAATAGATATATAGGAAAGTGGATGGTTTATTATAGGAGGAGTTATCATGAAATTCAGGAGACCGAATATACCACTTTATATACTTGCCAGTTTTTTATTCGGTTTAAAAACATATATTGTCTACCGTTTTTTATTTAATATTGAATTAGAAAATAATATGCAGGAATTTATCTTGCTAATTAATCCATTTGTTTCTGGCTTCTTGCTGTTCTCTTTAGGAGTTTGGTTTAATAAACCATCAAGACAAATGAAATTTTTGCGATATTCTTCGTTCATCGCTACGTTTATTGTATTTGCAAATCTTGTATTCTATCGACAATTTACAGACTTTATTACCATCCCACAATTGTTTATGGGAAGTAATATGTCTGATTTAGGTTCGAGTATTTTAACATTAATAAAACCTTTTGACTTGTTACTTTTCGTTGATACAGTTCTTATTTGGATTCTAAGTAAGCGAAATGAAAAAGAACTAACAGTTTCGTATCAGAAACGAGGAAAAGTCTTTGCGCTTTCTATGTCCTTATTACTTTTAGCAGGGAATTTCTTCCTGGCTGAGATGGAACGACCACAATTGTTTACCCGTGGTTTTGATCGTGAATATCTTGTTAAAAATATTGGTTTATTTAACTATCATTTATATGATATTGTTCAGCATTCTAAAGCTGAAACGCAACGAGTATTTGCTGATGGAAATGAACTGTCGGATATTGAAGATTTTATTGAAGAGAATGTAAAAGTGGATGAGAAATCGAATATGTTTGGGGCTGCAGAAGGAAAAAATGTGATATGGATAAATGCTGAGTCCTTACAAACCTTTGTTATTAATAACGATGTATATGGGGAAGAAGTTACTCCATTCTTAAATAGTTTGATAGAAGATGAAGATACCTATTACTTTGATAATTTTTATGAACAAACAGGTCAAGGAAACACATCGGATTCAGAGTTCCTAATCGAAAACTCGATGTACCCGTTATCTAGAGGAGCTGTTTTCTTTACGCATGGTGGTAATGAATATCATGCGACACCAGAAATCATAAAAGAAGAAGGGTATACTTCCTCTGTATTACACGCAAATAATGGCAGTTTCTGGAATAGATTTCAAATGTACGATAGCCTAGGTTTTGATCATTTTTATGATGAGAAAGCCTATGAAATAAATGAAGAGAATTCTGTGGGCTGGGGACTAAAAGATAAGCCATTCTTTGAACAGTCCATAAAATATTTACAGTCGATGGAAGAACCATATTATGCGAAATTCATCACACTTACGAACCATTTTCCGTTTGAATTAGAAGAAGAAGATCAATATATTGAACCATACGATTCTAATTCAAATACGTTAAATAATTTCTTTCCTGCCGTTCGGTATATGGATGATGCTATCAAGGAATTTTTTGATCAATTGAAAGAAGCAGATCTCTATGAAGATTCAGTCATTGTCATAATGGGTGATCATATTGGAATTAGTGCAAACCATAATAAAGCTATGAGTATGTATTTAGATAAAGATGAGATTACACCTTATGATCAAGTGCAATTACAGCGAGTACCACTATTTATTCATATACCGGGAGATGGGAATGGAGAAACAATATCTGAAGTAACTGGTCAAATAGATATGAAGCCAACGATGTTAAACTTATTAGGTGTGGAACAAGAAGAAGATATTTACTTTGGTAATGATTTATTTTCTGAGAATAGGAAAGGTTATATCGCACTTAGAAATGGTGACTTCGTGAGTGATGAATATATCTCTACAGTAGGCATATGTTATGACCGAGAAACTGGAGAGCCATTAGAAGAAAGTATGGATGACGCCACGGAGAAAGAAAATACAAATGCATGTAGTTCTATCGATGAAAAAGTACAAACTGAATTACAGCACTCAGATAATTTAATTTATGGAGATTTATTACGATTTTACAATTTTGAAGAAGAATAGATATTTCTACCTTAAAGGTAAATAAAAGAGCTGCTTAGTCTAATACTAAGCAGCTCTTTTATTAAATGGATTTAACCACTAATTTCTGAAATAATTGTTGCGATAGAAAAGAAACCAAAAACGACAGCAGTTAGCGCTGAAAAGAGTAATGCAAACATATTTTTAAACTTCATTTGACGCACTACTGATACTACAGCTAACAATGCTATAAAAAGACACAAAACTCCTAATACAATATGCATGTTAAGAATACCTCCTTATGCCCTTTCTCCCGAGTATAAAATTTTGATTTGGGAATTACGTTGTATTATTATGTAATTAAGTCAATACATATTTATATTTTATAGTAATATATGGGTTTTGTCGAGATAAATACAAATGATTTCAAAATTATGTAAGATACCTTAAAGGAGGTTTAATAATGAATGTTGAATGTTTGCCTGTTGGTCCATTAGGAACGAATTGTTATATTGTTTCCAAAGAGAAGAACGCATTAATTATTGATCCAGGTGGGGAACCGGACAAAATAATTGGTTATTTGAATCGTATCAAAGCTACTCCAAGTGCAATTTTATTAACGCACGCTCATTTTGATCATATAGGAGCAGTAGAAGATCTTCGGAATGAATTCGGTATTGAAGTATATTTACATACACTGGAACATTCATGGCTAGAGAATCCACAGTTAAATGGTTCTGTCGCCTTTATCGGTAATGAAATCTCCGCGAAGCCACCTGAACACGAGTTAAAGGCAGGCAAACTCAATCTACGAACATTTTCCTTTGAAGTTGTTCACACACCAGGACATTCACCAGGAAGTGTAAGTTTTATCTTTCATGAAGGGAATTTTATTATTGGGGGAGATGTCCTTTTTAAACAAGGAATAGGAAGAACTGATTTGCCAGGTGGAGATTTGTCTCAACTAGAAAAAAGTATACAGAATCATTTTTATACACTGCCCGATAATTTCACGGTCTATCCTGGACACGGGCCAAGAACAACTATTCAAGATGAAAAAATTAACAATCCCTTTGTAAGATAAAACTAAAGGCTCTTTTTGTGAGTTTCGTTGCTTGTTAACTACGTCGGAATAGATAGAGAATCCAAATTTATTTAATGAAGAATTATTTCATTAAGAATAGTACTTTATATTCGTTAAGGAAATACACTACGCTTTCCGCGGGGAGCTAGTGAGCCTCCTGCGGGAAAAGCACGTGTCCGTGGACCCCGCAGCAAGGCTACTACATGAATATACTCCTTTGGACCTTGCACCGAGGAAGCTTACTTCGGAGCGTTATTAGTAGACACAGGCGCAGTTACGTTTTTCTACGAGAAGGCTGAGGCCGTGCCTGCGAAAAGCGAAGGGTTCTGCCGAAGCGAGTGACTACATATTTCAACCATAAGTGTGAGCGAATGCTATAACATTCTGAATTAAAGAACAGTCTATACAATATGCGACATAAATGGCAACAAGTAACGTGGGGAGTGACAGCAGTCTCCATATTAAGAAAAAACAGCTAAACAAAAACACCCTTGCACCGAAGTGTAAGGGTGTTTTTTTCTTTAGCCATTTTAATGGCCGAAACCGGGTACAAGTATAAATTCTGAATACCATGTAAAGCCAACCATAAACAATGTACAGTAAGCCCCGAATAAATACATATACATTCTTTCAGACAATTTCAAATAGCTTAATGTAAGGAAAAACACCGTTTGAACAAGAAATAATAGCGCTGTTCCAACCATATCACCTACGTAGAACATGACTGTAAATATACCTGTCCAAAAGGCAAGAACACGAAACATACGATCCACGTGAGTCCCCCCCTTTAGATAACGTTATCATTGCTATTATAAACATTAATTTCCAACTTGTAAACGAATGTTAATTATTAACTAACAAATTTGCTGTATAAGAGCAATTATCACAGCCATTTATAAACATATTTTCTTCGATAACTAAATCTATATCTGAAAATAAAACCTCAAACATTCCCTTAATAAATGAATGATGCATATCACATATTAAATCATGATTTTTAGAAGCTAATTCTTTAAATGGACAATTATTAACTTCAAATTTAATGGAGTTTTTTTCTTCATTATAGACAAAGTTTGTATACATTCCCAGCATGGTAGAAGCATCTTCCAAGATATTTAATTTTTCCATTGTACTTAATTTTTTATTATGATGAAAATCCTCGATTATTTGTCTTCCATATTTTTCACCAGTAGTATATAATGCTTGTTTGCCAGTTTCTCCCATTTCTGCTAGTGATTCAATAACGATAGAGGAGAGTAATTTGTAATCACGATGCGGAAAGTTTAATTCAATTACATTTTCAGATAAGCGGTAAAGTCTACTTGGTCTGCCACCTTTTCCAGTTTTCTGAGAATATGATACGACCATTCTTATGTCCTCTAATTTAGAAAGATGCAATCTTGCTACATTTGGGTGAATATTAAATTCTTTCGCTATTTCGGTAACACTAACTTCCTTGTGATTTTCAATTAAATATTGATAAATATGAAACCTTGTTGGATCGCTTAATACGTTAGTAACTTTTAGTGTTTGTTCCATGTTCAACACCTCACAATTTCATTTTATATCATTATTATAATAGAAAGGTTAATTAAAATGGGACAAAATGATTAATTGTAATAGAATATTCATATTTGAATACATATCATGAATTTGATAAGTTACTTATATGGTAAGTATGAGTATAAGTATATTTCATGTTCAGTTCTTTCGTATAGATGGTAAAAAATAAATGATAATTATCACCATCGATTTTCTTAGTGAGAATAGTTACGTTTCCATCTGGAAATTCATAAGTTACTTCAGAAGAGGGGGATATTGATTCTGAATTAGTTATATTCTGTTTATATTTTTCTCTTCCCATCTGAAACAATGTTTCTACCCTTATATGCTCTAAGTACTGTTGTGTTAGCTGTATATCATTTCTATAGAAATTAATACTTGAAGTGACAAAGATAAGAAGAATTGTAATGATAAATAAGACATAAGGAAACATAAAACCTCTCTGATTAGTCATAGTATACAATTGATTTTTCATAGATGTCTCCTAAAGAATTAGTAATTTCCAGTCTTATACCATATGGCAATTTGTCAAATGAGAAATCCTGAATATCCCCTAATAGTATTTCATGTCCTGTATTGTCCGATTGCCTTCGAATGATACCATCGAATTGCTCGATAGATATCTTAGAATCATCTTGGGATAAAATTATTTTGTCATCCATAACGGTGATTTCATTGGAGATGATTATTTCGTCACGCATGAACTGAAAAAATTGCTGGATCGACCATTCTTCATAGTAGTTTGGAATCTGATTTATGGAATGAAGAGCATACACAAAAAGCGGTAAAGTTGTACTAATAATGGTTAAAGCTAAAAACATAGATAAAAAGCTAAAACCATCTTCATTCTTTAATTCCATATATGCATAATGTTTCGTTCGTTTTTCTGACATTTTGCCAAATTGCACATCCTTCTACATATTCACCTTCATGGGCATATTCATAAGTAACTAGGGTTCCGTTTATTTTGCTTGAATATTCTCCAGGTGCACTTTTTTCTTTCCATAGGTAAGGTTGTAAATTATCATGTAATTCATGCATTATTTGCCGTCTCTCACTTAGAATGAGCTGCTCATTGTTAAGCAGTGATATCATAGGTAGTAAAAGTGAAATAGCTGTTGTTAATAATCCTGTTGCAACAAGTACTTCAATTAATGTAAAACCACGATTAATCGTTCCCAATATATATACCTCCTTTACCTACTGGGAAAGTTATTAAATGTTTAGTATGTTCAGTTGTTAACTTTATCTTTTTCCGTGGAACGATGGTACCGGTTTTTTTAAAAGAGATTATCGCATTATTGCGATCATCAATGGCCATTCCCTTTGGATAATTGCGGCTAGCTATTTCTGTTGATCCACGTTGAATCTTATAATTATCTGGATATAAGGTTATTCGAACATATTCTTCCGTAGTGGTGGAGAGGTTTTGTGTATAAAGAATGTCAGATTTAAATACCGATAAAAACTGATTTACTTGTATTTTTTCTAGAGTTAAACTGGGAATAATCGGTTGGATTAGTAATATAGTAGTGACTATTGCTAATACAAAAAGAACTTCTAATATAGTGAAACCATTTTTATGAACTTCTATTTCCGATATCACTTTTTAATCATCACCACCATAAGGATTTATTACATTATGTTCTGCGTCTAGTGTAAGTTTGGAGTCTGGAGAACCTGAGCAGGCTAATTGATCAGCTGTAATAAATCCTTCATCTCTCAATTCTTCCAGATCTTTTGGATACTCATGTTTTTCAATATAGTAAGCATCAACCTGAGCTTGTACCATAGACACTAAGGCATCACAGCCCTTCGCATTAACTTCTGCACTTCTTCCGCTCAAATTTGGAACGATGAGTATGATCAAAACGGAAATAATCATCATGACAATTAACATCTCAATGAGTGTAAAACCTTTATTATCTTTAAACATTGTATAATCTCTCCTTTTAGATTGTTTTAATCAGTTGAAACATGGGCCACATTAGTGTGACGTAAATGAATATGATGAATGCTCCTAAAAATAAAAAGAATACAGGCTGTAAGATAGTTATTGTTTTCATCGTTTTAAATTGGATTTCTTCCACTAATAGTTCAGCATATAGTTCTAGATCTTTTTCAAGTGTTTCTGCATTCGTGTTTTTTTGAAATATAGAAGTAAGTTGAGTTTCTAATAGTGGCAACCCTGATAGAATATAGGTAAGATGAACACCTTGACTTAGTTCTTCAGTAAGGATACTGGAGTAGAATGAAATGATAGTTGACTTGGGTTGTTGAGACATATGCTGTAGAATTTCTTTTATGGACATGCCTGTTTTAAGTAAGGAACTAAAATGTGTTGCAAAGAAGTAAGAGGTTTGTGTTTTTATATAAGTCCGATAAAGAGGTATTTTAGTATATAATTGGATTCTCCTTTCTATAGGAATTTTCGGACGTAAAAATAACCAAAAGAGACTAAAGACAAACAATAAGCTAATGACCAAAAAAAGAAAGGAAAGCAGCAGATCAATTAACTTCATGGAAATTAGAATCGCTGAATTAGAATTGGTTTCACTTTGGAAAATCTCAGCAAATGAAGGGAGAACTGACTGATGGATAAAAGTAAGCAGAATGGAGAAGATGGTTAACAATACCAGAGGATATCTAATTAATTCTTTAAATTTTTTCGTGTTATTCAATCGCTGGCTAAACATTTCAATACATTTCTCAAAACTTCCCTCTAAATCATTATTGAACTTTACAAAGTATAGGTAAGAAGTTATTGTCTGATGAAAATGTGCCTCCTCAAAAGCCTTGTCAATAGATACTCCCGCTCTTAATGAATTTATAACTTTAGTAGCTGCTCCAGATAATTTCTTGTCCCATTTTATAGTTTCAAGTGCTTCTAGTATGGGGTAGCCATTTTTTAATAATCTTGTTAAACGCTGTAAAAATTTCAATTGAATATCATGACTTAATTTTTTCGTGTGATTCAAATAAATCTTCTTCAGATATAAAACCATAGGAATACGCCTTCTTTCTTAAATGATGAAATGAATGGAAATTAGGTGAAGTATTTATGTCTGCGCCTGTTATGACTTGATTTAACATTTTTCCATCTAATAATTCCAGTATAGCAGCACGCCTTGTTGTTAGCTTATTCATTTGTATAGGTAATAATTGTATAGCGGCTACAGCTATTAGTGATTGTTGTAAGTCAGTCGAAGTAATTCCCATATCGTGAAGTCTGTGGATGGTTCCAAGTGCATCTTTTGCATGTAGTGTACTCATGACAAGATGACCGGTTAGAGCTGCTTCAAAAGCAAATTGAGCGGTATATTTATCTCGAATCTCTCCAATCATAATAATGTCAGGGTCATGGCGTAGAGCTGCTTTTAATCCGGTATGATAAGACATTCCAGCTTTTTCATTAACCTGTACTTGTAAAATGTCCTGTATTTCTTTCTCTATAGGATCTTCTAATGATATGGTCTGATAGGAGTCTTCTTGCAATAATGTTTTTAATAAGGTATATAAGGTGGTTGTTTTACCACTTCCTGTAGGACCAGTAATTAATATGAGACCAGCACGGTTGCTAATCCAACTTTTAACTCGTTTATATTGATTGGGAAAAAGGAAAAGATTGTGAAGAGCGTGATTCTCATTTTGCGGTAAGATGCGGACGGCTAGGCTTTCCTGATGATGAATAGGAAGTGTCGATAAACGCAGGGAAAATAACGATTGATTTTCATAATGTGTCATAGATCCATTTTGGGGTTTTCTAGACTCACCAATATCCATTCCAGATGAAAATTTAAAGTAGGTGAGCAAAAACTGATATTGATTGGTAGATATTTTTTTAAAAAATATCCGTTTACCAAGTATACGAAAGTATATATCCGTTTGTGTAGCGAATGGATAGAAATGAATATCGGATGCCCTTTGTTCAATCGCTGCCTTGAATATAGTGGAAGATAATGATGAAGCAGAACTCAAATCATTTTCAACTCCTTTATAATTTTCTTAAAAACAATATTCGACATAATTTGTCTAGTTCCTTCTTTTTTTGAATATTTTTTTATTTTTTTTGAATAGACATCTTGTTGTTCGTTTAACCTATAGAAGAAGAGGTGATTGGTGTGTCTGGTAATGATTATATAAAATTTGTAACAGAGCAAGTTGTTTCCTATTTAGATCAGCCAGCAGAGGAAAGGAAAAAACGCAAAAACAATCCCAAAACAACTGGTTTATCTAATCGCTGGTTTGGTGTGTTACCTTTTGTATTAAAGTCCATACGAAAAAAGGCAGAATAGCCACTGTGTGCTATTCTGCCTTTTATTCTACTCCACTAGATAGAAAATTCCACCATTTATCACTTCGAAAGTAATTGATGGCTGATATCTGACCTTAATTTCTTCCATTTCTTTTTGCATTTTTTTCTGTTGCTCTTCATCAGAAGCTCCTTCGTAGAAATTTTTTAGCGTATTAATTTCCTCGTTCATTATGTGAATAGAGTCTTCTGCCCATTTATGGTTTTGCTCTTCAATGTATTGGTTAAGCACTGCTTCAATCCGTTTATAACCACTCTGCAATTTAATTAAGGGAGATATTGTATAACAATAATCTGAAATGGATATTTGCAGTGATAATGTTTGCAGGTATTCCATCATTTTTAATCTCATCGTTCCATTTACCATTTGTAGACCGATGGAGAATACTTCATCTTTTTTATATTTTCCTTTGTAACTGATTTTCATATTAATTACGAGCCAGGGATATAGAGGAGTATTTCGGTTTGCCGAAACCTTTTGAAATAGTTTTGTGAATTTCTCATTAGCTTTTAAGTGATTTAGAATTTGTTGGAGCCTAGGACTTCCAAAATGAATCCATTCTCCTTGTTCCTTCTTTTTCTTAGGATTGGTGATTAAAGTAAGCTGTAAAGGCTCCCCTTGTTGTCCGATTTTTTTAATGTAATGCCAATAAAATGGCCTATTCATTAATGTGCGATCCATCTCTTCTGTTAATTGTATTCGTAATACCCCATTCTCGTTTTCTAATATCGAACACCTGTGATACAAGAAATAATCTTGTAAAAATTGATCTAGATTAGTTATAGCCATATTTTTGCCCCTCTTGTGAATGGTCTAATTCATGTTTAATAATACTAGATAAATTATCTAATTTAATCTTCACTTCGCCAACAGAAGTTGATTCCGTATATATCTGCTCTAATTCAGACTCCATGCTTGAAATATTTAGTTCAGCTAAAATGTCATCTAGATTTCCAATTACTTGTTCAAATAAATTTATCTTTTCATATAATAGCGTCATTATATGCTCTTCAATCGTATCTCGTATAGCAAAATTATAGATATTAACATCCTTATCCTGACCATAACGATGAATACGTCCAATACGCTGTTCTAATCTCATAGGATTCCATGGTAAGTCGTAATTTATCATGTGATTACAAAATTGCAAGTTGATTCCTTCACCACCAGCTTCTGTTGCAATCAAAACTTGAACTTGGTTTTGAAATAATTGTTTCATCCAATCTTTTTTGCCGCGTTTAAATCCCCCTCGGAAAGGCACAGAAGAAATACCATGTTGTTGAAGGTACCACTGTAAATAAAGCTGACTTGCTCGATATTCAGTAAAAACAATAACTTTTTCATTACCAAACTGTTGAATCAATTCTACTAATTTTTCCGCTTTTGAATGATGTGGTAATTGTTCTATTTTAGAAATTACTGGTTGAAATAGAGATTTTTCCTTTGCATTATCATTAAATTTTTTTAAAGAGAGAAAGCATGCTTCTCGTGATGAACAAATTTCTCTTAAGAAGGTAATCTTTGAAAAAGTTGACATGCGAGCAGTTGTTGAGTGTAGTTCCTGATAAACTTCTTTTTCTTCTGGTTGGAAATCAATCCATACTGTCTCGATATTTCGCTTTGCGTTGTTTAAAGTTGTGTTATTTCTTGTATTTCTAATCATTACCTTCTGAATTAATTGTTTTAAGTAGGCGTCTTGCTTAATTTTAGTTCGTCCTTTTCCGTACGTCTTTAAGAAGGATTCATAGTTTCCTAAGTGGCCTGGCTTTAAGATGGAAATCAAATTGAAAATCTCAATCAATTTGTTTTGGACCGGTGTAGCCGTCAGTAAAAGGCAATATTTTTTCTTCAGTGAACGGACGAATTCATAGTTTTTTGTTTTATGGTTTTTGAGTTTGTGTGCTTCATCGATTAATATGAAATCATATTCAATGTCAAGAATTTGCTCGCGATGTGGTGGTCGCTTTGCTGTGTCTAATGAGGTGATAATAATATTCTGATCCCAATTATAGTTTTTTCGATGAGCAACTGCTGGAATATAGAATTTCTCATGTAACTCCCTAACCCACTGGTTCACTAGAGAAGCGGGAACTAGAATTAGTGCATTTTTTACCAGTCCACGTATCATATACTCTTTTAATATTAAGCCTGCTTCAATTGTTTTTCCTAGACCAACTTCATCCGCTAAAATTGCTCTTCCGTTCATTGATTCAATTACTTGCTCTGCAGCATTTATCTGATGGTCTAAAAATTCAACATGCGGCAAGTATTCCAAGGCACGTAATCCTTTAAATTCAGGTGTCATTGTGGTTAATTCGGCTTGATATGCCATGGAAAATAGTTCCCAGCTGGAATACGGTCCATCTTTATCGAACGTTGATTCTAGCTCTGAGATAAAGGTTAAATCTTTGTGTACTTGTATAGAATCCATATGATACTTCCTTTTTTAGTAATAAAATTTGGATTTATCTATATCTTTCTAAATTTGTATGGTATAATTCAAACTAACTTGAGGATTTTTGATACTGATTCTTAGTATATCCAACTATCCTAAATATATGATGCGGATGATTACAAGGGGAGAGTTTATTAATTTCTGTGTTCATCAAAGAGGATAAACAGACTTTTGGTATAGCAGATATTAGTAACGCCGAAGGAGCAAGCTTTGAAGCGAATCTCTCAGGCAAAAAGACTCTTGTGGGACGCAACTCTGGAGAGAGTTTACAATAAGTAAACCGCCTACGAAGCAAGTGTATACATGATGTTAGGTGTTCTAAGGTATTTGCCTTAGTGTATACATGCAACTTTCTGGTTGAAGGACAGAGATTTCCTATCATTTAGTAGGAAATCTCTGTCCTTTTTTGATTTAATGAAAATTTACAAGGGAGTGGATGAAATGAGTGAGTTAAAGAGGACCCCGTTATTTCCTGAATATGCAAATCATGGAGGCAAAACAATTGATTTCGGTGGATGGGATCTGCCAGTCCAATTTTCTGGGATTAAAGAAGAACATCAAGCCACAAGGACAATAGCTGGCCTTTTTGATGTATCGCATATGGGGGAAATTAAAGTGAAAGGTCCAAAAAGTTTGGAATTCTTGCAATTTATGACTACTAATGATGTTTCGAAGTTGTCTCCTAAACGTGCCCAATATACCATTATGTGCAATGAACATGGTGGTACAGTAGATGATCTAATTATCTATATGTTAAATAAAGATGATTATTTATTAGTAGTAAATGCAGCAAATACAGAAAAAGATTATAAATGGCTAAAGAAACACAATACATATCAAGAGGAAGAAGTACAACTGGAAAATGTGTCTGAAAATTATGTTCAATTAGCTCTTCAAGGTCCCAAAGCAGAAGATATATTACAAACACTCACAAATAAGAACCTAAGTGAGATTAAGTTTTTCCGATTTGAAGACGATGTTTATTTTTCGGGTATCGACAAGCCGGCAATTGTTTCGAGAACTGGTTATACAGGGGAAGATGGCTTTGAAATTTATATCGACAAATCAGTAGGTCGAAAGCTTTGGAGATTAATTCTAGCAGCGGAAAATGAAATCAAGCCAGTTGGGTTGGGAGCTAGGGATACCTTGCGTTTTGAAGCAAACCTTGCCCTATATGGCCAAGAATTGTCTGAAGAAATATCTCCGATAGAAGCTGGTTTAGCATTTGCTGTAAAAGTAAATAAAGGTTCACAATTTATAGGTAAAAGTGCATTAAAAGAGCAAGTAGATAAAGGGACAAAAAGAAAGTTGATTGGTATCGAGATGGTTGACAAAGGGATTCCTCGCACGGGATATGATGTCCTTTTTAGCAATGAAAAAGTAGGATATGTGACATCTGGTACGCAATCTCCTACTCTAAAGAAAAATATTGGCTTGGCATTAGTGAAGTCAGAACTTGCAGTAGAGGGCACAGAATTATTTGTTCAAGTACGTAAGCGAACATTAAAAGCAAAAGTAGTACCAACGCCATTTTATAAGCGAACAAAATAAGGGGGAACTAATCATGGAATTTCGGTATTTACCTATGACTGATACAGATAAAAAAGAGATGTTAGATACAATCGGTGTTAAGACAACAGAAGAATTATTCTCTGATATTCCTGAAAAAGTTCGTTTACAGGAAGATATGAGTCTTAAGAAACCTGCCAATGAATATCAGTTAAAAAAAGAACTAACAGAGATGGCAAATAAAAATGTGAATCTAAAAGAATATACATCGTACTTAGGTGCTGGGGTTTATGATCATTATATTCCATCGGTAGTAGATCATGTTATTTCAAGGTCAGAATTTTATACTGCATATACGCCTTATCAACCAGAAATATCACAAGGGGAATTGCAAGCGATTTTTGAATTTCAAACGATGATTTCGGAATTAACAGGAATGCCGATTGCAAATTCATCCATGTATGATGGTGGTACCTCTTTAGCAGAAGCAGTTAATTTAAGTGCTGCCCAAACAAAAAGAAAAAAAATACTCATTTCCAAAACAGTTCATCCCGAATCACGAGAAGTAGTGGAAACCTATGCAAAAGGGCAAAATCTGGAAATCGTGGAGATAGACCAAATGGATGGTTCTACTAATTTAATGGAGTTAGAAGAAAAATTAGATGAATATACAGCAAGTGTTGTTATCCAGTATCCCAACTTTTTTGGACAGATTGAGCCGCTTGAAGAAATAAATAAATTGATTAAGCAGCAAAAGAAAACCATGTTCATTGTTTCCAGCAATCCATTAGCATTAGGTTATTTAACCCCTCCTGGTCACTTTGAAGCAGATATTGTGGTTGGAGATACACAAGTATTTGGTATTCCTGCTCAATTTGGTGGTCCACACTGTGGTTATTTCGCTACAACAAAGAAACTTATGCGAAAAGTGCCAGGTAGATTAGTTGGCCAGACAGTTGATGAAAATGGAGTCCGTGGTTTTGTACTGACGCTTCAAGCGAGAGAGCAGCATATTAGAAGAGAAAAAGCTACCTCGAATATTTGTTCAAATCAGGCGTTGAATGCCCTTGCAAGCTCGGTGGCAATGAGTTCCATTGGAAAGCAAGGTCTAAAAAAAATGGCATTGTTAAATATGCAAAAAGCCAGATATGCAAAACAAAAATTAGAGGAAAAAAATATACAGGTAGTGTATAATGGTCCATTTTTTAATGAAATGGTGGTAAACCTAACACAATCCGTTAAAGAAGTAAATGATAAATTGCTAGAAAAGAGGATTGTTGGTGGCTATAATTTAGAGAAAGATTATCCAGAATTAGCTCATCACATGTTGATTGCTGTAACAGAAATTCGCACAAAAGAAGAAATTGATACTTTTGTTAAAGAATTGGGGGATATCATCCATGTCTAATCAAGACTTTCCATTAATTTTTGAACGTAGTAAACCTGGAAGAACAGGTTTTAGCTTACCCGAATTAGATGTGCCAGAAGTAGAATTGGAAAACGAATTAGATGGAATATACATTCGAAAAGAAGAACCAGAACTGCCTGAACTCAGTGAATTAGAACTCATGAGACATTATACTGGTCTTTCTAACCGAAATTATGGGGTTGATTCGGGATTCTATCCATTAGGTTCTTGTACGATGAAATATAATCCGAAAATAAATGAAGATATTGCAAGATTGGACGGTTTTAGTCATATTCACCCATATCAAGATCCAAAAACAGTCCAAGGTGCGATGGAAATGATGTTTGAATTGCAAGAGGCATTAAAAGAAATAACAGGAATGTATGAAATTTCCCTACAATCTGCGGCAGGTGCGCATGGGGAATGGACAGCATTAATGATGATTCGCCGCTTTCATGAAGCAAATGGAGATTATAATAGAACAAAAGTAATCGTCCCAGATTCAGCTCATGGTACGAACCCAGCTTCTGCAGCGGTAGCTGGTTTTGATGCAGTAACTGTCAAATCAAATGAAAATGGTCTAGTAGATCTAGAAGATTTAAAACGAGTGGTTGGTGACGATACAGCAGCACTCATGTTAACTAATCCAAACACTCTCGGATTATTTGAAAAGGAAATCCTAGAAATGGCAGATATTGTCCACGAGGCTGGAGGTAAACTATATTATGACGGGGCAAATCTTAACGCGATTATGGGATATGCACGACCAGGGGATATGGGATTTGATGCAGTTCATTTAAATCTTCATAAGACATTCACTGGTCCCCATGGGGGCGGTGGTCCAGGTTCTGGTCCTGTTGGAGTTGCTAAAGAATTGGAGCCATTCTTACCTAAACCTGTATTAACCAAGAAAGATGATCAATATATCTTTGATGATAACCGACCACAATCTATCGGCAGGATAAAACCATATTACGGAAATTTTGCTATTAATCTTCGTGCTTACTCTTATATTCGTACAATGGGAGCAGAAGGACTGAAGAAAGTAAGTGAATATGCGGTTTTAAATGCCAATTATATGATGCGGAGATTGGAAACAGCTTACGATTTGCCGTATGAACAGCATTGTAAACATGAATTTGTGCTGTCAGGGAGAAAACAAAAGAAATTGGGAGTGCGCACATTAGACATTGCAAAACGTTTGCTAGACTTCGGATATCATCCACCAACCATTTACTTCCCGCTAAATGTGGAAGAGGCGATGATGGTGGAGCCAACCGAAACAGAATCTAAAGAAACGTTAGATGGGTTTATTGATACCATGCTTGGAATTGCTAAAGAAGCAGAGGAAGATCCTGAAATCGTTCAGGAAGCACCGCATAACACAATTGTTAAGCGGATGGACGAAACAACTGCAGCACGGAAACCTATTTTACGTTATTATCCTCAAAGTTAAAACAGGAAGACCCAAGGTTATTCACAACCTTGGGTCTTCTTATTAATGTCCAGACTTAATTTTACCTGTCCATTTTTTAAATCCACCTTTTAATTGGTAGATATCTTGATATCCTTTTTTATGAAGTAATTGTGCGGCTCTAGCAGATCTGGATCCACTTTGGCAATATAGATAAACAGGTTTATCTTTGCGCATTTCTATTAATCGTTGCTTCATTTGGGTTACTGGTATGTTCCTTGCACCAAGAATATGACCTTTTTCAAATTCTTGTGGCTCTCGAACATCAATTAATTGAGCCTTCCTATACCCTTTAACAAACTCTTCTTCTGTAAGGGTTTTTAGATATGCGCGCTGGCGATAATAACGAAAAATACCAACTGCGAGAAATATTACTAGAGCGATAATTAAAATTTCCATATTTGTCCCCCGTCTTTCACAATTATACATATAATATTATATGTTTAAATTAATATTTTTAAAAGTTTTTTCTCTGTTTGTTGCCGATAAAAAAGGGATATTCTTTGTGTCAAGCAAAGTCGAAATAGCAAATCTAAAAAAAGTTAATGTAGTAAAACTAGCTAGTAATACCTTGGTTTATCTATCGTTTTTAATTGTTTTCATAGATTCCTTCAGTTGACAAAAAGCTTTAAACCCCATATATAGTATTTGGTGTAAAAAATAACACTATATATTGTTTTACTATCATTTACATGGTATTGTAATAGTATCATAAATTTATACATTATGTATACTTTTATTATTGATTAAGGGAGCGATTAAATGTCAATTGTTGTCGAAGGAAAGAATGAAATCAACATAGAGGTACTTAACGAAGATATAAAAAAATTTGATGCAGTACATCCAATAACAGACGATATGAAACTTACACATAAAGGTGTTTCTCGTTTAGTCATGCTAGACCGTTATTCATTCAAAGATACAACAAAGAAAACGCTAAAAGTTGGAGATTTTGTCGTTTTAACTGTAAAAGCGGATCCTAAATTTCCTGCAAGAGGTTTAGGATTTATAAAATCCATTGATTGGAAGAAGAAAGAAGCAGAAGTGAAAGTTGATTCAGAATATGTATCAGTACTAGATGATGTAAAGGAAGCAGAGACAGGAGTTGTCAGACGTTCTCTTGATACTATTGATAAACCTTTGGAAGTTTATTATGAACAAATTGCAAAGCGGAATGCTGCTGGGTTATCTGCAGTAGAAAAAACAGAGGGGAAAAAGTTGGAATGGAATACTAATTTCTATGACGAATTATCGAATCTGAATTTCATTCCTGCTGGACGAGTACTTTATGGAGCTGGCGCAAATACAGAAGTAACCTACTTTAACTGCTATGTGATGCCATATGTAAAGGATTCACGTGAAGGTATCTCTGATCATCGTAAAAAAGTAATGGAGATTATGAGCAGAGGTGGAGGAGTAGGAACGAATGGTTCTACACTAAGACCGAGAAACGCTCTTGCTAGAGGGGTAAACGGTAAATCATCTGGTTCTGTATCGTGGTTAGATGATATTGCGAAACTTACTCACTTGGTAGAACAGGGTGGATCAAGGCGTGGAGCTCAAATGATTATGTTAGTAGATTCTCACCCTGACATTATCGAGTTTATTATTTCTAAAATGCAAAACCCAAGAATACTACGATATTTGATCGAAAACACAGAAGATGAACAAATTAGAAAACATGCTCAAGAAAAACTGAAATTCACTCCACTAACTGAAACGGAAGAAGATCTTTACCAAGGTATTCTTAATTACCGAAGTATCCCAGGACAAGGTGGATTTACAGATGCAGCTATTCGTGAAGCAGAGGAAAAATTAACAACAGGCGGGACATATGCTGTTCATAATCCAGAATTTCTAACTGGAGCTAATATTTCTGTATGTATAACGAAGGACTTCATGGAGGCTGTTGAAAATGATGATTATTACGAACTTCGTTTTCCGGATGTAGAAAACTACACAGAACAAGAAATGAAGGAATACAATGAACAATGGCATGAAGTTGGTGATGTTCGCAAATGGGAAGAAATGGGATACGGAATACGAGTTTATCGTCACATGAAAGCAAAAGAGCTTTGGAAATTGATAAACATCTGTGCGACATACTCTGCAGAACCAGGAATTTTCTTTATTGACAATGCGAACGACATGACCAATGCTAAAAGTTATGGACAGCAGGTAGTAGCAACAAATCCATGTGGGGAACAACCTCTTGCACCTTATTCTGTCTGTAACCTTGCTGCAGTAAATTTAGCGGAAATGGCAAACAAAGAGACAAGCACAGTAAATTTCGATAAACTAAAACAAACCGTACAGACTGGTGTGCGAATGCAAGATAATGTTATCGATGCAACCCCTTATTTCTTAGAAGAGAATGAAAAGCAAGCATTAGGAGAAAGACGAATAGGTTTAGGAGTTATGGGACTTCATGACCTGTTGATTTACTGCGAAACGAAATACGGATCTAAAGAAGGAAACCAATTAGTAGATCAAATCTTTCAAACAATCGCTATTACGGCATACCAAACATCTATTGAATTAGCTAAGGAAAAAGGAAGTTTTCCATTTTTAATTGGAGAGACAGAGGAAGAAACAAAACAGTTACGTGAAGCATTTATTAATACAGGTTACATGAAGAAAATGCCTGAAGAAATTCGTCAGGGCGTTTTGGAACATGGTATACGTAACTCCCATTTATTGACTGTTGCACCAACTGGAAGCACTGGTACAATGGTCGGAGTATCTACAGGACTGGAACCATATTATTCCTTCTCTTATTTCAGAAGTGGTCGATTAGGGAAGTTTATTGAAGTAAAAGCAGATATTGTACAAGAATACTTGGATAGCCATCCAGAAATAGATCCGGATAACTTGCCAGATTGGTTTGTAACATCCATGGACTTAGCACCTGAAGATCATGCTGATACACAGTGTGTAATTCAGCGTTGGGTTGACAGTTCCATCTCTAAAACAGTAAATGCCCCTAAAGGATATTCTGTTGAACAGGTGGAAAGCGTTTATGAACGATTATATAAAGGTGGAGCTAAAGGTGGAACAGTGTATGTGGATGGAAGCCGTGATACACAAGTTCTCACACTAAAAGCAGAAGAAAATACATTTGAACAAACGGAATTATTCCCAGAAGATGAAAAGCCAAAAGTGGTACTAGTTGATACAGTTCAAGAATTGGATAAAACTAGTGTAACTATTGGTTCGGAAGTTGGAAATACGTGCCCAGTTTGCCGTGAGGGTACAGTTGAAGATATTGGCGGTTGTAACACATGTACTAGCTGTGGCGCACAATTGAAATGCGGTCTGTAAAGATTGACGAAAAGAGCTAACTTCTAAGAAGTTAGCTCTTTTTACTAGGCTGTAGTTCCTCCGTATTAAACAACGCTTCCAGTTTGTATCAATTCTGATGCAAACAACACTCATGAAAAAAGGCTTTTGCTTTAAGTACTTTACTTGTTTAAGATAATAATTTCCTGTATGCTCATAATACAGAAACAATTTTGCGTAGACTAAAAATAAGACAGAAAAGAGGGAAACTCATGCCAACTCCGAGTATGGAAGATTATATAGAAATCATATATAACCTAATGGAAACCAAAGGATATGCACGTGTCTCTGCAATTGCTAAAGCCTTATCCGTGCACCCTTCTTCCGTGACGAAAATGATCCAAAAATTAGATAAAGATGATTACTTAGATTATGAGAAGTATCAAGGATTTGTTTTGACTAAGAAAGGAAAAAAAGTTGGAGAGCGTTTAGTCTACCGACATGAATTATTAGAAGAGTTTCTTGAGATAATTGGAGTGGAAAAAGAAAACATCTATAATGATGTTGAAGGTATAGAGCATCATTTAAGCTGGAATTCCATTGACCGAATTGGCGATTTGGTGAATTACTTTAAATCGAATGATACGAGAGTAGAAGATTTGAAGAAATTTCAGAATGAAAATAATGAAGCATGAATAAACGAACTTAAAATAAAAAAGTTCTAAAATGCTCAACTTATGCTTAAAGATAATGTATACCTACATTTAGGCATAAGGGGAGAGAAGATGAAAATAGATGCCGTATTTTCTGGTGGCGGTGTAAAAGCTTTTGCCTTTGCTGGGGTTTTAGAAAGTTTTAAGGATCATGACTTAGATATTGAAAGGGTTGCAGGAACATCTGCAGGCGCAATGGTGGCATCCTTTTTAGCAGCCGGTTATAAAACGGATGAAATTCTTCACTTAATACGTCATCTTGAATTGAAGGAATTCTTAGATCCTCCAACTTTGACTAATTATATTCCATTCAGTAAATGGTTATTTTTTTATTTTCAATTGGGAATCAATAAAGGAAAAAAACTAGAAAACTGGTTATACGAGCAGCTAGCAAATAAGGGTGTTTATACTTTCAATGACATTAAAGAAGGTTATCTTAAGGTTGTAGTAAGTGATTTATCTTTGGGAAAATTAATTGTCATTCCTGATGATTTAGAAAGAGTATATGGACTTAATCCTAAATTCTTTCCAGTTTCTAAGGCAGTAAGAATGAGTGCAGGCTTTCCATATTTTTTTATGCCCAAAAAACTACCAGGAAAAACAAATAAAAAAAGTATTATTGTGGATGGTGGACTACTTAGTAATTTTCCACTTTGGTTATTTTCTGATGGAGAAGAAAAAAGAGATACAAGGCCTGTTTTAGGTGTGAAATTTACCGGTTCGATAGAGAAACAAAACTATCCTAGGGAGATTAAGAATGCTTTTGATATGTTCACTGCATTGTTTGCGACCATGAAACAAGCGCATGATACCCGTTATATTTCTAAAGCAGCTAAAAATAACATCCTATTTATTCCAATTAATGATATTGATTCAGTTGATTTTCATATTAGCCAACAAGTCAAACAAGAGTTATATGAAATAGGGAGAAACTATTCCAATGATTTCTTAAGATACTGGCCAAGATAAACGTGATTAGAATGAAAAGACCGTGCTCAATTTTAAAATGAAGCACGGTCTTTTCGTTTGGATTTATTTCCCTCAATAACTTTTAAATGTGAAGCTGTACGCTTAGTTCTCTTTTTCTTAATTAGATTGGGCTGTTTCTTAGTAAGAGGTTTTGCATTCTTGCTAGGTATGTTTGGTGCATCTTTGTGATATTTCTCTTTGGATTGACGTACTGCTTTTTTATATTTTTTCATATCGTTAGAAGGAGCTCTATTTTTCAAGAAGACAAAATAGATTAAAGCAAATATCGCTAATCCAATACCAAGAGTTGTGAAAATGCTTCTAAAAAAGCTTCCAGGTTGTGTGAAAAGTTGGGATAATAAACCAACTACTCCTAACCCGATGATCACATAAAACAACCAAGACCATTTATTGCGAGCCACTAGAATCTCCTCCTTTTCTTATATATATCTGGAATCAAAGCAGATATCTACCTCTAGATGTTGTTTCCAGATTATGTATGGTATAACAATTTTTTCATCAATAATTCAATTTTTTCCTTTTTCTTATTATTTATTCATACTTTCTTAACCTTTTTATCTATGTCACTGATTTTATTTAAGGGATTTTTAATAATTATATATATCCCCTAATACTATTTTACTAAATTGCGGCAAATATAACTAGTGTTTATTACTATATTTCTTAATAGTCAAATAAATATTATACAAAAGACTATGTGATTGGTTTTATTGTATTTGGCAATAATATAGTTGAGGTGATATTATGGCAGAAAATAATCAACTGGAACAAAACAAACGAAATGAGGATTCAATGTCTTTATTGGCTAGGTCCTTATTAACGGGATTTATCGGAGGGCTTTTTTGGAGTACCATAGCAGTAATTCTGTTTTATTTTAATTTCTCCAAGGTATCTCCTAAATCGTTCATATTAAGGTCCTGGTTAAAGACAGATTGGACAAGTAGTTGGTTAGGGGATCTAGTATCAATTGTCCTCATTGGAGTGTTGTCTATGATTATAGCCTTGATTTATTATGGCACATTGAAAAAAGTAAAATCAATGTGGGTAGGAGTGTTATATGGTATTATCCTATGGGCAATTATATTCTATTTACTTCAGCCAATATTCAATAATGTACCAGGATTATTTGATTTAGACACAAATACTATAGTGACTACTCTTTGTTTATATATATTATATGGTATTTTTATTGGATATTCGATTTCTTACGATTACCATGAAACACAAGTGAAAGAAACTTAATGGTCACCCTTCTTAAACTGTTAATAAAATACCTGCATGTTACAAATGGTTATCAAAACAGCTCCATTTATGGTAAACTAAAAAATAGTTAAATTTTAACAGCCGTTCAACTATTGTAGCAGCGGGTTAAAGAAGGGATGGAATCATGGAGAAATTAGCTAATTTAAAAGGAAAACTTGAAGAGAATGATTTAGACGGCATTTTAATTACTAGTCCTTATAATAGAAGGTATATAACTGGTTTCACAGGTACGGCAGGTGCAGCGATCATTTCTAAAGATGATTCTCGTTTTATTACCGATTTTAGATACACCGAACAGGCCACTGCTCAAGCAGAAGGATTTAAAATAATTGAACATAGTAATACACTTGAAAACGAACTGAAAATACAGCTAAAGGATATGAATATTAAACGTTTAGGTTTTGAAAAGGACCATGTAACCTATGGTGTTTATCAAGCATATAAAGATTCATTTGATGTCGAATTAATCCCTGTTAGTGGAATAATTGAAGAAATACGCTTAATCAAATCTGATGAAGAACTAGGAATATTAAAACAAGCTGCTAAAATTGTGGATGATGCTTTTGAACATATACAATCTTTTATTAAACCTGGTGTAAAAGAAATTGATATCTCAAATGAACTTGAATTCTTTATGAGGAGACAAGGTGCCACTTCTTCCAGTTTTGATACGATTGTTGCTTCCGGATACCGCTCAGCACTGCCACACGGAGTTGCATCAGATAAAGAAATCCAATCTGGTGAACTAGTAACATTGGATTTTGGAGCTCTGTATAAAGGATATTGCTCGGATACAACAAGGACTGTTGCAGTTGGTGATATATCCGATCAGTTAAAAGATATCTATTATACTGTCTTAGAAGCCAATCAACGAGGGGTTAATGGAATAAAACCCGGGCTGACTGGGAAAGAAGCGGATGCTTTAACCAGAGATTATATCGAAGACAAAGGTTACGGCAAATATTTTGGTCATTCAACAGGGCATGGAATTGGACTAGAAGTGCACGAAGGACCAGGATTATCTAAACGTTCGGATGTAAAATTAAAACCAGGTATGGTTGTTACCGTGGAACCTGGTATTTATATTGCAGGTGTTGGTGGTTGCCGAATTGAGGATGACATTGTTATTACAGAGAATGGGAACGAACGCCTGACATTTGCATCAAAAGAACTTATACAATTATAGGGATACGAAACGGAGGACACTTTAATGATTTCTGTAAATGATTTTAAAACGGGTTTAACGATCGAAGTAGATAACGATATTTGGCAGGTGATGGAGTTTCAACATGTAAAACCTGGTAAGGGGGCTGCCTTTGTACGATCTAAACTCCGTAATCTTAGAAACGGTGCTATTCAGGAAAAAACATTCCGTGCAGGAGAGAAAGTAAGCAGAGCTCACATAGAAAATAATAAAATGCAATATTTATATGCTTCAGGGAATGCCCATGCTTTTATGGATATGAATACGTACGAACAGATTGAAATCCCTGGTGAACAAATTGAGTATCAATTGAAGTTTATGAAAGAAAATATGGAAGTTAACGTAATTAGTTATGAAGGTGAAATACTAGGTGTTGACTTACCTAATAATGTCGAACTTGAAGTAACAGAAACAGAACCAGGTATTAAAGGTGATACTGCTAGTGGTGGAACAAAACCAGCAACATTAGAAACGGGTCATGTGGTACAAGTACCGTTTTTTGTAAATAAAGGTGACGTTTTGGTTGTCAACACATCAGATGGCAAATATGTTTCTAGAGCGTAAATAACATAAAAATACTAAGATTAGTGGGTAAAATCATCGACGGATGATTTACCCACTATTTTTCTTTTTAGAGTATAGGCTGGGACAAAAACTAAAGTGTTTAACTCAGAAAACGAACAATGTGCTACATAGCGAAGTATATTTCCGGAGCGGTATTTATGCACCAATCCACCAATCGTGTTCGGGTTTTCCTTTGAGAAAATACTTTTGTCTCAGCCTCTTTTTTTATTATGTCAATAAATTTCGCAATTCCTGTAAATAATAATAATGAATTTATAGGAAAGGGATTGTTAAGATGGCTAAACAATTTACTGCCTACTTTAAATCTGAAGATGATCTCTTATCTGCACATGCAAGCCTGAGAACATTGCGGACATCGAATGTAACAATAGATTCCGTACCTAGGCAAAATACAGAAGAGGGCTTTGTCCCGTTTGTAGCATTAAATAATACAACTTCCAATATGGGGTATGCAACTGTTTATCGGGAAGGTGACGAACAGAATGAGCTCTATATGCTAGAAGGTTTAGTAGATGAAACTCAATTCGACAAAGCCATGAATATTATTCAACGGAATGATGGTATACAAAAGTAGGCAGATTTATTCTAATAGACCCACTTACCCTAGATATATTCTAGGGCTTTTTTTATTTGGTGACATAGCTAATGCATACATAAAAGATAAGCTTCATTTTATACAAATATATAAAATGGAATTTTTAATCGAAACTTCTATAGTCATAATTTTTACTAGAAAACATACATTTTACTATACAACACTCAAAAAGAGAGGGTCTGCTATGGAAGAAATTATGCGATTATTTCCCAATGAAATGAGACAAGCCATACTGACCAAAATTGGAGATAGATGGGGGTCTCTGCAAGAGATTCGCATACGACTGTTTCAGCCGGTAGAGCTAATTTTTGATAGAACAATGGAATGGTTACCGATGTTAAAACCAAGTAAAGAAGAAGGAATATTTATTATCAACCAACTAAGTGAATTCTCACTGTACCGGATGACCGATGAATTGCGAGAAGGTTATATAACGATAGAAGGGGGCCATCGAGTAGGTATTGCTGGAAGAGTCAACACGTCGGATGGATCAGTAAAAGCATTGCAATATATTACTTTTTTTAATATACGCATTGCCAAACAGAAAATAGGGGCTGCCCGAAATATCCTACCATATATGTACGATAAGAGTTATATGAACACACTAATTGTCGGACCTCCTCAGACAGGTAAAACTACTCTTATTCGAGATGCTACAAGAATCATTGCAACTGGTTGGAAAAATGTCCAGGCCCATAAAGTCGGGGT
Organism: Oceanobacillus halophilus; assembly: GCF_003628505.1. GTDB lineage: Bacteria > Bacillota > Bacilli > Bacillales > Amphibacillaceae > Oceanobacillus > Oceanobacillus halophilus. The sequence goes on along the minus strand of NZ_RBZP01000001.1, from coordinate 565,947 downwards.
CATTGATGAAAGATCGGAAATTGCTGGATCCATTAATGGGATTCCTCAACATGATTTAGGATATCGAACAGATGTAATGGATGCTTGTCCAAAGGCTGATGGAATGATGATGATGGTCAGGTCCATGTCTCCAGAAGTATTGGTAGTAGATGAAATTGGCAGTGAGAAAGATATAGCTGCGTTGATGGAAGCTATTAATACAGGGGTAACAGTCATTTGTACCATTCATGGCAAGGACTTAAATGAACTAATTAGAAGACCATCCTTACAAATGGTTTTTAAGCAGAGGGTTTTTGAACGAATTATTGTTTTAGATCGAACAAGGGAGCCCTCACAGATAAGAAACGTTTATGATCAAAATCTAAAGCAAATGATACAGAAATCGGGGTATGTCCATATATGAAGTGGATTGGGGCGATTCTATTAATTGGCACAACTACTTGGTTAGGGTTTGACTGGAGTAACCGGTTGACGAAGCGTCCAAAGCAGATACGACAATTAAAAAACGCACTGCAAATACTGGAGGCGGAGATTGTGTATAGTCAATTACCCCTAAAGGATGCATTTTTAAGTATTGCTAGGCAAATTCCAGAACCTGCAAAATCATTCTTTGACGAACTGGGAAAAAGTTTACAGAATACGAACATTGATTTTTACCGGATATGGAAAGAACAAGTTGATAACCTTGTGCAGAATTCCAGTTTAAGTTCTACTGAAAGAGAAATACTTTATCAATTTGGCAGAACATTAGGTCAGCATGATTTATATCAGCAGCAAAAGCATATTCAGCTTACCCTTACTCATTTGGAAAGGGAATTAGAGGATGCAAGAGATGAACAATACAGATACAGCAAAATGGCTAAAAGTTTAGGTGTATTGGCTGGACTGTTTATTGTGTTACTGCTTATTTAGAAGGAAAGGAGATAGTCCATGTTTACAGATGCACAGGTTTTATTCCAAATAGCTGGAATTGGAATCATTGTAGCATTAATACATACCATCTTAAAACAAATGGGGAAAGAAGAAATTGCACAATTTGCAACACTGATCGGATTTATTATTGTACTTGTTATTGTTATTAATGGACTTTCTGATTTATTTAACCAAATTAAATCAGTATTTCTTTTCTAGGGGCAGGTAGCTATGGATATTTTACAAATTGTGCTTCTTGGGATTGTTGCCAGCATCTTATATATCATTTTAAAAGATACAAATAGTTCATTTGCATTTTTTCTAATTATCGTTACCAGTATTATTATCTTTTTAGCCATCATTCATCAAATTGGAATTATTTTCGAAATGATACAAGAACTTGGTAGGAATGCTAATGTTGAAGGTTTATATATGGAGACAATTCTTAAAATAATCGGAATTGCTTATATAGCAGAGCTTGGAGCAAGTCTGACGAAAGAAGCTGGACTAGGAGCCGTTGCCAAAAACATAGAGCTTGCAGGTAAAATTTTTATTATTTTACTTGCCGTACCTATCATTACAGCTGTAATCGAAGCAATTGTAAGTTTTTTACCATCCGTTTAGAAATATCTAATGAAGGGAGAAATCATTGTGAATGAATTCAATTAATAAAATAGGAATTACCTTGTTCACATTTATTTTTCTCTTTTGCGGACAAGCATCAGTATATGCAGAAACAGACCAGGTAGATATGACGGATACGATATTAGATGAAATCTCTCTGGATGGTGTACAAGATTATTGGAATCAAATTGTTCATGAATATGGTGGCTATGTTCCAGAATTAGAAAAGACAAGTATTTATGAATTTATCAAAAATCAGGATTCTTTTTCTATTAAGTCCGTATTAATGGGGTTTGTGGAGTACTTATTCCATGAGATTATAATGAATGGAAAATTGCTGGGTACCTTACTCATGCTAACATTATTTTCCATTTTATTACAAACCATGCATACGGCATTTGAAAAATCAGCTGTGAGTAAAATTGCTTATTTTGTGGTATATATTGTTCTTATATTTTTAGCGTTAAATAGTTTTTATTTGGCTGTATCATATGTGGAAGAAGCGATAAGTACGATGAGCAGCTTTATGATTGCCTTGCTTCCGTTAGTCCTGGGATTGATGGCAACTTTCGGCAATGTAGTTTCGGTATCCTTTTTTCATCCAATTATTATTTTTCTAATTAACCTTAGTGGTGTTCTAATATCAACGTTTATTTTACCATTATTATTTTTATCAGCGCTACTTAAGATTGTTAGTAATTTAAGTGAAAATTATAAAGTAACCCATCTGGCTAATTTATTCAAAAATGTCAGTATGGGGGTTCTAGGTATTTTCTTGACTATATTCTTAGGAGTTATCTCTGTCCAAGGAACAACTAGCGCCATTCAGGATGGCGTGGCAATGAAAACTACTAAATTTATTACTGGTAACTTTATTCCTGTAGTCGGTCGAACATTTACCGATGCAACGGATACAATCTTAAGCGCATCATTACTATTAAAGAATGCAGTTGGTGTTGTTGGGCTAATCATTGTTCTATTTATTGCATTGTTTCCTGCATTGAAGGTTGCGGCAATCGCGATCATCTATAAGATTGCAGCTGCTGTATTACAGCCAATTGGCGACGGGCCAGTTATCTCGACATTAAATACTATCAGTAACTATATATTATTTATTCTTGCATGTCTTCTAGCTGTCTCCATTATGTTTTTTCTTGCTATTGTCATCATAGTTGTTGCCAGCAATCTTACCATGCTATTACGTTAGGATGATGAAAATGGATGTCTTAGTGCAATGGGTCACGCAAATTATATTATTTATTATTCTTGCTACTGTTATAGATTTGTTAATACCAGCAACAGCTATGAAAAAATATATCAAATTAGTAGTTGGTCTTATTCTTATTCTCATCTTGTTAAAACCAATTTTTTATGTCTTAGAGATTGATATAGAAACTGCATTGAATCGTTCATTTCAACACGTAAATGAGAAGAGTGGGGAAAGTGAATCTGTAGAAAATTTAATCGAATTTCAAAAAAAAGAGATAGAAAGCACACAAGATGCATATATTTTAGAACAAATGGCTGTCCAATTAATAGATATTGCAGAAGATCCTCTTAAAGAAGAATTTCAAGCGACGATATCAGATATCGCATTTCAATTCAATCAAACAGATAAATGGACTTATGAGGATCTTGAAGAAGTCATTGTTTACGTAAAGGATTTTGAAGAAGGGGAGGGAGAAGATAGAGTAGTTGAAGATGTTGTAATTAATACAGATGAATCAGTAGAAGTGAAGGAAGAGGACAGACATGATGAACAGATTACACAGCTTTTAAAAGAAACATGGGAACTGCAAGATAAAGAAATAACCCTTTTCTGGGAGGGAGGGCCATCTTGAAGAGATTCATTGAAAAATTATTTAAACCAAAAAATTCAGAACAGGAAAATAGTATAACAAATAAAGCTGGGTATGTTATTATTCTGGGTTTGGTTGGTATACTCCTGATATTTATGAGTAATCTTTTTACATCATCTAAAGAGGAAACTGAATTAGATCAGCCAATGGAGCCACCTGATAAACAACATGATATACAGGCAGCTAATGCAGAAGAAAATGAGAAAACCTCCAATGTTAATGCACTTGAAAAAAACTATGAAGAAGATTTAGAGGAAATGCTTAATAAGATCCAAGGTGTTTCCGATGCAGAGGTGATGGTTAATCTAGCATCTACTAATGTCAAAATTTATGAAAGAAACATTATTAAAGGGCAGCAATCTACCGATGAAACTGACCAAAATGGTGGCACACGAAAAGTGGAAGACCAGACAGAAGAAACTCAGGTCGTTTTTGTAAGACAGGGAGATCAAGAAGTCCCGTTATTAGTCAAAACAGAAAGGCCGGATGTAAGTGGAGTATTTGTCGTAGCTAAGGGGGCAGATCATGCAACAGTAAAAAAATGGATTATAGAAGCAGTATCTCGAGTTTTGGATGTTCCAACACATAGAGTCTCTGTAATGCCAAAAAGTGATTAAAGGGAGGAAGTAATATGTTAAAGAAACAAACAGTTTGGTTGTTAACAATGTTAAGTTTGATGATTGTGTTAAGTGTGTATTATATGATTTCACCTGATAATGATGACTTAGCTTATATCGATAATGGACAAACTGATACAGAGGAAACGGCATCAACTGAACCACAAGGAACAGATGAGAATGCAGAAGATGCAGAAGTTGATGAGATGACAAATATTGGTGGAGATGAACTACTAGCATCGATTCGCATGGAAGTGGAAGATGAAAGAAGCATGTCAAAATCTCGTTTGGAAAGTATTGTAGCATCAGGTGAAGCTAGTGCAGAAGAAAAGGATGAAGCATTAAAAGAAATTGATGAGTTAGAAGAAGCATCCAAGAAAGAGAAAATATTAGAGGATTCAATTCTTTCATCAGCAGAGTACCAGGATGTACTTGTCCGATCAGAAGATGAAAAAGTACATGTACATGTTAAAGCTGAAGAATTGTCTGAGACGGAAGCGAACAATATTATGAGAATGGTATATGATGAATTTGGTGACATCACTGTTGATGTTGTCATTCAACCAGCTGACAGTTAAAAGTAAAAAGAGAAAAATCCAGACGCTAACAAAAGTGTCTGGATTTTTTTCTTTTATGTTACTTCATTTATAAGATTGATAGAAATTCCGGATTTATTTAATAAAGAGTAGTTTAGCTCTTGCTTACACCTATGAATGTTTTGTGTTACCATTCGATCCGGCGGAATACAAAGCTTTCTGCGAGCACCGCCTCAGCCTCTTCGGAAGAAAACCACCACAGTTTATAAGAAATGAGAAATAACATTATTCTGTAAAGTTCAAATATCAAATAGAAATTAGTAATTGTACAAGATCATTGATATAATCAAAATGAAATCGTTTTATAAATATCAACTATAATAGCATGTTGAATTTTAATCTTGAAGTGATAGTCTATTTTGAAGTAAAATGATAGAAGGTGTTATTAGTATCTAATAATAATTTCATTTTAAATCACAAAATTATTTTAGTTCACAAAATTCAAAAGGGGTGCCATCATGTTAAAAGTACAAGAAATTAGAGAACTTATTAAATTGATTGACCAATCAAGTATTAATGAATTTACCTATGAGACAGACGGAGCTACTGTTTCTATGAAAAAAACAGGAAGCGAATCTGTAGTACATAAGGAGGTAGTTCAAGCACCTTCAAAAGAAACTCCAATTGTTTCTACTCCTTCAGAACCAGTAATAACAGAAGATAAAGCTGAGGATAAAACGCCAGCAGTAACGGAAGTGAAGAAAGAATCTTCTACAGACTATGATCATGAAATAGTCTCCCCAATGGTTGGAACATTTTATTCATCACCATCTCCTGAAAGTGATCCATACGTATCAAAAGGAAGTACTGTGAAAAACGATTCGGTGGTTTGCATTGTTGAAGCAATGAAACTATTTAATGAAATAGAAGCGGAAGTGTCGGGTGAAATTGTGGAAGTTTTAGTAGAGAATGGTGAATTGGTAGAGTATGGGCAACCATTATTTAGAGTGAAGACAAAGTAAGGGGTTGGAATAATTGATAAAAAAACTGCTAATCGCTAATCGAGGAGAAATTGCAGTCAGAATCATACGTGCATGTAAGGAGATGGAGATTGAGACAGTAGCGATTTATTCGGAGGCAGATAGAGATGCTTTACATGTTCAATTAGCTGATGAAGCATACTGTATCGGTCCCAAATTGAGTAAAGACAGCTACTTAAATTTCACTAATATAATGAGTGTAGCTACATTAACAGAAGTCGATGCCATCCATCCAGGTTATGGATTTTTAGCTGAAAATGCAGACTTTGCAGAGATATGTAAGGCATGTAACATTGCTTTTGTTGGTCCAACACCAGAAGCTATTCAAAAAATGGGTATAAAAGATGTTGCAAGGGAAACGATGAAAAATGCAAACGTTCCGATAGTACCCGGTTCAGATGGGATTGTTGAGAGTGAAGAAGAGGCCAAACAGGTAGCAAAACAAATAGGCTTTCCAGTTATCATAAAGGCTACTGCAGGTGGTGGTGGAAAGGGAATTCGTGTTGCTAGAACAGAAGAGGATCTTGTTAAAGGAATTCGAGTTACCCAAAAAGAAGCGGAAACGGCATTTGGTAATCCTGGCGTATATATTGAAAAGTTCATTGAGGATTTCCGCCATGTTGAGATTCAAATATTAGCTGATGCACACGGAAATGTAGTACACTTAGGTGAAAGAGATTGTTCTATCCAAAGACGACTTCAAAAATTAATAGAAGAAACTCCTTCCCCAGCACTAACACAAGAGATAAGAAATAAAATGGGGGATGCTTCCGTAAAAGCAGCAAAAGCAGTTAACTATGTTGGTGCAGGTACCATAGAATATATCTTTGATCGAAAAACAAAAGAATTCTACTTCATGGAAATGAATACAAGAATTCAAGTGGAACATCCCGTAACAGAAATGGTAACAGGTGTTGACTTAATCAAAGAACAAATAAAGATAGCAAATAACGAAGAGCTATCTATCAGTCAAGAGGATATTCAATTTGAGGGACATGCTATCGAATGCAGGATAAATGCAGAAGATCCTTTCAAGAACTTCATGCCATCTGCAGGTAACATCAATATGTATTTAGCACCAGGTGGTTTTGGAGTACGCGTAGATTCAGCAGTGTATTCGGGTTATAAGATTCCACCTTATTATGACTCCATGATTGCTAAGCTTATTACTTATGCGCCAACACGAGAGGAAGCAATTAATAGAATGAAACGTGCTTTGGATGAATTTATCATTGAAGGTGTTCATACGACTGTTCCATTTCATCGATTAATAATGGACCATAAAGTATTTGTAGAGGGAGACTTTAATACAAACTTCTTGGAAGAAAACCCTATAATTAAGAAATGAAACTAGTTCGTATGGATAATACGATTTAGGAGTGATATTCATGAGTGAACAACCGTTGTTAAAAGTAAGCGATAATTCTGCTTTAGGGAAAGTTGAAATTGCTCCGGAAGTAATTGAAGTAATTGCAGGAATTGCGGCAACTGAGGTAGAGGAACTTTATGCTATGCGAGGGAATTTTGCATCAGGTGTAGTAGAAAGGCTTGGTAAGAAAACACACAGTAAAGGCGTAAGGGTGGAGCTAACTGATACTGGCGTTGCAATTGATTTATACGTCATTCTAAACTTTGGCGTATCCATTCCACTAGCTGCTCAAAAAATCCAAACAAACATTCGCGAGTCATTAAAATATATGACAGCTTTAGAAATGGATGAAGTTAATGTACATGTAGTCGGCATTAATATGGATGACAATGAAGAAGCAGAAGAAAACTAGAATGAAGGTCAAGGTCTATCCTTGGACCTTCATTTTTCTTTCACCCATAATTAACCGATATGTAGTGATCGTATTTGTTCGTACTTTCTAGCTTTACATACACAATCATGTTATTATTTTCAAGAGAAGAATTAAAAGGAGTTAAGGGCCGATGAATCGACATACAGCAAGAGAAAAAGCATTTCAAATTCTATTCCAAATGGATATTAATCAAGTAAGTCCAACAGAAGCAATGGAAACTTTTTTAGAAGATGAAAAAGTTGATTCATTTTTAATGTCGCTTGTGAATGGTGTTTTTGATAATAAAGAAGAGATTGATTCTACAATAACGGAACATTTAGAGAATTGGACGTTAAATCGAATCGCAACTGTTGAAAGAAATATCTTGCGCATTGCTACTTATGAAATAAAATTCATGTCTGATATACCAAATAATGTAACAATTAATGAGGCAGTTGAGTTAGGAAACAAATTTGGTGATGATAAATCTGGTAGATTTATTAATGGTGTCTTATCAAAAATAATTGCATAAAAAGGGGAATGAGAGATGTCAGCTGAAGTAATTAATGGGAGAGATTTAGCACAGGAAATCCGATTAGAACTAAAAGATGAAGTTAGTAAAATGATACAGGAGGAAGGAGTAACTCCACATTTGACAGTAGTATTGGTTGGAGATAACCCAGCTTCCAAATCCTATGTAAAAGGAAAAGAAAAGGCTGCAAAAGAAGTAGGTATTTCTTCTTCTTTAGTCGAATTGCCAGAAACAACATCAGAAGAAGAATTGCTAAATCTAATACATAAATTAAACGAAGATAAGACCGTAAATGGGATATTAGTGCAATTACCTTTACCCAACCATATCAGGGAACAGAAAGTAATCGAAATGATTAATCCGAACAAAGATGTAGATGGATTCCATCCGGTCAATATTGGGCGAATGATGTTAGGAGAGGATACTTTTCTACCATGTACTCCTTATGGTATCATCACTATGCTCAAATCAAGAAATATTTCTATTGAAGGGAAACATGCAGTTGTAATAGGCCGAAGTAATATCGTCGGGAAACCAGTTGGACAACTTCTGCTAAACGAAAATGCAACAGTTACTTATTGTCATTCACGTACTGCTAATCTAAAGGAGTTTACAACAAAAGCTGATATTCTAATTGTTGCAATTGGAAAACCAAATGTCGTCACAGCAGAAGACATAAAGGATGGAGCGGTAGTTATTGATGTTGGTATTAATAGACTTGAAACAGGGAAGTTAACTGGGGATGTAGATTTTGATAGTGCTGCAGATAAAGCATCTTTTATCACTCCGGTACCAAAAGGTGTAGGTCCGATGACGATAGCCATGTTATTGAAAAATACTATTAAGGCTGCAAAAGGGTTAGAGAAAGGTGAATAATAAATATTTAACTGTAGCTGCAGTTACTAAATATATTAAACGTAAATTAGATACAGATCCCCATCTAAAAGGCATTTTTCTTAAAGGCGAAATTTCAAACTTTAAGCATCATTCTCGTGGACATATGTATATGACAATTAAAGATGACCAAGCGAAAATACAAGCGGTCATGTTTGCTGGTAATAACCGATACTTAAAATTTCGACCAGAGAACGGAATGAATGTTCTTATAAAAGGTGAAATAAGTGTTTATGAAGCGCATGGACAATATCAGCTCTACATTAGTCAAATGGAGCCAGATGGTATAGGATCATTGTACTTAGCATTTGAACAATTAAAAGAGAGATTGCATAAAAAGGGATATTTCGATAAGAGTTACAAGAAGGAAATTCCCCTATACCCAAAGCATATTGGAGTGGTTACATCGCCAACAGGTGCGGCTGTTCGTGATATTATCACAACCATAAAACGAAGATATCCGATCGTAAAAGTAACCGTAATTCCGGTTTTAGTACAGGGACCAAATGCTGCTAAATCTATTACCAATGCTATAAATAAAGCCAATAATATGGATATCTTTGATACGCTGATTGTAGGTCGTGGTGGAGGTTCAATTGAAGAACTGTGGAGTTTTAATGAGGAAATCGTTGCTGATGCGATCTTTCATTCAAGGATTCCTACAATTTCAGCTGTAGGTCATGAAACAGATGTTACAATAAGTGATTACGTAGCAGATCTCAGAGCACCTACACCTACAGGAGCTGCTGAGTTAGCAGTTCAATCTCAGTTAGAATTGAAAGAACGTATTGTTCAATTGAAACGATCGCTAAATAGGGAATTACAGCGCGAATTGTTCAATCATAAGAGTCATCTAAATCGTTTAACCCAATCTTACGCTTTCCGTTATCCAGTGCTTCAAGTTAAACAAAAGGAGCAGGAGCTGGATAGCTTAATGGAACGGATGCAAAAGGGAATGGGGCAAACAAAGAAAGAAAACCAGACATCATTGGATAATTTATGGAAGAGACTAAATGCTCAACATCCTAAAAAACAGATGGACCAAGCAAAAAAATCCTTGAAGGAAACCATCAGACTTAAGAATTATTACATGGCTAATATCTTGGATAGTAAAACACAGCAATTAACCAATACCATCGATAAATTATCATTGTTAAACCCTTTAGAAATTATGAAACGTGGTTTTGCGCTACCGTTCACGTCTAAAGGTGAGATGATAAAATCCGCAAAACAAGTACATCAAGATGATAAGATTCACGTTCAACTACGGGATGGAAGTCTTAATTGTCAAGTAATAGAAGTGGAGGAGAGTATAGATGACCAAAAATGAAGAACTGACATTTGAAGAAGCAATGAAAAGTTTAGAGGAGATTGTAAATAAATTGGAAGAAGGGGATGTTCCCTTAGAAAAAGCAATTAGTTATTATCAAGAAGGAATGAATCTTTCTAAAATTTGTAGTGACAAATTAAATAATGTTCAAGAAAAAATGACACAAATAATGAATGAACAAGGGGAATTTGAGTCGTTTGAAATTCAGGAGGAAGAATAATCGTGCCATCTAATCTGAATGAATTTTTGAAGGATTTTCGAATGATAATTGAGGAAGAGCTCAGCCAAAACCTTCAAAAATTAACTATTCCAAAACAATTAAAAGATTCCATGTTATATTCCGTAGAAGCAGGTGGGAAAAGGTTAAGACCAATCCTGTTGCTGGCTAGTTATAAGGCATATGATGAAAATTATCAAAAGGCATTGTCTTCCAGTATAGCATTAGAAATGGTACATACTTACTCACTTATCCACGATGATTTGCCTGCAATGGATGATGATAACTATAGAAGGGGAAAACTGACGAATCATAAAGCTTTCGATGAAGCGACGGCGATTTTAGCAGGAGATGCATTGCTAACATATAGTTTCGAATTAATTGGTAAGGACACGTTGCTTACAAATGATGAAAAAGTGGAAATGATTACCAATCTTTCTGCTAGCAGTGGACCAAGCGGCATGGTTGCTGGTCAGTTCCTGGATATGGATGCTGAGAATCGAACAATTACATTAGAAGAACTAGAACAAATTCACATGTTAAAGACTGGAAAGTTACTGGAATTCGCCATTTATGCAGGGGCATATCTTGCTGGTGCTACTAAACAACAATTAGAAAATCTTAAAGAATATTCCTTTTACTTAGGATTAATTTTCCAAGTACAAGATGATATTCTGGACATCACAGGCGACGAGGAGAAATTAGGAAAACCTGTTGGTAGTGATGAAGGAAACGAAAAGGGGACTTATCCAAAATTATTAGGACTTGATGGTGCAATAAATAAAAAGAAAGAATATGTAAATAAAGCTGTAGCAGCATTAGAAAAAGCAGATGCACACAATTCCCATTTAATGGCCTTAACGGAACACTTTAGCAATCGTGATCATTAGAAGATTCTAGATGTTTTATGTGAAATCTGTTATAATGATATTATATATGGAATGGTGCAGTATTCTAGTCAGTCCTCCTATCCTGAAGGCGGGGCTAAAAATCCGCTGAAGGGCACATCGATGAAGTTCCTTGTGTTGGCTTGAGGCGCCCAGCCTTGGGTTGATGCTGGGAGTTAAGGATTTTGGGCGATCCACAAAGGCATGTGGGCGTTGACCCGATTTCCGTGGAGGCCCATCTCTGTGGTGATAACTAAGCTAGTTATTACGATGGAATGGGGTATGAACCTGCAATAGATGGTATGGGACACCTAATATGCAGCGTAGCCTGTCTTGAGTGATTCTGTGGGGATTAGATTAGTGGGTATTTAATTCAGGTGGCCAATGAATTTAATACTTATGTCTATGAAACCAGATTTGCAAAAGAGACTAGGGATAGGTTAAAGACTGTGGAGGAAATCTCCTAGACTGTTCGAATGACTTTTAAAAGGGATTATAGTGCGGACTAAGTGGTAATCCAGTCTAGCTATTGGCGACAAAGCTAAGATGGAATTAAAGGGGAACCACCTTTCATGGCGACATGGGGCATCCATCTGGGAAAACCTACTGGACCTAAGCCGCAGTTTTAACCTTTTAAAAGACCATTCCACTTACATATTTTGAATTAAGAGGTTACGTATGAAATCACATTTAAAACGTTCTATTAAATTTAGTTTTTCTATCGCCGTTATCACATTTGTGTTAGCGGCTATTTTTTCAGTAGTATCCTCCTCCATATTAAGTGGAGTAGTATGGATTACAGGGCTATTTATCGTTTTACTAATTATTTTAATTGGTGTTATCTTTGATACGTTAGGTATTGCAGCAACCGCTGCAGACGAAACTCCATTCCATGCAATGGCTGCTGAAAAAGTATCTGGTGCAAAGGAAGCTGTATATATTGTGCGAAATGCCGATCGCTTTGCTAGCTTTTGTAACGACGTTATTGGGGATATATCAGGGGTCGTAAGTGGTACTGCATCAGCAATTGTTGTTCTCCAGATTGCAGCTTTAATGAATCAAAGTGAAGGTTCGCCCGGACAGTTAGCTTTATCTACGCTTATGACAAGTGTTGTTGCAGCACTTACGGTGGGTGGAAAAGCAATAGGAAAGACCGTAGCTATGAATAGTTCTACGAGTATTATATTTTTTGCAGGAAAAGTACTTTCAATCCTTCAAAATAAGTTTAAAATAAAAATAATGAAAAAAAATTAATGCTAAAGGACAGGCTAAATGAGCAAAAAACGATTGGATGAATTATTAGTAGAAAGAGAATTAGCCGAGAATATCGATAAAGCCAAACGTTTAGTTATGGCTGGTCTCGTATTCTCCAAGCAAATTCGTATGGATAAACCAGGCATGAAGGTAAAAGAAGACACACCATTAACGGTAAAAGGAAAAGAAATACCTTATGTTGGTCGTGGTGGCTTAAAGCTGGAAAAAGCTCTTTCTTGTTTTTCAGTAACAGCAAATAATAAAATAGTAATTGATATCGGCTCCTCAACGGGTGGTTTTACAGATTGTGCTCTAAAAAATGGTGCTAAACTCAGTTATGCGATTGATGTCGGGTATAATCAATTAGACTGGAAATTAAGGAATGATAATCGAGTAATTGTCATGGAACGAACTAATTTTCGATATGTTACTTCCGATATGCTCCAGAACGGATTACCAAATCTTGCGACCATTGATGTATCTTTTATCTCATTAAAACAAATGTTACCAGTTCTCCACCGTTTGATATCGAAGAATAGTGATATTATCGCTTTAATTAAACCACAATTTGAAGCCAGACGGGATCAAGTTGGTGATAAAGGGATTGTTCGCGACAAAAAAGTCCATGAAGAGGTTCTAAATGATATTATTCAATTTGCAGAAAAAGAGCATTATGAATTGTTTGATTTAACTTATTCCCCTATAACTGGTGGAGAAGGAAATATAGAATTTCTTGCTCATTTTGGCTGGAAGAAAAATCAAGGTAAAACTGAATATGTAGATATTAAAAATATTGTACAAGAAGCCCATACGAAATTCGAAATACAGTAAAGGGCAAGGAGTTGTAAGATGAGTAAAATACAGCGTCACCTAAAAATACGTGAACTTATTACAGAGGAAGAAATTGAAACACAAGATGATTTAGTTGATCGTCTAGAATCATTAGGATTCAACATTACACAGGCTACCGTTTCTAGAGATATTAAGGAATTACAACTTGTTAAAGTACCTTCGACCCATGGAAAGTATAAATACAGCCTCCCAGCTGATCAGCGATATAATCCCCATGAAAAATTAAAACGGTTGATCGTAGATGTATTTGTGAAAATAGATGCTGCTAGCCATTTTATCGTATTAAGAACTCTTCCAGGAAATGCTCATGCTATAGGTGTTCTAATTGATAATTTAGATTGGGATGAGATAATGGGCACAATCTGTGGAGATGATACATGCTTGATCATTTGCCGGAAAGAAGAAGAAGCTGAAAAGATAAAAAATCGCTTCATTAATATGCTATGAAGTCTACCCGAGGTGATTTATCGTGTTAACAGAGTTATCAATTCGCGATTTTGCTATTATTAATGAACTAGCCATTACGTTTAACGATGGGTTAACTGTGCTTACAGGTGAAACCGGTGCTGGTAAATCGATTATCATTGATGCAATTCAATTATTGGCAGGTGGCAGAGGATCTAAAGAATTCGTTCGTCATGGAACGAAAAAATCTGAGATAGAAGGATTATTTACTATTGACAGCCATAATCACACGATTTACAAGGTTGCAAAGCAGTTTGGCGTCGACATACAAGATGGACAAGTTGTTCTTGAAAGAACGATTACGTCTTCAGGAAAAAGTATATGTAGAGTGAACAGTAAGTTAGTCACTTTAGCCATTTTAAGGGAGTTTGGGAAGACCTTAATTGATATACATAGTCAGCATGAAACTCAGGTATTAATGAACCCTGAAAATCACTTAGAATTTCTTGATATGTATGAACCGCATAAATTGGTTAAGGCAAAAGAAGAATATACATATCTATATGAAAGATTAACTACTCTAAAGAAAAGGTATAAACAGCTTAACGAGAATGAACAAGAGATGGCCCATCGTTTAGATTTGTTGGAGTTTCAAAAAAATGAAATTGAACAGGCGAACTTATCACCAGCTGAAGATGAACTATTGGAAGAGGAGAGAAAATCTCTAGCTAATTATGAGCGAATATATACATCTTTAACGGATGCCTATAACGCCCTTTACGGTGAAAATAAAGGACTCGAATGGTTAAATAAAGCAATGTTATCTATGGAAGAAAATACGGAAGTTGACTCATTTCTTGAAAAAAAATCAGAGGAACTAGCTAATCATTACTACAGTTTGGAAGATTTAACATACAACATAAGAAACCAAGTAGAAAGCCTCCAATATAATCCAGAACGATTAAACGAAATTGAAGATAGACTAAATGAAATTAATCGATTAAAAAAGAAATATGGTCCAACAGTTAATGATATATTGGAGTATGCCGCAAAGGTTGAAGAAGAAATCGAAGAAATTACAAATAAAGATACACATCTCACTTCATTAGTAGAGCAAATAGAAGAAATTGAAAAAGATGCTTTACTTGAAGCACAGCAGTTACACGACATTAGAAAAAATTCTGCCGAAAAGTTAACGAAAGCAGTAATTAGTGAATTTAAGGATTTATATTTAGAGAAAGCAAACTTTTCTATATCCTTTGAGTTGGAGAATAACGATAACCATGAACCTAAATTGCATAAGAATGGATTTGATCACGTTCAATTTTTAATCTCAACGAATCCTGGTGAGCCACTAAAGGTATTACATAAAGTTGCTTCTGGAGGAGAATTGTCAAGAGTAATGCTTGTCTTGAAAAAGATTTTTGCTAAACATCAAGGCGTGACCAGTGTCATATTTGATGAAGTAGATACCGGGGTTAGCGGTAGAGTAGCTCAGGCAATTGCAGAAAAAATTCATCAAATTTCTCATAACTCGCAAGTTCTTTGTATTACACATTTGCCACAGGTAGCTGCAATGGCAGATACACATAAATTCATTCAAAAAGAACAACGTGAAGACAGGACTGAATCAAAAGTTAAAGAATTGACTATAGATGAACAAATTGAGGAACTAAGTCGAATGATTACTGGTTCCAAGCTTACAGATACAGCAATTGAGCACGCAAAAGAATTATTAGATATGGCATCATCATTTAAAATGCATGTCAGTTGAATATTTTATAAAAAAAGTCAGAAACTAAGCTATCTGGCTTTTTTTTATGTTTTAAGTTAGTTTTTAACAATAAACCCCTTATATAACATATTAAAACATGGTTGAAATTAACATTCCGCGTAGGAATAGTAATTATTCATACAAACGATGATTTTTAACAGGAAAAGATAGACATCTTTTCTTATCTTTCTCCAGTTTAAAACCTCTTTAGAAAGGTCAAATTAGAAGTACAGATAGATAATGGTGTGGGTTAGTCACAAGGAGAGTGAACTATTTGAAAAAGCCGCAACTGAATACATTAAGACAGTGGATAGGTGCTATGCTCCTTATTGCAGTAATTGCAGTTCCTTTATTAACCCCAATTAATAATTATTTCTCGATTCCTAATCAAATTGTAACAACAAGTACAAATGCCCCCATTGAGGTGCCTCATTTAGGTGAACATGTAACTGTTGATACCACGAATGAATTTGTTCAGGCAATTGATACGTCGGTATTTCACGCAACTAAACCTGGTACTAGTGAATTAGTATATGAAGTAAGTGGGTTTCCAATAAAAAAAGTAAACCTTTCTGTACTCGAGGATCTTAAAGTGATTCCTGGAGGGCAATCTATTGGAGTTCAATTACAAACACTTGGTGTACTTGTAGTTGGTCATCATCTAGTACAAACCCCAGATGGTACCATTTCACCAGGTGAAACAGCTGAAATTAAAGTTGGAGACGTTATTGTAAAGATTAATGGAAAATCGATTAAGAAAATGAACGAAATTAAAGATTATGTTGTGAAAGCGGGAGAAAATAACGAAGATCTCAATATAACACTAAAGAGAGGCAACGAGATGATTGAAACTACTCTTGAACCTATACTCGATGATAAGGAAAAAGAGTATAAAATCGGATTATATATTAGAGATTCTGCCGCTGGAATTGGAACCATGACATTTCATGAGCCTGAGTCCAAGAGATATGGAGCATTAGGCCATGTGATTTCAGATATGGACACGAAGAAACCAGTAGAAATCAACGAAGGAACTATTGTTCGCTCATCTGTTACTTCTATAGAAAAAGGAAATAATGGAATTCCTGGTGAAAAGCAAGCAAAATTCTCGGTAGAAGAAAATAAAATAGGAAATATAACCAAAAATAGTCCTTTTGGAATCTTTGGGAAATTGGATAAATCTATAACGAATGGAAAATATGATAAACCAATGCCGATTGCATTATCACACGAAGTAAAAGAAGGTCCTGCTAAAATTTTAACAGTAGTCGAAGGAGAAGCAGTACAAGAATATGACGTTGAAATTATAAGCAGTGTACCTCAAAAATTCCCAGCCACAAAAGGAATGGTTATACAAATTACGGATGAAGAATTATTAGACAAAACAGGCGGAATTGTCCAAGGAATGAGTGGAAGTCCTATCATACAGGATGGAAAAGTAATTGGTGCAGTAACTCATGTCTTTGTTAATGACCCAACCAGTGGTTATGGTGTCCATATTGAATGGATGTTACAAGATGCAGGTATAGATGTTTATGAAAACCAAAAAGAAGCCAGTTAAAAAAGTGATTCGCGTGATAAAACATTGCACGCGAATCACTTTTTATTTTCGAGTATGAGCGAGCCGGAACGATATGTTTCGCACAATACTCAATTAAAGTATTTCGTAATCTATACATAATGCTTCTTATACTAATAATTTAATCATATATAAAATATTTGCTATAAATATTTTTCGACAAATACATCAGTATGGTTGTCTTATTCAGTCGAAAATTAAAGGAAATTAAAGAAAAGATAAGATATTATAAAAAAACTGAATCTTTTTAAATAAAAAAAAGGATATTTAGTCTTTTTGTAGAATATCTTTTAAAGAGGATATGTAATTGCAACAGAAGTATTAAAGGAGGAGCTTTATTTGAAGAAAATTACAGTTGGATTAGTCGATGACAACAAGGAATTAGTTCAAATGATGGAAGATTATTTCGAAGATCAAGATGATATTGATGTGATAGGTACTGCATTTAATGGCAGAGATTGTTTAACAATGTTAGACGAATTACAGCCGGATGTGTTGGTTTTGGATATCATCATGCCTCATATAGATGGATTAGCTGTCTTAAATACAATCAGAGAGAATGAAATTGATACAAACGTAATTATGCTTACTGCTTTCGGTCAGGAAGAAGTGATGAAAAAAGCTGTAGATTTAGGTGCTTCTTATTTTATACTTAAACCATTTGATTTAGATCACCTGGCAGATCAGATTAGGCAAGTACAGGGTACTCAAGTTATCCATTCAAGTGTGAAAAAGGTTAATAAGAAAGAGAAAAAGCAGGATTTAGAGGCAAGCATTACAAACATCATCCACGAAATTGGTGTGCCAGCACATATTAAGGGTTATATGTATCTAAGAGAAGCCATTACAATGGTTTAATAATGATATAGAACTTTTGGGTTCTATAACAAAGGTACTATATCCTGCTATTGCTAAGAAGTTTAATACCACATCATCAAGAGTAGAGCGTGCGATTAGGCATGCTATTGAGGTTGCTTGGAGCAGGGGGAATATAGAATCAATCTCACAATTATTTGGTTATACCATTAATATTTCAAAAGCAAAACCAACAAATTCCGAATTTATTGCAATGGTCGCAGATCGACTGCGTTTGGAACATAAAGCTAGTTAAAATAAAAATATTACTGTACATGATTCGTACAGTAATATTTTTTGTTACTTACAATAATCTGATTAATTAATAGCATACATAAATGAAATTTGGTTTAGCTAATGTAAATTCTAATCAAATTGCATGCATTATTTTCAATCAAAAAACGCATTATATAAAGAGCGAATGGCTTTGTCCATATCGATAGCTTGAACTCCAAACATCATGGACACCTCTGAAGAGCCTTGGTTGATCATTTCAATATTCACATTTGCTTTTGCAAATGCAGATGTTGCTTGTTGTGCAACTCCAATAGTATTAACAAGGCCTTCACCAACAACCATGATAACGGCTATTCCTCTCTGCAGACTTACAGTGTCAGGATGTAATTCCTCATTAATTCGCATAATAACGGTTTCTTCCGTTTCTGGAGTGAATTGTGATTCCCTAATAATTACTGACATGTCATCAATCCCAGATGGTGCATGCTCAAATGAGATTCCTTCGTCCTCTAAAATGTTTAATAACTTTCGTCCAAAACCAACTTCTCGGTTCATTAAGTATTTGCTAACATATAAACTGCAGAAACCTGTATCACTAGCAATACCTGATACACACTGGCCATTTAATTCTCTTTCTGCAAGGATTAAAGTACCTTTTGCTTCTGGGTTGTTCGTATTTTTTATACACACTGGTATTTTAGCTTTAATAGCTGGAATTAATGCTTCATCGTGAAATACCGAAAAGCCAGCATAGGACAATTCACGCATTTCTTTATAAGTTAGTACAGTGATTTCTTTTGGATTGTCCACAATAGTTGGATTGACTGAATAAACCGAATTAACATCGGTAAAGTTTTCGTATAAGCTTGCTTCGACTCCTGCAGCCACAATAGAACCTGTAATGTCTGATCCGCCTCTGGAAAAAGTTACTAACTTTCCATCATTTGAATAACCAAAAAATCCAGGTATAACTAAGATTCCATCTTTTTCTCGTAAACTATACAGTTTTGCAAAGCTTTCTGGTAAAATTTGCGCATTTCCGGGCTCGTCACTCAAAAGAATACCTGCTTCTTTTGGGTTTATGTAATGAGCAGTTAATCCTAGTTCTTTTAAATAAGCACTAATAATTTTTGCATTATTATCCTCACCTAGTGCTTTTATAGAATCCATTTTCAGATTATCATCAACATCTTGTACAAGTGTAGATTTTATTGTATGTTCAACCTCTGCTATTAACGAAGAAGGGAGGTCTAAACCCTCAATTATTTCCTTAAATCGTTCCATTACAATAGAGTAATACTCTTCATATGATTCATCTTGGATATAGGCATTACCCATATTAATAAGCATATCTGTCATTTTGAAATCATTATCATTTCGTTTACCAGGAGCTGAAACAACAATAAATTTACGCTCCGGATCACTATTAATAATTTCTCCAACTTTTTTAATTTGAGTTGCATTAGCAACTGAACTTCCACCGAATTTTGCTACTTTCATTCATTTATCCCCCTGATTTGGTTGATTAGTTTTTATAATAACATAAAAATTCTATTTATCTATTAAAAAAGAAAAAAAGATGGCAATATTTTTGTCCATCTTCTAAAACTTTTCTTTAGATTTAAGTTCTTTTTGCTTGTTATCGGGAATCGCTTGATACTTATTTTTTCTGTCTCTATAAACAATGAAACCACCGATAAAAGCAAAGCCTAAAATAAAAAGTACAAGCCCTGCAGAAAATTGAATACCAGAATTAATTAAGAAAGAATAATACTCCGCAAATAAAGCATCGCGCATTAATTTAATCCCAAACACTGCAACTAATCCAGGTATCAGCAGTAAAATGAAGGCAATAATTTTCATGTTAGTAACCTCTCCATACGTTTTCAATAATAGTATAACAAACAATGGTTATAAAAACGAAGGAGGAGCCTTGCAAACGAAGAAATCATCTTTATGTCGGATACAATAATCTTAACTAGGTAATTGTTTTTCTTATGAAAAATATAATAAAGATTAAAAATAGTATGGAAGTCCTTTGCTAATTTATGCAGAATACCGTATGATAAAAACATGCAAGATGTTGCAAGGAGGGGTGGGATGAAAAGAATCCTTATAGTGGGCGCAGGAAAAGGGGGAAGTATACTTTTTAAACTATTGCATGCCACAAAAAGCATGAAAGTTGTGGCTATGATTGATAAAAATAAATATGCTACAGGTTTTGAACTAGCAAAAAAGTTCCATGTGCCATCAGACTTCCATTGGGAAAAATGGATACATAAAGACATCGATATTATTATTGAAGCCACTGGGGATGAAAAAGTCCTGGAGAATCTCATTGAACAAAGTATGGGTAAAACTGTAGTAATTCCTGGAAGTGTAGCCTATATAATCTCAGAATTATTTAACGAGAAGGAATCCTTGTTGCAAAAGGTTAGACAACAGTCGAAAAATCAGGAATTAATTTTGAGTCATATTCGTGATGGAATGATTATTGTTGACAAGAATGGAATAGTACAGTTTGTTAACGATAGTGCCGTAGAAATTATTGGTTATCCCAAAATTAACTTTGAAGGAAAATCCATCGAAAAAGTAATTAATAAAACCAGACTTCCAAATGTTCTGTTATCAAAGGAAAAGGAAGTAAATAAAAAGTTTCAACTAGATAACGGAAAACAGGTTATCACGACAAGAATCCCTGTAATCAATGGAGAAAATGAATTAATTGGTGCATTTGCAGTTTTCAAAGACATTACAGAAGTTATCAAACTAGCAGAGGAAAATACAGACTTAAATGAAATTAAAACGATGTTAGAGGCTATTATTAAATCATCTAATGAAGCTATAAGTGTTGTGGATAAAAAGGGAAATGGTTTAATGATTAACCCTGCCTACTCCCGAATCACTGGTTTAACAGAGAAGGATGTTATAGGCAAACCAGCTACCACTGATATTTCTGAGGGTGAAAGCATGCATATGAAAGTGCTCGAAACAAAGAAAAGAGTCCGAGGGGTCCGTATGAAAGTAGGACCAAAGAAGAAAGACGTAGTAGTCAACGTTGCTCCGGTAATTGTAAAGGGGGAAGTCAAGGGAAGTGTTGGAGTCCTTCATGATGTAACAGAGATTAAATCTTTAACCTCAGAATTGAAACGTGCTCGACAAATCATTCGAAATCTGGAGGCAAAATATACCTTTGATGATATTATTGGAAGTTCTCCAGAAATGACTCTTGCATTAGAACAGGCCAAAGTTGGTGCGAAGACTCCAGCAACCGTATTACTTAGAGGTGATTCCGGGACAGGTAAGGAACTTTTTGCACATGCCATTCATAATGAGAGTGACAGAAGTAAAGGAAAATTTATCCGTGTTAATTGTGCTGCTATTGCTGAGAGTATATTAGAGAGTGAATTGTTTGGTTATGAAGAAGGAGCTTTTTCAGGAGCAAGAACTGGTGGAAAAAAGGGTTTGTTTGAAGAAGCGAATCATGGCAGTATCTTCTTAGACGAAATTGGTGAACTGTCATTAAGTATGCAGGCAAAACTATTAAGGGTGTTGCAGGAGCATGAAATTGTACGTGTAGGCGGGACAAAACCTATTCTAATTGATGCTCGAGTAATTGCAGCTACTAACATCAACCTCGAAAAAGCAATCATGAATAAAAAATTCAGAGAAGATTTGTATTATCGTCTAACTAGATTACCAATTTATATTCCTTCATTAAAAGAAAGAATTAGTGATTTACCAGAATTAATTATTCACATCATTCACAAGATTAATCAGGATTATGGAAGAAATGTACAAGGTATTGATGAAGGAGCATTGCAGAAGCTAAAGTATTATCATTGGCCAGGTAATGTAAGAGAATTGGAAAACGTTATTGGAAGAACGATGATTTATTTAGATATGAACGAGGAAATCATAAGAGAAGAACATATTCCTGAACTAGACAATCGTTCTTCTACAAGCACTAAACATCCAAAAGAATTATATTCAAATATTCCGCTTCAGGAAGCGATGGAACGTTATGAAAAAGAATATATTTTAAGACATTATAAGCAGAATAACTTCAATAAAACCAAAACTGCAAAGTCATTAAATATATCTATAAGAAATTTATATTATAAAATTGAAAAATATCAGTTAGAATAGAAATGCATGCAAAATCTTGCTAGTTTGCAAGAATTTGCAAACTAAAAACACAATAAATAAAGCGCTTTCAATGATTGGTGTTTTGGCACGAATTTTGCATACGTGATAATGGGAGAATATTATTTACAGCAAGATACAATGAATAGGGGGATTTAACATGAGTATTTTTGTAGAGATGGAGAAATATGATTATGAGCAAGTTGTTTTTTGTCAGGATAAAAATTCAGGTTTAAAGGCTATTATCGCTATTCATGATACAACATTAGGACCCGCATTAGGTGGTACTAGAATGTGGACATATAAGTCAGAAGAGGATGCCATAGAAGATGCTTTAAGGCTTGCAAAAGGAATGACATATAAGAATGCAGCAGCAGGACTTAATTTAGGTGGAGGAAAAACAGTTATTATAGGCGATCCTAAAAAAGACAAAAATCCAGAATTGTTCCGTGCGTTTGGACGCTATATTCAAAGTTTAAATGGACGATACATTACTGCTGAGGATGTTGGAACAACTGTAGAAGACATGGATTTAATTCATACAGAAACAGATTTTGTCACGGGCGTTTCACCTGCTTTCGGTTCATCTGGAAACCCTTCTCCTATTACTGCTTATGGTGTTTATATGGGGATGAAGGCTTCAGCAAAGGAAGCATTTGGAGATGATTCGTTGGAAGGGAAAGTTATAGCTGTCCAAGGGGTTGGTAGTGTAGCTTATTCATTGTGTGAGCACTTGCATAAAGAAGGGGCCAAGTTGATTGTTACGGATATTAATAAAGAAGCAGTAAAACGTGCAATAGATGCTTTTGATGCTACGGCAGTTGAACCAGAAGATATTTATGATACAGAGTGCGATATTTACTCACCTTGTGCACTAGGTGCTACGATTAATGATGAAACGATTAATCGAATTAGAGCAAAAGTAATTGCGGGATCAGCGAATAACCAGTTAAAATCAGCGATACATGGAGATACTATTCATGAAAAGGGAATCATATACGCTCCTGATTATATCATTAATGCTGCAGGTGTTATTAATGTAGCAGATGAATTAAATGGGTATAACCGGGAAAGGGTCATGAAAAAAGTAGAAATTATTTATGATAATTTACAACGAGTTTTTGATATTTCCAAACAGGAAAATATCCCTACTTATGTAGCGGCAGATCGGATGGCTGAAGAGAGAATAAAATCAGTTCAAGCCTCTAGAAGACAGTTTATTAGAAATGAACACCATATCTTAAGTAGGAAGAAATAAAAACTATGATACAAATCATCGTTCGCTAGATTGGAAACAAAATAATCTAAATAATAGTGAAGTACTTTCCAAATAAATATCTTAATTTGGAGAGTGCTTCCTGTGCATAAGGAGTGGATCATATGTCTGATGAGTACGATATAGTTATTTTAGGTGGTGGAACCGGTGGCTATGTTGCAGCAATCAGGGCAGCACAATTGGGGTTGAAAACAGCAATCGTTGAGAGAGAGAAAATAGGCGGTACTTGTCTGCACCGTGGATGTATACCATCGAAAGCACTTCTCAGAAGCGCAGAAGTATATCAACAAACTAAAAAAGCAGACGACTTTGGAATTATAACTGTTAATCCTGTGTTGAATTTTTCGAAGGTTCAAGAAAGAAAGAATTCTATTGTTGAAAAACTGTATCAAGGTGTCCAAGGATTGATGAGAAAAAATAAAATAGATATATATAACGGTTATGGACGTATTTTAGGACCTAGTATTTTTTCTCCTTTACCTGGAACGATATCCATCGAATACGAAAATGGAAATGAAAATACAATGATTGTTCCAAAGTATGTAGTGATAGCAACTGGATCAACTCCAAAAACACTTCCAGGGTTGGAAATAGATGGAATAAATGTGATGAATTCAGACCATGCTTTATTAATGGAAAAATTACCTCAATCCATCATCATTGTTGGAGCAGGGGTTATCGGAATTGAATGGGCATCCATGCTTAGTGACTTTGACGTAGATGTCATTTTGGTGGAATTTATGGATAGGATATTGCCAACTGAAGATGAGGAAATTGCTAAAGAAATGGAGAAGCAATTACAGAAAAAAGGTGTTCAAATCTATAAGAATGCTAAAATACTACCCGAAACAATAGAAAAAACGGAAATGGTTTCTATACAAGCTGAAATAAATAAAGAAAAGAAACGATTAAAGGCTGAAAAAATGCTTGTTTCCGTTGGCCGTAAAGCAAACATTGAAAATCTAGGAATCGAAAACACCGAAATTACTATAGAAAATGGCTACGTTAAAACAAATCCCCATTTTCAAACGAATGAATCTCATATTTATGCGATAGGTGACGTGGTAGGTGGGATGCAGCTTGCCCATGTAGCATCTCATGAGGGAATTGTTGCAGTAGAACATATAGCAAATGAACGTCCATCGTCTATCAATTATAATCATGTACCATCGTGCGTGTATTCGAATCCCGAGGTTGCTAGTGTAGGTTTAACTGAAAAACAAGCTAAAGAACACGGGTATGATACACGTATTGGGAGGTTTCCATTTACGGCCATTGGTAAAGCATTGGTATACGGCGAAACAGAGGGTTTTGTGAAAGTTATTACAGATAATAAAACGAAAGATATCTTGGGTATACACATGGTTGGTCCCCACGTTACTGATATGATTTCAGAGGCAGGATTAGCTATGGTTCTAGACGCAACGGCCTGGGAAATTGGTCAAACCATTCACCCGCACCCAACATTATCAGAAGTACTTGGTGAATCTGCTCTCGCAGTAGACGGGATTCAAATCCATGGATAAATGTAATTATTTCGTTGGATCCTAGTGGGATGAAGAAAAAATAGCTTAAAATGACAAAGGAGGGCTATTAATGACAAATCGACATAAAAAATTGGGCATAAGTGATGATGAAGTTTTAAATATCTATAAAACCATGTTATTGGCACGAAAGATTGATGAAAGAATGTGGTTATTAAATCGAGCTGGTAAAATTCCGTTTGTTATTTCTTGTCAAGGACAAGAAGCTGCTCAAGTAGGAGCTTCCTATGCACTAAATAGAAATACTGATTATGTAGCTCCGTATTATCGGGACTTAGGTGTGGTTCTCTCATTCGGAATGACGGCAAAAGAGGTCATGTTATCAGCTTTTGCAAAGGCGGAAGATCCAAATTCCGGTGGACGACAAATGCCTGGACATTTTGGTCAAAAGAAAAATAGAATTTTATCTGGTTCGTCCCCAGTCACTACTCAAGTTCCGCACGCAGTCGGAGTAGCTTTAGCAGCGAGAATAGAGAAAAAAGATTTGGTTAGTTTCGTTACGCTTGGTGAAGGTTCATCCAATCAAGGGGATTTTCATGAAGGGTTGAACTTTGCAGGGGTCCATAAACTGCCTGTTATAACGATGGTTGAAAACAATCAGTACGCTATTTCCGTTCCTTTTGATAAACAAGTTGCCAGTGAAAATGTCTCTATTCGTGCAAAAAGCTATGGAATGGTTGGGGTTACGATAGATGGAAACGATCCTCTTGCTATCTATGAAGCAGTACATGAGGCTAGAAATAGAGCGATAGAAGGAGAGGGCGGAACCCTAATTGAAGCAGTTTCTTATCGCTTAACTGCTCATTCGAGTGATGACGATGATAGATATAGGGAAAAACACGAAGTAGATGAAGCTAAAAAGTCAGATTCTCTTGTTACATTTGGAAATTATTTAAAAGAAGAAAATCTCCTATCTTCAAACTTGGAAATAGAGATAAATAACGAACTAGATTCTGTTGTTAATGAGGCAACAGATTACGCTGAGAATGCTCCTTACGCAGAACCAGAGGATGCTTTGAAATATGTTTATGAAGAATAAGGAGGGGAAATGACATGGCTGTTATGTCCTATATACAAGCTGTAACCACAGCTTTAAGAGAAGAAATGCTTCGTGATGAAAAAGTTTTCATCCTCGGAGAAGATGTTGGTAAAAAAGGTGGGGTTTTTCGTGCGACAGAAGGGCTCTTTGATGAATTTGGGGAGTATCGGGTATTAGACACTCCGTTAACTGAGTCAGCTATCGCTGGTGTTGGTATTGGTGCAGCAATGTATGGCATGCGTCCAGTAGCAGAGATGCAGTTTGCCGATTTCATCATGCCAGCAGTTAATCAGATTATATCAGAAGCTGCTAAGACTAGATATCGATCGAATAATGATTGGAATGTACCGATAACCATCCGAGCGCCGTATGGTGGTGGAGTGCATGGAGCCTTATATCATTCGCAATCTGTAGAATCTGTTTTTGCGAATCAACCAGGTTTAAAGATAGTTATGCCATCTACACCATATGATGTTAAAGGATTATTAAAAGCAGCAATACGAGACAATGATCCTGTTTTGTTTTTTGAACATAAACGTGCGTACCGATTGTTAAAAGAGGATGTTCCAGAAGAGGACTATGTCCTACCTATTGGAAAAGCGGATGTAAAGCGAGAAGGTTCAGATATTACAGTAATTACGTATGGTTTGTGTGTTCATTTTGCATTACAAGCTGCGGAAAAACTTGCTGAAGAAGGTATAGATGCACACATTTTAGATTTAAGAACAGTATACCCACTTGATAAAGCAGCAATTATAGAAGCAGCTAGTAAAACCGGAAAAGTGTTATTAATTACAGAAGATAATAAAGAAGGTAGCATAATAGGTGAAGTAGCAGCAATCATTGCTGAAAATTGTTTATTTGATTTGGATGCCCCTATTATGCGTTTAGCAGGACCTGATGTACCAGCAATGCCCTACGCACCAACAATGGAAAGGTATTTTATGGTTAATCCGGAAAAATGTGAGAAAGCAATGCGTGATTTAGCAGAGTTTTAAATAGGAGGGATGATAATGGGTACCGAAAATATTACTATGCCACAATTAGGTGAAAGTGTCACAGAAGGAACAATTAGTTCTTGGTTAGTAAAAGAAGGAGATAAAGTAACTAAGTACGATCCAATAGCAGAAGTCTTAACGGACAAAGTGAATGCTGAAGTACCTTCTTCTTTTTCCGGAATAATAAAGGAACTGGTTGCTAAAGAGGGAGAGACCATTTCAGTTGGCGAAATAATGTGTACGATGGAGACAGAGGAGAAAGGTATAGATCAAAAAGAAGCTACGATTGAACCCCCAAGAAATAACTCAGATTTTAATAAATCAGACGAAACATCGAAGAAACGCTATTCTCCCGCTGTGTTAAGACTGGCACAAGAAAATGATATCGAGTTAACTCAGATTAATGGCACAGGAAAAGGCGGTAGAATTACCAGGAAAGATGTTGAGAGAGTCATTTCATCCAAACCAAGTGTTTCCAAGGATGTTCCAAATCAACAATCATCTCCATCAATATCGAATCCTAAACCACATCGGACTGTTTCTGATGAGTCACCAGACACATCAATCAATACTGGAGACATGGAAATACCTGTTACCGGAGTCCGTAAAGCGATTGCAGAAAACATGGTTATTTCCAAGCAAGAAATTCCACATGCATGGATGACAGTTGAAGCAGATGTCACAGATTTAGTTTCCTATAGAAATCTGGTGAAAAATGAATTTATTCATTCTGAAGGATTTAATTTAACTTATTTTGCATTTTTTATAAAAGCTGTTGCACAAGCGTTAAAAAAATTCCCTGAACTAAACAGTACATGGCAACACGATAAAATCATTCAAAGAAAGGCGATAAATCTTTCTATAGCAGTGGCGGTAGAAGATAAATTATTTGTCCCTGTTATCAAAAATGCGGATGAAAAAACGATTAAGGGTATTGCACGAGAAGTATATGAACTCTCAGAAAAAGCAAAGAACCATAAGTTGACTACAGAAGATATGCAAGGAGGCACGTTTACTGTAAATAACACAGGGACATTTGGTTCTATTCATTCTATGGGAATAATTAATCATCCACAGGCAGCAATTCTTCAAGTTGAATCCATTGTGAAAAGGCCAGTGATAATTGATAATATGTTTGCTGCACGTGACATGGTTAACCTATCACTATCACTCGACCACAGAGTGCTAGATGGTTTGGTTTGTGGAAGATTCTTAGCTTACTTAAAAGAAAAGCTAGAAAATATGAACGAAACATCTATACAAATGTTCTAAAATAGATAGTAGGGAGATTATATTAATTGAAATTACCTATGAAAGTTGGTACTCTTACATCATAAGTTAATGTAAACACTTTAATTAAAAAGGGGTAGGAAATATATGGATTTTAATTTATTTATGCAAGATGTTGTAGATGCAGCACGAAAGGATATAACAGAAGCGGGTTATGCAGAGTTGAAAACACCAGAAGAAGTAGATACATCGTTAAACAAAAAAGGAACAACGTTAGTCATGATTAATTCTACATGTGGTTGTGCAGGTGGAGTTGCACGTCCTGCAGCAGCAAATGCTATTCACTATGATAAACGTCCAGACCAACTAGTAACGGTTTTTGCTGGGCATGACCGAGAAGCTACCGACAGAGCTCGTGAGTATTTTGAAGGTTTCCCACCATCATCTCCATCATTTGCTCTATTAAAAGATGGAAAAATTGTAACTATGGTAGAGCGTCATGACATTGAAGGACATAGCCCAATGGAAGTTACAACTAAACTTCAACAACTGTTTGATGAACATTGTGAAGAATTATAAGAATTAACTATTTTATTGAGGCTGTTTCTATCCTAAGAACAGCCTCTCTTTGTTCTTATAAATAGGAATTGATTTTTGATAAGTGTACTTATATTAAGCGAAAAAAAATAAAAGACTGAATCCTTATAAGGTCAGTCTTTCATCTATTAGAAGTTTATAAAATAAGCTAACCCCATAGTTATTGTTGATAGTAACATAGCAATAATCATGATATAAATGACTAACTTTTGTCTTTTTTCTCGTTTTGATCTTTTTCTAGGTTGAGTGTTATGTGATTTTGCTTTTGTAGCCAAGATATGTCCTCCTTTAAGCGATATGCTGACTAACTGTATTTTATCGCGAATTTAACTATAGGACAAGTAAAAATAAATTTAGTATGGACAACGGTGTTAAAATGATTGAAAATAGAATAGATAATAATAATTTTTATTATACAAGGGGGCACTACATAGTGAAACAGTATGAACAAGATTCAACTGCAAAAGAAAGATGGGAGAAATCAGTTTCAAAAGCAATAGAACGCTTTCCGGAAAGAAAACAAACCTTTACTACATCTTCAGGTATTGAAGTGGAAAGATTGTATGAATCGAAGGAAGCGGATACATCAGAAACTCTTGGTTATCCTGGTGAATACCCATATACACGTGGGATTCAACCAACTATGTACCGTAGCCGTTTCTGGACGATGCGCCAGTATGCCGGTTTTGGGTCTGCAAAAGAAACGAACAAACGATTTCGATATTTATTAGAACAAGGCCAAACAGGATTATCTGTTGCGTTCGATTTGCCGACTCAAATAGGATATGACTCAGATGATGCTATGTCTGAAGGAGAAGTAGGTAAGGTCGGAGTTGCGATTGATACATTACAGGATATGGAACATTTACTCGATGGAATACCACTAGATAAGGTGAGCACCTCAATGACCATTAATGCTCCTGCTTCTGTATTACTTTGTATGTATTTAGCGGTAGGTGAAAAACAGGGGGTTCCATTTGAGAAAATAACTGGGACTATTCAAAATGATATCTTAAAAGAATATATTGCTAGAGGGACCTATATTTTCCCTCCGAAGCCTTCCATGCGTCTGATCACAAATATTTTTGAATTTTGTAATCAGCATGTTCCGAAATTTAATACCATAAGTATCTCTGGTTATCATATAAGGGAAGCGGGTTCTAATGCTGTTCAGGAAGCTGCGTTCACCATTGCTAATGGGATGGCTTATGTTGATGCAGCCATTGAATCGGGGCTTGAAGTGGACGACTTTGCTCCTCGTCTTGCTTTTTTCTTTAATGCACATAATAATTTTTTTGAAGAGGTTGCTAAATTTCGTGCAGCTAGAAGAATATGGGCAAAGATTATGAGAGAACATTATGGTGCAAATAATCCAAAAAGCTGGAAGTTACGCTTTCACACACAAACTGGAGGTTCCACACTTACAGCTCAGCAACCAGACAATAATATTGTCCGGGTGACTTTACAAGCACTTGCTGCTGTTATGGGCGGAACACAAAGTCTACATACAAATTCTCGAGATGAAGCCTTATCACTTCCAACGGAAGATTCTGCTCGAATTGCGCTTCGAACGCAGCAAATTATTGCTCATGAAAGCGGAGTGGCTGATACGATTGATCCGTTAGCAGGGTCTTATTATGTAGAAAAACTGACAGATGAGATAGAGTCTCAGGTTAACAGATACTTAGAGAGAATAAAAGAAATAGGTGGTGCTGTTCAGGCTGTTGAAGAAGGATATATGCAGCGAGAAATCCAGCAAAATGCCTATGAAATCCAAAAAAATATTGAAAGCCAGGATGAAATTATTGTCGGGTTAAATAAATTCGAATTAGAGGAAGAAGTAGAGCCTGATTTACTAAGAGTAGATGAAACCTTAGAGAAAGAGCAAATTGATACCTTGCAGGCTATTCGAAATAAACGTGATAACGAAAAGGTTAAAGAAGCATTAACAGCATTAAAAGAAACAGCAAAAGATGAAAAAGCTAATTTAATGCCGTATATCCTTGACGCAGTAAGAGCCTATGCATCCGTAGGAGAAATTTGTAATGTTTTGCGTGAAGAATTTGGAGAATATACTGGAGTCTAAGAGGGGGACATAATAATGGGGAAAAAAATTCGTGTATTGGTTGCAAAACCAGGTCTCGATGGGCATGATCGAGGAGCTTTAGTTATTTCTCAGGCGTTACGGGATCATGGAATGGAAGTTATCTATACAGGTTTGCGTCAATCTCCATTGCAAATTGCGCAAGCTGCTATTCAAGAAGACGTGGATGTCATCGGACTATCATCTTTGTCTGGAGCACATAAGACACTATTTCCTAAAGTAATCGAAGAATTAGAAAAGAGAAATGCAAGCGATATACCTGTTGTAGGTGGGGGAGTAATACCAAGTGAAGATATCCCATATTTACTGGAAAAAGGGGTGAAAAAAATATTCACAAGTGGTTCTTCAACCGATTTGCTTGCGAATTACATTCAAGAATTAATTGATCCCAAAACAGAACCAATTACTCCGCCAAAAAAAGTTGCTCATATTGGCATCGCAGTAGAAAGCATTGATCATTCGATCCCTTTTTATACTGATTCATTAGGACTTCCACTAGAAGCTGTAGAAGAAGTTGAATCTGAAGGTGTTAAAGTAGCATTTATTAAAATTGGTGAAACAAGATTTGAATTATTAGAGCCACTAAATGAGGAATCTCCTATTAGAAAATTTCTTAATAAAAATGGAGAAGGTATTCACCACGTTGCTCTTGAAGTGGATGATATTCAATCAAGAATAGAGTACTTAAAAACTAGTGGCATCCAACTAATCAACGATAAAGCAAAACCAGGAGCACATAATAGTAAAGTAGCATTTATTCATCCAAAGGCAGCTGGTAGAGTGTTGTTCGAATTATGCGAGTACCCAGAAGAAGGGGGAGAAGCATAATGGATATTTACGATAAAATAAATGAGTTGTATGACAAACGTCGACAAGTAGAACTTGGGGGCGGAGACGAGCGTATTGAAAAACAGCATGCCAAAGGAAAAATGACTGCTAGAGAGCGTATAAGTTATTTGCTGGATGAAGGAACTTTTGTAGAATTAAATCCATTTATAGAAACACGGGCTTCTGATTTTGGAATGAGTAATAACTCTGCTAAGGGTGAAGGCGTTGTTACTGGTTATGGGAAAGTCAACGGAAAACCCATCTATCTATTCGCACAGGATTTTACAGTTTATGGTGGTGCGTTAGGAGAAATGCACGGGAAAAAAATAGCAGCTGTGATGGATTTAGCAGCTAAAAATGGTGTTCCGTTTATTGGCCTAAATGATTCAGGCGGAGCACGGATCCAAGAAGGCGTTTCTTCCTTGGATGGATATGGACAAGTCTTTTATCGTAATTCTATCTACTCCGGTGTTATTCCGCAGATCTCAGTTATTATGGGACCAAGTGCAGGTGGTGCAGTATATTCACCAGCGATTACAGATTTTGTTATTATGGTCGAGGAAACTTCTCAAATGTTTATAACTGGACCAAAAGTTATAGAGACAGTAACTGGTGAAAAAATTTCCTCTGAGGATTTAGGAGGAGCTAGTATTCATAATTCTAAAAGTGGTAATGCACACTTTAAAACACCTACAGAAGAAGAAGCTTTAGACTTAGTTAAGAAATTGGTAGATTATTTGCCTGCAAACTATAAAGAGCGTTCAGTTCAAAAGGCGTATATGGATGAAGATGAATTCAGACCTGACCTAACAGATATAGTACCATTTAATGCAGTACGCCCTTATGACGTAAAAAAAGTCATTGATCAAGTGGTCGATCAGAATAGCTTTTTTGAAGTTCATAAGGATTTTGCCAAAAATGTGGTTGTTGGTTTTGCCCGTATAAAAGGAGAAACCATTGGATTAGTATGTAATCAACCTAAGTATCTAGCAGGTGGATTGGATATTGACTCAAGTGATAAAGCATCTCGGTTCATTCGTTTCTGCGATGCATTTAATATCCCATTGATTACTTTTGAAGATGTAACTGGATTCTTTCCAGGAGTAAAACAAGAACATGGTGGTATCATTCGCCACGGAGCCAAGATATTATTTGCGTACTCAGAAGCAACGGTGCCAAAAATAACCGTGATTACTCGTAAAGCATTCGGTGGTGCTTATGTTGCCTTGAATAGTAAGTCAATCGGTGCAGATCTTGTATATGCATGGCCGAATGCAGAAATAGCAGTAATGGGGCCAGAAGGTGCTGCTAATATTATCTTTGCCAAAGAAATAGCAGAAAGTGACCACCCTGAAAAAGTAAGACAAGAGAAAATTGATACGTATCGTGAAAAATTTGCAAATCCTTATGTAGCAGCTGGACTAGGAATGATTGATGATGTTATTGATCCAAGAGAAACACGCATTAAATTAATTCAAGCCCTAGAAATGCTTTCCAATAAACAAGAGGAAAGACCTAATAAAAAACACGGAAATATTCCTTTATAATGGAAGGTGAAAAAGCGTTTACATTAAAAAGACAGTTATTTTAGTCTTTTTAATAGACGCTTTTTCATTTCATTTCCAGTTCAAAATGTAGTAACCTATTAAGCAGGAGGTTATGAAGATGACAACAGTAAATCAAGAACGATTAATAAATGAATTCTTTGAACTTGTTAAAGTAGATTCTGAAACGAAGAATGAAGAAAAAATAGCTGAGGTATTAACGAAAAAATTTACTGATTTAGGTGTAGAAGTTTATGAAGATAACTCGAAGGATACAACAGGACATGGTGCAGGCAATTTAATTTGTACATTAAAGGGAAATAAAGAAGGTATCGATCCGATTTATTTCACTTCTCATATGGATACAGTCGTTCCAGGAAAAAATATTAAGCCATCTATCAAGGATGGATACATTGTTTCTGATGGTACGACCATTCTAGGAGCAGATGATAAAGCAGGTCTTGCAGCTATCTTAGAATCTTTACGCCTAATGAAAGAAAACAATATGGAACATGGAGACATTCAATTCATTATCACGGTTGGGGAAGAATCCGGGCTAGTAGGAGCCAAAGCATTAGATAAATCTTTGCTAAAGGCAAAGTATGGCTATGCGCTTGATAGCAATGGAGAAGTTGGTGACATTATTGTAGCTGCTCCTACACAAGCTAAGGTGTTTGCAATTATAAAAGGCAAGACAGCACACGCTGGATTAGAACCAGAAAAGGGTATATCTGCTATCACACTAGCAGCTAAAGCGATTTCCAAAATGCCACTAGGTCGTATTGATGAAGAAACAACAGCAAATATTGGAAGATTTGAAGGTGGAAAACAAACCAATATTGTTGTCGATCATGTGGAGATTCTAGCTGAAGCCAGATCACTAGTCCCTGAAAAAATGGAAGCCCAAGTTGCAAAAATGAAAGAAGCTTTTGAGAAGACAGCAGAAGAATATGGTGGTTCCGCTGACGTAGAGATCAAGGTAATGTATCCTGGGTTTAATCAAAAAGCAGGAGATGAAGTTGTTGAAGTAGCTAGAGAAGCAGCTAAA
This sequence comes from Oceanobacillus halophilus, assembly GCF_003628505.1. Taxonomy (GTDB): domain Bacteria; phylum Bacillota; class Bacilli; order Bacillales; family Amphibacillaceae; genus Oceanobacillus; species Oceanobacillus halophilus. The sequence continues at coordinate 531,408 of NZ_RBZP01000001.1, read as the reverse complement.
TCTATTGGCAGAGAAAGCAAACTCCTAAAAAGCGGTGGAGGCAGTGATGCAAATATTATTGCCGGATTAGGAATTCCAACCGTAAATCTCGCTGTTGGATATGAAGGAATTCATACCACAGACGAGAAAATTTCTGTTGACAACCTTGAGAAAATAACAGAATTAGTAGTAGCTATTGTCAATCAGGTTGCAAAGTAACTTAACATGACGAGAGAACACATCTATAAGTGACAGGTTCAGTATCGGGAGCTAAAACAATGAATATTACACTAAATAGGAGTACAGATCGCATAATGATTTGTACTCCTATATTTATTGATAGGACAACATTTGTCTGATTTTAGCTATTTCTAAATGTTATTTATATGTCACTTGTAGTTATTCCCGTGTTTAAAAGGGTATTTAAAGTTATTAGCGTCTTTCTCTTCCAAAACTGAACCCGTTACGTTTTTCTTTATGTCAAGATTTAATTCCACCTTGTAAAATAGAGAATATGATATAATGGAGTTAGTTAATAAAGAGTAAGGATGTTATTTTTATGGCATTGCCAAAGCAAAATAAAAGACGAATTATATTTCATATTGACATGAACTGCTTTTATGCATCAGTAGAAATGGCTTATAATCCAACATTAAAAGGCAAACCTTTAGCAATTGCAGGAAATCCTGAAGAACGAAGAGGGGTTATTGTTACAAGTAGTTATGAAGCCAGAGACAAAGGCGTTAAGACAACTATGAATGTTTGGCAAGCAAAAAAATTATGTCCGAACTTAACCGTTATGAAACCCAATTTTGATCGTTACCGTGCAGCTTCAAAAGAAATGTTTAAAATATTATCAGAAGTTACTCCATTTGTTCAGCCGGTATCTATTGATGAAGGATATATGGATGTTACAGAAACAAAAAATTATGGAACACCTTTAGAGCTTGCTGAGTATCTGCAAAAAAGGATTCTACAAGAACTTGATTTGCCTTGCAGTATTGGAATTGCACCAAATAAGTTCTTGGCAAAAATGGCATCAGATATGAAAAAACCACTAGGAATTACGATTCTTAGAAAAAGGGAATTAGATAGGACTCTTTGGCCGCTTTCGGTTGTAGAAATGTATGGTGTTGGAGAAAAGACTTCGGAAAAATTACATGCAGTAGGAGTTAAAACTATTGGTGATTTAGCCAAGGCGGATGTTTATCAATTAAAACAATTATTTGGCATTAATGGTGAGCGTCTTAGAAATCGCGCCAACGGAATAGATCCACGACCAGTAGACCCTGATGCAATCTATGAATTTAAAAGTATCGGAAACTCACAGACACTTGCAGAAGATACAACAGATATAAATAAAATAAGGAGACTGATGGAATATCTTGCTGATAATGTAGAAAGAAGAATGAAACGAAAAAATGCAGCAGGGAAAAGTATACAGTTAATGATCCGATATCATGATAGAAAGACCATTACACGCAGTAAAAAGCTTCAATATTATGTAGATAGTAAATCAGAAATTCTTCTTATTGCAAACGAATTATTACAACAGCACTGGAACGAGGAACCAATTCGATTAGTTGGTATTACTGTTCTAGATATCGAAGATAAACAATATATTGGGAAACAGTTGGATTTGTTCTCCTACGAGAAAGAAGCCAGTAAAGAAAAATTATATGGTGCCATAGATACGTTAACAGAAAAATATGGTAAGAATCCCTTTAAACAAATTTATCCTTCAGAGCAAGAACAACAGCCTAAAACCAGTTTTCAAAAGGACTTCTTGGACGATTATCGAAAATAAGTCCAATAGAATATATATAAAGATCTGATTAACTTTATGCTAATCAGATCTTTTTTTAAGGCTGTATACTATTACAATAAGTCTGCGCAATTCCTCTCAAGAGCATAAGTATTCTGCCGGAAAGAATGAAAGCACATTAAGTGGAAAAGCGAGAGCCAATTTAAAATGGTTTCTTATCATTTCATCATGGTTTTAGCAATGGACTCGGATAGTTTACCTCCGGGATAGCGGAATGGCATATCAAATTTAGTTGTCTGTTTTAGTACACTTTTCTGGTGGGAGAATGCTTCAAAGCTGTATTTTCCATGATACGATCCCATCCCACTATTCCCAACTCCTCCAAATGGTAAATGAGGGTTCGCCAAGTGATAGAGGGTATCATTAATCGAACCTCCACCAAATGGTACATATTCGATAACTTGTTGCTGCGTGTGATTATCTTCGCCAAAATAATAAAGTGCTAATGGTTTATCACTCATTTTTATCTTATAAAGAGCATCTTCGAGATTCGTGAAACTTAAGATTGGTAGAATAGGTCCAAAAATTTCCTCTTGCATCACTGAATCTTGCCATGATATTTTATCTAAAACTGTAGGCTCCATCATAAGTGTCTCTCTATTAGTTCCACCGCCATGCAAGATTTCTCCGTCCTCTAAAAATCCTAGTAGTCGATCAAAATGTTTTTCATTAATAATCTTGGTATAATCATTATTCTTTAATGGATCTTTACTATAAAAGGAACGAATATATTTTTTGACTGCCTTTAAAAACTTAAACTTGACTTTGTCATGAACATACACATAATCTGGGGCAACACAAGTCTGACCGGCATTTGTAAATTTACCCCAAACAATTCTTTTGGCCGCTAAGTTAATATTAGAATCTATATCTACAATAGCAGGGCTTTTTCCACCTAGTTCTAATGTTACAGGAGTTAAATGATTACTCGCTTCTCTCATAATAATCTTGCCAACTTTCGTACTTCCTGTAAAGAAAATAGTATCAAATTTTTGTTTTAGCAATTCAGTTGTTACCTCAATACCACCCTCTATAACGGTGAAAAAAGAACTGTCAAAAGTTTCACTAATCATTTTGGATAAAAGGGAAGAAGTCGCTTTGGAATGCTCTGATGGTTTTAAAACGATAGAGTTCCCAGCAGCGATTGCTCCAATTACAGGGGCAAGGGCTAATTGTAATGGATAGTTCCATGGTGAAATTACAAGAGCTACACCATATGGTTCTTTCATAATGTAACTTTTTGTCCCTTTATGAGTAATTGGACTTGCAACCTTTTCTGGTTCCATCCAATTCCCTAAGTTTTTTAAAGTAAAATCTATCTCATTGTAAAGAAAGCCGATTTCAGTAGTAAATGCTTCATGTCTAGATTTATTTAAATCTCTTTTTAATGCTCTGTAAATAGATGATTCATGTTTTTTTATCATATCCTTAAGATTTACCAGTTGTTTTTTACGAAACTCAAAGGATACGGTATTGCCATGAAGAAAATACGAACGTGAATTCGCAACAATTCTTTCCGTTGTTTCCATAAAAAGTTCTCCTCTTCTAAATTATTCTATTATTATATTCGTGAAGTCCGTCGCTACACTCGTATTTGGGAAAATCTTTTTTGCTTCCTCTAATAGTTTCTGGTTGTTATCTTTTTGGTACCGAGAAGAAATATGTGTTAGAATCAAGCGAATCACATTACTGTTATTGGCTAATGTTGCTGCTTGTGTGGTAGTAGAATGGAAATATTCATATGCCAGGTTAGCTTTTTCATGTTCGAATGTAGCTTCGTGAACCAGAACGTCAGAATCTGCAACAAATTCTTGATGTTCTTTTTGGTATCTTGTATCTCCTAGAATTGTCACTATCCTTCCTTTTTTTTCAGGGCCTATAAAATTCTCTCGATAAATGATTGTCCCATCTTCTAATGTAACCATAGAATTCTCTTTGATTTGCTTATAGATAGGTCCTGGCATTACATTCATTTCCACTAATTTTGAGACAAGTAATTCGCCTGGTTTATTCTTTTCTATAATTCGATATCCATAACTATCAATTCCATGATCAAGTTTCCTTGCATGAACTTCAAAGTGTTCTTCATCGACTATTTGTCCCTCTTCGACCTCAACAAAAGATAGGGGATAGGTTAAGTGAGATGCACTTAACTCAAGGCTTGTTTTTACATAGTCTTTGATTCCCTTTGGTCCATAGATGATGAGTTCTTCATTTCCACCTTGAAATGAACGGCTGCTTAGGAAACCAGGTAACCCAAAAATATGATCTCCGTGTAAATGAGTAATAAATATTTTATTTACTTTTCTAGGTTTTATTGAAGTATGTAAAATTTGATGTTGGGTAGCTTCTCCACAATCAAATAACCATATACTATTTATCTCCTGCAAAAGGGATAAAGCAATAGCAGTAACATTTCTTTCTTTAGATGGTATACCAGCTCCAGTCCCTAGAAAAAGTAGTTCCATTATTTCCAACCTCGCTTATATTGTTTAGGTATTTCAATTTCTTCTCGTAGTTCCTCAGCTGCTGCTTTTGCCCAATATGGATTTCTAAGTAGTGCACGACCGATAAAGACAAGATTTGCGCGATCGTTTTGCAATATTTCTTCAGCTTGCAGCCCTGATGTTATCAAGCCGACCGCTCCAGTGTTTATATCAGTATCATTTTTAATTCTTTCACAGCGGTTTAATTGATATCCTGGGTAGGTATTGATGGATGTCTCGATGACACCGCCCGAACTGCAGTCAATTAAATCAACACCTAAACTCTTTAATTGTTGTGTGAAATACAAAATGTCTTCAAATGTATTACCGCTTTTATCATACTCGTTTGTTGAGATTCGTACAAACAATGGGCCAGTCCACTCTAGTTTAACTGCTTCGATAACTTCTTTTAAGAATAGGAAACGACCTTCTCTCTCTCCACCATATTGATCACTTCGTTTATTGGTTAATGGAGATAAAAACTCATTAATTAAATACCCATGCGCAGCATGAATTTCAATGATATCAAACTGTGCTTCTCGTGCTCTTCTAGCGGCTTCTTTAAAAGCTTTAATCGTCTTTATAATGTCATCTTTAGTCATCTCTGTAGGCTGTTTGGATTTATCATTAAACGGAATAGGAGATGGGGCATAGATAGAAGTAGAGTTTAATCTTGCTTTTCTCCCAGCGTGTGCAAGTTGTATCCCAGATTTACTGCCGTACGAATGTATTTGGTTATTCAGTTGTTTAAATCCTTCAATGTGATTATTAGACCAAATCCCTAAATCTTGTAGGGAAATTCTACCTTCTGGCTGCACTGCTGTAGCCTCCGTTATAATTAACCCCACTTGTCCAAGGGCTCTTGAAGTATAATGAGTTAGATGAAATGGTGTTAACATTCCATCTTCATTTGAAGATGAATACATGCACATTGGTGACATAACAACTCTATTTTTTAATGTAACATTTTTAATATGATAGGGTGAAAATAACTTAGCCATAAAATCCTCCTAATAGTATGATCCATTATACTTAACCGCTATATCAGGTACATCTGTAAAAATACCATCACAATCATAATCGAAGCAGCGTTTCATGGATGGAACTTTATTAATAGTATATACACGTACGTTCATATTTTCCTGATGACATTTTTGCACGAACGCTTGATTCAATAATTTATATTTTATATGTAAAGCATTTGCTCCTAATTTCTTTGCATCATCTACCAGATTTTTATTCCGTTTAGAAGTAAGGAATGCGATACCTGTTAAATGATTCATCTCTTTCATTCTTGCTACACTGTTGGGATTAAAAGTAGAGAGTATAGTCCTCTCAAGTAAATGATAATTTTCTAGCATATCAAATACCATCTGTTCCAAATTCTTATAATCTATTTTATTATTTTTCAGTTCAATATTTAAGTATAATGGTTTATGTTTTATCCATTCTAATAGCTCTTCCAAAGTGAGTAACCTAGTGTTTGAATACTTCTTGCTAAACCAGCTGCCAGCATCTAGTTTTTTAATTTCTGAAAGTGTGAGTTCATTAACAAAACCAATTCCGTTTGTAGTTCGGTTTAGTTTTTCATCATGAATAATAATAGGAATATTGTCTTTGGTTAATTGAACGTCCGTTTCAATACCATTAGCTTTCATTTTATATGCTAAGTCGAAAGCTGGTAAAGTATTTTCAGGAGCATACTTACTTGCTCCCCGATGGGCAAATATGCTTGTGGCCATATCTTTTTTCACCTCACGTAAGTGAATCACCATATTTTCTAATCTTTCAATAGCATGATAAAATATAAAAAGGTGGTGTTTACATGAAATTAACAATAACTCCTGAAGCGAATGAAATGCTAAAGGAAATAAATAGTCAAGATAGATCTTACTTGCTTCTTTGGTATGATGTAGATGACTGTGGTTGTGGTGTGAATGGGATGCCTACTATTCGATTAACGGATGAAAAATCAGACTATCATCAGGATGTACTTAATGATTCATTTCCAACAATCATTTCAAAACAACAGGCTGTTTTCTTTAACCAGGATATAAAGTTGGATATTATAAATGGAACATTTCGATTATCTAGCCCTGATGAAATGTTAAATCCATTCATACCACAGCAAAGTATTTTGTAAAGGAATAATTATGAGATAGGTTGACACAACGGTATCAACCTATTTTTTTGTTTCCCAAAAAAAATGGGGGTGTGATTCGTTCTAGTCATTTATGCTTGTCATAGATAATTGGTTTCGTTAGGTGTTGCAGCTTATGATAGATTTCGGCGGGTAAAGTCTCAGATAGCTTTATGTTCGTGTTTTCATTAATTTGTTCAACGGTACTAGCACCAAAAACCGCACTGGCAACAACTGGGTGGTGTAGTACATATTTTAAAGCTAATTCATTTTTAGTGTATGTATCTCCACCACCTAATGTTTCCAGCTGTTCAGATAAGGTTAGTAACTCATTATGCGTATAATTTAGATAACCTTTTTTGCCTTTTTTTGTGATCTGAGCTTTAGCATGATTGCTTACTAATCCTTTTGCCAAGGGACCTCTTGCTAATACACTTATCTGATGTTTATGTAAGAGGTCCAATATTTCTTCCTCTGGTCGGCGATCTAACAAGCTATACTGCATCATGACAGCATCTATTGTTGAGTGTTTAACATACTCACGAATTACATTCGGTCGTATAGAAGAAATGCCATAAGCTCGGATAATACCTTCTTGTTTTAATTGTTCAAATGCTTCAATGGTTTCTGGTATAGGGTCATCAATGGTACCCCCATGTAACATATAAAAGTCAATATAATCGGTTTTTAATCTGCGCAAACTTTCTTTTACTTGATGTAATATATATTTTTTTGAAGGATCCCAGAACCAATCTTTTTCATATGGATTAAAATGGTTTCCTACTTTTGTAGTTAAAATAATATTTTTTCTTTTATTATGAATGATTTCACCAATCATCTCTTCATTCAGTCCGAAGTCGTATAAGTCAGCCGTATCTAAATGATTAATTCCTTTATCCAGAGCTGCATCAATGATTTTCGTAGCATTTTTCTTATCTGTTCCAAGAGACATACAACCAAGTGTAAGCTCCGAAATATTTATATCAGATTTTCCTAATCGATTTTTCTTCATCCTATCCCTCCAATAAGTCATTCATACGTATACCTATCTTAATATATTCAATGACAGGAAGAAATCAATATGATTCTTCTCACTGATTTAAGTGACATATTATGATAAAATAAAAGAAAATTTTAAAAGAGTTGAATTACTAAAGGAGTTTAATATGAAGAAGTTTGAAGAAAAGACAGTGAAAACAGAAGAAATATTTAATGGAAAAATTGTTCAGTTACAGATAGATGAAGTACAATTACCGAACGGGAAAACATCCAAACGTGAGATTATTAAGCATCCTGGTGCGGTGGCTGTTATTCCAATAACTAAAGATAATAAAATTGTCTTTGTTGAACAGTATCGCAAACCACTGGAAAAATCATTAGTAGAGATACCTGCTGGTAAACTTGAACGTGGAGAAAACCCGTTAGTTGCTGCGGTTCGTGAATTAGAAGAGGAAACAGGATATACAACCAACAGCTTGTCATTTGTGACTTCCTTTTATTCCTCCCCGGGCTTTGCAAATGAATTATTACATATTTACATTACAGATGATCTTGTGAAATTGGATGAACCTCAACCTGGTGATGACGATGAATTTGTTGAAATTGTTGAATTAACATTAGATGAGGCGAAACAATATGTAGAAGAAGAACGTATTCATGATGCTAAAACCAATTATGCAGTTCTATACCTACATGCATTAGAAGGAAGGTAATCGCTTGAACTCATTTTTTGCAGATATGCATATTCATATTGGACGTGATATGTATAATAAACCAGTTAAGATAACTGGAGCAAAAAGCTTAACATTAACAAATATATTAAAAGAATCCAGTAGAAATAAAGGGTTAGATTTAATCGGAGTCATTGATTGTCATGCGCCTGCAGTGCAGCAGGAAATTAAGAATCTTATTTTAGCAGGTCAAGCATACGAACTTGCTGAGGGTGGGATTCGATTTGAAGAGGTAACATTGCTTTTAGGTTCGGAAATAGAAATCTATGACGAAAACTGTAAAGGTCCAATTCATGTTCTCTGTTTTTTCCCTAAATTGGAGTATATAGCTTACTTTTCAGAATGGCTAACTTTAAAAATGAAGAATATTACCCTTAGTTCTCAAAGGTACTATGGGACTGCCAAGGAATTACAATATAAGGTGAAAGAATTAGAAGGCTTATTTATCCCAGCACATGTTTTTACACCTTTTAAAAGTTTGTTTGGAAAAGGAGTAAATAAGTCACTTCAAGAAGTTTTTGATCATGATTTAATAGATGGAATTGAATTAGGGCTTAGTTCGGATACCTATATGGCAGACCAGATAACGGAACTTCATGATTATTCATTTGTAACCAACTCCGATGCACATTCCTTAGCGAAAATAGCCCGTGAATACCAGGAAATAGCAATGAAAGAACCATCTTTTAAGGAGTTTTATTGGGCGCTCCATGAGGTTGAAGGAAGAGGAATAATACGAAATTATGGGATGGACCCAAGGTTGGGAAAATACCACACCACTGTTTGTAATGAATGTTTAAAGCATCTGTCTCCAGAAAAAAGAGTATGTTCAAACTGTGGTTCAAAAAAAATCATCAAGGGCGTGTTCGACAGAATTCAAGAATTGGCCGATGCAACACAGGTTGAAAGAAAAAGACCTCCATACTTATATCAGGTTCCACTTGAATATTTACCATCACTTGGACCTAAGACATTTCAAAAATTGTTACACCGATTTAAGACAGAGATGAATGTTATTCATCATGCTTCATTAAATGAATTATTGGAGGTTGTCCCAGAAAAACTAGCACGTTCTATCATTGCTATGAGAGAAGGGAAACTTATGGTAAAAGCAGGTGGTGGCGGAAAATATGGAAGTGTTACATACGAATAGAATTTCTATTTAAGTAGAAAAAAATATAGTTTTTGGTATTTTCAATCGGAATTCTTCATAGTTTTTAATATAAGTATCATCTTTGAATGGAGGATTCCGATGTATAATAACAACAGAACTGACATTATAAATCATGTAAAAGATCATGCTATTATTTACTTATTTATGACCATTTTATTTTTAACGGGAATTATATTTGGTGCTATAATAGTTAATAGTATGAATTTCGTGCAAAAACAGGAACTATTTTTCTATTTGGAACGTTTTTTTAATCAAATAGTGGATGGTCATGCTATTGATAACATCCTAATCTTAAAAGAAAGTTTTCTTTACCATGCTAAATACCTTAGTCTATTATTTTTACTAGGATTATCAGTAATAGGGCTTCCGATAGTTTGGATATTACTTTATGTTAAAGGATTGGTTGTTGGTTTTTCTGTCGGTTTTCTGGTTAATCAACTTGGTTTAAAAGGGCTTTTTCTTTCAGCATTATCAATAGCACCACAAAATCTTATTATCATCCCCATTTACATTATCGCTGGAACCCTATCAATGGTTTTCTCGTTAAGATTATTAAATAAATTATTTTCGAGAAGGCCCACAGGTCCTATTTTCCAGCCCTTTGGAAAATACATGTTAACATTTTCGATATTATTACTCGCATCCATGCTTGCATCAGGTATTGAAGCATATGTAGCTAACGGATCGATGTCTGCATTAATTCGATCGTTTTATCAATAATGTAAATTAGGTTATAATTATTATAAATAAAATCTAGTAATATTTTTGACAGTGGTTTTAACAGTGCATATAATAAAGAAGATGGTACGAGGGGAGCGACGTGTTATGGAACATCGGATTGAGCGAATTAAAAAACAGCTGCATTCACAAAGTTATAAACTAACACCGCAAAGAGAAGCAACCGTCCGTGTTTTACTGGAACGTGAAGAAGACCATCTCAGTGCAGAGGATGTTTATTTATTAGTTAAAGAAAAAGCACCAGAAATAGGTTTAGCAACTGTTTATCGTACGTTAGAGCTTTTATCAGAATTGAAAATCGTTGATAAAATAAATTTTGGTGATGGTGTCTCTCGCTATGATTTACGTAAAGAAGGAGCAAAACATTTTCATCACCATCTTGTATGTATAGAATGTGGATCAGTTGAAGAAATTGAAAATGACTTATTAGAAGATGTAGAGAGAATCGTACAAAAAGATTGGGGATTTCAAGTAAAGGATCACCGTTTAACCTTTCATGGTGTATGTAAACAATGTCAGACAGCTGCGGTTAAGGCAACCGAATAAAAGGAACCTAAAAACCCGCTTTTTTCATTTGAAAAAGGGTTTTTATTTTTAGGTTCTTTTCAGAAAGATTATGGCTTTTTGTAACATGCATTTATTTCATATTTTCTATAGACTGCGGATTAAACAAATCTGACGAAAACAAATACAAAAGGTTACATTTAATTAGCAGAATTTTAAATTTCTAAAGAACTACATGTATAATGTGATTTGATTTTGGCATATCTTTAAAGTAGGAAACTACTATTTTTAGAGGAGATATGCCATATGAAACAATTAGTATGGGATACGATAAAAGTTTTTGTGATTTTTTCTATTTGTACATGCTTATTTTATTTTGGTTTAAAAATGATGCATGCAGAATATGAAAATTACCACAAATATGATCAGCCTGAAGGGCCATCTGTAAAAGTATTTAACTCAGATGAAGATGTTTTAGAGAAAATAAATCTATTTTTTAGATTAGGGGAATAGAACATGCTAAATAATGCAATGGAAGATTATATGCATTTTTTACGAATTGAGAAAGGACTATCAGACAACACCTTGAAATCATATGAACGTGATTTAAAAGAGTATACTTATTATATTGCAAAAGAAGTTCAGAAATCATCCTGGGACATAGTTAGCCGTAACGATATTATAAGTTTTCTCTATATGCTGAAAGATAGTGGGAAATCTAGTGCCACCATATCAAGGCATATATCTTCTATACGTTCTTTTCATCAATTTTTGGTACGCGAGCAAATTGTTCATCAGGACGCCAGTCTACATGTTGAAAAACCAAAAAAAGAAAGAAAACTTCCAGATGTTTTATCTCAATCAGAGATAGAAGCACTTCTTTCTATACATACTAATTCACCCTTATCTATTCGAAATAAAGCAATGTTTGAATTGATGTATGCCACAGGACTTCGCGTAAGTGAACTGATTACCTTAAATGTGAGTGATTTACACTTGGAAATGGGATTCGTTCAGTGTTTCGGCAAGGGATCCAAAGAACGAATTGTACCTATTGGAGAAGTTGCTATTAAAGCAATCGATTTATATATACAGACCGCAAGAAATAAACTTGTAAAAAACAATACGACTAATATCTTATTTGTTAATCAGCATGGCAGGCCCTTATCTAGACAGGGATTTTGGAAAGTACTAAAAAAGATTGCACTAGATGCCGGAATTAACAAAAAGATTACCCCGCATACATTAAGGCATTCCTTTGCTACACACTTATTAGAGAATGGTGCAGATTTACGGATAGTACAGGAAATGCTAGGACATGAGGACATATCAACTACGCAGATTTATACTCATGTTACGAAAACTAGATTAAAAGATATGTATAAAACATATCATCCTAGAGCTTAGCTTGCACTTCATGTCCTAATTCACTAAGGTGTGCAGGACTGCCCAAACCGGAAGTCAATAGACCCTACATCTCAAATCTAATACCACAATCTAATACCACAATAATGAGCGATTCGAGTTGTGTTGAATATGTCGAATGGTAACAATTATAACTAATATTCAAGATATATGAAAATCTCCTATATTATATTACATATATCCTCTTAGGATAGGGAATATAATATTTGGGAGGTTTTTTATTATGGATAAATTTAAGCGGATTTTTTTAATAGTCATGGACTCTGTTGGTGTTGGTGAGGCCCCAGACGCAGAAAAATTTGATGATAAAGGAGCAGATACTTTAGGCCATATTGCTGAACGGATGAACGGTCTTCACATGCCTCATATGGGAAACTTGGGTTTAAGTAATATCCGTGAAATTCAGGGTATTGATAAAGCAGAGAAACCAAAAGCGCATTATACCAAGATGCAAGAAGCTTCAAATGGGAAAGATACAATGACAGGACATTGGGAAATCATGGGTTTAAATATAGAGCAGCCGTTTCGAACATTTCCAGATGGCTTTCCTAAAGAGTTAATTGATAATCTAGAAGCAAAAACAGGGCGTAAAGTAATTGGAAATAAACCTGCTTCAGGTACAGCGATTATTGAAGAATTAGGTGAAGAACATATAAAAACTGGTGCTTTAATTGTATATACATCAGCAGATTCTGTATTACAAATTGCTGCTCATGAAGAGGTTATTCCAATAGAAGAACAATATGATATTTGTGAATACGCTCGTAAATTAACACTTGATGAAAAATATATGGTTGGTCGAGTTATTGCCCGTCCATTCATTGGGCAGGCTGGATCATTTGAGCGCACTTCTAATCGTCATGATTATGCTTTAAAACCTTTTGATAGAACAGTTATGAATGAATTGAAAGATAGTAATTTTGATGTAATTGCTTTAGGTAAAATATCGGATATTTATGATGGAGAGGGAGTTACAGAAGCAGTTAGAACTGTCAATAATGATGACGGAATGACCAAATTAATAGAATCAATGAAAAAGGAGTTCACAGGTCTTAGCTTCTTAAACTTAGTTGACTTTGATGCTAAATATGGACATCGTCGTGATCCAGTAGGTTATGGTAAAGCATTGGAAGAATATGATAGGCGATTACCAGAAGTTTTAGAGCTGCTTAAGGAAGATGATTTATTAATTATTACTGCAGATCACGGAAACGATCCTACACACCATGGTACCGATCATACAAGAGAATTTGTTCCACTCCTTGTATATCATAATCGTATAAAAGAAGGGAACCATCTACCGATTCGGAAAACTTTTGCAGATATAGGAGCAACAATAGCTGATAATTTTCAAACTAAAATGCCTGATTATGGCACAAGTTTCTTAAAGGACATTAAGTAGAGAGGTGGAGGAATATGGAAAAATCTTGGATTACAGAAGCAAGAAACTTTATAACGTATAAATAATCTCGTTCTTCAAAAATCGGTTTAAGATTAGGACCAGGCTTAGGCGTTCTTGCGGAAGAAATAGAAATCCCAATTATAATCCCATATGAACAGATTAAGAAATGAGGTGTGTGACAAGCATGAGAATGTATGACATTATTGAGAAAAAGCGAAACGGAGAAAACTTATCAGCAAAGGAAATAGAATTCTTTGTTAATGGATACACAAAAGGTGATATTCCGGATTATCAAGTCAGTGCATTATTAATGGCTATTTATTTTCAAGACATGACAGAAGAAGAACGTGCAAGTTTAACTCAAGCAATGGTTGAATCCGGAGATAAGATTGATCTCTCAGCAATCGAAGGTATTAAAGTGGATAAACATTCAACCGGTGGGGTGGGAGACACCACTACATTAATCCTTGCACCATTAGTAGCATCATGTGGAGTTCCAGTCGCCAAAATGAGTGGAAGAGGGCTAGGGCACACGGGTGGTACCATTGATAAGTTAGAATCAGTACCTGGATTTAAATTACAAGTGAAGAGTTTATTCGCCTAGTAAATAAAAATAAAGTTGCAGTGGTTGGTCAAACAGGAAATCTAACACCAGCTGATAAAAAACTTTATGGTCTTAGGGATGTTACTGCAACCGTAAATTCCATACCGTTGATTGCCAGTTCGATTATGAGTAAAAAAATTGCATCCGGAGCAGATGCAATTGTTCTAGATGTAAAAACAGGTTCAGGCGCGTTTATGAAAAAACAGGACGATTCTAGAGAGTTGGCAAAAGCTATGGTTGCTATTGGGGAACAAGTTGGGAGGAGAACGATAGCTATTATATCTGATATGAATCAACCACTGGGTTTTGCCATAGGGAATGCGCTAGAGGTGAAAGAAGCTATTGATACATTAAAAGGAGAAGGACCAGAAGATTTAACAGAACTATGCCTTACATTAGGTAGCCAAATGGTGGTGCTAGCAAATAAAGCCAAAAATGCTGCTGAGGCCAGATCATTATTAGAAGAAAATATTAGCAATGGTAGAGCACTGGAACAATTTAAAATATTTCTTGAGTCCCAAGGCGGGGATTCCAGTGTAGTGGACAATCCAAATATGCTTCCCACAACAACTCATGAAATAGAGTTACCTGCAAAATTTTCTGGGTTTATTTCGGAAATGGTAGCGGATGAAGTTGGTACAGCAGCGATGATGCTCGGTGCTGGAAGAGCTACGAAAGAATCTGAAATAGATTTAGCTGTAGGAATTGTTTTGAAAAAGAAAATTGGTGATCAAGTGCAAAAAGGTGAATCGCTTCTTACTGTATATTCAAACACTGAATCAATAAAAGATGTGGAAGAAAAACTATATAATAATATAATTATATCACCAGAAAAAGTAACCCAACCAACTCTAATTTATGACACTATCGGAGAATAATTGGTGGAAAGATACAGGAACATTTTTTGTCAAGATGATATCCGAACTGTTCGTACAACAGTTCGGATTATTTGCTGTACACCAAATAAATTTGTCTGAGCAGAAATTATAACTGTTCGCTTAATATATATTTTTAGAAGGCTCTTTTCTAATAGAGTGTTGCATTTCAACCTTAACCCTACATTTGTTCAAATATAATAACTCCAAGCTTTAGAAATGGTAAAAATATAGCTTTGTTTTAGCCTATTTTTGTTCTTTTCGAAAGTATATTTCAAACGTGATATGGGAAAACTAAAATTATATTGAGTGTTGGAGGTAAAACTATGAAAAAGTATATACTAATTGTTAGCATGATATTTTCACTATCAGTAGCTGCAGCTTTTCCTGTTTATGGTGAAGAGAATACAGAAGGGGAAGACTCTGTAAACTTAGCACCTGATGCTAAGTCAGCCATTTTAATTGAGCGGGATACAGGAAACATTCTCTATGATAAAAACGCAAATGAAAAACTTCCTCCTGCTAGCATGACTAAATTAATGACTTTGGTACTAATTATGGAGGCAATTGATCAAGGGGAGTTAAAAAAAGATGAAATGATCCGTATAAGTGAACGTGCTGCTTCTATGGGAGGTTCACAAATATTTCTGGAAGCAGGAGAAGAGATGTCTGTGGATGATTTACTGAAAGGTGTAGCAGTAGCTTCCGGTAATGATGCAAGTGTCGCTTTAGCAGAAAGAATTTCTGGCAGCGAAGAAGCCTTTGTAAAAAAAATGAATGATAAGGTTAAAGAACTTGGATTAAAAAATACGAAGTTTCAAAATACTACAGGTTTACCTGTAGATGATCATTACAGTACATCTTATGATATGGCAATGATTGCGAAAGAATTACTAAAGTATGAAGAGATAACAAATTATACATCTATATACGAAGATTATTTAAGAAAAGGTCAGGATAACGAATTCTGGTTAGTTAATACAAATAAATTAGTAAGGCATTATCCGGGAGTTGATGGCTTAAAAACTGGTTATACAAATGAAGCGAAATATTGTCTAACGGCAACTGCTGAAAAAAATGATATGCGCGTTGTAGCTGTAGTGATGGGAGCAGATACAACAAAAGAAAGAAATGCTACTATTTCCAATATGCTAGACTTTGCCTTTAATCAATACGAAACACACCAGCTGTTTGAAAAAGATGAGGTAGTGTCCAATTTAGAAATGATTAAAGCAGAAGATAAAAATATTGATGTCATTGTTCCAGAATCCGTAAGCACTTTACATAAAAAAGGGGAATCGACTGAAAATGTCTCAACTGAAATAAGTCTAAAAGAAGATTTAACACTCCCAATCAGTAAAGGGGAAGAAGTCGGTACACTTATCGTTAAGAATGACAAAGAAATTATTTCTAAAGTAGCTTTAACAGTAGAAAAGGATGTCAAGAATGCCAAGTATTTTACATTATTAAAGCGAACACTGCAAGAAATGGCGAAATATTAAGAACATCTTCTAATTTAGGCGAATAAGTACTTCTTTTGTCATAAAGCAGGAATTAGCCCTTTCTATAAAGAAAAAGAAATATACACAACAAAGTGAGGAGGAAATGAAATGGGGCTTCATTCAATGTTTGATGTAAAAGAAGATGTGTTAATTGTTAGACTTTCTGGTGAATTAGATCATCATGAAGCGGAGAGTTTACGAGATAAATGGAAGGATATGATATATACCAACCCAATTAAGCATGTTATTTTAAATCTAGAACATGTAACATTCATGGATAGTTCAGGTTTAGGAGTTATTTTGGGAAGGTATAAAGAAGTGCTGCAGTTAGGAGGAGAGATGGTTGTTTGCTCCATCTCCCCATCAATCAAACGTTTGTTTGAAATGTCTGGTCTGTTTAAAATCGTAAGACTAGCAGAAAGTGAAGCATTTGCATTAGAAACTTTGGGGGTGGCTTCATGAGAAATGAAATGGTAGTTGAATTTTCTAGTATTAGTGAGAATGAGGCATTTGCAAGGGTTACGGTAGGTGCTTTTATTACACAATTAGATCCTACTATGGATGAACTAACAGAGATTAAAACGGTAGTCTCAGAGGCAGTAACCAATGCGATTATCCATGGTTACAATAACGAGCCTGATCATAAGATTAAAATTAAATGTGTAATTGATAATGGTGAGATTGAACTAATCATTCAAGACACCGGAATAGGCATTGGTGATATCGAAAAAGCAAGACAACCACTTTATACATCCAAACCCGAATTGGAAAGATCTGGAATGGGTTTTACCATAATTGAAAACTTCATGGACTCTGTTAAGGTGACATCTTCGCCTACTGAAGGAACAAAGCTATGTATGAAAAAGCAACTTGTAAAATCAAAGACGGTATATAATTAGGAAGTATGCCGATGAATGTAAACGTAAAAAAGAGTAAAAGTGAAGAGACCTTAACAGATGAACAAGTAAAAGAATATATTTTTCAAAGTCAACAAGGTGATAAAGATGCGCGTGATATTTTAGTCGAGCGAAATATTCGACTTGTTTGGTCTGTTGTCCAACGTTTTATTAACAGAGGGTATGATCCAGATGATCTGTTTCAAATCGGGAGTATTGGGTTAATAAAATCCATTGATAAATTCGATCTCTCTTATGATGTAAGATTTTCTACCTATGCAGTTCCAATGATTATTGGAGAAATTCAACGTTTCATTAGAGATGATGGCAGTGTGAAGGTGAGTCGTTCATTAAAGGAAGTCGGAAATAAGATAAGGAAAAAGAAAGATGAATTAACGAAACAATTTGGTAGGTCTCCTACTGTAAATGAGATAGCTGAAGCGTTAGAAATTACACCCGAAGAAGTGGTTCATGCGCAAGAAGCATCGAAATCACCACATTCTATACACGAAACTGTATTTGAAAATGACGGAGATCCAATTACTTTGCTTGACCAGATTGCAGACCAAGATACGAAATGGTTTGAAAAACTAACTTTACAAGAGGCTATAAAAAATCTCAGCGAACGCGAGCGTTTAATTATATTCTTGAGGTATTATAAAGATCAAACTCAAACAGAAGTAGCTGAAAGGTTAGGTATTTCTCAAGTACAGGTATCCAGACTTGAGAAAAAGATATTAAAAGAGATGAAAATTAATATGGATCCATAAGACAATTTAATGAGTAAGTTAAATGACCACCTAACTCATACTAACAGTTAGGTGGTCATTTTATTTTTTGAGTAATAAGACTATATACTTAAGTATTGTTGCTATTAAATGTGTCGGAATTGATAGAAACTCCTGATTTATTTAATTCAGAATAGTTAGCTCTCGCTTACACTTATGAATGTTTTCTGCTGTCATTCGCTCCGGCAGAATACTCCGCTTTCCGCGGGCACGGCTTCAGCCTCCTCGCGGAAAAAGCGCCGCTGCGGGGTCTTCAGACTCGTGCTTTCCCGCAGGAGTCTCCGTATTCTGCCTCCGCTATATTACATGCACTAGATATTTTTAAAGCTAAACTTCATAATTTTACGTTTAGGATAGTTGGTCCTTCTAGAATACAGAATCTTTCTAGTAAAAATTAGGTAGAGCAGGAACTAAGCGGAAATACACGGTGACTCTTTGAAAAAAGAAGACCACTTTTTTCTGCGTGCGATGTTTCGCTGCCGAATCGTTCCTTGTCCTGCGGGAAGAAGAGCATCGGTGAGACTGCGTAGTGAGGGGACTACTTGAATATACTTCCTTGTTCCCTTGCACCGAGAAAGCCCGCTTCGAAGCACTACTGGAAGACGCAGGCGCACACGCTTTTCAGCACGAAGGAGGCTCACCAGCTCCCCGCGGAAAGCGTAGTGTATTTCCGTAGCGGAGACAAAGTAGTATTCTGAATTAAAGATATTAGAACTCTATATACTATGCGAAGTAAATTATAAAAGAAGTTTCAATCGTTATAAAGCAGGCACTCATAAAAAAGACATTCTTGGTTCATACTAAATACACAGTAACAATATTAAGGAAGGGATTGCCTGTGACTAATGTTGTGTATTTGAGAATGAAAAAGAATGTTAATCTCCATGAAATGAGAGAAATATATTTAAAGGATATTGCTTATGTTTCGACACCTGATTCTTCTTTAAAAAGTAAATTAGAGCGTACACCAATATATCGGATAACAAAGAAAGACAAAAATTTAGTTGTTATAGACAGCATTTTAATCATAGAGCACCTAACTAGATTGCACGAATCAGTAGAGATTCAACTAGTGGGGACAAATCAGACGATTATAAGGGTCATGCAACCTAAAAATTCTAAATCCTCTATATTAGTGATAACTTGTGTCTGGATTTTGTTATTTATCGGGACATCCATGACTATTATGAACTTTCATTACGATGTCAGTATGCAGGAAGTACATCAAAAGCTTCACTATTTATTGACAGGAGAAAAGAGTGAATTCCCTCTCTGGATACAAATACCATATTCTTTTGGTTTAGGACTGGGAACGTTATTATTTTTTAATCATTGGTTTAATAAAAGATTTAATGAGGAGCCAAGTCCGCTTGAAGTAGAAATATTTAATTACCAACAAGACCTCGATAATTACTTAAATCATAAAGAAAATAAGATGAATATTGGAAAACCTGCTGATTAATTTATTGCAACTCATAATTGGCTTCAGTGGAGGTCTTGCAGTGGGCGGTGGCTTTGTAGCATTTATTACGGTTCTAGGAATTATTCCTAGACTTATTCAACTCAGCAAGTCTTATAAGCTTATTAAAGTATATAGTGCTTGTGTCGTTATGGGGTTACTGTTTGGATCTTATCTTTCTTTTGCTGAAGTCAATCTAAAGCATCCGGTATTATTATTGATAATTTGGGGATTATTTCACGGGATTTTTAATGGTTTGTTAGCAGCTGCTCTTACCGAAGTTCTCAATGTTTTTCCAATCATAACAAGAAGAATTCGATTAGAAAAAAGTCTTCTTATTTTGCTGATGGCCATTATGTTTGGCAAGGTTATCGGTTCACTATTTCAATGGACCATATTTGTGAAGCTGTAAGGAAAGCGAGGGAGTCAAGTGAGTAAGAAAACAAATAATAAAGTTCCAGTATCTGCACATATAACCAAAAACCAAGAGTATATGGAAGAAAAATTAGGACTTGAAGTATCTTTCGATGTTGGTTTTCGTGAACTTATTGTTTTAAAAAAGAAAGTACAAATATATTATGTAACTGGTTTATGTGATACTTCAACTATACAGGAACTAATGAAGAAAATAATTGAAATCAATGATTTCGAAAGTAATAACCGGAAGCTACCTGAAATTATAAATAATCGTTTGGTTCACCAGCAAGTAGATCCAGTTGAAACAATGGATGAAGTGGTGGACCAAGTTCTCTCAGGTTTAGTAGCTGTATTCGTACAAGGAGAAGACCAGGCATTAATAGTAGATGTTAGAAGTTATCCAGGTAGAACTCCTCAAGAACCAGATACAGAAAAAGTAATTCGTGGCGCTAGAGATGGTTTTACTGAAAATATCATTGAGAATACAGCACTTACTCGAAGAAGAATACGAGATGAGAGATTGCGACACGAAATGTTGAAAATCGGTGAACGTTCTAAAACAGATGTTTGTATAAGTTATGTGCAGGATATCGCTGATGAAGGCTTAATAAATATAATAAAGGAAAAGATTGAAACAATTGATGTAGATGGTATTTCGATGGCTGACAAAACGGTTGATGAGTTTTTTATTGAAAGGAAATGGAATCATTATCCATTGGTTAGGTATACAGAAAGGCCAGATGTTGCTGCCAGTCATTTACTGGAGGGGCATGTATTGGTTATGGTAGATACATCACCAAGTGTAATTATCATCCCTACCACGTTTTTTCATCATATGCAACACGCGGAGGAGTATCGACAAACTCCATCCATTGGGACATTTATACGATTAATTCGATACCTTGGTGTATTTGCTTCCTTATATCTATTACCTGTTTGGTTATTATTTGTATTAGACCCAACCTTGTTGCCAAAGGAATTATCCTTTATAGGGCCAAACGAAGAAGGAAATATTCCTATTATGGTCCAGATTATTTTAGCTGAAATCGGAATTGAGTTTTTACGGATGGCTGCTATTCATACACCGACCCCCTTATCTACTTCCATGGGACTGATTGCAGCGGTATTAATTGGACAAATTGCCATTGATGTAGGCATGCTTAGTCCTGAAGTGATTCTGTATGTTTCCGTTAGTGCCATCGGGTCTTATGTAACTCCTAGTTATGAATTGAGTGTTGCAAATAAGTTAATGGGAATATTTTTGATTCTATCGGTCGGTTTCTTTGGTGTTCCAGGTTTTGCAATAGCTTTTGTTATTCATATGTTGTATCTAATTAATTTAAAATCATTAAAAACTCCATATTTATGGCCGTTCATTCCTTTTAATGCAAAAGCGATGGTTCATACTCTATTACGTATTCCAGTACCGTACGCTAATGAAAGACCTATTGTAGTACATCCAAAAAATAATTATAGACAGCCAACGAAAAAAAAGAGCTAACTGACATGGTTAGCACTTTTTTTTTCCGCTTCTATATGGTAAAGTGTTTTTATTCATTTTATTTGAACATTCGGGGGAATATTTTATGATTACAAATTATCATCCATTTCCCGTTAATGATAACGGGCACCTAGAGATAGGTGGAATTGATACGGTACAGTTAGCAGAAAAATATGGCACACCTTTATATGTATATGACGTTTCAATCATACGTCAAAATGCTCGTGACTTTGTAAATACGTTTCAAAATCTTGGAGTAAAAGCTAAAGTTGCTTATGCAAGTAAAGCATTTTCATCTATTGCAATGCTACAAGTTGCTAAACAGGAGAATTTATGTTTAGACGTTGTTTCAGAAGGAGAATTATACACAGCTTTACAAGCTGGATTTCCGAAAGAAAGAATTCACCTTCATGGAAATAATAAAAGCCAAGAAGAAATTGCAATGGCAATAGAAAATAAAATTGGCTGTATTGTGGTAGATAATTTTCACGATATTAAACTGATTGACGCCTTAACAAAACAAAACAAAGAAAAAATAGATGTGTTAATGCGAGTTACACCAGGGGTTGAATCACATACACATGAATATATTATGACAGGAAATGAAGATTCAAAATTTGGTTTTGACTTACAAAACGGACAAGCAGAAGAAGCCTTTAAACTTATACAAAATTATGATTCCATTCAGTTTAAAGGACTTCACTGTCATATTGGTTCGCAAATATTTGAAACAGAAGGTTTTGAAATAGCAGTCGATATGCTATTTCGTGAATTAGAAAAATGGAAGACAATTTACAACTATACGCCTGAAGTTGTAAATCTGGGTGGTGGATTTGGTATCAGGTATACGAAAGAGGATAAACCATTACCACACCATGTATATGTTGAAGGATTAGTTAAATCTGTTGAAAAACACACAAAAGCACTGGATATGCCAATGCCGGAAATCTGGATTGAACCAGGTAGAGCGATTGTAGGGAACGCAGGGATTTCGTTATATACCATTGGAGCAATGAAAGATATACCAGGAGTACGTCAATATATTTCAGTTGATGGAGGTATGACAGATAATATTAGACCGGCATTATATCAGGCGAAATATGAGGCAGTGGTTGCAAATAAAGCGAATGTTCCTGTTTCCAATAAAGTATCTGTAGCAGGAAAATGTTGTGAATCAGGTGATATGCTTATCTGGGATTTAGATGTCCCAGAGGTTGATCATGGAGATGTTTTGGCAGTATTTTCAACGGGAGCTTATGGCTATTCGATGGCTAGTCATTATAATCGTATTCCTAATGCAGCAGTTGTCTTTGTAGAAAATGGAGTAGATAAATTAGTTGTTAAGAGAGAAACGTATGAAGATGTTGTGAAAAATGACCTCTCGTATGAATAACTGAGTATAACATCCTTTTGAATTATTACTATTAAATGATAAAATAACTATGTTAATATAAATTTATTAAAGGAGATTATTACATGTCTAAAAAAGGATATATTTTAATGGAAAATGGAGAAAAGATTGAAATTGAATTTTTCCCAAATGAAGCACCAAATACAGTAGCAAACTTTGAAAAGTTAGCAAATAGTGGATTTTATAATGGAGTAACATTCCATAGAGTAATTCCTGGATTTGTTAGTCAAGGAGGAGATCCTACAGGAACTGGAATGGGGGGAAGTGGTACCACCATCAAATGTGAGACGGAAGGAAACCCACATAAGCATGAGGCTGGTAGCTTGTCCATGGCGCATGCTGGCAAAGATACTGGATCAAGTCAGTTTTTTATT
The DNA here is from genome assembly GCF_003628505.1 of Oceanobacillus halophilus. Classification (GTDB taxonomy): domain Bacteria; phylum Bacillota; class Bacilli; order Bacillales; family Amphibacillaceae; genus Oceanobacillus; species Oceanobacillus halophilus. Next base: position 508,178 of record NZ_RBZP01000001.1, on the reverse strand, counting down.
GTGCATGAACCGCAACCGCATTTAGATGGAGTCCATACAGTTTTTGGAAAAGTAACTTCAGGTCTCGAAACAGCTAGAGCTATGAAAAATGGTGATATAATGACAGAAGTGAAGGTCTTTTCAGAATAATATTGATTGATGGTAATGATTAAGATTGTTGTATTTTTAATATTTTTTATTGCACCAATCAGTACATTGATACATGAATTAGGACATGCAGTTGCTGCACGATTGCTGAGAGCAGATTTCGTTTCATTATTTATTGGAAAAGGTAAGAGATTAGTAACCTTTAACATTTTTCAAATCCAATTTGTTGTCAATTCTTTCTTCATATTGGGCGGACATACTATGAGTTACAAGAGTCCGCCCTACAATATGTATGAGTCCGTGTATGTTACGTTATTTGGTCCGCTCTTAAATGGTATTGTTGCTTTTATTTTGTCTATTTTCTATAGTATACAAGCAAACATCTATATTGAAATTGCTATTTGGTTTAACTTATGGTTATTTTTTGTGAATTTGATACCAATAAGGTTGAATGAAAGACAAACAGATGGTTATATTGTATACAAAATGTTGAAAAAGTATTAATTTAATGGGTTAAAAGTATAAATTGGTTAATTTTGGTTTATACTAATACGTATACTAATAATTTTATGCAGTTATTGACAAACATCATAATTAGTGCAATAAATATTATATATACTTCTATAGACATAGCATGATTATTTTTTAACAAATCATCTAATAGTCTTATATTAAGAGGGGTCTTTATGTTAATTCGGTTTAAGAAGAATATGGAAAAAATAGCAATGGGACTATTGTCTTTTATGCCTGATGAGAAAAAAGATGTAAAAAAATTGCAGCAAACGATCAAGGAATATGAAACGAATGCAAACTGGCATTTATTCTTATGGAAAGAAGATGATGATGTCCTCGGAGCAATCGGTGTTAGGATTGAATTTGAAAACAATGTTATTGTGCAACATGTTTCGGTGAACCCATCCCATCGTAATATGGGGATTGGTAAAAAAATGATAAATGAACTAAATCGATATTATCAAGAAAAGTATACTGTTTTTGCAAGTGAGGAAGTCCAGGAATTTTATAAAAAATGTAAAATGGATAATGTCCAAAATTAAAACAAGAATTCTCAAACAGTAAGCCAGCCCTTATAATAAAGGGCTGGCTTTTAAGTGAAAAAGTGTTCCTATATTTTTAGAACCAAGCAGCACCAACGATAATTAAAAGAATGAACAATACGACGATTAACGCAAATCCTCCGCTATAACCATGACTCATAAAGAAACTCCTCCTTTTTCTTCTTTACATAAATGTTTTATGGTAACATTTATCTTACGTTAATAACTTATGTTGACTTACGTTTTGATGTATAGGCGCTTGTTACAATATTAAATAAATTGCGAGGAAAGAAAGGAAGAAAATCAGTGAATCAAGCATATCAGGTTAGATTAGATGCATTTGAAGGTCCGCTTGATTTATTACTGCATTTAATAAATAAATATGAAATAGATATTTATGATATCCCTATGGCTGAACTAACTAAGCAATATATGGACTACATTCATACCATGCAGCGCTTGGAATTAAATATAGCAAGTGAATATTTAGTAATGGCTTCCACTCTTGTAGCGATTAAGAGTCAAATGCTCCTTCCAAAGCAGGAAATGGAAGAAGAATCGGAAGAATACATGGAAGATCCTCGAGAAGAATTAATGGAGCGTCTGATTGAATACCGTAAATATAAAGAAGCGGCATCTAGATTAAAAGAAAAAGAGGAAGGGGCTAACCAGATATTTACCCGTGCTCCTTCTATATTTAAAGAATTAAAACAGGAAAAAAAGCCAGTTACTCCAGGAAATGTTTCGGTTTATGATATGTTAAATGCACTCGGAAAAATGTTTGAACGAAAAAAATGGAACACTCCGCTAGATACGAAAGTCAGTCGTTCCGAAATCCCAATTGAAGAACGTATGACCGATGTGCTGAAAATGGTGAAAAAATCGAAAAATGGAATCGCATTTGACCAGTTATTCCCATACCCTTCACGTACACACGTTGTTGTCACATTCATGGCATTATTGGAATTAATGAAGGCTCGTGAGGTTTACTGCAAACAAGAAAAACACTTTGAGGCATTATATGTATATTGTATGGAGGCATAACTTGTGGAAATATCAGAATTAAAAGCAGTTATTGAAGGACTTCTTTTTGCAAGTGGTGATGAAGGGATTACCATCCAACAATTAATAAAAATATTGGATATACCTGATGATACTATTCATCATTTAATTGAGGAGTTGAAATTTGAATACGAAAGAAGAGACCGTGGCATTATGATTATGGAATCTAATAATGTTCTTCATTTAACAACGAAGCCTGAACATAGTGAGTATTATAAAAAATTGCTAGAAGTTCCAGAATCAAGTCGAATGTCACAGGCAGCTCTTGAAACACTTGCAATCATTGCGTATCGCCAACCAATTACCAAAACAGAGATTGAAGAAATTAGAGGCGTGAAAAGTGACCGACCAGTACAAACGCTGGTTGCAAGAGCCTTAATTGAAGAGATTGGTAGAAAGGATAGTGTAGGAAGGCCAATCTTGTACGGTACAAGTAAAGAGTTTCTAACTTACTTTGGTTTGACCTCTTTAGAAGAACTTCCACCTTTACCTGATTCAAATGACTCTGATGACGTTAACCAAGAAGCGGATCTTTTCTTTGAAAGGTTCAATGAAGAATTAGAAAATAATAACGACTAACTAAAATCCTTACTAAGTGTAAGGATTTTTTCTGTTATTCCCGAGAATTTTCGAACTGGTGGCACTTAATCATCATAACCATATAGATTTGCACACAATGAATTATTGGGCATATGGTACATTGGGGGTGTTACGATGGAAAGTTATATAGATTATCTAAGAAGGCTCAAAGCTTGGGGAGAGGCATTGAAAGAAAATGTTCAGGCAGAAAGACTCTCACAGCTGATTGACGAAAAATGGCTGAAAAAACTTGATGATTTCTTGAACAAAATTGAGGAACATATTGCCAAACAGGAAGTATCATACGAAGAAGTACGATTATTACAAAATAAAGGAAAAACACTTTCAAATCTGATAAAAACAAGTAATACTGAAAAGGCTATTCCATACGGTAAACATAAACTACCGGCATTACCCTATGCTTATGACGCTCTTGAACCGTATATCAGTAAAGAGATTATGAAGCTTCATCATGAAAAACATCATCAATCGTATGTAGATGGGTTGAATAAGGCTGAAGAAGAATTATATGTAAAGAAAGCGGATAGTGATACAATGAAACATTGGTTAAGAGAACAAGCATTTCACGGTTCTGGCCATTATTTGCATAGTATATTTTGGAATAATATGACCCCGAATTCATCGAAACAACCAATAAAAGAGGTACAAAATAAAATAGATAATGATTTTGGTTCGTGGCAAAAATTCAAGAAATTATTTTCCGATGCAGCTAATTCTGTAGAAGGAGTTGGATGGGCAGTTTTATCCTGGAGTCCAATAAGTGGTAAATTAGCCATACAGACATTTGAGAAACACCAATTATTTCAAGTAGCAAACACTATACCGTTGTTGGTCCTTGACATGTGGGAACATGCCTATTATTTGCAGTATCAAACGAACAAGGGTAAGTATATAGATAATTGGTGGAATGTTGTCAATTGGGAGAATGTAAATAACAGATATTTAACAGCAATAAAAATTCATATGTAACAGGTCTTATAGGTAACACAATATTAGCTTCCTGAATTATGGTGTTCATATGTAAAATTGTTCATAACGGGGACGGTCTTGCATAAAATGTATGGACACCATATCTGTGGGAGGACAATCAAAAATGAAAATAAAATATGTAATGCTTATCGTTCTATTATTAATTGTTCAGCTGATTTACCCAACAAAAGGACAAGCAGCCCCAGGAGTATCTGCAAATAACGCTGTTTTAATTGAAAAATCTACTGGACGAGTACTATTTGAAAAAAACGCTCATAATCAACAATCCATTGCAAGTATAACCAAAATAATGACTGCGATTATTGCTATAGAATCAGGCAAAATGGATGAAAAAGCTACGGTAAGCAGAAACGCGATTTATACCGAGGGGTCATCTATCTATTTAGAACAAGGGGAAAAAATGACCATTCGTGATCTAGTATATGGGTTAATGCTTCGATCAGGGAATGATGCTGCTGTGGCGATTGCTGAACATGTTGGTGGTAGTGTTGAAGGGTTTGCATTTTTAATGAATGAAAAAGCAAATTGGTTAGGGATGAACAACACCCATTTTGACAACCCGCATGGTCTCGACTCGGACAGCCATTACTCAAGTGCATATGATATGGCGATGCTGATGAGATATGCTATGGAGAATGCGGAATTTAGAGAAATCACTGCAGCAAAATCTTATAAATCAGAAGACAGAACTTATAGCTGGCAAAATAAAAACAAATTACTTACACAATTCTATGAGTATTGTATTGGTGGTAAAACAGGGTATACAAAAGCCACAGGAAGAACTTTAGTGTCTGCGGCAAGTAAGGATGGAATGGAGTTAATAGCAGTTACGTTAGATGCTCCGAGTGACTGGAAAGACCATATGGGAATGTTTGATTGGGCTTTTGATAATTACGATATGGAATCTATCGTTGAAGAAGGCCCAGTCAAATTTAACCTAATCAACTTAGACGAGAGTGCTGCTGGTTATGTAAGGGAAACGCTGAACTATCCGCTTACAGATGAGGAGAAAAAAAATCTAACTTGGAAGAATTATATACTAAATAATCTAAACGATTTAGAAAAGCCTGATTCAACCATTATTGGAAAAACTGTATTTTACTTAGAAAATGAGAAAATTTTGGAAACCCCTATTCATAAGGACAATCCCGAACCAGAACGACCTAACTTTATTTCTAATCTAGTATCTTTTTATCAGAAAGTAACAGGGATGTAATACTATGGTTAACGTTATTTGGATGTTTATGGCAATAGTAGGAATAGTTTATGCTATGTTTAATGGAACTATGGAAGAAGTGAATAAAGCACTATTTGAAAGTGCAAATGAAGCTGTAAAGCTATCAATCGGTCTAATTAGTATTCTTGTATTTTGGTTAGGCATTATGAAAATTGCAGAAGAAGCTGGTATCCTAAAAGTACTAACCCGATTGTTACGCCCGGTTGTGGTTCGAATATTTCCTGAGATTCCTAAAGACCACCCTGCATTAGGATATATTTTATCTAATTTCACAGCAAATATATTTGGGTTGGGAAATGCTGCAACTCCTTTAGGGATAAAGGCAATGGAACAGATGAAAGAGTTAAGCGGGACAGATACAGCATCTAGATCCATGATTACATTTCTGGCTATTAATACAGCTGGCTTAACTATTATTCCGACAACCATTATTTCCATTCGAATGCAATATCATTCTGTTTCGCCAACAGAAATCGTAGGCACAACAATTATTGCCACCGGTATTTCATTAATTAGTGCTTTATTATTGGATCGATTTTTCTACTATCGCAGCACTAGGAGGAAGAAATAAATGGGGGTTATTACAGCAATCAGCACTTGGCTGATACCAAGTTTTTTATTAATTGTTCTTATCACAGCAACATGGAAAAAAATACCTGCGTATGAATTGTTTGTTGAAGGAGGGAAGGAAGGTGTCAAATTGGCATTCTCTTTACTTCCTTTTTTAGTAGGAATGCTTGTATCTATATCGATTCTCAGGAGTTCAGGGGCTTTAGAAGCATTAATAAATTTTATTTCACCACTACTAATGTTAATTGGTGTTCCACCAGATATTGTCCCGTTAGCTCTAGTTAGACCGATATCTGGGAACGCAGCTTTAGGCGTTACTTCAGAATTGATTGCAACGCATGGTCCGGACTCCTTTATAGGCAGACTTGCCTCGACTATGCAAGGGAGTACAGATACTACATTATATATATTAACTGTATACTTTGGAGCGGTAGGAATTAAAAAAATGAGATATGCCGTAAAAGTTGGACTATTAGCTGATTTAGTTGGTATAATTGTATCAATCATAATTGTTACCCTGATATTTGGGTAATGCTAATGAGTAGCGTTAACTGTGTGTTAACGCTATTATTGTGTAGAAAGGAATTAGTTAGAAATATCTCTTATTCGACTCAATTTTGAACTAGGATTTTCTCTATTAATTGTTGTTGATGGAAAGTCAAAATAAATTAAAGCATGGTGATAATATGACAAACAACTTGGAAAGATTGCAAAAAGTAATTGCCCAGAGCGGAGTAACTTCAAGAAGAAAAGCAGAAAATCTTATTCTTGAAGGAAAAGTGAAAGTCAATGGAAAAGTAATAACTACACTTGGAACAAAAGTTACGCCTGATGATAAAGTGGAAGTTAACGGGGTTCCGTTAGAAAAAGAAGAGCCAGTTTATTATTTAATGTATAAACCACGTGGCATTATATCAAGTGTGAAAGATGACAAAGGGAGAAAGGTTGTAACAGATTTATTAAGTGAAGAGATAGAAGAACGACTCTTTCCTATAGGAAGGTTGGATTATGATACATCAGGGATTTTACTTTTGACCAATGATGGGGAATTTGCAAATCTTCTTATGCATCCAAAACATAAAATTGATAAAGTTTATGTTGCTAAGATAAAAGGCCTTCCACCCAAATCTGATTTGACCAAGATTAAAAAGGGTGTTAAATCAGAACAAGATATTTTAAAAGCAGTAGGTTATAGAGTTCTATCATCTGACAAGAAAGCCGGAACTACCATACTTGAACTAACTCTTCATGAAGGGAAAAATAGACATGTTAGAAGAATGATGGAGGCACTTGGATTTCCTGTATTAAAACTAAAAAGGGAAAGGTATGGGTTATTAACATTGGATGGTTTAAAACCAGGGGAATATAGAAAACTTACGCCTAAAGAAGTTAAACAAATGCGAAATCTGGCTATAAAAATTGTTAAATAATTGTCAAATTTGTTAGATTTTAGCATGTTATAATGGGCTGAGGAGTGATTGGGATTGAGTTTAGAAAATGCTAAAAAGTCTAAAAGAAAGAAAAAAAGAAATCGATTAATCTTTAGGTCTGTTATATTAGCGGTATTGATAGGGGCAACCATTTTCACAATTGTTTCGAATTCAAAGGCAGATAACTCCATATATCGTGCAGGAGATATGGCGCCTGATTTTCAATTACAACAAGTAAATAATAATAATGAATTAGAAACAGTTAGACTTAGTGACTTAAAAGGGAAAGGTGTCATGCTTAATTTCTGGGGAACTTGGTGTAAACCATGTGAAGAAGAAATGCCATACATGCAATCCTTATACCCTGAATATAAAGAAAGAGGAATTGAAATTGTAGCAGTTAGCTTAGATAATACGGAAATCGTTATAGACCGTTTTATTGATAAATATGATTTAACATTTCCAGTTCCTCATGATAAAACGGAAGAGGTAATGGATTTATATAAAGTAGGTCCACTCCCAAGTACTTTTTTTATTAATCCAGATGGTGAAATAACAGAAGTTGTAAATGGTGCCCTTACATTAGACAGATTAGAGGAATCATTTCAAAGTATATTACCAGAATAACTTTAGCATTTAATACAACTGTGAGGGGTTAACTATGAGAAAAGTAAAATGTGAATGTGGACACGTGAACCCATTAGGTACGGTTTTGTGTGAATCCTGTGGGAAACCTATAGCAGGTAATCAACATATTGACGGTAATGATGGGAAAAAGTTATTGAATATGCGCTATGATGGGATGGCAAGACGGTCACAAACATATACCAAATCGTTTGTTGATCGAGTTTGGAGCTTTTTCTCCTCTGTAAAGGTGGGAGTATGGTTAATAGTGATAGCATTAGTTGCTTCTATGGTTGGTACCATATTCCCTCAAGAAATGTACATACCTCCGGATGCACCAAACCGTGCTCCTTCTGTCTATTATGAGGAACAATATGGTGTTTTTGGACTTATTTTTTATCAATTAGGACTTCATAATTTATATTCTTCTTGGTGGTATATGATACTAATTGCTTTAATTGGTGTTTCTCTTGTCATTTGCAGTTTAGACAGATTTGTCCCTCTGTTTAAAGCGTTAAGAAACCAAAAGCCAAAAAAGCATAAATCATTTTTAAGCAGGCAGCGACTATATAGTGAATCTTACGAAATTACGGACGAAGAAGTAGTAAAACTTAAGGAAAAGTTAAAGAAACGCCGATACAAACTAACGGAAGCAAATGGGCATATCTTAGCAGAAAAAGGTAGATTCTCCAGATGGGGTCCATATGTTAACCATATTGGATTAATCATTATATTATTGGCCGCCATACTGCGGTCAACACCCATATTTTATATGGATGAGTATGTATGGGTTAGAGAAGGTGAAACAACGGTTTTACCTGGATCAAACGGTGAATATTACGTTGAAAATAAAGATTTTATCTTAGAAACTCATGATGATGAACGATTTCGAGAGACGTTAGAAAAAGAAGGGATGGTTGCTAGTAATTATCAAACAGATGTAGTTGTTTATAAGGCGACTAGACCTATACCAGGGGCTGAACCAGAATTGGAGCCGATTGTTGAAGATTCTATTCAAATGAATCAACCATTAGAGTTTGATGGCTATGAATTGGTTCAGTCAGGCTATCAATTGAATGAATTCACAAACATGACATTTAAAATCCATGAAACAGATGATTCAAATGAAGAATCTTTAGGTACTTTTACAGTCAATTTAATGGAGCCAGAATCTGAGTTTGTTCTGGATAATGGTTTTAGGGTAGTTTTAGATCAATATTATCCTGATTATTATTTAGATGATGATGGTATTCCAGCTTCCGAAACTAACTTTCCGCGAAACCCTGCATTTGTATTTTTTGTATATCCTCCTGAAAGTGAAAATGCAGAAGTTAGTTTCCTGGGAATAGGAAAAAACATTGACGCAAGTGGAGAAAATGAATATAAATTAGGAATTGCTGATTTTGAAATGCATGACGTAAGTGGTTTATCATTTAAATATGACCGGTCCTTACCATTCTTTGGAATTGGTGCCGCCATATTTATGATTGGTGTTATTCAGGGTATGTACTGGCAACATCGAAGAATTTGGATAAACCGCACGAAAGATGGAGAACTTTTAATGGCTGCACATACGAATAAAAACTGGTTCGGTGTTAAGAAAGATATTGAAACAGTAATAGAAGATACGAATATTAAGATGGTGGATGATCAACAGGAACTAGATGAAAAAGAGAAGTGATACCTGTAGGTTTTGGATCAAACGAGGAGGATATTGTGATGGATTTAGTAAATTTAAGTAGTACGGCGCTTTATACAGCGTTTGTACTTTATTTGATAGCAACGTTTTTCTTTGGGGCAACGATTAGAGATAGAAGAACAGATGGCAAAAAAGGAAATGCTGGGAAAATTGCTATCATAATAACTGTTATTGGTTTTCTAGCACAACTTGTTTATTTTATAGCAAGATGGATAGCTAGTGGACACGCACCTGTGAGTAATATGTTTGAGTTTCTAACATTCTTGGGTATGGCCCTAGTCCTTGCCTTTATTATTATTTATGGGTACTATCAATTAAGCTTTTTAGGGTTATTCGCATTACCAATTGCCATGATAATCATTGCTTATGCTAGTATGTTTCCTACAGAATTAGCTCCATTAGTTCCTTCGCTGCAAAGTCACTGGTTATATATTCACGTAAGTACTGTTGCATTGGGACAAGGAATTTTGGGTGTTAGTTTTGTCGTAGGATTGATGTATCTTATCAAGCAAGTAGATCAATCCGTAAAAAGTAAAGGAAGAACATGGCTTGAATTTGTTCTATACTTATTATTTGTACTTATTGGTTTCGTCGTTATTACATCTGCATTTAATATAGCAAACTATAATGCTACATTTGAATACTCTGCAGGTAATCAGGTGATTGCGACAGAATATCACTTACCAGCAATTGCCGCACCAAACGATAGTTCATTAGTTACAGAAGGAGTGATGAAACCTTGGTTTGAGACACCAGGTTGGTTCCAAGGAGAGGATGCAGGACGGAAATTTAATACCGTTATTTGGTCTATCATTTCAGGAACGATTCTTTATCTTGTTGCTAGACTCCTGTTTAGAAAACGTATAGGAGCAACGATACAGCCGCTTCTTAAAAATGTAAAAGCAGATTTGCTAGATGAAATAGAATACCGATCAGTAACCATCGGATTTCCAGTATTTACTTTAGGTGGCCTAATTTTTGCTGCAATTTGGGCGGAAGTTGCCTGGGGTAGATTCTGGGGATGGGATCCAAAAGAAGTATGGGCGTTAATTACTTGGTTCTTCTATGCAGCATATTTGCATTTACGTTTATCACGAGGATGGCATGGTAAGAAGTCAGCATGGTTAGCGGTGATAGGCTTTGGTATCATAATGTTTAATTTGATTGTTGTTAACCTAGTCTTAGCTGGATTACATTCCTATGCATAAACGGTTCCTTAATTAATAATATATGTTGGGTTTATGAAAGTATGTTAAGATAAAGACGAGGTAAATAGAGGAATTACCTCGTTTTTTTATACATTTTATGAAGTTTGATTTATAATTGTATTAGATAGCTGAAGTAGGGGGATTCACATGGACCAAGAGACAAAAATATTAGTTGTTGATGATGAAGAAAGAATCAGAAGACTAATTCGTATGTATCTAGAAAGAGAAGAGTACATTGTAGAAGAAGCAGAAAATGGAAAAGATGCGTTGGAGTTAGCTCTAAATAATGATTATGATGTAATAATTCTTGATATAATGATGCCGGAAATGGATGGAATTGAAGTATGTCAGGAACTAAGAAAAGAGAAAACCACGCCTGTCATTATGCTTACGGCAAAAGGTGAGGAATCGAATCGTGTTCAAGGCTTTGAAGTTGGTGCTGATGATTACATAGTAAAACCATTTAGCCCTAGAGAAGCGGTTTTACGTGTGAAAGCATTGCTCAGAAGAGTAACCGCATCTTCGTTTAATGAACAAGAATTACCACCAAAAGATTTGCTGGTATTCCCACATATCACGATTGATTATGATGCTCACAGAGTAACGGCAGATGGTCAGGAGGTTAGCCTAACACCTAAGGAATACGAATTACTTTGTTTCCTGGCTAAATCTCCTGATAAAGTATTTAATCGAGAACTGTTGCTAAAAGAAGTATGGCAATATGAATTCTTCGGAGACCTTAGGACAGTTGATACGCATGTTAAGCGTTTACGCGAGAAATTGAGCAAAGTCTCTAAAGAAGCAGCAAAAATGATTGTAACTGTATGGGGTGTTGGTTACAAATTTGAGGTAGATGATAAGTAATGTTTTGGCGTAGTGTAGTTGGAAAACTAGCAATAACCATCTTATTGCTAGTTTGTTTTGTGTTGTTTATATTGTCGATTTTTTTATTGCAGTTTTTTGAGAATTTTCATGTTGATAAGGCGGAAGAAGAAATGCTGCAAACAGCCACAAAAATATCTTATCTGGTTGAACAACAAGAGGATAAACAGTTTATTCATGATACTGGAGATCTAATCAAAAATCCTTCCAGCCGCGTTGCTATTATCTACCCAAATGGGGAGTACTGGTTATCAAATACTACGGATGAATCATTACCCGAGTTAGAGAAAGAATGGATAAGTAATGATCAGGACTTAATGAAAGTTCTTACAAGTGATACAGAAATAAAACAGGAAAAGATTTTGACAAATAGGAATACGGAAGCCATTATTGTTGGAAAGCCTATTACAGAGAATAGTGGTATCTTCGTTTATCAATCAACGGAAGAAATTAGCCAAACGAAAGCGGAAACGAGAAAAATCATCTATCTTGCAGCTGGCGTAGCTATTATTTTAACTACCTTTTTTGCGGTTTTCCTATCTACTCGTATTACGTCCCCACTTATTAGAATGCGAGAAGCAGCACATGATTTAACTAGGGGGGAATTTAATACAAAGGTACCTATCTTAACTCATGATGAAATAGGAGATTTGGCCATTGAGTTCAATCGAATGGGAAGACAATTGAAATTTCATATTAATGCATTAAGGCAGGAGAAAGAACAATTTTCCAGTATTGTTTCATCGATGGCTGATGGAGTGGTAACACTAAATAGAAATGGAGATATGATTGTCACTAATCCTCCCGCTGAGAAATTTTTAGAGAATTGGTATTTTGAGAATAATAGCGATTCCCAAGAACTATCTAAAAGATTACCAACAGAGCTAAATCAAGTTCTGCAAGAAGTAATCGGAGGAGAGGAAAAAGTACTCAGAGAAATTGCTATTCAGGGTAGAAATTATGTGATGTTAATGACTCCCCTTTATGATGGTTCTCATGTAAGAGGAGCTGTAGCAGTAATACGCGATATGACGGAAGAGCGAAGATTGGACAAACTCCGAAAAGATTTCATCGCTAATGTATCCCACGAACTTAGAACACCTATTTCTATGATGCAAGGGTATAGTGAAGCAATTGTGGATGATATCGCTGAAAGTAAAGAGGAGAAAAATGAACTAGCAAAAATTATTCATGAGGAATCCCTAAGAATGGGCCGTCTAGTTAATGACTTATTAGATATAGCTCGAATGGAAGCTGGACATATTCAGCTAAATAAAGAAAAAATTGAAGTAGAAGGATATGTGGAACGAATTATAAAGAAATTCCAAGGTATCGCGAAAGAAAATCAAATTGAATTAACCTTATCAAAAGATATCGATTTTTCCACAGCCACATTTGATCCAGACCGAATCGAGCAAGTTTTTACTAACTTAGTTGATAATGCTATCCGTCATACGAATGAAAATGGATTTGTTCAAGTGTCGGTAAAAAATAACCAAGAAACTTTCGATGTATCTATTGAAGATAATGGTAGTGGTATTCCAGAAGAGGACTTGCCATTTGTGTTTGAACGTTTTTATAAAGCGGATAAATCTCGTACCAGAAATAAAAAGAAAAAGGGAACTGGTTTAGGATTAGCGATTGCAAAAAATATAGTCGATGCACATAAGGGAATAATTAGTGTGAACAGTAAAATCAATCAAGGTACAACATTTACTTTAAAGATTCCACACAAATAATGGAACAAGTTTCAAAAGCTTCGAGGGTGAGTATTTGACATTAGAATATGAATATTAAGTGGTAAATGATTGGTACTTTTTCGTTTATCATAAAAAGCTAACTCGTTAAGCGGGTTAGCTTTTTATGACAAAAATTAATGACGAAAGGATAGTAGAGAGAATGAAAAAAAGACATTTTATATTTATTGTTTTATTTTTAATTATTGGGGGATTGGCAGCTTGTTCTTCAAATAGTGATCAAACACAAAATAACGCTTCTACTAGTACTACGAATAGTTCTCAAACAGAAGAAGTAGCAGAAAATCATGTTCGTATTACTGTCTCAATCAATGATGGAGAAGAGTTTGTGACTGAAGATGAAGTACCTATTGAAGATGGGGACAACTTATTGGATAAGATGGAAGAACACTTTTTTATCGAGCAAGAATCGGGATTTATTACTTCGATAGAACGGGTGCAAGCTAGTGAAGAAGAAAAAACAGCATGGATTTATTCTGTGAACGGCGAAACACCAAATGTAGGTGCAGCAGATTATGAATTGGAATCTGGTGATAAAGTAGTATTTGACCTACAACCATGGGAATGATGTAAATAAATGTATTTTTTATCGTAATGATAGGTAGGTATTTTTAAACAAGATCATGAACCAACACTATCATCGTGTACCAACTAATTTTATAGTTGGTATTTTTTATTTTTTCCTCTATAGTAATAATTGAATCTTTCTACATAAAGAATGTAACTTTTTTGTAACAGAAAACGACAAAACATAAAGAACGGAGGAAATATATGAAAGCCGTTTTTGATAAGCTATATGATAGGTACCATCAGGATTTGTTTCAATTTGTTTTTTACATGGTTAAAGATAAACAATTAACAGAAGATATCGTTCAAGATGTTTATATTAAAGTGCTTAAATCATATAGTTCCTTTAAAGGGGATAGCAGTGAGAAAACATGGCTTTTTTCGATTGCAAAACATGTTACTTATGATTATTTCCGCAAAAAGAAAAGGACATCCCAAAGAATACTTGATTTCTTTGATTGGAGTGAAAAAGGAGAAAGCATACCTGATCAGCAGGCTCTGCCAGAGGAAATAGCCATTCAAAATGACGAATTAAAAAGGATCTACAGTTACTTAGATACGTGTACACTTGACCAAAAAAGTGTCATCATACTAAGATTTATCCATTCATTCTCCATAAAAGAAACAGCTGACATATTAAATTTCAGTGTTAGCAAAGTAAAAACCGTACAACATCGAGGATTGAAAACATTAAAGAAACATCTGGAAAAGGATCAGAAAGGAGGAGAGATATAAATGAAACATAATGAATGGAACGTAGAAGAAATAAAAGAACAGCTAAAGAGATTGCCCAATATCGAGGACAGCAGAGATAAAAACATATTATATCAAAGAATCTCCTCTGACTTAAAAAATGGAAATGATAATCATAATAGAAGAAAATTAAACAAATTACTTCCCATACTGGGTTCCGTTGTAGCGATCCTTCTTATAGGAATTATCCCGTTAACATTAAATAATACTTCGTTTACTAATAGTGAGCAAGACAGTATGTATCATACGCAATCTGCAGAGGATTCTACTTTAGATAAAGAATCAACGGCACAAGAAAAGAATGCACAAAAGTTCGATACAGAGGAAGAACAGGGTGAATCTAGCGCGCCTGTCCCAGAAGAGAATATAATACTACAAATGAATCATAATCAATTGATAAGGAATTCTTTGAAAGAAAATGAAAAGATCATTTATGGTGCCATATCTGATGAACAATTTCAATACGCTATTCCTGTCACCTTTATTATTCCTAAAGCAGAAAATTTAAGCGAACACTATAATAAACTTGAGGATTATTTAAGTGAAGAAGGGCTTATAACTGATTATTATATGCTAGAGGATGTATCTTACAATATTCTTACTTCCAATCAGGAAGTCGAAATAAATCTTCCAGATAACTTTTCTGTAAATAGTTCAGCTCAGGCATACATGTTTGAAAAACTCATTGAAGCGATGTTCGTGCCGATGGGATTAAAAAAAGCCACTTTCCATTCTGCCAATTCGGAAGGTGTTGAATTAGGTCCGTATGGTCAATTGAAAGAAATGTCATTGGATCATGAAAGTAAGGAGAGTTATAAATTATACAGCGATGATTTTCTGGTACCAATACCTCATGAAGAGGAATCAACTGTAAACGATGCTATTCTGGAAATGAAGAGAAGTCAAGAAGAATTTGATATTATTCAAACAATACCGAATGAAATTGATTTTGATATAAAATCCTCGGGTAATGAGCTTGAATTAATCTTTGATGGCGACATAAAAGAACCTGATAACCAGCAATTGATAATAATGATTGAAGCAATCTTAATGACTGCCAAAAGTTATGGATATAATCTAGTTCAGTTTCAAAATATGCCCTTAGACCAGGTAGGAAGTTATAATCTTAGCCAACCTTTAAAAGTACCAGAAGCTGTCAACCCCTATGAAATAGAACAATAAACAATTAATACTAACATATATGTACGAAAAGCCAAAAAGTGTTATTGATTTTCTAATCAATAACACTTTTTAAATGGGTATTGGTAAAGTATAATGAAATATAGTTAATTATTCTTCATCTTTTAAAGGATTTCCATTAAATGAAGTTTTGGATAGTTTTATGGAATCTGTTGGGCAACCTTCATAAGCATCCAGTACATCGTCTTCCATATTATCTGGAACGGCTTCTATACCTTGGTTTTTATCTAATTGACAAAAGGACAAACCTTCGTCGTCATAATCAAATATGTCTGGTGCTGATGCTCCACAAGCTCCACATGCGATGCAAGTTTCTTTATCTACGATTGTATATAAAGGCACTTTGTACCCTCCTAAAATAAATTAAACCAACCTAAATAAACTTTACTGTCTAATTGTAAAACTGATCTTAAAAATATTCAATACAAGGTTATGAAAGTTATAGATTAAGGTGGTGAAATGATCATTGATCTTGAAATGGATTTTACTTACATGTTACAAGCATTTAAATGGAGAACGCACTACTTCCAGTATATTTCATTTATTGAAAGGAAAACGATCCATACAAACTGTCCAAGATGCACACATATATAAGTTGGATCAATATTATGGTATACATAAGAGAATAAAGAAAGTAGATATTGATGCTGTAACACAAGAATTATTACGAGCAGGTTATATACAGCATCATGCAGTAAATGAATCTTCTTTTATTATAACGGGTCCCGGAATAGAATGGCTTGAAAAACATACCATTGATATATTTTTTAAAGGTTTAATGTATTATGAGAAATCGGACGTGTTTCTTGATAGATTGTTGTTATTAATACAAACCTTAACGAATAGTAAAGAAAATAATTTTTCTTTTATTCCAATTGTTGAAAATCCAAAAGTGGAGTTTTGGGTGAAACAAATTTATCGTAAAGTCAAAGGAAAGGAAGCTAGCTTTCTACGTAATCTTTATAATGAATTACATATTATACTGAATCAATTTCCAGATAAGGAGGCAGAAATTTTTGTTGACCGTTTAACAGCTTATAAAAATTTTGGATTAAGTTTGTTTCAATTAGCAGAGAAACATCAGATTACGGAAGATGATGCCCACCTTGTTCATACTAGCTCGATCCATCGAATCCTAGAAAAAGTAGAAAATGATTCAATAGAATTTCCGGTATTATCATTGTTCTTAAAGGGCCTATCGAATGAAATGATGTCACAAATAACTATTTCTGCGAAAGAAACATATCAATTGTTACAGAGTGGTTATACGATTGAGCAGATTGCCTTTACAAGAAGATTAAGAGAGAACACAATTAATGACCACATTGTGGAAATTGCTTTATATTTAGATGATTTCCCTATTTGGAATTATGTAAAAGAACAAGAGCAGACAGAGATACTTCAAGCAATTAATCAAGCAAAATCTCATAAATTAAAAGAAATAAAAAGTCGAGTTAGTGAACACATTAATTATTTTCAAATTAGGCTAGTACTTGCAATGCAAGCAAGATTACAAAAACAGGGTGATTAGAGTGGATAAGGAAATTGTACTCGAAAAAGAATTAGAAAAACATTTTCAATTTACTTCCTTTCGTGAAGGACAAAAAGAAATAATTCAAGATGTGCTAAATGGAAAGAATGTACTTGGTATATTGCCAACAGGATCAGGCAAATCGATTTGTTATCAATTACCGTCTGTGTTGCTAGAAGGGTTAACGATAGTCATATCCCCTTTAATATCATTAATGATTGATCAAGTTAAAAAGCTAAAAGCACATAATTTTAAAAAAGTCGCCAGCTTAAATAGTTTTATGAACCCAATGGAAAGAAGACGTGTTATTAATAACATGCATCAATATAATCTATTATTTGTTTCCCCTGAATTATTACAACAGGAACATATCATGAAATTATTGCAGAGATTGCAGATAAGTTTATTTGTCATTGATGAGGCGCATTGTATTTCTCAATGGGGGCATGAATTCCGTCCAGACTACTTAAGACTTAGTGGAATCATAGAAAAATTAGGTAATCCAACTATCTTAGCTTTGAGTGCCACAGCAACTCCTAGTGTTCAAGATGATATTATCTCTTCATTAAAAAAACCTAAGATGAGAAAACATGTTTATCCTATGGACAAGCCTAATATCTCTTTTTGCGTGGATAAATTAGAGAATGAACAAGAGAAAATCGAGAAAATAGTCGAATTACTATCTACCTATCGAGTGCCAACTCTTATTTATTTTTCCAGTCGAAATACGGCAGAGAACGTTGCGAAATTATTATCTGAAAAGCTAAAGGAAGTACAAGTTGCATTTTATCATGCAGGCATGGAACCTAGTGATCGAATGATCATTCAACAACAGTATATGAATGATCAGCTGGATGTTATATGCTGTACAAGTGCGTTCGGAATGGGGATTGATAAAGCTAATACTCGCTTAATCATCCATTATCATGTTCCATTGCAACTCGAATCTTTCATTCAAGAGATTGGAAGAGCTGGTAGAGATGGGAAATCCAGTGTGAGTCTACTTCTTTTTTCAAGACAGGATATCAATATGCCAAGTAATATGATAAAAAATGAGTTGCCGGGTCAATCTGTTTTATCAATTGTTTATCAATATTTACATCATCTGTATAATGAAGGAAAGGATTTACCTGATGAAGAAGTAGAAATAGAAAATATACTTCAGATAAATGAAATACAGTGGAGATTTTTACGTTATCAATTAGAAAAACATGGTATCATTAAAGAAAATAAGATAATTGCTACTCCCGAAACATGGAAAGATGTTTTCCAATCTATCTTTCATATTATTAAAAGTCGAAATAAACATAAAGAAAATAAATTAGCTGAAATGTTAAAATGGATTCATGATGATAATTGTTTAAGACAAAGTCTTTATAAAAGTTTTCAGCCTTTTAGTTCTCAAGCGACTTATCAATGTTGTAGTAACTGTGGATTTTCCTGGAATGAATGGGTACCAGAGCAAACAGTAACAGAAGTTAAAAGACAGTCAAATTGGCAAATACAGCTTAAAAGATTATTGATTGGTGACACTAATGAAACAAAGTGAGATTATCAAGCGATTATCTGACAAGGAGTTAAAGAAGCAAGTATTCCTATCACAAGGTCTTTTATTAATCGTTGGAGTAGGATTGAGTTTTATCTTTTTTGATACTTTTGCAGATTGGAATTCCATAATGGGATGGAAACCTAAGCAAATTCTTTTTTATGGTGTGATTCCTGGGTTAGGTATTGTCTTACTGGACATTTTTATAATGAGAATTTTTCCTGAAAAGCATTATGATGATGGGGGTATCAATAAGAGAATTTTTAAAAATCAATCGATAGGCTTTATATTTGTTCTTTCTTCTCTTGTTGCAATTTCTGAAGAATTACTTTTTAGAGGTGTTTTGCAATCTGTATTTGGATATCTAATTGCTAGCATTCTCTTTGCAGTAGTCCATTTTCGTTATTTTACGAAACCAGTGTTACTTCTTTCCATTTTTAGTATAAGTTTTTTAATCGGTTATTTATTTGAAGTGACAAATAATTTATATGTGACCATTGCTTTTCATTTTACGGTAGATTTTGTGTTGGGATTAATAATTCGCTTTAAATTGTGAGGTGTACATTTATGAATGTTAAGATAGAAGAAGATCAAGCGAATGAATTGCGAAGTCTTTTTGATGAAATAACAGAGGAAAAGCATGGAAGAGAAAAAGAGGTCTTTTCTGAAGAAAGAAGAAATGAAAAAAGAGAGATAGATATACTTGAACTCCCACCTCGAAAGGAAGTACATATAAGCAGGGGGAGGGCTCGTCTGAAAATTAGCAGGCCATTTATTCGCTTTATTTTGGTTGTCATTGTGCTTTTAGCAATAATATTTGGTGCATACTATTATTGGGGAGATGAAGTGTTTCAACTAATGAGTTAGTTACATTGTTTAAATTTTGGAAGAAAGTGGTTATGGTGAAGGAGTTCTTTTAAAATTGAAAAAAAATATCTTGTTTTTTGTGTTTGCTTTTCCAATTTTATTCTTCTATATGATTTATAAAGCACACCATGATAAAATAAAACATCACACCATATTAGATGAGAATATTCCCTCATCATTTGAGGGTTTTCGTATTTTCTTTATTTCAGATATTCATCGTAGGAGAATTAAAGAAACTACACTTCGGTCTATAACGAAGGATATTGATTGTGTCATTATTGGTGGAGATCTAACAGAAAAGAATGTCCCTCTAAAACGTATCAGAAGTAATCTGCAAGAATTAAATAAGTGGAATGTGCCAATTTACTTTGTTTGGGGAAACAATGACTACGAGACTAATTTCGAGGAACTATATACCTTACTTGATCAGGAGAATGTTATCGTATTAGCTAATTCAAGTAAGAATATTAAAAGAGATGATGCTGTGATAAGTTTCTTAGGTTTAGATTGTTCTACATATAAGGAAGCAAGACTTGATTTAGCTCTTAGGGATGCGAAAGGTGATTACTTTATTTTGTTGACTCACATGCCTTCTGGTTATTATGATCTGGAACAAAAAGAAAGAGATAAACTAAATGTTGTTTTAGCAGGCCATACCCATGGTGGACAAATTCGTATAGTTGGATTTGGACCTTATGAGCGGGGAACGTTCAAAAAAGTAGGAAAGACCTCAATATTAATTAGTGAAGGGTACGGTTATACTCTTCTTCCATTTCGTTTAGGTACGGATGCTGAGTGTCACGTTATTTCTTTAAGTAAAGACAGACTTTAAAAGTAAAGTTCAATTATAATTAAATGAGCATATAATGTATTAAGTATTTTTCCACAAGGTGAAAAATGTATTTTTTTATAATGATTGAATTTTAATAAGGCATGTTAAGGAGGATACTAGTATGCGCTTTGAACGTTTGTCTAATGACCAATTTACCATATTTTTACCTTTCGATGATTTAGTAGATCGTGGTTTTACGACTAAGGATATATGGGAAGATGCATCAAGTGTCCGAAATTTGTTTAGTGATATGATGCATGAGGCAAGCTCTGAATTAGGAGTGGAATTAGAAGGGATGTTGTTTGTTCAAGTTCACTTAATGCAAGCGCAAGGAATGCACGTAACAGTGACTCAGAAATTTGAAGATATAAATTGGGACGATGAATATGTCGAGATGAAAGTTACACTTGATGAAAGTAAAGAGATAATCTTTTCTTTTGAAGAGTTTGAACACATTATCCAAGTCGTTGCCTATTTATCATCTATAGGTCTTGTAGGTGGTAAAGTATACCACTTGGATGATCGTTACTATATGTTATTTAAGGAAGAGGATATTAAGAGCCAGTCGAGAGAAGATATTATAGCGGTATTGTCAGAGTTTGCATACCCAAGTATCATAACTTCACACAGGCTTAATGAATATGGTGTAAAGATTTATACTGATCAAGCAGTTACGCAGATTATGTCTGTGTTTTTGAAAAGTTAGTGCTGTAAGTAGATAGAGGAGTGCGTATAAAAATGAAAATTGCTGTTCTTTATGGAGGAATTTCAGGAGAGAGAGAAGTTTCTCTTTCTTCTGGTAAAGGAATTATAGATGCATTAAGGAAAAAAGGACACGAGGTGATTGGAATTGATTTTCACCCAGATCGCCTTTCTGAAATTATAAATTTAAAAGTTGATTTAGTATTTATTGGTCTTCATGGGAAGTATGGAGAAGATGGGAAAATTCAAAGTTTATTAGATATGATTGGTCTGCCGTATGTTGGTTCTGGAGTATTATCATCTGCATTAGCAATGGATAAAGCAAAAGCAAAACAAATATTCGAAATGAATCATATTCCCGTAGCGAAGAGTAAAACATATAAACAAACGGAATATACGGTGGAGCAAATTACAGAGTTAATTAAGGGAAATTTTGAACCTCCCTTTGTTATTAAGCCTAATCAAGAAGGTTCAACTTTAGGGTTAACAATTATTAAAAAAGTTGAAGATATAGCTCAAGCTGTACAGAAATCATTAAGGAGTGATGATACGCTCTTAGTTGAAGATTTTATTCAGGGTAAAGAGTTAACGGTTCCTATTATTGGATCTTCCAGTAGGGAAAAAGCATTACCAATTATTGAAATCATTCCCAAGAATTCATACTATGACTATGAATCTAAATATGCACAGGGTGGAAGCGAGCATATTGTCCCAGCTAAACTAGATGAAAAATTAACGGAACAAATCCAGAAATATGCAATCTTAGCACATCAGGTTCTTGGTTGTGAAACATACTCAAGGGTTGACTTTATTCTTACGGAAGATAACATACCTGTTATCTTAGAAGTAAACACATTGCCTGGTATGACACCAACTAGCCTCTTTCCAGATGCCGCAAAAGCAATTGGAATTTCGTATGAGGATATGATAGAAGAGTTTGTTAACTTGTCCTTGAGTGGCAGATAGAAAAGAATTGTTATTAGATAATGCTCTTTTCTAATAGCATGTAGCTTTTCATAGTTATGTTGCAGTTTTCCTTAAACTCTGACTTGCTTAAAAAGTGCTCTTTCACTTTTTAAATTTTACAGTTGATAGATACTCCAGACTGCTTAACATCCGCTGCGGAAAGCGAATCATTTTGCCGTAGTGAATGACCGCACAGATAATAAGTGTGAGCGAGAGCTACAGCATTCTGAATTGAATTGAAGATATCCAAAGACTGTACAAAATGTAAAGTAAAGTCATGGTAAAAAGCAACATTCTGTTAGACTAGAGCTAAAGCAATAAAACTTACGAAAAGATCCTTAAAACAAGTTAGTTAAAGGAAGGCAGAATCTATCGATAGGAAACCTTTCCTTTTCGTTGCATATTTATATCGAAAGTGTATACTAATCACTGATGGAGCGTTTCCAAATACATTTATGCATTTTGTAGGAGGTAAATTCATGGTAGCCGAACAAGCAGCAGATTCTACCAATACGAATGAAGAAAATATGGATGTACTAATCTCGACACGTGCTGTTATAAAAACTGCATTAGAAAAATTAGGTTACCCGGAAGAAGTCTATGCTTTGTTAAAAGACCCTATGAGAATGATGACTGTCAGGATTCCAGTTAGAATGGATGATGGTGCGATAAAAGTGTTTACAGGTTATCGAGCACAACATAACGATGCAGTCGGACCAACTAAGGGTGGAATCAGATTTCATCCAAAGGTAACGGAAAAAGAGATAAAAGCATTATCGATATGGATGAGTTTAAAAGCAGGAATTGTAGATTTGCCTTATGGTGGAGCTAAAGGTGGTATTATTTGTGACCCAAGAGAAATGTCATTCCGCGAATTAGAGGGATTAAGTCGTGGTTATGTGCGAGCAATCAGCCAAATAGTTGGTCCAACAAAGGATATACCTGCACCGGATGTTTTTACCAATTCACAAATTATGGCTTGGATGATGGATGAATATAGTCGAATTGATGAATTTAATAACCCTGGATTTATTACTGGAAAACCGATTGTACTTGGTGGATCACACGGTAGAGAGACTGCTACGGCAAAGGGCGTAACAATCGTCTTGAATGAAGCAGCAAAGAAAAAAGGAATAGATGTTAAAGGCGCTAGAGTTATTGTACAGGGATTTGGTAATGCTGGTAGTTATCTATCGAAGTTTCTTCATGATGCAGGAGCAAAAGTTGTAGGAATTTCTGACGCGTACGGTGCTCTATATGATGAGGAAGGATTGGATATTGATTACTTGCTGGATCGAAGAGATAGCTTTGGTACAGTAACAAAGTTGTTCAATAAAACCATTACTAACAAAGAGTTATTAGAACGGGAATGCGATATACTTGTTCCAGCAGCTGTAGAAAATCAAATAACAAAAGAAAATGCCCATAAAATCAAAGCCAGGATTGTTGTAGAAGCCGCCAATGGTCCGACTACGATGGAGGGGACAAAAATTCTCAGCGAACGTGGGATATTACTAGTTCCTGATGTATTGGCTTCAGCAGGTGGAGTGACTGTATCCTACTTCGAATGGGTTCAAAATAACCAAGGTTATTATTGGTCAGAGAAAGAAATCGAGGAAAAGCTTAATGAAATAATGGTTAAATCATTTAATACAATTTATAATACTTCAAAAACAAGAAGAGTAGATATGCGATTAGCTGCATATATGGTTGGAGTTAGAAAAATGGCAGAAGCATCCCGTTTCCGTGGATGGGTATAAATTTTTGTAGAGAGAAAGTAGCCTTTTTACTAGTAAACAAAAAGAAAGACGAAAAAACTCTTATCGTTTATAATTGGATAAGAGTTTTTTTGATTAGTTATGGATAGTAAGGAAGTGATTTATTTGTATCATGAGGATGTACTAATAATTGGTGGTGGTCCCTGTGGGATGTCTGCTGCTATCGAATTACAAAATGCTGGATATAAACCAATTATTATTGAGAAGGAAAATATTGTGAATACCATATATAATTTTCCAACACACCAGACATTCTTTAGTTCCAGCGATAAATTAGAAATTGGAGATGTTCCCTTTATTACAGAAAATAAAAAGCCAGTTAGGAATCAGGCATTAGTTTATTATCGCGAAGTAGCCTCAAGGGAAAATCTGCGCATAAAAACATTCGAAAAGGCGTTAAATGTTAAAAAGTTGCCAAATGAAAAATTCCAAGTGGATACATTAACAAAAAATTCACTAAAAAACACATATATTTCTAATAAAGTGATTATTGCAACTGGGTATTATGATCAGCCAAATTATATGAATGTTCCGGGAGAAAATCTAAATAAAGTTATGCATTATTTTAAAGAGGCTCATCCGTATTTTAATAAAGATATAGTTATAGTGGGCGGGAAAAATTCAGCAGTTGATGCTTCGCTAGAACTACATAAAGCAGGTGCTCGGTCTATTACCGTTTTATATCGAGGTTCAACATATTCTAAAAGTATTAAACCATGGATTTTGCCAGAATTTGATTCCTTAATTCGAAAAGGGGAAGTCCAAATGATTTTTAACGCACATGTTTCGGAGATAACGGATACATTCGTGCATTATACCGTCGATGGTCAACATCATAAAGTTAAGAATGATTTTGTTTTTGCTATGACCGGTTACCGCCCAAATATTGCATTTCTAGAGAATGCAGGTGTAATTGTTGATAAAGAAAGTGGAAGACCACAATATAATGAATCAACCTATGAGACGAATATTCCAGGGTTATATATTGCAGGAGTAGTCACGAGTGGTTTTAACAACAATGCTATTTTTATAGAAAATGGACGTTTCCACGGACAAGCTATTAAGGATGCAATAATGAACAAATAAAACGGCTCTTTTCGTATAGTTTGTTGTTTTTGAACTTATACAGTTGATAGAAATTCCTGATATATTTAATTAAGAATAAATAACTAAGAGCGATTCGTTAACACCGCTTCGGAAATACATTCCGCTATGCGTCTGCTCTACTTGTATAAAAAAGAAATATGCTGTTTTAAGGATTATAACGGTCTTAAAACGTCATTTCTAGAGATATAAGCTCAAAGTAATCTTGAGCACCTATTTAAGCGGAGAATGCGGAGACTCCTTGAAAATAAAGGGCAATTTTCTTCGTGCGATATAATGCTGACGTAGCCTTCCTTGTCCTGCGGGAAAAGCACGAGTCCAGACCTGAGCAGCGAGGGATCTACTTGATTAACCTTCTTCGGCCTTTGCGAAGAGGAAGCCTACTTCGAACTATCCTAGTAGACGCAGGCGCAGTAACGGTTTTTCCGCGAGGAGGCTGAGGCCGTGCTCGCGAACCGCAAGTATTCTGCTGGAGCTAATGAACGCACAAATCAAACATAAGTGTAAGCGAGAGCTACACTATTCTAAATTAAAGATATTAGGACTCTATATAAAATGTAAAATAGAGTAATCTTAAAAAGCGATATTTTTTCAGACAAAAGCCAATAATAAAAACATACTAAGATTAGTATGTTTTTATTATGAAGAAAATATATTTTTTAATGCTTCTATATTTTTTGTTTTTTCTAGTGCTATTAGTAATTTAATACGTGCTTTCTGACCAGATAAACCATCTGCGAAAATTAGACCTATGTTATTCAATTGTCTTCCGCCACCATCATAACCATATGTTGGTTGTACGTTACCTTTAAAACATCTGGAGACAAGTACTACAGGAATATTATCTTCAACTATATTTCTTAACGGTTGAACGGTTTCTTTTGGTAAATTCCCCTGCCCTAAAGCCTCAATGACTAATCCATCAGGTTTAGCTTGGTGTACAGCATTTAATAATGTTTCGTTCATTCCTGCATAAGCTTTTAATAGAAAAACGTTACCTGTAATATTTGCAACTTCCATAGTTCTTCTTGAAAGTCGTGTTCGATGAAAAATTATTTTTTCTTTTGTAACCATTCCTATTGGTCCATATTGCGGACTCTGGAAAGTAGCAATATTACTTGTGGATGTTTTCGTGACATTTTCTGCTGTATGTATTTCATCGTTCATAACTATTAAAACGCCTTTTTCTTTTGCTTCATCGTGGATAGCCACTCGAATTGAAGAAAGTAAATTATATAAAGCATCTGAGCCGATTTCATTGGAAGACCTCATGGCACCAGTCAGTATAATTGGTTTGTTTGTTTTTACGACTAAATCTAAGAAAAACGCCGTCTCCTCCAGAGTGTCTGTTCCATGAGTTATAATAACACTATCATAGTTAGGAATTTCTTTTTCAATTTCTTTTGCAATTAATAGCATATGTTGTGGTGTAATTTGTGGAGAAGGCAAATCTAATAGTATTCTTTCTTGGATTTCTGCTTGTATGTTAGAGTGTTCTGCAGAAATATTCGCTAATGGATGTTCTTTTGTGGAATTTACTTCTCCAGTCTTTTGATTTTCAAGCATTGAAATGGTTCCACCAGTATGTATTATTAATATCTTATTCAAGAAATATCACTCGCAATCCAAAATTTATATTTTCATACTTCCTACCTCATGATACGATAAGACTAGTGTTAGTGGAAAGAGGTTAAATATACGATGATTGCTGTTTTGTCTGCCGGTCTAGCACCTGCTTTTGCTTTATTGTCCTATTTTTATTTAAAAGATCGAGTTACGGAACCGTTATCCTTAATAGTTAAAACGTTTTTACTAGGTGCTTTATTAGTATTCCCGATAATGTTTATTCAATATGCTTTATCAACGGAAAATATAACGAACAATGAATTTATCCATTCATTCTTATATATCGCATTCTTAGAAGAATTCTTTAAATGGTTTATTTTTATGTTCTCTATTTATTACCATTCGGAATTCGACGATCATTATGATGGTATAGTGTACGCAGTATCCATTAGTTTGGGATTTGCTTCCGTCGAAAATATCCTGTATTTACTGACTAATGGGATAGAATACGCCTTTTTAAGAGGTTTTTTTCCTGTTTCATCTCATGCGTTGTTTGGTGTTATTATGGGATATTATTTTGGACGAGCAAAAATAACAGAGTATCATACAAATTGGAATAGAGCATATGCGTTATTTATTCCTTTGTTGCTTCATGGGACATATAACTATATATTAATCACTGTAAAAAGTAACTGGATTTATTATTTGATTCCTTTTATGATTTTTCTATGGTTTTTTGCATTGCATCGAATCAAGGCTGCAAACCAATCAAGTACCAATATATAATCATTAAGACCTCTATCTTTAGGGGTCTTTTTTTAATGCCACAAAGAGAATATTTGCTTCACGGGCATGGCTTCAGCCTCCTCGCGGAAAGGTCGTAATTGCGCTTAATTTGCTAGTAACGTTTTGAAGTAGGATTCTTCGGCACAAGGGCCAAAGAAGTTCTTTTTTACGATGTTTTCTTTTAAACAAAATCTGTCACTCAAATTATAAAAAATAGCATCTAAAAGAAAAGCAAGCATGGTATTCGAATAGTAGTTCATATTAAAAAATCAAGAACCAAATTATCATTGATAGTTATTAGCTTACCATAATCTATGCATAAAAAAGATACTTTATCGAAAAATAGATATTACAATACTTAGTGTATCAGGAGGAAAAAATCATGTTCAAACGTTCATACCTGTTATTTATGATAATTTGCACTATATTTCTTGCATTTGAAACGACGTATTCAACTAATCAAGCAAGTGCTTTTAGTTCTCAAGTTATTCAGCAAGGAGCTACTGGCGATGATGTAATTGAACTACAGGCTAGACTACAATATTTAGGTTTTTATAATGGAAAAATTGATGGAGTTTTTGGTTGGGGAACTTATTGGGCTTTAAGAAACTTCCAATATGAGTTTGGTATGAAGGTAGATGGATTAGCTGGACAGAAAACAAAAGATAAACTTGCAAAAGCTAGTAAATATGATAAAGCATTTGTAAAAGAGCAGATTTCGAAAGGAAATAAATTCACCCACTATGGGGGAGTGGATCAAGAGAAACAATCTGCACCAAACCCTCAAAAGAAACAAGAGGAGAACAAAAATCAAAAGCAACAAAAATCACAAGATCAAAAAGAAAGTCAGCCACAAGAAACCCAAGAGCAGAAGTCCGAACCAAGTGAAAATAAACAGGAAAGTGAACCTGCAAAAGAAAGTGAAGCAACAAAAGATAAAGATGACGGACCAAGTGCTACGGCTGTAAATGTGCCACAAGGCTTTTCTCAAAATGATATCCAATTAATGGCTAATGCTGTGTATGGCGAGGCTCGTGGGGAACCGTATGAAGGACAGGTAGCTGTTGCTGCTGTCATTCTTAATAGAGTGGATAGTCCATCATTCCCAAATACTGTGTCGGGTGTGATATTTGAACCAAGAGCATTCACGGCAGTAGCAGATGGTCAGATTTGGTTAACACCAAATGAAAGGGCTAAAGAAGCGGTATTAGATGCAATAAATGGTTGGGACCCTACTGGACATGCTATTTATTACTTTAATCCAGACACAGCTACATCTAGCTGGATTTGGTCTAGACCTCAAATTAAACGGATAGGTAAACATATATTCTGTAAATAGGAAGGTGAACAGGTATGCTAAGGTGGATTTTAATAGCAGTTTTAAGTCTGGGAATTGCCGGAACAGCTTTTTGGGGTTATCAGGAACATCAAGAGAAGAATTCAATATTAGTTCAGGCTGAGAATACGTACCAACGTGCTTTTCATGAACTTGCTTATCATATGGATTTATTACATGATGAAATAGGAACAGCTCTAGCAATGAATTCAGATCAAAGATTATCACCTCAGATGGTAGAAATATGGCGCTTAACTTCAGAAGCCTCTACTAATGTTGGCCAACTTCCATTAGGGTTATTACCTTTTAATAAAACCGAAGAATTTTTATCTGATATTGGTGATTTCACATACCGAACTGCTGTAAGGAATTTGGATGATGAACCGTTGAGCGAAGAAGAAACAGAAACACTTGAAAGTCTGTACGAACAATCAGCTGAAATCGAGAATGAGTTAAGAAAAGTACAGCATTTAGTGCTAGAAGACAATCTGAGATGGATGGATGTCCAGTTAACCTTAGCTAACGAGGATCAGCAAGTCGATAATACAATTATTGATGGTCTTAAAACAGTAGAAAAGACAGTGGAAGGTTTTTCTGAAACCAATGTGGATTCTCCTATTATTGGAACATCTTCAAAACAGCATCAATATCAATACTTAAAAGGTAAACAGGAAATTACAGAAAAACAGGCACTAACTTTAAGTAAAGATCTTTTTGAAGTTAATGATGCGTCTAAGATAAGAATTACTGAAACAGGGGATGGCGCCGATGTACCATTGTATAGTGCTACCTATACGGATGACAATCGTCATGCTTATATGGATATAACGAAACAAGGTGGTCAACCTGTCTCTTTATTAGTTGAAAGGCCGATGAAAGAGAAACAGATAAGTTTAAATGAAGGCATGGAAAAAGCAAAAGCTTATATCGAAGAGTTGGGTTATAAAGATATGGTAATGTTTCATAGCAGTGAATATGATAATACGGGTGCATACTCATTTTTATACTCTGAAAATGGGGTTAGAGTATACTCTGATGCACTTGAAGTGAAAGTAGCTTTGGATAATGGAGATATAATGGGTATTACTGCGCAAAATTACCTTATGAACCACAAAGAAAGAAACATACCCGAACCCGAAATATCTGTTGATGAAGCAAAAGAAATGGTTAATTCGAATGTAGATATTCAAGAAGAGTTTTTGGCAGTAATTGATAACGATATCGGGGAAGAAGTCTTAGCCCATGAATTTTTAGGTACGTATGGTGACGACACGTATCGAATATTTATTAATGCCAAAACAGGAATGGAAGAAAAAGTCGATAAATTAGGTGGTAGTGAAATTAATTATGCTATCAATTAGGGAGTGGTGAAAAGCCTTTCCCTTTTTTTATTTTTCTGTAATAATAGGTATATTGGATGATTTTTCATTAGAAAGCTTTTGTATTAATTATATTTAATGTTCTATGAATTGTAAATTAGGGCATAAAGGGAGTGCGCATAAGAGTGAAGATTGGCACTTTAATCCATATAGAATATGAAGACAATCAATCAAGTGAAGTTAGGAAATATCGTTGTAAAATTATTGAAAAAAACAACCAAGGCCTTATTATTGATTATCCAATTAATGTGAATACAAATAAAACATCCTTTTTACCTATAGGATCAACTATCTTGGTTACTTATGTCTCGAAAGATAAAGCTGTTTATCAATTTCGTAGTATTATTCTTGAAAGAGTTAATATGAAGATACCTGCACTATTGATTAAACTTCCTGAAAAGAAAAAGATAAAACGTATTCAGCGAAGAGAATTTGTTAGGGTAGAATCCGCTATTGATGTTGCTATTCATAGTCTTACAAAAAAATTTGTTCCTTTCACCACAGTAACAGAGGACATTAGTGGTGGTGGCTTATCGTTCATTATTCCAGAAAGGGATATACTTACTATTGGGGAATATATCCAGGTTTTTATAGTTCTGCCAATGAATAACATTGATTCATATTATATTTCTGTAGAGGCAAAAGTGGTTTTTATAAAATCCTTAAAAAGCAACATCAATATAACTTCCGTAAAATTTACAAAAATCACAAAGATAGATCAGCAATTAATTATTCGATATTGTTTTGAAAAGCAGCGACAAGCTAGACAAAAAGAGTTACAGTAATGTGGAATGATTTATTAATAAATTTAAATGATTTTTGAACAACCTCTAATAGACCATTAAATTCTATGTATGTTATTATTTAATATAGGTATGTTAAAGAGTAACATATATAGTAAATAAATAAGAACTTGGTATTATGAGAGGAATGAATTAGTTACATGATAGAAAGAAAGATAGCAATTGCTATTGATGGTCCTGCTGCAGCTGGAAAAAGCACCGTAGCAAAAATTGTCGCAGAAAAACTCTCCTATATCTATATTGATACAGGGGCAATGTATCGTGCAATAACTTTAAAGGCATTGACTCATGGTGTGGAACTGAATGATGAAAAAGCGATACTTGAATTATTATTACATACTGATATTGAGTTGAGTCAAAAGGAAAACAAACAAATTGTTCTTCTAGATGGAGAAGATGTTACAGAAGAAATTCGTACTCAAAAAGTTACAAACAATGTATCTTCTATTGCTAAACTGGCTAGTGTGCGTAAGGAAATGGTTATACGTCAACAAGCATTGGCAGAAAGCCGTGGAGTGGTAATGGACGGAAGAGATATAGGCACACATGTACTGCCTGACTCGGAAGTGAAAATTTTTCTTATAGCGAGTGTGGAAGAACGCGCAAAGCGCAGGTATGAAGAAAATATCCGACGAGGAATTGATTCAAACTTGGAAGAACTTAAAGAAGAGATTAAGACACGGGATGAAATAGACTCTAAACGTGAAGCCTCTCCTTTAATTAAAGCTGAGGACGCAATTGAAGTGGACACAACTTCCTTGTCGATAAATGAAGTTGTACAACAAATATTAAATGCAGTTTCTAACTTTTTGAAAAAGGATAAGGCGAGAAGGGGATAGAAAATGCTTTATAAATTCGCTAGATTTGTTGTATTAATTATCTTATATCCATTATATCGTATAAAAGTAATAGGGAAAGAAAACATACCTAATAAAGGACCAGTATTAATCTGCTCTAATCATATTTCAAATTTTGATCCACCTGTTGTAGGAATAACATCTCCGAGAGATATTTACTTTATGGCAAAAGGGGAATTGTTTGAAAAAAAATTCCTAGGCGGCCTATTAACAAGAATACATGCTTTCCCAGTTAAGCGGGGATTAGCAGACAGAAATGCATTAAGGAATGGCTTGAAAATACTCGAAGAAGGTAACACTCTTGGATTATTTCCTGAAGGCACCAGAAGTAAAACAGGAGAGATAGGAGAACCATTAGCTGGTGCTGGTTTCTTTGCATTACGGTCAGAGGCGGAGGTAATACCCTGTGCAATCATTGGCCCATATAAAAAGTTTAAACCACTTACCGTTATTTATGGAAAACCAATTAACATGGAAAAGTATCGGTCAAAAAAGACATCGGCAAAAGAGATGGCAGATGCAATCATGCAAGAAATTAAAAATTTGAAAGAAAATTATCAAAATCAATAAACATTACTTGACAAATAATTGTAATTATTAGAAGTTATAGAAAGAATAGGTTTTTCTTGTTTGTAATCAAACACGATAAACTGGACTTATTATCGTTACTGTATTTAGGAGGCTATGGATATGAGTGAAGAGAGCAAAGAATTAAAAGAGTTGAACGTTGATGATACGGTTACAGGAACCGTTGTAAAACTGGATGATAAGCAAGTATTAGTAGATATTGGTTACAAGACGGAAGGTATCCTGCCAATAAGCGAATTATCTAACTTACATGTTGAATCAACGAGTGATGTGGTTGAAGAAGGAGATACATTAACATTAAAAGTAAAGAAAATTGAAGATGATGAAGTAATCTTATCTAAAAAAGCAATTGATGCAGAAAAGGCTTGGAAAGAGCTAGAGGAAAAATATGAAAATAAGGAAGTTTTCGAAACTACAGTAAAAGAAGTAGTTAAAGGTGGCTTGGTTGTCGATATTGGGTTACGAGGATTTATCCCTGCATCTTTAGTAGAGACCTTTTTTGTTGAAGATTTTAGTGAATACCAAGGGAAAACCTTAACTGTGCAAATTGTCGACTTAGACAAGGAACAAAATCGAATTATCCTCTCCCATCGTGCCGTAGTTGAAGCGGAAGCTAATGAGAAGAAAAATGCGTTACTTCAATCGTTAGAACCTGGACAAGTGGTGGAAGGTACTGTACAACGTATTACTAACTTTGGTGCATTTGTTGATTTGGGTGGAATCGATGGCTTAGTGCACATTTCACAGTTGTCTCATGAACATGTAGAAAAAGCTTCTGATATAGTCTCAGAAGGTGATAAGATTAAAGTAGAAATATTGTCAGTAGATCGAGATAGTGAGCGAATCTCCCTTTCTCATAAAAATACTTTACCAGGACCTTGGGCAAATATTCAAGAGCGCATTTCCAGCGGAGATACGGTAGAAGGAACAGTAAAACGCCTTGTTAATTTTGGTGCATTTGTGGAAATCTTTCCTGGTGTAGAGGGATTAGTACATATTTCTCAAATTGCTAATCGTCATATTGGCACACCACAAGAAGTGTTGGAAATAGGACAAAAAATAAATGTGAAAGTATTAGATGTGAACGAACAGGAAGAGCGTATTTCCTTAAGCATCAAAGAACTCGAACAAGAGCAAGAAGAGAAAGATTATAAGCAATACGAAAAAGACGAAGAACAATCTGGTTTTCATTTGGGAGATTTAATTGGAGATAAACTGGATAAATATAAGAAATAAGAGACTCTAACAAATAAGTCCTTCCTATTGGGAGGGCTTATTTTTTTTGGAAGGCACTTTTTAAAAGGTCACTTCACTTTAATATGACTTTACCAACATTTTGTATAGAATGCGAATTACTTTAATTAAAGATAAATGTAGTGCCTTGTTGATTTCCGCTCCGGGCAGTTGCTTTCCGTAGCGAAGACTAAGCAGTATTCTTAATTAAATATATCAGGAGTTTCTATCAACTAAACAACTTCAGAAAGTAACAAACAATACGAAAAGAGCGTTCTGGAAAGATAGTATTAACTAACTTAGAATAGCTTCTCCATTAAGTATATATTTAGTCAATTTCTGCAATAATGACTAGTAATGGTGGTGATGGCATTGGGGGCTGGAATTTTCTTTTATTGGTTTAGTTGGATTTTTTGGATAATTATTACATTTTTGATGAATAAGAGCAAGTTTCGGACGGTGCTTGCTTACTGGATACTTCTCTCTATTATCGTATCTCCTTTTACGCTAATGATAGGAGGCTATTCGGTCGCAATGACAGTATTCCTTCTCCTATTTGGAACAATTCTATTGTTAGTGAGACAGCAGCAGATAATCTTTAACTTATTCAAATCATTTACCATCATGGTTGGTTACACAAGTCTTTTGTTTTGGGAAAAAATATCTCCTATATGGATAATTGCTCCAAGAATTATTCTCTTTTCGATTATTATTGGTAGTATAGTAACTTTGATATCAAGAGATTTTTATAGCAGAATAGGTATCTGTCTTCTTGGAATGTTAGTCGGTGAGGTCATCTATAGTTTTATATTAGCAAGTTATGGTCTTCATGAACATATTGGAGAAATGATTTTTCTAGACACATTATCATGGGCACTTTTATTATTAACAATTTTAGACATACTACATAAAGGGAAAAGAAAAATTTCTAAGTACAATACAAAACTACAGACAAAACTAGAGGTGGCAAAATGAACGAGTATACATATCCAATTATTTTTGGCGTAATCATTGGTACTTTATCCAGAGTATTGATGCTGAAAACAGATTATAGACAATATCCAACCTATTTACATGGTAAAATAATCCATGTATCATTAGGGTTTATCGCTTCCTCACTAGGTGCATTGATTATTCCTGCAATTATGGAGAAAAACTATACAGCTGTGACTATCCTGACAGTTGCAGCTACACAGTTTAGAGAAGTTAGAAATATGGAACGAAATACATTAAATGAAGTAGATGATTTCGAATTAGTATCCAGGGGAAAAACATACATCGAAGGAATTGCGATATCTTTTGAAAGCAGAAACTATTTAGTGATTATAACTGCATTCATCGGAACGTTAGTATATATTCTAACCAACCCTTATATAGCAGTTATTGCAGCAGTTATATGTGTCATTGTTTCTAGAGTATTGATGAGCGGAAGCACGTTGAAAGATATTGTGGATATCGAATATAAAGAATTATATTTTGAAGGTGCAGGTTTATATGTAGATAATATTTATATCATGAATATCGGTTTACCGGAAAGACAAGAAGAAATTAAGAAATATGGGATGGGGTTTGTACTTACACCTAAAAACATGAACACAATTAATACTGTGGCTAACCTCGGTCAACGGCAGGCAATACTTCATGATGTTTCAATAGCTTTAGGAGTTTTTCGAGATTCAGGTACACCAGCATTGACTCCACTAATCAAACGGGATTTGGATGATGGTCGTATTGGAGTATTTGTACTACCGCAAGTTAGAGACGTTGAAAAGGCCAGAGAAGTTATTGGTGCGGTTCCTGTACTTGAATCTGCTATTCGACTTCCTTCCCAGTCAAGGACTCACAACAAGGAGGTACATGACAAGTGAATCTTGAAAAAGCAATATTAGCAGTTATTACGATGAATCAAGAAAAAGTTGCTGGAGGTGCTCCAATTTTTGTTTGTGAATCAAAGAAGGAATTAGAACAAATTGCAGCAAATCTAGAAGCAATTATGGATGGGATTGCCCATGCCTTGAGTGAGGAACTATTTATAATCGTAAAACATTAAAAACGTATATATTTCTAATATCGGCGTAAGAATAATCATCACATATGGCTTATAATTGTTAATATTTTCTTCTTTTGCTAGAATATATTAAGTTAAAGAAAAGAATGCGAATGAGAAAGGAACCCTTTTTATGAGGAAATCAGTAGTAGCAATTGTAGGGAGACCTAATGTAGGAAAATCAACTATTTTTAATAGATTGGTTGGGGAAAGGATATCGATTGTAGAGGATATCCCAGGAGTTACAAGAGATCGTATATACGCACAAGCAGAATGGTTAAATCATACATTCAACTTAATTGATACAGGTGGGATAGAACTAGGTGATGAACCATTACTTGTTCAAATGCGTGAACAGGCTGAAGTAGCAATTAATGAAGCAGATGTCATTATCTTTTTAGTAAATGGCAAGGAAGGAATTACCGCTGCTGACGAAGAAGTTACAAAGCTTTTGTATAAATCAAATAAACCGATTGTTCTAGGAGTCAATAAGATTGATAATCCGGAAATGCGTGAGACGATCTACGAATATTATTCCCTAGGTTTTGGGGAGCCGTTTCCTATTTCTGGGTCCCATGGTCTTGGACTAGGTGATCTATTAGATAAAGTTGTGAGTTACTTTCCTGAAAGAAATGATGGGGAAAAAGATGAAGATACCATTTATTTCAGCTTAATCGGTAGGCCAAATGTTGGAAAATCTTCACTTGTCAATGCGTTTCTTAATGAAGAGCGTGTGATTGTTAGTGAAATTGAAGGTACGACAAGAGATGCTATAGACACTCATCTACATCGAGATGGCCAAGATTATGTTATTACGGATACAGCAGGAATGCGTAAGCGCGGGAAAGTTTATGAATCAACGGAAAAATACAGTGTTTTACGTGCATTGAAGGCTATTGAAAATTCAGATGTTGTGCTAGTTTTAATTGATGCAGAAACAGGTATTATAGAACAAGATAAAAAAATAGCAGGATATGCACATGAAGCAGGACGAGCAGTGGTTATTGTAGTTAATAAATGGGATACAGTGGAATCCAATGAGAAAGCCATGAAAGAATTTGAGACGAAAATTCGTGCGCACTTTCAGTTTCTTGACTATGCACCGATTGTATTCTTGTCAGCTAAAACCAAGAAACGATTACACACGTTAATACCAGCAATTAATTTAGCAAGTGAAAATCATGCAAAACGCGTTCCAACTAATGTGTTAAATGATGTAATTATGGACGCGCTAGCTATGAATCCAACCCCAACTGTAAAAGGGAAAAGGTTGAAAGTATTATATGTAACACAAGTAGCGGTTAAACCACCTAGTTTCGTTGTTTTTGTCAATGATCCAGAATTAATGCATTTTTCTTATCAGCGATTTTTGGAAAATAAAATTAGAGATGCATTTGGTTTTGAAGGAACTCCAATTAAGATATTTGCACGCAGACGTGGGTAAAGGGGGAGAATAATCATGGATAAGATAGCAGTCTTAGGAGCAGGAAGTTGGGGAACAGCTTTAAGTATCGTTTTAGCTGATAATGGTAATAAAGTACATCTGTGGACCCATAAACAAGCACAGGCTGAAGAAATTAATGAATTACATCGGAATGAAAGATACCTTGATGTGGATTTACCGGAAAATATTGTGGGATTTTCAGATTTGCCAAAAGCCATCACAAATGTGAAAGCAATTGTAATGGTCGTACCAACAAAAGCAATCCGAGAAGTATCGCAACAATTAAATAGTATTCTAGATTCTCGAATACCTATCATTCATGCCTCAAAGGGTATCGAACCCGGCACATTAAAAAGAGTCTCGCAAATGCTAGGAGAAGAACTGGAATTATATAATGCTGAAGATATTGTTGTATTATCTGGTCCAAGTCATGCGGAAGAAGTAGCATTAAGACATCCAACTACAGTAACTGTTGCCTCCTTGAATAAGGAAAATGCGAAGGTTGCTCAGGAGCTATTTATAAATGAGGCATTTCGTGTCTATACTAGCACCGATGTTTTAGGAATCGAGCTTGGTGGTGCCTTAAAAAACATTATTGCAATTGGTGCTGGTATCTCAGACGGTTTAGGATATGGTGATAATGCGAAAGCTGCTCTTATGACCAGAGGACTTGCGGAAATAGCGAGATTAGGAACAAAATTAGGTGCAGACCCACTAAGCTTTTTAGGTTTATCAGGAGTAGGAGATTTAATTGTTACGTGTACAAGTGTACACAGCAGAAATTGGCGTGCAGGAAATCTTCTAGGAAAAGGACATAATTTAGATGAAGTCCTGGAAGAAATGGGAATGGTAGTTGAAGGGGTTCGTACAGTAAAAGCAGCCTATCAATTTGCGGAAGAAGAAAATGTAGAAATGCCAATTACAACAGGAATTTACCAAGTTTTATTTGAACATCAAAAACCAAAAGATGTGGTAGAACAGTTAATGAGCCGTTCCAAAAGAGAAGAAATGGATGATATTGCTCATTTATTGTATGAGCGCTACACAAACTAACACGTAATCATACTCCTTGCATATACTATCTTGAACTCACAATGCAAGGAGGAAAAAGTGTGAATAATTTTCAAAAGGGAATGTTTGATAAAATACAAAAAAATTCCAATATAAATCCTGAAGAAATTTATAAAGTTGCAGATTCTGTAAAAAACGCAGACTTTTCCGACGAAAGAACCGTTCGAAGTTTGGTTCGTCATTTAGCGAAAATGGCTAATAAGCCTCTACCCAAGGAAAAAGAAGATTATATTGTTCAATCCATCGTAAACAACAAAATGCCAGGAGATGCGCAATCTTTAAATCAATTATTTAAAAAATAGCAATTCATGGGCAAGTGAGGATACATTAAGCTGTTTACACGCATAAGATAAATCGCACAAGCATTCAAATATAGAGTCTGCATGGATCTTATTTAGTCTAAACCGAGGTGAAGCTAGCCCCCTTCATCTCGGTTTTATTATGTTTAAAGATTTTGTTCTTTATTGTGCTCTTTACAAAACGCGAATTAAACTATAAAAGCAAGAAAGTACATTTTAATACGTCGAAAAATTATCGTGTGTTATAATACTGATTGCAAAGATAAAATAGGGGTGAGAGTTGTGTCGATTTCTATGCTTAAAATGTATATTTCCTTTGCTGGTATGATTTTCTTATTTCTAGCAATAGGTTTTATATACCTAGGGAGATATAAACTGAAGGGATGGTTTGGTAAAGTTATTTCATTCTTAGCTTACTTATTTTTAGTTCTTGGTGGTTTAATCATTCTTTATGTTGTTTTGAGTGGCCCAACAAGATAGTAATTTGAGGAGGGGCGAAAAGTGAATCATACATACTTAAAAAATGCTATAGTGTTTGTTACTGTTTTATTACTAAGTGGATGTCTATATCCAGACAGTGAATTATCCAAGAACCAAATAGCCTATGAAGATCAGTTAAAAACTGTACAAGCAGCTGTAGACGATTATCGTGATGAGACCAATGGACTGGTTCCAATTCGAACAAAGGAAAATGAAACACCAATCTTTGAAAAATATATCGTTGATTTTAATTCTTTGAAGGAACGTAATCTACTTTCAGAGGTTCCCGCTAATGCTTTCGAAAATGGTGGGGTATATCAATATGTATTAATAACACCAGACGATAATCCTAGAGTAAAACTGATTGATTTAAGACTTACTGAAAAAATTCGCAGTATAAATATTCGCTTGCAAGCATATCGTGATGAGTATCTGTATCCGCCATTCGGTGAAGTGATATCAGAAGGAATATATACAATTGATTATGAGAAAATAGATTTGGAATCCCCACCGACCGTAGAAAGCCCATATTCTAAAGAGGGACTGCCTATTATCATGGATACAGACGGAAACTTATATATAGATTATCGAATGGACTTGAATCGTGCATTAGAAGATTTCAGTCACTCTTTTGAAGAAGGAGATGACATTCGTTATCTATTAGCTGAAAATACTCCATTCGTTCCGGCTTACTCACTACCATATACAATAAAGGATGAAGAGCCAGTATTTTTACAATAGAAAAACTTAAAAAGACGATATAAAGAAGTCTATCCTACTTTATGAAAAGAATATTTATTAATTAAATATCATATTCCTTCCCTTGCAACATATATTGTTGCAAGGGTTTATTTGTATATTTATTTTTTAATTTCTTTCATATATCCAAATTTTACTCTTTTACCAGAAATTTAAGTCATATTTTGATAGGACAACATCATAGACTACTAATGTCAATTATTCGTAGTTTATCTGAAATCAAAGTACTCAAGATCGGGAGGGGATCTTTTGGAGAAGATTGATATTTTTAAAGATATTTCAAAGCGGACCAACGGAGATATTTATCTAGGTATTGTCGGTGCAGTCCGTACAGGTAAATCCACTTTCATAAAGAAATTTATGGAATTGGTTGTGTTACCTAACATAGGTGATGAAGGTGAACGTGACAGAGCGCAAGATGAATTACCGCAAAGTGCTGCCGGAAAAACCATTATGACTACAGAACCAAAATTTATTCCGAACCAAGCAGTTTCTGTTAATGTCGAGGAAGGGTTAGACGTAAACATCCGATTAGTAGATTGCGTCGGCTATGCAGTAGATGGGGCAAAGGGGTTTGAAGATGAAAATGGGCCAAGGATGATTAATACCCCTTGGTATGAAGATCCAATCCCTTTTCATGATGCTGCAGAGATTGGAACTAGAAAGGTGATTCAAGAACATTCTACTATTGGAGTAGTAGTTACAACAGATGGATCAATTGGAGAAATTCCACGTGGAGATTATATTGATGCCGAATCAAAAATTGTAGAAGAATTAAAAGAAGTTGGAAAACCATTTATCATGGTTGTGAATTCGACAAGGCCATCCAGTCAAGAAACAGAAATGCTTCGAAATGAGCTGTCAGAAGAATATGATATTCCTGTTTTGGCGATAAATATTGAGTCCATGTCAGAACACGATGTGAACAGTGTTTTACGCGAAGCACTTTATGAATTCCCGGTACTTGAAGTAAATGTAAACCTTCCAAGTTGGGTAATGGTACTTAAGGATAATCATTGGTTGAGGGAAAATTACCAGGAAGCGATTCAAACTACAGTAAAAGACATTAAAAGACTTAGAGATGTTGATCAAATTGTTGGTAATTTCGATGAATATGATTATATCGAAAAAGCAAATCTAGCAGGTATGGAAATGGGTGAAGGTGTTGCAGAAATTGATTTACACGCACCAGATTACTTATACGACGAAGTACTGAAGGAAATAGTGGGTGAAGAGATCAGAGGGAAAGATCATTTATTGGAATTGATGCAGGATTTCTCTCATGCGAAAAGGGAGTATGATCAAGTTGCAGGAGCACTGCAAATGGTTAAACAAACCGGATACGGCATAGCTGCACCAAGTTTGGAAGACATGATTTTAGATGAACCAGAGATAATTAGACAAGGATCCCGGTTCGGTGTTCGACTAAAAGCAGTTGCACCTTCCATTCACATGATAAAAGTGGAAGTGGAATCAGAATTCTCCCCAATTATTGGGACAGAGAAGCAAAGTGAAGAACTTGTAAGATACTTAATGCAAGACTTTGAAGAAGATCCTTTATCTATATGGGAATCGGATATCTTTGGAAGGTCACTAAGCTCCATTGTCAGAGAGGGCATACAAGGCAAGATTTCATTAATGCCTGAAAATGCCCGTTACAAATTAAAAGATACTTTGGAGAGAATTATTAACGAAGGAACCGGTAGCTTAATTGCAATTATTTTATAGCAGCTTTTAATAAAGCTGCTTTTTATTTTGGTCTCTACTTGAGGCTGGGACTTAAGTCTGAACAGCACAAATTAACGAAGGAAATACACCGAGCGTGTTTTCGTTCAAATAAAGCTCGCATTATTTTTGAGAGCAAATCAATGTTTAAGACTTTATAGAATTTAAGATAAATAGGTATTGTAAATGACTTTTTTAAAAAAAATGGCTTCACTGGAAGGAAATTACTTTACAGTGTCGTATTTATATATTAAAGTATAAAAGCTGGCTTATCAGCAGATATGCTTAATCAACATAAAGTTCAGAAGAATTTAATAAAAAGCTATGTACAATTAAAATTTGGCTTTTTTGGTAATAATTATCAAAGAATTGGACACTTATTGTTGAATTTTATAGCAATCTCAGTTATTATAAGCCTTGTCATCAAAATCATTTTAGGTGACATAACGTATAAAAGCAGGCAAAATAGTGAACAAATGATGTTAGATTAATTATTTTGTTCTGATTTCTATAGTACGTCTTGGGAGGAGGTGAATGTCATGAATAAAACAGACTTGATTAATGCAGTAGCTGAAAAAAGCGAACTTTCTAAGAAAGATGCTACAAAAGCTGTAGATGCAGTTTTTGAATCTGTCATGGATTCACTTAAAAATGGTGAAAAAGTACAATTAATTGGATTTGGTAACTTTGAAGTACGTGAACGTTCTGCACGTAAAGGTCGTAATCCACAAACTGGTGAAGAAATTGAGATCCCTGCAAGTAAGGTTCCAGCATTCAAACCAGGTAAAGCCCTTAAAGATGTAGTTAAATAATATACATAGGGCCAAAGGGTACGTTAATTAACGTGCCCTTTTTATTTCTATGTTTAAGAGAAATTGTTAAAAATAAGTAGAACTTAGGCTGTCGTGCAATGGTTTGGCGATAGCCTAAGTTTTCTATTAAATATATAATTATTAAAGTATACTTAAAATAAAAGTAGGTAGGTGTAAGTATGAGTGATTCAAAATATAATCCAGATTATTTTGTTATTAAAGCGTTGGAGGATGGTGTGAATGTTATTGGGTTAACCAGGGGGACGGACACACGTTTTCATCACTCTGAAAAGCTAGATAAGGGAGAAGTGATGATCGCTCAATTCACAGAACATACTTCAGCTATGAAAGTTAGAGGCAATGCTTTAATTCAAACAGGACATGGTGAAATTAAATCAGAGTGATTAAACCAAAATACATAGATTTAATCTATGTAAAAACAAACATTTGGTTCATGTCAGAAATATGCTATAATAACTAGAGCAGTTAAAGAGAGAAAGGCTTTAGGTGATTTATTTGATTACATCTGGCATGGATATTCAATATCTGATAAAACAAATAGAAGATAAAATAAACCATCAATACATAGAGCAAATTGTGGGGAAGCCACATATCGATGAGAGTAAATTAGTGATTTTAGCGAATCTTGTAGGACGCCATCCTTCTTTGTCGGAAATAGAGAAAGAAAAATTAGTCATTACAGCAATGTTGGTGCAGATAGCTTTAGATACACATGAACAAGTTCCAACTTGGTTTAAGCCAGATATAAGTAATAAAGAACAAGAAAGAAATCATCTACGTGTTCTTGCTGGAGATTATTATAGTGGGCTATATTATTTGATGCTATCCGAGATAGATGCATTTGACTTGATTCGTACATTAGCATCGGCAATAAAAGAAATAAATGAATACAAAATGAAATTATATTATCTCGATTATAACTTTAACGGTGAATATATTGACATAGTCAAGAAGATAGAAGCATTACTCATCTATTATGTCGCTGATTATGTAAATGACTCTTCCTTGAATGAGCTTGTTGGTGAATGGTTAATTATCAATAGACTTTACAACGAAAAGCAAAACATAGAGGATCATAAGGAGTCGACACTGTTAAATAAATGGCTGCATAATAACAGCAACTATACTTCTTTTATCAGCCACGCTAATTCTATCATCCAAACGAAAACCGATACATTAAATGAATTATTGGATGTATTACCGCAACAATATGGCAGTTTAAAAAACTATTTAAACGTTAAGTTAAATAAAGAAAATCAATCTAAAGCCTCGATTGTGGAAGAGGGATAAGTTATGCAAGAGCAATCAAAAGAAGAACGTGTACATCATGTATTTGAAAAAATATATAAAAACTATGATTCGATGAATTCCATCATTTCATTCCAAAGACATAAAGCTTGGCGCAAAGATGTTATGAAACGAGTGAAGGTAGAAAAAGGTACCAAAGCTCTTGATGTTTGTTGCGGAACTGGAGATTGGTCTATTTCACTTTCAGAAGCAGTTGGGGACAATGGAAAAGTGGTTGGACTGGATTTTAGTCAAAATATGTTATCTATCGCCAAAAAGAAAAAAGAAGAGCTTCAGTTGGAAAACCTTGAGTTAATTCATGGAAATGCAATGGAACTCCCTTTTGAGGATAATTCCTTTGATTACGTAACCATTGGCTTTGGATTGCGCAATGTTCCTGATTACATGACCGTGTTGAAAGAAATGTATCGAGTTGTTAAACCAGGCGGTAAAGTAGTATGCTTGGAGACGTCCCAACCAACAGCAATAGGATTTAAACAATTATATTTCTTCTATTTTCGCTTCATCATGCCTTTGTTTGGAAGAATATTCGCTAAAAGCTATCAAGAATATGCGTGGCTTAATGAATCAACCAGAACATTCCCAAACAAGAAAAAACTAAAGAAAATGTTTTTAGAAGCTGGTTTCTATCAAGTAGATGTTAAAAGTTATACTGGTGGAGTAGCAGCAATGCATATGGGTTTTAAAAAATAAGAAAATAACTGTACACTTTCTATACTTAAGACAGTGTAACTTCAAGCGATTTAAAGGTGAAACACATGAAACTTCCAAAAACATATGGTTACTTAAAAAAAGATTTAGATTTTATAGAAGCAGCATTACATCAAACGATACAAGCTGAACATCCTGTATT
Source organism: Oceanobacillus halophilus (assembly GCF_003628505.1). Taxonomy (GTDB): domain Bacteria; phylum Bacillota; class Bacilli; order Bacillales; family Amphibacillaceae; genus Oceanobacillus; species Oceanobacillus halophilus. The sequence continues at coordinate 463,764 of NZ_RBZP01000001.1, read as the reverse complement.
ACGAAGTGCTTCAACAGAATTATTAGATGCTGGAGGGAAAAGAATTCGTCCTGTATTTGTTTTGCTTGCGGCTAGGTTAGGAGACTTTGACCTAGAGAAGGTGAAAAAAGTAGCCGTTTCCCTAGAATTAATTCACATGGCAACCCTAGTCCATGATGATGTGATTGATGAGGCGGAATTACGAAGAGGTAAGCCAACAACTATGAAACTTTATGGTAATAGAGTTGCTATGTATACAGGAGATTATATATTAGCACGTGCCCTTGAAGAAATAACCACTCTAAAAGATTCGGACGTTCATCATATATTAGCAAAGACAATTGTTGAAGTTTGTGTGGGTGAGATTGAACAGTTTAAAGATAAATTCAACTGGGATCAAAACCTTCGCAGCTACCTGCGTCGAATAAAGCGTAAAACTGCTTTACTTATTGCGACTAGTTGTCAGTTAGGCGCAGTTGCAGCTGGGTTGACAAAGGCAGAAGCAAAAAAACTATATAAATATGGGTATTATATCGGCATGTCCTACCAAATTATTGATGATATTCTGGATTTCACCTCTTCAGCTAAAGAACTGGGAAAACCTGCAGGAAATGATTTACTACAAGGAAATATTACACTTCCGGTTTTATACGCCATTCAAAATCAATCATTTCGAACACATCTAGAGAAATTATTTAAACATCCTGAATCCGTATCTGGTATAGAGATGAATAAAATAATTAATACCTTACAAGATACAGGATCAATTGAAATGTCTTATTCATTGAGCAACCAGTATTTGCAAAAAGCTTTAAGAACTTTAGATGAGTTACCTAATAGAAGGGCGAAAAGAACACTGCAAGATATAGCTAGATATATAGGAAAAAGAAGGTCATAAATGTACGACATAATCTGCGTTAACCAATTGAAATCTCAATCTATCTATTAGTACCCACTTTGTAATACATATATTTCTAATAATCTTCCTATAAATCTGTTGTTATTTTCTAATAAATTTGATAAGATTTAGTAGGTCATACTAGTATACATACAAAATGGGGTGTAATTAATGGAGAAAACGTTTTTAATGGTAAAACCAGATGGGGTACAACGAAATCTAGTTGGTAAAATTGTTAGTCGTTTTGAGTCGAAAGGATATAAACTAGCAGGGGCAAAACTAATGACAATATCAAAGGAAACGGCTGAACAACACTATGGTGAACATAAAGAAAAACCTTTTTTTGGGGAATTAGTAGATTTCATCACTTCTGGTCCTGTGTTTGCGATGGTTTGGGAAGGTGAAAACGTCATCAATACCGCAAGAAACTTGATGGGGAAAACGAATCCTTCTGAAGCAGCGCCTGGTACAATCAGAGGAGATTATGGTCTAACTGTAGGAAAAAATGTAATTCACGGCTCTGACTCTACTGAAAGTGCAGAACGTGAGATTAATCTGTTTTTCAACAAAGAAGATTTAATCTCTTATGAAAAACAAGATAGCGAATGGATATACTAGATAATAACCTCCGTTAATTTGACGGGGGTTTTTTGAACAGCAGGAGGATTACTATAGTGTTAGATGAATACCATCAATTTATTAGTAAAATACATAGTAAACTAGGCATAGATTTAAGCCTTTATAAAGAGACACAAATGAGACGACGAATTACAACTCTAAGAGCCAAACGTGGATTTACTAGTTTTGACAGTTATTATAATCAATTAGTACAAGATAAAGAATTAATAAATGAATTTCTTGATAGAATTACCATTAATGTTTCAGAATTTTATCGCAATCCCAAAAGGTGGGATGTCCTTAAAAACACCATTATACCTAAATTACATAATCAATCTAATCAGTTAACAATCTGGAGTGCTGCCTGTTCAACAGGAGAAGAACCATATAGTATTGCGATGATGTTTAAAGAGTATTTTCCCGATATAAGGGTACGAATTCTAGCAACTGATTTAGACGATAACGTCCTGTCTCAAGCAAAAAAGGGAATTTACCTGGAACAGTCATTAAAAGAATTGCCACAGGAAATGATTCGTAACTATTTCACGAAGGAAAACAAACTATACAAGATTGATGACTCAGTTAAAAGGTCCGTTCATTTTAAAAAACATAACCTTTTATCGGATTGTTACCCTAAAAATGTTGATTTAATCGTTTGCCGTAATGTTTTAATTTATTTTACGGATAAAGCGAAAGAACGGATATATCAAAACTTCAAAACGTCACTTAACCAGGGTGGAATCTTATTTGTAGGAAGTACAGAACAAATATTTAATCCAAACCTATATGATTTAACATTAATTGATACATTCTTCTATCAAAAGAATTAAAACTGTATCAAAAAACTAGGTTTATAAAAATAGGGGATAGGTCATTGTGTAGTAGTCAAAATATTTAAATTTAAACTATTTTTGTCACAAATTAGCAAAGATATGCTATAGTAATTAGAAAATATTTAGCATTCTAAAATATTGAGTAAAGGAGAATGTAATTTGCGCTATTTAACAGCAGGAGAATCTCATGGAAAACAATTAACAACAATAATTGAAGGAATTCCATCAAAAATGCCGATAACGAAAGACAATATAAATGAATCGCTATTACGCAGGCAAGGTGGACACGGAAGAGGAAAAAGACAGCAAATTGAAAAGGATCTGGTAAATATCACGAGTGGTATCCGTCATGGATATACATTAGGTTCACCAATCTCTCTCGTTATTACGAATGATGATTTTAAACATTGGACAGACATTATGGGAGAAGACCCTCTTAGTGAAGATGTTGCAATACGTAGAGTTGTATCTAAACCAAGACCTGGACATGCCGACTTAAACGGTGCATTAAAATATGGACATCGAGATATGAGGAACGTTTTAGAGCGGTCATCCGCCCGTGAGACAGCAGCTAGAGTTGCAGCGGGTGCTGTTGCAAAGACACTTTTAAAACAATTAGGAATTGAAGTTTGTGGATATGTAAAAGAAATAGCAGGAATTCGTGCAAAAGAGATAGGTTCACTATCTATGGAAGAACGACAAAATCGTATAACAGAATCACCTGTAATGGTATTAGATAAAGACGTGGAACAAGAAATGATGGATAAAATCGATCAAACGAAAAAAGAAGGGGATTCTATTGGCGGGGTTTGTGAAGTGTATGTAGAAGGCATGCCAGCCGGAGTTGGATCGTATGTTCATTATGACCGTAAATTGGACTCTAGGATTGCGGGTTCCGTCGTTAGCATCAATGCCTTTAAAGGTGTTGAGTTTGGTATTGGATTTGAAGCAGCTAAAAAGTATGGAAGTGAAGTGCATGACGAAATTTCCTGGAATGAAGAACAAGGTTATTACCGAACTTCGAATCGTTTAGGAGGCTTTGAAGGGGGAATGACTACTGGAATGCCAATTGTCGTTCGAGGTGTTATGAAGCCAATTCCCACCCTAATGCGAAAACCACTTGAAAGTGTTGATATTGAGACGAAAGAACCCTTTAAAGCGACAGTAGAAAGGTCTGACGCCTGTGCTGTACCTGCTGCATCTGTTGTTATGGAACATGTTGTGGCATTTGAATTAGCAAAAGCCATCACAGAACAATTTCCTAATGATCAATTTACGAAACTCAAAAAGGCCATTGATGATTACCGTGATGAAATAAGGTGTTTTTAGTGGAAAAGGTTCAAGTTCAATCTAGCACAAATAATTATCAGATCATTATTGGAAATGGGCTAATGAAGGATATATCACACTATCTGACTAAGGAGTATTCATCCATCTTAATCATTACCGATGATAAAGTGGCAGATCTGTATTTACAAAAGATAAAACTAGGCTTACCTAAGGATAGAGTGTTTGAGGCTATCGTTCCAGCTGGAGAACAATCTAAAAGCATCGATATCTTCTATCGTTTACATACAGATGCTATTAAATTTGGGTTAGATCGTCATTCATTAATCATAGCTTTAGGTGGGGGTGTAGTAGGTGATTTAGCGGGATTTGTTGCCTCTACTTTTATGCGCGGAATTGATTTTGTTCAAGTTCCTACTACTATTTTAGCACACGATAGCAGTGTTGGTGGGAAAGTTGCTATTAATCATGAGTTAGGTAAAAACATGATTGGAAACTTTTTTGCGCCAGTTTCGGTGATTTATGATGTTGAAACACTTTCGTCACTTAGCAAAAAAGAAGTTCGTTCCGGTTATGCAGAAATAATGAAAGAATCTATGATTTCTGACGATCGAATGTTTAACGAAATACGTGATACTAGACTAGATAGAATTACAAACCATCAACTTCAAAAACATCTATCATATGGGATAGAAGTAAAAGCTGCAATTGTCCAAGAGGATGAAAAAGAATCAGGAGTGCGAAAATACTTAAATCTAGGGCATACACTGGGACATGCATTGGAAGCAGAAATGGGTTATGGCAAGTTGACTCACGGAGAAGCAGTAGCTATCGGCTTGCTATTCTCTCTGCATGTTAGTAATGAAATTTATGGTGCAAATCTACCATTTCAATCGTTATTTACATGGTTAAAAGAGAACGATTATCCTATTGATATTACTAATTGGGATTATGATGCTGTTATTAACCGAATGAAATCAGACAAAAAGACGACAAATAAGCAAATTCAAATGGTATTACTTAAAGAAATAGGAAAGCCAACTGTTGAAAAAATTAATGATGATGCGTTAAAAACCTATTTACAATCTTTTAAAGGAAAGCTGGTGTCTAAATGACAAGAGGGGTTCGAGGAGCAACAACCGTTTCTCTAAATGAGGAGAAAGAAATTCTAAAGAATACCAAAGTATTAGTAGAGGAAATGATTGAAAAAAATGATATTTCTGCTTCCGACGTGTCCCATGTGTTTATTTCAGTAACGAGGGATTTAAATGCTACTTTCCCTGCAAAGGTTCTTAGAGAAATTGAAGGATGGAAGTATGTACCAGTCATGTGCATGGCTGAGATAGATGTTCCTAATAGCTTGCCTAAATGTATTCGAATTATGATGGTGACAAATACAGGCCTGTCCCAGGAAGAAATTATTCATGTCTTCCAAAATGAAGCAGTCAAATTAAGACCAGATTTAATTAAGGGTGAATAGTTTTGAGTCAAAATATTTTAATTGCGGGGCTGGGACTTATTGGTGGATCAATAGCGAAAAATCTCACAGAGTCCGGCCAAAATTACACAATAGGATATGATGTAAAAAAGAAAACGTTAGAGTTCGCCTCCAGTAACGGGATAGTTAACGAGACAAGTACTGATTTTAAGGAAGCTGTTCAGAAAGCGGATATCATTCTCTTAGCTGCACCTATTTCAGAAACCATTCGTTTAATGGAATCGTTAGATACGATAACTTTTACTAAAGACGTAATCGTTACGGATGTTGCCTCGGTGAAAAGCCCAATCATTAATGCTGCCAAAAGATTAACGAATAAATCAATAACTTTTATTGGTGGTCATCCAATGGCGGGTTCTCATAAACGTGGTATTGAAGCGGCGAAGTCCCATTTATTTGAAAATGCTATCTACGTACTAATACCACCTTTACAGAATGATGAAGGAAAAGTAAATCTATTAAAGGAAGTATTACAACACACAGGAAGTAAATTTGTTGTATTAAGACCTGATGAACATGATGAGATGACTGGGGTTGTTTCTCATTTTCCACATTTGATAGCTTCTTCTCTTGTACATCAAGCAAAGAAGTGGCAAAATACCCATTCTTTTTTGCCGAATCTTGCAGCAGGCGGTTTTCGTGATATTACTAGAATAGCTTCCAGTAATCCTAAAATGTGGCAAGATATCTTTTATCATAATCGTGATAAACTATCGTACTTACTTGGGGAATGGATAAACGAAATGAAAGATTTAAAGTCTTTAATCGATAAAAATGAAAAGACGAAGATGATTACATATCTTGAGAATGCAAAGAATTATCGAGATGGATTACCTGAAAAAGAAAAAGGAGCTATCCCTTCATTTTTTGATATTTACGTAGATATCAGGGATCAGCCAGGTGCACTTGCCTCTGTTGTATTACTATTAGCTAATAAGAAAATTAGTATAAACAATATTCAGATCCTTGAAATTAGAGAGGGACTAACGGGTGCGTTACGTCTAAGTTTCTCCACTAAAGAAATTCAAGAGGCGAGTTTAGAAGTATTGCACAATCATGGATATGAAGCTACAATTCAAGATTAATATAAGGAAGTGAAAAGGATGGGAAAAGTTACATTATCACCCTATAATGGTGCATTATCAGGAGAACTAGCAGTACCTGGGGACAAATCCGTTTCTCATCGTTCTGTTATTTTAGGATCATTGGCCAATGGGACAACTAAAGTGACAAACTTTTTAGATGGAGAAGACTGTTTGCGAACCATAAATGCTTTTCGTTCAATGGGAGTTTCCATTAAAAAAGAAGGATCTTCTTTAACAATAGAAGGGAAAGGTATATCCGCCTTAAAAGAACCTACTGAACCTCTTTACTTTGGGAATTCGGGAACCACAACAAGATTAATGTTAGGTATATTGGCTGGTTTGGAGTTTTTCACAACTGTGTATGGAGATAATTCACTATCTAATAGACCAATGGATCGAGTGGTTAATCCATTAAGATTAATGAAAGCAGCTATTGATGGAAGAAATGGCGGAAGTTTATTGCCATTAGCGATTAGAGGAGAAAAGTTACAAGGGATTAACTATACTCTACCTGTCAAAAGTGCTCAAGTTAAGTCTGCTATCCTTTTAGCTGGTATCCTAGCTGAAGGTAAAACGACAGTTACTGAAAAAGCTCAGACAAGAGACCATACAGAGAATATGTTAGAAGCGTTCGGTGCCGATATTCGAAGAGATGGACTAACCACAACTGTAACAAGTAGTAAGCCACTACAAGCATCAGATGTAAATGTTCCTGGAGATATTTCCTCTGCTGCATTCTTTCTTGCTGCAGGTGCAATTGTACCTGGAAGTAATATTAGGTTAACTAAAGTGGGGCTTAATAAAACCAGGACTGGCATAATTGATGTTCTAATTGATATGGGGGCAAATATAAAAGTAGAAAATCAGCAATCAGTTAGTGGAGAACTGATAGGTGATATCAATATACAATTCTCCAATCTTCAATCAACCACTATTGAAGGAGAGATAATACCGCGACTGATTGATGAAATACCAATAATAGCTTTGTTAGCAACGCAGGCAGAAGGAAAAACAATAATAAAAGATGCGGAAGAGCTTCGAGTAAAGGAAACTGATCGAATTGCAGCAGTGGTAGATGTCTTAACCAAATTAGGGGCGAACATTGAAGGCACAGATGATGGTTTGATAATTTACGGGAAAACTTCATTAACAGGAGGAAAAATATCCTCTTACAATGACCACCGTATTGCTATGATGGGAGCTATAGCTTCATTGATTGCGAAAGAAGAAGTCATTATTGACGACGCAACTTCTATCTCCATATCATACCCATCATTCTTTGACCATTTACAATCTATTACTAAATAATAACTTTGAATAAAAATACACACACTTTTTCAATTGTAAAAAAGTGTGTGTATTTTACTCTTTCTATCTAGCAAGCGCAGAGATGGTCTTATTCAAAGTTGATAGAAACTTATGATCTATTTAATTAAGAATAAATAACTAATGAAGCGATTCGTTAACACCGCTACGGAAATACACTCCGCTTTCCGCGGGGAGGCTGAGGCCGTGCCCGCGAACCGCAAGTATTCTGCCGGAGCGAATGATTGCACAAAACAAACATAAATGTAAGCGAGAGCTACACTATTCTAAATTACAGATATCAACAGTCTATGTTAAAGTAATAAATGTTAAAAAGCGTATATCTTCAAAAATAGTCGATTACCAAACAACAAAAGGGAAATGAGCAATTTTTTTGGGTCATGTGCTGATTTTATTATATGATGATGCTAGTTTACCAAAAGACATTACCTCTTACTTAGCGTATAATATATTATGTTAGAAAGGATGTTCGCGATTGAACACCATTATGGAAGCATACCAACTGATTGAGAATAATCAATCAGAAAAAGCATTAGAATTATTAAAGCAATATGAAAAATCAGCCACAGATGACGAAAAGTTTACGATTGCCCAAATGTACATGCAGTTAGGCTTTTTACAGGAGGCAAACGTCATCTTAAGTGATTTATTGATGAAATATCCCGATGAAAGTGAACTTAATATAACATTGGCTGATATATATATTGAACTGGAACAAGATGAACAAGCAATTGAATTACTTCTTCAAATAGAAGAAGGAGATCCATCCTATCTTCAGGCATTAATTCAACTGGCAGATTTATATCAAGCACAAGGATTATTTGAGGTTGCGGAACAGAAACTTCTGAAGGCGAAGAAACTGGAACCGAATGAAGAAATTATTGATTTTGCATTAGGAGAATTGTATTTCTCAATAGGAGAATATCAAAAAGCTATTTTATATTATGAAAAAGTAATTTCTGAAAAAGATCAAGTTGCTAATATCTCTATACATGAACGCCTTGGTGAAGCCTACGCTGCATCAGGTGAATATGAAAAAGCATTGTCTCATTATAAAGATGCGGATAGCACGGATCCTGAGAGTTTGTTTCGCTATGGAATTACAGCGTTCCAGGCAGATCGAAATGATATTGCAATTAAAGCTTGGGAGAAGGTAATTGAACTTGACCCGTATTATCATACAGTTTACTATCAATTAGCACAGGCGTATGAAAATGATGGACGTATTGAAGAAGCCTTTCATACAACTAAAGATGGAATCCAATTGGATGAGTTTAATAAAGAATTGTATTTTCTTTCTGGCTCCCTGGCACATAAATTAGACAAAAATGCAGAAGGAGAAGAATTAATTAAGGAAGCTGTTGCCCTAGATCCCGATTACAAAGAAGCTGTATTATTTTTAGTGGAGTATTATAAAGAAGCTGAAGAACACGAAAAAATAATCGACCTTTTAACCGAAATTAAAAATATTGGAGCAGATGACTCCCTTTATGAATGGGAATTAGCACGAGCTTACAATGAAATTGAATTATATGATCATGCATTAAAGCACTATCATGAAGCATATAATAGTTTAAATCAAGATAGCGACTTCGTGAAAGAATTTGGATATTTTCTAACAGAAGAAGGGAGGATGAAAGAAGCAATTCCAGTATTTGAGCTATATTTATCATTAGAACCATTAGATGTAGATATGGAGGAATTTGTCAATCGCTTAAAACTGTCTATTGAGGATTATTAGATTAATAAAACCTGTTAAGGGGTTATTATAAGGAGGAAACGAAATGGATACTCCTGTCTCTGCACAAGACAAAAAGAGCTTTATTCAATGGTTTTTAAAAAATTATCAATTAAAGAAAAGAGAAAGTGTTTGGATACTTAATTATATTCTTAATCATAATCAGTTGTTAAGAAAAGTTCATTTTGTTAGAGACGTTAAGTTCTGTCCAAGAGGAATTGTAATTACATCACAATGTTCTTCCGAAGTACCTTTTCGCTTTTATAAAAATCACCTAGTTACTACCGATGCTGAAAAGTCCTTTCACGATATACGTTTAAATCAAGATGAGGATTTGTATATACAACTTAATTTCAGTAAATCCCATCAAAATTCTAATTATGTTTCAGTTTTGGAAGAGAATCCTTTTGTTCCAGAAGATTATTTTGTGACAAAGAAAGATAAAGTACTTGCTAAAAAATTATTAGAAAAAACGGTCTTTGAGTATAAAAAGAAAACTCTTCAAATAGAAATTGACCGTGCGCTAGATGAATTAGATCAAGATAAATTTTTAAAGTTATCCAAAGAATTGAATCAATTAGAATATGCGTATAGGAATCAACCTAAATTGCAAAAGCAATAAGGTTGATTTTTTTTGTTTGTATAGATAAGATTTAATAATAATCAAGAAAGAAAGGGGTGGGGATATGAAATGGAGAAGCAAAGACTTAAAGCAATATTTACAAGCCAAGGAATATATAGATACTATTATGGTACCGTTAGTACCGTTTCATTTATCAAATGAGCAAGATATGGAGAAGGACTCATTTCGGAATGAGGTCTTAACTGTTTTTTCTAATGAAATGGAAAAGGAATTATCCGGAAGAATGATGCTAATGCCGGTTTACAATTACATAAAATCTACGGATATGAACGTGGAAAAGGACCGTCTAAACGATTGGGTTGAAGATATAAAGGTTCAGCCATTTAAGCATATCTTTTTTATTACTTTTGATTCTAAATGGAGAAAGTTGGAACAAGAATTAGACGGCACATTGATTTGGTTGCCAACCGTTCAAACCGGAGATATCCTATCGAAGGAATTGCAAAGTATGATTCGTGAGCAAGTGAAAGAAATAACAGAATTTATTCGATCATATTGGTAAGGATGATAGCCAAGTTTTCTTTACCATTTTTTTTAATAACCAATTTTTAACATAATTGTAGTATTTAACTAAGGTTATTTATTGACCGAATAAATAGATTGCGCTATCATTGGTATTGTCCTAGTAATCTGTTTATTAAGTATATGTCTGTGATAATGAGAAAGAGGGGGGAAAATTCATGAGTGACAAAAAGCAACAAGTATCCCGGAGACAGTTTCTAAATTATACGCTTACAGGTGTAGGGGGCTTTATGGCGGCAGGTCTGCTAGTATCTCCATTACGAATGGCGATTGATCCTGTTTTGAAAGAATCTTCTTCAGGTGATTTAGTAAATGTCGGCTTATCAGTCGATGATATTACAAGTGAACCACAACGTGTGGATTGGACAGTTGAACAAGTAGATGGATGGTATGAGTCTGAACCAAGCCGTTCAGCATGGGTTTTTAAGAACGATAATGGTGATATTGTGGCTTTGTCCCCAATTTGTACGCACCTAGGCTGTGTCGTTTCATGGGAAGGAAGCGAAGATTATCCTAATCAGTTTTTCTGCCCATGTCATGATGGACGCTATGAAAAAGATGGAACCAACGTACCTGGGACTCCACCATTAGCTCCATTGCCATACTATGAACATGAAGTTCGCGATGGAATTTTATTCTTAGGAAATCCAATATCGAGAGAGGGGGCGTAATTATTTATGCTGCAGAAATTATATGATTGGATAGATGATCGTGTAGATATTACGCCTATTTGGCGCGATATTGCAGATCATGAAGTACCGGAACACGTCAACCCAGCACACCATTTTTCAGCATTTGTATATTGCTTTGGTGGCTTAACCTTTTTTGTTGTGGTAATTCAAATACTTTCTGGAATGTTTTTAACTATGTATTATGTTCCAGATATTGAAAATGCCTGGAAATCTGTTTATTACTTGCAAACTGAAGTGGCACATGGACAAATTGTACGAGGCATGCACCATTGGGGTGCAAGTGTAGTTATTGTTATGCTGTTATTACATACGTTACGTGTATTTTTCCAAGGCGCATACAAAAAACCGCGTGAGCTTAACTGGATTGTTGGTGTTTTGATTTTCTTCGTTATGCTTGGATTAGGTTTCACAGGATATTTGCTGCCATGGGATAACAAAGCATACTTTGCTACACAAGTAGGACTGGAAATTGCTGAACAGGTACCTTTTGTAGGTGAACAGTTAAAAATTCTGTTAGCTGGTGATGCAAGTATTGTAGGTGCACAGACATTAACAAGGTTCTTTGCAATCCATGTCTTCTTCTTGCCGGGTGCACTATTTGCACTTCTAGCAATTCACTTTATTCTAATACGTAGACAGGGTATTTCTGGACCACTATAAAAAGGAGGGGAAAGCATGCATAAGGGTAAAGGTATGAAATTTGTTGGAGATTCTCGTATCTCTGCAGAAAAAACATCACAAATACCGAAAGATTATTCTGAATATCCTGGTAGAACGGAAGCTTTTTGGCCCAACTTTTTATTAAAAGAATGGTTAGCAGGCTCAGTATTTTTAGTTGGATTTTTAAGTTTAACATTAGCACACCCATCTCCGTTAGAAGGAATGGCTGATCCAACTGATGCTGCCTACATTCCACTACCAGACTGGTATTTCTTATTTTTATATGAGTTATTAAAATATGAATTTGCAAGTGGAGATTTTGTGTTAATAGGTATTCTTGTTATGCCTGGACTAGCTTTCGGTGCACTGTTACTTGCGCCATTTCTTGATAACGGTCCTGGACGCAGACCCAAACAGCGGCCAATTGCTATCGGGATGATGCTTCTTGGACTAGCATCTGTCATTTGGTTAACGTATGAGTCTGCTGCTCATGTTGATTGGGAAGCACGTGCTGAAGCGAATAAACCTGTTCCTGAATCTGCGGTTGAGGTAGATACAGAGCATGAAGGATATGCAGTATATGAGAACAGTTGCGCTTCCTGTCATGGTGGAGAATTAGAAGGTGGCCCAGCTGCACCAACTCTTCTTGGTTTGGAGTATTCTGCAGAAGAAATTGCTGACATCGCCGTAAACGGTATTGGTGGCATGCCAGCAGATATATTCCAGGGATCCGATGAAGAGTTAGAACAACTAGCTGATTTTATTACATCAGTAAATGAAGCAAACGCTGAATAATGTTATAGAAAAGCACCTTCACGAACTTGGTGAAGGTGCTTTTTACTATAACTATTGAGGGAATGATTACAATGTTAAAATACATATTATTAGATAAACGCTTCTTACTGGCACTATTCTTAATTAATTTCTTTGGTACAATATATGGATACATATGGTATAAAAGCCAATTATCTATTACACCAGATATTTTCCTCATTTTTGTGCCAGATAGTCCTACTGCAAGCTTGTTTTTTACCATATTTCTGCTGTTTTTTATTTTTAATAAAAATGTTCCATATATAGAAGCTTTGGCTATTACTTCTTTGTTTAAATATGGTATATGGGCTGTGATTATGAACATCTTAACTCTTGTTGTAGAAGGAAACTTAGATCCAACTGGATATATGCTTATGGCCTCCCATTTAGGCATGGCAGTTCAGGGGTTGTTATATGTTCCGTTTTACAAAATTAAACTGAAACATCTTACAGTTGCTGGTATTGTATTACTACATAACGATATTATTGACTATGTTTTTGAAATGATGCCGATATATTCTTCCTTAACCGATTATATGAATGAAATTGGATATTTTACTTTTTGGTTAAGTATTCTAACCATTATTATTACTTATATGTTAACCATTAGGAAGAACAAAGAAAATCTTTGATGAAAATAGGTTGGTTATAAGTGAGAAAACCAAATCATACATTAATGAATAAGACGTATGTGAGGTGATCTCTATGCTTAAAGTCCATTTGTATCAAATACTTAAGATATTCACCATCGTCGTAGGGATACTTGTATTTTTACATCTAGGAGTTCATACAGTAGACGCAAACCCTGTACAAGAATCTGACGTTTCAAAAAATAATTTAGACTGGGTTCCATTTATTTGGGCAGTTGTTATTATTGGTGGAAGTATAGGTGTTACATTATCTTATGTAAGTTGGAGAAAATATAAAGGAGAACAGCGAAAACTCAAGAAAAAAAAGGACAAAATGATTGACTAAAATTTAGTTTTTGACTAAAATTGACCTTAGATATACTTTTACACACTATAAAAAGTATAAACTCAAAATTTCATTATTTTAAGAAATAAAATCAGGACTAAGATATGACGATGGAGGTATGCAGATGGTAGGATATTTAGTCTATTTTGCACTAATAATCCTTATCCCGTTATGGGCCCAGGGGAAGGTAAAAAGCACTTACAAGAAATATTCCAAACAACCAACTTCTTCTTATATGACCGGTGCAGAAGTGGCACGCAAGATTTTGGATGATAATGGTTTATATGATGTAACAATTGAGGAAACTCGTGGAATGCTATCAGATCACTACGATCCAAGGAAAAAAGTGGTCCGTTTATCTTCGGACAATTACCATGGTCGTTCTATGGCTGCTTCTGCTGTTGCAGCACATGAAGTTGGTCATGCTATCCAAGATCAGCAAGATTACGCCTTTTTACGTTTTCGCAGTGCATTAGTACCAGTAGCGAATCTAGGTTCAAATTTATCCATGATTTTAATCATTGCGGGTATCATTTTTTATTCACAAAGTTGGATACTATTAGGGATTATTTTCATGGCGGCAGCAGTCTTATTCCAATTAGTAACACTGCCAGTTGAATTTGATGCATCAAATCGAGCGATGGGCGAGCTCGTATCCACAGGTGTTATTCGGAACAATGAAGAGAGAGATACAAAGAAAGTATTGAACGCAGCTGCCATGACTTATGTAGCAGCAGCTCTAGTAGCACTGTTGGAATTAAGCAGATTTCTATTGATTTTCCTATCCATGAATGATGATTAATATATAAAAGGATGGCTAATGCCATCCTTTTTTTGATATTAAAGTCACAGATGATACATATCCCTGATTTGTTAAACAAATGATTTTTAATCATTAATAGGATTTTTATTTTCGTCAAGTGTAAATCCTTCCCCAAGTACATCATGAACTGTTGTTACTGCGACAAATGCATGAGGATCGATAGAGTGAATGATGTTCTTTAACCGGACAATTTCATTTCTACCAACAATACAGTATAAAACATCTCGCTTTTCACCAGAGTAGCTACCACGACCATGCAAAACGGTTACACCACGATCCATTTTTTTCATTATTAATGCTGCTATTTCATCGCTATGACTGGAGATTATCGTTGTACCCTTGGCAGAGTATGCTCCTTCTTGTAGAAAATCAATGACTCTCGCTCCTACATACACTGCAACTAAAGTGTACATTCCTTCGTCCAATTCGAGGATAACAAAGATGGAAGTGGTAATAACGACTAAATCAAAGAGAAACATCGTTCGCCCCATACTCCATCCAGCATATTTATTAACTAGGCGGGCAATAATATCCACTCCTCCAGTTGTCCCACCATATCTAAAAATAATTCCCAGCCCTACGCCGATAAAAACACCAGCGAAAAGAGCTACTAATAGCATGTCATCCTGTAAGTTAATTTGAAATTGATAAATTTGAAAGATTCTTAAGAAAACAGACACGGTTAACGTCCCTATAATTGTATAGAAAAATGTATTTCTTCCAAGAAACTTCCAACCAATAAAGAACACAGGTATGTTTAACACAATATTCGATAAAGCTGGATCTATCCCCCATAAAAAGTAAAGTAACAAAGTAATTCCAGTAAATCCACCTTCTCCAAGATTATGTTGCATATTAAAGTGAACGATACCAAATGAAAATATTGCAGAGCCCAATATAATAAATAACATATTTTTAATCTTTAACCCGAAAATCATTTAACAGTCCTCCTTACGATTACCATTTCCTTACAAATACTATTTTATTATAGTCAATTACAGTCTAAAGAACAATTTCTAAATTATAGCTAATTAAGAACGGAAGATTAATCTAAGAATTTGTGCTGCCACTCTAGAGTATATAATTTGTCAAATTCAACTTAGTTCGCTAACATGAAAGAGATGTACTATAAATAAAGGGGTAATAAAAATTAGTAAACAAATTTATCATACAAACGAAATTCAAAAAAGAGTAGATGACTATATTTCGCAGTTTAAAGAAGGGTATTTCTCGCCATTAAGTTTAATGGCAAGATTATCCGAAGAGACAGGTGAGTTAGCAAGAGAAGTAAATCATTATTATGGTGAGAAACCTAAAAAACCTACCGAGCAAGAAAAAACGGTAGAAGAGGAGTTAGGGGATATTATATTTGTATTAACTTGTTTTGCTAATTCACTTGATATCGACTTATCCGAAGCCTTTGATATGGCAATGACTAAAATTGAAACACGTGACAAAAATCGTTGGACACGTAAAGATCTATCATCTTAATTAGGAGGACATCCAATCATGATTAATATAATTGTTGCAGGACCGCGTGGGAAAATGGGATACGAAGCTATTAAAATGATAAATAAGGAAGAGAATTTTCGACTTGTAGCTTGCCTGGATAGAAAAAATAATGGAAAGACACTTAAAGAAGTGGATGGTTTACCTGATTTAGACGTACCAATCTATGAAAATGCGGAAGAATGTTTTCAAGCAGTAGATTCTGCTGATGTATTAGTGGAACTGACCATACCTGAAGTAGGTTATTTACATACTAAAACGGCCATCCAACATAATATACGACCAGTAGTGGGAACAACTGGTTTTAACAGTGAACAATTAGAAGAATTAGATGAATTATTGACAAGTAAAAATATTGGTGGAATTATTGCTCCTAACTTTGCTATTGGGGCGGTATTAATGATGAAGTTTTCACAAATGGCAGCAAAATATTTACCAGACGTTGAGATAATTGAAAAACACCATGACAATAAGTTAGATGCGCCTTCCGGAACAGCTGTAAAAACGGCTGAGATGATACGTGAAACAAGAGAACCTAAATCTCAAGGACATCCAAATGAAACAGAAACAATTACAGGAGCAAGAGGAGCTGAATTGGATGGTATGAGAATACATAGTTTACGTCTTCCGGGTCTTGTAGCACATCAGGAAGTTATATTCGGAGGACCTGGTCAAACGTTATCAATTAAACATGACTCTCTAAATCGCGCCTCCTTCATGGATGGTGTTCGATTTTCCATCGAAAGAGTCTTTGAAATTGATGGCTTAGTTTATGGACTTGAACAACTATTATAATTTCTATAGGAAAAGAGTGAACACATGAAAATAGGGATTACATGTTATCCAACAGTGGGCGGATCAGGTGTTATAGCTACTGAGCTCGGAAAAATGCTAGCAGAGGATGGCAATGAAATTCACTTTATTTCCTCTAGTCTTCCTTTTCGCTTAGATAAATTTTATCCTAATATTTTTTATCACGAAGTAGATGTTGGCCACTATCCAGTATTTCAGTATCCACCATATGACCTAGCACTAGCTACTAAAATGGCCGATGTAATTGATGAGAAAGAATTAGATGTATTACATGTTCATTATGCAGTACCTCATGCCATCTGTGCCATTTTAGCCAAAGATATTGCTGAACGGGATGTTAAAATTGTTACTACTCTTCACGGTACGGATATTACTGTTTTAGGAGTAGATAATACATTTAAAAAAATGATAAAGTACGGTATAGAAAAATCAGATGCTGTCACTGCTGTTTCAAAAAGCCTAGTCAATCAAACTAAAGAGATGATTGATACCAATAAAGATATCTCTATTATATATAATTTTGTTAATGAAGAAGAATATATGCCGAAACAAAACCCTACACTGAAACAAAAGTATGGAATAGCAGCTGAAGAGAAGGTTATGATTCATATTTCGAACTTTCGTAGAGTAAAGCGAGTAGATGAAATTGTGCATACTTTTCGAAAAGTAAAGGAACAAGTAAACAGTAAATTGTTATTAGTTGGAGACGGGCCAGAATACTCTTCTACTGTACAGCTTGTTAAAAATCTAGGACTCGATAATGACGTTTTATTTTTAGGGAAACAGAATAATATTAGTGACTTATTATCTATTTCTGATTTAATGTTGCTATTATCTGAGAAGGAAAGCTTTGGATTAGTATTATTAGAAGCAATGGCTTGTATGGTGCCTTGTATTGGCACAGATGTAGGAGGAATTCCTGAAGTTATTAAGCATGAGGAAACAGGGTATACAGTGGAGTTAGGAAATACAGAATTGGCAGCTAAATATGCCATACAGCTATTAGAAGACACGGAGAAATTAGAAGAATTTTCAAGAAATGCTTTCAATCACACACAAAGATATTTCAAATCAAGTGAAATTGTTAAACAGTATATGAATCTATATAAACATATTCTTATAAGTAAACAATAAAGAAAATGGTGAAATACATGTTACGAGGACCCTTTAATAAAGCAGTGCCAATTATACAAAAAATAGAGAGCCATAACCATAAAGCATATTTTGTTGGTGGCTGTGTGCGTGATTTATTGCTGAATCGGTCTATTGGGGATGTAGATATTACTACGTCTGCACCTCCTGAAGTGATTCAAACTATATTTGAAAAAGTGATTCCAGTTGGGATTAAACATGGAACCGTTGTTGTCGTACATGAAGATATCCCTTATGAGGTCACGACGTTTCGAACGGAAGGGGTATACTCAGATAGTCGCCATCCAGATACGGTTACATTTATCGATGATATTGATAAAGATCTAGAGCGCCGTGATTTTACAATTAATGCACTAGCAATGGATTTAGCTGGAAACATTATTGATCTATTTGATGGGAAAGAAGACTTAAAAAAAGGAATCATTCGAACGGTTGGAGACGGTAATGAACGGTTTAAAGAGGATCCATTAAGAATTATTCGAGCACTTAGATTCTCCAGTCAATTGGGGTTTGAGATTTATTCAGAAACAATACAACAAATGAAGGCTGTACAAAGTGAAATAGAATCACTAGCAGTTGAACGAATAACAAACGAATTTGAGAAACTTTTTGCTGGTAAATATGTAAAAAATGGTTTGGAATACATAAATATTATAGGGACGTATCAATTTTTACCGATCTTTAAAGATAATCCATCATTATTTAGTAAAATTCCAAAAACAATCCAACCATTAGCGTCTTTCGGAGAGGTCATCGCACTACTTCATCTTTTAGAAAACAATATTAGTATTTCTGAATGGGTAAAATCCTGGAAATGTTCCAATCAAGTCAAAAAGGATGCGAAGGTATTAGTCGAATCATATAACTATTACGAGACCAATGGTATAGATGAATGGTTGGTATATACATTGGATAATCGATATTATGAGGGCTTTTCGCGAATTGTTAACAGTATACATCAAGAAAACACGAACCATAAAGACCTTCATCATATGAATAAACAATTACCTATTCATTCCAGAAAAGAATTGGCTGTTAATGGATCAGATATAGCAAATATATTTCCTTTACTGCAAAAAGGCCCTTGGTTACAGAAGATGTTAACAGATATAGAAAAAGCAGTGGTTTTTAGAGAATTGGCTAATAGTAAATCTGATATAAAGGAGTGGATAAAATGCAATCCACCCGAAGCAAATTAATCGACCTTCTAGAAAAGAATAAGGAACAATACATCTCTGGTCAGTCTTTGTCAGAAGTATTAGGAATATCAAGAAGTGCCATATGGAAGCATATGAATGAATTAAAGAAGGATGGCTATATAATAGAAGCAAAATCTAATAAAGGGTATCGAATCATTGATTTCCCAAATAAGTTAAGTGAAAATACTGTAAAATGGGGACTGCGTACGAAGTGGCTAGGTAAACGAATAATTCACCATGAATCTATTGCATCAACACAGACAATTGCTCATGACGAAGCTCGTAACAATGCTCCAGGTGGTACGATTATTATTGCCGATGAGCAGACAAAAGGAAGAGGAAGAATTGCTCGTAATTGGGATTCTTCAAAAGGAAAAGGAATTTGGTTGAGTATGATTCTTAGACCGGAGATTCAGCCACATCATGCACCACAATTAACGTTATTAACGGCTACAGTATTAGCGGATGTTCTTAGTAATTATGTTGATATTAACCCGAAAATCAAATGGCCTAATGACATTCTAATGAACAATAAAAAGATGGCTGGCATTCTTACCGAGATGCAAGCCGAACAAGATCAAATATGGTATGTCATCATTGGAATCGGATTAAATGTTAATCATTCGATAGATGATTTGCCAGAGGGACTAAGAAATATAGCAACATCTATTAAAATGGAGACAAGTAAGGAATGGCTCTTGAAAGATTTAATTCAAGAGATTTTAGTTACGTTTGAAAGAACGTATGAAGATTATTTGGAAAATGGATTTTCAGAAATAAAACAGAAATGGGAAGGCTATGGGTTTAAAATAGGTCAAGAAATTGCCATAAAAACATTGAAAGAGGAATGGAAAGCTCCTTTTTTAGGTATCACCGACGACGGAGCACTATTAACTAAATCAAGTAGCGGTGAAACAATTGAGTTGTATTCAGCAGAAATAGATTGGTTCCATCAAACAGATAAAAGTTGACGACTGATTGATTATTGTTAT
The DNA here is from genome assembly GCF_003628505.1 of Oceanobacillus halophilus. GTDB lineage: Bacteria > Bacillota > Bacilli > Bacillales > Amphibacillaceae > Oceanobacillus > Oceanobacillus halophilus. The sequence goes on along the minus strand of NZ_RBZP01000001.1, from coordinate 443,709 downwards.
CATAGAAAAGTAGTAGAATAAAAATACTTTTCTTCAAGTAATTGGAATCATTATTCGAATGTATAAAAGTAACTTGTTTAAGCAACTTATAAAATAAAAGCCTCATAAGGTTAGAGGTACGAGACGAAGTGATTATTCTTCATAGAAATGATTAGAATTCACATATATAATGTTTAGGCTTTAGAAAGCTAGGTGGATAAAATGGAAAATAGATATGTTGTCATTGATTTAGAAACGACAGGTCATTCACCAATAAATGATGACAAAATTATAGAAGCGGGTCTTGTAGTTATTGAAAATAATCAAATTGTAGAGACCAAATCTACTTTTTTTAATCCTAATAAGTCCATTCCACCTTTTATATCAAACTTAACCGGTATTTATGATAAAGATGTCAAATATGCTCCATTTTTTTATGAAAAAGCCGATGATATCATTGAGGTTTTTGAAAACAGTTATTTAATTGCTCATAATGTACCCTTTGATTTAGGATTCTTAAATGCAGAATTAGAAAAGAATGGTAGGCAACCATTAAATAACCCAATTATTGATACAGTTGAACTTGCACGGATATTATTTCCGAAAGCACCAAGCTATAAGCTGTCTCAGTTAGCTGAATACTTGCATATCAATCATGATGAACCGCACCGTGCTTTATCAGATGCAATTGTTACAGCAAAACTATTTTTAAGATTAAAAGAAAAATTGGAATCATTGCCATACGAAACCATTCAGGCTTTATTAAATTTGGAAGAAAAATTTAAATCGGATTTGTATGCATTATTATTGCGAAGGCAAGAAGATTTGGCATTTTCTACGAATGAAAATGAATTAATTGAATCCTTTCAAGGTTTGGCTTTCAGAAAGACGGAGTTATCAAATGGACAAACCGTGACTATGGAGCAATCATTTGGCGATTATTTAGATGGTATTTATGAAGAAAATGGAACGTTGCACGAATATAAGGTAAACTATGAAAAAAGAAGTGGCCAGAGAGAAATGTCTGAGGCGATATATGATGCCTTCCACTCCAAAGAACATGCACTAATTGAAGCAGAAACAGGGACTGGTAAATCTTTAGCATATTTATTACCAGCTATCTATGAAGCAATTAAATCCAACCAAAGAATCATTATCAGCACATACACAACCCAATTGCAGTCGCAATTAATGGAAGAAGAGATACCCTTAATAAAGTTGCTGGTTAAGTTTCCTTTTAAAGCAGCTATATTAAAGGGAAGGAATCATTATATTAGCCTGGAAAAATTCGTCCACGAGTTAAATACGGGGCATAATGATAATTACGATATTGTGCTTTGTAAAGCGATGATTCTTGTTTGGCTTACAGAGACAGAAACGGGAGATATTGATGAGATAAACCTTCCGAAAAGTGGTTATCTTTTTTATAAGAAAGTTTCAACTGATGCAGAGGGAATCATAGATCCATATTCTCCATGGTTTTCAAAATCCTACTATCAGAAAGCAAAAAAACGAGCACAGCAAGCAAATGTAATCATCACTAATCATGCCTTGTTATGTACGGACATATTTAATGATTACCAATTTTTGCCATCATATAAGAAAGTAATCATTGATGAGGCCCATCACTTCGAAGACACCGCATCCCATCATTACGGGCTAAAGATTGATTATACGAATATACAATATGTACTAAATCAAATTGGTCATACCGAAGAAATGAAATCATTAGGGAAGATTTTATCCAATTATTCTCTAGTATCAGAAGAACTTCCTTTAAAGGAATGGAACAGTGTATTTGATTCAGTTAAATATGAAATAGAAGATTTGTTTCGTTTATTATTTCAATATGTAATTCAGCAAAGAAAGAATTCTAAAGCTGTTAGTGATATCGGACGGATACAGTATCGTTTTGATGAAACAAAAGAAGATCCCGAAAAATGGGATATAATTAAGGAAATGGTTACAAGGCTCACTTTTTACTTTAGGGATTTAATTCATGTTCTTGCACTTATGGAGCAATATTTATCTCATAAAGAGCTTCTTGATAAATACGATAAGGATGATTTGAATGGAATTTCTGAACATCTTCAGCAGTTTATCGATAGTTTTGAAAAATTATTTTTAACGGATGATCGCGTTCCACAAGTCAGGTGGATAGAAGTGGATACGAAGGGAACTAACAATGCTGTTTATTTATATTCTGAGCCAACTGATATTTCTACTTTACTTAAAGAGGAGTTCTTTGACAAAAAAGAAAGTGCTGTCCTAACCAGCGCAACCTTAACAATGAGTAACTCCTTTTCATTTATTAAGAAAAGATTAGGAATACCGGTTAATCGTTTAACTACGCAGAAGATAAATTCACCTTTTTCCTATCAGCAGCAGGTGCAATTAATGGTTCCAAACGATTTTCCTGATATTAAATATGGGAACATGGACAATTATATTTATGCTACTTGTGAATCCATATTATCATTAGCGGAAATTACCGATGGAAGAATGCTTATTTTATTTACATCCTACGACATGTTGAAGAGATCCTATAAATTATTAAAAGAAACAATGGATGTAGATAAATACATGTTGATTGGACAAGGAATTACGAGTGGTAGCAGAACAAGGTTAAAAAAGAATTTTCAAACGTTTGACCAAGCTATTCTGCTAGGAACCAGCTCTTTCTGGGAAGGTGTGGATATACCTGGAGAAGACTTATCATGTTTAATGATTGTCAGACTTCCTTTTCAACCACCTGACCATCCAGTTTATGAAGCGAAATCCAATTATATGAAAGAACAGGGACAAAATGCATTTATGGAATACTCGCTTCCTAATGCAGTTATACGATTTAAACAGGGATTTGGTCGTTTAATTCGGTCGTCAAGTGATAGAGGAATCGTGTTTGTTTGTGATGCGAGGATTATGAAATCGAGATATGGAAAATATTTTTTAAATTCTATTCCAGAAGTCCCAACTACCTTCGATACAACCAAAAAACTAATGGAAAAAGCAAAAGAATGGTTTTAATGGAAAGGCTATTTTCAGAGTATCTTTATTTTGCAATATATGTAAGCGAAAGCTAACTATTCTAAAATTAAATAAATCAGGAGTTTCTATCCACTATGATATTTAAGAATCAACAAAGTATACGAAAAGAGCCAAAGTAAAAAAATACTGATGCGATAGTTGCATCAGTATTGGATAATAGATAATGGTGTGGGCGTTATTTTGTTGAATTTTATAAGAACAAAGCAAGTACCGAAGAAAATTGATATACTTTACTTGTGCTTCATCTTGATAATATCAACGTAATTTTATTGTTTGCATATCAAGTGTTAGTATAACTAGCAAAATTTGATAAAACAAACAGTATTTATAATGGAGGGGAAAAGATGGATAGTAATAAAATTGAAACGTTATCGACGGTTAAACTTCAACATTCCTCAGAATTATACAAAATTGTTGATGCGTTAAATCGTACGTTAAAGGATGATGATTTAATGTTTGGGTTAGCATTGGATGATGAGAATGAAGAACAGGCAATTTTCACAATCTACAGGACGTAAATGGCTGCGAACCATTTTAATCATCCTTTCTATTGCAGCTATTATTGGTTTAGCCTTGGGAATATATTTGTATCAGGATATAATGGAAGAGAAAAGAGCTGGTTTTGACGACACAAAGGAAATCATTATGAGTCAAACTTCTATAACTAAGGTAGAACAAATTGACCGGTTCCATGGAGATAAAGCATACCATATAGTCTATGGAGAAAATGATAAAAAAGAAAAGAAAATTATCTTTTATCCATTGGAAGGTACAGAAAAAAATATTACAACGGTGAATACTTCTGATATTATTAAAAAAGAACAGATTCTAAGTAATTGGAGTAAAAAATGTAATACGTGTAATTTAATCGATATTACTCCTGCTTTAATTGAGGATGATGTTTTGTGGGAACTTACATATTATGATGAGAATGATCGATATGTATTAGACTATTTTTCGATATACGACGGTACGTCTTTTGAACGATATCGATTTAAGAGAATGTTTAACTAGAGAGGAGAAATGAAATAATGCAATTATCCAAAAGAGTAGAAACATTAACACCATCATCAACATTAGCCATTACAGCTAAAGCAAAGGAATTAAAAAAAGAAGGTCACGATGTGATTGGTCTTGGTGCTGGGGAGCCTGACTTTAACACACCAAATTATATACTTGAAGCAGCTGCTGAAGCGATGAAAAGCGGAATGACAAAATATACGCCATCAGGTGGTATTATAGAACTAAAAGAAGCGATTATAAACAAATTTCAAGACGATAATCAATTAAGATACTCAACAGATGAAGTTATCATCACTACTGGTGCAAAACATGCATTATACACTTTATTCCAAGTACTTTTAAATGATGGGGATGAAGTAATTGTACCTACTCCATATTGGGTCAGTTACCCTGAGCAAATTAAACTTGCTGGTGGTAATCCAATATTTTTACAGTCATCCGAGGAAAATGAATTTAAGATTACACCAGAAGACCTGAAAAAGGCAATTACACCAAAAACAAAAGCGATTGTTCTTAACTCACCTAGTAATCCGACTGGGATGATGTACAGTAAGGGTGAACTGGAAGAACTTGGCAAGGTTTGCTTAGAGCATAATATACTGATTGTTTCAGATGAAATTTATGAGAAATTAATTTATACTGCTGATCAGCACGTTTCTATAGCAGCTCTATCACCTGAACTAAAAGAGCAAACAGTCGTCATAAATGGTGTTTCTAAATCTCATTCCATGACAGGGTGGAGGATCGGCTATGCTGCAGGCCCACAAACCATCATCAAAGCAATGACAAATCTAGCTTCGCATTCAACATCTAACCCAACGTCGATTGCTCAATATGCTGCGTTAGCTGCTTATGAATCAAATGATGCTTCATTAAGCAAAATGAAAGAAGCTTTCTCGGAAAGGCTAAATGCTTTTTATGATTTAATCACAGATATACCTGGAATTACTTGCAAGAAACCAAAAGGGGCTTTTTACATCTTTCCAAATGTTAGTGAAGCTGTAGCAATGAATGGGTTCTCTAGTGCAGATGATTGGGTAAAAGCAATTCTTGAAGAAGAAAAAGTTGCACTTGTTCCAGGATCTGGTTTTGGTTCACCAGAAAATGTTCGTCTTTCATACGCGCTAGGATTGGATGACTTAGTAGAAGCAGCTAAAAGAATAAAACGATTCGTAGAAAATCATCAATCTTAAGAATTAGTATTACGGAGGTAAATCTTAAAAATGAAAACAACTATACAACAAGTATCAAAACATCTAGAAGAAACAGTAACTATAGGTGCATGGCTTACTAATAAGAGATCCAGTGGAAAAATAGCCTTTTTACAATTGCGTGATGGTACAGGTTTCATGCAAGGTGTCGTAGCAAAAAGTGATGTGTCAGAAGAAACATTCCAAACAGCCAAAAACATGACACAAGAAACTTCCATGTATATAACTGGAAGAATCGTGGAGGACAAGCGGTCTCCTTTTGGATACGAAATGCAGGTCACGGATATAGAAGTAATACATGAAGCAACTGATTATCCAATAACACCAAAAGAACATGGAACTGAATTCTTAATGGATCATCGACATTTATGGTTGCGTTCTAAGAAACAGCATGCAATTATGAAAGTTCGTAATGAAATCATTCGCGCTACATATCAGTTCTTCAATGATAATGATTTCGTTAAAGTCGATCCACCAATCTTAACTGGCTCTTCTGCTGAAGGAACAACCGAATTATTCCATACTAAATATTTTGATGAGGAAGCTTATTTATCCCAAAGCGGTCAGTTGTACATGGAAGCTGCAGCAATGGCGTTAGGAAAAGTTTTTTCATTCGGTCCGACATTCCGTGCAGAAAAATCAAAAACCCGAAGACATTTAATCGAATTTTGGATGATTGAACCGGAAATGGCATTTGTAGATCATGAAGAAAGTTTAAAAGTTCAAGAAGAATATGTGAGTTTTATTGTTCAATCAGTTTTGAATAACTGTAAACTTGAATTAAATGTATTGGAGCGCGATACTTCTAAGCTTGAAAAAGTACAAGCACCATTTCCTAGAATTTCTTACGACGACGCTATCACTATGTTAAAAGAGAAAGGATTCACAGATATTGAATGGGGAGAAGATTTTGGTGCGCCCCATGAAACGGCAATTGCAGAAAGCTATGAGAAACCTGTTTTTATTACCAATTACCCTGCTGAAATTAAAGCATTTTATATGCAACCAGCTCCTGGACGTTCAGAAGTAGTACTGTGTGCAGATTTAATTGCTCCTGAGGGTTATGGTGAAATAATAGGAGGATCACAACGTATCGATGATTTAGATCTAATGAAAGAACGTTATGAGCAACACGGATTAACTGGGGAAGCTTATGAATGGTATTTACAACTTCGTCAATATGGTAGTATTCCACACTCTGGATTTGGATTGGGACTAGAAAGAACTGTAGCTTGGATTTCTGGAGTAGATCACGTAAGAGAAACCATTCCATTCCCAAGATTATTAAATCGTTTGTATCCATAAGTAAATCTCGCACTTACTTATGTGGGGTAATGAATGATTCTCTCTATTTTGCAAATAAATATAAAATCCCTTGCTAAATTGCAAGGGATTTTATATTCCATCCGTATTAATAAATCATGATATATTTAAAACGAGGTGCTTCATTATGGCGAAATCTATACCAATTCAACACATATTTCTAAATCAAGTCCCGATTCCAGCGAAGCTTTTGTCAGAATACCATACACTTGGATTGAACGAACAAGAAGTAATGGTTATTATTCAGTTACTGCATTTTTCACAACTTAACAACGACTTTCCAACTCCAAACGAAATTGCAAATCAGATGACGATCGAGGAGAAAGAGGCTGCTCAAATTCTACGTAAATTAATACAAAAAAATATACTGGCAATTGAACAGCAAGAGAATGAACAACATATATTGAGTGAAACCTATTCTCTATCTCCACTATTTGAAAAATTGTATCAACCGAATAATAATGATAGCCAAGAATCAACGGATGGCAGCATTTTTATTTTGTTTGAACAAGAATTCGGGAGACCTTTATCACCGTTTGAGATTGAAATGATTAATGGATGGCTTGATGAAGACCAAATAGAAGCCTCCTTAATAAAGGCTGGACTGCGCGAATCGGTACTAATGGGGAAATTGAATTTTAAGTATATTGACCGTATTCTTAGGGAATGGAAGAAAAAAGGAATTCATACGGTAGAACAAGCGAGAAATGCTAGCAAAAACTTTCATCATAGACAATCTTCAAAACAACAATCAACTACTAAAAAAAGAGATACCTCTATTTATTATAACTGGTTAGAAGGGGAAGATTAACCACATGCTAAATAAAAAACAAGTTAGATATTGTTTGGATGAAATGGCGAAGATGTTTCCAGATGCAAAGGGAGAACTGAATCATTCTAATCCATTTGAATTAGTAATTGCAGTTCTGCTATCAGCTCAATGTACAGACAAATTAGTAAATAAAGTAACTGCAGATTTATTTCAGAAATATAAAAGTCCGGAAGATTATTTGGCCGTTTCTTTAGAAGAGCTTCAACATGATATTAAATCAATAGGACTATATAGAAATAAAGCGAAAAACATTCGGAAACTATGTCAGGTTTTAATTGATGAATATAATGGAGAGGTTCCACGTTCAAAAAAAGAATTAATGAGTTTAGCAGGGGTAGGGAGAAAAACAGCCAATGTAGTGGCATCCATTGCCTTTGACGAGCCTGCTATTGCAGTGGATACACATGTAGAGAGGGTCTCAAAACGGCTAGGTATTTGCAGGTGGAAGGATTCCGTATTAGAAGTAGAAGAAACGTTAATGCGAAAGGTGCCTCGTGAGGAGTGGAGTGTTACGCATCATCGAATGATTTTTTTTGGCAGATACCATTGCAAAGCAAGAAACCCGAATTGCCCCGAATGTCCACTGCTTGATTTATGTAGAGAAGGGCAAAAGAGAATGAAACAGGCGAAAAAATAGGTCAACTCCTTCTTTGGAGTTGACCTATTTGCTTACTGTTCTTCACCGTCTTCATTTTCATCTTCATTTTCTTGATTTCCTTCATTTTCCCCGTTATTATCGGCTTCCTCTTCTGTATTTTCCGTATCCTCATCCTCCTGTTCAGATACTGGCTCATCATTGTCTGCAGGGATTGTATAATTAATACTTCTCGTTTCTCCTTCTATGCCACTATTAGCTCCATTTTGTCCAATAGGTGTAACACTAATAGCGTATGTTTGACCTGGTGTAACATTACCTATTTCAATCCCATTTGCTTCTACTAAGTTGGGGTGTTGTTCTCCATCAACGGTAACTCTAAATAAAGCCGGTGGGCCATTATAATTCCATGTTACATCAATGTATCCCTCATTAGCGATATATTCCGCATTTAATCCCTCAACAGGGTTTATATTACCTTCAGATTCTTCTTCTAACTCTGGGACGGTTACAGTAGCAGTTGTTGGCTCACTACTATTGGAATCATCTTCATTACTCACAACAACAATTTGTATTTCATAATCCCCTGGTTCTACTTCTGTAATTTCAAATGTAGTATCCTGTGTAGAAGACAATTCTTTCATGTCGCCACCATCTCGAGCAGAGCTTAACACGAAACTTACATCATCATCTGAATCATAGTCCCAGCTCACTTCGATAGACTCAGATTCCTCATTGAAAGTAGCAGTTAGATTAGAAACTGGATCTAATTGATCATACTTCTCAGAAACATTAGTTGGCTCTGTACCTTTTACGAACAATTCCGTTACAATTTCTGAAGAAGGTGTATACTCACTAGGTTTGGCAGCTGGATTAGATCCTTTTTCCACTTTTGCTTCCACAACAGATTCAGGTTTCGTAAAGTTAGGCGTATCTAATCCTTCTGATATTTTTGTCATAGCATGTTTAAACAATCGCTGTGAAATTTTTGTATCAGGAAGAGCTGCTCTTTTAAGTGAATCATCTTCTTCCTTAACATAACCACCTGTCCAGGCAGCAATTGTAAAATTCGTTGTATAACCTGCAAACCATGCATCTGGAGAACCTGGTTCATCTTGTAGATTCGTGGTTCCCGTTTTTCCAGCTACATCGAGACCAGATACATTTGCTCCAGTACCAGTACCACTAGTTACAACGCTTTTCAGCATATCTGTTACCATATATGCAGTATAGTCGGACATTACTGCTTCTGACTCAGGTGTTAAATCTACAACTTCACCATCTGGAAACTCTACTTTCGTAACAGCATATGGTTCGTTATAAATTCCTTCGTTACCAAATGCACGGTATGCACCTGCTAATTGTAGAGGTGTAACGTTTGTCGCTGTTCCACCAATGGCATCACGGATATTAATTTGATCATCAGCAAAACGAATTCCTAAACTTTCAGCAAAGGTTTGGGCATTTCCTGCCCCGACTTCTTCAAACAATTTAACGGTTGGAACGTTAAGTGATTGTTCTAGAGCATATCTTGCTGTAACCCATCCAGCATAACTACGATTCCAGTTTCTGATTGGATTTGAGCCTGCAGTTTCGTAAGGTTTATCATCATTTAACTGATGATAAGTGGAGATTTTGTTATATTCTATTGCAGGCCCATACGCCATAATTGGTTTAGCTGTTGATCCAATTTGGCTACCACCTTGAATAGCATAATTATACTCTCCATAATTTTGCGGATTTTTTCTTCCTCCAATAGCTTGAATAGCACCTGTCTTTGTATCAAGTACAGCCATTGCAGACTGCAAATCAGGCATTTGTTCATTCGGATACGAAATTGGATTTTCTTCACTATCTGTTAATAAAAATTCTACATATTCCTGTGCATGGGTGTCTAAGGTTGTATGAATTACTAACCCATCTGTATTAATATCTATCCCGTCCAATTTTTGTTTAACTTCTTGTTCAACTTGTTGTATAAACGCTCCATAAGGCGCAGAATCGGGTTGTGATTCAACAAGTAGGGAAGAGATATCTACTTCTCTTGCTTCATTCGCCTCATCTTCTGAAATTTTTCCATGTCGTACCATTAAAGATAATACGGTATCCATTCTCTTTTTTGTCAAATCTGGATTTTCAAATGGATTATAAGCGGTTGGACGCTGTGGCAGTCCGGCTAAAATTGCCGCTTCGGGTAAAGTTAAGTCTTTTAGTTCTTTGCCAAAATAGGTTTCTGCTGCTTGTACAACACCATGAGAATTAGCGCCATAAAATATTTTATTTAAATACATTTCCAGAATTTCTTCTTTCGTGTACTTTCGTTCTAACTTAAGTGCTAACCACTGTTCCTGTACTTTTAATTTTAATTCTTTATCTGGTGTCAAAAATGACTTCTCAACTACCTGTTGTGTAATGGTACTAGCACCTTGAGATCCAAAACCATCTACAATATTTGCAACAACAGCACCACCAATACGTCTTAAATCTATTCCAGGGTGATCAAAAAATCGAACATCTTCAGTAGCTGTAACTGCATCTATTAACACGTCTGGTAAATCTTCAAAATTAACTTTTTTTCGGTTAGCTCCAAGTTCCGCAAATCTTTCACCATCTTTGTCTAATAGGACAGAAGAATAGGGATCTTTGAGCATTGTTTCATCTATTTCCGGGGCAGTAGCTACCCAATATGTAACAAGTGTACCTACTCCGATACCTACAATTAAAATAAGTATTAATGCAGTTAAAAAAAGTTTCTTCCATATTGGCTTTTTAGCTGATTTTTTTTGTTTTCTTCTTGCTGTTCGAGTTTGGCCATTATCTGCCATATCTCTTTACCTCCGTCTCTCTAAAAATAAAGCCTATCAACAATCGTTAAATAATCTACTCGCGTTTGATAATGGAATGGAATCAAATAACATGATTGTTTAATTTTTTCATAAGGGATTGATTTTTTCCCACCATTTAATTTGTCGCTCCAAAAATGAAAAAGTTTCTCTGCTGGCATGAGGTAAGTCTCTTCAAATAAAGTAAATCGAATAATTATAAAACTAATACCTCCATGATGGATAATCGACTCCATGTGCTGAATTTGGTGGTCATGAATATTTGCTAAGGGAAAAGTCGTCTTGTTTTTCGTTTCTTTTGCCTCAAAATCTACATATTTTCCACGATATAATCCATTATAATCAGTAGTAGACGCTTGTTTAAAATAGGCCTCCGTGATTACTGCTGCACTACGTCTTGGATAATTAACTTTTACTATTTGTACAGGAGTTGGTTTTTTATGAATAACGGCTTTATTCATGTCTAAATAATATTGGTTTGTAACATTAATATCATCTTCCAAAGACATTCCACGATTACTAAAGATGTTAGTAGAATGTTTTGCTTTTGGATGACTCTGGTTAACAGGTTTCTTCTGTCCATTTGGATAATTCATCCTATTCCCCCTAATCTACAGTATCATACCAGAAAATTGTTCAAATGGTAACTCTAAACTAACTTTTCCTGTTAACTAATGTCTAGAAGAAAGGCTAGTTCCTAAAAGAAAAGAGAGTTTTCAAATGAGTAATGTACAATCCTATCTTTATTATATATCAAAGGTAACAAAATCAAAAAATATGGACAATATTTCTAGAACAAAGGCATACCAGAAGTTTTATTTCAGACATCCAGAAATTAAATGGGCTTTATTAGCAAGTGTCGTTTCCAGGAATGCTGGTTGGAATATGACAGATCTTTTCATTCCTTCTTTTCAAACAGTATTAGGTGAAAAGGAGAGGATGGAATTATTCATGACCTATGAAAGAGCCAATTGGTTGATCTTCTCTGATGCATTTCCTCAATTATTAATATATCAGCTTTCAAAACAAAAAAGAAAACCATTGTTTTCATTACTTTCTTATTTTCATGTATCGTCCTTTATGATTAAAGAATGGAATCATTTTTGGGAAACATACGATGAAGACAGATTGATGGTAGCGCTGATTATAAATGAACAAAATGTTATACATCATCCGGTCATTAAACAATCCTATTTTAAAAAACAAATCTTTCATAAATTACCATATTTAATGCAGAATTACTTATTCATGAGTGCTGTCATACTTCCTACTAGATCTGCAAGGTTATATGGGGTTACTGTATTTCAATTCACAAACCTGTCAAAGCGTATTGAAACTGGAAAAAGAATAGCCAATATCTTGTTTAATAACAAGATACATCCACACATTCTCTGTTTTTTGCAAACAGTTGAGCATACTGGTTCACGCTTTGATTATGAACAATTTTTAAGGATGTCCTTACCAAAGAGCCCAATGTTGCGGTTCGTATATCCAGTTGTGACCCACAAAGATAAAATTCGTAATGACTGGTATAAATATAGGGGTGTGAAATCGAAATGGTTTCAAAATAATACAAAAGATAAAATCAGCCATTTTGGAACTTCTTTTTATTTAAAAAGACACATTCTAAAAAAATATACTTCACTTAAATCAAGGCTCTTTTCGTAAGATTTTTCTTTAAACGATGTTGGAGTTGATAGAAATTGCGTATAAATGAGACTAAATAAAAATACGAATTATTAATAATATGGTCAATAGTAGGATTATCTAATACTGTTAAATGGTTATCTTAACCAAAGAAAAGGATTTGTTATAAACAAATCCTTTTCTTTTACCGTATTATTTTTTTATTAAGTGGAAGGACGGTTTGGTCCATTTAATTTCTTGTCACCTTTAATAGCCCCTTTAGATTTTTGCTGCTGTCTTTCTTTCTTCTGAATTTCTTTGCTTTTATCCATTTTCAGACCTCCTTTACCCTTATTGTGTCTAATTACGCGAAAAAGATTAGGATTTTAACTTCTTTTGTACATTTTCTTCTAGTTTTGTCGAACACAGAGGAGTTGAACTGTATTTAGCGAACTAGTGTTTAATAACAATAATAAGAGGTGAGGATATGTCAGTTGCAATGAAAAAAATGGAGGCTTATTTAGATGGAGTCAATAAAAAGCAATTCGAAGCATCCTTACATGAGATTTCCGATCAAATTCGTATCATGGATCAGAAATTAATCATGAAGACTGAAAATGAGATAGCACTTCGTTATAATAATCAACAATACGAAATAAATAATGTTCGAGATACTTTAAATAACCTTAGAAAATAACCGCTGAAACATAAAATATGTTACAGTATATACAAAACATACTGTAATGGATAGAATAAAGGCGGAATTACTATGGAATTAATTATGCGAACAGAATATCTAATAAATCATCTTCATGAGTTAAAAGATCATTTTGAAAATAGCGAAGCACCGGAAAATATAAGAGATAAAGCATTCTTTGCGCGAGTGAAAGAAAAAACAACGCCTATCTTTGAGTCGTTGGAAAAATGGGAAGAAGAGGCCTTGCGAGTAGTTAAAGAAAGAAAAGTGAACATTCACCCACAACAAATTAACTCTACGAGAGAAAACATGGAACTCGTTCTAATGCATAGCTATTATAAAGATTTGCGAAGAAGAAGATATATGGAATATTATAAGTCTATACTGTATATTTTTGAACAGCTAGTGGATGAATTGAAATAAGCTAATTCCCAATAAAAATCTCAAGTAAATAACGAATTCTAGAGGGGGGATATAATGAGTACTGAGGATTTAGTAGAGAAAGCCATTAAAATCAGAAGCAATGCTTATGTTCCATATTCAAAATTCCCTGTTGGTGCTGCATTAAAAACGAAATCAGGCAAAGTGTATACAGGTTGTAATATTGAAAACGCTGCTTACTCAGTTGGTTGCTGCGCTGAAAGGGTAACGATATTTAAAGCTTTGTCAGAAGGTGAGACTGAATTTGTTGAAATGGCAGTTGCTGCGGATACGAACAGACCCGTCCCACCGTGTGGAGCATGCCGGCAAGTGATGAGTGAATTTTTTAGTAAGGATATGAGTATCCATTTAACCAATCTAAATCGTGATACGAAAACATTTAGTATGGATGATTTACTTCCATTTTCTTTTAATAATGAAGATATGGAAAAGTAAAAAATGGTTTAATTGAAAGGGGGCAGTCATTCTCCAAGAGATGAGAATAACTGTCCCCTAAAGATGTGCAATGATAGAAACCAGTCTTATTTGACATCATTTCAGGAAGAAAATTCCTTCTAATCCTTATTGATGGATAAGTTTGTGGTATAATAGGATTTACATATAACTATTTTAAATATGTTTGAATTGAAAATAAAGAAAGATTATAGCGTATAAAATTATGAGGTGATTATTAGATGAGTGTAAAAGGAATACGTCTTAATGGAAAGGAAATACTTGAAAAAGAATTTAAAACCGGTATGCGCGGATATAATCAGGAAGAAGTAGATGAATTTTTAGATATTATCATTCAAGACTATGATGCATTCGGACAAGAAATTGCTCGTCTTCAACAAGAGATAGACAAACTGAAGAAAACTTCTACAGAGCAAACGAGGTTAAGATCTCCCCAGCAGCCAGCACAAGTAAATTATGATATTTTGAAACGACTTTCAAACTTAGAAAAAGCTGTTTTCGGTAAAAAGTTTGCTGATTCTGAGGGGTAAAGTTCTTCTTCCATAAAATACCATTGTGTAAGAAACATGGTCATGTTATGATGTTTACAGAGTTAAAGTTAAATACTCAGGTAATCGCTGCATGAATTTTTCATGCAGAGGAAAGTCCATGCTCACACAAACTGAGATGTTTGTAGTGTTCGTGCTTGACGAAATCATAAGTCAAGGTAGCTTTTAGGGCTAACGGCAGGATACGTTCCTAAGTCATCTATGATATGGAACTACATCCTTGAAAGTGCCACAGTGACGTAGCTAGAATGGAAACATTTTAGGTGGAACGAGGTAAACCCCACGAGTGAGCAACCCAAATAATGGTAGGGGCATCCTTTAGTAGGGAATTCAACCGAAAGAGGGACAAGTCTTTTGACTTGTAGATAGATGATTACAACCGGCGTACGAGGAATGACCACCGTTTGCAGTACAATGGAACAGAACATGGCTTATCGAGTATTTAATTGGTCACTAATGATGAATAATAAGTAAAAACCTTTTTTATAGCAAACGCTATAGAAAAGGTTTTTTTTGTTTTTAACTGTGGTAAACTATATTAATGAAAAAAATTGGAAATGAGGGCCAAAAATGCAAAATGTGACATTAATAGCAACCGCTGCAATGGGTTTAGAATCCGTTGTTGCAAATGAAGTAAAAGAACTTGGTTACGAAGTCAGTGTGGAAAATGGAAAAGTTATATTTGATGCACCAATTTCAGCGATACCGAGATGTAATTTATGGCTAAGAACAGCAGATAGAGTGAAAATTCTCGTAGGGGAATTTGAAGCAAAGACATTTGATGAGCTTTTTGAATCTACGAAGAAACTACCATGGGAACGATATATTCCTGAGGATGGTCAATTTCCAGTCACAGGGAAGTCTGTTAAATCAGAATTACATAGTGTACCGGATTGTCAAAAAATCGTAAAAAAATCCATAGCCGAAAAACTAAAATTAAAGCATGGTGTTGTGTACAAAATGCCAGAAACAGGAGCACAATATAAGATTGAAGTCTCCTTATTAAAAGATAAAGCAACACTAACCATCGATACATCAGGAACAGGGCTTCATAAGCGCGGTTATCGAGTAGGCCAAGGGGAAGCACCATTAAAAGAAACCATGGCTGCAGCATTAGTACTGTTGACCAATTGGAAGCCTGATTTTCCTCTCATTGACCCTTTTTGCGGTTCAGGTACCATAGCCATTGAAGCCGCATTAATTGGTCAAAATATTGCACCTGGTTTCAACCGAGACTTCGTTTCAGAGGACTGGTCATTTATAAAGAGCAAACATTGGGATAAAGCTTTTGAAGAGGCAGAAGATAAAGCAAATTATGATCAAGAATTATCCATTGTTGGTTCAGATATTGATCATAAAATGATTCAGATTGCAGAACAAAACGCCATTGAAGCAGGATTGGGAGATCTTGTATCTTGGAAGCAAATGCAAGTTAAAGATTTATCCATTAAGTCGGAAAATGGTTATATCATTGGGAATCCACCATATGGACAACGATTAAGTGATCAAGAGTCTGTTGCCACATTGTATCAGGATCTTGGAAGCTTGATGAAAAAACATCCATCATGGAGTGTTTACATTTTAACTGCCTACGAAGACTTTGAAAAAGAATATGGACAAAAAGCAACAAAGAAACGTAAATTATTTAATGGATTTATCCAAACGAATTATTATCAGTATTTTGGCGAAAAAGTGAGGGGGGAATAAGTAGCATGGGGAAGACTAGCAGAGTGGAGGAAGATTTTCAGGATTATCTACATGAAATGGATGCCTATCGAGAAGTCATGATGCTTACGTATTGGGATATGCGTACAAAGATCCCCAAAAAAGGGGTCGATCAAAGATCTGAAGTGATTGGTTTCCTAGCAGAGAAGGTACATCAACTCGAAACATCTGAGAAGATGAAAAATTTCATCGATGCGTTGAGAGATGCAGACAATGAAATAGTAAGAAAATCAATAGAAGAATGTGAAGAAACTTACCATAAAAGCAGTAAAATACCAACCAATGAGTATAAAGAATATGTAAAACTGCAATCGAAATCGGAATCCGTTTGGCAGGAAGCACGAAAAAAGGCCGATTTCACTTTATTTCAGCCCTATTTAGAACAACTGGTAGAGTATAATAAGAAATTTGCTAATTACTGGGGTTACGAAAAAAATATCTACGATGCTTTATTGCATCATTTTGAGCCAGGAATAACAACAGAGATTTTAGATGGCATCTTTCCGAAACTTAGAGACTCGATAACAGATTTATTGGGAAAAATAGAAGGAAGCATGGATAAACCAGATCCTAGTATTCTTAAAGGTCATTTTCCTAAAGAAAATCAAGAGGCTTTTACGATAGAAATATTGAAGCAAATAGGCTATGATTTTGAATCTGGCAGATTAGATGAAACCATTCATCCTTTCGAAATTACGTTAAATAGAAATGATGTACGTATTACCACGAGATATGATGAAGAAGACTTTAGAATGGCTGTATTTGGAACGATACACGAAGGCGGACATGCTTTATACGAGCAGAATATAAACGCCAGTCTGGCTAGGACTCCACTTGCTACAGGAACTTCTATGGGAATTCATGAATCACAATCCCTTTTTTGGGAAAACATAATTAGTAGAAGTAAAGGTTTTTGGCAGAATAATTATGATTTATTCAAATCCTATGCTCCGAATCACTTTCAGCATGTTGTACTGGAGGACTTTTACCGTGCGATTAATGAAGTGAAACCATCATTCATTCGTATTGAGGCTGATGAGTTAACGTACCCATTACATATAATGATTCGCTACGAATTAGAGAAGGGGTTAATCAACGGGGATTTTGCGGTAAAGGATCTACCAGGATTATGGAATGAGAAAATGGTGGATTACTTAGGTATAGAGCCATCAACAGACCGTGAAGGTGTTCTGCAGGATATACATTGGTCTGGTGGAGACTTTGGCTATTTTCCATCCTATGCATTGGGATATATGTATGCTGCTCAATTTCATCAGACCATGTCCCAAGAATTGGATATAGACAAACTACTATCTTCTGGGAATTTTAAACCAATTAAAGAATGGCTTACGAAGAATATCCATCAATATGGAAAAATGAAAAAGCCACTGGAATTAGTTGAAGACGTGACCAAAGAAAAATTAAATGCTGAACACTTAATTCGATATCTTACAAAAAAATATACAGATATCTATTCATTGTAATCGGGGAAAATCTCACATCTTAGAAGGGTGACAATATCCAATGACTTATATCTGTTCCACAGGTATTAGTACACCTAAATATAATATGAATCAACAGGAAATTAAGCAGTTTGTAAAAAACATATTTAGCTACTCAACAAGACAAGTGGACAGATTGCTGCCGGTTTTTGATCATGCGGAAGTAAAAAATAGACAATTCGTAGTTGAGAAGTCGTGGTTTGAAGAAGAACATTCTTTTGAAGAAAAAAATAACCTTTACCAATTGTATGCTAAGGAATATTCGTTGAAAGCCATTGATCATTGTTTATATAATCCTGATTTTCTGGTTGATTCTATTCCATATGAAGCTATCGATATGATTATTTATGTTTCCAGTTCTGGAATTGCCGCACCGTCAATGGATGTTTATCTTCTTAACGAACGTCCATTTCGTAGGGACGTGAAACGTATGCCTTTGTGGGGGTTGGGTTGTGCTGGGGGAGCAGTTGGTTTGTCCAGTGCATACGACTGGACTACTGCTCATCCAGAGAAGGTTGCACTAGTTGTTTGCTGTGAGCTTTGCAGCCTAACCTTTCAAAAAGGTGATGTAAAGAAAAGTAATATTGTGGGGACTGCTCTTTTTGGTGATGGTGTAAGCGCTGCATTAGTGGTGGGCGAAGATTCTCCATATCTCAAATATAGAAAAACAACGGTACCAAAAATTTCTTCAAGTAGCTCGTGGCTTCAATCAAATAGTACTTCCGTAATGGGCTGGGATGTCACAAATCGTGGCTTAGAAGTCATATTTGCTAAAAGTATTCCCTCATTAGTTCTTTCATTTTGGAAAGAACATATTCAATCATTTTTATCACATGTAAATTACAACAAAAGCGACATCCATTCCTATGTTGCACATCCTGGTGGAAAAAAAGTTCTCTTAGCGATGGAAGAGGTATTACAATGTTCGTCGGATAAACTGGTTCATTCTTATAACGTATTATCGGATCATGGGAATATGTCTTCTGCGACAGTATTATATGTTTTAAATAGATGGATGTCTGAGGGAGTAGACAGCAAGGAAAAGAGTATTCTGTCTGCATTAGGCCCTGGATTTAGCTCAGAATTACTGTTATTGGAGTGGAATGAATGATGCAGGCATTTTTATGGTTATTGTTTATCTTCATTATTATACAACGTTTAATTGAGTTAAAAATTGCTAGAAGAAATGAACAATGGATGAGAGAACGAGGGGGCATAGAACTAGCTTCTGAACATTACAAATGGTTTGTTATTATCCATGGATTATTTTTCATCTCTATTCTATTCGAGGTATTCCTGCGTGATCTCAGAACAATTGAGATGAATAATTACTTGTTTTCTCTATTTCTCCTTACCCAATTAGTTAGGGTATGGTGCATTCAATCATTAGGTAAATTCTGGAATACAAAAATTATTGTACTTCCTAATGTTGCGCTAGTAAAAAGAGGACCGTATAGATATATTAAACATCCAAACTATATCATCGTTGGTATCGAATTATTTTTAATACCTTTGCTATTCGGAGCTTACCTGACATCGATTATTTTTCCGATATTCCATTTATTATTAATGAGAATTCGAATACCGGCAGAAGAAAAGGCTTTGAGAGGAATAATAAATAAATAAAGAGGCCGGGAAAAAGAGAGTTAATGGACCTTCTGTGAGCTCAAACTTGCTCTGGAAACGTTGGTCGTCTTTTGAATTTAACTCTTTATTTATCTCCCAGCTTCTTTATTAAGAATTAATTATTACCAATTGGCCATGCAAATGGTGCTGATCCCGGAGGTGCGTTTTGGATAACATCTGCAATCGGAATTGTATATGCAAATAATATCAAGGCAATGGTTATGGCAATCCACAATTTCCAACGTTCCAACCACATAGGTGTTGGCTCTGCATCGATTTCTTCTTCTGCAATTGGAAATTCCTCTTCCCCTTTAGGAGCAAAGAATGCTAATTTTATGAAGATATACAGCATGATGATAATAGCAATGAAGAGAATAGAGCCACCAATTGCTTGAGCCATTTGATATGCTCCCCATTCAGCAACTTGCTCTGTACCATTGTATTCGGAGTATGCTGAACGTCTAGGACCTCCAAATAGTCCTTGGATATGCATCGCACCTGACATAATAGTCATACCTAATGTCCAGAAAATGGTTTGTATAATGCCTAAACGATTCATTGATTTTGTTAATTTTCGTCCGGTTAAGTGTGGTACCAGCCAATAAGTAATACCGAAAAATGTAAGAACTACAGTAGTTGCCACGGTTAAATGGAAGTGTCCAGTAACCCAAATAGTGTTGTGAACAACCGTATTTAATTGGTAAGAAGCATTAATGAGACCACCAGCGCCGCCTGGAATGAATGCTAACATACCTATAAATGGTGCTAAGAAGCGAACATCTTTCCAAGGTAAGTGTTTTAACCAACCAAATAATCCACCATATCCTTTTTTACGACCGGTAATTTCAAATGTAGCAAACATAGAAAATGCAGTCATTAAGCTTGGAATAACAACCATGAAAGTTAAGACTACTTGAATAAATTTCCAGGTCGTATCCAAACCAGGTTCAGTCAACTGGTGATGAAGTCCTACTGGAATAGAGAAAAATAGGAATAGGACAAAAGATAATCTTGCTAAAGAGTCACTGAATATCTTTCCTCCAATTATTTTTGGAATAATGGCATACCAAGCCATATATGCTGGTAGTAACCAGAAATAAACAAGTGGATGTCCGAAGTACCAGAATAATGTACGGCTTAGCAGAACATCAATGGTAGCGGCATACCCTAATGACCAAGGGATAAACTGGAAAAGTACCGAGCCAGCTACACCGAGTGTTGCAATAAACCACATGGCCATATTAATGACAACCATGAACGCTAATAATGGTGATTTTTCATTTGGATGTTTCTTTTTCCAAATGTATAATTGTCTCCAATTCACGAAACACGCAATCCAACTACCTACAATAACTAAAGCTAACCCGATATAGAAGGCAGGATGAGCCTTTAATGGTGCATAAAAAGTATAAAGTACACTAGCTTTACCGTATAATACAGTAATTGCAGCCATTACTGTGCCAATAGTCATAATCCAAAATCCTAACCAAGCTACTCTGCGCTGTGTATCGGAAATCCCAACTGTTTTGCCCATTAGCGCATATTGGAATCCGACAATGAAATAAGTGGTTAGAACCAAACCTAAAATAACACCATGAACAGTTAACACTTGATAATAGTCAATACCTGCTGGTAATGTAAAATGACCTGAACGCACTAATACTTGTAAAAGCCCCATTAGCCCACCGATAAATAGTGCAATAAACGCAAATGATATAAAAGACATATAAAGTCGTTTTTCTGATTTTGAAAGGGTTAATGGTAGCCTAGAATTCGTTTCATAATTAACTAATTTTTCTACAGCCATTAATCAGTCACCTCCACAGTGGCAAACATCATATGATGTCCTACTCCACAGTATTCATTACATAAAAGTGTGTATTCTCCTGGCTGCTTCATTTCTATTTCCATGCTGCTTATATAACCTGGTTCAACCATCATATTTGCATTGGTTCCAGCTATGTTAAACCCATGTACAACATCTGGAGTAGTCGCTTGAATAAGAACAGTAGATCCTTTTGGAATCTGAATGTGTTTTACTGGATTACCATCTTCATCTGTTCCCAGGTCATAATTAAACGCTGAGGCAACAACATTTAAAACATACTTTCCTTCATCTACTTTCGTTAGGCCTAAATTCTCAGGTTTAAAAGCCTCTTCTGCCTCAATATTTTCTGGATCAATAGTGATTCCATGACTCTGAGGGTGTGTTCCTAAATAAAATGCTCCAAATCCTAAAATAATCAAGAAGACTATTAAGGATGCAATGCCAAAAGTTAACCACCATTTTTCATATTTGTGCAAATGCATGTTTTTCTTTCCCCCTTAATTTTCATTTTTAATCAATTTACCTTGAAAGAAATAAAATAAAGACTCCAACCCATGAAGCAATTAGTACAAATCCAAGTATTGATACGGAAATTAAAGTACCCTTAAGATTTGTTTCTTTTTCCTGACTCTCTTTTAAACTCATATATTCTTCACCCCTTCAGAAGCTAGAATTAATTATCTATTTTCATCATACACAATATGAAAATGGAATTTACATGGTTTGAAAACTTTTCACAATTTGTTCAATAAGCATTATCAAAGGGGATTTGGCAATTTTACTAACTATTACGTTAGAAAAGTATTTGAACATTTTGTGATAAAAAGGGGAATGAATGTTCTAATTCGGGCACAAAAAAAGAGGAAATCTCAAGTAGATTTCCTCTTTTATATATTAGTTATTATTTATTTTTTTACAACATTTGCAGCTTGAGGACCACGTTCACCTTCAACAATTTCAAAAGAAACTTCTTGTCCTTCTTCTAAAGATTTAAATCCTTCTTCTTGGATAGCGGAATAATGAACAAATACATCATTTCCTTCTTCCAATTGGATGAAACCATAGCCTTTTTCCGCATTAAACCATTTTACTACTCCGTTTTCCATTTTCTTTCCTCCTAAAAACTTTCACGTAAAACGTGGTAATACAAAGTAGAGCAACAAAAACATTAAATAAAAAAGGCAACTTTTCTCTAGAAGAGTAGGATTATAATTACATCCACTTCTAGGAGAAGTTGCCTGTTTCTTAATGAATCCGTACATCTTCTTTGCTTGCCCCTAATATAGCTTATTTGTAAGCGTTAGTCAAGGATTTTATACCATTTTATGTTAATTTGTCAATATATTTCTAGAATAAACGAACATCATTTATAATTTTTTGTAAAGCAAGTAGAGAATCTTAAAAGGAGATTGATAATGGTGAACATCAAGCAAAAAAAAATAGAGGAAATTAAAGAATATGTTCAAGATTTATTTAATAAAGATTCATCAGGTCATGACTTTTATCATATGCAAAGAGTAGCAAACATGGCGAAAAATATTGCCTTACATGAAGGAGCAGATGAATTTATATGTGAGGTAGCAGCGTGGTTGCATGACATTGGTGACTACAAGTTATTTCAAAATCCGGATGTAGCAATTAATGAATTGAAAGCCTTCTTAATTTCGTTATCTATTAACGAACAGGATATGGAAACAATTCTTCATATTATTCGTAATATCTCCTATAGTAAGGGAAAAATTCCAGATACAATAGAAGGTAAAATTGTACAGGACGCTGATAGGTTAGATGCTATTGGTGCGATTGGTATAGCGAGAACCTTTGCTTATGGAGGCACGAAAGGTCAAATGATTTACCACGAGGAACAAGAAAACACTTCTGTCCAGCACTTTTATGATAAACTACTAAAACTAAAAGAGATGATGCATACCGAACAAGCAAAAAAAATAGCTCAACAACGGCATCAATTTATGGAAAATTTCCTAGAGCAATTTTTTCAAGAATGGTAAAAGGAACCTGAATATTGGTATCAGTTACCAACACGAAATTTACACCATCTCATTTATAATTCTAGTTAACTATACTAACAAAGCTTTTTATGGTAAATTGCACCTATTGCTTTTTAAAGTTTAAAGTTGATAGATATTATTGATAAACTGAATTTAAGTAATGTGCTTAACCTCGCTGCGGAAATACACTACGCTTTCCGCGGGGAGGCTGAGGCCGTGCCCGCGAACCGCAAGTATTCTGCCGGAGCGAATAATCGCACAAACCAAACATAAGTGTAAGCGAGAGCTACACGATTCTGAATTAAAGATATCAGGCCTATATACAAAATGTAATGTAAAGTCATGTTAAAAAGCAACAATCTTTTTGAAAAGAACTATTCATTAAAACAGTTTTGCCGGAGTGAGTTTAAACCCTATAAATAGCATTTTATGAAATGAAACTTATGAACACCATGAACAAACATGAAACAAATTTCTATTGGATACGTTTTGCACCTAAGTATTTGGGTTGCCAATAGGAACTGTTCATATTGCTGATTGTAACACCTGATGAGGTTCCTGCATGAACAAACTCTCCATTACCTATGTAAATCCCCATATGGGATGGCCCCGATTTGTAAGTAGTAAAAAACACAAAGTCTCCAACTGAGGGGGAACTAACCGTTTGACCAACACTCCAAATCTCACTGACCGTTCTAGGAAGATCGATTCCTTGAGTCTGATAAACATAATGAATAAATCCGCTACAATCAAAGCCTGATGGAGATTCACCACCCCAGACGTAAGGAGTACCTATAAAAGATGTAGCAACTTGAATCACGTTAGATTGACCTGTGTTAGGCGAGACTTGATTATTCTTCTCTTCAATTGTTTCTACTTTTTCTTTTTCCTGATTCGTTGAATGAGGATTAGTCTCAGCTCGATGATCGCTATAATTATCTTCTTCCGTTGTTTGCTCATGAAAAGCCGCTATTTGGGTTTGAACTTTCTCTTTTACTTCCAGACCAAGTTCCTTTTCAGCAACATCTAGCGCTTCTATCGTTAATGGACCATATAAACCATCAATTTCTCCTTCATAATAACCAAAATATTTCAGGGATTTCTGTATTTCCTTTAAATCATTCTGATAATCACGGTAATCATCTATAACTATGGTCTTTGTTAAGTTTTCTAATTCTTGAATAAACCTCTTTTTCTCTGATTCGAATAGCACTCGAAAAGTCTCATGATTTTCCCATTTCATCCTATCCTTTGGATGATTATTTTTTATTTTCTGTATGATGTGGCTTGGTTCAACGTGGAAATCATCGTCTGTTTCTTCGGTTGCGAGAAAGGTGACATCATTGGGTTTATCCAATCGTAACCGAGAGATTTCTTTATGGTTATAAGAACTATTTTCTTCCTGCAATGTACCAACATGCTCTAACTTGGTCTCTGATGTACTGGTAATAGGCATGTTTAAAAGAATACTGTATGAGAATACCCCTATTATTAGGTATTTAATGGCCTTAGCAAACAAAATATTTCCTCCTTATTATCTATTTTTGTGTGTTTAGTAGTAAGATGATATGGTTTATCCTTTTCAATATAATCAACCATATCAACCAATGTTACTATAATAGATTTATGGAAAATTCATCTTTATATGATTTACTATTGTGTTACAATAGATGCAATAAAAATTTAATAGATAGATGAACTTGGAGGAGAGTAAGCCATGAGTAACGGTGAAAAAGCCTATTTAAATTTATGTGAATATATATTAAACAATGGTCATAAAAGAGATGATCGAACAAATACAGGAACTTATTCCACCTTTGGATATCAAATGAGATTTAATTTACAAGAAGGGTTCCCATTACTAACTACGAAGAGAGTTCCGTTTAAGTTAGTAGCTAGTGAACTTTTGTGGTTTATCAAAGGGGATACCAATATTCGTTATTTACTTCAACATAATAATAATATTTGGAATGAATGGGCATTTGAAAAGTGGGTAACAAGTAAAGAGTATAATGGACCAGATATGACTAATTTTGGTATAAGAAGTCAGCAGGATGCTGAATTTAATCAAACATACCAAGAACAAATGAACCTATTTAAAGAAAAAATATTAAACGACAATACATTTGCTGAAAAGTTTGGTGACTTAGGTTCCGTATACGGGAAACAATGGCGAGATTGGAAAATGTCCAACAGTGAAACCATTGATCAATTGAAAGAAGTTATTCATTCTATAAAAACAAACCCTAATTCCAGAAGGCATATTGTAACTGCATGGAATCCTGAGGATATTCCGAATATGGCATTACCTCCATGCCATACGATGTTTCAGTTTTATGTTGCAGATGGGAAATTATCTTGTCAGTTATATCAAAGAAGTGGAGATGTCTTCTTAGGAGTTCCTTTTAATATTGCCAGTTATGCACTATTAACTCATTTAATTGCTCATGAATGTAACTTAGATGTAGGGGAGTTTGTACACACGTTAGGAGATGCTCATATTTATGCTAATCATGTGGACCAAGTGAGGACACAACTTAATCGAGATAGGAGAAACTTACCCAGAATAGAAATAAACAAAGAGAAACAATCAATTTTTGACTTCGACATAGATGACTTTAACATCGTTGATTATAACCCACATGCAGCGATTAAAGCTCCTATTGCTGTCTAACAAAAGATAAGGAGAGATTAATATGCTGTCACTTTTAGTAGCAATGGATAAAAACCGTATTATCGGGGCCAATAATGATTTGCCATGGCACCTGCCAAATGACCTCAAATTCTTTAAGCAAAAAACTACTGGCCATACAATCATAATGGGCAGAAAAACTTTCCAATCTATTGGAAGAGCCTTACCCAATCGAAGGAACGTGGTTCTTACAAAAAGTAAGATAGATTTTCCAGAGGGTGTAGAAGTCATTCATGATATCACTACGGTATTACAGTGGAACAAAGAACAGCCAGAGGAGGAATTTTTTATCATTGGTGGTGGAAATATTTTTACTCAAATATTACCTTTTGCCGACCGGATGTATATTACATGGATTGATGAAGAGTTCCAAGGCGAAACCTATTTTCCAGTTTTTGAAGAAGAGAAATGGAATCTTTCCTCTAAAATAAAAGGGGAAAAAGATGAGAAAAATCGATATGATTACTATTTCTTACAATATGACCGGAAATAGCTGAGGAGTATTACTTGTTTATTTGAATATGTACATGTTACTATATGATAAAAAGGTTTTCATAATTTCAATACTATAGATAAGAAGGTGTGCGGAATGGGACTTGCAGGTATAGGGGTACCAGGTTTAATCTTAATTCTAATTATTGCCTTAGTTATATTCGGTCCGAAAAAACTTCCTGAAATTGGGAAGGCTGCTGGACAAACTTTGAAAGAATTTAAAAAATCAGCAAATGATTTAACGAGTGACGCTAAAGAAGAAATGGAAGATGCAAAAGCAATCGTTACAGACAAAAATAGCAAATAATCTTTCGGAGTGATGACAATGAGTATTGGATTTCCAGGACTGATTTTAATTTTACTTGTTGCTTTAGTAATTTTTGGTCCTTCCAAATTGCCCGAAATTGGGAAAGCTTTTGGTTCTTCATTAAAGGAATTTAAGAAAGCTGTACAAGGCATTAATGATGACACAACAAAGTAAATACTTATTCATTTGGAAGGTGTAGGGATGTTACCTTACATCTTCTTTTGTGCTTAAAGAAGGAGTGAGAAGTATTGGGAGAAGACAGTAAAACAAACAAGAAGGAAAAAGAAAT
Source organism: Oceanobacillus halophilus (assembly GCF_003628505.1). Lineage (GTDB taxonomy): Bacteria > Bacillota > Bacilli > Bacillales > Amphibacillaceae > Oceanobacillus > Oceanobacillus halophilus. The sequence continues at coordinate 416,620 of NZ_RBZP01000001.1, read as the reverse complement.
GGATGTCGTTGGTCATTTATCAGAGTTGAGAAACAGATTAATCATTACTGCTGTTTTCTTCATCCTATTTTTTATTGTAGGGTTTATTTATGTAGAAGATATTTATTGGTTTTTTGCAAATGATTTAGGCTTTCAACTAACAGCTATTAGTCCTGGAGAAATTTTATGGCTTTACTTTTCAATGGCTGGTGTTATTGCGATAGCTGGAACCATGCCTATCTTGGCTTATCAGTTCTGGGCATTCGTGAAACCAGGTCTTACACCTAAAGAAAGAAGGGCATCTCTATCCTATGTACCAATTATATTTATATTGTTTATAGGTGGCCTCGTTTTTGGGTATTTCTTATTTACCGAATTCATCATACCTTTTGTTCTCAATTTAAATAATGGCATGTTTGAAGTAATGTTTACCGTCGATCGCTATTTTAAATTTTTACTGAGAGTAACATTACCATTAGCCATTTTATTTGAATTACCAGTAATTGTTATGTTTTTAACCAGTATTGGAATATTAACACCTGAGTTCATGAAAAAGTCCAGAAGATACGCCTATTTTATTTTGATTGTTGTTAGTGCCATGATTACACCACCGGACTTTGTATTACCTCTACTTGTTTCCATTCCATTGATTGTGATATATGAAATCAGTATTGGATTAGCAAAAAGGGTACACCGAAAAAAACTAAAAAAACATGAAGCATACATGAACCAGGAAACAGTTTAATTATAGGGGGAAAGAAATTGAGATCGTTCTATCAATTTTTAATAACGTACAGAGGAAAGAAACAGCCCGATGATCCTTGCAGGTTAGCGGATTGGGCATTTTACGATCATAATTTCCCAAAATACTCATCAGATTATCATGAAATAAGCAACTATTTAGAATGGAATAGTCCATTTAGCAATGCACTCACTGTTTTCGATGAACTATGGGAAATATATATTTTATAGCAGGAAAGGCCATGATTAAAGGGCCTTTCCTATTTGGTATATAGGAGTACACAAGAATATTTACAATCTTCCTCTTAATTCGGCAAAAAACATCAAAATAAATGATCTTTTTGTTGATTATTGCGCTTGCCCAGGAAATATATATAGAAAAGAGATAAATTGCCGACTAGTTAACTAATCGCCAATAGCTTCTCTGCCTACACACTTTTCAATTAATTACGTAAAATAAGTTAGGTGTTTATAATTAGAGCAAGTGGAGGGAAAACGTATATGTTATTTCCAACTCAAAGACCACCAAACCGATATCCCATGCGTCAAAATCAACGGCCAACTGGATTTATGATGGGACCACCTAGAAATATTCCTAATTCAAGAAGTAGTGGTACCAATCTGCTTCAAAAAGTACTAGGAAAAGGCCCGCAAACAACAGAAATAGCTAGCAGGGGGGCTGGTGGGCTTTCTAAAACCCTATCAAATGTCCAGCAAGTATTGCATGTTATTCAGTCAACTGCACCAATCATTCAGGAATATGGGCCAATGGTGAAGAATCTTCCAGCAATGTACCGAATGATGAAGGCATTTAAAGAACTTGATGATGATGAACCCTCTGAAGATACGGAAGAAGTAAAAGAGATTGAATCAACCGACTTTGAAGATGATACGGAAATAGAAAACGAGGATATAAATCAGCAAGAAAAACCTAGAAAGAGAACTGGTCAATCAACACCAAAGTTATTTATCTGAACGAATAAAACGCAGAACTTGATTTTTACTACAAAAAAAGGAAAAATAGAACTAAATACTTGCAGTAATGGAGGAATTGAAATGACTTCTAATTTAGAGAAAGCAACATTTGCTGGTGGTTGCTTCTGGTGCATGGTAGAACCATTTGATACGAGGCCCGGAATTGAAAGTGTCGTATCTGGATATACTGGCGGGGATGTAGAAAATCCAACGTATGAGCAAGTCTGTTCTAACACGACGGGCCACGTAGAAGCGGTTCAGATTACTTTTGATCCGAATATTATGTCTTACGAACAGCTTGTTGATACGTTCTGGCAGCAAATAGACCCTACAGATCCTGGTGGTCAGTTTAATGATCGTGGTGAATCTTATCAAACAGCCATTTTCTATCACAACGACAAGCAAAAGAAAATAGCCGAACAATCTAGACAAAATTTGGCTTCCAGTGGGAAATTTTCCAAACCTGTTGTTACAAAGATTCTACCTGCTAAAACTTTTTATCCAGCTGAAGAAAATCATCAGGACTATTACAAAAAACAATCCTTCCATTATCGCTTATATAAAAAAGGATCTGGAAGAGAAGACTTTATTAAATCAACATGGGGGATGAATGTAGACAAATCGAAATTAAAAGATGCATTAACCCCAATCCAATACCATGTTACGCAGGAGAATGGTACGGAAAGACCTTATCAGAATGAGTATTGGGACAATGAAAAAGAAGGAATTTATGTAGATATCATCTCTGGAGAAGTTCTATTTTCTTCTAAAGATAAATTTGATGCAGGCTGCGGTTGGCCAAGCTTTACTAAACCAGTTGATCCATATCAGGTTCAAGAAGAGTTGGATCAATCACACGGAATGATTCGTACCGAAATAAGAAGCAGAAAGTCTAATTCTCATCTTGGCCATGTATTTGAAGATGGCCCGAAAGAAGCGGGTGGGCTGCGTTATTGCATGAATTCTGCTGCAATGAAATTTATTCCTAAAGAACAAATGGAAGAAAAAGGATATTCTAACTATTTATACTTATTTAACAAATGAAGTTTAAGATAATATTATTATGTAAACTAGGAAGCGGGATGTAAAAAATGATGCATTTAAAATGGGAAACGAAAGAAACAATAAAACAAATCAAGTGTGTACACGCAAATGCTAAAAAGTTTAAAGTAGATAATAAATTAACACCTGGAAAAGTATATGACGTTAAAAATGAGACAGATGAGTTCTATTTTATTGTAGATAATAGCAACCGTATAGGTGGTTTTTTAAAGGACTATTTTACAGAAGTAGAATAAATGTAAAAAAACTCGGAACTTCGGATGAGAAGTTTTCCGAGTTTTTTCTTTATAGTTTTCCAATTCAGATAAATTCTGTTATATTAAGGGTAAGTCTAAAGGTAAGGGAATGATTATGTTGAAAAAAATCTATTTTGTTAGGCATTGTTCTGCTTATGGACAGCATATTGATTCACCATTAACAGAAACCGGTATCACACAAGCAAAACAACTCAGTCAATTTTTTAAGCAACAAAATATCTCTATAGATAAAATTATTTCGAGCCCTTATTTACGTGCAATTGAGACAATTAAACCATATGCAGAAGAACATAATATATCAATAAGCATTGATCAACGATTAAAAGAACGTATTCTAAGTGAGGAACCTTTAGATGATTGGTTGGATGTATTAGAACATTCCTTCCAAGACCCTGATTATAAACTCCCTGGTGGAGAATCTGCAAGTGAAGTAAGTACCCGAGCAAATCAAGTGGTAACATCGGTATTGGAGGATGATTCCATAACTAACACCATTATAGTTAGTCATGGTAATTTATTAGCCATTGTGTTTAAGATGTTTGATTCTAACTATGGATTTGAACAATGGAAAGAATTACGTAATCCAGACGTTTTTTTATTGAAACATGAGAAGAATAATGTTTCCTTAAACCGTATTTGGGATGGTTAACACCTATAAATATAAATTAGCAAGCATTATTCCCAAACTTTCCTCGTATATTTCAGGAAATTGATTGATTGGTAAAGGATTAACGCCACTACCGAGTTCTACTGTATATCCAGGCCTTCTGAACTCTTGAATAAACCAATCTTTATACCCCGCAAAACTATCCACAAACCTTACCTGCCTATATCCGCTTACTCTGCTAAATTCATTCACAACAGATTCAGCCACAGGTGGTTCCAGACCTTGGAACCCCCAATAAATTACTTCTCCCTGAGTATGGAATGCATTCATCCTTTGAAAATTTCGTTGCTGCGCTAATTGTGCCATTGCAATTGCTTCAGGTTCTGTCAATGGATTAGTTCCTGGAAAATCTCTTGGTTGAGGAGTAGTCGGTTTTCGTTGAGCTTCGGTTTCCCATAAAGCAGGGTACTGATTATTTAAATCCACACCATTGATATTTGCCTTCCAATTAGAGAAATCATCATTCTGATTATTGATAGCTAAAACATCATCACGACGGTTTCCGGCAGCACTGGCACCGTTTATAACTAAATTAACACCATCTGGATTGACCATAGGAACAAGGGAAAGTCTTGTATTATTGAAATAAGCAAGCATCTGAAGACCACGAATCGGTTGATTATTTGTTAAGGAGAGAACATACTCATTTAAAAAATTCATGATAATTGGTGTTGTAATCCATTCATTGGCATGAAAAGATCCATTAACATGAACTTCTTTCGACCCGATTCCCAGTTGTAACTCTATAATATCTTTTCCCATAACGGAATGACCAATGGATTGTCTGGCGATGAATGGATAAATAGAAATAAGACGGTTTATATCCTGCACCATCTTATCGTACGTATAATTGTTTACATCAGTCACTACTAAATTTGTGATACGCTCAGGGATTATAAGGGGCTGGCCTACTTGCAAATAAGCTGGATTAATTTTTTGATTCAATAATTGCAACATATCCAGTGGAATATGGTTACTCATTGCAATGGTCCATAATGAATCATTGGGCTGTACGGTATATGATTTCGCTACAAAACCAGGAATACGGATGTTTTGACCTACATACAATTGTGCAGGTGTAATGTTCGGATTTGAAGCCTCGATTAAGATCAAAGGGACCCCAAAAATCTGACTATAGTACCATAATGAATCCCCCGGTCTTACGGTAATTTCCATTTTCTCACCCCTGTGCCATATTATAGTAAATAGTATGATAAATCATAAAAAAGATGAATCTTTTATTTTTTTAAGAAAATCAGTTATACTAACAAAGAGTAATTGTATATGTAGGAGGAGATATAGTTGGCATTTATCATCACATCACCCTGTAAAACAGAAAAAGCCGGAGAATGTGTGGAAGTTTGTCCTGTAGATTGTATTGAAGAAGGGGAAGATATGTTTTATATCGATCCGGATATTTGTATAGACTGTGGAGCATGCGAAGCTGTTTGCCCAGTAGAAGCAATTTATATGGAAGATGAAGTTCCTGAAGAGGAAAATGAATATATAGAACTGAACCGGAAGTTTTTCGAGGACAGATAGGATAGTGGTTTTCGTTTTAGTGATGAGTTATATGAATCATATCGAAGCGGCCTGACACATAAAAATAAACTCTTTATTCCGAAGTTTATGGACATAGGTTCCTTTATTATCTATTTTTAGCTGATTCTTCCGATTTCTATGTAAATAATGGAATCTATGTCCTAATTAAACCAGGGTTCTTATAGAAAATATAAGGAGACAATCTAGTATTTTATCGAAAAATTTTTATATCCCTGGTCCTCAGAAGTGGACAGTACATCTATCTCGTCCATGCGAATAAAAGGGTTAAGACCTTTATTCATCTTTTTAAGAAATGTATGAACGTCTTCAGATCTTCCCTCTACCTCTAATTCAACCTTTCCATCTGGGTTATTGCGTACCCAGCCTTTTATATTTTGCTGTAAGGCAATCCGCTGGACCGAATAACGAAAACCTACTCCTTGAACTCGGCCAGAGACTAGTACGTGTTTGTTCAATTTGAACCCACCTTTGTATTAGTTTAATTCCTCTTAATAATTTCTAGATGATAAGAAAATAGAGTCTTTTCCCTCCAAATTCGTCATTAATTCCTATTAACTTTATCTTAACATCATTTAAATGAACCGTATAATTAGAGAGATTAATTACTACTCCGATTAACTGTTCCCACTATGTAACATTATTCGTATTTCCTACTTTTCATTTAATAGAGGAATTGTTCTAGCACTTTTGTTATAATGTAACATTCAGTCGCTATGGCAGATAGGGGCTCTGTTTTATCGTCTGAGTCATATACATAAACAAATCGGAGGAAACAATGCGGAAATTTATTTTTATATTCATCGTTTATGCCACCTATATCAGTTTGGGATTACCTGATTCTCTTTTAGGAGTAGCTTGGCCAGAGATGGTGGGGGAATTTCAAGTTGTATATAGTGCGGTTGGGATTATTTCAATGACGATTGCAATTTGTACGGTTATCTCAAGTTTGCAGACTGATCGGATTACTAAAATAATTGGAACAGGCAAGTTAGTTTTTGTGAGTGTACTGTTTACTGCAATTGGATTAATATCTTTTGCGTATACTCAGAATTTCTATCTATTAATAATTGCAGCACTTCCTTTAGGTTTTGGAGCAGGTGCCATTGACACCTCTGTAAATGACTACGTGGCTGCTAATTTCAAGGCACACCATATGAATTGGCTACATGCTTTCTGGGGAGTGGGAGCAACGTTAGGTCCCATTATTATGGGGATTGTACTAAATCATGATTTCTCTTGGAGAAATGGATATTTAATTATAGGTGGAATTCAAGTAGCGTTAGTTTTTATTCTCTTCTTTTCTCTTACTCTTTGGAAGCAAAATCAACAAAAAGAATCTATTTATTCGGATGAAAAAACAACTACGTCTAGAACAATATTGAGACAAAAAGGAGTTATATTTTCTATATTATCCTTTGTGTTTTATGTCGGATTAGAAGGAACCATCTTTTTGTGGGGTAGTAGTTACATCATAGAAGCGAAGTCATTATCCGCAGTAACTGCTAGCTTCATTATATCCACATTTTTTGCAAGTTTAACTGGTGGTAGAATTATTTCTGGTTTTATTACTTTTTGGCTATCTAATCAAAGGATATTGTTTTATAGTGAAATAATCCTTCTTATAGGCATCGTTACAGTTGCTGTTGGAACAGGTAGTGCTTTATACGTCGGATTTATACTCATTGGTCTTGGTTGTGCTGCGATATTTCCGACTATGACGCATGAAACACCAAGAAGGTTTGGAAAGAGGGATTCAGGTAGAATTATTGGATTTCAAGTAGCTTCTGGTTATGTCGGAATTACCGTATTACCTCCGTTAGTAGGAATCCTGTTTCAAAGTTATAGTATGAATTTATTTCCAATATTTTTAGCTATTTTTGTTCTCGCGCTGCTTGGAGCTACCATTGTCATAGAGAAGGGGAGAACTGTTAGAAATGGATAATTTATTATTTAAGGGCATTGGACCAAACCAATTTTACCTTTTGTAGCAATATGAGTAGAAGTTAGAATTTTCCACTTGCATTCGTTTAAAAAAATATTACTGCCAATGTATCCTATTTTCTTTTGAGGATATTACTAAAAGGATGAAGTGTTACATGAAGGCAACGTGTTTTTTTCATACTATAACGTTAGAGGTGGAAAAATGAGTCAACAGAAGCCTAAAAAGAATATCATGTTGATTATCTCCATTATGTTTGGCTATGCATTGACATATATGGATAAAAATATGATTTCTGCGGCAATCATCCCTATGAAGGCAGAATTAAACTTAGATGCCAGTCAGTCAGGTCTATTAATGAGTATGTTCTTCATTGGATATACAGTGATGCAATTTCCTAGTGGTTGGCTCTCTGATAAAATTGGCCCCAAAAAAGTGTTAATCATTTCGATAGGCACGATCCTCGTCGCAACGTTTTTCTTTGGATTTGTCAGTTCTTTGATTTTGCTGATGGTGGTCCGATTAGTGGCGGGGCTGGGTCATGCTGGAGTTCCAACAAGTTCGGCTAAGGTTGTCTCCAACAGATTTGAGCCTAAACAAAAGATGTTTGTTCAGTCATTAATCCTAGCCACATCCGGTATTGGTGGGATACTTGCGTTTACCTTAGGATCCACATTAATAAACATGGATTGGCGCTATGCTTATTATGGACTAGCTTTGTTATATGGGATTTCAATTCTTATGATTTTTTTCTTCTTTCCTCGAAACAAACAGATGCAGCAAAAAGGGAAAGAAGGGGGAAAGGTCTCCATTCGTATGGTTTTTAAAGATAAAAATGTGTTTATCCTATTTGCTGCCTTACTATTTCTCAATGTTGTTCTATACGGCTACCTTTCCTGGTTACCATCCCTCTATGAGGATAACTTTGGGTTGGATTTAAGTACTATTAGTATTATTTTGAGTATCAATGCTATTTTAATGAGTGCTGGTGCTTTAAGTTCTAGCTTCATCGTCAAAAAAGTATTCAAGGAGAATAATAAGCGGTTTGCTCTCATAGCGGTTGTTATAACAGCAATAGCATGTATTGCATTTGCCATGACCGATAGCTTCGTCTTATCCATTAGCCTAATGTTTCTTTTTACACTTACATCCAATGCGGTCTACGTCACTTTATTTAGCTGGCCACACAAATTAATAAAAAAAGAGGTAATTGGTTCATCCATTGCCATTATTAATATGGGTTCTACGTTTGGAGGATTTTTGTCTCCGGTAATCACCGGCTATTTAATTACCGCTTTCGGTGGTGATTATAATGTGGCCTTTATTGCTATGGGAGTCAGTGCGCTTGTAAGTGGAGTGGGTATTTTGTTGGTAAGAACAAAACAGAGTGCAACCGGATAGACAGCAGGCATTTTTATAAGAAGGGTATGTATTAAACGATTAAACACCCACAAACAAAGTTATATCCATGTTTGTGGGTGTTTTTGTTTTATGGGATAAAAGTGGAATTATGGTGCTACACTTTGAACCGCGTCATCAATACTTTTAACTGAGATATCCGAATGAGATGTATTCCAAAGAACTTTCTTTTCTTGGATTAAAAATAGTTGAGGGGATTCATGCTTCACACCAGTCACTTCAGCAATTTGGTTAGACACAGGCCTATCCTCAATTACTTTTACTAAGTAACAATTTATGTCTTGATCGGCTGTTTCCAGATAAGTTTTATACTGTTGAAAAGCGCCTGCGCTTATTGGGCATGTGGTACTGTGCTTGAATAAGAGGATAGGCTTTTTCACACTTCCTTCCCAAGCTTGATCCCAATCATTTACTTCATGAAGTTCTTTATATTCCATCATCATGATCTCCTCCTTGTAACAGAAACAATTTTCTCTCCAGCTTGAACATACTTCTTTTAAGATTAGCTTGCAAATAATATGGTTTAATGAAAGGTTAATCCATAACTATATTTAATATCATTCTTTTAAATTTGACTAGATGTCTGTTCCTGCTGATAATTAGTTTAGGTGATAGGATGACTAACGTAGTAAAAATATCAGTAAGAAATTTAGTAGAATATATATACCGTAGCGGCAGTATTGAGTCTGGATTTCGTGGGATACGGGCCATGACAGAAGGAACTAGAATCCATCAGTTCATTCAAAAAAGCTACCAGGAACAAGATGAAAAAGAAGTGTTTGTAGAAGCGGAAATTCCTTATGAAGATTTCGTTGTTCTTGTAGATGGACGTTGTGATGGATTGCTTAAAGATGGGGAGACTGTGACCATTGATGAAATAAAGTCTACTGCACATCTATTGGATGATGTGGAAGAAAATACACATCCAGTCCACTGGGCACAGGCAATTTTTTATGGTTATATTTATGCTGGAGACCATCATTTATCAGAGGTGACTATTCAACTTACGTATGTTCAAGTGAAAACGCTGGAACAGAAAAAATTTCGTCGTGTGATGACATTGGAAGAAATGGAATCCTTCGTATATAAAGTAATGGAGGAATATGCTACATTCTTAAAAGTGAAAATAAAGCATAAAGAAGAGCGGAATAAGACAAGTAAATGCCTGGAATTTCCGTTTGAGACATATCGTGAAGGTCAACGTAAACTTGCAGGTGCCGTCTATAAAACGATTGATGACAAAAAAACATTATTCGCAAGTGCTTCGACAGGGATAGGTAAAACCATTTCCACTATTTTTCCTGCTGTCAAAGCAATTGGCGAAGGAAAACTGGAGAAGATGTTTTATCTAACTGCAAAAACAATCACAAGAACAGCTGCAGAAGAAGCATTTCAACTTTTGATTGATCACGGTCTAGATATGAACGTCCTGACAATAACCGCTAAAGATAAAATTTGTTTTCAAGAGGAAACCGTTTGTACGAGTGAAAATTGTCCATTTGCCGATGGTTTTTATGACCGAATCAATGGGGCGGTTATTGATATTTTGGAGCAGGAGAAACTGATAAATCGGGGCATTATTGAACGTTACGCTAGAAAACATCGGGTTTGTCCTTTTGAATTTCAGGTTGAACTAGCTTATGCAGTGGACGCCGTCATTTGTGATTATAATTATATTTTTGACCCGAGAGTATCGTTGAAGCGGTTGATGGAAGATCAGAAAAAGAAAACGGCCATACTAGTAGATGAGGCGCATAACTTAGTTGATCGCGCAAGGGAAATGTATTCTGCGTCAATTAATAAATCCAACTTTTTGCAGCTGAAGAGAGACTTTAAAAATAGCCCCCTTGCTACAAAGGCTAAAACTATTAATGACTATTTACTACAAGTGAAGAAGTCTGAGGAATATTTACGCAAGGACTTAGAGGTAGAGCTAGTAGAATTACTAGAAACATTCATCATGGAAGCGGAGATCGAGCTAGTAAGGATGGAACATGATTTGTTACTAGAGACGTATTTTGCCGCTCAAACTTTCGTGAAAATTGCTAAACTATACAATGAGCAATTTGTAACTTATGTAGAAACTCACAAGAGTGAAGTAAATATGAAATTATTTTGTCTAGACCCATCCGAGCAAATTTATAAAATGGGGAAAGGATTTAAGGCGAGGGTGTTCTTTTCAGCAACGTTAATACCTGCAGATTATTATAAAGATTTACTTGGTGGACAATCCACTGATTATGTTATTTCTATTCCATCTCCTTTTGCGAGAGAAAACACAGAGGTTATTATTGAGCCGTTATCGACGAGGTATCGGGATAGAGAAAAGACATTGGAACCTATGGTACATTTTATGAAAGAGGTAGTAGATAAGAAGGAGGGGAATTTCTTAATCTTCTTCCCGTCTTATCAATATATGAGAAATGCGTATGAGCAATTTACCGATAATTACCCAAGTGTGTCTACTATTATTCAAGATGTGGGAATGGCAGAAGGAGAAAGAGAAGACTTTCTGGCAGAATTTACGTCTGATCGTGCAGAAAGATTAGTAGGTTTTGCTGTACTCGGAGGAATTTTTTCTGAAGGAGTGGATTTAAAAGGGGACCGATTACAAGGTGTTATCGTAGTCGGGGTTGGCATGCCACAGATTGGTTTGGAAAGAAATATTATAAAGGACTATTTCCAATCGGTTGGAAAGAATGGCTTTGATTATGCTTATGTATATCCTGGAATGAATAAAGTACTGCAAGCTGGTGGAAGACTTATTCGATCTGATTCTGATACTGGCGTGATCGCCCTAATCGATGATCGGTTCTTACAGAAGAAGTATCAGGCACTCCTACCGTATGAATGGCAACATTATAGAGTGGGTGGGGAGTTCAGGGTCAGTCCACCATTTAAATAGTGAGGGACACTACATTATATTATGTATCATGTTAAAAGGAGAGTAGGTTCATGTAAACCTATTCTTTTTTATTAGTTAAATAATGGTGTTTATATAGAACCTAAGAGCATGTTTCATCACCACCTCTTGAAGGAATACATACATATATTACATAACTGTTACAATTAATACATTTCTTTTACAAAGTTAGAAGGAATGGATAATGCAGAGAAGTTTACACCGAGGAGGATGATGATGAAAAAATTAAAATTCCTTATGACATCGATTTTAGCTGTAGGGATGCTCTTAGGAATAGGTGTAGGTCAAAGTCACGCTGAGGTATCTACAGTAACAGTAGAGGAAGGGGATACACTTTGGAATATTGCAGCATCTCATAAAAACATAACCATCTATGATCTATATGAGTGGAATCCAGGGGTTAATCCATATAATATTAGAATAGGAGCGGAAATTATTGTAGATCCGGGAAGTGATTGGTATCATACGGTTTCTGCCGGCGATACATTTTACAACATTGCCAGTATCTATGAAGATATCGATTTAAGAGACTTATATGTATTGAATCCAAACGTGAATCCATTTGATTTACAGATAGGATCCAAAGTCAGAGTCAAATACGCTGATTTCGGTAACGAGTACTATACAATTAAGGAAGGAGACACGCTCTATTCGATTGCTATGATGCATGCAGATGTATCACTACTTGATCTATATAATCTTAATCCAGGAATTAACCCCTTAAACCTACAAATTGGATTGGAAATTCGTTTGAAGTAAAGTGTGGCCTTTTAAGAGAGGGGAGCAGGGGACTGTCCTCCGAGTTCTATTCTTGAAAAGAACACTGAATTTGTTCCTTAGATACATTTGACATTATAAATCACAAAAATTATATTAATAATAAGAATAGGTACTAAGTAGTTGGAACTAGAACTACTCAGTACCGGCAACTACAGACCGTATAAAGTACGGTTGACCATTTGTTGGATATATTTACGAAGAAGTAACCGCATTCTTGGTCGGAGGGCGGTTATTTCTTTATATTTAGAAGGACGACAATAGTTACAATGAATGTTAATCCTGTTAGTAGGGAAATACTCGTTTGTACTATTATAAGCTTAATGCTTCAAATGTCGTCATCCTTACCACCTCCCTTCTAAAAGGAGATGGTCAACCGCCCATTACAAAAAATGTTCATTAGATCAAATGTTTCTCGGATTCCTTCGTATAATGAATTACTTGATTAAGTTTACCGTTCCTCAGTTTTACTGCCCATTCTGGATCTGCTAGCACCGCGCGGCCTACTGCTACATAATCAAACTCACCAGCCTTGATTTTTTCATCCACAATTTGTAGATTCTCTTCAATGGATACATGATGATTATCCTGATTACTCAAGTATGCGCGGTTAATCCCAACGGAACCTACCGAAATCACTGGCTTATTCGTAATTCGTTTCGTCCAGCCAGCTAAGTTTAGTGATTTATCTTCATCTATAAATTCAGGCTCCCATATTCGTCTAGTGGAGCAATGGAAAATATCTACTCCAGCCTCAACCAAGGGGGTGAGCAATTGTTCAAGCTCATTCGAATTCTGAGCTAGTTTCGCCTTGTAATCGGTTCCTTTCCATTGTGAGTAGCGAAAGACAATTGGAAATTCTGGTCCGACTTGTTTCCGACATGCACGTACAATTTCTGCCGCAAATTTTGCTCGCTCTCCTATATCTCCGCCATACACATCCTTACGCTTGTTTGTTAACTCCCATAAAAATTGATCTATTAAGTAGCCATGTGCTCCATGTAATTCAATTCCATCGAAACCGATGCCCTTTGCATTTGCTGCAGCTTCGGCGTATGTATCAATCATTTCCGTTACTTCATTTTCCGTCAATGCATGTATTTTTTCATTTCTTTTGCCTCTTAAAGTAAAACCGGACGGACTCACAGGAGGAGCGTCAATATTTGGTACACTGCCAGCTTTTCGTGCGGCACCTACATGCCATAATTGTGGAATGATTTTTCCACCTGCTTCATGGACTTCCTTCACTACATTCGCCCAACCATTTAAGGCGTCCTCGCCATAAAAGTGAGGAATATTTTCACTCGCTACTGCAGCTGGATGGTTGATTGCTGTCCCTTCCGTTATAATGAGTCCAATCCCATTTTCTGCACGATTGCGGTAATACTGAGCAACATCTTCTCCTGGGACACCATCTGGTGAAAACATTCTTGTCATAGGAGCCATCACTAACCTGCTCTTCAACATTTCCTTTCCAAACGGTACAGAGTGTATTAAGGTATGACCTGCAAATTTTTGATCCAATGCGAACCCTTCTTTCTATAAATATATTTATTGTGTAACCTTTATTCTACAATTCTACTATACAAAGATAAACAAATAAGTCTTTTATATTTATAAAATTATTAACATTCCGTTATTTCTAATGAAATTATCGCAATATACACAGCTGAAGATGGAGAAGTAATGTTTCCATCATGAAAATTATTAGGGAGTGCTAGGGAATGAATATGCCAAAAGAAGTTAACTTATTTTGGCAATGGATGATGTTAAACGATATGTCAAGCGGTGCTGTATCCTTATGGTACAGCTTGCAGGTGATGAAAATGAAGGTTGGACCAAGTAGTAGATTTAATGCTCCGAACAAGCCGTTAATGCAGTTGTCCGGGTCATCGAAGACAGAAATTTGGGATGTAAGAAAAGTGGTTGGACTGACACCTTTTTTGGGTCCTATTAAAAAAATTCATAATTGGTCATAGTCAAGTGTAAGTCTTGCGGAATTGGCAGGCACGACTCAAAATCGTGTTCCTTCTGGAGTGCCGGTTCGACCCCGACCACCGGTATCAAATCTAATCCAACAAACAAAATAATTGCTTATCGCTTAAACAAGACAGGATATAAAACCCTGTCTTGTTTTGCTTTTAAAGAAAGATTAATTTATTAAAAAGATGTCACTTTATACGAAAGGTCCTTATTGCAGTATCTAATTATGGGTAGTAAGGGTGTTTTAGTATAGAATTTTCTGAAATCAATATTTACTAATCGAAATATTGTAGTATAATTAACGATATATATCATATGATTTATATCAAGAAAGGAAGTAAAAATGGCTCCAAAGAAGAAATTTTCTAGAGAACAAATTATAGAAGCTGCATTCAAAATAGCTAAGAAAGAGGGGATGTCTAATATTACGATTAGAAAAGTAGCGGAGCATTTAGGAAGTTCGATAGCCCCTATCTATGTCAATTTTAATAATATTGAAGAATTATCGGAAGCTGTTATGGAAAGAATCATTACATTAAGTTATCAATTATTAGAAGAAGTGAGCTCAGGTCAGCCATTCCATGATATTGGGATAGCTAGCCTCCGTTTTGCAAAAGAATATCCCGTTCTCTTTCAGGATCTTGTCCTGAAGCAAAATAATTTCACTCAAAACTATGATCAAGATATGGGGCAGGGGTTGTTAGAGCAAATGAAAGGGGATAAATATTTGGAAGGCTTTTCTGAGGAAGAGTTACAGTCGATTTTCTTGAAAATGCGAATCTTTACTACCGGTCTTTCTGTCATGGTTGCTGGTGGAATGCTTCCAGAAGCGTTTCATGAAGAAAAAGGAGTAGAACTGTTAGATAGTATGGCTAAAGATGTGATTTCATCGGCATATTTACAAAAGAAGGAGAAATGATTTCAATAGGTTACTAATTGCTGCTCACTTTTGTGTACTTATGATACTTCTATATACGCTAAATCGAACACTTCCAACACTTAGTGGTCTTCTAAAAAAAGGGGGGACTCACCTGTTTTGAGAATGTTTAAGACAATCATTGTTGTTTTTATTTTATTGGTTTTTGTCATGGTTGATAGTCGCTCTGCCATTGCAGCTGAAGCTAGTAACTTATCAGATATGGAACATTTTATGAATGAATTTTTAAGGGATAAAGTCGACGAAGAACATATTCCAAATTTGGCTGTTTCCGTTGTTTCTAATGGGGAAATCATATTTGAAAAGGGATATGGTTTTGCCGATATCAGGGAGGGAGTAAAGGTAGATCCAGAAACAACGATGTTTCGAATAGGATCTGTATCCAAGCTCTTCACTTGGACGGCAATCATGCAGCTTGTCGAGCAAGGTAAACTTAGTTTGAATACAGATATTAATCAATATCTAGACGTTGAAATTCCGGAGAAACTTGCAGTGGGCTCTAATCAGACAAAACCAAAGCCAATCACGCTAATGGATTTAATGACTCACACACCCGGTTTTGAGGATTATTCAAGTTCTATCTTTAGACTTTCCGCTGAAGAGATGCCTCCACTTTCTCAATATGTTCGTGAATATAGGCCAGAACGTATATTTCCTGCTGGTGAAGTACTGGCTTATTCAAATTATGGTACGGCTTTAGCTGGGTATATTGTAGAACATGTTTCCGGAATGCCCTATGCTGAATACGTGAAGGAGAATATTTTTAAGCCACTGGAAATGGACTACAGTACCTTCCGTCAACCATTACCAAAAGATTTTTCTACGAATCTAGCACAGGCCTACAGATATATCGATGGGGAATTCAAAGAAGGTAATTTTGAGTTTGTTCCTGCGCCTGCAGGGGGAATGAGCAGCACGGCTACTGATATGGCTACGTTTATGCAAGTTTATCTTGAAGGTGGAAGTTTACATGGAGAAAAGATTCTAGAAAAAGATACCGTTCAACAAATGTTTCAACAACAATTTACCCATCATACGCTTTTAGATGGGGTGGCATTAGGGTTTATGGAAAAGACAGTGAATGGAAAAAGAATTCTTCATCATGCTGGAAGTACGGCATTGTTTGATACCGGACTTTATTTATTACCTCAAGAGAATATCGGTCTATTTATCTCCTATAGCGGTCATAACTATCTCACTCATACAGAGCTTTTCCAGGCTTTTATGGATCATTATTTCCCTATCGAGAAAAACGTAAGCATCCCTTCTACAAATGGGGAGAATACAGCACAATATGTTGGTGAATATCATCAAAATCGTAAAAGCATTACCAATGCTGATAGGATTACCAGCCTCATTATGGGAACTATTCAGGTTCAACTAGATAAGGATGGTTATTTATTAGTAACTCAGAATGGCGTAAACAATCAATTTGTTGAAATTGAACCAGGAATTTATCAAAACACAAGACAAGAACCACCAATGGATGCTTATGGTGAATTTAATATGATTGTCTTTCAAACAGATTCCCATGGGAATACGATGATAACAACCGATGGCCCAATGACATATTCAAAAGCACCCTGGTATGCTTCAAGTGGCTTTACGTTTTCATCTCTAATCCTGGTTATTCTATTTTTTTTGGGAAGTATCGTATCTTGGGGAATCAAAGCATTAATCAGAAGAAAAACATCTCCATGTAAACGAACCATTTTAGGGAAGGGATTGGCCATTGCAACTGGGCTCCTACTTTTATTGTTAGTAGTAGGGGTTGCAATATCTGGAGAAGTAGATCCAATTTATCAACTACCCAAAGAAGCACTAGGTATTACACCTGTATGGATGCCCATTTTAGATAGTATTCCTTATCTTTTAACTATCCTAGGAATTACTATGCTCATCTTAACCATTAGTCTTTGGCGAAGAAGATATTGGAGTATTTTTGGTCGTCTTTACTATTCTTTATTAAGTATTCTCAACTTGTATTTGATTTGGATTTTTTGGTATTGGAATTTGTATTAGCATAGGGATAGGATTATCGATATGTAAAATGATTCGTAAGTCAATCCAATAAGCACAGCATATATATACATGCTGTGCTTTATGAGTTGATTTCTTAATCACGCGTAAATAATAAAAGAAACGCTTCAATTTTTTATAGGATGGAAGATTATTTTGAAGATATAAATAGTGGATACCTTCATAAAAATTTTGCTATAAGGCTATGTGGAGTTGAAAAGAAGCAAACGATTTAATTTGTAAATTTTTACCACCTATAAGCACCCTCACATGTGTTCGCTTGTGGTTCATAATAGCAATGTTCCTTATATTGGCCTGCAAATGGTTGATCGTACCATGTAGGTGGACAAGGGGCATAGGGATTAAAGTACCAAAGTGAATATTTGGATGGATGTTCTCGCCAATAGTCTAATGTTTGTTTGGCCAATCTTTTTTCTGCCGTTCTTGCTCTGTTATAAAAAACGTTTCCCTTTTGTACCGCTTCAAAGGAGTAGTTTCCACCTTGCACTTGATAGATGACATCCGATACGGTCTTTAAGTCTTGAAAATCCAAACAATCTGCTTTTAAACGATTAACGATAACATTACCTACCATGAGCATCCCTTGTTGTCCTTCACCTTCTGCTTCTGCTCTCATCATCCTTGCCATTAAAGCAACGTCACTGTCTGTATATTTGACTCTCGCCACTTTTCATCACCTCTACAAGAATTGTATGAGAAAATACAATAAAGATGTAGATTATCTTAAATTACTTAAGATGATTTTTAAAGGGACTTGCAGTTATTTTATGATATATTCGTCTTTGTAAATACATAAAAGGGCTTATTACGGTTAATCTAATATTGCCTATTGTTGTTATCATTTAAGTGAAACAACAATATCTAATTCAACCTAGTGAGACGGAGGGAATCAAATGGTTAAAGATTCTTATGCCCCAAAAGAAAAGAATAACAAAGCCAAACGCCCAGATGAACAGAGAAGAGCAAAAGGTAAATCCAGTGCTCGAAATACACGAAACTAATAGTAGCATATTACAGTAAAGATATGGCCTATCAATCAAAGAAAATTGATAGGCCATTTTTATTTTGTCATAAACTACCGGTGGCTACTGTAAGGTACTTCGATTATAAATTTTCCTTCTTATGGAAACAATAAAATTAACAATTGAAGAAGGGATGATACTGTCGTGACCGATTTTCAACTACCGAAATTCCCAGAACCTTCCTGGCGTGATACTGTCAAATTACCATCTTTTCCATCTATCAAGGAAAATGTAGAAGCGGATGTTGGTATTGTCGGTGGAGGGATTACAGGAATAACAGCAGCCTATTTACTTTCCAAACAAAATAAAAAAGTAGTTTTATTAGATGCAGGAGAGCTTTTAAATGGAACTACTGGCCATACTACTGCAAAGATCACAGCTCAACATGGATTAATTTATGATGAGTTTATTTCCCATTTTGGCATTGAAAAAGCTTCCTTATATTATGAAGCTGCAACAGAAGCTAAAAAATTCATCGAAGAGACTGTTAGCGAATTGGGAATTGAATGTGATTTTAATCAAGAAGATGCCTACATATATACGAATTCTGACTCCTATATCCTTCAGCTGCAAAAGGAGAAAAAGGCCTATGATGAAATAGGCATTAAGAGTGAATTAGTTGATGAAATCCCACTGAATATTCCTGTAAAGTCAGCATTAATTATGAAGAACCAAGCACAATTTCATCCATTAAAGTTCCTAAAGGCACTTGTAGAAGCGTGTGTGAAAAATGGGGTACAATTTTTTGAAAATACGACAGCGGTTGATATCGAATATAATAAAGAGCCAGCTATCTTAACAAGAGAAGGGAAGCGGATTACTTGCAATCACATTATTGTTGCATCACATTTTCCATTTTATGACAAACAGAGCTTCTATTTTTCCCGAATGTACCCTGAACGTTCTTATGTGGTAGCGGTAACTAGTGATGAAAAATATCCCGGAGGAATGTATATTAACGCCGAGTCCCCAACGAGGTCTATTCGATCAACCAAGGATGATGGAAAGGAACTTTGGTTAATTGGTGGGGAAAATCATAAAACTGGTCAAGGAAAATCTACCATGGATCATTATGAGGCACTTCAGAAATTCGCAGAGGATCACTTCCATGTTCAACAGATGGAGTATAGGTGGTCAGCCCAAGATCTAACAACATTAGATAAAATGCCATATATCGGGCCAATTACAGAAAACGAAGAGGCTGTATTGGTTGCAACAGGTTTCAGAAAATGGGGGATGACCAATGGAACGATTGCTGCAAAGGTTTTAACCGATAGAATCTTAAATGAAGAGAATAAATACCAGGAATTATATAGCCCTTCTAGATTCCAGGCAGATCCTGCTGTGAAGAAATTCATGGAAATAAATGCCGATGTAGCCAAACATTTAATTAAAGGTAAGTTGGAATATACGGGTAGCAATATAGATAATCTGAAGGCAGATGATGCTACGGTAATCCGCGTTAAAGGAAAAAGAACAGGTGTATACAAAGATAGCGAAGAAAAGCTCCATATGGTAGATACAACCTGCACCCATTTGGGATGTGAAGTCAAATGGAACTCAGGAGACAGAACATGGGATTGTCCATGTCATGGATCTAGATTCTCTTATACTGGAGATGTTATTGAAGGACCTGCAAAAAAGCCATTACCTAAACGAGAAATAAATTAAAGGCTGAGTGACTTAAGTAGTGAGCATAGATGAGTCTACAAAATGCAGTATGAGGTAGTAGGCTCATCTACTACATTGAACTCTCGTATATTGGGATACATCTTTTCACAAAGATTGTTGCTATGGAGTAGGGGATGCTTCATGTAAAGTTTAGGTTAAAAATCACCTTTTAATTTTGTAATAATAAAATATGTACTATAATAGAATCAGTTTATTCTTGAGAGGTTATGAGATTTACCTCAAGGTAAAAATAGATTCTAGAAATAAGAAGGTGTCAAAATCGTTTTGAGAATAGCAATCGTTACAGAAACTTTTTTACCTTCCACAGATGGGGTAGTTACTAGACTTACCCAAGCAATTAAATATTTTCGAACAATCGGTCACGAAGTATTAGTCATTGCTCCAGATTTAGGTGTTACTGAATACGAGGGAGCGCGCGTGGAAGGGATTAAACCGATTACATTACCATTTTATCAATATAAAAAATTTGCTTTGCCATCTAAAAAGGTAAAAACATTGTTAGAAGAGTTCCAACCGAATATTATTCATGCAGCAAACCCTGTATTAATTGCAGCATCTGCTGTTAATTACGCAAGAAAACTAAACGTCCCATTACTTGCTTCATACCATACTCATATACCCAAATATTTGGACTATTATAAGATTTATAAACCTGGGAAACCAATCTTATGGAAATATATACGAAAGCTTCATAATGCTGCGGATTTAAACCTGTGTACATCCGAAACAATCGAAAAAGAGTTAGTAGAGCAAGGGATTCAAAAACTCCATGTTCTCCAGCGTGGAGTAGATACTGTGAATCATCATCCAGAGTTTTACAGTAAAAAAATGCGAAATCGTTTAACACGAGGAGATCAATCAAAGAAATTATTATTATTCGTAGGTAGACTAGCTATTGAAAAAGAAATACATAAAATAAAACCCTTGTTAGAAGAAAGAGATGATATAGCCTTAGCTATTATCGGAGATGGCCCCGCACGCAATTCTTTAATGCAACAATTCAAGGGAACGAATACCATTTTTACAGGATTTTTACATGGGAAGGAATTATCCCAAGCCTTTGCTTCAGCGGATGCTTTCGTTTTTCCGTCTGTCACAGAGACGTTAGGTTTGGTTATTCTTGAGGCGATGGCTTCTGGATTACCAGTCATTGCAGCTAAAAGCGGTCCTACCATGGAACAAATCAGAGATGGTGAAACCGGCGTGCTTTTTGAAAATGAAAACATAGAAAGTTTGATGAAAGCGGTCAGTGTCATAGAAGATGATGAAACGTTACAACAAATGAAGAAACATGCGAGGGAAGAAGCTGAGAAATACGCTTGGGATAATGCGTCACAACAACTTCTAGAGTTTTACGAAGCGACAATCGACGCCCATTAAACTAAACACAGTCTTGCTAAGAACTTAGTAAGGCTGTGTTTTTGTTTCATAATCTAGTTTTAGGGGGGAAGAATAAGTCTGTAAAGTAATAGAAGGAGTGATACGTCGATGCTTGATGACAAGACAGTAGAAATTGTTCAATCAACCGCCCCTGTATTAAAAGAGCATAGCAAAGAGATCGGATTAAAATTTTATGAACTGCTTTTTTCTAAAGCTCCTGAACTATATAATTTGTTTAATCAAACTAACCAAAAGCTCGGCATTCAGCAAGAAGCATTAGCATATTCGGTGTATGCAGCCGGGGAACATATTACCAATCTCGACGCAATCATGCCTGTAATAACGAGAGTTACCGAAAAACATCGAGCCATCGGTGTTCGTGCCGATCAATATCCTTTAGTTGGAGAAACGCTACTGGAAGCAGTAAAAGATGTTCTAGGAGAAACAGCGACAGATGAAACTATGGATGCATGGGGCAAAGCATACAATTATATTGCTGATGCTTTTATTGAGATTGAGAACAAATTATATGAAGAAGCACGCGAACAACCTGGTGGTTGGGATGGTTTTCGAGCATTCACCGTACAGAAAAAGGAACCAGAAAGTAAAGAAGTAACCTCTTTTTATCTAGTGCCTGCAGATGGGAAGAAGATTGCTACTTATCAACCTGGGCAATATATTACAGTAAAGGCGCGTATACCAGGAGAAGAGTATACCCATATTAGACACTACAGCATATCTGACGCACCTGGAAAGAATTATTATCGAATAAGTGTAAAAAGAGAGGATGCAAGTAATAATGCACCGGAAGGCATAGTATCCAATTTCTTGCATGAACAAATAAATGAAGGTGATTCCATTGATATTTCTGCACCAGCTGGAGACTTTGTGCAAGATAATCAGGAACAGGATTTTCCCTTGGTTCTTATCAGTGGAGGAATTGGAATTACACCGTTAATAAGCATGTTAAATACAGTTACAGTGGAACAACCTGAGCGTGAAGTCATATTCATCCATGCAACCACAAACAGTCAAACACACGCGTTTAAGGATCATGTAAAGCAATTAGCTGAAAGTCATTCTACATTAAAATCTATCGTTTGTTACGATGCACCAACAGATGTTGATCGAAACAATGGCAATTTTGACAAAGAAGGTTTTATTGATTTAGATCTAATAAGAACATTTGTTCCTAATAAAGATGCGATGTTTTATTTTTGCGGGCCAATACCATTTATGAAAGCTATTAACGGCGCGTTACAACAATGGGATGTTAATGAAGAACATATTCATTTTGAAGTCTTTAATCCGATAGCAATACTTGGAACGGAATAGAACGACATACATAAGCAGCAAAGTCAATTTGATTTTGCTGTATTTTTCTAATCGATTTAATTTAGCGCTGAAATTGTAAAACTACCAAATATAAAGAATCGTATCGATAAGTTAAAAATTCCATTCAACTAAATATATCAGTTAAAATTTTAATTTTGTCTCACTATCACAAGTATACTTTAATTATGAGATATTTTTAATTGTTATTGCTACAACTTCTTATAATAAAGATTATGTAAACTAGGAAATTCATAATAAATAACAGTGGATTATTAAACCATCTATTTATCCCTATCTCCTTTCAACTAAGGGTTAAATCACATTCCAGAAGTAAAAAAGCTCCGCTACCTTTTCTGATAACGGAGTAACCCGATTGAATTTAGTATTTAAAATGCTGCTGTCCAGCCACCATCTACTGTGACCACCGTACCGTTCACAAAACTAGCTTCTTCAGTAGCTAAGAATAAAGCAACTTTTGCAATTTCTTCAGGTTCACCCATTCGTGGCATAACATCTTGAGCCAATTTGGTGCGACTTGCTCCAAATTCATTAATATTTAGCATTGTCGAACCAATGTTTGTTTTTACACCGCCTGGAGCAATTGCGTTACAGCGGATTCCTTTGTTCGCGTACATAAAGCCAGTATTTTTCGTCAAACCAACAACAGCATGTTTTGATGCTGCATATGTTGCCCCCGCATGAGCACCATTAAGCCCACCTGTTGAAGCAGTATTAATAATTACTCCTTTTTCTTTTTCCAAGAATATTGGCAATGCCTTGCGAATGCCGCGCATGACAGCTTTTGTGTTTATATCAAAAATCAAATCCCATTTTTCATCAACAATGTCACCAGCCGGTTCCATGTTGTCCATAATTCCAGCGTTATTTACAAGGATGTCTAGTGTTCCATATTCACTAACTGCTGTATCAATCATATTTTCTATATCCGATAATTCTGCTAGATTTACTTTAAGAGCTTTAGCTTTACCACCATGACTGATAATATCTTTTGTAACCGCTTCTGCACCTTCTATATTAATATCAGCCAAGAGAACTTTTGCCCCTTCTTTTGCATACAATTCTACAATTGCTTTACCCATACCGGATGCTGCTCCTGTAACTACCGCTACTTTTCCTTCTAGTTTCATTGTATATTCCCCTTTTATATCTATTTTTTTTTAACATTAAAGAAAGCGTTATCATAGTATAATTTAAGTGTAATACTCTGAAGTAATAAAATCAACCTACAAAACTAGAAGCAGTATTCTAAAAACATATACCGAACTATATGGCTGAACATTTAACCGAGATTCTAACTTATCATTCCGATAAAGCTATGTTAGATACTTCTAACCTTTTAATGTAACTATTTGAGTTTCTAATACCTTGTTCTAAGACAAGTATGACTTGGATAATTTATATTAAGGAGGTTTGAGATGAGACATTTAGATTGGCAACTATTACTTTTTACTGGAGGATCTTTACTACAAGAGGCGTGGATTTATTGGGGATTGCCAAAACTATATTATTGGAACACGAATCAACTCATTTATAACAAGGATGATGATGAAACTACTCCTGCTGCTTAAACTATTTGTTTTTTAATTATTCATCATAGAAAAGTCCAGGATGGTACGTTTCCAACTTGGACTTTTCTCTGTTAATGCTGTTAAGAACCGGTGAACATTTGTACCCAGGCACCTTGATAGTAACCGACACCAATTGAATCAAATTCAGGCTTTAAAATATTTGCCCGGTGTCCGGATGAATTCATCCAGGCATTCATTACTTCTTGCGGTGATTTTTGTCCTTTTGCAATGTTCTCTCCTGCTGTTCGATAACTGATTCCAAATGTCTTTAACATATTAAAAGGTGAACCATAATTTGGGCTATTATGGGAGAAGTAATTGGAATTGATTAAATCCATTGCCTTTTTCTCTGCTACATTCTTAATATCAGCTCGATGCATTAATGGGGATAAGCCATGCTTTGCCCTTTCTTCATTTACCAAATCTGCTACCTGCTGTTCAAAGGATGCTGGGCTTTGCGCATTCCCTCTTAGACGTATGGTTGATCCAATCTGCATATTTGTCGGCTGCACGTTAGGATTCAAGCGCATTAGCTCTCGGTAATCTAATCCATAACGTTTCGCGATAAACCAAAAGGAATCTCCTTTAGACACCTTATAATAATCAAATGGTGGTTCATTAAACATTTTTATTTCTGCTTGTGCACTTACTGGAAAAGCAAGGGTCACTGCAAACAGCAATATTAGAAGCTTTTTACGCATTTTAACTCCTCCAGGTAATTAATTAATCACGTTTATTTTCTTCTTAAAACCTGTAAGGATGTACGGAGAATAATGGAATAACTGGAAATCACTTGGTTGTCGGTTATACAAGGTAAATTGAAAATGCTTATCTTTCCTATTTGGAAGAAATAAATGAGTTGAAAAAGAGGAATTTTATGAGTGGAGTTTAGGGGCAGATGCATGAGTAAAAGCTTTTAAAGTTTTGGTGCATCCTTTTGTTACATAGAACGCCTATGACCGTCAGTATAGTTGACGTCCATAGGCGTTTGGACATGGTTAATACATATTTATATTCAATGATTGAATGAAAATGCATAATTTTAAATCTAGTTTAAATGGAGAATTTCTTTAATATCTGATCAACGGAACTACCATATATTTCACCGAATAGGTTAAGATGGACTAGTAAATAATAGAGTTGGTATAATTCTTTTCTATCTTCATAATCGGTCGTTAACGGGAATGTTGATTGATATGCTTCATAGAACTGTCTGGAGAAACCACCAAATAATTCTGTAAAAGCAATTTCAAATTCATGATCTCCATAAAGTATAGAAGGATCAATTAGAAATGGATAACCACCCTTTAATCAGCCTCTTCTCCCTATTTCCCCTTATGGTTCCCCTATTCCTACCGATACTTAATTGTCCCTTTAATCGATAGTCTCGATAATATGTTATCCAGCTATGAACTATTTTGTTATTCTGTTTTAGTTTACCGATATAACTTTCTTTGTTATACCCATAACCAGGTCCTTCACATTGATGAAGCTTTGCTACCTGTTCTCCAAGTAATGTTTCTGTATGGTTCTCTTTTTCTCCTTCTATCCATTCCATCCATAACATTGGAACCTGGGACACTTCATATACTCCGTAAACTTTGGGCACACGAATGGATTTTGTTTCTCTAATTTTATTTAACCCTTCCGCTTCAAAGTTAAAAAACGCAGGACTTACCTCTCTATTCAATTTAACAAAGTATTGGTCGTTATCTATTGGAACATAAAAAGTTTCATTTATATCTCCACCAGAAACTTTCATTACTTGAATATCTTCTCCATGGTATCCCATTTTCCTAAGTCCTTGTTGAATAACCCTTTTCATATAACCACCTATCAATTATATATTATGCCTGAATTCATCATGATTTAGTGTGACAAATCCAGGCATAATGCTCATCATGTATTAAATATATTTACTACCCTCACGTACACTTAATTTAGAAAGGGAATGGTTATTAATAAATTGTTGTACGGAACTCGGATTTGTTTTTGAGTACTCTCTTAAAGCCCAGCCAATAGCCTTTTGAATAAAAAACTCTTTCCTATCGGCAAAATGTTTAATGTATCGATATAACAATTCTTCATCTGTATCTTCTTTGTATTTCAGTTGGAATAAAAGAGAAGTTCTTTGGCCATAAATGATTACCATATGCCCATCCTTCTATTCTGTCATCTATGATAGCTGAATTATCTTTAGCTATTTTTCCAACAGCCTTTTGAGCAAGGTTATCAACGGTATCCCACCATGATTTAGTTGTGATTAGTTTTTCCATTAGTGAAATATGTTCTTCATCCAATTTTTTCAAAGAACGATTGATATAATCGAGTGCTGCAAGTTGGTATTCTCTTTCCTTTACATCCCATAAAGAAAGAACAAATTCATTAGAGAATGGTTCGTTTAAGATGCCAGTTTCGTTATAAAATTGTTTCATTAACTGACTTCTTAGTGGTGATTTAATACCTAAAAATGAAAATTGATTTCGCATGTATTTTTCCATAGGTACTGCATTCTCATTGTTACGGTGCCTTTCGAATAAGGAAACAATAAGGGATACTCTATTATCATTCATGATGTTATTTACCCCTCATCAAAAAGATTCATGCTTAAATAACGTTCACCTGTATCTGGCGCGAGACAGACTACTTGTTTTCCACGTCCAAGTTTTTTAGCAACTTCCATTGCAGCGTATACAGAAGCTGCTCCAGAGGGACCAATAAATACCCCCTCTAATCTCGCTAATTTTTTTAGCGTATTAATTGCATCATCATCTTCAATTTGAATAATTTCATCGTAAATATGTGTATTTAATATTTTAGGTACGAATCCTGGGCTTGTACCGACCAACTTATGTTTTCCAGGCTTTCCTCCAGAAAGTACTGCTGACCCCTTAGGTTCTACTACTGCGACATGTATGTCTGGAAGTTTTTCTTTTAAGGTTTCTCCAGTTCCCGTTACTGTCCCACCTGTTCCTGCTGTACATACGAATGCGTCTAATTTTCCATTCATTTGATCGTATATTTCAATTGCAGTTGTTGTTCTATGAATATCCGGATTTGCTTCATTCTCAAACTGCTGTGGAATAAAGCTTCCGGGAATGTCTTTTTGCAGTTCTAAAGCTTTCTTGATACAACCAGGCATTTTCTCTTCACTCGGGGTTAATACTATCTCAGCCCCGTATGCCTGGAGAATATTTCTTCGTTCCATCGTACTATTATCCGGCATGACTAAAATTGCTTTATATCCTCTTGCAGCTGCATTCATTGCTAATCCGATACCAGTATTACCGCTTGTGGGTTCTATTATTGTATCACCTGGTTTAATCAAACCTTTTTCCTCAGCTGCTCTTATCATATTAAAAGCGGCACGATCTTTTACACTTTTACTAGGGTTA
The DNA here is from genome assembly GCF_003628505.1 of Oceanobacillus halophilus. Classification (GTDB taxonomy): domain Bacteria; phylum Bacillota; class Bacilli; order Bacillales; family Amphibacillaceae; genus Oceanobacillus; species Oceanobacillus halophilus. The sequence goes on along the minus strand of NZ_RBZP01000001.1, from coordinate 388,945 downwards.
AACATTTCTAATTTTACATATACATCTGCTGCATCCTTTGGCACAATCTTATTTAATTTTACAATTGGAGTTTCACCAATTAATTCCGACACATTGTCTACAACTTTCATAAACTCCCTACTTTCTATAACTGTTTTCGTGGTTCTATTTTTCAGTGAGGTTTGTTCTCAAATGGAAATTATTAGTAATCCTAGCTTCAGTCATTTTAGAAAAAGACAGATAACCTCTTCCATATAAATAAACATATTTAAGTATAATTATAAAGATATATATTTGGCATTTCCATCATTTGCTTTTATCTTTGAAGATAAATCTAACTTGTATAGGATATTGACTCCTTCTTCGTCGCATATTTTCGGACTGTTGACGAATTATAATGGTATATCGTTTTTAGGAGGAAAGATAATGAAAGCAGTCACATATCAAGGGAAATACAATGTAGGTGTAAAAAAGGTGGCAGATCCTGTTATAAAAGCACCAGACGATGTTATAGTTAAGATCACTTCCACAGCTATTTGTGGTTCAGATTTGCATATATATCAAGGGAATTTCCCCATACCAATGGATTACATTATTGGACACGAACCAATGGGTATTATAGAAGAAGTTGGTCCTGATGTAACCAAGGTAAAAAAAGGAGACCGAGTAGTGATCCCTTTCACAGTAGCTTGTGGAAATTGTCCATACTGTAATCATCATCTAGAAAGTCAGTGTGATAATGCAAATCCACACTATGACTCAGGAGGTTATTTTGGTTATACAGAAAAATTCGGTAACTATCCAGGTGGGCAAGCCGAATATCTTCGTGTCCCTTTTGGGAATTACACTCCTTTTCTCATACCAGAAGATTGTGAATTAGAGGATGAACAATTATTATTTATATCAGATGTATTACCAACAGCTCTTTGGAGTGTGGAAAATGCTGGGGTAAAAAAAGGAGATACAGTGATTGTCCTAGGATGCGGCCCGATTGGACTAATGGCACAGAAGTTTGCATGGCAGAAAGGTGCCGAAAGAGTGATTGCTGTAGATTATATAGATTATCGCTTAAATCACGCAAAAAGTGTTAATAAAACAGAAATATTTGACTTTACAAAAGATAAGGATATGGGAGAAACGTTAAAAGAGATTACCAAGGGTGGAGCAGATGTGGTCATCGATTGCGTTGGAATGGATGGAAAAAAATCACCGATGGAATTTGTAGAACAAAAGTTAAAATTACAAGGTGGTACTCTTGGTCCGATTCAAATCGCAACAAAAGCAGTCAAAAAAGCAGGAACGGTTCAAATAACAGGAGTTTATGGGGGCCTTTATAATATGTTTCCACTTGGACCTTTCTTTACTCGAAATATTACGTTAAAAATGGGACAAGCCCATGCAAGAAGCTACATGCAAGAGCTTTATGACCAAGTGGTTTCTAATAAAATTGATCCAACAGATATTATTACCCATACGCTTCCATTAGACAAGGCGGATGAAGCATATGATATGTTTAATGGAAAAAAGAACAACTGTATTAAAGTTGTCCTTAAACCGTAGTTTTAATCAATTTTGATAAGTGTTGGAAGTCAAGTTCCTCAAATTTAGTCTGAACTTTCGTTATATCATACTGCCATACCGCTTCATCCAAAGAGCAACTAACTGGAACGTCGCATTTTATTTCTGCAAGAGTCCTTGATAAATGAAGCATATCCAGGTTATTTTTTATCTTTGTTTGAACTCCTTTTGACAAGTGCTCTATATTTTCAAGTAAATTATCAATGGTTTCATATTCCTGGAGTAATTTAAGTGCTGTTTTCTCCCCAATCCCCTTTACTCCAGGGTAATTATCAGACGTATCTCCCATTAACCCTTTGATATCAATTACTTGTCTTGGATGAATTCCTTTTTTCTCATAAAAATTATCTGGAGTAAAAACTTCATAATTACCTTGTCCTTTTCTCATAATAGCAACATGAATTCCGGTATCTACCAACTGTAGGATATCCTGATCACCTGTTAGAATAATCACTTCATTTTCTTTAGCATAGCTTTTAGCTAAAGTTCCAATACAATCATCCGCTTCGAAGCTTTCTAAGCCTATGTTAGGCATATCAAAAGCCTCTACTACTTCTTTTATCAAATCAAATTGTGGAATTAGTTCTTCTGGTGGTGCATCGCGATTTGCTTTATATCCATCATATAACTCCGTGCGAAAAGTCTTGCTGCCCATATCCCAACAGCAAATAACATGAGATGGCTCAAATTTATCTGCAGCATCTAAAAAATATCGCATAAACTGGTAAATACCGTTAGTAGGAATTCCTTTGCTGTTTTTCATAAAGTTTCCTCTAAATGAAGTAGCAAAGAAACCACGAAATAATAACGCCATACCATCTACTAATAAAATTTTATTTCTCTTCATGAAGTCACTTCCTCTATTCCGTGCTTTTGCAATTCTGTTAGCACTTGATGTTGTTTCTCTGTTAATACGGATAAATCTAATCCAGATTCCATCATTTCTTCATAATTTCTTATCTGCCTATCAATTGATTGATTTGCTACAAATTTCATCTCCTCAATCAAGCGATTCCACTGTTCATTATAATTATCTACCATCATAAGCTTGTTTTCTTCTATATAGGTCTTTGCAAGCGGTGAAAGAATATCAAACATTTCTTCCTTCATTGTCTCTTTCTCATTTTTCTCAAAGAAAGCTTTTGTTCCTTTGAATTTCGTTATTACTTTATCAAACAAAGATAAGTCTGTCTGAGAGAAGTCTTCTTTATAAACAGGAGTTTCCAATTCGCTATCTTGCCAATTTGGCAATTCAAATAGTTTATCCGTTTCCATGCTCTTCTTCTTCATTGAGTCATAAACTTCATTACCTTGTTCTATAACGAATGCTTCAATTCTAAGTGACACTGCTTGAAGTTCCTGATAAAGCTCATATCCCACATATTCTATGAGATTCTCGAGATTCTCTCTTAACTGAATGATTGCCTTTTTGCCCGACTCGGTTACAGTCGTTGGATTAAAATACTCTTTAAACATATCATGGAAGCGAATCGAGAGTCTTTCAAGAACATAATAAAGCTGCTTATCTATCTTATCATGAATTCGATCATCATAGATAGACGTTTCAATATTTACCAATTCTTCCGTTAGTTTTATTCGCTTATCGTATAATTCACTTTTTCTACTCTCTTTAGCTGCTTCATCTAAATTCATGGACTCTATATAACTGTTCATTGCATGATATGTTCGCTTTATATCCCATAGTGCAGAATCAATCGTAAGTGCAGCAAGATCAAAGTTCATAAATTGATAAAACTTTTCTTCAAATGTAGCCATTTGGTCATTTAGAGTTTCTTGGTTTTGCTTCTCATTTAATGAACGCTTACTAGATACAGGATATAACCTAGGTAATCTGACACCAAGTGCTTGCAATTGTTCTTGAACATAATTAACAACTAAGGAAAGCTCCCCCTCATCCTGTGCTAAATCTGCAGCATTAACGATGAAAAACATCTTATCTAGTTGAAAAGCCTCCTTTACTCTTCCTAGTTGCATGATAAAGTCTCTATCCGCACGAGATAATGCATGATTATAATACGTTACATAAAGGATTGCATCTGCATGTTTTATATACTCAAATGCTACATTCGTATGACGTGCATTAACTGAATCAGCACCTGGTGTATCAACAAGTGTAATTCCCTGTCTCGTTATAGGGCAATCATAATAAAGATCAATTGATTCAATATAGCAAGCGGTTGTCTCATCAGTAACATAAGAGGCAAATTCCTCTATATCAATAATTTGTTCTTTTCCTATATAGCTTTTATTTGCATCATAACCGTTAATTAAGGCTTTAAGATATGCTTGGTACATTTTGTTTAATTGCTTACTCTGATGTATATTTTCATCCTGTACCCACTGTAATAAGGAATCAAATTCTTCAAAAGAGGGAGAGTATTTCTTCGTAATCATTAATAAATCTTTAGCTAATGCCTCTTTACTTTTTAATGTAACAACTACCGTACCATGCTTATATTTATTGGAGACAGGACGAATCCGGTTAACTGCTGCCGTAGTCGGATTGGGTGAAACAGGTAATGCATTCTCACCAATTAGAGCATTTGCAAAAGATGATTTACCTGCACTAAAAGCGCCAAATAAAGCAATCGTATACGAGCGGTTGGTTAGCCTGTCATTTTTATCTGCCAAATCTTTCTGCAATGCTTCGAATCCCGGTAATCCCTTAATTGCCTTCATTGTTTTATCAACACTGTTTATTACTATTTCTACAGGTAATCTATTATCCTGTTCTTTCTTGTCTAATAATACCGTTTCCTGATTCACTGACTTCTCATTCTTTTTAATAGATACTTCCTTATTAGTAACTACTTGTATTTCTTTGTACCTTGCATTTTGAGCAGACTCCAATAACTCCCAATCATCTTCATTTGGTTGTGGTTGTTCTATAGTAGACTGAAGAAGAGATAGTCTTATATTATAATCTCTTTTAAGTTCTTCTTTTTTTAAATTATATTGTTGAGCATGCTCTAATTCCTGAAGTTGCTCTTTGTATTTATTTTCTTTTTTTCTATTTTTTTCCGTTACTATTCCTTTGATAAGTTCTATCAAATAGTTTGTCCTTTGTTTATATTTCGTCTTCACGTCATTTGTTACTTCTTTGGTATAATTAAGAATATAATCGCCATTTACCTTTGCACCAGGATTAATCAGTTCAAATAAATCATCTGCTTGATAGTTTAGACGGAGTGACTGAACCTCTTTTAAAATCGTATCATCTGTAATGTGATACTCGTTTAATAACTGAGCAAATTTATCCCTTAGTTTCCATTGTATAGAAGCTTCCATATTATCCTGTAAAGGTTGTAAAAACTCTGTTAATCTCTTCTCCCTCTCTGCTTCTGTTTTTTTCTTCGAGGCCAAAAATCCAACCTTAAAATTGCTTTGTTGTGATTCAAGGAAAGAATGCGCTTTATCTCTAAGAGTTGCAGGCATAAGGTAAGCATTGTTTAACGTACTCTGTAACACATCATTAAAAGTCTTCTCTAAATTAATCAATTCCTCATCCAAATTTTTGATTTTAAAGGTAAGCTCTTTCATTTTCACCAGACTATTTTCTATTTCTTCTTCATCCATGTCGATAGTCAAAGAAGACTCGTATCTGTTTTTTAGAAATTGTTGATGTTCTGCTACTATTTGTTCTGTAGAATGATTAATGATAACTTTTTCATTTTCGCTTCGATCCATTAATTGAAAAAGTATTTCTTGTATTCTATCAAATTGATTGTTTTCTACTTCCGGAACCGTTAAGGAAGAATAAAGAATTTCCATTGGTTCTATATTCCATTGTTTAAAGGTTTGACTAATACTTTGCTTGAATTGTACGAAAGACAATTCATTCTCATCATGTTTGTCAATTTGGTTAATAATCACATAAAATGGGATTGATTTATTTTGTACAGATCTAAGAAATTGCAAATTCACCTCAGATTGTACATGATTATAGTCCATCACATAGAACAATACATCTATTAAATGGAGGGAGGATTCTGTCATGATTCGGTCTGCATCATCTGCAGCATCGATACCTGGAGTATCCATCAGTGAACATTGCTTTGGTAAAATAGGTTTCGATGTATTTATTTCTATTTTTTTAATTTCGTTCTTGTTTTTCGAATACTCTTTTATCCTATCCATATCATAGGGTTCTTTAAATTCCAAAACATCCCCATTATGTAAATGGACGTTTGCTTTTCCTTCGCCTGATGTAATTTTTACTACATTTGCACTCGTAGGAATTGGACTCTTTGGCAAAATATCCTCTCCCATAAGTGCATTAATCATCGAGGATTTTCCTGCAGAAAAATGACCTGCAAAACTAATCATGAGTTCATTTTTATCTAGTTTTTCATATAAATCCAAAATTTTCTCAGCATTCTTAGTATCCTCATTATCTAACATCGTCTTATAAAGTACTGCTAAGTGTTCAAATCGTATAACATTTTGATTGATTCCCATTAATTCTATACTGTTCATAGCTGCCCCTTCTCCTTATCCCTAACTTATGAACTATTATACGGAACTTAGCATGTTTATTCTAGAAAAAATTCTTATTACTTTTGGTTAGTTTACATAATAAAATTATTGTTAATTTAATTTACCTGCTGCTACGGTATTACACGAAGCTTCCATAGGCGGTAGTGTGAGCTCAAGAAAAATTTAATCATAGATTTTATTGTTACGACGAACTTTGAATCAACCCCAACCTAGCAAGAAAGTACCAAACTTACTAAAAGCGCTTTTTAAATACAAAAAGAGCTGCCAAATAGACAACTCCTTTTCCCATTTCTCACACTAAATTCGATCGTTTCGTACCAAAGTTCTATTGATTAAACTATTAAACAGGGTAAACTCCATGTTTTCTCTCTGTAAACGTTACGTTTTTTGCTTCATATATGGAATACCGGTTGAATAGTTCAGCTCTCAATTTATCAGGATCGATAATATCATCAACGACCATTTCAGATGCTAATCGATAAATATCTATCTCTTCACGATACTCTTCCTGTTTTTCCTTGACGAAACTCTGTCGCTCCTCCTCTGACAGTTCGGAAATCTTATTCGCATATACGGCATTTACTGCTGCTTCAGGCCCCATGACGGCAATTTGAGCATTTGGAAATGCTAAGACACAGTCCGGATCAAACGCAGGACCCGCCATGGCATATAAACCTGCGCCATAAGCTTTTCTAACAATGACTGAAATTTTAGGTACGGTTGCTTCACTCATTGCCGAGAGCATCTTCGCACCGTGACGAATAATTCCTTGTCTTTCCACCTTAGTACCAATCATAAATCCAGGTACATCCGTTAAGAATAGCAGCGGGATATGGAAAGCATCACATATTTGAATAAATTTAGCCGCTTTGTCCGCAGAGTCGGTGAACAAAACACCACCTTTTACACGTGGCTGATTTGCTATGATTCCGATCGATTTGCCATTGATTCTAGACAATCCAGTAATTAGTTCTGGTGCGAAATTCTTCTTTATCTCACAGAAACTATCCTCATCTATAATGTGATTAATTAAATCGTACATATTAAAGGCTGCATTTTGATTTTTTGGTATTAATTCATCAATAGTTATTTCCTGCTTTTTTGGCTCACGTGCTTCTTGATCTTGTGGTTTCTTGCGGAAATTTTTCGGGAAAAAGCTTAAGTATTTTTGTGCATATGAAATTGCTTCTTCCTCCGATTTTACTAATACATCGCCAACTCCTGAAACAGAAGTGTGCATCTTGGCACCGCCCATTTCTTCTAGGGAAACTTTTTCCCCAATTACTTTTTCGGCCATTCTTGGTGAACCCAGATACATGGATGCATTTCCGTCAACCATTATGACAATATCACAAAATGCTGGTATATAAGCACCTCCTGCAGCAGAGGGACCGAATAATAAACATACTTGAGGAACACGACCAGAAAGCTTTATTTGATTATGAAATATACGTCCGGCTCCGCGTCGTCCAGGAAACATCTCGATTTGATCAGTAATTCTTGCACCTGAAGAATCAACTAAATAAAGCATGGGCAATTCTAATTTCATTGCTGTTTCTTGAATACGAATTATTTTCTCCACTGTTCTTTTTCCCCATGATCCCGCTTTTACTGTTGAATCATTAGCCATGACACAAACATCTTGACCGTTTATTTTCCCTATTCCTGTTACCACTCCATCAGATGGCAGGGAATCGTCCATGCAATTAGCAAAAAATCCGTCTTCCAAATTGATTCCTTTATCAAATAATAACTCCAAACGTTTACGAACAAAAAGCTTTCCTTTTACTTCATTGGCTTTGTGGTATTTTTCTCTACCACCTTGTTTAATTTGGTTTTTTTTGTTCTGTAGTTGTTCCATGGAAGACATCATTCAACCTCCTATCCATTATTCTCCTATATAAATAGGTTTCCTCTTTTCACGAAATGCTTGAAGTCCTTCTACTCTATCCTTTGTTGGAATTGTTTCTTTATATGCCAAATGTTCAATGGTTAGTCCAGTAGTTATGTCTGTCTCTATCCCACGGTTGATTGCTAGTTTTGCCTGTTTTAGTGCGATGGGACCATTGCATGCAATAGACCTTGCTAATAGAATGGCTTTTTCAAGGACTTCTTTTCCATCTGCAATTTCTTCAACAAGACCAATGGATAATGCCTCCTCAGCAGTAATCGTTTTTCCAGTGTAGATCATACGTTTGGCTTGACCTAACCCTATTAATCTTGGTAATCGTTGAGTGCCTCCTGCACCAGGAATAATAGCAAGTGAAGTCTCTGTTAAGCCTAATTTTATATGGCTTGCAGCTATACGAATATCACACGCAATCGCTAGTTCTAATCCCCCACCAAACGCTCCTCCATTTAATGCAGCTATTACTGGCATAGGCAGTTTTTCCACTGAAGTAATCGTTTCTCCTATATAGTTGACTGCTTCTACTACTTGTTGGTCTGACATTCCCTTTCTCTCTTTTAAGTCTGCTCCAGCACAAAAGGCTTTTTCCCCAGCTCCGGTAATGATGGTGCAATAGATGCTTGGGTTCTTTGCTAACTTATCAATGGTTTCGTTAAATATGTGAAGAAAGGGTTTTGACATGGCATTTGCCGCTTCTGGTCTGTTTAAAGAAACAATTGCAATATGTTCTTCCAATATATTCAAATCTATCATGTCTAAGGAGAACCCTCCTCTATAAGATCATTTAAAAAATTGGCAGAAAAATACTTACTCAAGGGATTTATTCTATTACGGCAATAACATCATCTTCGTTGACAAAATCCCCCTCTGCTACTTTTAACTCTTGTACTGTTCCAGTTATTTCCGCGGTAATCGGTATTTCCATTTTCATCGATTCTAAGATAACCATCTCTTGACCCTCTTCTACCTGTTCCCCTTTTTGAACAACTATTTTCCATACATTCCCTGTCATACTTGCTTTTACTTCTGTCATGAGTACTTCCTCCTTTAATGATTAATTGTTGATAGATAATGTTCCTCAACAAAAGCTGTAGTAATTTTTCCATGTTGAAAGGCTTTTGTATTTATTATTTTTAATAGCATAGGAATATTTGTTCTAATGCCAACTACTTTATATGCTTCCAATGACTGATTTAATAAGGAAATAGCATCCTCTCTAGTAGGTCCTTTTACTATTAACTTAGCAATCATTGGATCATAGAAAGGTGTGACCTGATAGTTATCTTTCACTGTTGTTTCATTTCGAACGTTCTCACCTTCAGGCACTTTCATCGACTGGATGAGTCCTGGAGAAGGATAGAACGTAACTGGGTCTTCAGCATAAATACGTACCTCAATAGCATGACCTGATTTTTTAATGTCAGCTTGTTGAATGGATAGGTCTTCCCCGTTGGCAATTTGAATTTGCGCTTCTACAATATCCTGTCCAGTGATTTCCTCTGTCACAGGGTGTTCCACTTGAATTCTTGTATTCATTTCAAGAAAATAATAGTTCTGATCCTCATCTACCAAAAATTCCATTGTTCCAGCGCTAGTATAACCTATTTTCTTAGCGGCTTTTACTGCTGCTTCTCCCATTTCCTTTATAGTCTGTTCAGAAATAAAAGGGCAAGGTGCTTCTTCGATAACTTTTTGATTCCGTCTTTGGATGGAACAGTCCCTTTCAAATAGATGAACAACATTCCCATAATTGTCAGCTAATAACTGTATTTCTATGTGTTTGGCTCTCTCCACCTTTTTCTCCACAAACATGGAACCATTACCGAAAAATGCATAAGCGCGCTTGGAAGCAGTCTCAAAGGCCTTTATTAACTCCTCTTTAGAATGTACAACCTGCATACCTATTCCTCCGCCACCAGCTGAAGCTTTTAGCATAACTGGGTAACCAATTTCATCTGAAAATTTTACCGCTTCATCTACAGAGGTAATCCCATTCTCTGTTCCTGGGATGATAGGTATCCCTGCTTCTTTCATTGCCTTTCTCGCTTCTACTTTATTGCCCATTAATTTGATAATTTCACTTTTTGGTCCTATAAAAGTCAAGCCTTTTTCTCTGCAAGCTGCAGCGAAAGTCTCGCTTTCGCTTAGGAAACCATACCCTGGATGAATAGCATCTGCTCCAGTCTCTTTGGCTGCCAAGAATATCTTTTGCATATTCATGTAGCTCTCATTTACAGGAGATGCTCCCAGTAAAAAGTATTCATCCGCCATTTTAACAAAGGGAGCCTCTTTATCCGCTTCTGAATAGACAGCAACCGTTTTAATTCCGATTTTTTGACATGTTCTGATAATTCTTGCGGCAATTTCACCACGATTGGCAATAAGAACTTTTTTAATCATATATTCTCTCCTATTTATAAATATGAGATGTAAAAGTTAACATCCTAGTTGCCTTGCGATAACAAGTCTTTGAATCTCTGAAGTCCCTTCACCTATTTCTAATAGTTTGGCATCACGTAAATATCGTTCTACTTCAAATTCTCTCATGTACCCATTACCACCTAATATCTGTATAGCTTGATTGGCACTTCGAAAAGCTGTCTCCGTAGCAAAAAGTTTAGCATATGCCGCTTCTTTGCTAAAAGGTTTACCTTGATCTTTCAACCATGCAGCTTTATATACTATATTTCTAGCTAATTCCACTTCCATCGCCATGTCTGCCAACTTAAACTGAATGGCTTGAAATTTAGAGATGGATTTTCCAAATTGTTTTCGCTCCTTAGCATAATCTAAAGCTTTGTTTAAAGAAGCTTGTGCAATACCTAATCCTAATGCTCCAATCGAAATTCTACCACCATCTAGTGTTTGTAAAAATTGTTGAAAACCTTTGTTCGGTTCACCCAATACATTTTCTTTAGGAACACGAACATTTTCCAAAATAATTTGAGCGGTATCTGATCCTCGAACTCCCATCTTTTCGTATTCACTTGTAATCGATACACCTTTGGTATCAGCAGGTACAATTATGGAAGAAATTGCGTTTTGCCCTTGATTCGTTTTTCCTGTTACAGCAGTTATAATTAAGGTCTTAGCATAACTCGCATTAGTAATAAAACATTTTTCTCCGTTTATCACATAATAATCGTTTCCATCGAGAATTGCTGTGGTTTTGGTACCACCAGCATCGGATCCAGCATTCGGTTCGGTTAACCCAAATGAAGCTAATGCTTTCCCTTCTGCTAACGGTCTTAGATACTTCTGTTTTTGTTCTTCGGTACCAAAATAATAAAAAGGGCTTGCACCTAATGAAACAGCTGCCGCATAACTCAAACCAGTACTTCCGCAAGCGCTTCCAATTTCTTCTACAGCGATAGCGTAAGAAAGGGTATCACCGTTAGAACCTCCATACTTCTCTGGAAAGGGTATTCCCAGTAATCCCAATTCTCCCATTTGATTAAAGATATCTTCTGGGAAGGCGGCATTCTGATCAATTTCTATGGCTCTGGGCTGTATAACTTCTTCAGCAAATTCACGGACCATTGATTGAATCATTTTCTGTTCTTTGGATAATTCAAAATCCATTGCTATACACCTCTTTTTGTTCATACTTTCTTTATTTATAAGAAGATTAAACTAGGCTCATACAGAATACTGAAAAACCTAGTTTAATCATCTAACACCCTATGTTTGTCCTGAGGTTACTAATAGCAGAATAATTTTAATTTTTCAAACCATACATTCTAGTCTATTATAAACTTATTCATTTGATTCATCAAACGGCTTCTGATATGGTGTCTCCTTCCAAACTTCCAGTACTTCTCCATGTGTATCACTATCAATTACAAAGGAACCATTACTATAACGGTCACTCGCTTTAAGCTCAAGTGGATAAATATGGTGAACCTCTCCATTTTCAGTCAGAAATTCTAGACTTTCATTTTCATATAATATATGGAACCCTACGATACGATGTGGTTTATTTTTTAATTCACGTAACATTATCAAACCACGTTTTGCACGGCTTGTTTTCTCAAATTCTTTTAATTTCATTCGTTTGCAGGCACCTCGCTGCGTTACTATTACAAGTGATGGTTCTGATAACTCATCAAATACCTGACCACTTACCACATACTCCCCATCTTTCAACTGAATAGATTTTACCCCTGCAGCTCTTTGTCCGACAATATTAATTTCAGATTCATGATACCAGAGTCCATATCCCTTATTGGATGCAATAAACACCTCTGAATAACCATTCGTCTCAAATACATTAACTACTTCATCATCACCTTTTAGATTTAAGGCAATGAGGGCTTTAGAATGTCTGGAAGCATTGTACAGTTTTAATTCGCTTCGCTTCACCATCCCGTTTTTTGTAAAGAATACGAGATAAGAATCGTCCTTGAATTCTCGAATAGGGAAACATTGTACAATATGCTCTTCTTTTTCTAACGAAGCTATACTGGATATATGCTGACCCAGATCTTTCCAGCGGATATCTGGTAACTCATGAACAGACATTAAAATATATTTTCCTTTATTTGTAAAAATTAACACCTTGTCTGTTGTATTGATTTCCATTAAAGATATGAGGTGATCCTGATCTTTTATGGCTAAATCTTCCCCGTTAGAAGCACTATAAGATCTTAGGCTAGTGCGTTTTATGTAGCCATCTTTTGTAACAGAAACGAGGACATCTTCACTAGCAACGACGACTTCGATATCAATTTTCAGTTCTTCTATTTTATCCTCAATGATTGTCCTTCTTGAATCAGAGAATTTTTTCTTAATTTGACGCAAATCTTGTTTAATGGTTTGTAATAGCTTTTTCTCACTACTTAATATTGCTTCATATGATGTAATTTGTTTTCGTAATTCATCTGCTTCTTTTTCCAGTTGAGTAATGTCCGTGTTGGTTAAGCGATACAATTGCAACATGACAATAGCTTCGGCTTGTGCTTCCGTGAAACTATATTCATCAATAATTCGTTTTTTTGCATCTTGCTTATCTTTAGAAGAACGAATCGTCGCAATTAAATCATCCAAAATCGAAATAGCTTTCATAAGTCCTTCCACAATATGTGCTCGATCTCTTGCTTTATTCAAATCAAAGGTTGTTTGTCTCGTTACTACTTCTTTTTGATGAGCAATATAGGAATCTAACATTTCTGGTAATGATAATAATCGAGGTGTTCGATCTTTAATAGCGACCATATTAAAGTGATACGTTACTTGAAGGTCAGTATTTTTGTATAAGTAATTTAGTACTCCTTCACTATTAACATCTTTTTTTAACTCTATAACGATTCTGAGTCCAGTTCGATCCGTTTCATCACGAACTTCAGCTATCCCTTCCACTTTACGGTCAAATCTTAATTCATCAATTTTTTTGACCATATTTGCTTTATTTACTTCAAATGGAATTTCATCAATAACAATTTGTTCCCGATTTCCACGAATCGGTTCAATTTTTGTTTTACCTCGAACAACTACCTTACCTTTTCCGGTTTCATAAGCTTTTTTAATTCCATCGATCCCCTGGATAATACCACCAGTCGGGAAATCAGGTCCTTTGATGACGTTCATCAATTCATCCACAGATACATTCGGCTTATCTATTCTCTTAATGACACCATCAATTACTTCTGCTAGATTGTGCGGTGGAATATCCGTTGCGTATCCAGAAGAAATTCCAGTTGATCCGTTCACCAGTAAATTAGGAAATTTAGCTGGTAAAACAGTCGGCTCTAATGTTGTTTCATCAAAGTTCGGAATATGATCAACCGTCTCCTTGTCAATATCACGAAGCAACTCAGATGAAATGGCAGAAAGACGCGCTTCGGTATAACGCATAGCTGCTGGCGGGTCCCCATCAAGGCTTCCATTGTTTCCATGCATTTCGATTAATTCATTACGCATTTTCCAGTCCATACTTAATCGCACCATTGCTTCGTATACAGAAGAATCACCATGTGGATGGTAATTCCCTATAACGGTACCGACTGTTTTTGCAGACTTACGAAATGACTTTTCGTGTGTGTTCTTTTCCACGTGCATCGCATATAAAATCCTGCGTTGAACAGGTTTCAACCCATCTCTCGCATCTGGCAGAGCACGATCTTGAATAATATACTTACTATACCTTCCGAACCTGTCGCCGATAACTTCTTCTAGCGGAAGGTCTAAATACTGTTCAGGTTGTGACAAATCAACCCCCCCTTAATTCTTTGAGATTTTATCATTTTCCAATATTGATTCGTCTTCTTCTAATCCAAATTCAACATGGGATTCAATCCATTTTCTGCGTGGTTCTACTTTATCACCCATTAAAGTTGTCACTCTTCGTTCGGCCCGGGCTAAATCGTCGATTGAAACCCGGATTAAGGTACGTGAATCTGGATCCATCGTTGTTTCCCACAATTGATCAGCATTCATTTCTCCTAGACCTTTATAACGCTGAATGATATAGCCATTTTTAAACTTATTTACGGCGTTTTTCATTTCATCCTCATTCCAAGCATAAACAATTTTTTCGTTTTTCCCTTTTCCTTTGGAGATTTTAAAAAGTGGAGGAAGCGCAATATAAACTTTCCCGGATTCAATAAGCGGGCGCATATAACGATAGAAAAATGTAAGAAGTAATACTTGGATGTGAGCACCATCTGTATCAGCATCGGTCATAATAATAATTTTATCATATTGGACATCATCTAAATTAAAGTCTGCACCAACACCAGCCCCGATTGTATAAATCATGGTAGAAATCTCTTCATTTTTAAAAACATCCTGAAGTTTTGCTTTTTCCGTATTGATAACTTTACCTCTTAACGGAAGTATTGCTTGAAACTTTCTGTCTCTTCCTTGTTTAGCAGAACCACCAGCTGAGTCTCCCTCCACTAAATACAATTCATTTCGTTTCGGGTTTTTTGACTGGGCAGGTGTTAATTTTCCACTCAGAATGGTGTCTCTTTTACGTTTTTTCTTTCCAGTTCTCGCTTCTTCTCTTGCTTTTCGTGCCGCTTCTCTTGCTTCTTTTGCCTTAATGGATTTCTTTATTAGCATGGAGGCAATTTCAGCATTTTCTTCTAAAAAGTAAGAGAGGTGTTCGGAAACTACAGCATCAACAACTGACCTCGCTTCTGACGTACCTAATTTCCCTTTGGTTTGTCCTTCGAATTGGAGTTTGTCTTCTGGAATTCGAACAGACACAACAGCTGTCATACCTTCACGAATATCTGAGCCATCCAAGTTCTTATCTTTCTCTTTTAATAATGAGACCCGTCGCGCGTAATCATTGACAGTCCTCGTAATTCCAGTACGTGCTCCAGATTCATGTGTCCCACCATCTCTGGTGCGAACATGGTTTACAAATGATAACATGTTTTCTGCATACCCATCATTGAATTGGAAAGCAAAGTCAACTTCTATCCCTTGCTGTTCTCCTTCAAAAGATACAACAGGATGTAGGGCATCTTTTTCTTCGTTTAAATACTGTACAAAAGATTCCAGTCCATCGGGATAATGGAATGATTCTTCTTGTTCATTACGTTCATCTTTCAGTTGAATGGTAAGTCCCTTTAATAAAAAGGCTGATTCTCGTAGACGCTCAGATAATATTTCATAATCATAAGTAGTCATGGAGAATATGGCCTCGTCTGGCTTAAAATGTATAACAGTACCAGATTTCCTCGTTTTCCCTTTTTGTTCCAGTGGGCTAACAGGTATCCCGCCATTTTCAAAACGCTGGTAAAATGTTTTTCCTTCACGATAAATGGTTACTTCCAGCCATTCTGATAAGGCATTAACTACTGATGCACCAACTCCGTGGAGACCACCACTCGATTTATAGCCACCCTGTCCAAATTTACCTCCAGCGTGAAGTACGGTAAAAATAACTTCTGTAGTAGCTTTACCTGTTCGATGCATTCCTGTAGGGATACCTCTCCCATTATCTTCTACTGATATACTATTGTCTTTATGTATGGTTACATTGATTTCATTCCCATAACCAGATAAAGCCTCATCAACGGCATTATCAACAATTTCAAATACCAAGTGATGCAATCCCTTACTATCTGTGCTTCCGATATACATACCTGGTCTTTTTCTAACGGCTTCTAAACCCTCTAGTACTTGAATGGAATCATCTGTATATTGAGTAGATTGTTTAGTCAATAAATCTTCTCTCCCCTCAAAAACTGCAACTTTCACTATTAATCATAGAACAAATGTTTTATATTGTAAATTACCTGACAATAATAATGGTGTGCGTAAACGCAGATAGAATCGAATATAAGTATACTATAAAATTATCGCCAATGCATAGGAGTTTCGGAACAACGGGTTGGCAATATGGGAAGTATCAAGCGTTTTTCCAGCAAGAATCTATAAACGCCTCTCCCTTAATAATAATCCAAACTAACATAATTACCACAGTTCCGTTTCCTAACATAAGGGAAAAATATCCTATCACAATTGAAAAAAGGATAACTGCAAGAGTCATCCTTTTTAATCTTATTTATTAACTAATACAGCATGAACGACTTTAATACATAAATCCATAATAACAGTAAAATCACGTTCTTTTAAATAATGAAAGGCTTCCTCATTAATGATTCCTTGTTGTGCCCAAAATATACGTGCATCCGTTTGAGCTGCTTCTTTAGCAATATCTAGTAAAAATTCAGGTCTTCGGAACACATTTATAATATCGAATGATTCCGGAATGTCGGATAATGAAGAGTAAGCTTTTTCACCTAGTACCTCATCAATAGATGGATTAACTGGGATAATTCGATAACCATTTTCTTGCATGATTTTGGAAATTTGATAAGAAGTTCTTTCAGGGTTATCTGATAACCCAACTACAGCGATCGTTTTGGAAGTCTCTAAGATGTCTTTCAACTCTTCTTTTGATGGATTTTCCCATGCCATTATAATAACTCCCTTCTAAATGATTCGTTCATTAAGAAAAATAGTTTTTTTTGAGCTAAAAATGCTTGTGTTCACTTCTATGTTCATATATCTTAATAGTTGTTACTCTTTACTATAGCATAAGTAAATAGAATGATAAATTATATTAATCGTACATAAGTAAGCTTTTTCATTGTTATTCATGCTAAAATGAAGGTAACCAATTAATTATATGTTGAAGGTAGGATGATTTATGGAATATGTATTATTTGCACTTATTGCTTATTTATTAGGATCAATACCATCTGCACTTATTGTCGGGAAAGTTGGATATAAAATAGATATTCGTGAACACGGTAGTGGAAATTTAGGAGGAACAAATACCTTTCGTGTATTAGGGAAAAAAGCTGGTATTATTGTTACGCTATCGGATATTTTAAAGGGGACAATTGCGGTAATCATTCCATTATTATTTGATGCCGAGGTAAACAGGCTAATTATAGGAATTTTTGCAGTATTTGGTCATACATATCCTCTATTTGCTAAATTCAAAGGGGGAAAAGCTGTTGCAACATCTGGAGGAATTATTCTCGGTATTAACCCACTATTATTTATTATTATGATTTTTACATTTCTTGTGTCCTTGTATATATCAAAATACGTTTCTCTCTCCTCTATGATTACAGGTGTAGTATCAGTCATTGTTTCTCTATTCTTTCAAGATATAGGTTTAATAATTGTCATTTTCATACTTGCTGCTTTTGTTTTTTATCGCCACAGGGAGAACATCAAACGGATTAAAAATGGAACGGAACCAAAAATTAAATGGATGTAGGTAGACTTTTATTTTATTTAAAATCATTCAAAAAGGTGAGTACATGAAATATATTTTTATCGGTTTGATAAAATTTTATCGAAATGCAATAAGTCCATTTACACCAGCTTCATGTAGATTCTATCCAACTTGTTCTGCATACAGTTTGGAAGCTTTTCAGCGATTCGGCGTCTTCAAAGGTGCCTATTTAAGTATAAAGCGTATAAGCAAATGCCATCCCTTTCATCCTGGTGGAGTGGATTATGTGCCAGACAAACAGCCTAAAAAGAACGAAACAAAAGGAGTTTAAATTTCCTTACGTTTCGTTCTTTTTTATAATCGGATACCCGCTATAAGGTAACCCATTATAAATATCCTAAAGCAGATTAAATCGTTTGATTTGTTCCCATTGATTTTCTTGTAATAAAATATTTGCTTGATACTCTCCAAATAAATCATAGTGTGGATATTTTTCATCTTGATGTATCCACGTTGGATCTAACCCATACTTCTCTCCCCATGCAATTAACTTAGGAACATCCTTACAACCAACTTTTGTAACAGTATAACTGCCTGGGAAACGATTATCCATCCAATAGTGGGTTAAAATACCAATCTCGCCATTACTCACTTTTTCCTTCCATGCTTTTAATTCCTCTCGCTTTAAACCAAAAGCCATGAATTACTCTCCTTTTATTTGCATTACATATTTTTCATGCCAATCAGGGAATGACCTTCTTAAGGACAATGGTCTGAATGACTCCTTATGTACGATAACATGTTTGGTAGTTCCGCTTACTGCAATCTCACCATTGGAATTAATAATATGATAACCATAAACCGTTCTTAATCCATCATACTCTTCAAGCCAAGTTTCAACAAACGCATCTTCTCCATATTTGATTGGTTTTTTAAAGGATAAGTTTGCATCTATAACAGGGGAAACAACATTTTCTTGTTCCATCTTAGCATAACTGAGACCTAGATTTTCAATATATTTTGTTCGCCCAATTTCAAACCACACAAGATAGTTTGCATGGTAAACCACCCCCATCTGATCTGTTTCTTGATATCTAACTTCTATGGGAGTTCTTACTGTAATGCTTGCTTTGTTCAACACTTCTTCCTCCTGCCTATTTATTTACATACAATCTTATCATGAAATTTGCTATTTAGTGAAACAAATCAATGGTCTTAAAGAAGGACTCTTTTCGTATATTTCGTTGTTTTTGCAGTTTTATAGTTAATAGAAACTGTTGAAAAACTGAATTTATAGTTATGTGTATAACCCCGCTGCGGAAATACACTTCGCTTTCCGTGGGGAGCTGGTGAGCCTCCTTCGTGCTGAAAAGCCTGTGCAGAGCCTAATGAATAATAGACAAGCCCCAAATCATACTCGATTTAGGGCTTATACATTAATACATATTGTTTTAATTCTGAGATTCATCCTTAATTTCTTCCCGCATACCTTGAATAGCTTCTTCACGTCGTTTGTTTTTAGCCATTATTTGCTCTCTGTCATTGCCATGTGAATGTTCCATTGTTTCTTCTGCTTTTTCCATGTTTTGGATAGTATCTTGCACCATATTTTGAAGCTTCTCTACATTATCGCTGCGATCATCTGGTTTTGGTTGATGGTGTTGATCAGTCATTTTTATTCTCCTTTCTTCTTTAAACTACTTTTATTTTTTCTTAAAATATTTAACCTATACATTAAAAAAATAGGGCATTCGCTAATTTTTTGCTTTGTCCCACATAAAAAATGTCTCTTCCTAATAATTAAGAAAGAGACTACGTTTTAATAAAGTGTGTGTATTATAAACTTTTATCTTGCTTCTTTAAATTTCTGTTCTAATTTTTGATCAATTTTGTCCATTAAAGCTCGATCTTCTAAGATTTGCTTACGATTTTCCTGCACCAATTCTTCAAAAGTTAACTTTTTCTTCAAAGAAATAGCGTTTCACTCCCTTAATCTTTTAAAAGAAGTATGGCCATTTCTTTCTAATTTTATAATAATTTCCATAAATTAATTTAATTCTTCAGCCATTTCAACCATAAATTCATATGTCATTGGTCCAATTTTTCTTGGTTGTTGAACGACGCCATCAGTTCCTATAAAATACGTTATGGGTGCAGCAACTACCTTGTAATCATCAGAAACTATACCTTTTTGATCTAAGGGAATCGTATATGTGTATCCAAATTGATCGATATAATCATATACGTCTTGTTTTTTATTTTCCATTTCAGTTAGATTAACAGCGATAATCTCCACTTCTTCTTGATACTCCTCATAAAATGCTTGCATATCAGGCATTTCTTCTTTACATGGTGGACAATATGTATACCAGAAATTTAAGAAAACCTTTTTACCTCGATAATCAGAAAGCTTAGCAACTTCTCCACTTACTGTTTCTAATTCAAAGTCTGGCGCCAGTTCACCGGATTCTATTCCAGCACTTTCAATTGGCGATATGGAGGCACCCTCTACACTCGTATCCCCAGTTACATCGATTTCATTACTAATTTCATTTGTGTTACCCTGCTCAAAAATGTTGGTTATTAATATGAAAAATAGAACAATCATTACAGAAATACCCAGAACCTTTTTAAACATTTAACCTCTCCTTAGACGTAGTAACAAGCATTGTAATTAAATGGTATTTCTGTTTCTTATGTTTGTAAAGGTTTTAACCGTATCGTTCGCAAAATGTTCAATATAGCGTCAAGATTACGTTACGCTACGACAGAACTACCTTACAGCAAAAAATGTGTCTTTCTTTTAAGTAAGTGATTTTCTTCCGACGAGTTTGTAAGATTGTAAGTAACTAAGTTGTATTTTTTATCATTTGTTGCTTTTTTAATGTTTTACAGTTGTTAGAAACTCCCGATTTATTTAATTAAAAAAATGTTCTTCACAATCGCTACGGAAATACACTCCGCTGTGTGTCTGCTCTACTTGTATAAACAAGAAATATGCTATTTTAAGGATTTTAATGGTTTTAAAACGTAATTTCTAGAGCTATAAGCCCAAAGTAATCTTGAGCGCCTATTTAGCGGAAGAATACGGAGACTCCTCGAAAATAAAGTGCAATTTTCTTCGTGCGATGTAATGCTGACGAATCCTTCCTTGTCCTGCGGGAAAAGCACGTGTCTAGACCTGAGCAGCAAGGGGACTACTTGATTAAGCTTCTTTGGCCCTTGCGCCGAGGAAGCCTACTTCGAAGCGTTACCAGTAGACGCAGGCGCAGTTCTGGTTTTTCCGCGAGGAGGCAGAGGCCGTGCCCGCGAACCGCAAGTATTCTGCCGGAGCAAATGATCGCACATATCAAACTTAAGTGTGAGCGAGAGCTACATTATTCTGAATTTAAGATATTAACAATCTATATAAAATGTAAAATAAACTCATGGTTAAAAGCAACAATAATTTTAAAAAAGAGCCTATATCTGGATATTGTCAAAAGAAAAATCGCTCCTGTACAAAATGTACAGGAGCGATTTGTTAATGGAACTTATGCTCCAACTGCTACTTTACTGCGAAGTACCATTTGTAAGATACCACCATGACGGTAATAATCTACTTCTACTTCACTGTCAAATCGAGCAACAGCATTAAAAGTAGTTTCTTTACCAGTTTCTTCGTCAACTGCAGTTACTTTGACCAAGTCACCAGGTTTAACACTTTCATCAATTTCAACGTTAAAGGATTCTTTACCATTAAGTCCAAGTTTATCTGCATTTTCACCTTTTTCAAATTGTAATGGTAATACACCCATCATTACTAAGTTAGAACGGTGAATACGTTCAAAGCTTTCAGCAATTACCATCTTAACGCCTAAAAGATTCGTACCTTTTGCAGCCCAGTCACGGGATGATCCCATACCATAATCTTTACCAGCTAAGATAGTTAATCCAGTACCATCTTTTTGGTATTTCATTGCCGCATCATAAATTGGCATTACTTCACCTGTTGGCCAGTAAGTAGTATACCCACCTTCAGTACCTGGAGCTAACTGATTACGGATACGAATATTAGCAAATGTACCGCGCATCATTACTTCATGGTTTCCACGTCGTGAACCATAAGAGTTAAAGTTTCTTGGTGAAACGCCTTTATCTTGTAGATATTGCCCTGCTGGCATATCTTTTGCGATCGCACCTGCAGGAGAAATGTGGTCCGTTGTTACTGAATCCCCAAATTTACCTAGTGCACGTAAACCATTTAATGGTTTAACCGTTCCTGCATCTTTCGAAAGCCCTTCAAAGAATGGCGGGTTTTGAATGTAAGTAGATTCATTATCCCATTCAAATATTGGTTGATCAGTTGTATCAATTGCATTCCATTTCTCATTAGAATCAAATACATTTTCGTATTCTTTACGGAAGATTTCTGGCGTTACTACTTTTTCTACTTCATCTTTAACTTCTTGCATAGTAGGCCAAATATCATTCATGTATACTGGTTTTCCATCTTTATCTTCACCAATTGGATCTTTCGACAAGTTAATATCTACTGTTCCAGCTAATGCATAAGCGACTACTAATGGTGGAGAAGCTAAATAGTTAGCTTTTACAAAAGGATGGATACGTCCTTCAAAGTTACGGTTCCCTGATAATACGGAAGAGGCTAATAGATCACTATCTTGAATAGCTTGCTCAATATCTTCGCGTAATGGGCCAGAGTTACCGATACATGTAGTACATCCATACCCAACTAGATTAAATCCTAATTGATCTAGGTAATCTTGCAGTCCAGCATCTGCTAAGTAACGAGTAACAACTTTAGATCCTGGTGCTAGAGATGTTTTAACATATCCAGGTACTTCTAATCCTTTTTCTACTGCTTTTTTAGCTACCAATCCAGCACCAAGCATTACGTAAGGATTGGATGTGTTTGTACAAGATGTAATTGCTGCAATAGCAATGGAACCTGTTTTCATAACGGATTCAGAGCCATCAGGATTTTTAATCGTTACTTCTTTATCAAATTCAGACTTATCTAAGCCGAAGCCTTGGTTACCTTCTGGTGCAGTTACTGCTTTATTGAATTCATCCTGCATTCCAGATAAAGGTATTAAATCTTGTGGTCGTTTTGGACCAGAAAGATTCGGTTCTAATTCGGATAAATTTATTTCTACAACTTCCGTATATTCTGGATCAGCTTGATCTGGAGAATACCATAAGCTATTAGCTTTACAATATTTTTCAACTAATTGTATTTGTTCTTCGCTGCGTCCAGTTAGACGTAAATAGTTTAATGATTCATTATCTACTGGGAAAAATCCACAAGTTGCCCCATATTCAGGCGCCATGTTAGAAATGGTTGCTCGATCTGCAAGTGGCATATCTTGTAGCCCTGGACCAAAATATTCGACAAATTTTCCAACAACATTTTTCTCGCGAAGTACTTGTGTTACTTTTAATGCTAAGTCTGTTGCTGTAGTTCCATTCGGAAAGCTTCCAGTAAATTTAACACCGATAACTTCTGGTGTTGGAACATAAGATGGTTGTCCAAGCATTCCTGCTTCCGCTTCAATACCACCAACACCCCAACCAAGTACACCTAAACCATTAATCATGGTTGTGTGTGAGTCTGTACCTACTAATGTATCAGGGAAAGCATCATATTCACCGCTTTCATTTTCAATACCATGAACAACATTAGCAATGTATTCTAAGTTCACTTGGTGTACAATACCTGTTGCAGGCGGAACCGCACGATAGTTGTCAAAAGCTTTTTGAGCCCAATTAAGAAACTCATAACGTTCCGCATTTCTCTTAAATTCTAAGTCCATGTTAGCTCGGAGTGCACTTGCAGTACCATATTGGTCAACTTGTACGGAGTGGTCAATTACTAAGTCCACTGGAACTTCAGGATTGATTTCATCCGCTTTTCCACCTAAATCGACCATCGCTTTTCGTAACGATGCTAGGTCTACTACTGCAGGAACTCCTGTAAAGTCTTGTAAAATTACACGTGAAGGTTTAAAAGGTACATCTGAACCTTGTTCTTTCGTTCCCCATTTAGCTAGACCTTTCACATGATCATCTTTAATTTGATGTCCATCATGCTGACGAACAACAGATTCTAGAAGTACTCTTACAGAGAACGGCAACCGTCCTATTGAACCTATACCCGCTTCTTCAAGAGCTTTTAAATCGTAATAGTTATACTTCTTACCATTTAAATCAAACTGTTTTTTTGCTTTAAATACATTGTCTTTCCCCATATTACTGCCCCTTTCTTTCATTTCTGTCAAACTTCAATCAATGGATGGAATTATCGACAAAAATTTTCCCTATGCAAATTCTTAAAAACTATAAAAATACTTATTAAGAATTCCTACACTTATATATTATAGGAATAATAGCTATTAGACAAATAATTATAGTTTGTCAATATATATTAAAAACTTATGTAATCTGATAAGTTTTACTTATCAAGATAAAACAAACGGTTTAAACTATTGAATCGACCTTTTAACACTTTACACACTATTGCAAGAGGGTTTATATATCATTCTTTAATTTGTCATCCTTTAGACATAATTAAATCTCCTTGGATAACAATAAGTTATAGTTATAACCCTATTCACTAAACTTCTACATTTAAAAAGGCTCTTTTTTAAAAGATTGTTGTTTTTAACCATGACTTTACTTTACGTTTTTGTATAAACTTTTAATATCTTTAATTCATAATAAATGCTTAACACCCGCTACGGAAATACACTTCGCTTTCCACGGGCGCTGCTGAGCCTACTCCGAGCTAACGCTCTCCGTAGTCTCACCTAGGCTTTTCTTCCGGCAGGACAAGGAACGCTTCGGCAGGGTTACATCGCACGCAGAAAAAAGTGGTTTTCTTTTTTCAAGGAGTCTCCGTGTATTTCCTCCGCTAAGCTTCTGCTTCACTTGATTTTAAGTAAATAAATTTATTTTATACGAGGAACAACTATCCCAAACGTGACATTATGGACTTTAGCTATAAAAATATCTAGGCCATCTAACATAGCGGAGGCAGAATACGTAGACTCCTCGAAAATAAAAACCAATTTTCTTCGTGCGATGTTTCGCTGACGAAGCCTTCCTTGTCCTGCGGGAATAGCACGTGTCCGAAGACCCCGCAGCGAGGGAACTCCTTGATTAAGCTTCTTTGGCCCTTGCGCCGAGGAAGCCTACTTCGAAGCATTACTAGTAGACGCAGGCGCAGTATGCTTTTTCCGCGAGGAGGCTGAAGCCGTGCCCGCGAACCGCAAGTATTCTGCCGGAGCGAATGGTAGCACAAAACATTCATAAGTGTAAGCGAGAGCACTATTCTATTCTTAATTAAATATATCAGGAGTTCCTATCAACTGTAAAACTCCTAAAAGCAACAAACTATACGAAAAGAGCCTTTTAAAAAAAACATCTATCATAAGTAGATGTTTTTATAGCCCCTCTCTTGGAAAGACCAATTTAAATGTACTTCCTTTGTATTCATTTTGCGTAATTTTCAGTTCTCCATGATGTTCTTCCAAGATTTGCTTGGAAATCATGATTCCTAATCCTGTTCCATTTTTCTTAGTGGTGAAAAATGGTTCTCCCAATTTTTGGATCATCTCTTGAGGTATCCCCGGTCCTTCATCTGTTACCATTATCTCAATTTGATTGGAATCAGATAAAACACCTAAAGTTATTTCTCCTGGTTGCTCCATAGCCTCAATTGCATTTTTAACGAGGTTTATTAACACTTGTTTAATTTGTGATTTATCACAGTATACAGATTCTGTTATTGGTTCTTTAACAATAAGTTCAATATTCTTCAATTTTGCTTGAGAATGAAGAAGACTTACTGTGTCATCAATCATCTCTTTGATAGATTCTCTTTTTTTAAGATCTGTTAAAGGTTTGGATATAAATAATAGTTCAGAGGTAATTTTTTCCATCTTTTCTATTTCTTCAATCATAATCTTATAATATTCTTCTTTTCGATTAACCCCTGCTTGTAATATCTGTAAAAAACCTTTGATTGACGTTAAAGGATTTCTAATTTCATGTGCAATTCCCGCCGCAAGCTGACCCGCCACAGACATTTTTTCCGAACGTACCAGCATTTCTTCCATTTCTTTTCGGTCCGTAATATCTCTCAAAGTAATTAAGTAATAAGTCTCTTGTGTTTCATTATCAATTACCTTGCACATTAAACAATCCGTTGCCATTCTTTTGCCACTTCTATGTATTAAATCAAGAGTAAAGCTTTGATTCTTGTTTACTATATTTTCATACCGATTACATACATAATTTCTTTCTTCAGGGGTTAATCTCTCAGACCAATTTGTCCCAATCATTTCTGATTTACTATAACCCAATAATCTTTCGATGGAACTTGAAACAAAAATAATCTTACCTTTATTATCACATACCATAATAACCTCGTTTTGGTTATTTTCAATCCAGTCTAATGTGGATAAGGGCAGCATTGCGTAATTTGAAATTTCTTCTACTTTCTCATCAACTAAGCTTTTTGAATAAGAATGGCCTAGTTCACAGTTGTCGGGATTAACATTTCCAAATTTCATCGAACCCCCCCTTTTCAATAGTATTATCTTTTACCTATTTATACTATATGAAAAAATCTATCAAATATGATACTTGTTTGTCTAAACCAACAATACTATAATTAAATATGTAAATGAAACCTATTATTATGTAATAATACTATAAAACACAGGAAAAATAAAATAAATATTTTATAAAAAGAGATATAACTGAAAAATCAGGCAAAAAATTCATATTCAGAATTAGGTGAAATAATGGAAATTATCTTAGTATTGTGGGGTTTTTTACTAATAGGTTTACTTTCAATTGGCGGTTTTTTCATGTTTCGAAAGTTTTTAAAACAAATTCCGAAAGAAGATGGAAAGTCGGTGATGGATTGGGAGATGCATTACCTGGAAAAGACAAAAACTATGTGGCGGCCAGAAGAAAAACAGTTATTGGAGGAATTAGTCTCTCCAGTTCCCGAACTTTTTAGAGATGTAGCCAAACAAAGTATTGGAAGTAAAATCGGTGAAGTCGCTTTAAAGAAAAATTGTGATATTATCACACAAGAAGAAGTAATTCAAGGATATATTCTAGCAACTCCAAAACGAGATCATAAATTCTTAAGAAAAAAATTAAAAGAGAAACAAATTGATGTATCTCCTTATGAGCATCTGTTTTCTCTATCAAAAGAAAACTATACAGATAATTGGCGAACAAAGTATAAAAGCCAGAAGAAAAACACGCCCAAGTAAGTTTAGGCGTGTTTTTCTTCTGGAATTGTTTTTTTCAATTGTAAAAATTGGTACAACATAGTAACTCTCCATGTAACAATCATACCCAATGCCAATAAAAAAAACATTCCTGAGGTCTCCCCAAATGAGATATAACTTCCAAGAATTAGTTTTACCACCAATCGAAAGAGTAATAACCCAAATAAAATAAATGGAAATGCACGCGATGGAATCAGATAGATATCTTTATCTCTAATTTCAAATTTGGATGTTTTAATAAGAAAAATAGAGCAAAGTATTCCAACTAATAGTGCTTCTCCTACCTGCAACCATTCAACTTGAAAGACAGGAAAAATAAACATAAACATACCAGTACTCATCATTATTGGAGGCAGGATAATTTTTTTTACGGAAACGGGTTTTTTTGCTGCTTTTAACCGAACAAATATCATGAACACTGCCATTGTGGCAAATAATATGGTACTTGAGATTATCCAAAACATTTTCTACCACTCTTTCTAGAGCCTTCTTATATTATAAAGAAGAAAAGTCCACTAACAATAATATAAGTGAGTGGACTTTGCCTACTTTGTTCTATATCACATGAATTTTATAAGATATAACAAATTACGTATTTGAAACTGACTGTTTGGAATTATAAATGAGTCGATTCATGGTTTCGATCACTTGATTTTCATCAAAAGGCTTTATTAAATAATCTTTTGCACCTGCCTCTATCGCTTCATTAATTACCTTTTGTTGCCCCATTGCAGAACAAATAATTATATTGGCTTTTTGATTATGCTTGATAATTTCACGAGTTGCTTCAATTCCATTTACACCAGGCATGGTAATATCCATTGTTACGATATCAGGCGATAGTTCTATGTACTTGGAAACTGCTTCTTCCCCGTTTATTGCTTCCCCAACAATTTCATGATTAGCTTTTTGGAGCATCTCTCCTAATGTCATCCTCATAAACTTCGCATCGTCTACCACAAGAATTTTTGCCATGTGAAGCCCTCCTACCAATTATTGGTCATCTGCAACAGTTAAGATAATTGTCATCATTACTCCTACTACTGTTAAATATACCCCTAAATCGAAGAGCATTGCGGTAGCAAGTTCTACTTCACCAAATAATGGAAAATGAAAATATCCAAAACTATGTGATAAAAATGGAACCTCAAAAAGAAAAGAACCTGCACCTGTCGCCACTGCAACTAATAAACCTATAGGAATTAATTTTATATAATTGATAGGCAACATTTTTGTTACGGTATTAATACCGTAAGACATATACAACAGCAAAATGGCACCTGTAGTCATTAAACCACCAATAAATCCTCCACCAGGTGCATTATGTCCAGCAAAAAATAGGTAGATTGAAAAACCCAATAGTAGAAATGCTATTAAGGATGTGGTTGTCCGTAAAATAAGATTGTTTGGTCTTGTCATAACATAATCTCCTTAATTTGAAAGTCTACTTTTAGTATACCACGTCAAAATTCCCTTTAAAAGCCTGAGAAACCAAAGAGACCAGCAAGAAAGGCAGTTAATTTTGTCATCCAATCAAAAAATAAAGCAATACCAGTACCAATCATGATATATCCACCTATTTTAACCAATTTAAGGCTGTGTTTTTTAATCCAACTAAACTTACCAATAAATAAAGCTAATAATAAGAATGGGATCGAGAAGCCTAAAATATAACTAATCATCATGACCATACCAACATCCGGGTTAGTAGCAGCCAGAGATAGAACGATAGCTAAAATAGGACCTGTGCATGGAGTCCATCCTAATGAAAAAGCCATCCCAATAATAAAGGAACCAAAAAAACCAGCCGGACGATTCTTGAATGTGATTTTCCGGTCTTTCATTAAAAATTCAAAATTAAATACTCCAACAATAACCAAACCAAAAAATATGATTAAAATAGCACCAACTTGCCTAATAATATCTTGGTAAGTTAAAAGAAATTCTGATACAAAGGTTGTAGTGAATCCAATCATAATAAAAATACTAGAAAATCCTATTAAGAAAAATACTGTGTGTAGCATTGCTTTTTTATTTATTTTTGTATTTTCATTCTTAATTTCGCTAACGCTCATTCCAGTAATATATGATAAGAACACTGGAAATAGTGGTAATACACATGGCGATATAAACGACAAAAACCCAGCTCCAAAAGCAAGGAAAATGTTAATCTCCGACATAATAACCCTCCTCTGCACCTTATTGTAACAGACTATAGGTGATTTGGAAGTAATAGATTTTGACAAAAATGAAAAATATTCCAAGGTATTGATAACATGAGTTATAAACTCAATATATCTTGATTATCTTAGATTCAACAAAAAAACTCTTATCATCGATCATAATGATAAGAGTTTTTTGTGTGTACAATGGATAATATGTCAATGTATGATTCCTATTTTTTATCCACTTGATTATTCATTGCACGCATCATTTGATTAATTTTCTTCTGGGACGGTTTTTGACCCATCTGCATCATTAAGGTACGAAGCATTTGCTCATTAATCGGAGGATTCTTTTTCAAGTAATCCATCATATATTTCCTTGCAAGGAAAAAACCAAGAGCAACACCAGCTATTAACGCTGCTATAGCAATTAGTACGACCCAAATAGTAGCCATTTCAAGTTTCCTCCTTCGTGTTGTCTCTTATACAGTATATTAAATCATTAACAAGAATACAATACTTGATTCCTGAGCTCATCTCTTGGAAGTTTCACAGGAGAAATCCATCCATAGTTTTGGTATGTATCACTGACGACAAATAGGTATGGGTGAAATAGACGTAATACAGGAAATAATAATTCTTCAGCATCTTGTAATGACCCACTTTGAAATTTTAAATGTTTTTCTCTTATATGTAAAGAAATATAGTGCCTGTTAGAAGATATTTCCATTAAAGAATTTTCCATTTGAATATTCACATGGTCTTTCGAGTGTTTTTTTATATGATGGATTAAGCTTTTCACATGAAAATCTTGAGTAACATACATATATTGATTTTTCAAGTCCAGTCTATTCTGGTTGTTTCGGTATTCTTTAATAAATCGATATAAAATATCACTCTTATGAAAGTAATGATTTGCTATTTCCTCTTTAATCCAATAGATAGAATACTCATACATCTAGAATACCTCCCCTTTATATTCTATTATACGGATTCTATTTAAAAAAGATGTCACATTTTCAAAGCAAATCACCACTAGTTTTGTCGAAAAGACAAAATTCATCCTAAAAAACTTAAAAATAGACAAAAAGATGGCTCCTAGAATAGGAAACCATCTTTTGGTTAGTTTTATTTCACTAAAGATTCTACATGCTTCACTACGTTTTCTACAGTGAAACCATATTCAGAAATCACTTTATCGCCATTTGCTGAAGCTCCAAAGGTATCAATACCTAATACGATTCCATTATCTCCTGCATATCTATGCCATCCAAGAGAAGATGCCATTTCAATTGCTACACGGTTTTTCACCTGTGGTGGGATAACTTCATTCTTATAGGATTCATCTTGTGCATTAAAGCGATCCCATGAAGGCATACTTACAACGCTAGCATCAATTCCTTTTTCTTTCAATGCTTGTTGAGCATCTACAGCCAGTTGTACTTCAGAGCCAGAAGCTAGTAGAAGTGCATCAGGAGTAGCTTTTTCTGATTGACTTACTACATATGCTCCTTTTTTCACACCTTCATACGCTTTTTCTTTGGTACCCTCTAGAGTTGGTAGATTTTGTCTAGTTAAAACTAGAGCAGTTGGTGTATCAGTTGATTCAATAGCTAAACGCCATGCTGCTTGTGTTTCGTTACCATCAGCAGGACGAATCACAGACAGTCCTGGCATTGCACGTAAACCAGCTAACTGTTCGATTGGCTCATGAGTTGGGCCATCTTCTCCAACAGCTATAGAATCATGTGTGAATACATATGTTACAGGCATATTCATGATGGAAGCTAAACGGATGGATGGTTTTAAGTAATCACTAAATACAAAGAACGTACCACCGAATACTTTTAATCCTCCATGTAATGCCATACCATTTAGTGCTGCTCCCATTGCATGTTCACGAACACCAAACCAAATATTTCTTCCAGAATAGTTATCCCTAGAAAAATCAGTTTCTCCATTAATATACGTTTTATTTGATCCAGCTAAATCAGCACTACCACCAAAGAAGTTTGGTACAGCTTTAGCTATTCCATTTAACACTTCACCAGAGGACGCTCTTGATGCAAGTGAAGAACCAGTTTCATAAACAGGGAGTTCATTTTCCCAGCCTTCTGGAAGTTCACCTTTCATTGCAAGTTCAAATTCATTTGCTAGCTCAGGATATTTCTCTTTATATTTGTTTAGTACTTCATTCCATTCTGCTTCTTTTGAAGATCCACTATCTACAATTTTTTCTTTAAAATCAGCATAAACTTCTTCAGGTACATGGAACTCGTTATGTGACCATTCGTAAAACTCTTTTGTAAGTTTCACTTCATCTCCACCAAGTGGTGCGCCATGTGAAGCAGATGAAGCTGATTTATTTGGTGAACCGTAGCCAATTACAGTTCTTACTTCGATCAATGTTGGTTGATCAGTATTTTCTTGCGCTTGCTTAATCGCATTACGAATTTCATTTATATCATTACCATCTTCTACACGAAGAACTTGCCACCCATATGCTTGGAAGCGTTGGTCTATGTTTTCAGAGAACGAACGATTTAGATCTCCATCTAAAGAAATATCATTAGAATCATAGAGTGCAATCAATTTCCCTAATTTTAAATGACCTGCTAATGATGCAGCTTCATGTGAAATTCCTTCCATTAAGTCTCCATCACTTACTAGCGCATATGTGTAATGATCAACTACAGAAATATCTTCTTTGTTAAATCTTCCAGCTAAATGCGCTTCTGCCATTGCCATACCTACTGACATTGCAATACCTTGTCCAAGTGGTCCAGTTGTTGCTTCTACCCCATCCGTATGATGTACTTCTGGATGTCCTGGTGTTTTAGAACCCCATTGACGGAAGTTTTTTATATCTTCCATTGATACATTGTAACCTGATAAATGAAGTAAACTGTATAAAAGCATAGAACCATGGCCTGCTGATAGTACAAAGCGGTCACGATTAAACCATTTTGAGTTTTTAGGGTTATGGTTCATAAAATCAGTCCATAAAGTATAGGCCATAGGGGCTGCACCCATTGGTAATCCTGGATGACCAGAGTTCGCCTTTTCTATAGCATCAATTGATAGTGTGCGAATCGTGTTGATAGATAGATTTTCAATATTCGACATTTTTTTGCTCCTTCCACTTATGATGTTAACTACCCTATCTTATTCTATATTGAAATTAACTTTGCTACAAGTATTATTTGTTTATTTCTTAAACAAAAAGATAAATTGTTTATTTTTAGTCAAAAAACGCTACAAAATTAATGTTTTTTATTCCTTTCTTGCATATCCCTTACTTTTTTAGGTGTAACATCGTTACCTCTCGGATCTATAACCGTCATGGACTTCATCTGGTTTTTAAAAGATTTTCTCACATTTTTCAAGTACTCTTCACGTAAGCTTCGTTGTTCTTCCTTTTCGTTATTGGAGAGTCCTTCATTTTTGGACTTTTTAGCCAGTTCATTGATTCGATTTAATTTTTCTTTAGAAAGCATACATCGTTTCCTTTCTTTAAGCTGAAATAAAAAACAAGAACATTGTCGATGTTCTTGCCATAAATCTTACTATTCAACAACTAGATATTCAAGTGTTTTGGTATTCCTGATATCTTCTGTGCACAGTTGCTTTCGAAACATTGTAGCCCATTCCATTTAACGTTTTGGTTATTTCATCAAATGTAAGTTTATTCTGACGTAACCTAACTACTTCGTCAATGGGAAAAGCAATCCTTTCTCTTCCAGCAGCCATATGCTGATTGGAAAGGTTTTTCGTAGGATTGTATCCTTGGGACACAGCGCGTTTCATCCCTCTTTTTATTTTTGCGTTATGAATTTTACGCTGATATTCTTCTACTAAACCTACTATTTGCAATACCATGGAATCGGATTCTGATAATACTAATTCACCGTCATGAATTGCAGTATAGATTGGTATATTTAATTTATGTAATTGATGGAACAACGCAATTTTAGTATTACCTCTTCCAAGTCTAGTCTCATCTTGTATCAGTAAACAATCCGCTTCCTTGTTTGCAAACTTATCTAGCATGAGAAAAATTCCTTCACGGTCTATTTCATAACCACTGACTTTTTCTTCGATAGAATCAACAACTATTAATTCTTGACGGTTTGCAAGTTTAAGTAATTCTTCCTTTTGCCGAGCTAAAGAAGTCTCTTGCGTTGATTTATCTGTGCTTACTCGGCAATATATGATAGCTTTCAATTTTTCTATCTCCTTATTATCCGCTAATTATAATAGAAACATATAAGAAGCCTAATGTTAATGCAAAAGAAACTAAATAAAATAAATCTGTTTTTGTAATATTACCAAACATAGAAAAGTCCCCCTTTTAATCAATAGAACTTCTGTTCGTATAATGATATTATCACACGAACATACGATCTTGTCAACGGTTTTTTCGAACGAATGTTTGCGTAGCCTATCATAAAATGGTAAACTATCAATAATAAATCCTATGCGCGAGGTGTATAATAGATGACAAAACTTTCAAATAGACAACAAATGATATTGGAATTCATAAAAAATGAAGTAAATGAAAAAGGCTATCCGCCATCCGTGCGCGAAATAGCAGTTGCAGTTGGTCTAGCTTCCAGTTCAACTGTTCATGGTCATCTGGAAAGATTAGAAAGTAAAGGATACATACGAAGAGACCCTACAAAACCAAGAGCAATTGAAGTATTAGATCAAAGTGATGAGGGAAATATTCCTAGAGAAGAAGCTCGTTATGCACCTGTCATTGGTAAAGTAACAGCAGGATTACCTATTACAGCAGTTGAAAATATAGAAGAGTTTATTCCACTGCCTACTTCCAGTGCAAGTCCAGATGATAACTTATTTGTTTTAATTATAGATGGAGAAAGTATGATTGAAGCAGGTATTCTTGATAAGGATATGGTTATTGTTAAACAACAAAACACAGCAGATAACGGAGATATTGTTGTTGCGATGACCGAAGAGAATGAAGCAACTGTAAAACGTTTTTTCAAAGAAAAAGATCACATTCGTCTTCAACCCGAGAATGCAACCATGGAACCGTTAATCTATCAAAATGTTACCATTCTAGGTAAAGTTATCGGTTTATATCGCAATATACACTAAGAGATTTTATAAACGAGAAAAAGGAGCAAACACCATAAATGGCTTTGCTCCTTTTTTTAGTAGATTAATATATTGTAATATACTGTTCTCTCTCCCAAGGATGTACTTGAGTACGGAACATATCCCACTCAATTTCTTTTGCTTCCACAAAATGTTCATAAAGATGGTCACCAAGTGAATTCTTAATTACTTCATCTTTTTTCAGCTCATTTAGCGCAATTGCTAATGTACTAGGTAAATTTTGAATTCCAGCTTCCTCCCGTTCTTCATTAGACATAACATAAATATTACGATCTACCGCTGCTGGTGGAGTTAATTTATTTTCAATTCCATCTAGGCCAGCAGCTAATAATGAAGAAAGTGCTAAATATGGATTAGCAGAAGGGTCGACACTACGAGCTTCCACACGAGTACTTACTCCTCGCGAGCTAGGAACACGTAACAGTGGACTTCTGTTAGAACCAGACCAAGCAACATAACTTGGTGCTTCATACCCAGGCACTAGACGTTTGTAAGAATTTACTGTTGGGTTTGTAACAGCAGTAAATCCTTGAGCGTGTTTCATTATACCAGCAATAAAGTGAAATGCCGTTTCACTTAATTTCATATCTCCATTAGCATCATAAAATGCATTTTCTCCATTTTTAAAAAGCGACATATTAACATGCATTCCTGAACCATTCACCCCAAACAGTGGTTTTGGCATAAATGTTGCGTGCAGGTTATGTTTTCGTGCGATTGTTTTAACCACTAATTTAAATGTTTGAATATCAT
Source organism: Oceanobacillus halophilus (assembly GCF_003628505.1). Classification (GTDB taxonomy): domain Bacteria; phylum Bacillota; class Bacilli; order Bacillales; family Amphibacillaceae; genus Oceanobacillus; species Oceanobacillus halophilus. Next base: position 353,884 of record NZ_RBZP01000001.1, on the reverse strand, counting down.
CTGCATGTTTGACTGCATCTGAATATTTAAAATCAATTTCATGCTGACCTGGAGCAACCTCATGGTGAGAAGCTTCAATTTCGAATCCCATTTCTTCTAATTCAAGCACAATATCACGGCGACAGTTTTCACCTAGGTCAGTTGGAGCTAAATCAAAATATCCACCTTGGTCATTTAGTTCTAAAGAAGGTTTGCCTCTTTCGTCTAATTTAAATAAAAAGAATTCTGGCTCAGTCCCAATATTAAATGCATTAAACCCAAGTTCCTCCATTTTTTTCAGGTTCCTCTTAAGATTATATCGAGGATCACCTTCGAAAGGAGTACCATCCGTGTTATAAATATCGCAAATAAAACGAGCAACTTTTCCTTTTTCTGATGTCCATGGAAACACTACAAAAGTATCTAAATCAGGATATAGGTACATATCTGATTCCTCGATACGTACAAACCCTTCAATAGAAGATCCATCAAACATCATTTTGTTATCCAAAGCCTTTCCTAATTGACTAAGTGGAATCTCTACATTCTTAATTGTTCCAAGCATGTCAGTAAACTGCAAACGAATAAATTTAACATTTTGTTCATTAATTTGTTTTACTACGTCTTCCCTTGTGTATTTTCCCATTACACGCCTCCTAGGTGATTATAATTAGAATTACCAACTGATCTAAAAAGTAAAATCAGCGATTAGTAAAAAACCTTGATAATTCCCCTTGTCTTAAATTAGATTGGCCTAATTTTCCTGGCTGTTTTAATTCGTTTCGTAGGATTTTCCTTAATTCTTTTTCTGTTAATTCCGTCTCCTTCGTTGTCACTTTTTTCTCTTTTACGCCTTTAGATTCCTCTAACAATAATTTGATTCCCGCTAAATTTAGACCTTTATCTAATAAATCTTTAATTTCTAGCAATCTATCAACATCGTTAAAGGAGAATAAACGTTGATTCCCAGCCGTTCTGTCAGGAAATACTAATTTATTTTCTTCATAGTACCTTATTTGTCTGGCTGATAGTTCTGTCAATTTCATGACTGTACCTATGGAAAATAAGGGCATCGAACGACGCTCTTTATCATTCAAAAAATGACCCCCTAGACCTTATCTGTTTACAAGTATATTTAATGTAATAATAGATGTCAAGACGATGTTAGGTTTCCTTACATATAAATAGAATTCAAATATCTAGAGGCTGTGAAATACATTGTAATCCTTTTTATATATGTAGATATCCTACTTCCATCAAATGTTTTACCGCTTCTGTTAACGCAATCTTTACATGTGCGTAAGTTAATCCACCTTGCACATAGGCCGTATATGGTTTACGTATGGGGCCATCTGCAGACAGTTCAATACTAGCACCTTGGATAAATGTACCGGCCGCCATGATTACTTCATCCTCGTACCCCGGCATTTCACTTGGATATGGCGTAACATAGGAATTAATAGGTGAATTTCTCTGGATTGCCTGACAAAAAGCAATCATTTGTTCTGGTTGTTCAAAAATGACCGACTGAATTAAATCTGTCCGTTTCTCTTGGTAAGCTGGCGAAGTTTGAAAACCTGCTAACTCTAAAAATCTGGCTGTAAAAATGGCTCCCTTTAATGCCTCACCAACAACATGTGGTGCTAAAAAGAAACCTTGAAACATTTCCTGAAGCATATTAAAAGTAGCACCTGTTTCTTTCCCTAACCCCGGTGCAGTTAAGCGATTCGCACAACGTTCAATTAGATCTCTTTTTCCCGCAATATATCCTCCAGCTCTAGCAATACCTCCACCTGGATTTTTTATTAGAGATCCAGCTATTATATCCGCTCCTACATGAAGAGGTTCCTTTTCTTCCACAAATTCACCGTAGCAGTTATCCACAAAAATGATGATGTCCTTATTGATTTCTTTAATAAAATCAACCATCTCTCGAATCTCTTCTATTGTAAAAGAGGGACGGCTAGCATATCCTTTTGACCGTTGAATACCAACTACTTTCGTTTTCTTTGTAATGGCGGTAGATACTTCGTCAAAGTTAACTTTACCCTCATCCGTTAATGGAATTTCATTATAGTCAATATTAAAATCCATTAAAGAACCTGTGTTAGTCCCTCGAATGCCAATTACCTCTTCTAAGGTGTCATATGGCTTTCCCGTAATGTAAATTAATTCCTCATTAGGTCGTAGTATTCCAAAAAGGGTGGTGGTTATTGCGTGTGTACCCGAAACAATCTGTGGTCTTACAAGCGCATCCTCACCACCAAAAACCTCTGCATATACTGATTCTAATCCTTCTCTTCCCAAATCATCGTACCCATAACCACTAGTTGAGTGGAAATGACTGTCACTGATTCGGTTATTTACAAAAGCATCTAATACACGTTTTTGGTTATTTTCAACTATTTGATTTATTTCTAAATGAATTGGATTACAATCCGACTCTGCATTTTTAACAATATTTTCAATCATATTTCAGCTTACTCCTTAGATGATATTCACCATTTATTTTGTTTTCTTAAATTTCTTTATCCTCATTATTGTGACTTACTAAATAATTTAAAGAATGGTGTGGTGGAACATAACCATTTATTATATACTTGTTTAGTACTTCATCAAAACTATTATCCTCAATGATTGTATCACGTTCTAATTTTGCCATCACTTTTCCATCACTCGAATCAATTTGCACATGATAATAGTTCCATGCTTCTTTAAGCAAGGACTCCGTTTTTAAAAGCAATTCCTGTAAATCTTCTTTTTCATAAGCACTTATGAGTATATTAGGGTGATACAAGGGAATAAACTCTTCTTGACCTAAATCTTTTTTATTATAGACTGTCAACATTGGTATGGTATGGGCATCAAGTTCTTCGAGAAGTTTCATTACAGTTTTTTGTTGCTCTACTTGATTCTCCTGGGACATATCTACCACATGCAATAAAAAGTCAGCTTCTTTTACTTCTTCCAAAGTGGATCGAAATGCCGCGATTAAAGAAGTAGGTAAATCCTGAATAAATCCTACTGTATCCGTAATTAACGCTTGAAAACCAGATGGTAATTGTATCTTTCTTGTTAAGGGATCTAGTGTAGCAAATAACTTGTTTTCTTCCAGCGATTCACTGTCCGTTAATCGATTAAAAATGGTGGATTTACCGGCATTAGTGTAACCGACAATAGCTATTTGAAAAACATCATTTGATTTTCTCCGATTTCTATACTGTTCACGTTGGCGGACTACCATTTTTAGTCTTCGTTTAATATCAGTAATACGATTTCTAATGTGACGTCTGTCTGTTTCCAGTTTTGTTTCTCCAGGACCTCTTGTACCAATCCCAGCCCCAAGACGTGACATTTCGACACCTTGTCCAGCAAGTCGTGGTAGCATATATTCTAATTGTGCAAGTTCAACCTGGAGTTTCCCTTCTTTTGTCTTTGCTCTTTGTGCAAAGATGTCTAGAATAAGTTGACTACGATCAATGATTCTAACACCTAAATAATTTGTTAAATTTCTTAATTGACCTGGAGATAACTCGTCGTTAGATATAACAAGATCTATTTCAGATTCTTCGACTTCCTGCCTAATTTCATCAATTTTTCCACTCCCAATATAGGTAGCAGGATGAATTTTAAGACGGTTTTGAGTCATCACTTTGTGAACTACACCACCAGCAGTTTTTCCTAAAGATATTAATTCATCTAAAGAAGATTGAAAGCGCCATTCGTCTTGTTCTGGTTTTTTGACTGCAATAATTAATATTTTCTCTTCTAGCATTAATACAACCTTCTCTCTATATCCTCATTGTTTATTAAGGCTCTTTTCTAATGGAATGTTGCTACATATAGTTACGTCGCATTTTATACAGACTATTGATATCTTTAATTCAGAATAGTATTAGGAGTTTCTATCGACTCCAACACATTTAAAAAGCAACAAAATTTACGAACAGAGCCTTTATTAAATATAATTTCCAAAATCTATAGTTTCATCATAACAAGAAACCGTACTTTTATAAAAAAATTACTTCTCCAGTTTTTATTACACTGGAGAAGTTGTATTCATCTCTAAAATTGCTGCAATTCATCTAGTTGTAAATCACTGCCTGTTAAGTAGATTAAATCATCGGAAGAATAACGATTAAGTTCAAGTAATCGAACGGCATGAACTCGAATAGAGTGTTCAATTACATTACGTATATATCGTGCATTCGCAAAATTCCTTAGCCGCTCTTGTGTTTTCTTATATAGATGGTTCCTTAATTCCCATTCCGCTTCTTTCGTTAATTTGTACTCTCTTTCCGCAGCCATCTGTTTAGCTATTTCAAGTAGTTCATTTACTTTATAGTCTTCAAAATCTAAAATAAAGGGGAACCTTGATTTCAACCCTGGATTTAATCGTAGAAAACGCTCCATTTCAGCTGGATATCCCGCAAGTATCAATACAAAATCGTTTTGATTGTCTTCCATATGTTTTACCAGAGTATCAATTGCTTCCTTGCCAAAGTCTTTTTCACCACCACGAGCTAATGAATAGGCTTCATCAATAAACAACACACCGCCTATTGCCTTCTGAATAATGGCGCGGGTTTTTTGTGCAGTTTGCCCAATATACTCGCCAACTAAATCTGCTCTTTCAGCTTCTATAAAATGCCCTTTTGACAATAGATTCATATCAAAATAAAGCTTTGCCAGTTTTCTAGCAACTGTTGTTTTTCCAGTACCTGGATTCCCTTTAAATAACATATGCAACACTTGCTTGCTATCCTTTAAACCAATCTCTCTACGTTTTTCATTTATAACTACGGTAGCATATATTTCTTTAATGGTAGCTTTTAATTTATTCATTCCAATAAATGTAGAAAATTCTTCATCTATATTTTTAAATGGATTATTCTCCTGGGAACGTAGATGATTACTGTCTTCTACTTTTACTTTTTTATTGTCATGTAATATGATATTTATTTGGCTATTCTTATAACGATTTTTTTGCGATTCCACACCATCACCCCTTCAGTCACACATAGTATACGCACCAATCAAATAAGTTGTGACAAATGCCTATACCGAGCGCCGGGGTAACTCTTAAACAACTAAAAAACGGACGATTTCTCGCCCGTTTATAATTTTATTCTTTTTCAAGAGTAATGTTCTTTACTGGTGCAAAGGTTGAAATTGCATGTTTGAAAATAAGTTGTTGTTTCCCTTCTGTTTCCACCAATACAGTAAAATTATCAAACGCTTTAACAATGCCCCTCAATTGATAACCATTGGTTAAGATTACAGTGACTGAGATATGATTCTTTCGTAATTGATTTAAGTATTGGTCTTGAATGTTTACAGATTGTGCCATCGTGCTTCCTCCTCTTTTCTATCTATACTTAATTAATTCTATTTATTTTTCAAAATTCCTGCTAAATCATCTAAAATCATAGGAAACTTTTCATTTCGATTTGAATTAGTTACGTCATACCAGGTAATGTCCATTTTATTCTTGAACCACGTATACTGACGTTTAGCAAATCTTCTGGAGTTTCTTTTCAAAATCTCAATACATTCCTCGAGTGATTGTTCGCCTTCAAAATAAGGAATAAATTCCTTATAACCAATTGCATTCATCGACTGAGATTTGCTATAACCCTTACCAATTAACGTCTTTACCTCTTTCAATAAGCCACTATTAATCATTTGATCAACACGTAAATTAATGCGTTTATATAATTCTGCTCTATCCATTTCTAACCCAATTAACACTAAATTATACGGAGACTCTGCAGTTTGATTTTTTTGATACTCCGTCATGCTCATTCCGGTTGTTTCATAGATTTCCAACGCACGAATAACACGCCTATAATTATTTGGATGTATCTTTTCTGCTTGTACTGGATCAATTTTCTCAAGGTACTTATATAAGGGTAATGGACCTTCTTCTTCCATTCTTTTTTCTAATTTCCTTGTGATAAACTCATTTCTCTTTTGAGTTGAAAAGTTATAATCATATAAAGCCGCTTGTATATATAATCCGCTTCCACCAACAATAATTGGTAGTTTATTGCGACTAGATACTTCCTCTATGTAGCGTTGAACATATTCTTTAAAATCAGCAACTGAAAATCCCTCATCTGGCTCTTTAATATCTATCATGTGATGAGGGATACCTTCCATTTCATCTTTTGTTATTTTAGCAGTTCCAATATCCATGCCTCTATAAATTTGCATGGAGTCCCCACTTATTACCTCCCCGCCAAATCGTTTTGCCACTTCAATACTTAGGTTAGTTTTACCTACAGCGGTAGGCCCCATAATTGCAATTACGGTTTTTTTCATTAGTATTCCCCTAATTCCATTATTTATTCCTGAGTGTCATATGCGCGATAACTATTTAGCATCCAAACGTATTTCTCCAATTTCCCTTGGATGGTAATGAGTAAGTCAGCCGATGGTTCATCTTCATGCTTTTCTGCAAGAGGAATTCCTTCCTCTTTAATTTCATCGATAATTTGTTTGTAATCTTTTGTCAGCTGATCTATTATTTCATTTTCCTTATCATCCGCATTCGCTTCTGTTAATGTCGTTTCTTTTAAATATTTAATCATTGTAGCTAATGGTTTTCCATCAATAGCTAATATCCGTTCCGCTATCTCATCTAGATCACTTGCGACCATTTCATACATTTCTTCAAACTTTTCGTGTAAGGTGAAAAAATGTCTTCCTTGAACAAACCAATGATAACGATGCAATTTCACATACATAACAAAATAATTGGCTAAAGTTTGATTCAAAAAATTAATTAATTCCTGATTTTTATTCTCCAATTAGCACACCTCTACATTCTAGAATATTAGTACTGCGGTTACCTTTTACTAGAAAATACTTAATATACCTCTGTTAAACTGAAGGCCTTTTATTATATCTTTACCCTAGAGGTGTGCTGTTTATACTTCATTACATAACACGCTTGAACATTTTTTCCAACTCATAGGTGGAGAAATGAACAATTATTGGTCTTCCATGTGGACAGGTAAATGGGTCTGTTGTATTTCTAAGATCTTCGAGTAATCGGAGCATTTCATCGTTGTTTAGATAGTGATTTGCTTTGATGGACCGTTTACAGGACATCAAAATTGCTGCATCTTCACGTATAGACTCAATATTAATTCTTTCTTCATTCATAATTTGCTCAACCATTTCTCGAATAACTTCTTCTTCAAACCCATTTGGAAACCAATTTGGATGAGAGCGAATAACATAGGTTTGATTGCCGAATTCTTCAAAGAACAAGCCTACTTTTTCCATTTCTTCTTTATACTTATCAATAAAGATGGATTCCTGTTTGGAAAATTCAAAGGTCATTGGGAGCAGTAATTCCTGTGATTCTTTAGGTGGTTTCCCTAACTTATCTCTAAAAAACTCATACTTAATTCTCTCTTGAGCTGCATGTTGATCAACCATGTATAGCCCGTTTTCATTTTGAGCCAAGATATAGGTTCCTTGCAATTGGCCGATTGGATACATTGCTGGAATTCGCTGACTAGACGAATTAGCGAATTCTATTGTTTTTGTCTCTTCCTGTTTGTTTGATACTTCTTCATTTTCATCCATCGGTTCCGTAATACTAGAAGTTGGTTGAATTGGTTCAGAAAGAGAACTGTAATTTGTAGCAGCTGTTTGTATATCGTGAGTAGCTGTTTCTTTATTTTCAGCCGTATTCATTAGACTAGGTTCATTTACCACAGTAGAGCTTTCAAAATTCATCATATGTTGGTAAGACTTCTCTTTTGCTTTTGGCTTCTGTGTTTCCATTTCAGGTATTAATGTAAGCTCCCTAAACTTATTTCGGATAAGTTCTTCTAGTTCAGAGAATAATTCTTTATCCTTACTAAAACGGACTTCTAGTTTCGTTGGATGCACGTTGACATCAACTAAAATAGGATCCATCTTAATCGAAAGGACAACAATAGGTGACCTACCAATAGGTAATAACGTATGATAACCGCGAATAATAGCTTGTGATAATGGAATACTCTTAATATATCGTCCATTAATAATGGTAGAAATATAGTTACGGGATGCTCTTGTTACTTCAGGTTTAGCGATATACCCTTCAATCGAAAAATCTAATGTTTTATGTTTTATGGGAAGCATATTTTTAGCAACATTCATTCCATATACTTGTGAAATCACTTGTAGCATATCACCAGTACCAGCAGTTTTGAATAGTCCTTTTCCATTATGAGTTGCTTCAAATCGTATATTTGGATGTGATAGTGCAAGACGATTTAGTAGGTCTGTTATATGACCTAATTCCGTATGAATTGTTTTCATATATTTAAGACGTGCAGGTGTGTTGAAAAATAAATTGTCAACTGTTATTTCTGTACCTTTTCTCGCATCACTTTTCTTTTTTTCGATGATTTTTCCGCCTTCTAATAAAAGACTCGCTCCTGCTCCTATACCTTCAGAAGTTTTAATAGTTAACTTGCTTACGGAAGCAATACTAGCTAATGCCTCTCCACGAAATCCTAGTGTTTTCACATGAAATAAATCATTCTCATCTTTAATTTTACTTGTAGCATGAGGAAGAAAAGCCCGTTCACAATCTTCCTCACTCATTCCTTCTCCATTATCCGTTACTTTTATTTGTTCAAGTCCTGCTTCTGAAACATCAACTTTAATCCACGTACTGTTTGCATCAATACTATTTTCTACTAATTCTTTTACTACCGATGACGGCCGTTCAACAACCTCACCTGCTGCGATTTTATTAGCTAAAGCATCAGACATTTGAACAATTTTCATGCAAACAAAACCCTTTCCATTCTTAACCTTCTATTTTTTTGCCTCTTTTTGCAAACGATATAACTCATTCATTGCTTCCATAGGAGTCATATCAAATAAATTCAATTCTTTTAGTGATTGAAGGACCCCTGCCTTCGAATTAGTAACATTCTCTTTTTGTTTTTCATCTGGCTGCTCCTCTTCCACAAAAAAAGATAGCTGACCAGATTCTAATTTTTCTGTTGTCGGCTCTGCCTTATTTCCCGTTTCTAACTCTTGTAAGATTGTACTCGCTCGTTCAATTAATAAATCGGGAAGATTAGCCAGTTTTGCAACATGAATACCGTAACTTTTATCTGCTGCTCCTTCATTTATTTGGTGTAGGAAAACAACATTACCCTCATGTTCTTCTGCTCTAACATGAATATTTTTTAATCTTGGTAATGATTGTTCTAATGCTGTTAATTCATGATAGTGTGTTGAAAACAATGTTTTGGCATGTATGTTGTTGTGAATATACTCTACTATTGCTTGAGCTAATGCCATCCCATCATAGGTACTTGTCCCACGACCGATTTCATCTAGTAAAATTAAACTCTTATCTGTGGCATTAGATATTGCATGATTCGCTTCAAGCATTTCCACCATAAAAGTACTTTGTCCTGAAACCAAATCATCTGCAGCACCTATTCGAGTAAAAATCTGGTCAAAAATTATTAGTTCCGCTTCATCAGTCGGTATAAAACATCCGATTTGGGCCATTATCACTGTCAAAGCAAGTTGACGCATATACGTACTCTTACCAGACATATTTGGTCCGGTAATCAATAATATATTGTTATTTTCATCCAATGATATATCATTAGGAACATACAATCCATCTTTCATTACTTGCTCTACCACAGGATGACGGCCATTTTTAATATGAAGCTGTTTATCTCCAAAGGTTGGACGTTTATAGTTGTTCTTCTCACTAACTGTAGCAAATGCCTGTAATACATCAATTTGACTTACCACATCAGCAAGGTGTTGGAGCTCAGGAATATGTTCCTTAATTCTATCGCGTATCTCTATAAATAACTGGTATTCTAATTCCACACTCTTTTCTTCAGCTTCCAGAATTAATTGTTCCTTTTCTTTGAGTTCTGGAGTAATAAACCTTTCCGCGTTAGTTAAGGTTTGCTTACGCTCATACTTACCTTCAGGCAATAAATGTAAATTAGCTTTCGTCACTTCAATATAATAACCAAATACTCGATTATACCCAATTTTTAGTGATTTAATGTTTGTCTCTTGTTTTTCTTTTTGTTCTAATTCCGCAATCCATTTCTTTCCATTCCTAGAAGCATAACGGTAAGAATCCAATGTCTCATGATAACCATCTTTAATAATAGAACCTTCTTTAATGGAAGTTGGTGGGTCATCCACAATTCCTGCTTCAAGCAACTCCACGATATGTTCTGGATAAATTAAACTATCAGCTAATTCTTGAATCTCCTTCTGTTCGAATTGCTTTAAGATTATTTTTAACTCAGGAATTCTTTCCAAGGAATGTTTGAGTTGAATTAAGTCTCTCGCATTTACATTACCAAAAGCAATTCTCCCGGATAATCTCTCCAAATCATAAACTGATTTTAACGTTTCTCTAATGGAGTCTCTTTCCATAAAGCTTTGGTAAAGTCCTTCTACCATATCTAATCTGTCTTCAATACGCTGTCTATCTAATAATGGACGCTCCAGCCATTTTTTTAGCATTCTGGAGCCCATCGCTGTAACTGTTTGGTCAAGCACCCATAATAAACTTCCATGCTTCCCTTTTTTTATAATAGTTTCTGTTAACTCCAAATTGCGTTTGGAATACATGTCCAATGATAGATAGTCTTTTAACTCTATTACTTCCGCTTTCTTCAGGTGATCCAATGAACGCTTTTGTGTATATTGGATGTAGTTTAACAGTCGGCTGAATCCTTTCATTAAACGTTCATCATTTAAGTTCTCACTTAGATTGCGGTATTCTGCATTAAAAGTAATTTCATTCTGATAAGATAGTGTTACATTCAATCGATCCTTTAACTGTGTTTGCAAACTCTCCGGTAAATTAGAGGAAATAACAATTTCTCTAATTGGTTGATTGTATAACTCATGAATTACCGCATCCCAACCATGAGATATTAGCGCAATACGATTCTCACCAGTGGACAGGTCATTATAAACAATAACAAAACTCCCATCTTGAAAATGAGAAAGACTAGCAATATAGTTGTTTTCACTTTCACTCAGCATATTACTTTCCATTACCGTTCCTGGTGTAATAAGCTGTACAACTTCTCTTTTTACAACTCCTTTAGCCGTTTTAGGATCTTCTACCTGCTCACAAATAGCAACTTTATAACCTTTTTCAATTAACGTTTTAATGTAATTCTCTGCTGAATGATATGGTACCCCACACATTGGAATTGATTCACTATTACCATTTCCACGTTTTGTCAGTGTGATTTCTAATTCTCTTGCTGCTTTAATTGCATCATCATAAAACATTTCATAAAAATCACCTAAACGATAAAACAAAAAGGAATCCTTATAATCTGCTTTAATCTTCATATATTGTTCCATCATTGGTGTTAGCTTCGCCATTAAATAATCCTCCATTAGAAAACTCACATTCGCCCTCGTCTATGTCGAATGTGTTTAATAGATACTTAGTATTTATGTTTACCTTGTTATTCTACATTAACATCCTTAACGTGCAAAAATCGATAATTACTTATACAATTATAGCATATTTCAGTGGAGTTAGAGAAAGGGAGATTTTTTTATAAATAATTTAACATGTAGATTGAGATGTTTGTTGAATTGGCTCTTTTCTAATTGATTGTTGCTTTTTATAGTTAGGGTACATTTTATATAGACTCCTGATTAATTTAATTAAAGATAAATGTGTAATGTAGTGCGTTGTTGATTTCCGCTCCGGGCAGTCGCTTTCCGTAGCGGGTAATAGCACTATTCTTAATTACATATATCAACAGTTTCTATCAACTTCGACATAATTAAAAAGAAACAAAACGTGCGGTAAGAGCCATATATAATCAATCGTTTGTTCAGAACAAAAGTGCTGCATCCTGTACCTGCCTATTTTTTATATCGCAGACAAAATAAAAAATACGAGAGAATACTCCCTCGTATTTTTTGCTAATCTTTCTTGCCTAAGAAATTAGGTTTAACCCCTTCTAGTTCATCGTCTGTTACGTGATGATCCCACGCATCATCATCATCGTCATCATCGTAATCCCAATCTGGATCTACTCTCACAAATACTTTTGTCTCTCCAATTACTTGCACAATAAATTCTCTTTCAATTTCTACAACAATTTTATGACCGTTGCTTGCGATTTTGCATTCTAAGCAATTAGGCTGTTGAATTACTTTGGCAACAACATCGTATTCGTCGCTTATTGTATTTTTATCTTTAATAGCTAGTGGGATAACATCTGTATAATTCACTCTTTCAGTAACTACTTCCGTTTTCGTATTATCATTGTACGAATACCAAATATTGATATCGTAACTTCCACTAATTTCTACTGTATCTTCAGATTTCTTCTTTGCATTATATAAATGATTGATTACCCAGCATCCTAGAATACTTGAAGGTCTATGTGACGGTGTAATGGAATGAGAATCCTGTGCAAATTTACGGCCTTTCCCACAGACTGCTTTTGTGATGATTTCTCTATATTCTTTATCAAGAAAAGTCATAATTACTTTTACCTCCTCTTTTTTCATAGTCATTTTATGCAAGACAAATACCTAAAGTGCATAGCTATTTTTTTATCTCAATAATGAGCTTGAAATTGTACATATAAAATACTGCGAATCGATTAAGATTTACTATAGGTAAACGCGGATAATACATGATACGCTTTTAATTTTTAAGTGTGAACGAACTATAGTTAATTTTTTGTTATTATCCGAGGATAAATATAAAACGTATAAAGAAAAGAACCAGATAAGAAGTATCACTTCTTATCTGGTTCTAATATTAGTGTGAACAGCCTATTTTATTGCTCGATTTCGCTCCAGTTTCACCAGCTAAAACGTCTCCGCCAGTGGATTCAATAACACTATTAGTTACTTCCCTGGCAATAGTTCCAGAAACTAATTGTAAAACATCATTTACAACAACTTGCGTTTCCTTAAATTCCTGTACGACAGGTATTTCATCAATTTCATTTTGTAATCGATCGATTTCTTCATCCACTTTTTTTAGTGCTTCTTGCTTTCCATAAGCTTGAAAATTAACTGCTTGTTTTTGCAGTGTTTTTATTTTTTGTATTAATTTTTGAACCTTTTGATTTTCGTTTAATTTTGCTTCAACTTGTTTGAAACGATCTATTTCGTCTGTACCGGAGAGCATTTCTGCCAGTTTCTTCGCTTCTTCCAGCACGTCTTTACGTGTGTATTTAGCCATGTTAGTTCACCTCAATTGTATTTTCGACCATTGTACCATCTAAGGACCATGTTTTTGTTTCAGTTATCTTAACATCTACTATTTTTCCAATGGCAGATTTAGGTCCCTTAAAGTTTACTAGCTTATTCTTTTCAGTATAGCCTGCAAGAACATCTGGGTCTTTTTTACTTTCACCTTCAACCAATACTTTTACAACTTTATCTTTGTATTGTTTCATGGATTCAGCTGATTGCTTATTAACTAATTCATTTAAACGATAAAGCCGTTGTTTTTTTACTTCTTCAGGTACATCATCCTTCTTACGAGCTGCTGGTGTCCCCTCACGTGGAGAATAAATAAATGTGTATGCTGACTCAAAACCAACTTCTCTTACTAGAGACATGGTCTCTTCAAATTGTTCCTCGGTTTCATTTGGAAACCCTACAATGATATCAGTTGTAAGCGTAGCATTAGGAATCGCCTTCCGTATCTTACGCACTAATTCTAAAAAGTCTTCTCTCGTATATTTACGATTCATCTTCTTAAGAACTTCACTGCTTCCTGATTGTACCGGGAGATGTATATGGTCCAGTAAATTTCCACCTTTTGCTAAAACTTCAATTAGACGATCATCAAAGTCTCTAGGATGGGAGGTAGTAAATCGAACTCTCGGTATGTCAATCTTATGAATATCGTCCATTAAATCGCCAAATGTATAGTCCATATCCTCAAAGTCTTTGCCGTAAGCATTTACGTTTTGGCCAAGTAATGTTACTTCCTGATACCCTTCAGCAACCAAGTGTCTGACTTCTTGAATAATATCTTCTGGTCTGCGGCTTCTTTCTTTTCCTCGAGTCATAGGTACAATACAATAAGTACAGAATTTATCACAACCATACATAATATTAACCCATGCCTTAATTTTGCCCTTTCTGGCCTTAGGAAGGTTCTCTATGATATCGCCTTCTTTAGACCATACTTCAACTATCTGTTCTTTTCCAAACATCGCTTCTTTCACTAACTGGGGTAATCGATGGATATTATGCGTACCAAATATTAAATCAACATGTGGATGTTTCTTCATAATACGATTTACGACTGATTCTTCTTGTGACATACAACCGCATACACCAAGAATTAAATCCGGTTTTTCCAACTTAAGTGGTTTAAGGTGGCCAATTTCACCAAATACTTTGTTCTCAGCATTTTCACGGATAGCACACGTATTAAGTAAGATAATGTCCGCTTCATTCGTATCAGTTGTAGATTCATAACCTAATTCATTAAGTATACCGGCCATAACTTCTGTATCATGTTCATTCATTTGACATCCATATGTACGAATTAAAAACTTCTTCCCTTTCCCTATTGAGGCCATATCTTCAGGTATAGAAAAGTCATAATGAAATTTCACGTCTTCTTTGAAACGTTTTCTTGCCTTATTTATGTTAGGTGTTTGATTGCTTTGAAAATATTTTGTTATTAATTCATCACTGGAGGTGTTTTTTATTCGTTCCATATTTTCATTGTTATCATGAATAGAATCTACTTGTCTAATTTGTGCCTGCTCTTTACGCTGTTGTTCATTCATTTGCCAAACTCCTTCCTTAAGTTGCCTTATTAAAGGTTGTTCGCTTATTATGTCTGATTCCTTTACAATAAGGATCTTCGACTTAGCTAAGTGGTCCTATATCTGGATAAGAACACTCATTAATATGTATATAAGTTTACAATTTAACAGTATAACCCTTAATTATAAATTTAACAATAAAATGAAAGATGGGCAAATAAAAACCTTCCATCAATTAGGAAGGTTTCAAAACAAGATTAAAAATCTGATAGATAAGAACCATGAGGTCTATGTTGAATGAACAAGATAGTCTATCTAGGTTCAACAATCAATTTAATTGCTGTTCTTTCTTCGTTATCAATCATAATATCTGTGAAGGCAGGGATGCAAATTAAGTCTACTCCACTAGGTGCTACAAATCCTCTCGCTATAGCAACAGCTTTTACAGCCTGATTTAGCGCACCTGCCCCTATAGCCTGAATCTCCGCTGTACCACGTTCACGTAAAACATTCGCAAGTGCACCCGCTACTGAATTTGGACTTGATTTCGCTGAAACCTTTAATACTTCCATGACTAGTACCTCCTTCATTTGCTATTGTAGTTCTATTGCTACTATATTCTTGGAGATGTTAGCTTATTCCCTATTATGCATCAATTTTTCATAAGATTCAATTTAATCACCTTCATGAAGCCCTTTATAATAAATTTATGATAGATATTTTTTTACCCGAAGAATGGATGATCATCATTTATTAGTATTCTCTCAACCTTGGATGTCTGTCCAGTTTTATTATCAAGTGTCACTAGTATTGCTCCAAGCTGTGTTCTTCCGTTTTTGGTAACCTCAAATCGTACTGGTAATGAAGTTTTAAATTTTTTAATTACTGCATCTCGATCTACCCCAAGAATTCCATCATAGGGTCCTGTCATACCTACGTCAGTTATATATGCAGTTCCTTGAGGTAATATGCGTTCATCAGCTGTTTGAGTATGCGTATGTGTTCCAACAACCGCGCTCACACGACCGTCTAAATACCAGCCAATAGCTTGTTTTTCACTAGTTGTTTCTGCATGAAAATCCAGAAAAATAAGATTTGTACGTTTTTTTGCTTCCTCAACTAGTTCATCGGCCTTTAAAAAAGGATCATCAATTGCTGGAAGAAAAGTTCTTCCCTGCAAATTAATAATAGCTACTTCTACTCCATTAACATTTACATAGACAATTCCTTTTCCTGGCGTTCCTTCTGGGAAGTTAGCAGGACGAATCATGTATTTAGCATCATCAATAAATTCAAATATCTCTTTTTTGTCCCAAGTGTGGTTTCCCATTGTAATAACCTGGGCTCCCCATTCCATAAATTGCTTATATATCTTTTCGGTAATTCCTTTACCTGCTGCAGCATTTTCTCCATTAATGATAGTTAAATTGGGCCGATATTTTTCTTTTAGCTTTGGCAAATACTCTTTTACCATTTCTCTTCCAGGCGACCCAACAACATCACCAATAAATAATATTTTCATAAAAAATCATCCTATCTATTATAATACCTATAGTTTTTCATATAGTTTTTTTAATGTCAAAATTTAAGGAAACTCCGTATACCTTTAGCAATTATATCTTCTAAGTTGATAGCAACTCCTGATTTATTTCATTCAGAATAAATAACTAATGGAGCAATTCGTTAGCACCGCTACGGAAATACACTCCGCTTTCCGCGGGGAGCTTATGAGCCTCCTTCGTGCTGAAAGCGTTTGCGCCTGCGTCTTCCAGTAGTGCTTCGAAGCGGGCTTTCTCGGCGCAAGGGAACGAGGAAGATTATTCAAGTAGTTCCCTCACTACGTAGTCTCACCGATGCTCTTCTTCCCGCAGGACAAGGAACGCTTCGGCAGGTTACATCGCACGCAGAAAAAAGTGGTCTTCTTTTTTCAAGGAGTCTCCGTGTATTTCCTACGCTAAGTTCCTGCTCTACTTGTATTTAACTTCGAAAATTCTGTTTAAACAACGAACAACTACCTCAAACTTGACGTTATGGTCTATAGCCTTAAAGCTATCAAGAGCTTATAACATAGCGGAGGCAGAATACGAAGACTCCTCGAAAATGAAAAGCACATTTTCTTCGTGCGATGCTTCGCTGACGTAGTCTTCTTTGTCCTGCGGGAAAAGCACGTGTCCGAAGACCCCACAGCGAGGGTACTACTTGACGAAGCTTCTTTGGCCCTTGCGCCGAGGAATCCTACTTCGAAGCGTTACTAGTAGACGCAGGCGCAGGTATAGTCTTTCCGCGAGGAGGCTGAGGCCGTGCCCGCGTACCGCAAGTATTCTGCCGGAGCGAATGATCGCACAAATCAAACATAAGTGTGAGCGATAGCTACATTATTCTGAATTAAAGATATTACCAATCTATATATTTATGACATGAAAAAGTCTATCAAAAAAACAAAAGCAGTCATAGGACTGCTTTTGTTTGCTTATTTCGCATATTCAACTGATCTTGTTTCTCTGATTACTGTGACTTTTATGTGTCCTGGATAATCAAGTTCACCTTCAATCCGTTTGCGTATATCCCTTGCAACACGTACGGATTCTAAGTCATCTACTTCATCCGGTTTGACCATGATTCTAATTTCGCGGCCAGCCTGTATTGCGAATGATTTCTCAACACCTTCAAATGATTCAGAGATTTCCTCAAGTTTTTCTAATCTCTTGATATAGTTTTCAAGTGTTTCACTTCTTGCACCAGGTCTAGCAGCAGATAACGCATCCGCCGCAGCTACTAATACAGCAATAACGGAAGTAGCTTCTTCATCTCCATGGTGAGAAGCAATTGAATTTATAACAACTGGGTGTTCTTTATACTTCAAAGCTAACTCTTTACCAATTTCAACATGGCTGCCTTCTACTTCATGATCAATTGCTTTACCTATATCATGAAGCAAACCAGCTCTCCTTGCTAACGTTACATCTTCGCCTAATTCAGCAGCAAGTAAACCGGAAAGGTATGCAACCTCAGTAGAATGCTTCAGCACATTTTGACCATAGCTTGTACGATATTTCAAACGTCCAAGTATCTTCACTAAGTCTGGATGTAGACCATGTACACCAACCTCAAATGTTGTTTCTTCTCCCACTTCGCGTATATATTCATCAACCTCGCGTCTAGCCTTATCCACCATTTCTTCAATACGAGCAGGATGGATACGACCATCTTGAACAAGTTTTTCTAATGCAATACGAGCAATTTCTCTTCGAATTGGATCAAAACCAGATAATACAACTGCTTCAGGGGTATCATCAATAATTAGATCAATACCAGTTAACGTTTCCAGTGTACGTATATTACGACCTTCACGTCCAATGATTCGACCTTTCATCTCATCATTTGGAAGATTTACAACAGATACTGTTGTTTCAGCAACGTGGTCTGCAGCACAGCGCTGTAAAGCAAGTGATAGAATACTTTTTGCTTTTTTATCAGCTTCTTCTTTCACACGATTTTCTGCTTCTTTAATCATTACAGCAGAATCGTGTTTTACTTCGTTTTCGATACGTTCTAAAATAATCTGTTTTGCTTGGTCTGTAGTATAACCAGAAATGCGCTCAAGCTCCGTTTGCTGCTTTTCTTTCATAGCTTCCACTTTGCTTTTCATTTCTTCAATTTGTTGTTGTTTTTCTGCTAGTGATTGCTCTTTGTTCTCTAACAACAGTTCACGCTTGTCTAAGGTTTCACTTTTTCTGTCAAGACTCTCTTCTTTTTGCAACAGCCGATTTTCTTGCTTTTGTACTTCCATACGACGATCACGCAATTCATCTTCTGTTTGCTGACGAAGTTTATGATTTTCATCTTTCGCCTCAAGAAGCGCCTCCTTCTTGGAGGCTTCTGCATTTCGGCGTGCTTCATCCACAATCTGTTTTGCTAAGTTTTCCGCACTAGAAATTTTAGCTTCTGCAATAGATTTACGTATCAGATAACCAACAACAATACCGACGATCAGAGTAAGCAAAATGGAGATGACTACATAAATAATGTCCATAATTTCACCTCCTATTGCCATAGGTTTTCATTCATATTGTCGGCATGTAACATTTTAGGTGCATAATCTAACAATTAATCTTATAAAAATTATAAAATTATACAATATCAATTGTAATTGTCTGTATTACAAATGTCAAGAAATCGTCATAAGAACTGTCTAATATAATATCGATTATTTTTGAAAAAGAGGTTTCTTTTACAAGGAATCCCCGTGTATTTTCTCCACTAGTCTGTAACTATTCAACTATTTGCGTGAGTATTGTGAACATTGTTTGAATCAGTCTAAAGCCGTTCCTGCCGAAAGCGTAATATTCTTCTGTAACGAACGGAAGATGCTAACTCCAATAAAATAAGGGAGAGCACAGATGATAGGAATTCCAACTATGTCGCAGTTTCTATCAATCTCGAAACAAATATATAAAACTTTTGAAAGCAGTCTTTTGAGATGAAAAAGAGGCTGGGACAAAAGTATTTCCTCAAAGGAAAACCTGAACATGATTGGTGCGTAAATACCGCTCTGGAAATATACTTCGCTTTCCGCGGGCGGCTGATGAGCCTCCTTCGTGCTAACGCACTGCGGTGTCTCATCTAGGCCTATCATCCCGCAGGAGTCTACGTATATCTCCGCTAAGTAGCACATTGTTCGTTTCCTGAGTTAAAAACTTTAGTTATGTCCCAGCCTCAAATTGCGTCTTCAATTTATTTATACATCAAGTGTTTCTTGACCTGTTTTCTCGGTTTCTTCAGGTTCAGCATCTAAATTGTAACTTTCTCGTATTTTTTGGTGAATTTCATTCATAATTTCTGGATTCTCTCTAAGGAATTGTTTTGCATTCTCTCTTCCTTGTCCGACTCTTTCACCATTATATGAATACCATGCACCGCTCTTATCAACAATATCAAGGTCAGAACCGATGTCAATAAGTTCTCCTTCTTTAGAAATTCCCTTACCATACATAATATCTACTTCTGCTTGTTTAAATGGTGGTGCAACTTTATTCTTCACCACTTTAACTCTAGCTTTACTACCTACCACTTCATTACCCTGTTTTAATTGTTCGGCACGACGAACTTCGAGTCTAACTGAAGAATAGAATTTAAGTGCACGTCCACCTGGTGTTGTCTCTGGATTTCCGAACATAATACCAACTTTTTCACGAATCTGGTTAATGAAAATAGCAGTAGTTTTTGATTTGTTAATTGCACCAGAAAGTTTTCTTAATGCTTGTGACATGAGTCGCGCTTGCAATCCAACGTGCGCATCTCCCATATCACCTTCAATTTCTGCTTTTGGAACAAGTGCTGCAACGGAGTCAACCACAACGATATCGACTGCACCACTACGGACTAGTGCTTCAGCTATTTCTAAAGCTTGTTCTCCTGTATCTGGTTGTGATAACAGTAACTCATCTATATTTACACCTAACGCACGTGCATAGATTGGATCAAGCGCATGTTCAGCATCAATAAAAGCAGCTTGTCCACCTTGTCTTTGTGCCTCTGCGATGGCATGTAGTGCTACGGTTGTTTTACCCGAAGATTCTGGGCCATAGATTTCTATTACTCTACCTCTTGGATAACCACCAATTCCCAATGCAACATCTAGTGCTAGAGAGCCACTAGGAATCGTTGCGATTTTTTGTGCTTCTTGATCACCGAGTTTCATAATAGAACCTTTACCGAATTGTTTCTCTATTTGTCTTAAAGCCATATCTAAAGCTTGTTTTCTATCACCCAACGAGACTACCTCCTTAAATTAACTACTTCCATCATACATTGTTTTTGATCATTTGCCAAGAAAAAATCGAATAAACGTTCTTATATTTTAGACAAAGAAATACGTCAAAAACTTAATTTCAGACTAGTAATAGTGCAGATTTTTATATTTAAATAAATAATAGGCCCTGTTTTATGATTTTAGGAAATTAAAAATAATTTCTAATCCTTTTAGTGTTGCTCTATTACGTATTATATTTCGATTTCCCATAAACTCAAACCTCTGAACAAGTTGATATCCATCTTTAGAAATAAGGGCAATATATACTGTTCCAACTGGTTTCCCTTCCACTCGGTCAGGTCCTGCTACACCAGTAAAACTAATCCCAATATCTGAATCTAGCTTCTGAGAAACATTTTGTGCCATTTCAATAGCACACTCTTCACTTACCGTCCCCTTATTTTTTATAGTTTCTGGTGCTACACCTAGTATATTTTGTTTAACTTTTTTATCATAACTAACAATACCACCAGGGCATACACTGGATGCACCATTAACAGAGATAAGTTTATTTGTGAACATTCCGCCAGTAAGACTTTCAGCCGCTGCAATTTTTTTGTTCTGCTCTTGTAGAAGTCTTACTACTTCTTGTTCAATGGTCTGATCATTTTCCCCAAAAAAGTAATCTCCAACTTTAGCAAGAATTTGACTTTTGGTTTTATCCAACAGTTCATCTACATACTTCTCAGACTCTCCCTTCGCTGTAAGTCGTAAGAGAATACCATTATTTTGCGCTAGTGGAGCAATTGTTGGGTTTTGCTGTGATTGTATAAGACTTTTTAATTCATGTTCTAAAGCAGATTCGCCTATTCCGATAAATTTTAAGACAAGCGATTTAATTAATTCCTTATTACCAGTTTCTTCTTGTAAAAATGGCAAAACATCATGGGTTACTATATCTTTCATCTCTCCTGGTACACCTGGTAGAAAGATCCATGTATTGGACTCGTGTTTAACAATCATGCCTGGAGCCATTCCTACACGATTAAAGAGAACTTTACTCCCTTTAAAAACACGTGCTTGCCTTGAATTATTTGGTGTCATGTTTTGGTTGTGTCTGCTAAAGTAATTTTTTATTTTTTTCATGGATGGCGCATGTTCTGTCATCTCCAAGTTACTCATAAGTTGGAAGGCCTCTCTAGTTAGATCATCTTCCGTTGGCCCCAATCCCCCAGTCACTAGGATGATATCCGAACGATTTTGTGCCTGTTCAAAGACTTTTTTAATTCGTTGCAAGTTATCACCAACTACAGTGTGATGATAAATGTTAATTCCCTGTAGAGCGAGTTTTTCCGATAACCACTGAGCATTTGTATTTGCAATTTGCCCTAATAACAATTCTGTACCTACTGCAACAATTTCAGATTTTAATTGTTTTGTCATTTAGAATCCCTCATTATATGCCAATTTTTTATAAAATAATCAAAACCAGATAAAATCGTAAAAAATAGTGCTATATATAACATGATGCTCCCAAAAGGAAATCCAATATAAGAGAATGGAAAATGATGCAATAACAAAACCGCAATAGCAATCATTTGTGTAGCAGTTTTAATTTTCCCCATGTTTCCAGCTGCTAAGACCATTCCCTCACCAGCTGCAACTAATCGTAACCCGGTTACAGCAAATTCTCTACTTATAATAATGATAACAACCCATGCAGGTGCTAAACCTATTTCAATTAATAAAATTAATGCAGCTGATACTAATAATTTGTCAGCCAGTGGATCCAAAAACTTCCCAAGATTTGTCACTAAATTATATTTTCGGGCGTAGTAACCATCTACCCAATCTGTACCAGATGCAATAATAAAAATAAGAGCTGCTATAAAATGCGACACCGGTAAATCGGTATGCCCAATATTCCATGTCCCCCATTCAAATGGGATACTTAATAAAATAATAAATATAGGAATGAGTAAGATTCTTGAGATAGTGAGTTTATTGGGTAAATTCATGTTTTTAATTCCTTTCTGTTTTTGAATAAGATGCTTTTTTTACAGAGTTTATTTGCTGAATAGATAGAAATTCCATTCTAAGAAAAGATTCGGTCTTGAATAAAATAATATCAATAAACGTTACTAATTGCATTTCCAATATGATAAACCCTTCCACTTAAGCTATTAGGAAGGGTTTATCATAGGTTACTTTATCCGTCTTTTATTCATTTGCTTGTTTAATATTAATCGTTATTCCTTGGTGAACAAATTTTTCCGGATCAACTGGGTATTCCATTTCAACCCCATTAATCGTTATTTTTAAATCTGCTGCATTTCCTATATTAAGAAACATTTCACTTGTACCACTCAGATCTACTTCTAAAGGGGAATTTTCAGCAACGAATTTTTCACTAATGACGCTTGTACCCTCATCGTTAATAACATCAAGCCATGTTTCCCCGGCTGTTTCAAAAACAACCTCTATTTCTTCCCCTACGTTATTAAGTTCCAGTGTAGATTTTGGACTAGATCCTGTTCCTTCTTCTACTATCGTAAATTCAGGCTGAGTCTGTTCTTCTTCTGTATCTTCCTCAACTGTTTCTTCATCCGATGGTTGTTCGTCGGAAGACTCATCTTCATTCTCCGTTTCTTCTCCAGTAGTATTGGCGTCATCCCCGCCATTCGTCTCATCAGGATTGCTAATAATAATCTCATTATCATTAAGTCCTTCTTCTTGTACTTCATTTCCATTATTTGTTAAGCCATCTCTAAAGTACCAAAACACAAAGAAAATACCTATTATTAATAACACAACAATAATGGTAGGAAAGACTGAAAACACTTTTGAACTTTTTTCTACACTGTTATCTTTTCTAGACCGTTGCATTCGGCTATATTGGACTTCAGACTCATCTTCATTCTTTGGAATCTCTTCCTTATGCTCTTCCAAGAGTTCACTAGGATCAATACCTACAGCATTTGCGTATTCCTTTATAAAAGCTCTGGCATAAAATTTCCCTGGTAGAATCTCAAGTTTTCCTTCTTCAATTGCTGCCAAATACCGTTTTTGAATTTTTGTTTCTTCTTGTAGTTCTTCTAATGATAATCCCTTTGAAACTCTAGCCTCTTTAAGCCTAGCCCCAATATCCATTAAAAACACCTTCCGTTCTTAAAAAACTTAGACTTAGCTATGTTTTTAGCAAAGCCTTAGTCGTTACTTATGCAGGAATAAAGCATAACTTTTTTCTAACTCTGTTAGAAATCAAACATCGATAAACCACTCTCTCCACTGAATTGCTGCTGTTCAAATGTTTCATATGTAATCTCTTCCTCTTCAAAGTTCCGTAACTCGATAATATAATCAAAATCGTCCAAAGAATACTCAGTGGTTTGTACGAAAATATCAGGATGTTCGACAATTTTCACTGCAGGTAGCTGCATGATTTCACGAATTAATTGCCAGTGCTTCTCATTTGCACGTCTAGTGGATACAATCCCGTCCATTATGTACGTAGTATCAGCACCATATTCACCATCAATTAACTGGTTCCTAACTGTTTGCTTTAACATGGTACTAGAAACAAAAAGCCAACGCTTATTTGCACAAACACTAGCAGCAACTACTGATTCTGTTTTACCAACTCGTGGCATCCCGCGAATTCCTATTAATTTATGCCCATCCTGTTTAAACAATTCTGCCATGAAATCAACTAATAATCCTAATTCATCTCTTACGAAACGAAATGTTTTACGATCATCGACATCTGTATGAATATATTTTCCGTGACGCACCGCCAATTTATCTTTCAATTTCGGCTTGCGTATCTTGGTTATTTTTATCGTTTCCATCATCTGCAAAATGGTTTTAAATCGAATAATATTCTCATCAAATTCGGAAAGAAGAAGCATTCCTCTACGGGAATTTTCTACACCATTAATTGTAATAATATTTATAGACAGCATTCCTAATAAGGATGTAATTTCTCCCAGTAATCCAGGGCGATTCTTTTGAATTTCATACTCAAAGTACCATTCATTTTTCTCCATAATAAGCCCCTTTGTATATGCTAATTCATCCACAAACTTATTGCAATATAATTCTATCATAAATGATTTTTATGATAGTGAAAAGTAATATTATGAAACTTTTACCAATTTATTAAGAAAGTGACAAATCCTTATAGAATAAAAGAAGCTGTACCTCGTGGAGTATACAGCTTCTACAGGTCTAAAATTAATTGGAATTCCCTTGAACAAGCTTCACCATTGTACTTGCAATAGCTTGTTGCTCTTGCTCAGAAGCAGCATTCCAAAGTTCTTTTAAAACCGCTTCTTCTTTGTTTTTAGCATCTACATTCTGAGCTAAGTAATCCCCAACTTCTGACGCGATACTAGTTATAGTCTGCTGATCCATCCCTTGCGATTGAGCTTGTTGCAAACGATTGGATAAGAACCCTTTCCATGTGTCAAAATTATCAAGAACTGACATACATCTGCCTCCTTGGAATTAGTACATGCCTAGTATTTGATTTTATTGATTGTTTATACATAAAAAGGATAGAATTTTTTACCAACCGCCTGTTAGGTTAATTATTTCTCCTTGTATATAGTTTGATCTCTTATCCATCAAAAAGCTTACAGTATGTGCAACTTCTTCCGGTGAGCCAGCCCGATTCATTGGGATTTCAGAAAAGAGAGATTCTTTTTCTTCCATCGATAAATGCTTATTCATTTTAGTGTCGATAAACCCTGGGCTAACAGCATTTACTGATATTCCACTCGGCGCAACCTCTTTAGCCAAAGCCTTAACAAAGCTATTCTGTGCACCTTTCACTGAAGAATAGACAACTTCATAACTTGCACCAACTTCCCCCCAGATAGAGGTTACAAAAATTATTTTTCCATATTGTTGCTGAATCATCCCCGGCAAGACATGTTTGGTTATTTTCCAAGGAGCTTTTACATGTAGATGGAGCATTTGATCCATCACAAGGCTAGATGTTTCCTGAAATAAACCAAATTGAGCTTTTCCACCAGCAAATATGATCCCATCTACTTGAAAGACAAATTGCTTAATAAAATCATCTAATTCGGTATCTTTACTTAAGTCAGCTTGAAGGACACTTAGAATACCTTTATCTGAAATTTCATTCCTTAAGTCACTAATAGCTTTACTATTGTTATTATAATGTAAGATGATTTGGTAACCTTCTTTAGACAACCTTTTAACTATAGCCTGCCCAATATCTCCACTTGCGCCTATAATTAGTACATTTTTCCCCATAATTATCTCCTTATTCGGCAGCTATCGTACAAATAGCTAATCGCTCTTCTTCAATCCAATTTTGAATAAAGCTATTTGCTTCATTTAAATGCAGTGATTGAATAGTTGGGATTATATCAAATAAATTGATTCCAGAGGTATGGTAGTGTATATACTTGTTCGCGATATATTCCAAAGAATTCATGGACCGTAATAATTGCCCTATTTTCTTTTTCTTCATCCTATTGAATTCTTCTTCCGTTAAACTTGTATTAGAGGTAGAAATTAATTGCTCCATGACTTTTTTGGAGAACTTATCCGGATTTTCCGTATTGCTTCCGATTAACGTGTAACCGAAGTTTTTGTCTAAAGTAGTTTCAAAATAAAAACTACCATCAATTAGTTTATCTTGATACAATTCTTGATAAAAAGAACCACCTTTTGAGTAATAATGATCGAGAACCATATTTTGTAACAAGTCTTTTTTTAAAAATTCATCCCCGTGTAATTCACTAGACGATTCTTTAATCCCGATTGTACACTTTGGTATCGAAATAGGCATATTAATTTTATGTTCTTTTATCGCAACTTCTTTTGGTTCCTCTGGAAAATCACGTTTTAACTCTTCCATCTTTTCGAATTTTTTTGATTCTTGATTTGCTTTAATTAGTTCCATCATCTTTTCTACTTCGAAGTTACCTGTTATGAATAGTGTCATATTCTCCGGGTGATAAAAAGTGTTATAACATGTATATAAATCATCTTTCGTAATTTGAGTGATTGATTCAATAGTTCCAGCAATATCGATATTTACTGGATGGTTTTTAAACATCGCTTTGATGGTACCCATAAAAGCTTGCCAATCAGGCTGATCATCATACATCTTAATTTCTTGACTAATAATCCCTTTTTCTTTCTCAACTGATTGTTCAGAAAAATAAGGGTCTTGTACAAAATCGATTAATGTTTTAACATTTTTTTCAATATGATTGGTTGCTGAAAAAAGATATGCTGTCTTAGTAAAAGATGTGAAAGCGTTGGCAGATGCTCCTTGTTTTCCGAAGTCGGTAAACACATCATGGTCTTCCTTCTCAAAAAGTTTATGCTCCAAAAAATGAGCAATCCCTTCAGGAACGGTAATTTTCTCTTTTTGTCCAATAGGTACAAATGTTTGATCAATGGACCCATAATTAGTTGAAAAAATGCCATATGTTTTTGCCATTTCATTCTTTGGAAGTAAGAAGACTGTTAAACCGTTATCTAGCTTCTCCGTATAAAGTGTCTCGGCAAATTCATTATATGTTTGTTTATTCATTTGCTTGGCCTCCTTCACTCGTTAGTAAATAAACAGTGTCTTCCTTAATCTTCTGGGCCACTTCAATTACCTGTTCTTTTGTGACATGTTTAATATTATTTAGTAATTCGTTTGGTGACATTTCTTTTTCACCTAATACCTGTTGATATAACAGTTCAATTAATCCCTGTGGATGATCCATAGTCTCGAGCAATTGGTTCGTAATTAAATCTTTTGTTTCAGATAATGCATCATCTTTAATATCTCCATTTTTCATAGCCGTCATTTGTTCTCTAATAATGTCTCTTGCCTTTTCAAAATCAGTTGGAGCAATACCACTGAACACAAAAAGCAAGCCTTTATGACTTTCCATACGAGAAGATGCGTAATATGCTAAGCTATTTTTTTCTCTAACATTGATAAATAACTTGGAGCTAGGGAATCCTCCGAATACACCATTAAAAACCTGAAGTGCTGCATAATCATCGTCTTTATATGTTATATTTGTTCGATAGCCAATATGCAGTTTTGCTTGTTGAACATTTTGCTTTTCTATTACTTCATTTGGTTCTCTGTCTTTATGAACTGGATATTCTACAGTTCTATTTGCTGTTTTTATGCTGTCTCGCTTCATTAACAAAGTAATATGATCACGCATTTTTTGCTCATCAAAATCTCCAAGCACATAAAGATCGAACTGATTATCGTTTAACAGTGTTTGATAGTAATTATATAAACTTTCTGGTGTGATACTGTTAAAATCTTCTTCATACCCATGTACGTGAAGAGCATATGCTTCCCCTTCACACATTTCATCAATAAGTCTCATATTTGCATATTGCATTTTATCATCTTTTATGGAATTTATTTTCTGCTTTAATGTATCTTTCTCACGGTCAATAATTTTTTCATCGAATGCATTATTTATTGCATACGGATGAAACAAGAATTCTCCAAATAAATCTATCCCCTCTTCTATGATAGAGGTTTCTTCAGGAATGAATTTAGGGTTTGCTAACTCCATTCTATAAGTTAAGATATGATTTTCTCCTTTTTTACCACTGTCGATTGAAAGAATCGCACCGTATAAATCATCCAGTTTCAGTTGTAAGTCCTTTCTAGAAGGATGGTTTTTTGTACCTTGTTTTAAAACGTAAGGAAGCAGAGCCCTTTTTGTTACTGTCTCTCTTTCTAATGGAGCTTTCAATTTTGCAATAAAATTTATGGTTTTATACTTTTTACTTTGAATAAAATGTATATTAATCCCATGTTCATTCAAACGTTTTTCAGTTATTTGCTGCATGAATGATCCTCCCAGACAAAATAGTTTATTACTATAATATATTGCACAATTTTACCATTTATCATCCATTATACGTTAAAAAAAACAGACGTGCTATGATAACAAGTCTGTTTTTGTATTATTGACTATTTTTTTATTTTTGTAGGAGTTTATAGAAAGTGATATTAGTTACGCCGGATTATAAACAAAAATGAAATAGGGCTGCAAAAAAACTTGTATAAGAGTTTCCTTGTTACAAATTCGACATAAAGAAAGCAATAGAGCTAGATTGTATAGCTCTACTGCATTTTATAGTTTATATATTTAGATATATTAAGATGTTTTTTCCTCTTTTGGCTGTGACACAAGAACTGTTCTTGGTTTACTTCCTTCATATGGTCCTACAATACCTCTATCTTCCATTGCATCAATTAAGCGTGCTGCCCTGGTATAGCCAATTCGGAATCTCCGCTGAAGCATAGAAACACTGGCACTTTGCATCTCTATTATCAATTGAACAGCATCATCGTATAGATCGTCATCAACTTCTGTATGAACTTCATCATTCTCTTCAGGAATCATTTCTTCCTGATACGTAGCTTTTTGCTGATCTATACAATGGTCAACAATTCGCTCGACTTCATCATCTGATAAAAATGCGCCTTGGACACGTTTCGGTTTGGATGCACCGACTGGTAAAAATAGCATATCCCCTTTTCCTAACAGTTTTTCTGCTCCACCAGAGTCAAGAATAGTCCTTGAATCCGTTTGAGATGAAACGCTAAAAGCAATACGCGAAGGTATATTGGCTTTTATCACCCCTGTAATGACATCAACGGATGGCCTTTGTGTAGCAATTATAATATGGATTCCTGCCGCCCTTGCCATCTGAGCCAGTCTTGTTATAGCATCCTCTACATCGCTGGAAGCAACCATCATAAGGTCCGCTAATTCATCAACTATCACAACTATATATGGTAGGTGGGGCTGGGACTCTTCTGATGTTACATTATATTTTCGGATATATTCATTATACCCCTCGATATTTCTTGTTCCGGTTTCTGAAAATAGATCGTATCTTCTTTCCATTTCAGCAACTACTTTTTTCAATGCTCTTGATGCTTTCTTAGGATCGGTAACGACTGGAGCTAATAGATGTGGAATCCCATTGTAAACATTTAATTCAACTTTTTTCGGATCAATCATCATCATTTTAACTTCGTGTGGTTTTGCTCGCATCAAAATAGTAGTAATAATTCCATTTACACAAACACTTTTACCACTGCCGGTAGCACCAGCAATTAATAGATGTGGCATTTTGTTTAACTCTGCAACTACTGCATCTCCAGAAATATCTCTTCCTAATGCAACGAGTAATTTGGAAGTTTTATTAGTCCAGGTACTGTCCAATACTTCTCGAATCGATACCATAGCAACTTCTTGATTAGGAACCTCAATACCAACAGCAGACTTTCCTGGTATTGGTGCTTCAATTCGTAAGTCTTTTGCAGCAAGAGCCAGCGCTAAGTCATCGTGTAAATTAACAATCTTACTTACTTTCACACCTGATTCTGGAGAAATTTCATATTTTGTTACAGCTGGACCTACATTTACCTTTGTTACTCTCGCACGAACTCCAAAGCTCTTAAAAGTACGTTCTAATTTTCTAACGGTAGCTTGAATCTGAGACTTTTCATGTTGTTGGGTGTTATGAGCAGGTTCCGATAGTATATCTGGTGAAGGGAGAATATATTCGTAATTCTCGGGCTCTGTCATTGGCATAGGATATTCAAGTTCATCACTTTCTGTATTTTCCTCTTCGGAGACCGTTTTTTCTGTTTCCAATTCTGGTTCTTCATTTTGAATATCCGGAACAGTATAGGCAACATCTGAAAAGTCATTAATCAGTGGCTCCTCAGCTGGAACTTCATCCATAGCTATTTCTGGTTCTTCCATCAAATCAAGCTCTTTTTCTTTCCGATTTATTCTAGTATTCTTTAAACCTTCACCGACACGCTGAAATACTGCTTTTGTTTTTTTCAGTATCTTTGCAAAGATGTCTCCAATTGAAATCTCTGTGATATAGATAATTCCAATAATCATTGAGAAAACAGCCACAATCTTAGCTCCTGCTATGGAAAATAAATAGTTAGTAAAAGTAAGTAAAATACCTCCTAGCATTCCTCCACCTGTTTGAACAGATGTTCCCTGCCCACTAATAAAGGAAATAAAATGGTTCCATGTTGAACCTATTACAGAGACATCTTGAATTAATAGTCTTTCATAAGTCTGAATATGGGTTATAAGTAAAATGCCTGAGAACAAAATATAAAAACCAACTAATTTTTTATTTGAAAAGTCTGGGTACCTTCTTTTTACTAATAGGATAATTCCTGTAACTAGTAAAAAAACAGAGGCTACAAAATACCAGATTCCTAGAAAAAATCGAAATAAATATTCTAATCCACCTGGGATGGCACCGTCACTTATAGCACTTGCTCCACTTCCAAATATAGCTAAAGCAATAAATAACAAACCAAGCAATTCATTTTTTAATTGCTTTGACTTCTTGGTGTTTTTTCTTTTTTTACGTTTCTTTGCCATGTTTTCACCTCTATTTCCCCTTTTATTTTAGGCAATAGAAATCAATAAGATTTTTTCGGTAGTTATTTCCAATTATTACCCTCTTTGTCATGATTATAGTAGAAAGCTAGAGGATATCCAAGTTTTTCTATAATATTGGCTCTTTTCGTATATTTTGTTGCTATTTAAACAAACATCATAGTTGATAGAAACTCCTGATTTATTTAATTAAGAAATACTAAATTAAGAGTAGTGCTTTATATCCGCTACGGAAATACACTACGCTTTCCGTGGGCGCTGATGAGCCTGCTCCGAGCTATCGCTCTCCGTAGTCTCACCTAGGCTTTTCTTAACACAGGAGTCTCCGTGTATTTCCTCTGCTATATTGTCTGCTCTACTTGTATGAACAAGATATATGCTGTTTATTAGAATAATAATAAACTTAAACGTGATTTCATGAGCTATAATCTCAAAAATAAAAGGCAGTTTTATTCGTGTGATACAATGCTGATGTAGCCTTCCTTTTCCTGCAATACTATTCTGAATTAAATATATCAATAGTCTATACAATATATGAATCAATATTATGTTTCAAAAAGCAACAATCTTTTAGAAGGGAGCTTTAATATTAGACCTACTGCTCACGGGTTAATATATTATAGAAAAGGAAACCCCTGCCAAAATTGGCAAGGGTATCTACATTATTTCTATTATATCATACTTAAGAGAAAGTTAATCAAGATAATATGGAACCAGGTAAATATTTTTCATTCAAAAAGTCTTGTGGATCTGTTGACATTAACTGAACCAATTGAAAAGTTCCGTCGTTGTTCTTGTCTGCAATCATTAATTTCCCATCATAAGAAATACATTGTCTATTTTCGTATGCATTATCTGTGTGTGGAAAAATGTCACTTTCTGATAAAGGGGTATAGAGTATCATTGGATCACCTGATTTTCTGTGTTTTTATTATTATTAATAAGCTCGTTTAATTTCTTCATAGCTTCATTTACCCCACCAACCTCATTAATAAGACCATAATCAACAGCATCTGCCCCAACTACATTTGTGCCTATATCTCGAGTCAAGTTTCCTTTAGCAAACATCAAATCTTTGAATTTTTCCTCTTTAATATTTGAATGACCTATTACAAATTGTATAACCCTTTCTTGCATCTTATCTAAGTATTCAAATGTTTGTGGTACCCCAATAACTAAACCAGTCAATCGTACAGGATGAATAGTCATCGTTGCTGTTGGGACGATGAACGAATAATCAGTAGAAACTGCGATTGGTACGCCTATAGAATGACCGCCACCTAAAACAATAGACACCGTTGGCTTAGACATTGAGGATATCATTTCTGATAGTGCCAGACCTGCTTCTACATCTCCTCCTACTGTATTTAGTAAAATTATCACGCCTTCAATTTTAGGGTTTTGTTCAATGGCGATTAATTGAGGCAAAAGATGTTCATATTTAGTTGTTTTATTTTGAGGGGGAAGCTGCATGTGCCCTTCAACTTGCCCAATAATTGATAGAACATGTATATTCGAATCAGGAGCTTGTGGCACATTGGTTTGTCCTAAAGCCTGGATTTTTTGAACTAATGAAGACGAATTAGATTGGTCTTCTTTCTTTTCTTCTTCTTTTTTCATTTACGTTCACTCCTTAAAATGGTCATCAGTCATGATTAGTATGAACGAAAATAAGATTACAATGCAGAAAAAGGTATCATAAATTTTATAGAAAAAGCATGAAAAAATATCGACCAAACTTAGCCGATATTTTTTCATGCTAATCTTTACGTGTTTATAACAGTTTAACTATGCCTTTTCCTTTTTATGACTATCTACTAGAGTCTATCTTATTCAGGTTGTTCAGGGTAAACACATTGTGTAAGGCATTTACTGCTGTTTTTAAATCTTTTTCATGCACAAGTACCCATATGGTTGTATGACTGTCAGCTGACTGTAGTATTTGAACCCCGTTATCAGTCAATGCTTGAACAATCTTCGCAGCAACACCTGGTACTCCGGTCATTCCCGCTCCAACTGCAGAAACTTTAGCACATTTCTCTGTTATTTCTGGATGAAATCCTAACGTTTCAAGAACGTGCACAGCTTTATTAGCTAAATGATCTGGAACAGTATATATAACACCTGCTGGAGATATATTGATGAAATCAACGGAAATTCCAGACTCCGCCATTGCTTTAAATACATCCGATTGAAGTCGGTAGGAATCTTCCTTTGTTTGCACTTTTATTTGAGTTACTTGCGACATATGAGCAATACCCGTTATTAGTCTATCTGGTATATCTACTCCCATCTCCCGTTCTCTAGACGAAGTTACTAACGTGCCTGGTTCTAGAGAATATGTCGAACGGACTCGCATGGGAATTTTCGCTTGCATAGCGATTTCAACCGCTCTCGGATGGACTACTTTTGCTCCTTGGTATGCTAGATTACATATTTCTGTATAGGTAACGATATCTAAAGACCTGGCATTTTCTACCATTCTTGGGTCAGCGGTCATTATGCCATTCACATCCGTAAATATTTCTATGGTTTCGGCTTGTAATGCTGCTCCAAGTGCAGCAGCTGTTGTATCACTGCCACCACGTCCAATGGTTGTAATTTCTCCTGATTCCGATTGACCCTGAAATCCTGCAACTACTACCACATCATGTGACTCTAATTCTTTGTATACACGATCAGGCTTCACTTGTTTGATTTTAGCTTGAGTGAAATCCTCAGTTGTGACAAATCCAGCTTGAGCACCAGTTAAAGTAGTTGCAGCTATATGATTATTTTGTAATTCATTCGATAATACAACGGAAGAAATAATCTCTCCGCAAGACATGAGTAAATCAATTTCACGATTCGTATTACTATTTGCTGGAAAATTTACTAAGTCTAAAAGTGTATCCGTTGCATATGGGTCTGGTTTCCTTCCTAATGCAGAAACAACTACAACCAGTTTGTAGTTTTTTACTAAAGCATTTTTTATATGTTTAATTACATGTTGTCTATTTTCTTCTGACTGCACAGAAGTACCACCAAATTTTTGAACTAGGATTTGCATCATAACACCTCTGAATTATTAACCTTGCAACCAATTATTTTTAATCAATGATTGAGCAATTTGTACGGTATTCCAAGCAGCACCTTTAAGAAGATTATCGGAAACAATCCATAAATGGAAGCCTTTATCATTATCTAAATCCTTTCGTACTCGACCAACAAATACTTCTTCTTTATTAGCAGCACTTAATGGAGTAGGGTAGGATTGCGTAGATGGATCATCTTCTAATATAATTCCTTCAGCATTCCTTAATTCCTTCCATACATCTTCTACAGTTACTCCTTCTTTATCCACTTCAATATATACACTTTCTGCATGAGATGTGAAGAATGGTAATCTTACACATGTTGCAATAACAGATAACTCTGGATCATGCATTATTTTCTTTGTTTCATTTATCATTTTCATTTCTTCAAATGTATATCCATTATCTTGGAAAACATCGATTTGTGGTAATGCATTAAACGCAATTGGATAATGTTTTTTATCTCCTTTAACTGGTAAAATATTAGCTTCTAATTCTTCGTTATTCAAAAACTGCTGTGATTGATTTTCCAACTCATTTACAGCATTTACACCTGCTCCAGAAACCGCTTGATAGGTTGATACAATAATACGTGATAATCCATAGGCATCTTTAATTGGTTTTAATCCTGCAACCATTTGAATAGTAGAACAGTTAGGATTTGCAATAATTCCATTATGCTTTTGGATATCTTCATTGTTAACTTCTGGAACTACTAATGGAACATTTTCAGCCATTCGATAAGCACTCGTATTATCTACTACCACTGCTCCGCGCTTCACAGCTTCTGGTGCAAGTTGTTTGGAAACTGATCCTCCTGCAGAGAATAAAGCAATATCAATTCCTTCAAAACTTTCTGGTTTCGCCTCTTCGACTATAATTGTTTTACCATTAAACACTAGTTCTTTTCCTGCAGAATTGATAGATGATAATAGTTTTAATTTATTAATAGGAAATTCCTTTTCCTCTAATATTTTCATAATTTTTTGTCCTACTGCTCCTGTTGCTCCAACTATTGCTACATTATAAACTTTTTTTTCTGTCATGTTAAGTTCTCCCCTCACAAGTAAAAATAATTCTCTTAGTTTGATATTGTAACATACTTTAATCAGTAAAAGGAATAATAACAGGCTGAAGTTGTTCTCCTGTTAAAGCAGATTTAATGGAATCCTCTAACAGATCTAAATTTGCAACTAATGAATTTGGTTTTTTGGCAGGATTATCCTGACCGAAAGGAATAAAGTAAATATGCTTACTGTTCATTAAACGCATTAAATTAACACCATTTAAACCTAAAGCATCGTTTGTTGTTACCCCTAAAACTACTGGACTTTGATTTCTTATTGTAGATTTCGCTGCCATTAAAACAGGATTATCCGTAATCCCATTTGCCATTTTTGCTAAAGAGTTCCCAGTTAATGGAGCAATAACCATACAATCCAATGGAATTTGTGGGCCGAATGGTTCTGCTTCCGGCATACTTGTAATTACTTTGTTACTCGTAATGGATTCTAACTTTTCTAGATGTTCTCTTGCTGTACCAAATTTTGTATCTGTATTTTGTACGGTATATGAAACGATTGGGATAACTTCCACATTTTTCTCCACTAAGGATTCTATTTGCGTAAAGACTTTACTAAAAGTATGATGCGAACCAGTTAAGCCAATTCCTATTCGTTTTCCTTCCAAAATCATGATAAACTCCCCTCATTACGTAAAATTTGCTTAATAACATCTGCCAGTATTTTGCCAGCAGTCTTTGGTGCAACAATGCTAGGCAAACTACCGGTTAGAATAGCTTGAATTCCACGTTTTTTAGCATAATCAAAATCTGTTCCTCCAGGTCTTGAGGCAAGGTCAATTATAATAGCATTTGCAGGCAAATTCTGTATAGCCTTTTCATCGACTACCAAAGCTGGTACAGTATTTATTATTATGTCACTTTGTTCCGTGTGTTCGTAAAGTTTATCAATTGGAATAGCAGGAAATCCCATTTCTGTTATTCTTGCTAATTCAGTCGTATTGTTCGCACTAACAGATACCTTTGCTCCCAGTGCTGCGAATCTTCTTGCAACCGTTTGGCCGATTCTTCCGAAACCTGTAACAATTAATCTTGATGAATGAATCGTATAATCTGTATGTTCAATTGCCATCATAATTGCCCCTTCTGCAGTGGGAATAGAATTATATATGGCTACATCATCTCGATTTAATAAAGGAATTAATGAAATACCTGCCTCTCTAGCCACTTGATTCAAATAGTCATTGGTAATTCCAGTAAATACTTTTACTGATTTATTTAAATGGTTAAACCACTCATTTGTAAGTTTTATTTTTTGGTCAGAGAATACTGTTTCTACATTTCCTTCTAGATCTGTTCCGGTAATTGGTAAAATAACACAATCTAACTTATCTAAATCTAACTCATGAAATTCCGTTTGTTTTAATCCTGTAAAACCTTGTTCTAAGTGATCGAATCCAACAAGAATTATTGTAGTTTCAGGCACTAATTGTAATTGCCTAATTAATTCCAAATATCTTGCATCGCCACCAATTACTGCAATCGTTTGATTCATGGTTGTTTTTAACCCCCAGACATACTGTTGCTAAATCTGCTCTTTATAGCTTATGATTTTCTACTATGGGAGTGATTCGTTCATGAAAAAACCATGAAAAAGGACTAATATCACGGGGGATATTAGCCCTAAACCATCTATTTAAAATTTGTCCATTTCCACCATAATCATATCTTCTCCTATCTTTTTCACAGCTTTCCATCGAATTTTTGTAAGATCGCCTTCTTTTTTTAATCCAAACCATTTATAGGTAGGGATGATAAATGCTTCAATTTGCCCCGTCTTTTCATCAATTTCTAAGTCCGTTTGCCCAATTACCCCCAGTCTCATGCCTTCATTAATATTGACAATTTCCTTTCCACTAATATCCTTAAATCTCATTTTATGTACCCCCTATAAATGTAGATAGTACATATATATGTGAATTAGAAATAAGTATAACCTTTTGTAGGACTGTCAGAGTTTCAGAACTTACCACAAGACTCTTTATTAATGGCTCTTTTTGTATAGATTGTTGCTTTTTGAAGTTTTACAGTTGATAGAGATTGTTGATTTATTTAATTAAGAATAAATAACTAATGGAGCGATTCGTTAACACCGCTACGGAAATACACTCCGCTTTCCGCGGGGAGCTGGTGAGCCTTCTTCGTGCTGACGCACAAAGCAGTCTCACCGATGCTCTTCTTCCCGCAGCGGTGGTTTTTTCGCGAGGAGGCTGAGGCCGTGCCCGCGAACCGCAAGTATTCTGCCAGAGCGAATGACCGCATAAATCAAACATAAGTGTGAGCGAGAGCTACACTACTCTGAATTAAAGATATCAACAATCTATACAAATATAATGTAAAGTCATGTTAAAAAGTGATCCATTAAAAACACGCATGGATTAATTAGCAAATCCATGCGTATCTTTGTATGATTGTTATTCGCAAACTCATCTATTACGATAATTTTGGTGCTATTAAAGCAGTTGATGGTGAGCTGTTAAAGGTTGTATCAATGACATTTCTGATTTTCTCATGATTCACTCCATCAATCTCTTTAATCATATCATCTAATGTTCGATGACGTTTCAATAAGAGCTCATTTCTGCCATTCCTACTCATACGACTATTAGTGCTTTCAAGGCTTAGCATTAGACCTCCTTTTAGCTGTTCTTTACTATTTTTCAGTTCCTTATCAGTTAAACCGTCTTTAATCAGTAATTCAAGCGTATTATTTATGGTATCTTGCAGTATTGGCAATTGTTCTTTACCAGTTCCTGCATATATCGTTAATAACCCATTATCTAAGAAAGATGAATGATAAGAGAAAACAGAATAAGCTAAGCCCTGCTTTTCTCGAACATCCTGGAAGAGTCTAGAACTCATACTGCCACCAAGGACATTATTCATGACAACTAAGCTATACGTATTCTCATCTCCAACTTTTAAGCCATTATATCCAAGGCATAAATGAGCTTGTTCCGTGTCTTTATTACGTTCTATATTTTCGGCTAAAAAAGCAGGTTTGCTAATATTACCTTTTTCCTTCTCTGCTTGATAAGAGCCGAAAAGACTTTCCACATCTTTTATAAATGAGTCATCTACATTACCTGCAACAGAAATTACAACATTGTTAGGTGTGTATCGTTCTTTTATGTATGTTCTTAGAGTATCAGGAGTGAATGATTTCAAATGTTCCTCTGTACCCAGAATTGGATAGCCAAGTGGATGTTCTCCAAAAGATGCCCTTGCTAGTAAATCGTGGACAATATCGTCAGGTGTATCTTCGTACATTTTTATTTCTTCATATACTACTTTTTTCTCCCGCTCCATTTCTTCCTCATCAAAGGAAGAATTAAAGAACATGTCTGCCAAAATTTCCAGCGCATAGTTCTTATGAGTATCTAATACCTTGGCATAATAACAAGTATATTCTTTTGAAGTAAACGCATTTATCTGGCCGCCAATGGAATCAAACGCTTCAGCAATTTCTTGGGCTGTTTTTGTCTTCGTACCTTTAAAAAACATATGCTCTAAAAAGTGGGAAATCCCATTATTTTTATCGGTTTCGTTTCTGGATCCTGTTAAAACCCAAATACCGATTGTTACTGATCGAACAGCGGGGATATTTTCTAGAACTACTCTTAATCCGTTTTCACAAGTATGTCTTTGTATCAAAGTATGTCCTCCTACTAAGTTATTTGATGCTCTACAACACTAAAAATGTAATGAAGGTATGCGTTAACGCTCTTCACTTAACAATTTTTCTATTGTCCCGATTTGATACCCATTTTCCTTTATATTTTTTATCAAACCATCCATTCCTTTTGCAATTGCAGAAGTGGGATGCATTAAAATGGTAGCACCTGGGTGAATTTTACCATTTACTCGGTTTATCATAACATTAACAGATGGATTCTTCCAATCAATCGTGTCTACAGTCCATAGTATTGTTTCCATTTGTAGGTTACTCGCAGTTTGGACAACTTGTTCGCTATAGTTACCACTTGGCGGTGCAAACCATTTAGGAGTTTTATCTGTTATCGCTGTTAAAATTTCATTTGTTTGTGATATTTGCTCCACTATCTTCTGATTAGATAGTCTTGACATATCTGGATGATTATAGGCGTGATTTCCGATAATATGTCCTTGTTCATCTATCATTTTTACCAATTCCGCATTATCTTTAGCCCATTTTCCTTCAATAAAGAAAGTTGCTTTTACATTATTATCATGTAACGCTTTTAAAATATCGGGAATATATTCTGTCCCCCATGAGACATTAATTAAAAATGCTACCATCTTTTTATCAGGGTGGCCACGATATATTGGTGCTGCGGGCAAATCTTCCATTTTAATATCAGGAGGAATTTGTTTATATACTATTAGTGATTCATCAAAGTTCCCATTTTTTTTCATTTTTACATAAGATTTCTCAATATCCACATCTAATCCATTTCTGCCTGGTGTTTTTTTCCACACTTCATCTATGTAAGCATTCTCAGGAGGTTCCTGAAAATCTATGCTTTTTTTCTCAATTTCCTGATATAATTCATCTTCTTTCTTTATTGCTTGTGAGAGCGTTGTGGTTACCTCGTGATTAATTTCTATCGGATTATGAACAGTGCTGTAAGATAGTAACACAATAATAATAAATAAGCATAAATTTATATATTTTTTATAATGATACATCCTCACCCCTCCTCCTTATACAACTGTATGCAGGAGTGGGACAAGGTATGACCTATTGACAGCTAGTGAATAAAAGAAAATCAATAGGAGAAGGACAAATTCACCTTTAAAAATTTGGCTCTTTTCTAAAAAATTGTAGCTTTTAGCATGACCTTACCTTGTATTTTATATAGATTGTTAATATCTTTAATTCAGAATAATGTAGCTATCGCTTACACTTATGATTGATTTGTGCGATTATTCGCTCTGGCAGAATACTTGCGGTTCGCGGGCACGGCCTCAGCCTCCTCGGAAGAAAACCACTTCCTGCTCAGGTCTGGACACGTGCTATTCCCACAGGACAAGGAAGGCTTCGTCAGCATTACATCGCACGAAGAAAATTGCCTTTTATTTTCGAGGAGTCTTCGTATTCTGCCTCCGCTATGTTACATACTCTAAAAATTTCTAAAACTATAGTCCATAATGTCACGTTTGGGGGAGTTTTCCCGTAACAAGAGATATTTCCTAGTTAAAATCAAGCATAGCAGGAACTAAGCGTAGTGTATTTCCGCAGCGAAAGTTAAGCACATTACTCTGAATTCAGATTATCAACAGTTTCTATCAAATGTCAAACTTCAAAAAGCAACAAACTATAAAGTAGAGCCAAAATTTATTACATAAAAAAAGAAACTGTTTGTACAGCTTCTTTCTCATAAATTATTGTTTAGCTTTTTCCTGTCTTTCCTTTTCTTCCTTTATTACGGCTTTTCTGGAAAGATTTACTCTTCCTTGGCGATCAATTTCCTTAACCTTCACTAGAATTTCATCCCCAATGGATACTACATCTTCTACTTTGTTCGTTCGCTCCTCAGCTAGTTCAGAAATATGAACTAATCCATCTTTTCCTTTAAACAGTTCAACGAATGCACCAAATTTTTCAATTCGCTTTACTTTACCAAGATAGATTTGTCCTACTTCTACTTCACGAACAATATCTTCTATAATTTTTTTAGCTTTGTCATTCATTTCAGGGTCAGTGGAGGAAATAAAGATACTTCCATCCTGTTCAATATCAATCTTAACACCAGTTTCATCAATGATTTCATTGATTTGTTTACCGCTTGGCCCAATGACTGAACGAATCTTGTCTGGGTTGATGGACATAGTCAGGATTTTAGGTGCATATCTTGAAAGCCCATCTCTTGGCGTATTGATAGTTGCTAACATAGAGTCTAAAATTTGCATACGACCTTTTTTCGCCTGTGTTAATGCTTCTTCTAATATTTCTCTTGAAAGCCCATCAATTTTTATATCCATCTGAAGTGCAGTTACACCTTTTTCAGTACCAGCTACCTTAAAGTCCATATCTCCAAGAGCATCTTCCATCCCTTGAATATCCGTTAAAATCGTGTAATGTTCTCCTGATTTAACAAGTCCCATCGCAATTCCAGCTACTGGTGATTTAATAGGAACTCCTGCATCCATCATTGCTAAGGTACTTGCACAAATACTAGCTTGCGAGGTTGAACCGTTAGATTCAAGAACTTCAGATACTAATCGGATTGTATAAGGAAATTCTTTTTCCGATGGAACTACTTTTTCAAGGGCACGTTCTCCTAATGCTCCATGACCTATTTCACGACGGCCAGGTCCTCTAATTGGGCCAGTTTCCCCAACACTGTATTGTGGGAAATTATAATGATGCATAAAGCGTTTGGATTCTTCCAAATCTAATCCATCTAAAATTTGAACATCACCTAATGCGCCTAACGTACA
This sequence comes from Oceanobacillus halophilus, assembly GCF_003628505.1. GTDB lineage: Bacteria > Bacillota > Bacilli > Bacillales > Amphibacillaceae > Oceanobacillus > Oceanobacillus halophilus. The sequence goes on along the minus strand of NZ_RBZP01000001.1, from coordinate 312,323 downwards.
AACACTTAAAGCTTGGGTTTGTCCACGAGTAAATAAACCAGAGCCATGTGTCCGAGGAAGCACGTTAACACGTGAAGATAAAGGGCGGATTTCATCTACTTGTCTTCCATCAGGGCGGATTTTTTCAACTGTAATCAATCGTCTGACTTCAGCTTTTACCATCTTGTCCAAGATAGATTTTACTTGACTGATTACTTCTGTTTCTTCTTCTTCATACTCTTGAAGAACTTCATCTTTCACTTGTTGAATAGCTTCTTCACGAGCATGTTTTTCTTTTACTTGAATTGCAGCAACTAATCTTTCTTTAGCATCAGCTTCTACTTTATTTGTTAAATCTTCATCGTTTTCTAGAAGTTTAAATTCTGATTTTTCTACTCCAATTGCTTGAATAATCTCTTCTTGAAAAGCAACAAGACGCTTTATTTCTTCATGCCCAAACATAATTGCTTCAAGCATTGTCTCCTCTGGAACTTCATTCGCCCCTGCTTCAACCATGTTAATAGCATCTTTTGTTCCTGCAACAGTTAAATCGATATCGCTTAGTTCATCTTGTTCAATAGTTGGATTGATAACGAACTCTCCATTAATCCTTCCAACATGAACACCTGCTATTGGCTGTTCAAAGGGAATATCTGATACACATAGTGCAATAGATGATCCGACCATAGCCGCAATTTCAGTTGAACAGTCTTGGTCAACACTCATTACAGTGCTGATAACTTGAACTTCATTTCTGAATCCATCAGGAAACATCGGTCGAATTGGACGGTCAATTAGTCTGGAAGTTAGAATGGCCTTCTCACTTGGTCTTCCTTCCCGTTTAATAAAGCCACCAGGGATTTTCCCGACTGCATATAAGCGTTCTTCGTAATTTACTGTTAATGGGAAGAACGGTAAATCTTTTGGTTCTTTTGATGCTGTTGCTACGGCCAATACAGAGGTATCACCATAATGTACCATACATGCACCATTGGCTTGCTTTGCTAATTCTCCAATTTCTACGGTGAATTTCTTACCGGAAATTTCAGTGGAGAAAACTTGTTTTTCTTCTGCCATTCGATAAAGTGCTCCTTTCATACTACATTCTACCTTACATTTTATAGTTTATAGTCATAATTGTAAATTTTATCCCCTTTAAAACACGGAGAAAAGCTTATATTTATATCAGGGATAGGATCAATAAGTTTGTACTCCTGATATTCCTACATTTATGTATAGTTTGTTTAGATAATAGAAGAAGCAGGATTTCTCCTGCTTCTTTCAACATCATTATCGACGTAAACCAAGTTTTTTAATTAATTCACGGTAACGAGTAACGTCTTTGTTACGTAGGTAATTAAGTAAGTTACGACGTTTACCAACCATTTTTAATAAACCACGACGTGAATGATGATCTTTCTTATGAACGCGTAAATGTTCATTTAACGTATTGATTTCTTCTGTAAGGACAGCGATCTGTACTTCTGGAGACCCAGTATCCGTTTCATGAACTTTATATTCATTGATAACTTCATTCTTACGTTCTTGTGTAATAGCCATTCGGCACACCTCCTATAGAAATTTCAGTATCCCCAATCTCCTAGCAATCGTCGGAGTTTCGTATTGCCAAGGGACGGTTTCACGATTACTAGCATAACGCTTTTAAGGTAAAAATGCAAGAACAAATTATACTATCTTTCAGCAAAATAGTTTCGTATATTTTTCTCGTCCATATCGATTTGATCAATCAATTCTTGAACACTGTCGAACTTTTCTTCATCTCGCATAAATTTATACCATTCTACTGTTAATTCTTCCCCATACAATTCTTTTTTATAATCAAGAATATTAACTTCTACGGACAAATCTTCTTTATCTTCTGTAAAAGTTGGATTAGTACCGATGTTGGCCATTCCATTAAGGATTTCATTATTATATAAAACTTTGACTGCATAAATTCCTTGTTTTGGTAATAATAAATCTGGATCCACTTTAAGATTAGCAGTAGGGTACCCTATTTCCCTACCACGCTGATCCCCTTTAATAACCAATCCATCTAATCTAAAAGGACGATTTAAAAGATAGTTTGCTTCTTCTACTTCTCCATCTTCTAATAGCTTTCTAATCCTTGTAGAACTAACTTTGTCATTTTCAGACATAACTTTAGCAATCGTTGTATATGTAAAAGCTTCTCTTGAATAATTTGATATATTCATCATATTACCACTGCCTTTATGCCCAAATGTATAGTCAAAGCCAGCTACAAGATGTTTTATGTTTAATCCGATAATAAAATGATCGATAAATTCTTGTGGTGACAACTTAGAAAGCTCTTTACTAAATTCGATTATATATAGTCGGTCGACCCCTAATTCTTTTATAATTCTAGTTTTCTCTTTCATGGTTGTAATATATTTTACTTGATGGTTACCTTTTCTTAGAACAACAGAAGGATGTGGGTGAAAGGTTATTACTGCGCTCTCCATCTTTCTTTCTTTCGCTTCCATAATTGCGGACTTTATTACTTTTTGGTGCCCTCTATGTACTCCATCAAAGAATCCTATAGCAGTAACCGTTTCTGGGATATTCATTACTTCTAAGTTATGTGGATAGGTTAACTCAAATGTTCTCATATTCATTCACCTGCACTTTTTCAACTATTAAAAACTCGAATCGGTTTAATTTGTTCCTTGTTTTCGGGATGGATTTGGTAAATTGCAAGAAGTTGTTCTTCATGTATGACTGCAAATGGATCTGGTTTCACTATCTCTTCAGGTCTAGAAAGTTTTTGTCCATTTAAAATCTGAGCCTTCGTTTTTTCATCAACTTTTAATCTACCTAAATGCTCTACTCCTTTTACTATTGGAAAAAGTAATTGATTTTGGTTATTTACTTTTACCGCCTCTTCTATAGTAGCAAAATCTACTGAATTTTTCTCTGAAAAAGAAGCAGTTTCTATTCTTGTTAAATCGGACATATGAGCAGGATACCCTAATTTTTTTCCGATATCAACACAAAGTGTACGTATATATGTACCTTTTGAACAAACAACTTTCAAACGAAAACTATCTATTCCCAGTGACAGCAACTCTATCTCATAAATAGTTACCTGACGCTTGGGTCGCTCCACGGTTTTATTTTCCCGAGCATATTCATATAATTTTTTTCCATTTACTTTAACGGCAGAATACATCGGTGGAATCTGCGTAATTGTCCCTGTGAAATCTTCCAGTACTTCGCGAATCACTTCATCAGAAGGTAATTGACAAACTTTTTTTTCATCAATTACAGAACCTTGAGCATCTTCCGTGTCGGTCGCTGTACCTAACTTCACTTCCGTTATATAAGTTTTCTTTGTATTTGTCAAAAAAGGAACTATCTTGGTAGCTTGACCAATACAAATCGGCAGTACACCTTCAACTTCAGGATCCAATGTACCAGTATGACCAACTTTCTTCGTCTTAAATAGTCGTCTGCACTTCATAACACAATCGTGTGATGTCATTCCTCTTGGTTTCCATAATGGCAATATTCCATCCAACTTGATTCAACTCCATTTGAAGATATTACTATTCTATATTACTAAATCAAGGTCGTTTATATAAAGCATGGAAAAAATCTGACTCGCTAAATACGAGTCAGATTATTCCTTTAAGCTCCAGCATACGTAGTTAGTATACTAAAGATTTTTGTTTATTTGTTTAAATCTCGTAAAATTGCTTCGATGTGGTTTCCATATGCATATGCTTCATCGAATTCAAATGAGAGTTCAGGTGTTTTTCTCAATCGGATTCTTTTTCCAATTTCAGATCTGATAAAGCCTTTAGCTTTTGCCAGTCCGAGCAACGTGTCTTTCTTCTGTTTCTCATCACCCAAAACGGAGATGTAGACAGAAGCCTGTTGTAAATCTCCAGTAACCTCTACATCAGTTACAGTGACAAAACCTACTCGTGGGTCCTTTATCTTTCTAGTAAGTATTTCACCTAACTCTTTTTTCATTTGTTCTGCTACGCGATTTGCTCGTAATTCAGCCATTATATTCACCTCGTAAATACTATAATGTAAGAAGTGATACTTTAAATTCTTTCGACATCCGTAACTGTACGTTCCAGTTCAGGAAACGTGTCAATTACACGTAGCACCTCTTGAATAACTTGTTCAGCATGAGTTAGATTGGTTGAAATTGTAACAATCCCCAACTTTGTACGCTGCCATAAGTCATGATAGTCCAATTCCGTAATAGCTACATTAAAGTCATTCTTTAACCTGGCCATTAATCGTTTAATAATCGAGCGCTTGAACTTTAATGAATGTCCTTCATACATCATACACTCAACCTCGGCATAGACTATCATGATCGAGCAATTTCCTCCATAACGAATGCTTCAATGATGTCTCCAACCTTAATATCATTAAAGTTTGTAATTGTTATACCACATTCATAATTTTGTGCCACTTCTTTAACATCATCTTTAAATCGTTTAAGTGTATCAATTTCACCTTCAAATAATACAACACCATCACGAATGACTCGAACACCAGCATTACGAGTGATTTTACCATCAGTCACATAACTACCGGCAATCGTACCTATTTTAGATACTTTAAATGTTTCACGTACCTCTGCTTGACCGATTACTTTTTCTTCAAATTCAGGATCTAATAAGCCTTTCATCGCTGCTTCGATTTCCTCAATTGCTTTATAAATCACTCGATGAAGACGAACATCTACTTTTTCTCTATCTGCTGAGTTCTTCGTATTTGCGTCCGGACGAACATTAAATCCGATGACAATCGCATTAGATGCAGAGGCCAGGATGATATCTGATTCCGTAATCGCACCGACTCCTGTATGAATAATATTTATTTTAACACCCTCAACATCTATTTTTTGTAAAGAGGAAGACATTGCTTCAGCAGAACCTTGTACATCCGCCTTAATGATGATATTTAGTTCTTTCATCTCGCCTTGTTTAATCTGTTCGAATAAATCATCCAGACTTACTTTTGTTTGTTCACTTCGATTTTGAACAATGGCATCTTGCTGACGAGCCTCACCTATTTGACGAGCTTTCTTCTCATCATTAAAGACTAAGAATTGATCCCCAGCTTGCGGTACATCATGCAAACCTGTGATTTCAACCGGCATAGAAGGTCCAGCTTCTGTCACACGAGCACCAGTATCATTAATCATCGCTCGAACACGACCAAATGTGTTTCCAACCACAATGGAATCGCCGACCCGAAGTGTTCCATTTTGAACGAGTAAAGTCGCAACACTTCCACGGCCTTTATCTAACTCTGCTTCAATCACAGTACCAAATGCATTTGCCTTTGGATTTGCTTTTAATTCTTCTACTTCTGCAACTAAAAGAATCATCTCTAATAGGTCATCAATACCTTCATTTTTGATTGCTGACATATTTACAAAAATTGTACTGCCGCCCCAATCTTCCGGTATAAGTTCATATTCCGTCAGTTCTTGCATTACTCGATCAGGATTTGCAGCTTCTTTATCCATTTTATTGACTGCAACAATTATAGGAACTTCTGCAGCTTTGGCATGATTTATTGCTTCTACAGTCTGCGGCATTACTCCATCATCAGCTGCTACAACAAGAATTGCAATATCAGTAACTTGGGCACCTCGAGAACGCATACTAGTAAACGCCGCATGTCCTGGTGTGTCTAAGAAAGTTATTTTCTTTCCTTCAACTTCTGCTTGATATGCACCAATATGCTGGGTAATCCCCCCTGCTTCACCGGCTGTTACCTTCGTATGACGAATAGAATCAAGCAAAGTAGTTTTACCATGGTCTACGTGACCCATAATAGTCACTACTGCTGGCCTTTCGATTAAATCTTCTTTATTATCTTCTACTACATATTTATCAAAATCAGTATCTTCTAAAATAATTTCTTTTTCAACTTCTACATTGAACTCACCACAGATTAATTCAATTGCATCGTCATCTAAGTCTTGGTTTTTGGTAGCCATTACTCCAAGAAACATTAGCTTTTTAATAATTTCTGCAGGCTCCTTATTTAGTTTTTCTGCTAAGCCACTAACTGTAAGTGTATCACTATAAGTGATTTTTTCAGGTGTTTCTTTTTTTACAACTGGTTGTTGTTGTTTCTGGTTAGGAGCCTTTCCTTTATTTCCTTTTTTAGGACCTTTTTGATTTTTATTTTTATTCCTATTATCCGTGTGGTTTTTGGTTTTAGATCGATTGGTGTTCCCTTTTTTATCTTGTGACTTCTTATTGGAATTTGTATGATTTGCTTCTTGTTTAGCTTTTGGTTGACTATTTTCTTTTTTATTAGCTTTCGCATTAAACTTTTTATTTAATGCTTCTACTGTATCTTTTGAAATGGTGGACATGTGATTAGATACTTCCACATTTATCTCATTTAGATAGTTAATTACATCTTTACTTGTTGTATTATTTTGTTTTGCATATTCATATACACGCATTTTGCTCATACGTTCACCCCCGAAATTAATTACCCGAGTAACGATTTAATCTTATTAGCGAAACCATTATCTAATATAGCTACAGCTACTCTTTGGGATTTTCCAATTGCACTAGATAATGTCTCACGATCATCTACTATTACAAATGGTACATTATAAAACTTACACTTGTCAGTTAATCTTTTTTTCGTTTGTGGACCGACATCATTTGCTAGAAGAACTAATTTTGCTCTATTTTTCTGAATATCTTTTATGATGGTTTCTTCTCCTAAAGAGCATTTTCTAGCTCGGTATGCCAAACCAATCATATTTAAGTAATTATTTTTCATTGGCCTTACCAACAATCATCTTTTTCAAATCCTCATATACGGAAGGACTAACTTCTGTATTTAAATGTCTATTGAGAACATTAGATTTTTCTGCTTGCAGAATAACATCCATATCTCTTGAAAGATATGCCCCCCGGCCATTTTTCTTTCCGGTTGGATCAACAAATACTTCCCCTTCCTTGTTACGAACAATTCGTATAAGGTCTTTTTTGGGCTTCATTTCATTTGTTATAATGCATTTGCGTTCAGGTACTTTTCGTTTTTTCACCACTACCATACCCTCCCTATTCGAACAAATCTTCCTCATCGTAAGAATAAGTTTCTTGGCCTTCTTCTAATAATCCCTCTTCCCTAGCTTCTGACTCACTCTTTATATCAATTTTCCAACCTGTTAGTTTAGCAGCGAGTCTTGCGTTTTGGCCTCGTTTTCCTATTGCTAGTGATAGTTGATAATCGGGTACTACAACTGTTGTTGCCTTATCTTCCTCATCTACCAGTACTTCTACCACTTTAGAAGGACTCAGGGCATTAGAAACATAGACTTTTGGATCCTCAGACCATTCCACAATGTCAATTTTTTCCCCTTTTAATTCATTGACAATCGTTTGAACTCGTTGACCTTTTTGTCCCACACATGAACCTACTGGGTCCACATCAGGGTCTGGAGCATGAACAGAAATTTTTGAACGGTCTCCAGCTTCTCTTGCAACTGACTTTATTTCAACTGTTCCATCATATATTTCTGGAACTTCCATTTCAAACAAACGTTTTAATAAACCAGGATGAGATCTGGAAATAAAGATTTGTGGTCCTTTACTTGTGTTTTCAACTTTCGTTACATAGACTTTGATTCGGTCATGGATATGATATTCTTCCGTGGGCATTTGTTCTGCCTCTGCCAACTTAGCTTCTACTTTTCCTAAATTAACATAAACAAACCGAGAATCCTTACGCTGAATAATCCCAGTCATTACATCCTCTTCTCTATCTATGTACTCAGAGAAAATCACACCTCGCTCGGCCTCTCTGACACGTTGTGTAACAACCTGTTTTGCAGCCTGAGCAGCAATCCGCCCAAAATCTTTTGGTGTTACTTCTACTTCAATAATATCATCAACTTCATGATTTGGGTTCAATTCTCTTGCTTCATCTAAAGAAATTTCCTGTTGTGAATCATCTACTTCTTCTACTACTGCTTTTCTAGAAAAAACACTCATTCTTCCTGTTTCCTCATCAAGCTCTACTCTTACATTGGAAGCAGATTTAAAATTCTTTTTATATGCGGAAATTAGAGCAGCTTCTAAAGCTTCTAAGAGAATTTCCTTTTCAATTCCTTTTTCTTTTGACAAATTGTCTAACGCGTCAAATAATTGACTGCTCAATTTTCTTATCCCCCTTTTAGAAAACATTCGTCCGTTACGAATGTATTATTTTAATAAGATTTATCCTTGAACCTGATATGGTTCAAATGCAGCAACTTTTATACTGTCACCGTGTTAAAACACTACCGCAAGTCTTGCTTTAGCAATTTTCTCAAAAGGTATTTCAACTTGTTTCGTTCGTGTTTTTTCTTTGTACTCTATTGTCAGCATATCATTGTTAAATTCTTTAAGAATTCCTTCATACTCTTTATTACCATTAATTTGTTCGTAGAGTTTAAGATAAACATTTTGATTAATATTTTTTTCAAAGTCTTCCTTTGACTTTAATGGTCTCTCAACACCTGGAGAGGAAACCTCTAAAAAATATGGATCTTTTATCGGATCAGCTTTATCCAATTTATCACTTAATTGTTCAGATACTTCGCCACACTCTGTTATATCAACACCACCAGGTTTATCAATATACACACGCAGAAACCAGTTTTTTCCTTCTTTTACATATTCAATATCGACTAATTCCAAATCCTTCCCTTCTAGAATTGGTTGGACTAATTTTTCAGCCGTTTCTGTAACTTGAGAACTCATCATAATCCTCCTTTGTCAAAAGATGTATTTGTTTGATTATGTTGTTCAAAGCTCCTATTCCTGTTAACTAATACAAATTTCAAGTCTTTAGCGAAATATTATCAAAAATCATAACTTCAAGCTACCAGATACTCCGAATGTAGTTTGTACGTCGCTGCCTAAACGCATCGCTTTCTTTCTTATTATGAACCAAGCTGACAAATACTATCTATTCAATATAAAACCCCTGCCTAAATTGATGGCAAGGGAGAAGCACAGTTCATGAAGGATAGGTATGAAGAAAGAGTGGGCAAAAACCCACTCTTTTAACAATTCGTATCATTGCTTACCAATAAAAATATATCATAAAATAGTATTCGTTGCAACAATTTCCATTTTTAAGTGCTCTACAGCAAAAACTACTAGTTAAAGGTTGTAGATTCACTTGGCAAAAGTAACAATATATGTATGTGTTTTCTTCACTTGGTTTTTCTTATGTTTTTTATTACTTATCTGAGATGATATAATCTTTCAAAGCTTGCTGTAATGTAGCTCTTACCTCTGCTTTCCCCTTAAATGATGTATCTATGTTTACAATATTTTTTACAACATCTGGACGGATTCCTGTTAAGATTGTTTTACAACCCATCATTGAGATTCCATCTAATAATTTAGTAAAGAGATGCACTGCTTCGTCATCCATCCTTGCAATGCCCGACAAATCCATAATAAGAGTTTGAATACCTTTTTCTCCAATTTCCAATAATACCTTTTCTTCCATAGTATTTGCACGCAATTCATCCATTTTTCCAATCAATGGTAAGATACTTTCTTTAGAAGATATGGGAATTATGGGAACGGAAAGGTTTTCTACCAACTTTCTTTGCGTTTCCAGTAATTCATCTTTAAAATTAGAATAACTAATAAAAAATCCTTTGAAGAATTCATCCATTAGACGGTTCGTTTCTTTAGTCATCATAAAAAAATCTTTACTATTTATGCTTTTATCACTTAATTTGTCATATTCATATAAAAACTTCCATAACGTAGTTCGGATTGCTTGTATCCACTCCAGCTTAAACGCAAGGGTTAAGTTGTGCTTAGCCCATGCAATTCCCTCTTGTTTGCCAAAGGATATAACTTCTGCTTCTCTGTTATCAACTACGTACAATACAACTTTATGAGCATTTTCCAATAAATTAATATTCCCTAATAATTTAATTTCTTCTATCTTATCTTTTACATTTATAGCTTCATTTAACAGTTCATCTTCAAATGCCCATTGATTTTCTATTAAAAATTGTTTAACTCCGTTATCTGCATTAAAACTTAACTTCAAAATATCCACTCTCCTAACTAGGCTGACATAAAATCATTTGTTTAAAAAATGCAAATAATTGCTAGATTATATATTATAGCACAAGTTGATAAATACAAAAATTTTTATCCCTTATTTTTCCATCTATACATATAAGAAAAAAGCAAGCGATCACGCTTGCTTTTTAGAGGACTTGATCAAAAAGGCGTTGCCACAGGACGGACAATTGTAATCTGTATCTCCCGATTCGAACTAACCTAAAACAAGGATAATTGATTTTTTTCTGCCATACCTTCCAGACATCCGAGATTATCAAGATATTCTAACACTGTTTTCGAAATCCTGCTTCGTTCTCTTAAGTCTTCTTTGGATAGGAATTCTCCATCCTCACGTGCTTTTACAATATTAATGGCAGCATTAGTACCTAAACCATCAACTGCATTAAATGGAGGGATTAAACTGTCGCCATCCACAATAAAGTCGGTTGCGCTAGATTTATAAAGGTCTACTTTTTTAAATGAAAATCCACGTTCACACATTTCAAGTGCAACTTCTAGCACGGTCATTAAGTTCTTTTCTTTTGGTGAAGCATCATTTCCTTTTGCTGCTATACCTTCAATTCTATTCCTAATTGCTTGAGAACCTTTTGCCATCGTTTCTAAATCGAAATCGTCTGCTCTAACGGAAAAATAGGTTGCATAAAATAGGATCGGATGATGTACTTTGAAATAAGCAATACGAATTGCCATTAATACATATGCAGCTGCATGGGCTTTTGGAAACATGTACTTAATTTTTTTACAAGATTCAATATACCAATCTGGTACATCATGCTTTTTCATCTCAACAATCCATTCATCTTGCAGACCCTTTCCTTTACGGACGAATTCCATAATTTTAAATGCAAGTGAAGGTTCTAGTCCTTTATGCATTAAATAAACCATAATATCATCACGGCAACCAATTACATCTGCTAATTCACAAATTCCTTGATCAATTAATTCTTGAGCATTTCCTAGCCACACATCTGTTCCATGGGACAAACCTGAAATAATTAGTAACTCAGAAAACGTAGAAGGTTTTGTGTCTTCTAGCATCTGTCTTACAAATTTCGTTCCGAACTCAGGAACCCCTAATGTCCCTGTTTTACAATTGATTTGATCAGCTGAGACACCTAATGCTTCTGGACCTGAAAATATTTTCATAACCTCTTTATCATCTGTAGGAATCGTTAATGGATCTATTCCGCTTAAATCCTGTAACATCCTTATAACCGTTGGATCATCGTGACCCAGTATATCTAGTTTTAAAAGATTATCATGAATAGAATGGAAATCAAAATGGGTAGTTCTCCATTCACTATTGCGATCATCTGCTGGAAACTGAATTGGTGTAAAATCATATATTTCCTTATCTTCTGGAACTACGATGATACCTCCCGGATGTTGTCCAGTGGTTCGCTTTACTCCTGTACACCCTTTTACTAAACGATCTACTTCAGTATTCTTGTATACAAAATTATTATCAGATGCATATCCCTTCACATAGCCATAAGCAGTCTTTTCAGCAACAGTACCAATCGTTCCAGCACGATATACATAATCGATACCAAACAGTTCTTTCGTATAATTATGTGCCCTTGGCTGGTAAGCACCTGAGAAGTTTAAATCAATATCAGGTACTTTATCCCCTTTAAACCCAAGGAATGTTTCAAATGGAATGTCTTGTCCATCTTTCGTTAATGATGTTCCACATTCCGGACATGCCTTATCAGGTAAATCAAATCCGCTCCCTACTGAACCATCGTTAATAAATTCATTATAGTGGCATTCCATACACACATAATGTGGGGGTAGTGGATTTACTTCTGTAATTTCCGTCATCGTTGCGACTAATGATGAACCTACTGATCCACGGGAACCTACGAGGTAACCATCTTCTAATGATTTTTTTACTAGCTTTTGCGAAATTAAGTAGATAACAGCAAATCCATTACCGATAATACTATCCAACTCTTTTTCTAAACGATCACTAACAATTTTTGGAACTGGATCTCCATAAATACTCATCGCCCGATTATAAGAGAGGTCTCTTATTTCTTGTTCAGCACCATCAATGGTTGGTGTAAATAATCCATCCTTAACTGGGGCTATTTCATCAATTTGTTCGACTATCTCATTCGTATTTTTTACAACAATTTCTTTTGCCTTTTGCTCACCTAGAAAGCTAAAGCAATCCAGCATTTCATTTGTAGTACGGAATGGAGTATCGGGTAATGTTTGACGATTTAGCGGATTACCTGCCTGTGATTTAATTAATATTTGTCGATATATTTTATCATGTTCATCAATGTAATGAACATTCCCTGTGGCTACTACAGGCTTATTCATTCGATCTCCTAAGTCAACTAGCTTCGTTAATATATCATAGATTTGTGCTTCGTTTTGCACCAATTCTTTCTCAATTAAATGAACATAGTTGGCTGGTGGCTGGACTTCAATATAATCATAGAACTCAGCAACTTTTTCTGCCTCTTCTGCAGACTTTTGCATCATGGTTTCAAAGACTTCCCCTTTATCACAAGCTGTGCCTACCAAGATACCTTCCCGATATTTTCGTAACAAAGAACGCGGTATTCTTGGTACACGATAAAAATAATCAATATGGGCATGTGATACAAGCTTATAGAGGTTCTTTAATCCTACTTCTGTTTTTGCTAACAATGTACAATGGAATGGTCTGGAACGCTGATATGCATTCCCTTCCCCCATATGATTATTCAATTGATTGTGATTGATGATATTCATGGATAGTAACTTCTTAACTTGTTTCCAAAGAATATACCCAGTTGCCTCCGCATCATAGATAGCTCGGTGGTGCTGTGTTAGTTCAACATCCAAATGTTTGCTTAACGTATTCAGACGATGGTTTTTCAACTCAGGATACAGAAATCGTGCAAGTTCTAATGTATCAATAACTGGATTACTTGCTTTTTCATAATCAATTTTTTTGAAACCTTGATTGAGGAACCCCATATCAAAACTTGCATTATGTGCTACTAGTATGGAGTCTTCCATCCAAGCATGGAAATCCTTTAATACTTCCTCTACTTCTGGAGCATTTTGTACCATATCATCTGTTATTCCGGTTAAGTCAATAGTGGTTTGTGATAAAGGATGATGTGGGTTTGCAAAGGCTTCAAAACGATCAACAATATCCCCTTTATGAATTTTCACCGCTGCTAATTCAATAATTGTATCATAAACCGCGGACAGTCCAGTGGTTTCAACGTCAAATACAACATAGGTTGCAGACTCTAAATCAACATCATGTTCGTTATAGGCAATTGGTACACCATCATCAACCAAATTCGCTTCAACACCATATAATACTTTAATATTATTTTTCTTACCTGCTGCAAAAGCTTCTGGGTAACCTTGTACACCAGCATGGTCAGTAATAGCGACAGCTTTATGCCCCCATTTTGCTGCTTGAGAAATTAAAGCTTCTGGGGAAACCACTGCATCCATCTGGCTCATTGTAGTATGTGCGTGTAATTCTACTCGTTTTTCATCTTCTGGAGATACGTCTTTTCTCGACTCTACTTTAACTTCATGAATGTCATTTGCCATCATGGATAATTCGTTTGTGTACATGTCTGTCTGGATACTACCTCTGGCCTTAATCCACATACCTTCTTTAGCTGACTTAAATTTCGCCGCGTCTTCATCACCTTTAGAAAACATTTTAATTGTTAAAGAATCTGTATAATCTGTGGCTTTTAAAATTAATAAACTTCTACCTGAACGCAATTCTCTAATTTCTGAAGAGAATATATATCCTTGTACAACAACACGACGTTCTTCTTCTAGAATATTTTCCATTTGAATAGCTTCGTCTTGAATCTTGTATCCAAGCATTAATGGTTTATTATCATCATGACTTGCTTTTTCTTTATCTCTTTTCTCCTTTTCCTGTACTGTTTTTAATACTTTCTGTTGATCTTCCATTGCTGTTTGCTCTTTAAATTTCTCTAGCACTGCCATATCTGGTTTTGCTTCAATTTCCAAAGGATAAGACAGCATCCCAACCTTTTTACAATACACTTTAAAACTATCTTCTAACCTTTTTTTCAGAGCACTTGCTTCTGCATCATTTCTCGCAGTTAACATAATCTTATTATTTGCAACCTTTGGTGTCTGATTGTGAACTAAATCCTTATATGCTGGAGAAAGGTTCGGTATAGAAGCTATAAAATTTTGCCAATAACCAATAATTGTTTCTTCTTCACATACATTGTTTTCTACATCTATTGACAATTCAACTTGAGCTATAGGTTCGAATGTTTCTTTTAGTTTTGAGGTAAATAAAAGATATATAGTTGGTGGTAACACTTGTTTAAGATGAATATAAAAATGCCATTTTTTCGTCTTTTTGTATACTTCTAACTTATCAAGGTAACTTTCAGAGAAATATTTAAGTATATCTTCTTCAGGTATTTTCAATTGCTCTAGCAATAAACCCATTTTTTCTTTTTTCGTAATATCCATTTATTTAATATCCCCCTAGAAAAGGTGTTTCTTATAGTAGTATCTCTGATTATATGATGAAAAGTAAAGGATTAATTATTACCAAAAATAGCTTATAATCATGGAGAACCCTTGCCACTGTCGACAAGGGTTCTTCTAACCGTTATTTCATATAATCCTTACAGGAATAAACGTTGAATATCATTCCACGTAACAACAATCATTAATAACATGAGAAAGGCAAATCCAATAAAGTGAAAAATTCCTTCCTTTTCTGGTGGAACTGGTTTACCACGTAACTTTTCAACTCCGACAAATAGTAAACGACCACCATCTAGCGCGGGTAATGGAACTAAATTCACTATACCTAAGTTTACACTTAACATTGCAGTCCACATAATTAAGTTCATAAAGCCAGATTGAACTACTTCATCTGTTGCATCATAAATCCCAACAGGACCTGACAAAATTTCAAGTGGTACCTGACCAGTAATTAACATACCTAAATTAGTTAATACCATTCTGGTAATTTGGTAAGTCTGCTCAAATCCATATTGTAATGTACCAAGTATTGATTTCTCGAAGCCTTGGTATACGCCAATTTGACCAACTAGAATGGTTTCACCTTGCTGATTCATCGCTTCTACTTCTCTGGGAACGACCGTGATTGCCTCTTCTTTTCCATCTCTAAGTACCGTCATATCCAGTTCTTGACCTGGATTATCACGAACAATGGAAGTAAATTCCTCCCAGGTTGAAATAGAATTGTCCCCTATTCTTATAACCTCATCGTTTGCCATCATACCAGCCTCTTCAGCTGGTGTATCAGGTTGAATTTCACCCATTTTTGCTTCATCTACTGGAATACCTTGTACAATTCCTAAAATCACAAAAAGGAAAATAGCGAGTACAAAGTTCATTAATGGACCAGCAAATAATTGCATAGCCTTTTGTCCTGCTGTCTTTGAGGCAAATTGGCGATCATATGGAGCTATTTGTGTTTCCCGTTCATCCATGATAAAAAAGGCTTTAGAATCCACTTCAAAGCGAAGTCTCTCATCTTCATCATCAATCTCATAGCCTTCGATGATTAAATCATGATCCAAATCTACATGTTCCACTTCTATCACTCTTGCATTTGGATGCTTTGATTTATTATTAACTATAATTTTATCTACTTTTCCAAATTCATTAAATTCTAGCCCTACATGATGGCCCGGTTTTAATTCAATTATCTCCGGATCTTCTCCTGCCACTCGAACGTAACCACCAGCAGGAATTAGACGAATCGTGTATAAGGTTTCATTTCTGGTAAATGAAAAAACTTTTGGACCAAAACCAATTGCAAACTCTCGTACAAGCATTCCAGCACGCTTTGCAAATATCATATGTCCCCACTCATGAACAAACACAAGTAAGCCAAACATAAATATAAACGCAATAACAGTGGTCAAAAAAAGCACATCCTTTACTGGTAAGATACTAAATGAAATATCGAAACTAACATGACATTTTTAGTTAAGTTTAACCTGTCTATAATTATTTGTTCAAGTTTAAAACACGTAATGAAAAAATTAATTGTCTTCTTAACCAGAAAAAAACTGGATAATATGTAACAACGGAAGAACAAATAATACACTATCAAAGCGATCTAGGATTCCTCCATGACCTGGCAATATTTTACCAGAGTCCTTCACACCATAGTTACGTTTCAAGGCCGATTCGACCAAATCACCTATTTGTCCAAATATAGATGCAACAATCGTAACTACTACAACTATTAATAAATGATGTGGAAAGGGATTAATCAGATGAAATATAAATGTCACAACACATGCTAGTATTATTCCACCTATAGCGCCCTCTATCGTTTTATTTGGACTTATGGTTGGCCATAATTTCCTCTTACCAAAGGCTCGTCCGAAAAGATATGCTCCAGTATCTGTTGACCAAACAATTAGAAAAGCAAAGAAAATATTTTTCAAACCTTCAGCTGCTGAACCATCTCTGGTTTCCAGTAAATAAAAAAATCCTATTCCAACATAGAAGGTTGACAAAAGAATGAACCCTACATGATCAAACGTAAATTTATTTTTAACTAATACAGTATAAGCCAGTAGCAAAAGAATTATGAGAGTTACCCATTCAAACTTAGGATAGTTGGATAAAAACGCAGCATCACGGATTAATATTATCCATAACATGAGAACAGCTAAAATTGTTGGAAACAAATAACCTTCCGTTTTTCTCATATGAATTAATTCTAACAATCCTATCGTTGCAATAAGATAAATAAACAACTCAAATGGCCAGTCCCCGATAATAACAAAAGGAATGAAGATAATTAGTGCTACTAATGCTGTAATTGTCCGTTCTTTCATACACTAATCACCATCCTATAATCCACCATATCGTCTTTTTCGCTGTTCAAATTCATGCAATGCTTCCCATAATACATTCTCATCAAAATCTGGCCATAAAACATCTGTAAACCAAAATTCTGTATAAGCAGATTGCCAAAGTAAAAAGTTACTTAAACGCTGTTCACCACTCGTACGTATTAATAAATCTGGATCCTGTAACCCATCTGTATATAAATACCTGGAAAACAGGTTTTCATCCAACGAATCCATTGCTATTTTGGAACAATCAATGTCGTTTACAATGTGTTTGATTGCTCGCACAATTTCAGATCGCCCTCCATAATTTAAAGCAAAGTTTAATAACATCCCATCATTATTCTTCGTCTTGTCAATAGCATACTGTACTGCCTCTTTCGTATGTTGTGGTAAATCATCGAATTCACCAATTGTTTCTATTTTTACATTGTTCTCCATTATTTCTGGTAAGTAAACATGCAAAAATTCCTTTGGCAGTTTCATAAGAAAATCTATCTCTGTCTTGGGACGCCTCCAATTTTCTGTAGAAAATGCAAACAAAGTAAGCACTTCAACGTTCGCTTTTGCAGCTGCTCTAACAACCCTATTAACGGCATGTACACCTTCTTTATGCCCTGCTACACGAGGTAATCCTTTACTCTCAGCCCAGCGGCCATTCCCATCCATAATAATAGCGACATGTCTTGGTATATTTTCTAGTTCACTCTGGTTTTCTTCTTTTTGTTTCTTTTTTAAAAAAGGAATCTTCATAGACATAATTTGTCCTCCGAATATTGTTATTGCATACATTCCTTTTACTAATATTATGAGGGAAAAAGGAAATATATTACGTACCTTTTATAATGTATGTTAGCAATCATTCATTTTGACTATATTATAACTTTATATTGCTACGAATACAAAAGCCCCCTTATAGAAGAGGGCTTTTACTTATTTTACACTTTAATTCTGTATAAATAAAGATACTACAAGAAAAAATTAAACTTCCATTATTTCGTCTTCTTTATTTTTGCTCAGTTGGTCAATCTTATTAATGTGATTATTTGTTTCTTTTTGAACTTCATCTTGAAGATTTCTTAACTCATCTTCAGTGATATCACCGTTCTTTTCTGCCTTTTTCAGTTGATCATTCGCATCTCTGCGGACATTTCTAACCTGAATACGGTATTCTTCAGCATACTTCCCAACTACTTTAACTAAATCTTTCCGTCTTTCTTCCGTTAACGGTGGAATGCTGATACGTATTATATTTCCATCATTTGATGGTGATAGACCTAAGTCCGCTTTTTGGATCGCTTTTTCAATATCTGAAAGTGCCGATTTATCATATGGAGTAATAACTAACATTCTTGCTTCTGGTGCAGAAACGTTTGCTAGCTGGTTAAGTGGTGTAGACGCACCATAATAATCCACATAAACACTATCAAGTAAATTCGGATTCGCACGTCCTGCTCTTACCGTTGCTAAACTTTTCGAGTAAGCCTGGACAGCTTGAGCCATTTTTTCACGCATTGATTTTAAAATTGCTTCTGACATCTTTTATTTCCCCCTTATAACTGTTCCTATGTTATCGCCTTGAACAACCTTTTTAATATTTCCTTCTTCTGTAATAGAAAAGACAATTAACGGAATATCATTATCCATACACAGGGAAGAAGCGGTAGAATCCATTACACCGAGACCCTCATTCAACATTTCCATATAAGATAGGCTTTCATATTTTTCAGCATCTTTATTCAACTTAGGATCATCCGTATAAACGCCATCAACATTATTTTTAGCCATCAAGATCACTTCTGCTTCCACTTCAGCTGCTCTTAATGCTGCCGTAGTATCTGTTGAGAAATATGGATTCCCTGTACCAGCTGCAAATATAACCACACGTTTCTTCTCAAGATGACGTATAGCTTTCCTTCTTATGTATGGTTCTGCAACTTGACGCATTTCAATTGATGTTTGGACACGAGTTGGTATCCCAATTGTTTCTAAACCATCTTGAAGCGCAAGTGAGTTCATAACCGTTGCTAGCATTCCCATATAATCAGCAGTAGCACGATCCATTCCCATTTGACTTCCGACTTTTCCACGCCATATGTTGCCACCACCGACAACTACGACTACTTCAACTCCTAATTCAACAACTTCTTTCACTTGACTAGCTATTGACTGGATTACTTTAGGATCTATACCATACCCTTGGTCTCCGCTTAATGCTTCTCCACTTAATTTTAACACAATTCGACGGTATCGTGCTGATGTCATAATAACCTCCAAGAATTTGATATATTTATGTTGTATGCTTACATGAGGAAATAGGGAACAAAACACATGTTCCCTATCAACTATTTATTATTTTTTAATTTGACTCATTACTTCATCCGCAAAGTTTTCTTCACGTTTTTCTAGGCCTTCGCCAACTTCATAACGAACAAAACCTTTCACAGATGCACCTTTATCTGCAACATATTTTTTAACTTTTTGATCAGGGTCTTTAACAAAGTCCTGCTCTAATAAACAAATTTCTTGGAAGAATTTGCCTAAACGACCTTCAACCATTTTTTCAACAATTTTCTCTGGTTTTCCTTCATTTAATGCTTGTTGTTTTAACACTTCGCGCTCATGACTTACTTCTTCCTCACTTACAGCATCACGAGAAACATAACGTGGGTTTACTGCAGCTACGTGCATAGCTATATCTTTTCCAAGTTGCTCATCATTTGTGCCTTCAAGTAAAGTCAATACACCAATGCGGCCACCCATATGTAAGTAAGCACCAAATGCATCATTATCTGTTTTTGTAAAGATAGTAAAACGTCTTAAAGTAATTTTTTCGCCAATTTTAGAAACAGCAGTATTAATATAAGATTCTAACGTGTCTCCATCTCCATGAAGTTTTTGTTGTAATGCTTCTTCTACGTTAGCTGGCTGTTGTTTAACCAAATGCTTACCTAGTTCAGATAATAATTCTTTGAACTGATCATTTTTAGTAACAAAGTCTGTTTCACAGTTTACTTCAAGTAAAACTGCATTATTATTATCAACTTCTATATGTGTAAGTCCTTCTGCAGCGATACGATCTGCTTTTTTCGCAGCTTTCGCAATTCCTTTTTCACGTAGGAAATCTACTGCTTTTTCCATATCACCATCAGTTTCTTGAAGTGCTTTTTTACAGTCCATCATACCTGCACCAGTTTTTTCACGTAGTTCTTTAACCATTTTTGCAGTAATTGCCATGATATTTCCTCCTTATATTGTACGTATAAATATTCTTTTAAAAAAGGTGATAAAAGGCTCATATCCTCTTATCACCCTCACCTTTTTAAAATTACTCTTGATTTGCAACTGCCTCTTCAGCAGGTTGTTCTGATTGAACTTCTTCAGTAACTTCCCCTTGTTTCACTTCTAAAATAGCATCTGCCATTTTTGAAGTCAAAAGTTTAACAGCACGGATTGCATCATCATTTGCTGGAATTACATAATCAATTTCATCAGGATCACAGTTAGTATCCACAATTCCGATAATTGGAATGTTTAATTTATGTGCTTCAGCTATTGCAATACGTTCTTTACGTGGGTCAATAACAAATAAAGCATCTGGAAGACTCTTCATTTCTTTAATTCCACCTAGGAATTTAACAAGACGTTCTTTCTCTTTTAGTAAGTTTACCACTTCTTTTTTAGGTAAAACTTCAAATGTACCGTCTTCTTCCATACGCTCAATGTCCTTTAGACGATTAATACGTTTGCGAATTGTTTGGAAGTTAGTAAGCGTTCCACCTAACCAACGTTGGTTTACATAGAACATACCTGAACGTGTTGCTTCATCGCGAACAGAGTCTTGTGCTTGTTTTTTCGTACCGACAAAAAGAATAGAACCACCATTTGCCGCGATATCTTTTACGAAATTATAAGCTTCATCAACCTTCTTAACTGTTTTTTGTAGGTCAATGATATAAATACCGTTACGTTCTGTGAAAATGTATTTTTTCATTTTCGGATTCCAACGGCGTGTCTGATGTCCAAAATGCACACCAGCTTCTAAAAGTTGCTTCATAGAAATTGCTGACATAAATATTTCCTCCTAATTGGTTTTTTTCCTCCGTTTAGATCATTTTTATATAGAGACCATATTAAAATAAACACAGCACCGACCATATAAATCACTAAACGTGTGTTTTTAATCTCACTTTTTCGTATCTACAAAACATGAGCATTTACACCAAAAATTAATATAACATATCAAGGTTATGGAATCAAGCTTATTTAGAAACTTTTTTATGTAATCTAATAATAAGATCTGCTTCTGTTTTTCCACAATTAAGTTTTTTAGCTATTTCTGTTACGCTTTTCCCCTCATGATAAAGTTGTAAGACCTTTGCTTCTAGAGAGGCTTCGATTGAATCTTCCATATCGTCGACTTTTAAGTATGGTTCATGTAAAGGCATAGATTTATACTTAGTATTCATATCTAACTCATTTTCTTTCGTATCATGCGGTTCTGCTATATCTACTTTTTGACCTTTCTGGATTTCTTTTTGTAGTCGAAGATTCTCTTCTTGAATTTCTTGTATAAATTCTTCAAAAATCTTTGTAATTTCCCTCACGTCATTTTGTTTATTCGTTTGATGTTGTTTATATAAGAAGAAAACAGCATAAAGTGTTATTATATGCAGTAAAAAACTTATAATTAATAAAAAAGATACCATAACCTCATCCTTTCTATTCGTTAGAGTTAATGGACCTACGTCATAGAACGATGGCGATATTATTTTTGAAGTAGTTCTTTTGGTAAGTTGTTTATAATCACCAATGCATTTAGAAACTCCAAACTTATTCCATGATAGGTTCCATGGTGATTTCGTTCTTTATAAGCCTAAGTTGTACGTAGTAATTATCTTCATTGATAAATCGTTTATACTTCCCGAATGTTACGAACACATTTTGATAAATTTTATCCCTGACGATTAATTTAGATTGATTCATATCTCCCATTTGAGAATTTAACGTATTTATTATCGTGTTAACCTTATCCAGTTGTACTTGCGTATTTTGAAAGGAATTTTTTATTCGAAGCAAAGTGATACGAACCTTGTGGTTTTCAGCAGGTTTTTGTTCTTTTAATTTTTCTTCCAATAAAGTCAATTTTTTTAGTGTTTCTATAAGTTCCTGTTTTTTGGTTAATAATAACTTTTTATTTTCAAGTTTGCTTTTATCAAATCCGAAAGATATTTCTGTCTTAATGTTTAATGGATTCCCAACATTATTTACTTCCATCGACGCTCCAGCAGAAATTTTGCCTCCTATAATACTGCCTTTTTTGACAAGTACATGATTATTTGCGACACACTCACTATGTAAGATAGAACCTTCTACTATTAAGTCCTTTCCCGCATGTACATAACCTTGATTGATATAGCCGATCGTGATATTTTCATTTGCCTTTATATAACCTGTTCTTTGTCCAGCTAATCCTTTAGATATATAGACAGATCCTAAAGATATAATTTTAGCACCTTCAACCATTCCGAAAACTGAAATATCTCCTTCAGCCTTTACTACATAACCAGTTGGGACATCCCCGTGAATTACAATGTTCCCTGTAAAATCTAAATTACCTTCTTTCATTGATAAAGTTTCATTAACTTCAAAAACTGGATAGATATGAATAAAATTTCCCTTGATACAAAGTTGACCATTTGCAGTAGCAAAAAAAGCCATTTTGTCTTTAGCAAATTCTACATTTTCCCCAGGGTGTATTGTGACAGTTTTACCAGGTTTGGGCTGAAGTATATTTCCATGAATGTTAATACCAGGAGTTCCCTTTGTTGGATTCGAGATAGTTATTATCTTTTGACCGACCTGTACATTTGGAATTCTCATTACATCGCGGAAATTCCGATTATTAGTACGTTCTAATTTAGAACTGGTATTTAGCTCGTAATTTATGGTACCGTCTTTACCATGTATAGCAGGCTGACCATTGGCAATAGTTATAGGAAAATCTTCTTTTTTTATCTTCTTGTTTATAATAAGCTTTATTTTATCAAAATTTATTCCATAGATAACTTTATTTTTTTCTAGTAAGATTGTAAACAAATCTAGATTCCAGTCTTCATTCCTAATGCTCGAAAATGTATACGTATCTGTACAGTGGATTTGTGCTGACATTTTATCTTTAGCAATTACAATATAAAAGAAAGTCTCTAGTTGTTCCATTCTATAACCCCCTTTACTAGACTTTAGGAAATATTTTGTATCTTCAACAATGTTTCCCGCAATTTTACTATTGCTCGTTTATGAATCTGGGATATACGAGAAGTTGTTAAGTTTAAAACTTTTCCAATTTCTGTTAATGTTAATTCATCAAAATAAAACAAGCTAACTACCATTTGTTCATTCTCGTTTAAATCTTTTATCGCTTCTGTTAATTCACCCTCGAGTTCCATTTGCATAATTTTTGCTTCCGGAATAACTGATTTATTACCAGCAATGGTATAGCCGATACCTTCTTTATCTATTTTATCACTATCTTTCGATTTATCTTCTATAGAAAGTACATTAGCAAAAAGGGAATCTTTGATGGTTGATTCTACTTCCTGAATAGTCATTCCTACATCTTGAGCTATTTCTGCTGCAGTAGGTGTACGATGGTATATTTGTTCAAGGGTTTGGTGACTCTTTTCTATCTTTTTTACCTTGCCTCTCATTGATCTTGGCAACCAATCTTCTTTTCGTAGGCCATCCATAATTGCTCCACGAACACGGATTGAAGCGTATGTATCAAACTTTAAATCACGACTTGGATCATATTTCTTAAGAGCATCGTACAGGCCAAGTAGACCAAGACTCTTTAAATCTTCTTTATGAACATTGTTTGGGAGATGAATGGAAATTCTTTCGACATGAAAATTAACTAAATACATATAGTTAGTAATTAACTCGTTTGCAGCATCATTACTATTATCTTCTATCCAATCATTCCAAAGCTCTTGTTCAAGAGGAGAATGAATCTTTGACATATGAACCGGACTCCTCCTTTTCTTAAAATAGAGCGAATGTAAACTTCAACATTGCCAACGTCTAATATTATTTTAAATCTAGTTACTTTTCTAATAGATTGTTGCTTTTATAGTTATGTCACATTTTTATTTAGACTATTGATTACTTTAATTAACAATAGTATTGCTCTCGCTCACACTGGTGATTATTTTGTGCAGTCATTCGCTCCGGCAGCATACTTATTATTTTTATAAACAGCAAATTTGCTGTTTATACAAGAAGAGCAGATACACAGCGGAGGAAATACACGGAGACTCCTTGAAAAAAGAAAACCACTTTTTTCTGCGTGCGATGTAACCCTGCCGAAGCGTTCCTTGTCCTGCGGGAAGAAAAGCCTAGGTGAGACTACGGATAGCGTTAGCTCGGAGTAGGCTCAGCAGCGCCCGCGGAAAGCGTAGTGTATTTCCGTAGCGGATGTAAAGCACTATTCTTAATTAAATATATCAGGAGTTTCTATCAACTTCGACATAGTTAAAAAGCAACAATACTTACGAAAGAACCTAAATATAAATTTCTTCTTGGTTAATTTTTCGTACTTTTAATTGACATGTTATGGGATCAAATTCAATGGTTCTTCCAACATTGCCACCCACATCGGAAGATACAATCGGTATATGAAACTCATTCAATTGGTTTCTCACTGCCTCAATATTACGTGCGCCAATCCTAATAGAATCAGATGAAGATGTAAATTGGAACATTTGCGCCCCTCCTGCTAGCTTTGCCTTAAGAGCAAATCTCCGCCCTCCATTTACTAGCAATTCATTTATAAGTATAGAGACGGCTGTGTCTGCATATTTATGTCGATTAAAATTCTCTTGCTTGGTTGATTTAGAATCAGGGAGCAATACATGGGCAAGTCCAGCAACCTTTTTTATACTATCATAAATAACCACACCAACACATGAACCAAGACCAGAAGTACGTATCACATCTGGAGGTGTCACTATTTTTAAATCCGCAATACCTACTTTGACAACTGTTTTATCCTTACACATGATCGTTAATACCTAACGCATCAAATAATTTATCTAACGACTTTGGCTCTGGCGCTAAAAAGAAATGACCGTGTATTCTCTCATTAAGCCCACTGGAAATACTTGTATCAATGATAATTGCATAATCCGATACTTGAGATATTTCCAGTAGTCCTGCTGTTAAAATCGCTCCCGCCATATCGATGCTTAAATACGGAACAGACGGTTGCATGTTAACACCAGTAAAATCAGATAGAGCAGATAAGTATGATCCTGTAACAATATTACCTAACTCTTGTAATGCTGAAATTGCAATCTCGTTCGTATTTTCGTCAGCTGATAAAGAAAAATTATTATCTTGGGTGATTTTCTGTATAAGATTTTCAGCTTCTTCAATAGACAATATAAAATAAACGGTACTGGCAGCATCACCTTTTATTCGAAAGAGCATGGCAACGATTAATTCTTCTGGTCCACCTATTAGGTCCATCATTTCATCAAAGCTGACAATTCTAACAGAAGGAACTTGCATATCTATTTGTCTATCAATCAATTTTGACATAGAAGTTGCCGCATTCCCTGCACCTATATTTCCTATTTCTCGTAATACATCCAATTGCATACTTGATAATTTCATATAATCCATAACTTTACCCTTCCGCGAGTTCTTCCAATTTTTCTTGATATAAAACTTTTGATATATCTAGCAATATTAGTAGTCGATTATCTATTTTTGCTACTCCCTCCAAGTAATCATCCTTCACAGAACCAATAACCTCTGGTGTCGATTCAATCATATCCATTGGTATATCTAGAACATCATTTGCTGAATCAACTATTAGTCCAACATTCATCTCTTCTATACGAACAATAATAATGCGGGTACTATCATTTATCTCTAGTGCTCCTAATCCAAATCGTTGCTGTAAATCTATGACCGGTATTATGACTCCACGAAGATTTATGACACCTTTAATGAAATTAGAGACTTGTGGAACTCTTGTAATAGGCACCATTCTCTCGATAGATCCAACTTGTTGAACATCTATCGCATATTCTTCTTCTCTCAGCTGAAAAACGATTACTTTTCGACTATTTAATCCATTATTCATCATTTGCAAGGACCCCTTTTATCCTATTTTAATCACTACCATATGATAATGATAGGCATATTTTCTAAAACATTGTTACAGTTTAATACAGAATTTATTTAGACTATTGATTACTTTAATTAACAATAGTATTGCTCTCGCTCACACTGGTGATTATTTTTGTGCAGTCATTCGCTCCGGCAGCATACTTCGCTTTCCGCGGGCACGGCCTCAGCCTCGGAAGAAAACCACTTCCTGCGGGGTCTTCGGACACGTGCTATTCCCACAGGAGTCTTCGTATTCTGCCTCCGCTAAGAAAGATGCATAAGATATTTTTGAGATGAATGGTTCTTGAAATCACGTTTAAGACCATTATTATTCTTGAAAAAAGCCTATTTTTTATTTATACAAGTAGAGCAGACACACAGCGAAGGAAATACACGGAGACTCCTTGAAAAAAGAAAACCACTTTTTTCTGCGTGCGATGTAACCCTGCCGAAGCGTTCCTTGTCCTGCGGGAAGAAGAGCATCGGTGAGACTACGTAGTGAGGGAACTACTTGAATAACCTCCCTTGCGCCGAGAAAGCCCGCTTCGAAGCATTACTGGAAGACACAGGCGCACACGCTTTTCAGCACGAAGGAGGCTCACCAGCTCCCCGCGGAAAGCGTAGTGTATTTCCGCAGCGAGAGTTAAGCACATTACTCTGAATTCAGAATTATCAGGAGTTCCTATCAACTCTGAATTTGAAAAGCTGAAAAATGTAAATATATTTAATTTCTTTTTAATAGATGCCCAAGCTTTTTACCGATTTGATAGATAGGAAAAATGTAGTCAACATAAGTTGTATGAATAGCTGCTTTTGGCATGCCGTTTACAATAGCTGTTTCCTGAGATTCGGCTATTACTGTAGTACCGTTATCACAATGCTTTAATGTATTGATTCCTTCTGAACCATCATTTCCCATACCGGTGAGAACAACAGCGATCTTTTTATAGCCTAGTAGATTCGATACAGATTCAAAAAGTATATCCACAGAAGGTCTATGTCCATTTCTAGGCTGTTCATTTGATAAACTTATATACAAATGTTGTTTCTTTCTTTTAACTCTCATATGGTTATTTCCTGGAGCAACATATATAGTATAATTTTTGACTATTTCTCCATCTTCTGCTTCTTTTACATGCAGGTCATTTATAGAATTTAACCTTTCTGCAAGCGATTTCGTAAAACCTTCAGGCATATGCTGTACAATAAAAATAGGGGAAGAAAAATTATCCGGCAAATCACTTATTATTCGATGCAGAGCTCTTGGGCCACCTGTTGAGGCACCAACAACCACAATAGTTTGGTATTGTACACACTTTTTACCATCATAGATTGAAAGAGCAGCCTTTTCTTTCATGTAACTTTCCTTATTCAGTCTAACAGTGGATGCAGCAATTACCTTATGAATAATTTCTCTCCTAATAGACTCAAGATTAAGAGAGATGGGTCCAGAAGGCTTTTGTATAAAGTCAACCGCCCCTTTGGACATCGCCTCAACGGTCTTTACTTTTCCTTCTTCTGTTAGACCGCTTAGCATTATTACTGGTAACGGCTTATTTTTCATAATCCATTCTAACGTATTAATTCCATCCATAACTGGCATATGAATATCCAAGGTAACTACGTCAGGAGAATATAGTCGTATTTTTTCTAATCCTTCCCTACCGTTTTTAGCTGTACAAATAACCTCCATTCGATCATGACTTTGTAAAATATCCGTTATTACTTTTCGCATAAATGCAGAGTCATCTATAACAATTACCCGAATACGTCCCATGATGATTACCTCTCTGTTAGTAGTTGTTTTAATTTCTGTATAAAAGTGG
Source organism: Oceanobacillus halophilus (assembly GCF_003628505.1). Taxonomy (GTDB): domain Bacteria; phylum Bacillota; class Bacilli; order Bacillales; family Amphibacillaceae; genus Oceanobacillus; species Oceanobacillus halophilus. The sequence goes on along the minus strand of NZ_RBZP01000001.1, from coordinate 284,348 downwards.
TTGGCGTATTAGTTGATTCAAAATCTGTTATGTTATGAAGATAATTTGAAGTTATTTGCTTCATAGCTTTTGTTATAGTAGCTTTTTCATTAAATATATATGGCACCTGATTAATTACTGCAGTGTTTACAGCTTTATCCTCTGGTAGAATTCCCATCTTCAGTATGTCCACCTGTAAAAATTGGTGAACTACTTGTTTAAATCTTTCCAATGTTTGTTCCCCATTTTTTTGAGAGAAAGATCTATTCATGATTACTTGAATAGGCATGTCTTCTTTGTTATTCACTATATGCTTAATTGCACTATAAGCATCCGTGATAGAAGTTGGTTCAGGGGTAGTTACAACAATACATTCATCTGCAGCTAGTACAAAAAAGAGGCTGTCACTATGCAATCCTGCACCCATATCAAAAATAATATAATCATATAAATTAGTTAATTCACTAAATTGATTCAAGAAATATTCTCTTTTTGTATCATCCATTAATAAAAATTCATTCAGTCCAGAACCAGCTGCTATATAGGCTAGACCATAATTTGTTACTTCAATAATATTATGTATAGACTCGTCGTCATTTAACATATTTAAAATTGTTTTATTGGCATTAAGGCCAAGTAATATATCAATGTTCCCCATACCAACATCTAAGTCTAGCAGTAAGACCTTTTTGTTTTTATTCATTAATTCTAAAGAAAAATTCAAGGCGATGTTTGACTTACCGACACCACCTTTTCCACTTATTACACAAAGTGTTTTAGCATGCTTGGGGTTTTTAGCCATTTCAATTTTTCTTCTTAATCTAGCAGCTTGATCATTCATCGACTATATCACCTACGATAAGATTAGCAATTTGTTCAGGGGTTGCCTTTACAATATCATTTGGAACATCTTGCCCATTTGTTAAATATGCAATACCCACTTGCTTTTCCAAACAGGTATTTAGAATACTGCCATACTGTCTTGTTTCATCAATTTTAGTAAATATGACCTCTTTTATAGCTACATGGTGAAATTGATCGTAAATTTCGGATATATCTTGTGGTTTAGATGTAAGAGATAAGACAAGATAGGTCACTATATTTATATTCGAATCCAGACCTTCTAATAAATCTTTCACATATTTTTCTTCCCTAAAATTTCTTCCAGCTGTATCCACAAGAATTAAGTCATATCTTTGAAACTTTTCTATGGCTTTCATATAATCACTTGTTGTATACACAACCTCTAAAGGTACATTTAAAATTCTTGCATATGTTTTTAATTGCTCAACTGCTGCAATTCGATACGTATCAGTGGTAATAAAGGCAACATTTTTTTTATCATTTAAAATACAGTTAGATGCGATTTTTGCAATGGTAGTCGTCTTACCTACACCTGTAGGACCAACAAATTGAATTACTTTATTTTTATAATTAATTCCTTCATATGAACAATCTCTTAATCTCTCTGCTATTTGGGCTTTTATTTTGTGCAAAATATCATTGGTACTTACAGACTCTTCATTGAATATGGGTGCATCTAAAATCTCCTGAATTATTTGCTTAGCAATAGTCTGGTTTACTTCCTGGTCAAGTAATTGCTGATACGCCAGATTCACTTCCACTGGATAATTATTAGATGATTGATTCGATTGTACTTCCATTAATTTCTTTAATTGTTTTATTTCCTTTAAAATATCATCTTGAGAATTAGTTTTTTGCTTACCTTTCATACCATCAGTTAGAGAACTTTCACTTATCTTTTCTGATTTGGTTGGAAGTGGATGTGGGTCTAATGCCGCAACGACTTCTATTTTTTTCTTTTTAAATAAACCCAGAAACCCACCTTGCTGAATTTGTTTGGAATTTAGAATTACGGCATCTGAACCTAACTCTCTCCGAATTTGTTTCATTGCTTCGGGCATGGTTGGTGCTATATATTTTTTTATTTTCATTCTACATTCACCACTCCAACACTTTGAACTTGAACATTTGGTTCTAACTCGTTATAAGATAATACGACAACTTGAGGTAAAAAGCGATCTAACAATTGCTTCAGATACATTCGGATAGCTGGAGAACAAAGAACAATCGCTGTTTCCTCTTGAAGGGATAATTTCTCTACCTGTTCATGAATAGATGTAATAATTGTTTGCTGTGTTTCTGGATCTAATGCTAAATAATTTCCATGTTCGGTTTGTTTGACATTTTCGGCTATTAGTTTTTCCACTTTACCAGAAACAGTTGCTACGTGGATGGACATATCTCCTTTAGCAAATTGCTTGGTAATCTGAGCTGATAACGCTTGTCTTACATACTCACCTAATAACTCCGTGTCATTAGTAAGTTTTGAAAAATCTGCTAACGTTTCAAAGATAACCGGCAAATTTCTGATAGATATATTTTCTCGTAAAAGTTTTCCAAGTACTTTTTGAACATCTCCAATAGCTAATGGTTCTGGGGTAACCTCTTCTACTAAAATTGGATAGTTTTCTTTTAAATGATCAATAAGCTGTTTTGTCTCTTGTCTCCCAAGTAAAGTATGTGCATGATTTTTTATCACTTCTGTTATGTGGGTAGACACAACCGATGGTGGATCAACTACTGTGTAACCAGATAATTCAGCTTCGTCTTTCATTTCTTCACTAATCCATTTGGCAGGTAATCCAAATGCGGGTTCTTTTGTATCAATGCCTTCTATATCATCATCTTCGTCCATTCCTGGTGCCATGGCCAAATAGTGATCTAATAAAATCTCTCCCGCTGCAACTTCATTCCCTTTTATCAATAAACGGTAATTATTCGGTCCTAACTGAATATTGTCACGAATTCGTACTACCGGAATTACTATTCCAAGTTCTAAGGCTAATTGTCTACGTATCATCACAATTCTGTCCAATAAATCTCCGCCTTGATTCGCATCTGCTAAAGGTATCAGTGCATACCCAAATTCAAATTCAATTTGATCCATACTCAGAAGATTAATCACATTTTCCGGTGATTTCATCTGAGAACTTTCTGTTTGTACTTCATCTTCTGTATCCGGAATTTCTGTAACCTTCGTTTGATTTTGAAGATAATATCCACTTGCAACTAACAATAAAGCAATCACAGTGGTAAGTACAAAATTAATCGGTGTAAATCCTAAAAAGAAAATAGTTGCAGCTGCAATATAAAGTAATTTTGGGTATTGCAGAAGCTGATTCGTTACATCTGAACCTAGGTTTTCATTTCCGCTTGAGCGTGTCACAACTATTCCTGTCGCTGTTGAAATTAACAGAGCAGGAATTTGACTAACTAAACCATCCCCAACCGTTAATCGGGTAAATGTATTAATAGCGTCATTAAATGGCATTCCCATTTGTACCATACCAATAATAATTCCAAAAAGAATATTAATCAGAACGATAATAATACCTGCGATAGCGTCACCTTTTACAAATTTACTTGCACCATCCATGGAACCATGAAAATCAGCTTCATTTTCAACTTTTTCTCGTCTTTCTTTTGCTTCTTTTTCAGAAATCAAACCAGCATTTAGATCTGCATCAATACTCATTTGTTTACCAGGCATTGCGTCAAGAGAAAAACGAGCAGCTACTTCTGACACACGCTCAGATCCTTTTGTAATAACTAGAAAGTTAATTATAACCAGGATGATGAAAACAACAAATCCAACTAGTGGATTATCTCCTATAACAAATGAGCCAAAGGTTTCTACCACTCCACCGGCACTTCCTTCAGAAAGAATAGATCTTGTTGTAGAAACATTTAATGCCAGACGGAATAATGTTAACAATAACAAAAGCGTTGGAAAAACAGAAAAATCTAATGCATCATTTGTATTCATTGCTACTAAAATAACAAGTAAAGCTAGGGAAATATTTAATAAGAGAAGTATACTTAAAAGACCCCCTGGTAATGGGACTACAAGCATAACAATTATAATAATAACACCTATAAGAACTGATAAATCACGTGCTTTCATGGGGGTCTCTCCTCAAATTACTAAACATTTTTTTCTAAACGGTAAACATATGCCAATATTTCTGCAATGGCTTGATAAAACTCCTCTGGAATCGAGTCTCCAATATTAATAGCTTGATATAAAGATCTGGCTAGGGGTTTATTTTCTACCATATAAATATCATGAGCTTTTGCAACTTCTTTCATTTTCTGTGCAGTATAGTCAGTTCCTTTTGCGAGAACATAAGGTGCCGGGGCAACTGTCTCATCATATTTAATTGCAATTGCGAAGTGGGTTGGATTGGTGATAACTACATCCGCATTGGGCACTTCACTCATCATACGGCGAGTTGCAATCTCCTTTTGCCTAGCTTTCCTTTTAGATTTTATTAAGGGATCACCCTCCATATTTTTATATTCATCTTTAATATCCTGTTTTGACATTTTCATGTTTTTTTCAAAATCATAGCGTTGATAAGCATAATCAAAAACAGATAAAAATAATAAAATAAAAATGGCGACAATTCCCATAATCATTGTAGTATTAGAAAAGAAATCGAACGCATTTTCTGCATTTGTGAAAGCGGTCATTAACATCTCATCTTTATACATCCAAATAATGATAAAAGTAACTGCTCCTACCAATACAATCTTAAATAGGGATTTCAATAATTCTACTAACGCCCTCAATGAAAATATTCGTTTCGCACCTTGAATTGGATCAATACGTTTTAAATCAAACTTTAATGATTCAGTTGTGAACAAAAATCCAACTTGCAATAAATTGGATGCCAATCCTCCAATAATTGCTAATATCATAACAGGAGCTAGCATTTTCGCTGTGTCCCATAAAACCTCATGAACTATTTGTTTCAATGTATTCTCTGTTATTTGCCAATGTATGAACTCTGTGAAACTATGTTCATAAAGTTTAATCATCGAATTTAATATAAAGTCTCCAAATACAATGAGAGCGCCCATGCTAAATAAAAGAAGAATGGCTGTATTAACATCCTGGCTTTTGGCAACTTTTCCTTTTTTTCGTTCATCTTGTCGTTTTTTCGGAGTGGCTTTTTCTGTTTTTTCTCCTGCAAAAAACTGCAAATCCAGTTTAAGTTGTAATTTAACCACCTCCAAATAACTGCATTAGTTCTCTCATTGCAAGAAACATTGATTCAAACAATTTCTGTGCTAGTGTCATATAAAGACTTAAAAAAACGAATATCGCTAAAAAACTTACAAGTATTTTCAACGGCAGACCAACTACAAATACATTCATCTGTGGTACCGTCCTTGCAATTATTCCTAAAGCAACATCTACTAGAAACAGGCAACCTACAATAGGAACAGACATTTGGAAAGCTATTAAAAACATATGATTAAAGCTATTTATTATAAAATCTGCTATGGATCTATTTTCAAAGGGAATAAATCGATCTAATTCAATGAAATGATAACTATTCACTATACCGTCAATAATGATATGGTGCCCATCAACTGTTAATAAAAATAATAAAGATATCATGTAAAAAAACTGACCTGTCATCGGGCTTTGCGCCCCAGTCTGAGGATCCATTACGTTAGCAATAGCAAACCCCATCTGAAAGTCAATAAATCCTCCAGCCACTTGAATAGCTGACACAATGATAAAAGCAATAAGACCTATTAATAGACCGACCAATATTTCTTTTGCAAGCAAGAAGAAATATATTTCATTAAAGACCAATCCACTGCTATCTACGGTATTAAACATGATAAGAGCGACAAAAAAACTTAATCCTATCTTAAATGGCATTGGAATGGTTCGATAGGAAAATAAGGGCATGGTGACAAAAAAAGCTAGGACTCTAACGAATATCAACAAGAAAACAGGAAGACTGTTTATATATATAGCATCTAACATAAACTTTACCCTACAAACTGATTAATATTTTGAAAAATATTGGTGGTAAATTCGACAATTGTTGTTAGCATCCATGGTCCTAAAAATACTAACCCCACTAGTACCGCAATAATCTTTGGTACAAAGGCTAATGTTTGTTCTTGTATTTGCGTAGTTGCTTGAAAGATACTAATAATTAGCCCTACAGCAACAGCCAAGATAAGTAAAGGTCCTGTTACAAGGAGTAAAGTATAGATAGAACTCTCAGCTAAAGCTAATACATTTTCACTGTTCATAAACGATGCCTCTTTCTAAGTTCAAAATCCTTGTAATAAAGAATTGGTAATGAGATACCAGCCATCAACTAATACAAATAATAAAATTTTAAATGGTAGTGAAATCATAACAGGTGGCAACATCATCATTCCCATAGACATCAAGATACTAGCTACTGCCATATCGATGATTAGAAAAGGGATAAAAATCATAAACCCCATTTGAAAAGCCGTTTTTAATTCACTAATAGCAAATGCCGGAACCAACGTTGTCAGGGGAACATCTTCTAAACTTTCAGGTCTTTCTATCTGTGTGTAGTTTAAGAATAGAGCTAAGTCCTTTTGTCTGGTATGACTAGCCATAAACTCTTTTAATGGACTACTTGCCCTGTCATAAGCTTCATCTAATGTAATCTCCTCGGCAAACAAAGGTTCCAACGCTTCATCATACACTTGACTAAATGTTGGTGCCATAATAAAAAAGGTCAAAAATAATGCTAAACCAATTAATACTTGATTTGGTGGCATTTGTTGTGTTGCAAGTGATGTTCTTACAAATGATAGTACAATGATAATTCTTGTAAAACTTGTCATTAAAATTAGGATTCCAGGAGCTAAGGATAAAACAGTAAGTAATAATAACAACTTCACAGAAGTGGCGACATTAGTTGGATCTGAACTCGAAAACATGTTTACAAAATCATTCATTGTGATCTTCCTTCTGATTATTGTTTATCAAATTCTTTCTTGTCTGTTTTAATTTAGCTAATTCACTGGAGAATAAATGCTTAAACTCCTTATTATCATCTGCATTATCGCTTTTAGTTGGAATAAATGAGGATAGTAAGGAATTAGGATTGTTATTGTTCCTATCTAATATTTCCTTTTTCACTGTTTCGTCCGCAAGCTCTTGAAGTAATTCGACATTTTCTCCTACCCCGATTAAATAAAATTTAGAACCAATACGAATGATTTGAATGGACTTATTCTGACCCAGTGAGATTCCACCTAAATTTTCCATAGCCTTCACTTGTTGTGATAACTTGTTCCTTTTATTTAAGAATTTCAAAAGAATATATATAAGTGCAAGAACTAAAACTAATGCAAAAAACAACTTAATAATACTAAACAAAAGTGAACGATTTTGGCTTGTGTCTGCAACTATATCATCTTCACTATTATCTAATTCAATTCCCTGTTTACTAGTTTCTTCACAGTTTTGTTCGTCTTCCAGACAATCTATTACATTTGCTGGTGCAGAAAGAACATCTGCTGCCAGAAAATGAAAAGAAAAAAGTATAAGGACTATAGGTGTAAAGTAAAGAATTTTTTTAAACAACATGCTCACTCGTTTCTAATTTAAAACCTTTTGAATAGCTTCTATGACCCTATCAGCTTGAAAGGGCTTGACAATAAAATCTTTTGCTCCTGCCTGAATTGCATCGATAACCATAGCCTGTTGTCCCATTGCGGAACACATAATGATTTTTGCTTCAGGACTAACCTGTTTAATTTGTTTTAAGGATGTAATTCCATCCATTTCTGGCATGGTAATATCCATCGTAACTAAATCAGGATCTAATTCTTTAAATTTCTCAACGGCCTGCGCTCCATCTGCTGCTTCTCCAACTACTTCATATCCATTTTTCGTTAAAATATCTTTAATCATCATTCGCATAAATGCTGCATCATCTACAATTAAAACACGTTTCCCCATTATTATTCCTCCTATACTTTTACTTATTTTAATTTCAATAGTCGGTCCGATTTGCTAATAATATCAGTAACCCTAACACCAAAATTCTCATCAATGACAACTACTTCACCAGTAGCTATTAGCTTACTGTTTACTAAGATATCCACTGGTTCTCCAGCTAACTTATCTAGTTCAATGATAGAGCCAGCACTGAAGTCAAGAATATCCTTAATCGGTCGTTTGGTACGACCTAGTTCAACTGTTACATTTAGCGGAATATCCAACAGCATGTCTAGATTTCGTTGTTCATTACTTTTAAGTGGCACTTTTTCAAAATTGGAAAAGGAAGCATCTTGGACTTCGTCTTGATGTTGTATATTCTTGTTTCCAATAAATTGAGGGTTCTGCTGCTGTTCATTTCTCGGATAGTCATGAAGCATATCCGGATTATCTAAACTGGTTTCTGTGCCTGCCTGTTCTAATGCTGCAGTCACCTCAGATTCTGCTTGTCGTTCGTCTGTTCCGCCATTAAGCAAATCATCAACGACTTGTTTGGCAAAACTTATTGGCATTAATTGCATCATATTCGAATCTATTAAATCCCCTACCCTTAATCGAAAGGATATCTTTACATAATTCTCTTCATCAAGTACATTTTCACTGTTCTCTGTAGTTTCAATAATAGAAGGTGGTGATATATCAACTTTTTTATTAAAAATTGTAGACATACTAGTAGCTGCAGAACCCATCATTTGATTCATAGCCTCTTGAACAGCGCTCAAATGAATGTCACTTAATTGATTATCCGGACTAGCACCGTTACCACCAAGCATGATGTCAGCAATAACTGCAGCATCACTTGCTTTAATAATAAATACATTTTTCCCGGTAAACCCTTGTACATAATTCACCTGAATGCTTACTGGTTCAAATGTAAAGTCTAGTTCTTTTTTTTCAATGACATTAACTTCGGGTACTGTGATATCAACTTTTTGATTGAGCAAAGTTGATAAAGTTGTAGCTGAACTACCAAAAGAGATATTACCAATCTCTCCCAATGTATCAATTTCAATGTTTGATAAGAGTTCTTCACCCTCCGGCTCAGGGGTATCTGTGTCTTCTGTTCCTATATTTAATAGAGCATCAATTTCTTCTTGTGATAGCATACCATCATCATTCGTCATCATCTTTCACCCCTTTAATTTCATCGAGAATTTGTACAGACATTTTATTTTTAAATTTCCCCGGCTGTACGATAAATTTCGGTTTACTATTAATTACTAAAGGTAATGGGTCTTCAATGGATTGTGTCAATGAGATAACATCATTCTTTTGTAATTTTAAAAACTCATTTATTGTAATATCAGCCTGACCTAGCATTGCTTTTATCTCTACATCCGCTTCCTTTAGATGTTTGGAAATCATATTATACGATTGATAGTCTCTTTCTTTTTTGGTAGATTGCATCCAATAGTGCGCAGACAACTTTGGAATAATCGGTTCCAGAATGACATGGGGAATGCAAATATTAATTACCCCACTAGTTTCTCCAATAGTGGTTGTTAAGGACACGACTACCACCGTTTCATTAGGCGAGACCATTTGAATAAACTGAGGATTCTCCTCAAACTCTTCTAGAATGGGATTAATGTCAACTACAGAAGACCATGCCTCTATTAAACAATCAATTCCTTTTTCGAATATTTGAGTTAACAGTAGTTTTTCAATTTCCGTTAGACTATTGGTTTTTGCTAAACTATTTCCTTTTCCACCCAAAATACGATCGATTAAGGCATATGCAATATTAGGGTTGATTTCCATGATAAGTCTACCGTCTAAAGGAGAAACACTATATATATTCAATACCGTAAGTTTCGGTATAGAGCGAATAAATTCCTCATATGGTATTTGATCTACAGAAGTAACAGCAATATTCACAAAGGTTCTCAATTGGGATGAGAAAAATGTGGTTAGTTGCCTTGCATAATTCTCGTGTATTCTTGAAATACTCCTTATCTGATCCTTTGAGAATCTAAGTGCTCGCTTGAAGTCATACACACGTACTTTCTTCTCTGTTTCTTCTTTTTTCAGTTCTTCGGCATCCATTTCTCCTGATGTTATAGCAGACAGCAATGCATCTATTTCATTTTGTGAGAGTACTTCATCCATTGTAAATATTCACCTCCATACCGGAGCCCCTATCTCATTGCAAAATCTTTTCAATTGTATAGACGTCCTCTATTTTCCCTTCAACCATAACCTGATTTAATCTTTCTTTTACTACCTCTTCTAAATTAGATAAACCAGATTTGAAATCTTCCTCATTCATGGTTGCAAGTTCTTTAATAAGTATGTTCTTTAATTGAAAATCGCGTTTGCTTATTTCTTTTTTAGCATCTTTACTATTGGTAATTATTTGAAACTGTATTCGTACAAAACTTCCGTCTTCTAGGTCTGTTGTTATTTCAGGTGACTGATAGGAATATTCAATTATATCATCAATCTTTCCTTCTTCAGCTTGTCTATTATCATCCGTAACATTCAAAATAACAACTAAAGCAGCAATTGTCACAATCAATAATACCGCTAAAGAAGTTAACATTGATTTGACTAATCTACTCATCTAAATCACCTATTTCCTTATGTATCATTTGAAGACCAATTTTGCGATAATAGTCTGTAATAGACCTCAAAACTTCAAATTTACTATCTTTGACAACTATCTTCTTCCCATTAATAAGCGTTATAGTTGTATCAGGCCTGGACTCAATTTGTTCGATTAAAACAGCATTTAGAAAATACTGTTCACCATTTAGACGTGTTAACTGAATCATATTAAAATTGGCGGGAGTGAATTATTTTCATTCACTCCCTACCTCCCTTTTATCGTTTTAAGTTTACAAGCTCTTGTAAAATTTCATCTGAAGTTGTAATGATTCTAGTGTTTGCTTGAAAACCCCGTTGAGCAGTAATCATTTCCGTAAACTCTTCAGCTAGATCAACGTTAGACATTTCTACAGATCCACTAACTATTGATCCAGTACTATTTATTTCTCCTGGAAATATTCCGTTATATCCAGCATTTTCACTATTTAAGAAAAGGTTATTTCCTACCTTTTGAAGTCCAGCTGTGTTGGAAAAACTTGCTATACCAACTCTTCCAGCTACTTGAGTACTACCGTTTGAAGCAATGTAATTGACCGTTCCATTTGTTTGCACACTAAAGCTCTGTGCATTACTTGGTATATTAATAGGGCTGAATAAATAGTCATATTCAAAGTCATCACCGTCTGGTGTATCTGGCGTATCATCGACTTTACTTAAAATAATCTGAGTTGAATCTATTTCATCATCACCAACAGAAAGATTTCCAGCGTCATCAGCCTCAACTTCCAAAACATTACCTTCATAGTCTACATATTGAACTTCGTAAAGATTACCATCTCGATCAACAGAGTATAATTCACCATTGTTTCCTAAAACAATTGCATCGCCATCAATATCTGCTTTATTACCTATTAGATATAGCCCCTGAGAATTAACTATATTTCCTCCGTCATCTAAGTAAAAATTACCCGATCTAGTATAAGATAAACTCGATTCTCCCAGTTCAACACTGGACTCTACTAATGATCCAAGGCCGTCTGGACTCTCTTCATCTTGGTATACTAGATTACTAGCTACCACAAACATCCCATCTCCCTCTATAGAAAAGTCTAAAGGATTATTGGTAGTTTGACGAAATCCCTCCGTTTGAATATTTGAGATAGACCCTAACTGTGAACCTAGTCCAACTTGAGATGCATTAACCCCACCTTTGGTTTCAGTAGCTCCTTGAGCGGGTGAAGTGGTCTGACTCATCATTTCTTGAAAGGTAACAGTACTCTTTTTAAAACCTGATGTATTCACATTGGCAATATTATTACCAATAACATCTAACTTTGTTTGAAAATTTTTCATCCCTGAGATTCCTGCATACATTGAACGTAACATTAGTACATTCCCCTTTATTGGTTAATTATTGCTGCTTCTGTCATTCCACAGCTTAGTTGGCCTCCCAAAAGGGTCCAGCCTATTCGTTGATTAAAATGGTTCCATTTATATTAGTAAATATCTTACTTGAAGCCTCATTTATATCCATCGCAGTTACTACTGTATTATTTTTAGCACTGACTAAAAGTGCTGCCTCATTTAATACAACTAACGAATCTGTAATTCCCTTTTTCTTAGCTTCTTGCATTTTTTCTTCAATGGTTTGCCATTGTTTCTCATTTATTTCAATATTTCTTTCATTGAGTCGTGAGGTTGCATGCTTGCTGATTTTTAACTTACTTTGTTCTGCCAGTAAGTCTTTAAAAGCTATCGATTTGTCATTTTTAGTTACATTCTTGTCTCTCGGTAACTGTAACGAATACTGTTGTGCTACTTGTTGGATTGGTTGACTCACTAACGTTCACTTCCTTTACTCAGTACCATTTGCTTCTATACTTGAGTGACCTATTTTTGTAACAGCATCTGCATAAATTTTTTCACCATTATCCAACTCAAAAATAGCTAAACCCTCTTTTTGACTAACCGCTACAACATTTCCTTTGACAGTATTCTTTTCGCTTTCCGCTTGATCATCCGATTGCTGATACATCACTTCTTTGCCAATCATATGACTATACTGAATCACTGGAGATACTACTTGACTCTGAACGAGTGTTTCAATGGCACTGGACATATTCATCACTTGTTCTAATGAAGTAAGAGTAGCCATTTGCTCCACCATAGCATTATCATCCATTGGATCTGTTGGATCCTGATTTTGTAATTGCGTCATAAGTATCTTTAAAAATCCATCCTTATCTAAGGTAGGGCTAGGTTCTCTTGTTATTTTTTGATTCGATAAGTAAAACGATGGGTCAATGGTATTCACCTTTATCACCTAAACTTTCTCATTCAGTATTTCACGAAACTGTGCTTGAAATTCTTCATCTGAAGGTTGATTTTGCTCTTGATCCGAATGACTGGAATCTTCACGATTAGTATCGTCTTTCCATTGGTGACCATTATGGTCCTTTTGATAAAACTGATTATGTTGCGAATTAGTTTCTTGCTTCTCTATTACTACTTGCTGTGGTGAAAACATGTTCCTTAGCTGGTTAATATTAGTTTCAAGCATTTCTTTCGCTGCTTGGGTGGTAACAGTTATTTTAACTGTCATTTCACCGTTTATTTGAATAAGACGAACCATCATTTCCCCTAAGTTATTAGGGTTTAAAGTAATTGATAGTTGATTATTTCCATTTGGCAAAGATAAGAACTTACTAGACTTTACAATAGACTGGAATTGTTCCATTAGTTGCTGGCTAGTTGTTGCTGCGTTCTGTGTTTTGTTAATATAAATTGAATATTGTTCTAACTTAGATAGGGGCTCCCCGGTATGTAAATCAATAGGTGCTTTTTCAGATAAAATCATCCGATGTTTATTCAATGCCTTTTCTATCCAGTTCGTAATGTCTTTGTTGGTAACTTCCGCATCCATCGCATACTGCTGTTTAATAGTTAACTGATTTCTCTTTTGAAAGGATTGAACTAAGTCCTTCCATACTATATGTTCTTCCCTATTTCCTTTTTGAAAAGTTTGAAGTACTCTCCCTAAATCATTAGGTTGTCTATTATCCTTTCCAGCAACATTTGTCCATTGCTGAAGGAGTTCTAATATTTTAGGTGCATTTTTTTGAATATCTTTGTTTGTTTTCATTTGGGTTACTAATGCGTCAAACTTAGCGATAATATCTTTGTATAGATTCATAGATACATTACCTTCAGCCTGAATATTTTTATTGAACGACCCCAACCCACTAGATAGGTCACCTGAGTGTTTTATAAACAACCCCAATGATAAAACCTCATCCGAAACAGTATTCGTATTTAGTTGAAGTGAAGATAAATGTTGTCCATGTATCAGGTCATTAGGGGGCTTGCTTTCATTACCTAGTTCCGTTAATCCAGTTAGAACACTTTTCATCTCTTCCGGAAGTGCATCTAGTTCTTCTTGCTGTTTCAGATTATTAACATACCTATCTACTATTTGTGTAACATTAGTGGCCATTGACTGCTTATCTTCATCAAGCTGTCCATGTAAAATTTGTTTAAAATTACTAAGAATGTCTTCTTGTTTTAAACTGTTCATTCCAGATAACTCTGTTTCCACCTGATTTAGCGGTAGTGCCATCCCAATTCCGTTCATTTTGATTCACCCCCTCTCAAGTACATTTAATAATTTCAATCTGTAGTAGAAAGTAATCTAAGGGTTAAATCCGCAGCAGTTTCAGGATTCATTTCCTGTAAGATTTCTCCACGGACCTCATTCGATAGCTTATTAAGAATAGAAACAACCGAAGTCCGATCTTCCATACTTTCAAGGATGAGCGCTGCTTGTTCACTGTCCATTTCTTCATAAGTTTTGGCTATTGTTTTTGCTAAATCATGCTGTTCTGTACTTTCTTCTTCACTGGCACTTTGTTCATTTTGCTCTAGTACCAAGATTTCCTGTTCCAAATCACGAATTACTGATTCTAATTCAGACACATTTTGTGATAGTTGATCGATTTCCATATTTTTAGTTTCTATGGTTTCCTGTAACCGACGTTCCATATCCTCTACTTCCACTGTCTCTCCTTCATCTGTTAGAACATTCGCAACTACTGGTATGTTTTTTCCTTTTTGTGCTGCCCAGTCCACAATATCAAAGCCAGCAACATTCAAAATTATCATAACTAATGAAACAACAATAGCCATTGGTATAGCAATTGCAAATAAAAACCATAGAAATGGGTTAGACTTTTTCTTTCTATCCTTTATTTTTTCTGTCATATCTTTCACCTGGTTTCGTGGCTTGAAAATTGGTTGATAGAAATTTCATCCATGAAGGCTTTTTCCATTCTACTCTGATGATCTTTTTCCCAATTAATACGATTTTCTATCAATTTTTCAAACTTTTTTACTTCAATATGCGCCTCTGACAATTTGGATTGTTTCATTTCCATTACATGTCTAGCACTATTCACTTTTTCTTGTAATTCTACTATTTTATTGTTCAATATCTCAATATAAGATGTAAGTTGTTTCAACTGATTTATTGGAACTGACGATTGTAAGAATTGTTCATAGGAAGCTTCAGCATTTTCTTTTTTCTTTAGTAATGTATAAAAATCAGTAGCCACTTTCTCAAAATCATTCATTGACTGATGAAAATCCTTCTGAGCAATTTTCTTTTCATTCTCTCGCACGTATAATATTTTTGATAAAGTCAATGTTTCTGCCATTATTTTATTCCTCCATTTAGCAAGGTTCTCATCATATTAATGGACTCATCAAATGTCGTATATTCAAAAACACCTTGCTTTAAAAATGCCTGTACTTGTGGATAGAAGGCAATTGCTTTGTCAATTTCTTTATTCGTCCCTCGTTTATAAGCTCCAATGTTAATGAGTTCTACATTTTCCTCATATTTAGATAGTAATGATCGAATATCATTTGCAAGTTTCTGGTGTTCAGGTGTTGTCACCTGATTCATTACTCTACTCACTGATTTCAATACGTTTATAGCTGGAAATTGACCGCGTTCTGCTATTTTTCGATCCATTACAAAATGTCCATCTAATATCCCTCTAACAGCATCAGCAATTGGTTCATTCATATCATCCCCATCTACTAATACAGTATAGAATGCAGTAATTGTCCCGAAGTCATTTGTTCCCGTTCGCTCCAATAGTTTAGGTAGAATGGAAAAGACAGATGGCGTGTAACCCTTAGTCGTTGGTGGTTCACCAACGGCAAGACCGATTTCTCGTTGCGCCATAGCAACACGTGTTACTGAATCCATCATTAAGTTTACTTGATAACCTAAATCACGGAAGTATTCACTAATTGCTGTTGCCGTATAAGCACCCTTCATCCGCATTAATGCAGGTTGATCAGATGTAGCTACTACAATGATAGACTTCTTAACGCCTTCTTCTCCTAAATCCTTTTCAATAAATTCTCTTACTTCCCGACCCCGTTCACCAATTAATGCTATAACGTTTATATCTGCTCCACTATTTCTAGCAATCATTCCAAGTAATGTACTTTTACCAACACCACTCCCTGCAAAGATACCAACTCGTTGTCCTTTTCCTACAGTCAGGAGTGTATCAATTGCCCTTACACCAACTTGAATTGCTTGGGATATGGATGGGCGCAACATAGGATTTGGTGGAGATTGATTGGTCGGAATACCAGTTAATCCTTTCGGTAATGGTGATAGGTCTAATGGTTTCCCAAGAGAATCAATCACTTTTCCAATCAAACCATGGCCAACTTTTATTTTTAAAGGTTTCCCAGTAGATTCAACGAGACATCCAGCACCTATTTCGGTCACTTCTGAATATGGCATTAGAATAATTTTCTCATGATTAAAACCTACCACTTCTGACAGGATGGGATCCTTATCTTTTTTGGAAGAATGTATATAGCATACATCTCCTATGTTTGCTTGTGGTCCTTGTGATTCGACCATCAACCCAACCACCCTTAAGACTTTCCCATAATACTTAAAGGTATCAGCTTGATTAATGACGTCATAATAGTTTTCCAGATTCATCTTTTAACTCTCCTGAGCTATATCCAATAAAATATCGTAGACTTGTTTCAGTTGGGTATCAACACTAGCATCGATTCGACCAAAAGGATGTTCAATGACGCATGCATTCTCATGAAGATCTTCCTTTACATATAATTCCAATCGCATATCGCTTGGCATTGTTCGTGATAGCTCTTCCTTCTGCTCAAGAACATAATGATAATTAGATGGATGCAAGTAAATCGAAACCATTGATTGATCTTTTAACTCTTTGATGGCTTGTTTTACGATATGAATGAATTTTGCCGGATCTTCATCCAATTTAACATTGAGTATTCTTTCTGCTGTATGGATTGCCAATAGTAAAATAGCTTCATTACTTTTTTCAACAGCTGCGTGATATTCTTCCGTTGCTGTCTGTACAATAACATTTACTTTCTCAATAAGTTCTTTATACTGAAGCAGTCCTTCTTCTTTACCAGAGGAAAACCCAGCAGTATATCCCTCATCCTTAGCCTGTTGCACCAAACTTAGCTTTTCTTTTTCCCAATTCTTTTTTTCTGTTTCAATTTCCATTTTTGTAGTTTGCAATAACTTTTCTCTTTGATTTTTAAGTTGTTCCAACTGCTTACTTGCTAAAGTAATTTCACTTTGAATACTTTCCATTTCTTTGACTTCTTCAGACACAAGATTCTTACTGGATTTTTCGTTATAAAAGTAATTAGGTGACTTGATCTGTATAATCTTTTTAGATGGAATAGAATGATTATTAGACAATGATATCGTCCCCTCCACCACGGGCAATTACAATTTCCCCAATATCTTCTAATCTGCGGATTGTTGCTACAATTCGTGTTTGTGCCTCCTCAACATCCAGCAATCGAACAGGGCCCATATATTCCATTTCCTCTTTAAACGTTTCTGCCATCCGTTGAGACATATTGGAAAAAATAATATTCTTCACTTCTTCACTTGCTACCTTCAAAGCAAGTCGTAGGTCTTCGTTTTCAACTTCTCGAATAACACGCTGAATCGCACGATTATCTAAAATAACTATATCTTCAAATACAAACATTCGTTTCTTAATTTCATCCGCTAACTCTGGATCTTGGATTTCCAAAGCATCGAGAATCGTTCTCTCCGTACTTCTATCTACTCCGTTTAGTACCTCTACAACAGCAGAAATACCGCCAGTCTTGGTAAAATCTTCCGTTAATGCAGTTGAGAGATTTCTTTCTAATACTTGCTCCACTTGGCTAATAATTTCAGGTGACGTTGAATCCATGGTTGCTATACGCTTAGCAACATCAGCTTGCATCTCTTGTGGTAGTGCAGACATTATTTGTCCAGCTTGTTCAGCATCTAAATAGGAAAGAACCAATGCAATTGTTTGTGGGTGTTCACCTTGGATAAAATTAAGGAGTTGCTGGGGATCAGCTTTTCTTGCAAAGTCGAAAGGTCTTACTTGTAAAGAGGAGGTAAGTCGATTGATAATATTTGAAGCTTCCTGTTTACCGAACGCCTTCTCTAGAACAGTTTTTGCATATCCAATCCCACCTTGAGATATATAATCCTGTGCAACGACTATTTGATGGAACTGCTCTAATACATCTTCTTTTAAGCTTGCATCTACTTTTTTTACGGAAGAAATCTCTAAACTTAAACTTTCAATTTCTTCATCAGATAAATGCTTATAAACTTGCGCTGAAACATCTGGACCTAGAGCAATTAATAGAATTGCTGCTTTTTGTTTCCCAGTTAAAGCAGACTTTTGTCTCACCAATGTTTATCCCCCCTTAATCTTCACCAATCCAACTTCGTAACAGTTTCGCAAAGTCCTCTGGTTTTTCTTTTGCCACTTTCTCTAATTGTTTTCTACGTATGACAGACTCTGAATCATCATTATCAATATCAGGAATCTCTTGTATTGGTTCTGATGTAATCTCTTCTTCCTTAACTACTTCCTGAGTATTTTTCTTCTTATTTCTAAGAAGCAGTACAACCAATAGGAGGATGACTAGCAATAAAATACCACCTGTTACAAACATCCAGGTAGGAATTACCGGTTTCCCTTGATAATTGGTCATCTGACTACTACTAAATTCTTGAAATACGATAGAAACCTTTTCTTCCGGATTGATTTCTCCGTATTCACTATCAACAGACGTACTAACCATTGAATTCAGAATAGAAGATATTCCGTCTTCCACGGTAGCTTGTTCCTGCTGTGATAAATATTCTGCCTCTCCTGATAAATCTCTTAAGTTATTAACAGCAACTTGTATACCTAAGTCACGAACTTTATAAGGGCTTTCGACAATTTCACGGCGAATTCTATTAAATTCATAGTTAATTGTTTCTTTATCAAGCTCGTAATCACCATTTTCTCCATCTCCAGCCGCTGGGTAATTGGTAACATCGTTATCAGCAGTCCCCCCAACTTCACCAGCTGCTTGTTCACCAGAATACGACTCCTGTATGGTTTCCAGACTAATAGGCAAACCTTCCATATTTTCTACATCAATTGGCTCAACAAGCTCCTCTGTTCGATTTTCTTGAGTGAAGTCAATATCTGCCGTTACGGATACAATTACATTATCCTTACCAACCATCGTACCGAGCATTTGCTGTAAACGTCTTTGTATATCGCGTTCAACATCCTGTTTTACTGTTTGCTGATAAGAGTGTGCATTTTGCGTTCCATACTGTGAATTATTGTTTAAATCATAGTACTCAAAGTATTGATTCATAATCACTAAATTCTCTTCGGATAAGTTAGGAACTGCTCGAGAAACTAAATGGTATAACGACTTTATTTGGTTACCTTGGAACTGATAACCAGGCTGCGTATTCAATACAATAGATGCACTAGCTTCACCAGTCGCCTCATTAGCAAAGACCGGTTCTTCTGGAATATTAATCATAACTTGAGCATCATCAATACCTTCCATACCTTTTATTAGGTTAGCCAGTTCTGTTTGCATAGCATCCAGTTTCATCATGTCAAATTCATTATCCGTGATTCCCCAAGATGAGTTTTCACTAAAAAATGAATAATCGATATTCCCACTATTCGGTATCCCTTGCCCTGCTAATTCAACAAGTAATGTATTAACGTGCTCTTCGGGTACTGCAATGGTAGTTCCGCCATCCGTCAACTCATAAGGGATACTTCTTGAATCTAGTTCTGTTTTTATTTGATTTACTTCCTGTAAGGATAAGCCATTGTACAACGTAACAAAATGGGACTGCGACGTAAGAAAAACCGTACCAATTATTATCAAAAAGAAGAATAGAATCGAACCAATTATCATCCCTCTTTGATTTTTGGAACGGTTTGTCCAAAAAGAAACGGTCTTATCCTTCCATTTAGTTAACTTTTCATTCATAAAGTCCCCCACCACAATGTGCTATAAAAATTGTTATTACTATTTTATTAAAGCGATAAAATTCTTCCTTGCCACAAATAATATTACACCTGCATTCTCATTATCTCGTTATAAGCATCAATTACTTTTTTTTGAACTTGTACGGTAGTTTCTAACGTAATACTTGCTTTTTGAGCAGTAATCATTACATCATGCAAGTTATCAACATCACCTTTAGCAAGTGCTTCCGTTTTTCTATCAGATTCTAGCTGGATGTCATTTAAATTTTCCATTGCACCTTTTAATGTGTCGGTAAAATTTGATTGAACCTTATCTGATGAACCTTTTAGATATGATTCTGTTGTATGTAAATTAGTTCCTTGTGCAGCATTCACAATAGGATTCATACTAAAAACTCCTTATTACGTTATTTTCCTATTTCTAAAGCCTTCATTAAGAGACTCTTACTAGCATTTAACGATGTTACGTTTGCCTCATAGGACCTAGTTGAACTCATCATATCAACCATTTCCTGTAGAGGATCGACATTCGGCATTTGAACATAACCATTTTCATCTGAATCTGGATGGTTTGGGTTGTAAACCACTTTAAAAGGCTCGTCATCTTCCATAATTGCCGATGCTTTAACACCTGATCCAGATTTATCCTCTCCAGATGCCTGTTTTAAAAACCTTTGAAAACCGTTGTTTTCAGATTCCAATACGACCATTTTTCTTCTATATGGCTCATATTCTCCATTCTCATTAATAGTTGCACGAGTCGTCTCCGCATTCGCAATATTTGAAGAAACTACATCCATTCTGAGTCTTTGAACTGTTAAAGCACTAGCACTTGTATTAATAGAATCAAAAATAGACATTACTAATTCCCTCCTCTTATTACCGTTTGAAGACTACCAAACTTACCATTCATTCGTTCGACTAAGCTATTGTAATAGATTTGATTCTTAGCCAAGTCAGCCATCTCCTTATCAATATCTACATTATTCCCGTTGTGATTGTAGGCAGTCTGTTGATTACTTGTAACACGAAGAACAGAACTATCTGTTTCATTAAAAGAGATATGTTTACTGTGTGTCTTTTGAGCCTGTACAGTAGAATCCATGGCATTACTCAAAACATTCTTAAAGGAAACACCTTTAGCTTTATAATTTGGTGTATCTACATTCGCTACATTATCTGAGATAACACGATTTTTAGTCGCAGCATAGTCTAGTGAATTTTGTAATGTATGAATAGTTCCTCCAAATAAAACCAACATTTATCCTCCTATTAAAAAAATCATTCTAATACCGTCACATAAATTAACAAGCCTACGAATATTGTAATTTAATCGTTCGACAAAGTCTATCACTTTACGACAATTTCTTCGTTCAATGCATAAAATTAGTTAATACAAACTAGGACTTAATGACTAAAACTAATCCAAGAATACACTATAACTTATATTTTAACCTATTTGTAAGCGTTTGTGTTATTCTTTTGTCGAATTATCTGTAATTTTGTCTGGAAGAATCGGTTATATTTACCTATATCCAAGAGGGCGTGAACACTAATCGGGATATTTCAAGTGTGACTTGATTATATAAACAAGGAGCTAATAAGAAAGGGATGACTTGAAAACTGCTAACCCTATATGTGTTGTATTTTATATAGACTGTTGATATCTGTAATTCAGAATAGTGTAGCTCTCGCTCACATTTATGTTTGATTTGTGCGATCATTCGCTCCGGCAGAATACTTGCGGTTCGCGTGCACGGCCTCAGCCTCCTCGCGAAAAAACATACCTGCGCCTGCGTCTACTAGTATCGCTCCGAAGTAGGCTTCCTCGGCGCAAGGGCCAAAGTAGCTTATTCAAGTAGTTCCCTCGCTGCTCAGGTCTGGACACGCGCTATCCCCGCAGGACAAGGAAGGCTACGTCAGCGAAGCATCGCACGAAGAAAATGTGCTCTTTCATTTTCGAGGAGTCTCCGTATTCTTCCTCCGCTAAAATAGGCGCTCAAGATTACTTTGGGCTTTAGCTTTAGAATTTACGTTTGAAAACCGTTAAAATCCTTTAAACAGCATATTTCTTTTTTATACAAATAGAGCAGACGTATAGCGGAGGAAATACACGGAGACTCCTGCGGGAAGAAGAGCATCGGTGAGACTACGTAGTGCTTCAGCACGAAGGAGGCTCACCAGCTCCCCGCGGAAAGCGGAGTGTATTTCCGTAGCGGTGTTAACGAATCGCTTCATTAGTTATTTATTCTTAATTAAATAGATCAAGAATTCCTATCAATTACGATAAAAGTCACGGGAACTTTAAAAAATAAGCTATCACCAGTTATGTGGTGATAGCTTATTTTGAACTAATCGTTATAAGAAATATGAGCCTGACCCTGATAACAAGTAAAAAAACTAGGGGATTTTCCCTAGTTTTTTTTATCTTGAACGTAATTTGTCTAATTCTACTAGGAATTTATCATTTAATACTTTAATGTAAGTACCTTTCATTCCTAATGAACGTGACTCAATTACGCCAGCACTTTCAAGTTTTCTTAGTGCATTTACAATAACAGAACGTGTAATTCCTACTCTATCAGCAATTTTACTTGCAACTAGCAATCCTTCGTGTCCATTCAACTCTTCGAAGATATGATCAATAGCTTCTAACTCGCTGTAGGATAATGAACTAATTGCCATTTGTACAACAGCCTTGCTTCTTGCTTCCATTTCAATCTCTTCTGTTTTCTCATGAAGAATTTCCATTCCTACAACAGTTGCTCCATATTCCGCTAATAGTAGATCATCATCGCTAAAGCTTTCATTAACTCTTCCTAGAATTAATGTTCCTAAACGATCTCCACCACCAATGATAGGAACAATCGTTGTTAAGCCACTCTTAAATAAATCTTTGTTTTCAACAGGAAATACAGAATATTGATCATCAACATCTATATTTGCTGTTGTTTCATGGAAGTTAAATAATCCTTGTGTATATTCTTCAGGAAATTGTCTTTCCTCCAGCATGTTCTTCATACGTTCATTTTCTATTTCCTGGTTAATTGCAAATCCCAATAATTTTCCTCTTCTACTTAAAATGTAAACATTACCGCCGATAACATCTCTTAGGGATGCCGACATATCATTAAAGTTTACTGACTTACCTGTCGCCTTTTGTAACATTGCATTAATTTTTCTAGCTCGATCTAATAGTTTCATGATGATCCTCCTGTTTCTTTTAACATTATAGTATAAATTGACTTAAATCTCGATTTTGAGCAATAGATTTAAGTTTATCATCGACATAACTTGGAGTAATTTTTATCTCTTCCATTGTTACGTCTGGTGCTTCAAACGATAAATCCTCTAATAGTTTCTCTAGAATAGTGTGAAGTCTTCTCGCCCCAATATTGTCCGTTTCCTGATTTACTTGATATGCAATTTCTGCCAGTCTAACTATAGCATCGTCAGTAAATACAACATTTATACCTTCCGTTTTCAATAAAGCCTGATATTGTTTCAACAAAGCATTTGAAGGCTCCATTAAAATTCGTTTAAAATCATCCACAGATAATTTCTCTAACTCTACTCGAATTGGAAATCTACCTTGTAATTCCGGAATTAAATCCGATGGTTTTGCCATATGGAATGCACCAGCGGCTACAAAGAGCATGTGATCGGTCTTAACTGCACCATGTTTAGTCATAATAGTTGAACCTTCCACAATCGGTAATATATCGCGCTGAACACCTTCTCTCGAAACATTTGCAGAATTGTTGTCTTTTCCCACTACCTTATCGATTTCATCAATAAAAACAATTCCTGATTGTTCCGCAAGTTCTATTGCTTCTTGGGCTACTTCTTCCATTTCGACTAGCTTTTGAGCTTCTTGTGCTGTTAGTATTTTTCTAGCCTCCGACACTGGTAACTTTCTTTTCTTTTTCTTTGTAGGCATAAACTGACCGAATACATCTTGCATATTCATCCCCATATGTTCCATACCCGAACCTTGAAGCATATCAAACATAGATGGTGGGACTTCATCAATTTCAACTGTTACCATATGATCTTCCAGTTCACCTAGAGCAAGCTTCTGTTCTAATTGCCTTCTTTTATTTTTTGTTTCTTCATCTTTTTCAACGGAATTGTCATCCTCTTCTGTTGTTTGGTTAGCAAACAACATTTCAAAAGGATTTTTCACACTTGTTTGTTTTTTGGTTTGAGGAAGCAGTAATTTAACAAGCTTTCGATTTGCTTCTTTCTCAGCCTGATCTTTTACTTCGTTCATTTTTTCTTCCTTCACCATTCTTACGGCCATTTCTACTAAGTCACGAATCATTGACTCCACATCGCGTCCGACATAGCCTACCTCTGTAAACTTTGTTGCCTCTACCTTAACAAATGGAGCACCAACCATTTTTGCTAACCTTCTGGCAATTTCTGTTTTTCCTACGCCTGTTGGACCCATCATTAATATATTTTTGGGTATTATCTCATCTTTCATAGAATCCTCAAGCTGCATTCTTCGATACCTGTTCCTTAACGCTACAGCTACAGATTTCTTCGCTTTTTTCTGTCCCACAATATATTTATCTAATTGGTCCACTATTTGTCTCGGAGTATAACTTATACTCATGCTTTAGAAAGACCTCCTTTTATTCAAGTACCTCTAAAGTAATTTGATCATTCGTGTAAACACAAATTTCACCAGCAATTTCTAATGCTGCCTGTGCAATTTCTTTAGCAGATAACTCTCCTGAGTGTCTAACTAAAGCTCTTCCCGCACTAAGAGCATAATTACCACCTGACCCTATCGCAAGGATTCCATCGTCAGGTTCAATAACTTCTCCTGTACCAGATACTAGGTACATTTGCTCTTTATTCATTACGATAAGCATTGCTTCTAGTTTTCGCAATACTTTATCGCTTCTCCATTCTTTCGCTAATTCAACAGAAGCACGTGTCAAGTTACCATTAAACGATTGTAATTTCCCTTCAAACTTTTCAAAAAGAGTGAAAGCATCTGCAACTGACCCAGCAAACCCAGCTAATACCTGCCCATTAAACAACCGCCTGACTTTCTTGGCTTTATGTTTCATGACTACAGCGTTCCCTAGTGTCACTTGTCCATCGCCACTCATCGCACTTCCGCCATTATGCTGAACTGCAAATATCGTTGTTGCATGCATTTCATTTGTCATACGTCTCACCCCAATACATTAATTTAATCCTTCGCACGCGGATGACTTTTTAAATATACGTCACGTAAATAATCTTTCGTTACATGTGTATAAATCTGCGTGGAAGACAAATTCTCATGGCCGAGCAATTCTTGGACAATTCTTAAATCTGCACCTTCATTCAACATATGAGTTGCAAATGTGTGACGCAATTTATGTGGATGAACATGTACAGTTATAGCAGCGTCCTCTACCATTTTGTTTAATATCGTGCTTATTCCTCTTTCAGTCAGCGGTTTACCTCTTGCATTTAAAAAAACAGCATCTGTCTTATCATTCACTTTGTCTAAAAGTTCTGCTCTTCCTTCATTTATGTAAGTCTCTAAAGCAATTTCGGCAAATCTGCCAAAAGGAACATACCGTTCTTTCCGACCCTTCCCTCTAATGAACATCGTACCGATGGAAAAATCGATATCTCCTAAGCGAAGGCCTCTACATTCACTCACTCGAATGCCAGTTCCATATAGTGTTTCGATTAGTGCCTGATTTCTTTGCCCTAATGGTTTGGTCGTATCACTTACGTCAAATAGCTTCTCTAACTCTTCTTTATATAAAAAAGTAGGGACCGGTTTATTTGTTTTTGGCAATGTTAGTTGAACAAACGGGTTACCTTCTGTAATCCCTTCTCTTTCCATAAACTTATAAAAACTACGTAGCGATGATATCTTTCGTGAGACAGACCTTCTGCTGAGTTGTTCATCATACAGATTGGTAAGGAACACACGTACAACTCTCGAATCCACATCATTTAAATCCTGAACCAATTCCTGCTTTAAAAAGGCAAAAAAAATTTCAAGATCTTTTTGATAAAATTGAATAGTGTACGGGGAAACATTCTTTTCTATTTGCAAATATTCCATGAACAACTTAGAATATTCAGCGAAATGACGCATTAAAACATCCCCTATCAATCAGCGAATAAATCATAACACACAAAATTCTTGTTTGCAATATATTTAACGCAATTGCAACAAAATTCTGAATCGTATCTACTCACATAAATTATATCATAATTATTTGACTTGTCATGCAATTTGTTAATTTATGTATTAAACAATTATTTACCTAACAATGCGTAATTATATCGATTTTAAATTATGAAGTCAATGAATTATTATTCAATTTATTTCAGAAAAAATACTTCGTGAATATTTTGTGAATAAAACTGTTGCAGTGCGGTACGAGGCAGTTAGAATTAAGTATTAAATTCACCAATTTTACATGACCAATGCCTTCTTCTGTTAATAATTTATTGCCATAATTAATTGGAGATATTCATCTTTTCTAAAAATTTTTAACTTATTAATTCAACTGTTTGCATTTTAATAGCTGCTTATCAACAGACAAGCAGCTTAGGATTAGCTTTGAACTTCTTCTTTATAGTCACAATCCGTACATTGAACCTGTGTGCCTTTCTTGCTTTTCTTCTCTACAAGTAGTGAGTCACACTTTGGACATGGTCTTGCAATTGGTTTATCCCAGGAGACAAAGTCACAATCAGGAAATTGGTCACAACCATAAAAAGTTCTTCTTTTTTTGGACTTTCGTTCTACAACATTTCCCTCTTTACATTTCGGACATTTTACCCCAATCTCTTTAAGGATTGGCTTTGTATTCCTACAGTCTGGAAAATTGGAACAAGCTAAGAACTTCCCATATCTTCCCATTTTATAAACCATTTCATGACCACATTCTTCACAGTCAATTCCAGCAGGTTCATCTTTAATCTCAATCTTTTCCATTTCCTTTTCTGCTATTTCTAGTCTCTTATGGAAATCTTGGTAAAAGTCATCGATTATGGTAACCCAATTTCGTTTACCTTCTTCAATCGAATCTAAGTCATCCTCCATTTTGGCTGTAAATTCCACATCAATTATCTCAGGAAAGAATTCTTGTACCAATTCTGTAACAATTGTACCCAGCTCAGTAGGTATGAATCGTTTATTGTCTAACGTAACATATCCACGTCTTTGTATAGTATCTAAAGTAGGTGCATATGTTGAAGGTCTGCCTATTCCTAATTCTTCCATCGTTCGTACTAATCTAGCTTCTGTATATCTTGGAGGGGGCTGAGTGAAATGCTGATTCGGTATAATTTCCTTGGAATCAACTATCATCCCTTCCGTTAAATTAGGAAGCATTTTATCCTCGACTTTTTTATTGTCATCTGTTCCTTCGATATACACTTTCATAAAACCTTTAAACTTTATTTTTGAACCCGTAGCACGAAATTCAATGCCGTTATTCATTAGGTGTACGGTCATCGTATCCATAACCGCTGGCGCCATTTGGCTTGAAAGCGTACGCTCCCAAATCAATTTATAAAGTCGGTACTGGTCCCTCGTTAAACTATCTTTTAATGACTTAGGATCTCTGTTGATGGATGTTGGTCGAATTGCTTCGTGTGCATCTTGCGCACCCTCTTTATTTTTTTGGGGTTTGCTCTTACCTAAATATTCCTCACCATAATTTTCCACAATATAATCATGTGCTTCCGTTTTTGCAGTATCCGATAATCTAGTAGAATCGGTACGCATATAGGTGATTAAACCGGTTATCCCGCCAGCTTTTCTCCCTAAATCAATACCTTCATATAATTGTTGGGCAACCATCATCGTTTTTCTTGCTCTAAAATTGAGTTTTCTTGCAGCTTCTTGCTGTAGCGAAGAAGTAATAAATGGTTGAGCTGGATTTCTTTTTCTTTCGCGTTTCGTTACTTTATCAGTGGAAAATTGCTTGTCTAACTTATTTATAATTTCTTTAACTTCACTTTCTTGCTTAAGATTCTGCTTTTTCCCATCCAATCCGTAAAAGGAGCCTTCGAAAACGGTTTTATCTTTTTCAAATTCTGCTTCAATGGTCCAATACTCTTCGGGTTCAAAATTATTAATTTCCTTCTCCCGGTCGATAATCATTTTCATAGCCACAGATTGTACCCGTCCAGCACTTAATCCTCTTTTAACTTTCTTCCATAGTAATGGACTAATATTATAGCCAACCAGACGGTCTAAAACGCGTCTTGCCTGTTGCGCATCAACTAAATTGATATCAATGGTACGTGGATTTTTAAATGATTCTTTAATAGCATCTTTTGTTATCTCATTAAAGACGACACGGCACTGTGAATCCTCATCCACATTTAAAGCATGAGCTAAGTGCCAAGCTATCGCTTCTCCTTCTCTATCCGGGTCGGCTGCAAGATAGACTTTTTTTGCTTTTTTTGCGGATTTTCGAAGGTCCTTTAACACATCACCTTTTCCACGTATAGTAATATATTTTGGTTTATAGTTTTCCTCTACATTTACAGCCATTTGACTTTTTGGTAAGTCGATAACATGGCCCATTGATGCTTTTACTTCATATTTTTTTCCTAAATATCGTTCAATTGTCTTTGCCTTCGCTGGCGATTCTACGATTACTAGATAATCTTTCATGTAAGTTTCCTCCTAAAATGAGGTTAGCAATTTTTAGAATAACTAATATTTGTGTTAAGTATTGTGCTACTCCAATAATCATGCAACAAAAGCAGCAACGGCTGTTATTAGCTACCTAATACTAAATACGTATACGTTTTATGTTATTACAGTTCTATTAAGAAATTTGCTTCCCAATGAAAATTAGAAATCTTCACTAATACTAAATATATACACCTCATTTGTCAAACATACTGTTACAATTATTCTGTAAACATTACTTTATCGACAAGAAACTTTGACCTGTGTTTACCCAATCCTCATTTATATCTTCTGGACTGTAAACTAGTTTTGCCCCTTCTTGAATCATACGATGACACCCTTTTGTTTGCGGAATCAAAGGTGACCCAGGAACAGCATATACTTCCCTACCTTGATCCAGTGCTTGATCTACAGTAATTAAAGTTCCACTTTTTTCAGTGGCTTCTATTACCAATGTTCCAAACGTTAAACCACTAATAATCCGATTTCTTTCAGGGAAATGAAATTTTGCTGGAGGAGTATCGGGTGGGTATTCGGATAATATTAACCCTTGCTCTGCTATTTGATGAAATAAAGAGGTATTCTGTTTAGGGTAAACATGATTAAGACCACTGCCAATAACAGCAATTGTTTTTCCTTGATTACCTAATGCAACTCTATGCGCAAAACTATCGATTCCTTTTGCTAGTCCACTAACTATTAACCAATTTTCCTTCACTAATGGTTTTACGATTGATATCGTTTTCTCCATCGCTTCCTTTGACGGATTCCTTGTTCCAATAACACTTAATGCTTGTTTATAATCTAATAATGACAAATCCCCTCTAGCATACAATACAAGAGGTGCATCTTTTATTGTATTTAACACACGAGGATAGTTTCCGTCAACTATAGTGACGATTTTATACTTATTTAAATCTTGCTTTAACTTCTTCCTTACACTTACATTATGAAGGTCAGAATGGAATAATGATGCGTTTTTTAATGGGAGGGTGTATATTTTTGATATGTCTGAAGGTGATAACTGATAGATCTTAGTCAACGAAGAATCAAATACGAGGATTTTTTGAATCATTCGTCTTGTAATACCACGGCATCTTGTTAGATGCATTAATCGAATACGGACTCTTTCCAATAGAATACTTCCTTTCCAATGTGTATACAAATAGAACCTAAAAGATGTTTTCCCTTTTAGGTTCTATTAAACATATAATTATTTATTAAATCCGGATTTTATCAATCTTTAGTGGGTTTTACATTTTTCAGCTAAGCCTTTTTCTTGAAGGAGTTTAATCATGGTTTCTCCAATAACAGCCGGTGTATCTGCAACAGCTATTCCACACTCTTCCATTACACGTATTTTTTCAGATGCAGTACCTTGTCCACCTGAAATAATCGCACCAGCATGCCCCATTCGTTTTCCTGGAGGTGCTGTAGCCCCACCGATAAACCCAACTACGGGTTTTTTCATATTTGCTTTTACCCATTCAGCCGCTTCTTCCTCGGCAGTACCACCGATCTCGCCAATCATTACTACAGCTTCTGTTTCTGGATCTTCATTAAATGCATCAAGCACATCAATAAAATTCGTTCCATTAACTGGGTCCCCACCAATTCCTACTGCGGAAGTTTGGCCATAGCCAGCCTCAGACAATTGATGTACAGCTTCATAAGTTAATGTACCAGAACGTGAAACAACTCCGATATGACCTTTTTTATGAATATATCCTGGCATGATACCAACTTTGCATTCTTCTGCAGTAATGACGCCAGGGCAATTAGGTCCAACTAACCTTGTTTTCTTTCCTTCCATGTAACGTTTTACTTTTACCATATCAAGTACTGGAATATGTTCTGTTATACAAATAGCTAAATCAAGTTCAGCATCTACTGCTTCTATTATTGCATCAGCAGCAAATGGAGCTGGTACATAGATTACAGAAACAGTTGCGCCGGTCTCATTTACCGCTTCTTGAAGCGTGTTAAACACTGGAACACCTTCTACTTCCGTACCGCCTTTCTTAGGAGTCACACCTCCAACAATTTTTGTACCATATTCAAGCATTTGCTTAGTATGGAATCTGGCTGTTCCACCGGTAATACCTTGGACAATTACTTTTGTATCTTTATTTAAATATACACCCATTTTCGTCCGTCCTTTCCTCTTGTTATTTCACCATAGAAACGATTTTTTGAGCGCCGTCAGCCATTGAGTCAGCCGAGGTTATATTAAGACCAGATTTGTTTAATATTTTCTTCCCTAAATCTACATTTGTACCTTCTAAACGCACAACTAATGGAATCTCTAAGCCTACCTGTTTAGTAGCTTCAACTACTCCTTCTGCAATAACATCACATTTCATGATTCCACCGAAAATATTGACGAAAATGCCTTTTACATTTGGATCAGACAGGATAATTTTAAACGCTTCCGTAACTTTCTCTGCTGTAGCACCGCCTCCAACATCAAGGAAGTTTGCAGGTTCACCGCCAAAATATTTAATGATATCCATAGTAGACATCGCTAAACCTGCACCATTTACCATGCATCCGATATTTCCATCCAATGCAACGTAACTAAGGTCATATTTAGATGCTTGAATTTCTTTTTCGTCTTCTTCATCTAAATCACGATATTCCATAATCTCAGGATGACGATACATAGCATTATCATCAAAATTCAGTTTAGCATCTAATGCTAGAACCTCTCCATCACCGGTTGTAACTAGAGGATTAATCTCTGCAATAGAACAATCCTTTGAAACAAAGGCTTCATAAAGTCCTGTCATGAATTTGGCTGCTTTACCTAATAATTCTTCTGGTATGTTAATATTAAATGCTAATCTGCGAGCTTGATAAGGTGCTAGTCCAATTACAGGGTCAATAACTTCTTTAAAGATTTTCTCTGGTGTTTCTGCAGCTACCTCTTCAATTTCCGTTCCACCTTCTTCAGAAGCCATCATAACTACGCGGGATGTTGCACGATCCAGTACGACCCCCACATAATATTCTTTTTTAATATCGCACCCTTCCTCGATAAGAAGTCGTTTTACCTCTTTACCTTCTGGACCAGTTTGGTGAGTTACCAATGTTTTCCCTAGAATTTCTTCGGCATATGTACGAACTTCATCTAGATTTTTTGCAACTTTAACACCGCCGGCTTTTCCGCGTCCTCCAGCATGGATTTGGGCCTTGACAACGGTTACAGCTGTACCTAAGTTTTTTGCAGCTTCTACAGCTTCATCCACTGTATACGCAACAAGACCATTAGGGACTTTAACGCCATATTCACGCAGAACTTCCTTACCCTGGTATTCGTGAATGTTCATTATTCATCCTCCTAACAAATTTACTGCAATTTCATTGTATTAAAAAAAAACAGAATTAACAACAGAAAAGTCCGATAATCCTCACAAAATTGTCATATTTCGTTATTTAGTTCTTTATCTGCATGATAAATGAACGCAAAAACTTCTGCTACTGCCTGATATAATTCTTCTGGAATTGCTTCATTTATATTTAATTCCGCTAATAAGTTTACTAGATTTGGATCCTCCACAATAGGTATTTGGTTTGTCTTCGCTAACGCTATCATTTCTTCAGCAATAAGATTTTTCCCTGACGCTGACAAAATAGGCGCCGAATTACTTTCACTGTCATAACTTAATGCAGCAGCTTTCTTTTGGTTATTTTTCATATTCTATAATCTACTCCTTGATAGGAAAATGTTTTTTCTGAAAATGGGTTTGTTTTTCTCTCTTGTTGAATTGGTTTATAATTAATATTGGTTAAATAATAATCTAATTTCTCCAGCCCTTCCTTTAACAAAGGCTGATATCGTTTTGCCAGAATACTTAAGTTATCAGTATTATTGTATATGGTAATTGATACTGCCCTCTGCTGAATGTGCATTTCAATCGTTGTTTCCTTAAGATGAGCTAATTCCAAGAAAAAGTAAATTCTGCAATAGTCGGAGTTCATTTCTCCATTCTTTCTCTTTCTACTCTTAAACTGCATGGTAAAATCCTTCGTTAATCCTATCTTTTCACCAGGTATTTGAATGTTAAAATGAATAAAATTATCTGTTTCATTAATGGATTGTAATTGGACACCATTTAAATACTGTAGCAGTTTTAAAGCTGTTTCATGTGTGGATCCATCTTTTTTAACAATATATTCCAACAACAAACTCTTTATTGTTTTTCTTTGATTTAATTGATTAAAGAGTCTATATTCGAAATCCAAACCAGCAAATTGAAAATACTTTTGAACATGTTGAATGAACTGATTTTTAGGATCTGCTATCACAGAGACTTTATCCGAACCAACTACTTCAGCTAACAGATGTTGTAATTCATTAATTGAATTATTCTGGATTGGCTCCCTTAGCAGTCTGTTCATTAATTCTGTTTGACTTAAATTTCTATTTATTAGTAGTGATTCCAATATATCTTTGGAAATAGGGTATCTATATACTATCATTTCTTTTAATACATCCATAGTCTGCGGATTCTTTTTATTCTCCTGCAATAGATGAAATGCATGAAGTAATTCCTTCTTCTGAAAAGGAATTCCTTCATCCATAAGGAGCTGAATGAAGGTAGTATTTATTCTTGATGCTTTGATCCCTAGGCTTTGCAATAAGGCTGAAATATCTTGTTTTGGTTGATTTTTAAGCTTATCACCAATGACTTTTAAATACAGCGTATGATTGGAAATATGT
Organism: Oceanobacillus halophilus; assembly: GCF_003628505.1. Taxonomy (GTDB): domain Bacteria; phylum Bacillota; class Bacilli; order Bacillales; family Amphibacillaceae; genus Oceanobacillus; species Oceanobacillus halophilus. The sequence goes on along the minus strand of NZ_RBZP01000001.1, from coordinate 251,145 downwards.
ACTTGAAAATGATATTTCCCACCAACCACTAAAGGTGTTTCTAATCTCGCAGTAATTGATTGACTATTTAATTGAATTAGTGCTTTATTATTTGGATAAAGCTTCTTTACTTGACCTTTTACAATCTGATCATTTCTAAATGCCTGATTAGATGGTGGCATTATCTTAGCCATTTGACCACCAGATATTTTATAACTATTCAGTTGCAGTAACCCCCTTATCTAATACAATGTTCCGTACTGGCGCAAACGTCTTACGATGATAAGGAGTTACACCAAATTCTGCGAGTTTTTCTATATGGTGCTTCGTACCGTATCCCATATTAGAAGCAAAGTCATATTCTGGGTACTCTATATGTATTTCTTTCATCAAGCGATCTCTTGTTACTTTAGCTAATATACTAGCTGCCGCTATTGAAATACTTCTAGCATCACCTTTAATGATAGATTCTGAAGAACAAGGTAAATCAGTTAAGTTCACTGCATCAATTAATAGATGATCAGGATGCGTTTCAAGCGTTTCTATAGCTTGGCGCATTGCTAACTTAGTCGCTTCAAATATATTGATTTCGTCGATTTTCTGACTATCAATTATCGCTATCCCATAACTGATTGCTTTTTCTTTTATAATAGAAAAATAGTTTTCTCTACGTTCTTCATTCAGTTGCTTCGAGTCGTTTAAACCAAGTAGTTTAAAATCCGAAGGCAAAATAACAGCTGCAGCGACTACTGGCCCCGCAAGCGGTCCCCTGCCAGCCTCATCAATCCCTGCTATAAATTGCTTCCCATTATCAAATGCTCGTTGTTCATACTGACACATTTCCTTGAATTTCATTTCCAATATATGTTCTTTTTGTTGTTGTCTTTCATACGATTTAATCAGTTGCTGTACACCTTTTCTTTCATCATGCTTTAATTCATTCATCATTTCATCATTTATATCCCCATTAGTAAATAGTTGCTTCAACACTGAAATTGATTGTTTCTCCATTATGACACCTATCTTTCTGAATTTCTCTTTTCTCCATGATTATTGCCTCTACCCATATATACTAGGGCAACGTTTGTACATCTTGCAGGAATATTAAGTTAGACGTAAAGCAAAGGTAAAAAATGACATCCATCCTTAGATGCATGTCATCTTGCCCCAGGGGCTTCAAGTGTAATTTTACCAATCCTGCCTGTTCGTAAATCGCGAAGAAAGATATCTGATACTCTGTCAAAGTTAACATTACCCCCACTTTCCAGGGCGCCTCTTTGTTTTCCAATTGTAACAAATATTTCCCACATATCTTCCATTTCACTATCTATTTGAAAACGTTCATGCAGCAAATACGGATAATGGTCTTGCATATATCTAATTACAAAGGCAACTATATCTTGTAAAGATAATAATTGGTCTTTTATTGTTCCAATGGCGGCCAATCGATAAGCAACATCCTGGTCTTCAAATTTGGGCCAGAGTATCCCCGGTGTATCTAATAACTCAAAATCTTTTTTCACCTTAATCCAAAGCTGTTGTTTCGTTATACCAGGTCTGTCTCCTGTTTTAGCAATTTTTTTATTAGCTAATCGATTAATAAGAGTTGATTTCCCGACATTCGGAATTCCTATTATCATGGCACGACTCGCTCGCGGTTTTATACCCTTTTTCTCAAGCTTTTTCATTTTTTCTTGTCCTAGTTCTTTTGCTAACTGAATCACTCGTTTGATATCAGCTTTATCATTTACATCAACAGCAATAGCTGGTACTTCTTTGTCCTGAAAATAACTCAACCATTTTTCGGTTATGTGATGGTCTGCAAGATCTTTTTTCATAAGAACAATCATTTTTGATTTATTTTGAAGTACTTGTTGTAACATGGGATTTTGTGATGAAATCGGTGCTCTTGCATCAACTAATTCAATAACAAAATCAACTAATTTTAACTTTTCTTCAACTTCTCGTTTTGCTTTAGCCATATGACCTGGAAACCACTGTATTGTCATAACTAATAACCTACTCTCCTACAAATTGCATTCTATCTAACGGCCAATAAATCAAACTTGCTTTGCCTACTATCTGATCTATTGGAATGACACCTAGCATCCGACTGTCTGTTGAATTCCCACGGTTGTCACCTAATACTAGAACATGTCCTTCAGGAACTACTTCATACTCTCCAGGTAATTCCTCGAGAGCAAAGTCATTGGTAATTGTTTGATAAGACTTCATATTCTCTTTTTGTTCTGTTAAGAAAGACTCTTCCACAGATTCACCATTTATGTACAATACTTCATCTATAAATTCTACATGCTCACCTGGCAAACCAATGATTCGTTTTATAAAATCTTTTTGTGCAGATGCATGAAAAACAACGATATCAAATCGGTCGGGTTTTCTAATTTTATAAGTAATTTTATTTACAATCATTTGATCTTGGTCATGTAATGTTGGTAACATAGATGGGCCATCGACGACAATGGGTGAAAAAAGAAACATGCGAACAATAAAAGCTAACCCCAATGCAAATAATAGTGCCTTTAGCCAATCAAACCATTCATTCTTCTTCTTAGCCATTTGTTCTCCTCCAGGCCCTTTAAAATCTCTCTTTTTAAATAGTTTATCATATCCTTGAAAATTAATGAGAGAATAAATAAAAAAAATCTGTTCTTTTTTTACACCGTCCATCACTTTGCTTTAACAGGGATTAGATTAAGCACTATATAAAGAAAAGCTCCTAGTACATACTTCGTGCTAAATTTATATAGAATGTCTGTAATTCAGAATAGTGTAGCTCTCGCTCACATTTATGTTTGATTTGTGCGATCATTCGCTCCGGCAGAATACTTGCGGTTCGTGGGCACGGCCTCAGCCTCCCTCGCGGAAAGCGGAGTGTATTTCCGTAGCGGTGTTAACGAATCGCTTCATTAGTTATTTATTCTTAATTAAATAGATCAGGAGTTCCTATCGAATTGTAACAACGAACATACATCCAGAAAGAGCCTTGTTTTAAGAAATAAAAAAGGAGCTTGTGCAAATGCCCAAGTTCCTTTTTTATTACTATGAATTTCTTTTCATTATCGACGTTCTTTAATACGTGCTGCTTTACCACGTAGATTACGTAAGTAGTATAATTTCGCACGACGTACTACACCACGACGAGTTACTTCGATCTTGTCAACACGAGGTGAATGTACAGGGAATGTACGTTCAACACCTACACCATAAGAAATTTTTCTTACAGTAAATGTTTCACTAATTCCACCGTTTTGGCGTTTAATTACTACACCTTCAAAAACCTGGATACGCTCACGAGTTCCTTCAACAACCTTAACGTGTACTTTTACAGTGTCACCAGCGCGAAACTCAGGATGATCCGTGCGTAATTGATCTTTCGTAATGTCTGCAATTAATTGTTGCATCTTACTTCACTCCTTCCAAACTAATGCTCATCATTCTCTAAACGGAACAGCGGAACATCGTTTTACGGCTTAACGTACTTAAGCACAATAATTAATATAACATAATGAATTTATTAGTTCAACTATAAATTAAGGCTCTTTTCGTATATTTTGTTGCTTAATGAACGTTGTAGTTGATAGAAACTCCTCATAAAACTTAAATTCATCATTTTATGGCTACCTTACACAAATAAGTGCGTTGTTGATTTCCGCTCCAATCAACACTGTTTTCTAGAGGGAGACTATTTTTTCACTAATATCAGAATCACTACCATTTATTCATTTGTTTAAAATACCCAATTATATAAGAAAATTAAACAGCACTAATCAGCGAAGGAAATACACGGAGACTCCTTGAAAAAAGAAAACCACTTTTTTCTGCGTGCGATGTAACCCTGCCGAAGCGTTCCTTGTCCTGCGGGATGAAAAGCCTAGGTGAGACTTACGTAGAGTAGGCACAGCAGCGCCCGCGGAAAGCGGAGTGTATTTCCGTAGCAGTTATATAGCAATATTCTTAATTATACTAATCCACAGTCTATATAAAATATGAAATATAGTCATGTTGCACAAGCGACAAACTTTTAGAAAAGAGCCTAAATTAATTCTCATTACTTACCTTTTATTCTATTTAACAGTTGCTTCTCTTCTTCTGATAGATCTGAAGAGGAGAGTAAGTCCTTCCTGCGTTCATACGTTCTTTTTAATGATTGTTCTTTTCTCCACGTTTCAATCTTTGCATGATTACCAGATAACAAAACATCTGGCACCTTCATTCCACGAAAATCTGCCGGACGAGTATAATGAGGATGCTCTAACAGCCCTGTTGAGAACGAATCTTGTGGTGCTGAATCCTTATTTCCGAGTACATCCGGAAGTAGTCTAACAACACTATCAACAACAACCATAGCCCCCAATTCTCCACCCGTTAATACGTAATCACCGATAGAAATTTCATCCGTTACCAAATTCTCTCTTATTCTTTCATCATAACCTTCATAATGTCCACATATAAAAATGAGGTGATCCTCTTTAGCAAGCTCTTCTGCTTTTGTTTGGGAATACGTTTCTCCTTGAGGACACATAAGAACGATACGTGGTTTTTTCGTATTTTCACTGGTAATAGATTCAACCGCATCAAAGACAGGTTGTGGCGACAATACCATGCCTGCACCACCACCATATGGATAATCATCCACTTTATTATGCTTATTGTCTGTGTAATCTCTAAAATTAACAAGATTGTAACTAAACTTCCCGCGTTCCGTAGCTTTTCTTAAAATAGAAGATTGAAATACACCAGTAAACATCTCCGGAAATAATGTCAGGACATCGATATGCATTATTCAAACAGTCCTTCCATTGGTTCAATGATGATTTTCTTATTATCGATGTCCACTTCTTTTACGACATCTTTTATGTAAGGAATTAAAATATCTCTCCCTTTCTTTTGTTTTACCACCCAAACATCATTTGCACCAGGGGATAAGATTTCTTTGACCTCCCCAATGTTTTGCTTGTCAATTGTAAACACTTCGCATCCGATAATCTCATAATAGTAAAATTCGTTCTCCTCTAATTCGGTCAGTTGGTCTTTTGATATTTTTAAGTTATGTCCTTTAAAATCCTCTACATCATTAATATTGTTGTACCCCTCAAACTGAAGAAGGTCATAACCTTTATGTACACGATGTCCTTCTATAACTAGTTGTATATTTTCTCCATTATCTTTTACTAAACAAACCTTTTTACCAGGTTGAAAACGGTCTTCAAAATCACTTATACGCAACACTTTAACTTCCCCGCGGATTCCATGCGTGTTAATCACTTTGCCAATATTAAATAATTCCTGGTTCATGTTAATCACCTGCTTTTTCTCTATTTATCGATTCGAACAACAATTCCATCTTTAATAACAATAGATTGCTCTTTCATAATATCATCCCAATGCGTACCTTCTGTTACTTCAACAAGAGCTTCAACCTCTTTTTCAACAATTTCACTGCCTAGTTCAAGCATATCCAATTGCTCTGTCTTAAAATCAATTAATTTTATTTTTTCCTGACGTTTATTCAGTTCTTTTTGAAAACGGCGAGAAATATCTTGTCTAGATACTCCTGACTTATTTTGTAACTTTCTTTTTTCAAATAACAATTGTTGACACTCTTGTTCAAGTCGCATTTTCTGATCGTAAAAGTTATCTCTTAGTTTCGCTTTACTATTTTCGGTTACGATTTGTTTAATAAGGACTTTCTTCATTATTTTCATAACTTCTCCCCACTCTCACCGAAATGTTTATAATCCATAATAATCATTATAATAAGATGATTTGATTGCTCTATTATATTAGAAAAGGGAAAGAAAACCAAATGGTTCCTTCCCCTTTTACTACATAATATCCAAGTAAATGCGTTTTTCCCCATCTGTTTTAGCTGCATAAACAACTGTACGAATCGATTTTGCTATACGACCATTCTTACCAATCACCTTGCCAACATCATCTTGATTAACAGTGAGATGATACACAACTTTAGTATCTTCTTCTGACCTCGTTACAACAATATCTTCCGGGTGATCAACAAGTGGTGTCACAATTGATTCAATCAGGGCTTTCATGATATCACACTACTTTACTATTAGTTTTTTGATTCGTGGAATTTTTTCATGATGCCTTGTTTTGAGAATAGGTTGCGAACAGTATCACTTGGTTTCGCGCCTTTTTTCATCCAATCAAGTGCTTTTTCCTCATCTATTTTAACTTCAACTGGACTAACAACAGGGTTGTAAGTTCCAATCTGTTCAATATTACGTCCATCACGAGGAGAACGTGAGTCAGCTACTACGATACGGTAAAATGGATTTCTTTTTGAACCCATACGTTTCATACGAATTTTTACTGCCATTATTATTGCACCTCCATAAAATGTTTTTCACAAGAATTGATTCTAACAGATATTTTCATGTCTGTAAAGTGTTTTTACATTACATAACAATAAAAGCCTTCTATGCGATAAAAAAAGCATCATAAAACAGCCGATTCCAATCTACATAAATGGAAAATTCATGCCACCTTTGCCTTTTTTGCCTTTTTGCATATTTGACATTTGCTTCATCATTTTTTTCATATCTGTAAATTGCTTTAATAATCGATTGACTTGGGATACAGAAGTTCCAGACCCTTTCGCAATACGCTTTTTACGACTTGCATTTATAATGCCTGGTTCCTGTCTCTCTTTCTTGGTCATCGACTGTATGATTGCTTCAACATGTACCAGTTGTTTTTCATCAAGTTGTGCATTCTTTAAGCCTTTCATTTTGTTGGCTCCAGGAATCATATTGATTAATTCATCTAATGGTCCCATATTTTTCACTTGACCCATTTGTTCTAAAAAGTCGTCAAAAGTGAAGGACATTGTTCGCATTTTTTCTTCCAGTTCTTTTGCTTGCTTTTCATCTACGTTAGCTTGTGCTTTTTCTATAAGGGAAAGCACATCCCCCATTCCAAGAATTCTAGACGCCATTCGTTCTGGGTGGAAGGCTTCTAGCTGATCAAGTTTCTCACCCATACCTGCAAATTTAATTGGTTTATTGGTTACTGCTTTTATAGACAGTGCAGCACCACCACGAGTATCTCCATCAAGCTTGGTTAACACAACACCTGATATGTCTAGTTGTTCATTAAAACTTTCAGCCACATTAACAGCATCTTGACCTGTCATAGCATCAACAACCAAGAAAATCTCATCTGGTTTTAAATTGGTTTTGATTTGATCCAGTTCGTCCATTAACTCTGAATCTACATGCAAACGTCCTGCCGTATCGATAATAACATAGTCATTATGATCCTCTTTCGCTTTTTCAATTGCTTTTGAGGCTATTTCCACAGGGTTCACATCAGTTCCCATAGAAAACACCGGCATATCTAATTGTTCCCCTAATGTTTCTAACTGCTTAATCGCTGCTGGACGATATACATCACAGGCAACTAAAAGAGGATTTCGATTATGTTTTTTTCGAAGTAAATTTGCAAGTTTACCTGTAGTAGTTGTCTTACCAGCACCTTGCAAACCAACCATCATAATTACAGTTGGCGGGCGGTCTGCAACAGCTATTTTACTTTGCTCACCACCCATTAAAGCAGTTAGTTCTTCTTTCACTACCTTAATGACTTGTTGCCCAGGTGTTAAACTTTCCATTACTTCCTGTCCGATTGCTCGTTCTTTTATACGTTTGATTAAATCTTTAACGACCTTAAAATTTACATCCGCCTCTAACAGCGCAAGCCTTACTTCACGGGTCATTTCTTTAACATCTTGTTCTGATACTTTTCCTTTGCCTGTGATTTTTTTTATCGTACTTTGCAGGCGGTCGGCCAATCCTTCAAATGCCATAGAAGGTGTCCCCCTAATCTATTTCTTTTAGTTGTTGTATCAAAGATAATAAGTTTTTGTCAGTAATCTCCATTTCCAATTGTTTGATAATAGAAGCTTGTTTTAGATATTTATCATATAACCGCAGCTTATCTTCATACGATTCAAGCATGTTTTCGGTTCGTTTAATATTGTCATATACTGCCTGACGAGATACTTGATACAACTCGGAAATCTCACCTAGCGAATAATCTTCTAAATAATACAATTCCATATAATTGCGTTGCTTAGATGTCAATAATGCTTGGTAAAAGTCAAATAAATAATTCATACGGGTTGTTTTCTCTATCAAGACATCACCCCTTTGTTAAGTGAATCGCCTTTACATTATATCATACCTGAAACTGCTTGTCTGTCAAAGTGTGCTCACATTCTATTTGGATAGTTGTATGTTGCTTATTCGTCTTCCGTTTCATCTAGCATATCAGCAAATAATCCATATACAAATGCATGTGCATCAAATTGTTGTAGATCATCTATTTTTTCTCCTAGACCCACATACTTAACAGGAACATTTAATTCATGGCGAATGGCTAGAACAATTCCACCTTTTGCAGTGCCATCCAATTTTGTAAGCACAATACCAGTTACATCTGTAGCTTCTGAGAAAGTTTTCGCTTGGCTAAGTGCATTTTGTCCAGTTGTAGCATCTAGTACTAACAATACTTCATGAGGAGCATCAGGTATCTCACGCTCAATAACCCGTTTCACTTTGGAAAGTTCATTCATGAGATTTACTTTATTTTGTAGTCTACCTGCAGTATCACAAATTAACACATCTGCTTCTCTGGACTTAGCTGCTTTAATCCCATCAAAAATAACCGCAGCAGGGTCACTTCCAGCACTGTGTTTTATCACATCAACGCCAGCTCTTTCCCCCCATACTTCAAGCTGCTCAATAGCACCGGCACGGAATGTATCTCCTGCAGCTAAAACTACATTTTTTCCTTGTTTCTTTAATTGATGAGCTAATTTACCAATGGAAGTTGTTTTACCTACACCATTAACACCAACAACCAATATGACAGATAACTCATTTTCTTTCATATTTATTGCTTCGATTTCCTCATCATCGTCACCATAATAAATTTCCACTAGTTTTTCAGAAATAACATTCTTAACTTCTTTAGTATCTTTAATATTTTGGCGTTTGACTTCCATTTTTAACTCATCTATCAGATCCATCACAGTCATAACACCTACGTCTGCTGATATAAGAACCTCTTCAAGTTCCTCAAAGAAATCCTCATCAACCTTACGATACCTTGCGATTAAATCATTAATTTTTCCAGAAAAAGTATTACGACTTTTTTTCATCCCTGCTTTATACTTTTCACTAACTTCTTCTGTCTCTTTATTTTGGGTAAATTTATTTTTTAATTTGTCCATAAATCCCATACTAACTCTACCTCCTTAGGAATTTACTAAGTCCTTTGTATCTTCCAATCTTACTGATACCAACCGAGATACACCTGATTCCTGCATTGTCACCCCATAAAGTACATCTGCTTCTTCCATTGTACCTTTACGATGCGTAATTACAATAAACTGTGTGTTTCCGCTATATAATTTTATATATTTAGCGAAACGGACAACATTGGCTTCATCAAGTGCTGCTTCCACTTCATCTAAAATACAAAACGGCACAGGACGCACCCTTAATATAGCAAACAGAAGTGCAATTGCCGTTAAAGCACGTTCACCACCTGAAAGTAATCCTAAATTTTGAAGTTTCTTTCCAGGAGGCTGGGCAATAATATCGATACCTGTGTCCAGCAAATGTTTAGGGTCTGTTAATTTCAGTTCTGCATGTCCACCACCAAATAACTGTTTAAAGACATCTTCAAACTCCTCTTTAATTTTATGAAAAGTAGAATCAAAGCGTTTAATCATTTCATCATCCATTTCAGAAATAACTTTGAAAAGAGTTGTTTTCGCTTCAACCAAATCATCTCTTTGCTCAGAGAGAAATTCGAACCGTTCTGAAATTCTATCATACTCATCAATTGCTCCAAGATTAACTGTCCCAAGACGATCAATACGATTTTTCAGTTGATGGACAATTTCTTTTGATTGGTTAATATCCGCAGATTTCTGATAGGTTTCAGAAGCTCGTTCATAAGTGATGGTATATTCTGTTTGTAAATGACTTAATCGATTTTCCAAATCAACATCCAGTCGATTTGCCTGAACTTCTTCTTGCTGAATGGTTTGTAAAAATACTTGATGTTTTCTGGACTCTTCCTTTAATTCCCTATCGATACTTTGTATGTTTTTTGTTATGCGTTCACGCTCGTAACGTTTCTCTTGTATAAGATTAGTAATTTCTGTCTTTTTAGCTTTATTAGAATTCAAGGTGTGTTCTATCTCTTCTTCAGATTCCTCTATATAATCCATTTCTAACAAAGTATTTAATTCTTTCTCATAGGAATCATATTGATTTTCCAGGTCATTCATTTGTACTTCAACTACTCTTACTTTTTCTTTCTGGCTCTTGACTCGTTCTTCTTGCTCAGCTAATGAGACTTGATATTGATGTAGTTGATTTTGAAGCATCTCTTGATTTTCTTTAAACTCCGCTTCTTGGTTTGTCAACAAGTTAATTTCCTTCTGAACTTCTTCCAACTTTTGCTTAATATTTTCTAATTTAGCTGTTAGTTGCTTATCTCGGGATTGCAATGAGTCACTGTCTTCAGTAAATTGTTTTTGATCCTGATCATATATATATAAATTTTCATTTAAAGAATCTAGTTTTAATTCGATTTCCTTACTTTCTGATTGTAAATTTTGTAGAGTTTGCTGTTCCAATGACAAAGTCTCTTCTTCTGACCGTAGTCGTTCTTCTGTTTCAGCAATATGTCGTTTTTGTTTTTGCACATTTTGTTCAAAGTTAATAATTCTCTCTTGATAATTATTAACTTTGGCCGTTAATTCTTGAATGTCTTTTTCTCTTGAGAATAAAGATTGGTTCGTTTTTTTCTGTGCTCCACCTGACATGGACCCACCAGGATTCACCACATCCCCATCAAGTGTGACGACACGAAACCTACGATGTACAACTTGAGCTATTTCATTCGCATCTTTTAGGTTTTTTGCAATAATAACATGACCCATTAAATGGTTAACTGCTTTTTGATACGTTACTCTTGTTTGAACCAAATTTGCTGCGACACCTATAAATCCGGGGTGATTTTCGATTCGGTGCAGCAAGTCTTTAGATATGAAGCGCTCCTGAATGGACTGTAGTGGTAAAAAGGTTGCACGACCATTATTGGTTTTTTTGAGCCATTGAATCGCTTTTCTTGCTGCTAAATCATTTTCTACAACAATATGCTGGGCCTGTCCCCCCAAAACGGTTTCAATCGCCGTAATGTACTCTTTAGGAACATCAACTAATTCAATAACTGCACCATATATATGATCAAGATTATTTTGTTCCCTAGCTTTTAATACAGCCTTTACTCCCTGGAAAAAGCCTTGAAAGTCTTCTTTCATTTCCTCAAGCATTTCCTTTTTTGACTTCAATTTTTCAATATATTGATAACCTTTATATAGCTTGGTTTGTGAGTCTTGAAAAGCATTCCTATCATTCTCAAGCGCCTTCTTTAAATCCTTAATTATGGATTGTTTTTCCTTATAACGTGTCTCTTGTGTTTCAAGTTCCATTTCTATTTGTTCTTTCTTATTAGTAAGGTCTTCCCGTAAGTGTAATAAATCTTGAAACTTCGATGCTTGTCTATCCTTTTTCCCTAAAATCTGCTGCTTTTGCTGCTGAATCGATTGCCTTTCGTTTCGCAAAGCTGCTTGCTTGTTTAAGTACTCGATATAATCTGATTTCAATTCTTCAATTTGATCAGATATCGATTCTTCGCTCCAGGAAAGTTTCTCTGCTAATTGCTTCACCTTTTGTTTTGTTTCCTGTCTAACTTTCCTTATTTCAGATAGCTTTTTCTGTTCCCCCACAAGTTCGTCATGAAGTCTTCCAATATTTTCAGCAGTTGTACTTTTTTGCTTCTCAAGCTTCTGTTTATTATTATCAAAATGCTTAGTTCGTTCACTTAAAAGTTGTTTCTTTCCTTCGTATTTCTCTAATTTTTCTGTTGTATTCAATAGCTGTTCCTGAAGCTTTTCTAATTGTTTATCCAATTCATCCAATTTTGCACGATGATTTTCTAAAGTTGCTTCTTTTCTCTGAATAGATGCTTTCATTTGCGTTTCTTTAGACCTACTATTATTTATCGTCTCAAGCATTGCTTTCCATTCAGTATGTAACTTCTCTATTTCGGCAACTAACAAGGAAATTTCTTCGTCTTTAAGCTCTTCCTTTAGTTCCATATACTTCTTAGCTGTTTCCGCTTGTTCCTGAAGTGGAAGCATTTGCTGTTCAATTTCATGGATAATATCTTCCACACGGTTTAAATTTTCTTGTGTTTCTGCTAATTTATATTCAGCTTTTTTCTTTCGCTGTTTATATTTGAGGACACCTGCTGCTTCTTCAAAAATTGAACGTCTCTCTTCAGCCTTAGAACTTAAGATTTCCTCTACTTTTCCCTGACTGATAATAGAAAAAGCTTCTCTCCCTAAACCAGAGTCCATAAATAAATCTATAATATCTTTCAAGCGACAAGATTGTTTGTTTATATAAAATTCGCTATCTCCAGAACGATACACTCGTCTAGTTACACTAACCTCATCGTAATCCAAAGGCAATGACTGATTTTCATTATCCAATACGAGTGTTACTTCGGCAACATTCAACGGTTTTCTTGTATCACTCCCCTGGAAGATAATATCCTCCATTTTGGACCCACGCAAAGATTTAGCTGATTGTTCACCTAGTACCCAACGAATAGCATCCGTAATATTACTCTTTCCACTCCCATTCGGACCAACTACAGCCGTAACTCCGGGAACAAAATCAACACTAATGCGTTCAGCAAATGATTTAAAGCCCATACTTTCTAACCGTTTTAAATACATAGACATTCTCCTAATACATATAAAGGCTCTGCAATAAAAAGAGCCATTTAAATAAAAAATCATTTGGCTTTTTACCGCATTTATTTTATCATAAACTTATAAACAAAAGAAGTACATTAGTAAACTTAGGCTTAATACCACCTTTTTGGTAATAGCCTTCGAAACATTTTATATACTAGGTACATTTAAAAATTTCAATTTCGTCGAATGTAAACATAGCTGAAATTTTTAATTACCAACGAATCTGATACATAACAGATAGATATTGGAAATGTACCGAAAAGGAGGGGAAGCATGATGGAAACTGCAACACAGGAGAACCTGAAAAAGTTACTTGACGAGTTAGGTGATCGGCTTAACGTTGTTAACCGTGGATTATTAGACGCAGAAGATTACGATTTAGCTAAATATGATGATCTCAAAATGATGTATGACATCGTTGTACAAAAAGGTCGACTTAGCACTTCTGAAACACAAGCTTTCGTCGAAGAACTAGCTACAATTAGAAAAAAATAAAGAAAAGCGGCTGTTCCATGGACAGCCGCTTTTTCATGCGTGAAATTTATCTAATGCTTTTTTAGCCGCACGTTGCTCCGCTTCTTTTTTGGTTCTGCCAATTCCTTCGCCGGTAATTTCATCGTTAATACGTACATTTGCTATAAATTCTTTGTTGTGAGAAGGACCTTTTTCATCAACAATTTTATATTCTATACTGCCATTCTTATACTGCTGAATATATTCCTGCAACTGACTTTTATAATCCATCGCATGCGAAAAAGTACCAGATTTTATTTTAGGGAATACATGTTCTTCCAGAAATTGAAGAGCCTGTTCAAATCCTTGATCAAGGTATAGCGCACCGAGAAATGCTTCAAAAACATCTGCTAAAATAGCAGGACGCTCTCTACCACCTGTTTGTTCTTCCCCTTTTCCGAGCAATAAATATTTACCAAAGTGTAAATCTTGGGCAAAATTCATTAAAGAAGGTTCGCAAACAATTGCTGCTCGAAGTTTTGTCATTTCTCCTTCTGGCATTTTCTTATTTTTACGGAATAAATACTGGGAAACACCTAATTCAAGGACAGCATCTCCTAAAAATTCCAAGCGCTCATTATCTGAAAAAACTTCCTTCCGATGCTCATTCACATAAGATGAATGGGTAAAAGCCTGTTTAATTAATTCATGATTATTAAATGAAAGGTTTAATTGTTGCTCCAGTTGTTCTACGTCCATACCTGTCACCTCTCTATTAAAGATACGGAAAGTCTCGCTAACGCGAGACTTTCTCTATTTTTAGGATTGTTTACTGTTTATGTAATTAACAGCATCCCCTACTGTATTAATTTTTTCAGCTTCCTCATCGGCGATTTCCATATCAAATTCATCTTCAAGCTCCATAACAAGCTCAACCACATCTAGAGAATCTGCTTCAAGGTCATCTTTAAAAGAGGCTTCAAGTGTAATTTTTTCTTCTTCTACATCTAAACGATCTACAATAATAGCTTTTACACGGTCGAATACATCTGCCATCCTTCATCACCTCCCTTCAAGTAGTATAGTAAATTTTTTGGAAAAGTACTAGTAAAAACTTAATAAGAATACTATACATTTCTATTTGCGTTTTTAGTTAGAAGACTTTTTCTAAAAATGATTGATACATTTACGACATGAAAGACTGCATGATATTAGTATAAATTCATCATTACATCACCATGCCACCATCGATGTGAATAGTTTGTCCAGTGATATAATTTGCGTCTTCAGATGCAAGGAAACGGACTACTCTTGCTACATCTTCAGGTTGTCCCAATTTTGCTAATGGTATCATTTCGAGCATAGCTTTTTTTTGTTCTTCTGACAGTTCTTCTGTCATATCTGTTGAAATAAAACCAGGTGCTACAGCGTTCACTAAGATATTTCGTGATGCAAATTCTTTTGCTGTAGTTTTCGTTAAGCCAATAACCCCTGCTTTAGCTGCTACATAGTTTGCTTGGCCTGGATTTCCGGCAACGCCCACAATAGAAGCAATATTTATAATTCGTCCGGCCCTTTGCTTCATCATTTGTCTTGATACCGCTTTGGTACAAGTAAATACTCCTTTAAGGTTCGTGTTAATAACTTGGTCAAATTCATCCTCTTTCATTCGCATGATTAAATTATCACGAGTAATACCTGCATTATTTACTAGTATATCCAGACTGCCAAATTCTGAAGTGACTTCTTTAACCATCGCTTTCACTTCAGATTCGTTCGCAACATTAGCTTGTATCTTAAATGTTTTCACACCCAAAGCTTTGATTTCTTCAACTACTGTTTGCGCCTTTGCTTCACTACCTGCATAATTCACAACCACATTGGCACCTTTACTGGCTAGCTCAATTGCTATTGCTCTTCCAATTCCACGTGATGCTCCAGTCACTAAAGCATTTTTCCCTTGTAACATTAATTTTCCTCCCTATACCATGCGATGAATTTATTCATGGATTCGATATCTTGCACCGCAAAAGATGGTATACGTCTATTAATTTTTTTAAGTAAACCAGTAAGAACTTTTCCATTACCAACTTCTACAAATGCATCTACACCTTCATCTATCATGTTTCGAACAGATTCTTCAAATCTAACAGGTGAATACAATTGTTTAATTAGAAGATCCTTAATTTCTTCTTTATGCGTTACACGATTAGCTGATACATTTGCAAAAACAGGTGTTTTGGCATCCTTAATTTCTATTTGATTCAAATATCTAGAAAACTCTTCATTCGCTGCCTTCATCAATCGGGAATGAAATGGACCACTAACATTAAGTGGAAGTACACGTTTTGCACCATTTTCCTTTAATAAATCTTTTGCTTGGTTTATCCCTTCTCTTGTTCCAGAAATAACTACTTGACCGGGACAATTCAAATTAGCAATATCAACTATTTCGTCGGTGATTGATTCTATCGTACTCTTTATGTCGTCTGCCTTTAGCCCTAGTACAGCTGCCATCGTACCTTGACCTTTTGGAAATGCCTCTTCCATCAGTCTTCCTCTTGTTGCAACTAATGGCAGTGCATTTTCTATTTTAATAGCCTCAGATGCGACAAGTGCACTATACTCCCCTAAACTATGACCAACTGTCATTGCTGGTTCAACACCATTGTTAATCAATAACTGGTGGATGGCGATACTAGACAGCAACAATGCAGGCTGGGCATTCTCTGTCTCAGTCAGTGTTTCTTTTGGACCTTCAAACATTACTTTAGTAATATCCACATCCAGTAATTCATTCCCGCGTTCAAAAAGCTCTTTAACTTCTGGAAAAGAATCATAAAATTCTTTCCCCATTCCTATGTCCTGTGAACCCTGACCTGGAAACATAAATGCTACGCGTTTCATACACTCACTCCTTCTCTAATTCCATACTTTCAACCGTCGTCTTAATCGTATTGGTCACATCATGATCTACCATATATTTAGCCTGTTTAATCGCACTAACAATAGCCCGGCGATTCGATGATCCGTGTGCTTTGATTACAGGTGCAGCCAACCCAAATAGCCCTGCTCCACCATACTCAGAATAATCAAGTTTGCCCTTTAATCCTTTTAAGTCATTTTTTAATAAAATTGCACCAAATTTTGTCTTCATGGAGGACATCATCGTCTCTTTTAAGATACTAAATAGTGCACCAGCTGTACCTTCAATAGTTTTGAGAGCAATATTTCCACTAAAACCATCCGTAACAACAACATCAGCAACACCATCTAACAAATCACGAGCTTCCACATTTCCAACGAAGTTAATCGGAGCATCTTTCAGTAATTTAAAAGCTTTTTTTGTTAGCTCACTGCCTTTGCCATCTTCCGTTCCAACGTTTAATAAACCAACCGTTGGATTATGGATGGAACGAACATTCTCCGTATAAATCGAGCCCATAATGGCGTATTGCAGAAGATGTTGTGGTTTGGCGTCTACATTTGCTCCTACATCTAATAGTAAGAACCCTTTTCCATCAATAGTAGGCAAAGTTGGACTTAAAGCAGGTCTATCGATACCAGGTATTCTTCCAACTACAAATAATCCTGCACTCATTAATGCCCCAGTATTACCTGCCGAAATACAAGCATCAACGCGCCCCTCTTTCACCTCTTTAGCAGTCAGAACAAGAGAGGCGTTTTTTTTACGTCGCACAGCACGAACAGGTTCATCCTCCCCTGTAATAACATCTTCTGTATGAATTACATCTATATTTTTGGACGACTTAAGCAATGGGGTAATTTGTTTCTCGTCACCTACTAACGTTATATGTAAATCATTTATTTCAGAGACAGCTTCCACAGCACCCATGACAATTTCTGTAGGCGCGTGGTCCCCTCCCATCGCATCAATTGCTAATTTCATGATTGTCTTCTCCTTTTTCTTCGTTGGAACGATACATATGAAAAGTACCCGCAAATACTTTTTCGCTTCCTACGAAACTATTAACTTTTACAATAGTTAAACCTTTTTCATTACCTTCCACATTTGCTTTAGCAATAACCCGCTCTCCTTCTTTTACCTGACGGGTAAATTTAATGTCTGCTTTAGCAGTTAAAGCTAGTTCATCATTGATCACTGCAACAGCCAAAGAATTAGCCTGTGCGAACAAATGATGACCACGGGCAATTTTATTTCTTGAAAAAACTAAATCAGAATGTATGTCTAGAATGGAAATGGCACGCTTGTCCAACTCAAGATCAATTACTTCACCTATTACCTCTTCCAATGGCAATGCTTTTACTGTTTCATTCCAATGGTTGGTGGCAACATATTTAATACGTTCTCTTAATTCTGGTATAGAAAGCTCCATACGATCAAGTCGAATAGTTTGGATACTAACAGAGAAAAAATCCGCTAGCTGTTCATCCGTTATAAATGGAGTTTCTTCTATTTTTTCTTTTAATAATCTTTGTCGTTCTGTCTTAGATCGTTTCATGTTATCACGCACCATCCGTAGCTTTTCTCAATTTTCTATGCGTACAGTGCCCCAAAGTTTAGGACAACCTAGCATGTACAAACATCATTCAAATTCCAAATTAATAGTTATGACTTGGTACTAATAGTAATATATAATACCATGCTGTTTTATGCAAGTAATGATATTAATCTAATGTTGAGGAAAATGCTGAGTCAGACAATAGTAATTGCTTTAACTGGAAAAATTCTTCGTCATTGTCTAATAAATTCTTCTCAATAATTTCCTGAGCGTCCGCTCTTGCAGTTTCGAGAGCTCTATAATCGTGAACCATATCAGCAACTTTGAATTCTGGAACCCCACTTTGCTTTTTGCCAAAAAAATCACCTGGGCCTCGCAGTTTTAAATCTTGCTCCGACAATTCGAAACCATTTGTGGTTTCTGTCATTATTCGCATTCTTTCCTTCCCAACATCACCTTTCGGGTCAGCAATTAATATACAGTAGCTTTGTTTACTGCCTCGACCAACTCTTCCGCGTAATTGATGTAATTGAGAAAGCCCGAATCGCTCTGCATCATAAATGACCATGATCGTTGCATTGGGAACATTAACTCCAACTTCTACAACGGTAGTAGACACAAGGACTTGAATTTCATTATCTGCGAATTGTTTCATTACCAGTTCTTTTTCATCTGATTTAAGTCTGCCATGCATTAATCCTACTCTTACTTCGGATGGGAAAATATCGACTAATTTTTGATGTAAATCAACAGCATCCTGTATATCTAATTTATCCGATTCCTCAATCAAGGGACAAATAACATACGCTTGTTCACCAGCAGCAACATGGTTCTCAATCATACCCAATATTCTCTCCAACATATTTTCCTTAGCCCAATATGTCTCAATCTCTTTTCTTCCTTTAGGCATCTCATCAATTACAGAAACATCCATATCTCCAAAGGCTGTTATAGCTAGCGTCCTAGGAATAGGAGTTGCTGTCATAAATAAGACATCGGGGTGAAGACCTTTATCTTTAAGCGTGCGTCTTTGTTCAACACCAAAGCGGTGCTGTTCATCAACAATTACAAATCCTAAATCAGCAAAATAAACATCATCCTGAATCAGTGCATGGGTACCAACCACAATATCAATCGTATGGTTTTCAACTCCCTCTACTATTTCCCTCCGTTTCTTCCCTTTTACTGAACCAGTTAAAAGGGCGATATTAGCTCTGTCAGAAAATAATTCCTGTAAGGACTCATAATGCTGCTCTGCTAGAATCTCTGTTGGCACCATCAGTGCTCCTTGTTTTCCTGCGGTTATCGAAGCAAATAAACCAATAGCAGCAACAGCTGTTTTTCCAGACCCAACATCACCTTGTAATAATCGATTCATTCGATAAGGAGATTTCATATCTACTAGAATCTCATTTAAAGATTTTTTTTGAGCATTTGTTAATGTAAAAGGAAAACTCTGAATAAATTCCTGCAGTTTCATCGAATCGTATTGCTGTGTGTTTCCTTGAGTAGCTTCACGTTTCAATTTTCGCAGTAATTGCATTTTCAATTGAAACAGCAAAAATTCTTCAAATATAAACCTTCTTCTTGCGTGTTTTAGAGCGATGCGATTAGGTGGGAAATGCATCGTTTTAATCGCTGTCTGTCGGTTGGGGATTTTATAGGATTTTAAATACCTTTCTGGTAAAATTTCAACCACTGCTCCTAAATACTTGTCTATAGCTTGCTGTATTGTTTTCGTTAACTTGATATTATTTATATTTCCCTTTAACGAGTACATAGGTTGAATTTTTGTTTGGGCTTCTGCCGGACCTATCTTATAGTTGCTTACAGTAATTTGCAGACGGTGTGCATCCCATTTTCCTGTTAAAGTAATTGTTGAATCCTTGTGAATTTGTTTTTTTGCAAATGCTCGATTGAACATAACTGCTTTCACCGCAACACCTTCTACCTCTACTGTAAAAGTGAGTCTTGATTTTCTCTTCCCATAAAATTGGAGGGAGGGCTCATAGATCACCCTACCCTCAATGGTTACTTTGTCATCATGGATTAATTCAGCGAGGGGTTTAATTTCAAAAACATCATAACGATAAGGAAAATAATTTAATAAATCCTCTATTGTATATATATTAAGCAATGCAAGATCTTCTTCGTATTTTTCTCCTACGCCTGTTAAATTATTTACCGGTTTCTGAAGCACTGTAATCACTCTTTCTATACGGACATTCCAAATATTTTCTCTTTCAATAGTCGGCCTGTAGGTGTATCGGCCAGCCCACCTTCACCTGTTTCACGAAGAGCAGATGGCATTTGTTTTCCTATACGATACATCGCTCCAATAACCTCATCACACGGAATTCTACTAGTAACCCCCGCTAATGCAAGGTCCGCCGATACAATTGCTTGTGATGAACCTAACGCATTTCTTTTTACACAAGGTACTTCAACGAGTCCCGCAACTGGGTCACAGACTAAACCAAGCATATTTTTCAACGTAATAGCAAATGCTTCAGCAGATTGTTGTGGCGTTCCACCGGCCATTTCAACAATAGCCGCTGCTGCCATAGCTCCAGCTGATCCTACTTCTGCTTGGCATCCTCCAGCGGCTCCAGATATAAAAGCATTGTTAGCAACTACTAATCCAAATGCTCCAGCCGTAAACAAGTAGCGTATCATTTGCTCACGAGTAGGGTTTAACTGATTTTTCACAGCAAAAAGCGTACCTGGAACACAACCAGCACTTCCAGCAGTCGGAGTAGCACAAATAGTACCCATTGCCGCATTTACTTCGTTTGTACCCATGGCTTTACTAACTGCATCCAATAACAAATTACCGGACAAAGGAGTTTTCTGTTCCATATAGTTCTGAATTAAAACCGCATCACCTCCAGTTAAACCTGTAACGGACTGCACTCCTTTTAAAGAATCACTAATAGCACTTTCCATAACCTGCAAGTTTTTTTCCATTTCATCATATAGTTCTTTTCTAGTTTTTTCTTTTACATCTATTTCCTGTCGTATCATCACTTCAGAAATCGAAATACCATCCTTTTCAGCAATCTCTACTAGCTCAGAAACTGTTCGAAATAACATATTAGTCTCCTCCTTATTAACCTTTTTAGTGGTTAACTCACAATCTTCGTAATTCGATTAATATGGTCAGCTTCCTGCAATTCTCTTAAAATGGTATCATCGATATTTTGATCTACTTCAATAACCATGAGTGCTTCTTTTCCCACATCTTTTCGATTTACTTCCATATGTCCAATATTAATTTGATATTTTGCTAAGATTTTAGTCACAGAGGCAATTGCCCCAAATCTATCATTATGCATGATTAAAATAGCAGGATGATTTCCAGATAATCGCAGGTCAAAACCATTTAATTCTGTTATTTCAACCTTTCCGCCACCAATAGAAATTCCTACTAATTCTAGTTTTTCATTGTCATCACCAACAATGAGCCGTGCAGTATTTGGATGATTACTTGAGGCGCTATCCTCAATAAACTCTATTTGTAATCCTTTTTCATTCGCTAAGTTTAAAGCATTGTTCATTCTTGAGTCATCCGTAGCAAAACCTAATAATCCTCCAGCTAATGCAAAGTCAGTTCCATGGCCTTTATAGGTTTTTGCAAATGACTCGTAAAGATGAATTTTTGCCCATTTTGGCTGTTTTCCAAAAAGAGTGCGAGCAGCTAATCCTATTCTTGCAGCTCCAGCTGTATGTGAACTTGATGGCCCTATCATTACCGGACCAATAATATCAAAAACAGAATTATATTTCATGATTAAAACACCTCTTTTCTTACTAGCCTTTTGATTATAAAGGCTAGTTATTGTAAATTATATCAAAAAGTATTGTAATAAGCATTTATAGATTTGGTTAATTAATCCTTGTTTAACTATATGCACATTTCCTCCGTAAAATAAAAAATTCGTCTTTCTTTTTAGAAGGACGAATTTTTCATTGGAAATACAAGGCTTATTCAACTGAAAATATATAGGAATATATTGGCTGATTTCCACTATGAACTTCAATTTCTACATCTTCATAGTTCTCTTCAACAAAACTTACAAGTTCTTCAACTTCTTCTGAATCAGCATCTTCTCCATATAAGATGGTTAAGATCTCATCATCTTCGGTGATCATTTCTTGTAGTAATAATTTGACTGCTTCTTTTTGATCAGCATGTGTAGCTTTAATATTTCCATCTACAATACCCATGTAATTCCCTTTTTCTATAGTTATTCCTTCGATTTGTGTATCTCGAACTGCATAAGTTACCTGACCAGTTTTAACGTGTTTTCTAGCTTCATCCATTGCTTGTTGATTAGAAGATAAATCCGCATCAGGATGGAATGCTAGCATAGCGCTTATCCCTTGGGGAATAGTTGTTGTTGGGACAACCGCTACATTATCCTCTGCAATTTCTGCAGCTTGATCTGCGGCCATACGAATGTTTTTATTGTTTGGTAAGACAATAACATTATGCGCATTTGCTTGCTTAATAGCATCTGCAATATCTTGGGTACTTGGATTCATCGTTTGACCACCTTCAATTACAACCGATGCACCAAGGCTTTCAAGCAAACCTTTAATCCCTTTACCCATGGCCACTGTAACAATCGCATAATCTTTCTTTTCTTTTGGAGTTGCTTTGGTTGGTTTATCGCCTACAATTGCCGTGTGTTGCTCACGCATATTTTCAATCTTCATATTTATCAAACTCCCGAAACGCTGACCTAGAGTCAAACAAGTCCCAGGTGTTTCTGAATGCACGTGTACCTTCACAATATCTTCATCAGATACAACTAATAGAGAATCGCCTAATTCACTTAATTCATTACGAAACTCTTGTTCATTAAAAGGATTATTAGCAAGTTTATCCTCTTCAAATTTGACCATAAACTCTGTACAATAACCATAGACAATTTCAGAAGTATCCATAAAGTCTTGCGTAACTTTATGATGTTCTGCATTGACCATGTCTTCCATATCAATATCGGAAGTATCTTCAGGAAGCTCTTCCCCTTTTAATGCAGCTAAGAAACCTTCATAAATAGTTACTAGGCCTTGTCCACCAGAATCGACAACACCCACTTCTTTAAGAACTGGCAATAGATCCGGAGTTCTTTTTAATGAAGCTTTTGCTTCTGTTAGAATTTTTTCCATTAAAACAATTATATCTTTTTCCGATTTGGCCGCATTAACTGCTTCTTTCCCAGCATCTTTTGCAACCGTCAAAATGGTTCCTTCCACTGGCTTCATTACTGCTTTATAAGCAGTATTAACACCAGATTGTACTGCTTCAGCAAAGTCCTCAGCAGTTAAACTTTCTTTTTTATCCATTCCTTTTGCAAACCCTCGAAATATTTGGGATAAAATAACACCAGAGTTTCCTCTAGCTCCCATCAGCAAACCTTTTGAAAATGCATTTGCAACATCCGAAGCATGGTCACTATTTATTTTTTTTACTTCACCAGCTCCTGAAGTCATGGATAAATTCATATTAGTCCCTGTATCACCATCAGGAACCGGAAAGACATTTAAAGCATCTATTTTTTTGGCGTTATTGGTTAAATGGTGTGCACCAGTTAAAATCATTTGTGTTAATACAACGCCGTTAATCTTTTCAACCGTCACAATACTTCCTCCTCAAATTACGTAAAAGAAACTAATCCCTCGCTACTCGAACTCCTTGAATATATATATTAACAGAGTCAATAGCTAAACCAAGTGATTGATTCAATGCGTATTTCACTTGAGATTGTACATTACTTGCTACTTCGGAAATCTTTGTACCATAGCTTACGATAATATACATATCTATATGTAATTTTTCTTCTTCTTGTCGTACAATAATACCTTTTGAGTAATTTTCTTTTCTTAAAATTTCAGCAATACCATCTCTAATTTGACTTTTTGAAGCCATACCGACGATACCATAACATTCTACTGCAGTACCCCCAGCTATGGTAGCTATTACATCATTCGTAATGGTAACTTGACCATCATTTGTATTTAACTCAATGGACATTATAATCCTCCTTGAACACCTACTATTAATATAAGCAAATTATACTATAGGCTAAACATTTTTAAAAGAATTAGAAGCAAATTGGCAACAACTTGCACTACGTGAAATATAAATCTGCAATAAATCCCCTTATAACAATGGACGATTTGTATAAATCTGTCAAGTATTTATGCTTTATCATTACTATGGTTAATCTTACGTTATATTTTATCCTATTTTGGCATATTAATGAAAGATTCGATTGCATTCTTCCCCTACTTGTGATAAATTGTATAAGTAATAATGACATTTGTTAGAGTTAGGAGGGAATAACATGGCTAGAAAATGTGTTGTAACTGGACGTAAAACAAACAGTGGTAACCAACGTTCTCACGCTATGAATTCCAATAAGCGTAAATGGAAAGCTAATGTACAAAAAGTACGTATTATGGTAGATGGAAAACCTAAAAAAGTTTATGTATCTGCACGTGCACTTAAATCAGGAAAAGTAGAACGCGTTTAATATACGTTAACATTAGTTATTGGACAAAGAAACACTCTAATTGAAGAGTGTTTTTTTGTTGTTATCATTTAAAAGGTTCTTTGTATAATTACAGTTTGTTTTAGAAGTTGTTAGAAACCCCTGATCTATTTAATTAAGAATAGTTTGCTCTCGCTTACACTGATGAAAGTTTTGTGCTTGGATTCGCTCCGGCAGAATACTTCGCTTTCCGCGGGCACGGCCTCAGCCTCCTCGCGGAAAAACCATAACGCGGAGTCTTCGTAATCTGCCACCCCGCTATATTACTTGCTATAGATATTTATAAGCTATGTCACGTTTGGGGTTGTTGTTCCTCCTGAAAACCAATTTTTCTAGTTAAAATCAAGTAGAGCAGGAACTTAGCGGAGGAAATACACGGAGACTCCTTGAAAAAAGAAAACCACTTTTTTCTGCGTGCGATGTAACCCTGCCGAAGCGTTCCTTGTCCTGCGGGAAGAAGAGCATCGGTGAGACTGCTGAGTGCGTCAGCACGGAGGAGGCTTACCAACTCCCCGCGGAAAGCGTAGTTTATTTCCGTAGCGGACATATAGCAGTATTCTTAATTAAAGTAATCAATAGTCTATACATATTACGGCACAAACAAAAAAGCACTCTTGCCATTTTCCTCAGACAAGAGCACAATGTTATTACTTATCCTTTTTAAAAACACCAATCACAATCTTTACGAATCCACCTATAAATTTCGGGAGTTTAATAGTATAAAATTTCATAAGTGCCCTCCTCTTTAAGTAATTCCGATTATCCAGGAATTACACTGCGACTCTTTACAACTAATAATATGCCTTTCCTATAAAAAAAAGTACCATAATTTGAAATAAGCTTATTAGAAATACATTGAGTAGAGCCCCAAGAGATTGTCTTATCAGTAAGAGGATAGTAAAAATTAGTTAATGTGATACCTTCTACTTTCTCTGAAAAAGGTATAAAAGAAATATACGGATAGCTTTCATCCTTTAGAACCCTATGCTCACCAGGAAATGTCAATTCCATCTGGTTCATTGAATCCATTAATATCGCATTAATCCCTCTTTTTCTAATTAAATAAAGAAGTTGAATATTAGCAAGTTCATGGTCCAGTCTACCGCCTGTTACACCTAATAAGTAAATAGTTGACACTTCAGATTCATATGCCTTTTGTATGGCAAGCTCTAAATCCGTTTCATCTTTTTCTGGGGGATGTTCTTCAAAGACCTTCGTATTTTCTTTTATTTTATTCTTTTCCACTTCATTAATGGAATCGAAATCACCAACAGCATAGTCAATAGGAATATTACTCTCAGCTAGATATAGCGCTCCACGATCGGCACCAATCCATATATCTATGTCTACATCCAGCTTACGTAAATCAAGCAGCTGCTCATAAGGACCGTTCCCAATAATTGCGCACTTCATGCATTATTACCTTTTCGTCGCATGGAGAATGTTTTGAATAGCCTCTCGTCTATTTTCCGCATTAAATACAGCACTACCAGCAACTAATACGTCCGCACCTGCATCCGTACATAATTTTGCCGTATCAACATTAACTCCACCATCGACTTCGATTTCAAAGTCTAAATTAAAGTCTTCTCGCCATTTAGCTACTCTCTCTATCTTAGATAAAGTACTTTTGATAAATGACTGACCTCCAAAACCTGGATTCACGGTCATAATTAGTACCATATCTATATCAGGTAATATAGGCAATAACACGTCGGCAGGTGTTGCTGGATTGATGACAACTCCTGCCTTTACACCGTTTAATTTAATAAGTTGAATGGTCCTGTGTAAGTGTTTCGTAGTTTCCTGATGTACCGTAATAATTGAAGCACCGCTTTCAGCAAATACTGGTATATATTTATCAGGGTCTTCAATCATTAGATGTACATCTAGAGGAAGTTTTGTAACAGGTTTAATCGCCTCTACGATTAATGGCCCTATGGTAATATTAGGAACAAAATGGCCATCCATTACGTCTACGTGGATGTAATCCGCTCCCCCTTTTTCTACATCTTTAATTTCTTCTCCAAGCTTTGAAAAATCAGCTGATAATATGGAGGGTGCAATTTTTGTCATATCTAATACCTCGGCTTTCTGGATTGTATTTCTTCTAAGAAACTTATATAGTGATTATATCGAAATTTCTCTAATTCGCCATTACTTAACGCTTCTTTAATGGCACACTTCGGCTCCTTATGATGTAGACAGCCTCTAAATTTACAATCCTCACGTCGCTCTCGCATTTCCGGAAAATATCCAGTTAAATCTTCTGCTTGAATTTCTGTAAAATCCAATGCACTAAAACCAGGGGTATCCGCAACTAACCCACCATGAACTTTAAGTAGTTCTACATGTCTAGTTGTATGTTTTCCTCTTCCCAAGCTTTCTGAGATTTCTGCAGTTTCTAAGAGAAGAGTCGGTTGAAGAGCGTTAATGAGTGAAGATTTTCCTACACCAGACTGCCCTGCAATAACAGTGACATTATCTTTAAAATAGGAGATTAAGTCTGGAAAATACTTTGAATCCTTTGTCGAAAGAAGCTCAACCTGATAACCAATGTTTTGATAAATCTTTTTATAATTACCCATTTCTGCTTTCTTGTCTTCAGATATTGCATCCATCTTGGTGATAAAGATAATGGGTTCTATATTTTTTGATTCGATTAATACTAGGAATCGGTCAAGCAATTTGGTGCTGAAATCAGGTGAAATGGCAGAACTGACGATGATTGCTTGATTGATATTAGCAATCGGCGGTCGAACTAGTTCATTTTCTCTCGGCTCAATTTCCATAATATATCCTTCATTTGTATCTTTAATATCGAATTCAACAAAATCCCCGACAAGAGGAGTAATCTTTTGATTACGAAAAACTCCTCTTCCGCGGCACTGGTAAATTTTATTTTCCGACTCGACATAGTAAAACCCACTTAATGCTTTTATAATTCTGCCTTCTGCCATTTATTCACCTTCCTTATACTCAATAGTTTCTTCTTCAATGGTTTCCCCATCACGAGTTACTCTATACCTTGCACTACTGTCCGGTGCAATTGTTAATGTAAACGATACTTCATCATCGCTCGTTATAGTCTTCCCATAATCTTCAGCCGGAACAGAAAAATCATGATTCATATCATCAATATATACTTGAACAACCTGTTCGATTGGTTCCTGATTTTCCTGTTGCTCCCCATTTTCCCCATCCGAAACTTCTTGTTCGGGTGGATCATAAGGAATAGGAACTGTTATGGTTTTATTCATTGGTGGCAATTCTTCTGGTCCTCTGGAAATAATCACATTTACTGTGTCACCCGTTTGTAGTTTAGTTCCAGTTGCAGGACTATGACTAATCACCCGTCCCTCTGCTACAGAATCAGAATGCTTGGTTTCTTTATTCATTTGTAGATTATTCTCTTCTAAATAGGATTTAGCATCTTCCTCTAACATATTTGCCAAGTTGTTAAGTTCAATTGGTTCAGGACCCTTACTAACAACGAAACTTACTCTAGTTTCACTAGGTACCACTAAACTGCCAGGGCTAGGAGAAATCTGAGTAATAATTTCACCTTCACTTTCATCCGAATACTCTTCTCTAGGATAAAAATCTGTAAATCCTTCTATCTCGAGTTTATGTTTAACCTGACTGTAGTCCTGGCCTTCATAGTCACCAAACTCTATTTTTTCCTTTCCTGAGCTCACATACAAAGTTACGGTCGATTCTTCTTTTACCGTTCTTCCAGCTCTTGGTTCTGTCCTTACAACGAAGCCTTCCTCAATTTCCTCTGAAGGAATTTCTTCTTCTTCAACGACTAATTTTAAGTCCTCTAATAGATCTGCTGCCTCATCAGCTTCCATTTCAATGATTTCAGAAGGAATTGTAACCTCTTTAGGCTGTAATATTCCTGGAATAGCAAATAATGCTACTATACCCGCAACCAAAAGGAGCAAAATAACAGACACAATAATGGGCCATTTTCTTTTCTTCGTTTTTTTCTGCTTTTTAACTTTCTTGTTTTTTTTCTTTTTGCCTTCATTTGTATTAGTGCTTGGTTGACCATCTTCCAGATTATCTTCTGGATAATTTTTCGTTACTCCGTTGGTATGGTGTACCAACGTTTCTTGATTATAGTCGTTGTTCATTTGATTATCGGTAATAATCGGAATCGCTTTTGTCTCTTCTCCAACTTCTATAGGTGGAGTATAAGGAGCCTCATTTATTTTATCCGGATGCAAAGCAGTCTCAATGGCATCTTCCAAATCATAAATGGTTTCATAACGATGAAATGGATCCTTAGCAGTTGCTTTTAAAACAATATTCTCAACACTCTGTGGTATATCCTGATTAAACCGCCTGACAGAAGGGGTTTCACTCTGTAAATGTTTTAATGCTATAGACACTGGTGACTGCCCCGAAAATGGTAATCTACCCGTCAACATTTCAAAAAGAACAATACCTAAAGAATAAATATCTGATTTTTTGGTAGCCATCCCACCTCTTGCTTGCTCAGGAGACAAATAATGTACAGAACCTAATATAGAATTTGTTTGTGTTAAAGCAGTAGCACTTAGAGCAATGGCAATGCCAAAATCTGTTACTTTAACTTGACCAAAGTTATTTATTAAAATATTTTGTGGCTTTATATCGCGATGAACAAGTTCGTTGGCATGGGCATGGGCAATTGCAGACGTAATTTGTTTTATAATGTCCAAAGATTCCTGGACCCCTAGCGGACCATAACTCTGTATGTATTCTTTTAATGTCATGCCATCTATGTATTCCATAACCATATATAGTAAATGGTCTTCTTCCCCAACGTCATAAATACTTACAATATTAGGGTGAGAGAGGCTTGTTGCAGATTGTGCCTCTCGGTCAAACCGAGCAATAAACTCTTGATCATTGGCATATTCCATTCTCAACGCCTTGACAGCAACATCGCGTTCTAGAATAACGTCCCTAGCCAAGAAAACGTCTGCCATTCCACCACTACCAATTTTGGTTTTTATTTTATAGCGTTCATTTAACAGGTGACCTTTCCTCACTCCGAATCACCTTCTTTCCAAAATCCTCCATTTTTCGATAATAATATTAAAGAAATATTATCTTCTCCACCTCTATTATTTGCCAACTGTACCAATTCTTTACTTGCTTTCTCTAAGTCCTCATTCTGTTTGATTATTTCTAATAACTCTTCATCTAATAACTTATCTGTGAGTCCATCTGAACAAAGAAGTAAGATATCTCCTTCTTCTACAGTAATAGTCTTTATGTCTGTGTCCACTTCAGCTTCGGAACCTAGTGCTCTCAATACTACATTTTTTCTTGGGTGATGGACGGCATCTTCTTTCGAGAGTTGTCCTGACCGTACAAGTGCATTAACCAGAGAATGATCTTCTGTGATTTGTTTAAATCCATCCTGGTTTAATAAATAACAACGACTATCTCCTATATGGCCAACTGTAAGAAAATCATCCACATAGATAGTTACAACAATAGTTGTGCCCATCCCTTCACATTCTTTATTTTCTTGTGCATGAAGGAATAATTTTTCATTGATTTCATCCATTGTTGCCCGTAACCATTCTTCTATTTTTTCAGGTTTATCGAAGGCACTGGTTTTTTCCCATTTTTCTTGAAGTAAGGAAATAGCCATTTGACTTGCTACGTCACCTGCTTGATGGCCGCCCATTCCGTCAGCTATTACAGCAAGCATATGATTATGGGAATTATAATAGATGCCACCAGCATCTTCATTATGGCTTCTTACCTTACCTCTATCAGTTAGGAATGTTCCTTTCATGTTATCCCCCCTCAAATCTTACATTTACGGTAATACAATTTCTAAAACAAGTATTACACAAAATCCGTTATAAAAGTACATAATTATCCAATTTTTTTGAAACGGGTCAAGAAAAAACCGTCTGTTTGATAATCCTGAGGAAATATCTGGAACCCTAACTCTGTTATCCCAGTAGCTTGCCTGAAACTTGTAGGTAAATTTTCAAAGAATGATGAATCAATTTCATAATCCTTGTGGCTTTCTAAAAATCTTTGAACGACTTTTTCATTTTCTTCTACATCAACGGTACAAGTACTATAAATTAATAACCCACCTTTTCGAAGCAACGGTGCAATACTGTGTAATATCTCTAGTTGAATCTTTGAAAGATTTTCAATATCAGACTCCCGCTTGTTATATTTTATTTCAGGTTTCCCACGAATGACTCCTAAACCTGAACAAGGAGCATCTACTAAAATGCGATCAAAACTTGCTACTTCATGAACATCCTTCAAATTTCTTGCATCAGATGGATTAGTATCGATAATTGTTAAGCCCAATTCCTTTGCTTTCTTATCAATTAAATTTACTTTCTTTTTATGCAAGTCATATGCATGTATAACCCCTTTATTCTCCATCTTTTCTGCTATATGGGTTGCCTTGCCACCTGGGGCACTACATGCATCTAGTACTTTCATGTTAGGTTCTGCTTCAAGCATTTCCCCTACCAACATCGAACTTTGATCTTGTATAGTTAACATACCTTTTTTAAACAAATCAGTAGTAAGAATATTCCCTTCTTCGACAATTATTCCTTGATCGGAAAAGTCGGAAGTTTTCACTTTAAAACCAAGTTCCCCTAACTGTTCCATCGCCTTTTCCCGGCTGATTTTCAGTGGTTGTACGCGAACTACTTGAACCTTTCTAGTTATATTGGCTTCACACATTTCTTTTGTTGTTTCATAACCATATTCCGATATCCAACGTTTGACCAGCCATTCAGGATGGCTAGTCTCGATGGAAAGTCTCTTGGCATTGTCCTTTATAGAGGACGTATCAGGGACACCTTTACGCTGTACATTTCGTAAAATCCCATTAACAAAACTTGCAATTCCTTTATGACCGCGTTTTTTGGCAATTTCCACTGCTTCATGTATGACAGCATGATCAGGAACCTTGTCCAAATATACCATCTGGTAAATAGACATACGTAAAAGCATTCTTACCCATAAGTCGATTTTCTTCTTAGAACTTAAGAAGCTGTCAATATAAAAGTCTAATGTTAATTTTCGTTGAAGAGTTCCATATACTATTTCTGTTAATAGCTTTTCGTCTTTATGTTCTATCCGCTTTGATTTGATTTCATTATCAATTAGTAGATGACTGAACCCTGCATCTTTTTCCGTTCTAATTAATAGATCCAGTATAGAACTTCGTAGTTGATAATTTTTCATATTAATCACCTAAAATAATGCCAGTTTTAATTCGATCACTTGACCCGCGCAAATAATCTTTTACAAGCATCCTTTTTTTACCAGCTGGTTGTATTTCTGTTATTCTAATACCTTTATTATCTCCACATACTACGACAAATGCATCCTCTTCAACTTTAACAATTTCCCCTGCTTCCCCTGTATAGGTAGAATTATCGGGTATACCCCACCATATTTTCATATTCTTTCCTCCATAAGTAGTGAAAGCAACAGGCCAGGGATGTAATCCTCGTATGTGATTGTAAATTTCTCTATGCGATTTTTTCCAGTCAATTTTTTCTTGTTCCCGTTTAATATTAGAAGCAAAAGTTGCCTTGGAATTATCCTGTTTTACGGATGATACTTCCCCTGTGAAAATCTTTGGTAAAGTATCAAGTAATAAATCTGCACCAGCTGCAGATAGTTTATCATGCATTGTTCCAACATGATCGGCCTCTTCTATTGGTACTTTTACTTGGGAAAGGATATCTCCAGCATCCAATTTTTCTACCATATACATGATAGTAATACCAGTTTCTTTCTTCCCTTGCATAATTGCATAATGAATGGGCGCTCCTCCACGAAGTTCTGGAAGTAAGGAAGCATGTACATTAATACATCCATACTTTGGAGTATCTAATAGTTCAGTAGGTAGCAATTGACCATATGCCGCTGTAACAATCAGGTCTGGTTCAAAGGAAAGGATCTTCTTGTACTCATTTCTTAATTTCTCGGGTTGAAATACAGGTATTTGGTGCTTCTCGGCTTCGACCTTAACAGGGGGAGGAGTAATTTCTTTCTTTCTCCCTTTAGGTCTATCAGGTTGCGTTACCGCTAATACCACTTCATATTCGGATTCAATTAAAGCTTGTAATACGGGCACGGAAAAATCAGGTGTCCCCATAAATACGATTCTTTTCATTTAATTACCTTCTTTCTTAATGAGAACGTGTTTGATCAATCTGCTTCTATTATTACTAACAGATTTTAACCTAGTTGGATTTCTTACATTAAATGATATGGTTGTAAATCTACAGAGATTATAAGATTGTTCTTGCGTACATCATCTGAGAATTGATCTAAAATTTTATTAAGATAAACCCGCAAATCCGGCTCATTTCTATATTTAATCATACACTGGTAACGGTACCTATCCTTAATACGAGGGATTGGAGAAGGGGTCGGTCCTAATACCACCGTGTTTTGATTTACTTTTTGCAAGAGTAAATGGACAATTCTTTGGGCTGTTTGAATTACTTTAACTTTATTTTCGTGAGTTATAGTAATCAGTGCCAAGAAATAATATGGTGGGTATTGAAACTTCTTTCTCATTCCCATTTCCTTTTTATAAAACTCTAAGAAATTATATTCACTAGCAAGTTTTACACTATAATGTTCCGGAGTATACGTTTGAACTAATACCTGGCCAGTTAACTCATGTCTTCCAGCACGGCCACTAACCTGTGTCAGCAATTGGAAGGTCTTTTCACTGGATCTAAAATCTGGTAAATTTAACATTGAATCTGCTGTAAGCACACCAACTAATGTAACATTTTCAAAATCAAGTCCTTTTGCAATCATTTGTGTTCCTAGTAATATATCAGCTTTTCCTTCACCAAATTCTTTTAATATTTTCTCATGAGATCCTTTTCTACGAGTAGTATCTACATCCATTCTCAAGAGACTTGCCTCTGGAATTAGCTCAGTTATAGCTTCTTCCACTCGTTGTGTTCCAGTTCCAAAATAACGGATTAAATCACTATTACATTCTGGACAAATGGAAGGAACTATTTCTTCATAGGAACAATAATGACATTTTAGACGATTTGTATTTTTATGATAGGTCAACGCAATGTCACAATGAGGACAATCATTTACATGACCACAATCTCTGCACATAACAAATGTTGAGTATCCTCTTCGATTTAATAACAGAACTACTTGTTCCTTATTCCTTATACAATGTTCGATACTTTCTTTTAGTTTCCTAGAAAACATGGTACGATTCCCAGCATGGAGTTCTGCTCGCATATCAATAATGTCTACGTGTGGCATTGGCTGGTCATTTGTCCGTTTGTTTAAAGTAGCTAGACTGTAAACTCCTTTCATAGCTCTAGCATAGGACTCTAAGGTTGGGGTGGCACTCCCTAGTACAACAGGACAGTTATGATTTTGTCCACGTTGAATAGCAACATCCCGTGCATGATATCGAGGTTGGTCCTCCTGCTTATAGGTCGTTTCATGCTCTTCATCGATAATTATAATTCCCAGATTCTCAAAGGGGGCAAAAATTGCAGATCTAGCACCGACCACAACTTGTACTTCTTTTCGGTGAATCCTGCGCCATTCATCATATTTTTCTCCCGCAGAAAGTGCACTATGCATAACCGCCACACTTTTGCCAAATCTGCCTTTAAAACGATTGACCATTTGTGGAGTTAAAGCAATTTCTGGAACTAGCACAATGGCTTCTTCACCTTTGTCAATTACATCTTGAATTGATTGCAAATAGATTTCTGTCTTACCACTTCCAGTTACACCATGCAACAAAAACACATCATGTGTATTATTTTTAATTGATGCTAGGATTGGTTTAATTGCTTGCTGCTGTTCCTCTGTTAGTTCTAATGCTGTTGTCCGCTCAATTTCTTCATCATTGTATGGATTACGATATACTTCTTCTTTGTATGTTTCCAACAACCCTTTATCTACTAAACTCTTCACTGTTTGATTCGTCGTTTGAAACTGTTTTAACACTTCTTTTTGGGGAATTGGATGAGTATTTTCAATAAAATAGCCCAATACTTGCTTTTGCTTTTTAGCATTTTTGGGAAAGTCGATGAACGCTTCCTCCATCATATGGGTTTCTCGTGCAGGCTTTACCATTAGTACTTCTTTTTTAGTTACCTTTGATTGAACTTGATAATGAACAGATAGGTCACCAGCTTGAACAGCCTTTTGTAATTGATAGTAACTTAAATTTGCATTCTCAAATTCTTCGTAAGCTATAAAATCTCTACCTGCAAATAAATATTCCAATGGATCTGGCAACTTCTCATCAGTCATTCGAACAAGCTCTTTTTTGTACTTAGATTTAAGAACTTGCGGTAACATAGCCTGTAGTGCAACGATTGACAAACTAAGTGTTTCATTAGCTACCCATTTACCTAGGTCCAGTAGCTCCTTTGTCAATACAGGTGTTAAATCCAATACATCAATGATATTCTTTAGCCGTTCAAACGATGATTCAGAAACTCTATCTACCACGAATCCCATAATTTTTCTGGGTCCAAAAGGAACAATAACCCTCATGCCCGGTTTAAGTATTTCCTGAAATCGTTCAGGAATAGAATAATCAAATGTTTGATTAATAGAACTTGCAGGAACGTCTACAATCACTTTTGCTATATTCACTGCTTATCATCCTTCATGTCCCGATGAATAAAGTTTATTAATTGCTTAGCTACATTCCTTTTGGATGCTATGGCAATATTTTCTTGTTTGTTTGAGGCATTGATGTAAGTAACTATATTCGTATCTCCACCAAAGCCAGCACCTTCTTGGGCCACGTTATTGATAACAATAGCGTCTAAATTTTTCTTTTTTAACTTTGCTAGTCCATATTCAATTGGATTGGTTGTTTCGGCAGCAAACCCAACTAAAAATTGATGATTTTTTTCTTCACCTAGTGATTTTAATATGTCTTTCGTTCTTTCCATTTCAAATTGCCAGTCACCAGGTTGTTTTTTTAGTTTTTCATTATGTACTATTTTCGGCCGGTAGTCTGCAACTGCAGCTGCTTTAATAACAATATCACTAGATGGAAAGAATCGATGCATGGCTTTGTACATATCCTCCGCAGACTCAACATCTATCCTACTTATATGTTTATTTTCAGTTTTTTGATCAGTAGGTCCCGTTACTAACACTACATCTGCTCCTAGTTCAGCTGCAGCTTCTGCAATGGCAAACCCCATTTTCCCTGTAGAACGATTGGTAAAGAAACGGACTGGATCGATTTTTTCACGAGTTGGTCCTGCTGAAACCAGCACCGTTTTACCAGTTAATAATTTATTTGTGTTTTGATGCCCTTCAATTACCTTAATTATCGTTTCTGGTTCTTCTAATCTTCCCTTGCCAACATAACCACAAGCTAGATAACCTGCTCCAGGTTCAATGAAATGATAGCCCCACTCTTCCAGTTGCTTCATATTCTTTATTACAGCTGGGTGTGCATACATATGTACATTCATTGCTGGAGCTATATAAACCGTAGCTTCTGTGGCAAGTAAAGTGGTTGAAAGCATATCATCAGCAAGCCCACTAGCGAGTTTTCCTATAATATTTGCTGTCGCAGGGGCGATAATCACTAAATCCGCCCAATCAGCCAAATCAATATGTGCGATTTTCTGCGGATCTTTCTCATCGAATGTATCTGTATAAACTGGATTTCTTGACAGTGCTTGAAAAGTTAGGGGTGATACGAATTGCGTAGCGTTCTCTGTCATAATAACTTTGACATTTGCACCTTTTTGAACTAGTTTACTGGTCAACGCGCATGCCTTATAGGCAGCAATTCCTCCTGATACACCGATTAAAACATTTTTTTGATATACCATTTTTATCCCCTCTCCGAACGTTACGACATTCTCTAGTATATTTATACCATAAATTAACCATTAATTTAAGAAATGCTCTTCTAAAGGTTAAATGTTATTGACAATAAGAACTGAAAGATACCTTAAACCGATAAGAAAGCAACTGGCTCTTTATAAACAATAAAACCCCCGCAGTTGAATTAGCGAGGGCAATCATTTAATTATTTTCTTCTAAATATAGTTTTCCAGCCACTACTTCTTCAAGAGCCTGCCCTACATATTTAGCAGACTGGGGATTCTCTACTTGCAAATCCTTTGTTTCGCTAAGTTGTCTTGCACGCTTGGCTGACAGAATTACAAGGGTATACTTTGATTTTATTTTCTCTTGTAGAACATCAATGGAAGGTTCTAACATCATAATTGATCATCCTCCAATATCTTTTTATATTGCTTAGCAATACGTTCCCGTTTCAAATGCTCACTTTGAATGATGGATTCAATTTTGGATACAGCATGATCCACCTGATCATTTACCACAACATAATCATAAGCATCCATCATTTCAATCTCTTTCCTTGCTTCCTTTAAGCGGTTTAGAACTAAATCATTTGATTCTGTACCACGACCTAATATCCGATTTTTCAATTCTTCTAAACTTGGTGGAAAGAGGAAAATAAATACGCCTTCAGGAAAATTCTTCTTTACCTGCATAGCTCCTTGAACTTCTATTTCAAGAAACACATCATACCCCTTTGCTAATGTTTCCTCTACATACTTTCGAGGGGTACCATAGTAATTATTAACATATTTGGCGTATTCTAAAAGTTCATTTTCTTCTATTAGCTGTTCGAACTCTTCTTTAGATTTATAAAAATAATCTACTCCGTCTTCCTCACCTGGTCTTCTGTCTCTCGTTGTCATGGAAATAGAGTATTGCAAATCCGTAGCTTTTTCAAATAATCTTTTTCTTACCGTTCCTTTTCCTACTCCAGATGGTCCAGAAAGAATAAATAGAATACCTTTCTCATCAATCACACATTTTTCCTCCTAGTAAATGGGTTTCAGTATTACTCTTCGCTAATCTCGTCATTACTTATCACACGTTGTCCGACCGTTTCTGGCTGAACCGCCGATAACACAACATGATCACTGTCGGTAATAATAACCGCTCTAGTTCTTCTTCCGTATGTTGCGTCAATTAGTTTATTATTATCTCTAGCTACTGTAATGATACGTTTTATCGGTGCAGATTCAGGTGATACAATTGAAATGATTCGATTAGCTGAAACAACATTACCGAAACCAATATTTATCAAACTTAAACTCAAATTCCTTCCCCCTAGACCTTCATTTATGTAACTTAAATATACTTGTTAACTAAATAAAGAAATTATGTTTTCATACCAATTAATAATTATACAACAAATTATAATTAAAAAGATAGGTGTAATTCAACTATTTACTCCAAATTTTGAACTTGTTCTTTTATTTTTTCAATTTCACTTTTCAATGTAACTGTCCATTCACTAATACCAACATCCGTTGATTTGGAGCCTATCGTATTTGCCTCACGGTACATCTCTTGTGCAATAAAGTCAAGTTTTCGCCCAATGGAAACTCGATTTTCCAGAGTTTGGTTAAAGTGTTTCAAATGGCCGTTTAACCGAGTTATTTCCTCCGTAATATCTCCTTTTTCAGCCAGTAATATAATCTCTTGTTGAACTCTTGCATGGTCTACTGCTGACACTTCGTTTAGCTGTTCTTCCACTCTTTGCATGATCCGGTGACGGTACTCTTGCACAACAATTGGTCTTTGTTCCATTAACTTTGTTATGATATTCTCCACTGCATTAAGGTGTTTGTTTAAATCCTTAACAAGGAATTCACCTTCCTGTTTTCTCATCTGTTGTGCTTCTTCACATGCCTCTTTTGTACATGATTCAATCTGTTCAACTAGGTAATCAGGTTGTTTCTCATTTTCACGAATAAGGAAAATATCTGGTATAGAAGCCAATATAGAGGTAGGAATATCTCCTGATAACTGATACCTGTTCTGAGCTTCATGCATTTGTTTTATATATTGATTAAGTAAATCCCAATCTGTCTCGAGCGTTTTTTCTATAAACCCTTCTCCGTCTATACTAAGGGATAATTCTATTCTTCCTCTTTTAAAATAGCTCTTTATAATCTTCTTCAATTTATCTTCAAGCATTATTAGATGACGGGGTAGCTTGAGTGAAATATCTAAAAATCGATGGTTCACTGTTCTAACTTCCACGGTAATGTCCGAACCCTCAATCTGCATATTTTTTCTACCGTATCCTGTCATACTCATAACCATAAATATCACATCCTATTGTATTATACCATACTAAGATTATGTGCTAAAAATAATATATAATAATCTTAATAGAAAGCTCTTTTCATATCTTTTTTGCTTATTAAACATCGTAGTAGATAGAAATTGTTGATTTATTTTATTAAGAATATATAACTAATGGAGCGATTCGTTAAACACCGCTACGGAAATACACTTCGCTGAATTTGTGCTGTTCAACTTTCTTATATAATTGAGTATCTTTTAATAAATGAATAAATGATAATTCTTCTGATATTAGCCAAAAATGGTCACGCTCCTAAAAACAGTGTTGATTGGAGCGGAGGGCAGTCGACTCCTCGAAAATAAAGGGCAATTTTCTTCGTGCGATGTAATGCTGCCGTAGCCTTCCTTGTCCTGCGGGAAGAGAGGCCTAGATGAGACCCCGCAGTGCGATAGCACGAGGAGGCTCATCAGCCGCCCGCGGAAAGTGACTCCCCGGAGCGGAAATCAACAACGCACTACATTACACATTTATCTTTAATTAAGTTAATCAGGAGTCTATATAAAATATAAATTAAAGTTATAAAAATATCAGTATATCAAAATATCCTCATACCATTACATACAAAAATGCACCTGTTTTTAACAGATGCATTTTTTGTCTTTACTATAAAATTATCAATATGTTTAAATCCATTACTTTTTAAATCCAAATAAAACGGTTGGTATTGCACTTAAAGCTCCAATGAATAACCAATCTCTTAACGCTAGATCAGTCGTATGGAAAATTGGCTGAAGTGGTGGCCAGTATATAACGATAAGCAATAATAGAATCGAAGATAAAACCGCCAGTACTAAATACAAGTTACCAAAAGGATTTCGATCAAATATCGAATTTTCAGCTCTACAATCAAACACGTGAATGAGTTGTGCCATTACTAAGGTTGAAAAAGCCATGGTTTGAGCATAAACCAGATTTTCTGGGTTATTTTGATAGGTTAACATGAATGCTATTAAAGTGACTAAACCTATCAATATTCCGCGACTAATAATCTTATAGCCCAACCCTCTTGCAAAGACCCCTTCTCTTGGGTTACGAGGAGGACGTTTCATCACATTATCTTCTGCTTTATCCAAACCTAATGCCATTGCCGGTAATCCATC
Source organism: Oceanobacillus halophilus (assembly GCF_003628505.1). Classification (GTDB taxonomy): domain Bacteria; phylum Bacillota; class Bacilli; order Bacillales; family Amphibacillaceae; genus Oceanobacillus; species Oceanobacillus halophilus. The sequence continues at coordinate 211,444 of NZ_RBZP01000001.1, read as the reverse complement.
TGTTACTAAATTTACCCACAATATTTGAACTGGAACAAGTGGAAGAGGCATGGCCAATAACATAGCAAATAGCATTACCAATATTTCCCCCACATTAGATGCTAACAAGTAGCGAACAAATTTCCTTATGTTTTCATAGATATTTCTACCTTCTTGAATAGCTGACTTAATCGTAGCAAAGTTATCATCCATCAGTACTAGAGATGATGCTTCCTTAGTTACATCTGTACCACTAATTCCCATGCTTATACCAATATCACTCGCTTTAATTGCTGGAGCATCATTTACTCCATCTCCTGTCATCGCTACTATATGTCCTTTTTCCTGGAATGCTTTAACAATTTTCAATTTATGCTCTGGTGTTACTCTTGCAAAAACATAAGTATCTTCAATAACATCTTCCAGTTCTTCCACAGACATTTTATTTAATTGATGACCTTCTAAAACTAATCCTCTATCTGGTAAGAGGTTCAAATCTCTTGCAATTGCCCTCGCCGTATTAACATGATCACCTGTAATCATAACAGTCTTTATCCCTGCTTGTCGGCATTCTTCAATAGCAGATTTAACCTCTTTCCTAGGAGGATCAATCATCCCATAAAGACCAACAAATGTTAATTCATTTTCTAAAAAAGCAGCATCTATTGATTCATTACTAGACAATGGTCTTATTCCGATAGCTATAGTTCGCAATGCGTTATTTGCCATACTATCGATGGATCGTTCAATTTTATTCTTTTCTTCTTTTCTTAATAATGCTCGTCCATTCCCATTAATTTGATATGCCATCCTTGGTAGCAAGACATCCGGTGCACCCTTTGTAATTAATAGGCGCATCCCATTTTCATCTTCAATAACTACGCTCATTCGCTTTCTATCTGAATCAAAAGGAATCTCTTTTATTATTTTATAATTTTCGCTATCAATGGCTTTTAATCCTATTTTCCTTGCTGCAACTAATAGAGCACCATCCGTTGGATCTCCATCGACATAATATTTTCCTAGTTTCACAAATAGTGATGCATTATTGCAAAGCATCCCGTATAGCAGCATATTTTCAAGATGTGGAAAATCTCTGTTTACCTTTGTCTTATTGAGAAAATAATCGCCACGAATATCGTAACCGTCTCCACTCACATATAAATGCTTTCCATTAAGAAAAACTTCTTTAACTGTCATCTGATTTTCTGTCATTGTTCCCGTTTTATCTGAACAAATGACCGAAGCTGTACCTAAAGTCTCTACAGCAGATAGTTTTCTTACAATAGCTTTTTTCTTAATCATTCGTTGTACTCCAAGAGATAACGCTACGGTAACTATTGCTGGTAAACCTTCAGGAATTGCAGCTACTGCTAAGGAGACACCTGCCAAAAACATTTGATATGTTGGGTTCCCTTGCATGACACCAAGCACAACCACTAAGGCCGTTAACAATAAGGCAACAACAATTAATATCTTCCCTAGCTCAGCAAGCCTTCTCTCTAGTGGAGTGGTCTGTTTCTTTGTATTTGCCATTAATGATGCAATCTGTCCCATTACCGTGTTCATTCCTGTACCAACTACAATACCAATGCCTGACCCACGAGTAACTAATGTACCCATAAAGCCCATATTTGCTTGGTCTTGCGCTTCTAACTCTGGATTTTGGATAGCACTTGCATGTTTGGCAACAGGGAGAGACTCTCCGGTTAACGCGGATTCTTCTGTTTCCATGCTATTGGATTTGGTGATACGAATATCAGCAGGAATTCTATCTCCACTATTAATTCTTACAACGTCTCCAACAACTACTTCTTTTGATGGAACTTTTTCCCACTTACCATCTCTTAGTACATTTGCCATCGGTGCAGATAGCTCTTTTAATTTATCCAATGACTTTTCGGCCTTCTGTTCTTGAAAATATCCGATAAAACCATTTACCAACACAATAACCATGATAGCAATTGCATCAATGTATTCACCTAGAAGGCCAGCAATTAACGTTGCTGCTAATAAAACAAGTACCATGAAGTCTTGGAACTGTTTTAGAAAAATCAGCCATTTAGGTGTATGTTTTTGCGATTCTAGTTGATTTGATCCATACTGTTTACGTCGTTCATCAATTTGTTTTAACGACAGTCCTTTTGTAGACAAAACATGCAATTTTTGCTCTACTTTTTCTACATCTAATTGATACCACTTCATCTGCATTCCTCCGGGATAATTGTTATACTCTCTAATGGATATCTATGCATACTTGTCCTAAAAAATGCTATAATTATGGGAGGAGGTGACCTGATGGGATTCGATGGTATAGTTACTAGAGCAGTAACAGAAGAATTAAAAAACCAAATTACTCCAGGAAGAATTACAAAGATATACCAACCTACAGATACAGAACTTGTCTTCACTGTGCGCAGTCGTGGTAAGAATCACAGTTTACTATTATCGATTCACCCAACCTATGCGCGCTTTCATATAACAAATGATACATATACCAATCCAAAAGAAGCACCTATGTTTTGTATGATACTGAGAAAGCATTTGTCAGGTGCGACAATTGAGGATATTCAACAACATGGAATGGAACGGATTGTTACGTTTACACTAAAATCAAGAAATGAGATTGGAGATATTAGCCAAAAACTTCTCATCATAGAATTGATGGGTAAACACAGTAATGTCATGCTCGTGGATAAAGAGAAAGGTCACATTATTGATAGCATTAAACATATTTCCATGGCTCAAAACCGACACCGTACTATTCTACCTGGACAGAAGTATATTTTGCCTCCTACTCAGGGGAAGTTAAATATTCTTGAAATAACTGGTGAAGAATTCATAAAACGCTTGGATTTTAACGCTGGTAAAATGGACATGCAAATAGTTCAAACCCTTGATGGATTTTCTCCATTTATTGCAAAAGAGATTGTTAATAGAACTAATCCAGGATCGCTTCAAGTATATTCGGAGAAATTTAATGAACTGAAAGAGCAAATTCTGGATAATAATTATCAGCCAAGAATTTATCGTAATCAGAAAGAAGACTTTCACGTTATCCCGGTTCATTCCTTTAAGGGAGAAACAGAAATCTTTGAAGATGTAAACATTATGTTAGATACCTTCTATTCTGGAAAGGCAGAGCGAGATCGTGTCAAACAGCAAGCAAAGGACCTATACCGTTTTATAAAAAATGAAAAGAATAAAAATGAACGAAAACTAAAGAAACATCAAAAGACTATCAAAAAAGCAGAAAACGCAGATGAATATCAACGCTTAGGAGAACTTCTGACTGCACATTTACATCTTATTTCAAAAGGGGATAAAGAAGTAAGCGTCATAGATTACTATGACCCGGACCAGAAGGAAATCACCATACCAATTAATTCGAATAAAACTCCTAGTGAAAACGCACAAATCTTTTTTAAAAACTATCAAAAACTCAAAACATCTAAGCAAATCGTTGAAAAAGAAATAGAGAAGACTATGGAAGAGATTCACTACTTTGACCAATTATTACAACAAATTGACGTAGCGAGTGTTGACGATATTGAAGAAATACGTGAAGAGTTAAGAGAAGAAGGCTATTTAAAAAAACAAAGAAAATCGAAGAAAAATAAAAACAAGCCAGCTAAGCCAGTACCCGAAAAATATATCTCAACCGACAATACAGAAATTCTCGTTGGCAAAAACAATAAACAAAACGAATTTCTAACCATGAAGCTTGCCAGACGTGATGAGATATGGCTTCATACTAAAGATATACCAGGTTCTCACGTAGTTATACGTTCTCAGGAACCAAGTGAAGAAACGTTAATGGAAGCTGCTCAAATTGCAGCATATTTTAGTAAATCCCAGAACTCTTCTACTGTACCCGTAGATTATACAAAAGTACGTCATGTGAAAAAGCCAAACGGGGCTAAACCAGGATTTGTTATTTACGAAAATCAAAAAACATTATTTGTTACACCATCGAAGGAAATGGTAGATAAATTAAAAAAATAATATAAGCGCAAGTATCCTATATCAAGGAGACTTGCGCTTTATATTCTCGGTAGATATTCTACATAATCATACAATTACCAAAAAAGAAACTAAATTACTGCAGACAAACGAATAATGGTCTTAACAACTTATAGGTAGAAAGATCGTACGAATTAATCTCCTAATTTCTCCATATTGGCTCGTACAGCCTTAATTACAGCAGAACGAAATCCACTATTTTCTAGTGCTGCAACAGATTGAATGGTTGTTCCTCCAGGTGAGCAAACGTCATCTTTTAGTTTTCCTGGGTGCTCTCCTGTTTCTAGTACCATCTTCGCTGAACCAAGTAATGATTGTGCTGCTATTGTATATGCTTTCTCTCTAGGCATACCATATAGTACAGCAGCATCTGCGAGTGCTTCAATATATAAAAATCCAAAGGCAGGTGATGATCCTCCAACAGCACTTGCAATATCCATCGTATTTTCGTCAATAATTTCTACTCTGCCAAAACTTGAAAATAACCCTCTAATTTCTTCCTTTTCTTCTTCTGTGACAAATTGATTCAGACTTATACTTGTCATGCCTTCCCCAACTTCAACTGGTGTATTCGGCATCGCTTTTACTAGTTTGATTTTTCTTTGAAATCGTTCTTCATTTTGTGCTAATGTTTGCCCTGCTGCAATAAGAATAACGATTGCATCTTCCCACAAATCATCTTTGATTTCATCAATAACTGATGGATACATATCCGGAGTTACAGAGAGGAAGACAATGTCACAGTTTTGTGCGACAGATTTATTGTTTTCTGCTATATGAATTTCATAGTGTTGTTGTACATCTATTAGTTTTTCCATCGACCGATTGGAAGCATACACATTTTCAGGGTTTGTATACCCGGATGTTACAATACCACCAATAATCGCTTTTGCCATGTTGCCACAACCAATGAATCCTATTTTACTTTTCAATTTAAAAATCCTTCCCTTGCTAGTAACTAGACAAATAATAAGTTTAATATATTGCTAGTTTGATAGCAAGTAGCAAAGGTAAGAATAAATTCCGTTACCTCTAACTGGCCAATAATCAGTTCATTGCGCCCTTTTCTAAAAGATCGTTGCTTTTATCATGACATTTCTTTTCATTATTAACATAGAGTCCTGATATCTTTAATTCAGAATACTTCTCTGTCTTCGCTACGGAAACACACTACGCTTTCCGCGGGGAGCTGGTGAGCCTCCTCCGTGCTGAAAAGCTTGTGCGCCTGCGTCTTCCAGTAATGCTTCGAAGCGGGCTTTCTCGGCGCAAGGGAACAAGGAAGATTATTCAAGTAGGTCCCTCACTACGAAGTCTCACCGATGCTCTTCTTCCCGCAGGACAAGGAACGCTTCGGCAGGGTTACATCGCACGCAGAAAAAAGTGGTTTCTTTTTTCAAGGAGTCTCCGTGTATTTCCTCCGCTTAGTTCCTGCTCTACTTAATTTTTACTAGGAAAAATTCTGTATTCTAGGAGGACCAACTACCCTAAACGTGAATCTATGAAGTTTAGCTTTAATAATATCTAGTGCATGTAAAATAGCGGAGGCAGAATGCGGAGACTCCTGCGGGAAAAGCACGTGTCCGAAGACCCCGCAGGACAAGGAAAGCTTCGTCAGCGAAACATCACACGCAGAAAATGTGCTCTTCTTTTTCAAGGAAGTGGGTTTCTTCCGAGGAGGCTGAGGCCGTGCCCGCGGAAAGCGAAGTATTCTGCCGGAGCGAATGCCAGCAGAATACATTCATAAGTGTAAGCGAGAGCTAACTATTCTTAATTAAATAAATCAGGAATCTCTAACAACTGTAAAACTTCAAAAAGCAACAAATGATACAAAAAGAGCCATTAGCCAGTACAATTACCTTCATCTTTAAAATAAAGGAATGAGTACAAACAAGTAAATAATTACAAATATTTCGTATTAGTCAACGTATTTATAAAATGCTCGACTTGTGGAAGATGACGAACACCCTCCTGATAACAAATCCAAGTATCCCTTGTGACGGGTTTTCCATTTAATTTCAATGGAACATGAGGATACTCTTCCTTCATGGAATCTGATACACTCTCAGGAAGAACCGCCATGCCAATCCCTTGTTTCATAAACTGTTTACATGTTTCAATTTGATCTACAGTCATCATTTTTAATGGTTTAATATGCTCCTGGTGATAGTACAGCCAATTATCGACTTGTTCATGCATACTGTCATCACTTTTAAAGGAAATTAATGGGCGTTCTTTTATAATATCTTTAGGAAAATCCTCCGTATCAAATATATACAACGGATCTGAAAATAAGCGAATGCAATTACTATCCTTTAGTTTATCTCCACGAATAATACTAACATGATAATTTTTATAATCCCTTCTAATATCTTCACTGATACCAGTTACAAGATCAATCGTTACTTTTGGAAATTGAGCCGTATATTTTCCTAGTATTGCTGGTAAAAAGCGTTGACTAATAAGAGAGGAGCAAGCAATAGATAAGGTACCCTGGACTTCATTGCTTGATTTCTCTAACTGTGTTTTAAGTTCATTCTCCTGTTCCACTATATTCTTTGCAAAGTCTAAGATAATCTCACCGCTTGGAGTGGGCATTAATTGCTTAGATGTTCGTATAAAGATCTTTTCACCAAAATAATCTTCCATATATTTGAGTCTCTGTGTTACGGCAGGCTGAGAAATTAAAATAAGCTTCGCTGTGCCACGTATTGTCCCTACTTCATTCAGTTTTAATAATAATTCGTAGTCTTCAATTTTCATAGATGACTTCCTTTGATAAGTATTGGTTATTACTTCTGATTATAATTCAATATTTTACTTATTACATATTCCATCATATGATAAAACTAGGAAAAAGAAAAGAGGGATGGACTTGAAGGAAAAAGAGTTTGTCAAGCAAGTCTTTTCAAAAAATAAAGAAGCATACTTTACTAGCAGCACTCATGCAGATGGCTCTGACTTAGAACTTCTAGTAGAATGGCTCTCACCTCGTCACGACTTCACTATGCTGGATGTTGCAACTGGTGGGGGCCATGTGGCTAAACAGCTTTCTCCACATGTACAGACCGTCTTTGCAACAGATCTTACAAAGGACATGTTAGAGAATACAAAAATTCACTTGAATGATTATTCTAATATACACTATATCGTTGCGGACGCAGAACAATTACCATTTTTAGACCAAAGTTTTGATATGGTTACTTGTCGGATTGCAGCTCACCACTTCCCTAACCCAAATAAATTTATTAAGGAAGTTCAACGGGTATTAAAAGTAGGTGGAAAGTTTCTTTTTATTGATAATGTTGCACCAGAGGATAAACTACTTGATCCATTCATAAACAAGTTAGAAAAGATGAGGGATTACAGTCATGTACGATCCCAAACTATAACAGATTGGGAAACGCTTTTTAAAAGTTATAACCTAACTATAACCAAACAAATCAGCAGAAAGAAACAACTTCCTTATGTCGAATGGATAAACCGGACCCTGGATTCATCAGTAGACAAAAAGCGAGTGAAAAGTCATATTCTAAACTCTTCAAACAAAGTAAAAGAATACTATATGGTCAACATATTCAATAATAACATTCAATCATTTACAATTGATGAATGGATGGTTATGGCAGTAAAAGTATTATAAGGCTCTTTTCGTATAGTTTGTTGCTTTTTGAACTTTACAGTTGATAGAAACTGCTGAATTATTTAGATAAGAATTTTTTAATTAAGAATCGTGCTTTATATCCGCTACGGAAATACACTACGCATTTCCGCGGGCGGCTGGTGAGCCTCCTCGTGCTGTCGCACTGCGGGGTCTCACCGATGCCTCTCATCCCACAGGACAAGGAACACTGATTTTTATAAATTATTTCGCCAATTTATAAGCTTCAGTTTCTCCTCCTCGCATAATTCTCCGTCTTCAACCAGTGCATCTACTAATTCATCAAAGTTTGTAATCGTTTCAAATGGAAGATTTCCATCAGCAAACTGCACCTTGGATTTCTCTAGACCATATGTAAAAATAGCAAAAACACCTAGTACTTGTGCACCCTCTTCTTGCAATGCTTTTGCAGATTCTATAGATGAACCACCAGTAGATATTAAGTCTTCTATTACAACAACCTTTTGGCCTTTATGAATTGCACCTTCGATTTGATTTCCTTTTCCATGTCCTTTTGGTTTTGAACGGACATAAACCATTGGAAGATTTAGTCTGTCTGCTAACCATGCGGCATGGGGGATACCTGCTGTTGCGCAACCAGCAATGACATCCGGTTTTATTTTCATTGCTTCTATTTTGTGAACAAATGCTTCTGCGATTTTGCGGCGTATAGTTGGATAGGTCATCGTTAAACGATTGTCGCAATATATTGGTGATTTAATTCCAGATGTCCATGTGAAATAATTATTTGCATTTATCTGCACGGCTTTAATTTCCAATAAATCTCGAGCTAGTTCCTGGCTTAACTTCATCAAATGTTACACTCCCTTAGCGCTTTTTCATATGCTAATCTTGGATTTTCTGCTTGTGTAATACTTCTTCCAATAACAAGAATATCTGATCCATTCTCTGTTGCAAACTTGGGTGTAGAAATCCTTTTTTGATCATTAGACTCTGAATCTGCCAAACGTATTCCTGGAGTTACTGTTAAGAAATCCTTGCCACAGTTCTCTTTAATTTGCTTGGCTTCATGAACAGAACATACCACGCCATCTGCTCCATTATTTTGGGAAAATTTAGCGAAGTAAACTGCATTTTCTATTATATCTCCCGGAATCAATAATTCATTATTTAATACCTCTTTATCCATAGATGTCAGGATGGTAACTGCTATTAATCTAGTTGGATAACTACCATTTGCCAGGCCCTCATTTGCCGCCTGAATCATCTGACTCCCCCCGAGAGCATGCACATTGACGATATCCACACCAAGTTCCGAGAGATTTCGCATCGCACGTTTCACAGTGGTAGGTATGTCGTGAAGCTTTAAATCTAGAAAGATAGAATGATTTCTTCTCTTTAATTTTTCTATTACTGCAGGTCCTTCTCGATAAAATAGTTCCATTCCCACCTTTACCGGAATACCATGAAACTCATTTACTTCCAAAAATTTTTCGGTTTCTTTCCAAGTAGGGAAATCAAGCGCAGTGTATATAAAATCTCTTTCCATTAAAAGACCGCCTTTCCGATTGCATCTTGCACCGAGTTAATGCCATACTTTTCTAACGTACTAGGTAAATTATCAATAATTTCCGAGCAAATAAAAGGATTTGTGAAATTAGCAGCTCCCACAGCCACAGCACTTGCTCCTGCAAGCAGAAATTCCAGTACATCTTCTGCATTGCTAATTCCACCCATACCAATAATAGGAATAGACACTTGCTGTTTTACTTCATAAATCATTCGAATTGCTATCGGCTTAATCGCTGGACCTGATAACCCTCCAGTTTTATTGGAGAGTAGTGGTTTTTGAGTTGGTAAATGAATTTGCATGCCAGTTATGGTATTAATCATAGATAAACCATCTGCTCCTGCTTTTTCCACTGCTTTTGCCATCGAAACAAAATCTGTTACGTTAGGAGATAACTTAACATATACTGGGAGATTACTGGCCTCCTTTACCTTTTCGGTAACTTTTGCTGCCATATATGGGTCTGTTCCAAACTGAATGCCACCTTCTTTAACATTAGGACAAGAGATATTTAACTCTAATGCACATACATCCTTTGCCTCATTAAAAGTACTCGCTACGAATTCATACTCTTCCAAAGTACTTCCTGCTACATTAGCAATAATAGCGGTGTCATATTTTGCCAGAAATGGCACTTCATTTTCTATGATTTTTTCCACCCCAGGATTCTGTAGACCAATAGCATTTAACATACCCGATGAAGTTTCAGCTACACGTGGTGTATCGTTCCCCAGTCTTGCTTCACCAGTTGCTGCTTTCATAATTACTGCACCCAATTTGCCTAAATCATAAAACTGACTGTATTCTCTTCCAAAACCAAAGCAACCAGAAGCTGGCATAACGGGATTTTTTAAGTTTAAACCAGGTAAATGAACTTCTAAATTCATCATAGTACAACCTCCAAGACATCAAACACAGGTCCATCACTACAGATCTTTTTATAACCTTCTTCTGTTTGTGCTGGTACTACACACGCATAGCAAGCACCAATACCACACCCCATACGTTCTTCCAATGAAATAGATCCACGCTTACCTTCCAGTGTATTTTTTACTGATTTTAGCATCGGGATTGGACCACAAGAATAGTAGTGATCAAATCCTCTAACTTTGCATAAAACATCTGTCACAAAACCTTTAGCACCATATGAACCATCATTGGTAACAATATGGGTTTTTCCTAGTTCTTTAAACTTCTCTTCATAAAAAACATATTCCTTTGATTGAAAACCTAAAACGGACACAACCTGTATATTACGTTCACTATACTTTTTACCAAGAGAATACATAGGAGGAACTCCAATCCCACCTCCTATTAATAACGCAGTATCTCCTTCTTCCAAACACATATCAAAACCATTACCACTTGGTCCGAGAACATCTAATAACATGCCTTCAGTAACCTTAGCCAATTGTTCGGTTCCATCCCCGAGTTTTTTGAAAAGAATTGTTACAGTCTGTCTATCCTTATTTATATCAGCAATAGAGATTGGTCGTCTTAAAGTATGCCCGTCAAGGAAAATATGCAGAAACTGTCCAGGTACTGAAGTCTCACTTATATACGTATTTTGTAACACCATTTCTGTTGTGTCTTTCGCAACTTGTCTAGATGAGATAACACGCATCTTTTCTTTTTTTATCATAGTACCACTGCCTCTTTGCTATTTTTACTAATCATTGGTTTGGCACTAAATGTAGTGGAATCAATAACATTTAGTATTGCATTCGCTGTATCTAAGTTAGTTAAACATGCAATGCCATGTTCTACTGCTTCCCGGCGAATAAGGAAACCATCTGATCGCGGCTTTTTACCAGAATTTAATGTATTAATGACAAATTGGACATGGCCATTTTCAATGGTTGATAAGATGTTTGGAGCATTTGACCCTACTTTCTCTACTTGTATGACTGGAATACCTAACTTCTCTACAAAATCAGCCGTTCCTTTCGTTCCATATAACTGAAAGCCAAGCTGATGGAAACGCTCTGCAATTTCACCGACTTCTTTTTTATCCTTATCAGCAACAGTTAATAGAACGCCGCCCTCCTGAGGTATTTTTATTCCTGAAGCGACTAATCCTTTATACAAAGCTTTTTCCAATGTCTGATCATAGCCTATGGCTTCCCCAGTTGATTTCATTTCTGGACCTAAAATCGTATCTACACTTCGAAGTTTTTCGAATGAAAAAACTGGAACTTTTACAGAAACTAGATTTTTCTCTGGTAATATACCAGATTGATAACCCATATTTGACAGCTTTGTACCTAAGATACATTTTGTTGCAATATTCGCCATTGCTACCCCAGTTATTTTACTTAAAAAAGGAATGGTTCTGCTCGCTCTTGGGTTAACTTCTAAAATATAGACATCTTCACCTTTTACAATAAATTGGATATTAATTAATCCTTTCACACAAAGAGTTTCAGAGATTTTCTTTGCTGCTTCCATACATTTTTGCTTGATTGTATCATTGATTCGTTGTGGAGGATAGACAGCCATAGAATCCCCTGAATGAACACCAGAACGCTCAATATGTTCCATAATTCCTGGAACAATTGTTGTAACTCCATCACTGATTGCATCCACTTCCACTTCAATTCCTGTTACATATTTATCTATTAATATCGGATGTTCAGGGTTAATGTGATCTGATTTCTGTAAATAGCGGTGGAGTTCATCATCACTATAGACAATTTCCATCTTGCTTCCTCCGATAACATAAGATGGACGTACTAGTACGGGATATCCTATTTCATTTGCGACGTCTTTAGCCTTCTCTAAATTACGAACCGCTTTACCTTTTGGTCTTAATAGTTCAAGTTCGTCTAATAAATCTTCAAATTTATCGCGGTCTTCTGCACGATCAATAGATTCAAGGCTTGTTCCTAGAATTTGAACCCCTCTTCGCTCCAGTCCTTCTGCTAGATTAATAGCTGTTTGGCCACCGAATTGTACGATAACTCCTTCAGGTTTCTCTAGATTTACAACATGCATAACATCTTCTAATGTTAAAGGTTCGAAGTAAAGTTTATCAGAGATACTGAAGTCCGTAGATACCGTTTCAGGATTGTTGTTCATGATGATTGCTTCATATCCCAGCTCTTTTATAGCAAGTACTGAATGGACAGTTGCATAATCAAATTCTATTCCTTGGCCAATACGTATTGGTCCCGATCCTAATACTAGGATTTTCTTACTGCCTGATGCAATAGATTCATTTTCATCTTCGTATGTACTATAGAAGTAAGGCGTTTCAGACTCAAATTCTGCTGCACAGGTGTCTACCATTTTGTAAACTGGATATATTCCTTCTTTCATCCGAAAATTATATACTTCATCAATAGCTACATTCCACAGCCTGGCAATCTGGGCATCCGCTATCCCTACCTCTTTAGCTAACCGAGTTAATTCAATAGAAAACGGTCGTTTTACTAACTCGATCTCAAATTGAACAAGACGTTGGATTTTAGTTAGGAAGAAACGATCAATCTTCGTTATGTTAAAAACATCATCTACTGTCAATCCGCGACGAAAAACTTCTGCTAACACAAATATCCGTTCGTCATCAGCATTGACTAGACGTTTTACTAATACCTCTGTTTCTTCTGTTTCTAATGCTTTTTGCCACAATTCCTCTGTTCCACTTTCCAGTGAACGTATTCCTTTTAATAAAGATTCCTCCAAGTTACGACCAATTGCCATTATTTCTCCAGTAGCTTTCATTTGTGTTCCCAGTTTGCGATTCCCCATGGTGAATTTATCAAATGGGAAACGAGGTATTTTTGTAACAACATAATCTAGAGATGGCTCAAACATAGCGAATGTCGTACCAGTAATTGGATTTATAATTTCATCTAAAGTATAACCAACTGCTATTTTTGCCGCTACTTTTGCAATAGGATAGCCAGTTGCTTTAGATGCAAGTGCTGACGATCTGCTTACCCTTGGGTTTACTTCAATAATATAATAATTAAAACTGTTTGGATCTAATGCTAGCTGAACATTACACCCACCTTCAATTTTTAGGGCACGAATGATTTTTAATGACGCATTACGCAGCATATGATATTCTCTGTCACTCAAAGTCTGAGAGGGCGCAACAACAATTGAGTCTCCTGTATGGATTCCAACCGGATCTACATTTTCCATGTTACAAACAACGATTGCCTGATCATTCTTATCGCGCATTACTTCATATTCTATTTCTTTGTATCCAGCAATATTTCTTTCAATTAGACATTGTTTAACAGGGGATAAAGTGAGACCATTTCTAGTAATTTCTTCCAGTTCTGCTTTATTATAGCACATTCCTCCGCCAGTTCCGCCAAGTGTGTACGCAGGTCGAACAATTAATGGAAAGCCTATACGCTCCGCAAAGTGGAGAGCTTCTTCTACCGTATGAACAATACTGCTTTCAGGTACAGGTTCCTCTAATTCTTGCATCAAGCATCTGAATTTTTCCCGATCTTCCGCTTTTTCAATGGCTTCTAAAGAAGTACCAAGTAATTCAACACTATATTTGTTTAGCACCCCAGATTCTTCAAGTGCAATTGCTAAGTTCAACCCCGTTTGGCCTCCTAAAGTAGGGAGCAAGGCATCTGGCTGTTCTTTACGGATTATCTTTGTTAAGAACTCGATTGTGAGTGGTTCCATATAAACTTTATCTGCAACTGTATGATCGGTCATAATTGTTGCAGGGTTCGAATTTGCTAAGATAACCGTATAACCTTCTTCTTTCAATGACTGACAAGCCTGTGTTCCAGAATAATCAAACTCAGCAGCCTGACCAATGACAATAGGTCCAGAACCAATAACAAGTATTTTTTCTAACTTTATATTTTTAGGCATAGATTTCAACCTCTTTCTGTTTTTGATTCTTTTGAATCATCGTTAAAAACTCATCAAACAAATCATTTGTATCCTCTGGACCTGGTGATGACTCGGGATGATATTGTACAGAAAAAGCTGGATATAGACTATGTTTAATCCCCTCAACTGTCTTATCATTTAATGCAACTTGTGTTAACTCTAGACCTGTCCCTTTCAGTGAGGCTTCCTGAACAGCATAACTATGATTCTGTGATGTCAAGTAGGTTTTATTAGTACGAATATCTTTTACTGGATGATTAGCTCCTCTATGTCCAAATTTCATTTTTTCGGTATCCGCACCATTTGCTAGTGCTAATAGTTGGTGTCCTAAGCAAATACCGAAGATAGGAATCCTACGAATCACTTGCTTAATCATTTCAATAGGTTCTGGAACATTTTTCGGGTTTCCAGGGCCATTCGTTAGCACCATACCATCCGGTTTTAGCCGTAAAATATTTTCTGCACTATAGTTATACGGTACAACGGTAATGTGACAATCCCGCTTTGTCAATTCACGCAATATCCCATGTTTGGCACCTAAATCAACCATAACAATTCTTTTTCCACGTCCAGGAACAACATAAGGTTTAATAGTTGAAGTACGTTTTACCTGATTACTCGGCAAATTTGTAGTTTTCAGTTCACTAAGATGCTTTTCCTTTGAATGATCTATGTCAGCAATTATCCCCTTCATCGTCCCATGCTTCCGAATGATTTTGGTTAGCTTTCTAGTATCAACTCCTGATATTCCTGGTATATCATGGGCCTTTAGAAACTGGTCTAAACTCTCTTCACTTCTGAAGTTGGATGGGTCAGAACTTAATTCCTTTACAATTAACCCATTAATAAATGGTGTAACTGTTTCAAAATCGTCCCGATTAATACCGTAATTTCCAATAAGTGGATATGTCATCGTAATAATTTGGCCACAATACGATGGATCAGTAATTACTTCCTGGTATCCTGTCATTCCTGTGTTAAACACAACTTCACCTGTCTGCGAACGTTCACTACCAAAACCAGTTCCATTAAAAACTGTTCCATCCTCAAGTATCAACTGTCGCTTAACCATGTAAATCCCCCTCATCGATATAGACAACTTTACCTTCAACCATCGTCAACACCGGCTTACCATAAACGTTCCAATTATCAAACGGTGTATTTCTTCCTTTTGAATGAAAAGTCTCTTTATCTATAATCGTATTTTTCTCTAAATCTACAACTGTAATATCTGCTACACTACCTTCTTCTAATCTTCCATAAGGCAGTTGAAATACTTCTGCTGGTCTGATAGTTAACCAATCTACCAATTGTTTTAACGTAACTTTACTCGTCTTTACGAGATGGGTATATAACAAACTAAACGCTGTTTCTAAACCCACAATTCCGAATGGTGCATCCATCATGCCAGTAGTTTTTTCCCAAACAGCGTGTGGCGCATGATCCGTTGCAATACAATCTATGGTTCCGTCAAGTAAACCTTCAAGTAAGGCTTCTTGGTCTTTCTTCCCGCGAAGAGGTGGATTCATTTTAAAATTCGTAGAGGCTATCGTAATATCCTCTTCATTTAGTAGCAAATGATGTGGAGTTACTTCCGCAGTAACATTTATACCTGCTCGTTTCGCATCACGAATGACACGAACAGATTCCTTCGTACTAACATGACAAACATGATAATGACTACCAGTTGCTTCAGACAGCAATACATCTCTTGCAATCTGTACAGATTCACTTATTGAAGGTATACCAGGCAGATTTAGAGATTCACTTACTTTCCCCTCATGTACAACCCCGCCATAGACAACCGAATTATCTTCACAGTGTGCAACAATTGGAGTTCCTACAGCTTGAGCGCGTTTCATTACTTCAAACATCATGTCTGTTGTTTGTATTCCGACTCCGTCATCTGTAAACGCAAAAATGCCCATTTCAGCAAGTTTTTCTATATTCGTTAATTCTTCACCCTTTAGATTTTTCGTAATGGATGCATATGGCAACACCCTTACTTGTGCATCCTCGTGTATTTTGTCAAATAGCGCCTCAACAGATTCCACATTATCTAGGACCGGATTGGTATTAGGCATTGCACAAACAGTAGTAAAACCACCATGAGCGGCAGCTTTCGTACCCGTTAGAATTGTTTCTTTATGCTCTCCACCTGGTTCTCGCAAATGTATATGAACATCGATAAACCCCGGTAAGACAAGCTTGCCTTCTAAGTTTATTACTATATCTGCTTCTTCGGTAATTCCAGGTTGAATTTTCTTTATCGCTTTATCCTCGATTAAAATATCACAAGATTCCATTTCATTTGACGGCAGCATACGTTTTGTATTCTTCAAGATTTTTTTCACGAATAATCCCCCATTCTTCTAATAAATACATCATAATTGCCATTCTTATATAAACCCCATTAGCCATCTGTTTGAAGATTCGTGATTTCGAGCACTCTACTAAATCACTATCTATTTCCACACCACGATTAATCGGTGCTGGATGCATAATAATGGCGTGCTTTTTCATTTTTCTTTCTCTTAATCTGGTTAGTCCATATAAATCTAAATAATTCGATGTTTCTGTTTTATGCACATGTCTCTCGTGCTGAATCCTTAATAGCATCATGACATCACAAATTTCCACTGCCTCGTCCATCGAGATATACGTTCCAGGCAAGTCGTCATCCTCAAATCCTGGTGCTGCGCAAAGATACACTTCTGCACCTAATTTCTGTAATGCTTGCATGTTGGATTTTGCTACTCGACTATGTTTGATATCTCCTACAATAGCTACTTTCAAGTCTTTAAAGGATGCATATTCCTGATAAATGGTTAAAAGATCAAGCATACATTGTGTTGGATGTTCCGCTTTTCCTGCTCCTGCATTAATTATAGGAATCGATAATTTATTTTCCAGATCTTTAAACCATTTATCCGACTCATGTCGAATCACAAGCATATTAGCCCCAATTGCTTCAAATGTTTTGACTGTATCATATAAGGACTCACCTTTTAATACGCTAGATGATTCCGAATGAAAATCTAATACTTCCAAACCTAACTTTTTTTGAGCTACGGTAAAACTCATTTTTGTCCTTGTACTCGGTTCAAAAAAAAGATTTGCTACAAACACTTGATCTTTTATCTTATAGTTTTTCAAACGATAATACTCTGCTCTTTGTAATACGTTAAAGATCTCTTCTTTCGAAAGCTGATCTGCAGAAATAAAGTTTTTCATAGCTCCTCCTTAAATTGCATGAATAATAAAAAAACCTCTTTGCATAAAAGGCTGCAAAGAGGTAGACGTGTAGATTCATAAATATCATACACGCTATCTAAAACAACCTTCTAAATCTCTCTGGATTTAATTAAAAGTTGAACGTATTATTTTATTTTTCATAAATAGACACCATTTCGGCGTTATCTGTTTCATATAGTTGAACAACAATAATTTCCTTTTCAGAAGTTGGAATATTTTTCCCGACATAATCAGCTCTAATTGGCAATTCACGGTGCCCTCTATCTATTAAAACTCCTAATTGAATCAATGATGGTCTTCCTATATCCATAACAGCATCTAATGCTGCACGTACCGTTCTACCAGTAAAAAGGACATCATCAATTAAAACTACTTTTTTGCCAGTAAGTTCGACAGTAATATTAGTTGATTTTAGTTCTGGGTCTGCACTCTGTGTAGTTTTTTCTAAATCATCCCGATATAATGTAATATCAAGCTCCCCAACTGGAACCTCTATAGATTCAATTTGCATAATTTTTTCTTGGAGACGTTTCGCAAGTGGAACTCCTCTTGTTTTCACGCCTACAAGAACGAGATCTTCTCCACCCTTATTCTTTTCTAATATCTCATGAGCCATTCTTGTGAGGGCACGATTCATTGCAGCAGCATCTAATAATTCGGTCTTCTTCTTCATTTAGCCTGCACTCCCTTACTGCTAAAATTTTTCCATAAAAAATCCCTTCTTCCATGAGAAAAAGGGATTTTGAATATACTTATAGTTAAAGTATTATTCCGTTCCTTTGTTAGCCTCACGGGACTAATGTTTAAAAGGGCATTTATTTAACTGAACCTATTATTTCAAACTCATAACGTGATGTCAATACATTTTTTGAATATAGTTTAGTGTTTCCTTAAAATAGCTCGGTGCTTCCATTTCAAATTCCAACCATTTGTTTGTTCTTGGATGGGTAAAACCTAACACTTTCGCATGTAATGCTTGACCATTTGTATCTAATGTTTTTCTTGGTCCATACTTTGGATCTCCAACAAGTGGATAACCGATATATTTCATATGCACACGTATCTGATGCGTTCTTCCAGTTTGCAGTTGACATTCTATATGGGTATAATCTGGATAACTGTTAAGCACACGGAAATGCGTAACTGCCGGCTTACCTTGATCAACAATCCCCATCTTTTGTCGATCTTTAGGATCTCTTCCTATCGGAGCATCAATTATTCCAGTCTCGTGAGGAATTTCACCATGTACAATTGCTTCATATTTTCGCTTCATATCTTTCGATGATAATTGCTCAGATAAATTAGTATGCGTGTAATCGTTCTTTGCTACAACCAATAATCCACTTGTGTCTTTATCGATACGATGAACAATACCAGGTCTCTCTACTCCATTTATACCTGATAAATCATGGCAGTGATAAAGTAAGGCATTAACTAAAGTACCACTTCCATGCCCTGCAGATGGATGAACAACCATTCCTTTAGGTTTATTAACCACTAACAGATCACTATCTTCATAAACAATATCCAATGGAATATTCTCTGGGGTTAGTTCCAGTGGTTCTGTTTCTGGGATAGTCCATTCGATTTTATCACCCATAAGACATTTATAATTCGCTTTAACTTTCTCGTTATTTACAGTCACATGCCCCTTTGTTATCCAAGTTTGGATTTGTGAACGAGAATTTTCCGGATTTATTTCTGATAAGATTTTATCAATTCGATTTTTAGCCTGGTCATCTGTAACAACATGTTGATGAGAACTCATGATTTGGATTTTCCTTTCTTTAATTCATCAAGAATGGTAGCAATAATAAAGAGAATAACTCCAATTGTTAATGCAGAATCCGCCACATTGAAGATTGGGAAATTATAATTCAATATGTAGAAATCAAAAAAGTCAACTACTTCTTGTCTAAATAAACGATCAATGAAGTTACCAATTGCTCCTCCTAATATAAAGCTTAACCCTAAAGCTAACCATTTATCATTTCGTGCATACTTTTGCATGTAATAAATAACACCTATTACGACAATCACTGTTACAACATAGAAAAAGCCCATCTTTCCTTGCAAGATTCCCCATGCTGCTCCTTGATTGCGATGTGAGGTCAAATAAAAAAAGCCTTCCACCATACTAATACGTTCACCTAACTCCATGGAAGTTATAACTATCCATTTTGTTATTTGGTCAATTCCAATAATAATGAGTGCAATGATGTAATACCAAAACATCAGATATCCCCCGATTCTTCTTTCTAAGGTCTTATTTATCTTATATGTTATGCTACAATTTTTCAAGAATAAGCGTTAACTGCAGAAACTTGCTTCTTGGTATTTGGCCTATTCATAGTTTAGATTAACTTTAATGCATAGTTGATATAAAGTGCTGATTTATTTAATTAAGAATAAATACCTAATGGAGTGCGTTGTTGATTTCCGCTCCGGGCAGTCGCTTTCCGCGGGCGGCTGATGAGCCTCCTCGTGCTATCGCACTGCGGGGTCTCATCTAGGCCTATCTTCCCGCAGGAGTCGACTGCCCTCCGCTCCAATCAACCTGCTTAATAGTAGTGGCTATATCTATAGAGCCTTTATAACACGCTTGGAAGTTAAAAAGCACTAAATTAGCGAAGGAAATACACGGAGACTCCTGTGGGATGAAAAGCCTAGGTGAGACTACGTAGAGCGATAGCTCGGAGTAGGCTCAGCAGCGCCCGCGGAAAGCGGAGTGTATTTCCGTAGCGGGTATATAGCAGTATTCTTAATTAAAGTAATCCACAGTCTATACAAATTCTGTATTAACAACAAGTTTTTAGAACTTATAAAGTCAAAAAAAATGCTCCCCAAAACTCTGGGGAGCTTTTTATTATATGTCTAATCTAAGCAGTATAGTTTTCTTTAACAATACCAGCACAGCGAGTACATAATTCTGGATGATCATGATCTTCGCCTACTGTATCAGATGATACCCAGCAACGTTCACATTTTTCACCGGGATGGTTTTCAACGGTAACATCAACATAACGGTATTCTTTTGCACCTTCTGTAGTATCAGCAACAACCGCTTCAGATACAATCAATAATTGGTGTAAGTATTCCATCGACTCTAATACTTTCTTTGTATCTTCATCTTTAGGCACAATAGTTACTCTTGCTTCTAATGATTTACCAATTACTTTTTCATTACGAGCTTCTTCTAACGCTTTAAGAACATCGTCACGAACTTTCATAAAGTGAGTCCATTTTTCTTCATCAAAGTCAGCTAGTTTTCTAGGCTCTGGCATATCCGTTAATTGTACACTTTCTGCTTCTACTCCTGGAATGAACTCCCATACCTCATCTGCAGTATGAGGTATAATTGGAGACAATAACTGTACAAGGGTTTTAAGGATTTCATAGTAACCAGTTTGCAAACTACGGCGACGTTTATTATCTGCTGCTTCGATATATAGGATATCCTTTGCAAAATCTAAATAGAATGAGCTTAAATCTACTGCACAGAAGTTATGAATACTGTGGTAAATAGGAGAGTACTCAAATCTATCATAACTTTCTCTAACACTTGCAACCAATTGCTGTAGACGATTTAACATGTAACGATCTACTTCTTCTAGATCTGCATCTTCCACACGGTCCGTTTTTGGATCAAAGTCAGCCAAGTTTCCAAGCATAAACCGGAACGTATTACGGATTTTTCGATAACTTTCTGAGATTTGTCTTAGAATATCATCGGAAATACGAACATCTGCTTGATAATCAACAGAGGCAACCCACAAACGTAAGATATCCGCTCCATACTGTTTCAATACTTTTGACGGAAAAATAACATTTCCTAATGATTTACTCATTTTACGACCGTTACCATCCAAAACAAACCCATGGCTTACAATATTCTTGTAAGGTGCTTTACCTGTTACAGCAACGGATGTTGAGATAGAAGAGTTAAACCATCCTCGGTACTGGTCACTTCCTTCTAAATATAAATCTGCTGGTCGCTTATGCCCTTCCCTAGTTAATAATACAGCTTGGTGAGAAGAACCGGAATCAAACCAAACATCCATGATATCTGTTTCTTTCGTGAATTTACCATTCGGACTATGCTCAGAGGTG
Source organism: Oceanobacillus halophilus (assembly GCF_003628505.1). Lineage (GTDB taxonomy): Bacteria > Bacillota > Bacilli > Bacillales > Amphibacillaceae > Oceanobacillus > Oceanobacillus halophilus. The sequence continues at coordinate 190,019 of NZ_RBZP01000001.1, read as the reverse complement.
AATCCTTCAGGTAGCAAATCTTTCGCTTCTCTTTCAAACCATACATTAGAACCATATTCAGCAAACAAGTTTGAAACGTGATTAATCGTTTCATCGGTAATTATTGGTGTTCCATCTTCTCCATAGAATACAGGAATAGGTACACCCCATGTACGTTGACGAGATATACACCAATCTTCACGGTCACGAACCATGTTATATAACCTAGTTTCTCCCCAGCTTGGGTACCAGTTAATCTCCTTAATTTCGTCTAAGATATCTTGACGGAAATCTTTAATCGATGCGAACCACTGTGAAGTTGCACGGAAAATAGTTGGCTTTTTCGTACGCCAATCATGTGGGTATGAGTGTGTAATGAATGACATTTTTAATAATGCATTATTCTGCTCTAACTTTTCAGTTACAACTTTATTGGCATCGTCATAGAACATTCCCTCAAAACCTGGCGCCTGTTCAGTAAATACACCCTTATCATCTAATGGTGATAAAGCTTCCAGACCATACGTTTTTCCAACAAAGAAGTCATCTTCCCCATGTCCAGGTGCAGTATGAACGCAACCAGTACCAGCATCAGTGGTAACATGCTTACCTAGCATTACAATTGAATCACGATCATAGAATGGATGTTTAGCAACAGCTTTATCTACTTCTTTACCTTTAAACGTTTTTATTACTTCTGGGTTTTCCCAACTTAACTCATCTGCTACTGTTTCAAACAATTCATGAGCAACTACAAAATTGTCTCCTCCAACTTTTGCTACTACATAGTCTAAGTCAGGATGTAAACTAATTCCTAAGTTTGCAGGAATGGTCCAAGGTGTTGTTGTCCAGATAATAATTTTATCCCCTTCATCTAATACACCTTTTCCGTCTGTTACATTAAATGAAACATAAATAGATGGAGAACGTTTATCATGGTACTCAATTTCTGCTTCCGCTAGAGCAGACTCTGATGATGGAGACCAATAAACTGGTTTTAACCCTTTGTAGATATACCCCTTCTTAGCCATTTCACCAAATACTTGAATTTGTGCTGCTTCAAAGTCTTTAGTTAAAGTGAGATAAGGATTATCCCAGTCCCCTCTTACACCCAATTGTTTAAATTGAGACCGTTGACCATCAACTTGACCTAATGCATACTCCGCACATTTTTGTCTAAATTCTGAAATGCTCATTTTTTTACGATCTACTTTTTTATTTTTTCCTAAAGCTGTTTCGATAGGTAAACCATGCGTATCCCATCCTGGAACATATGGAGCATGATACCCACTCATCGATTTTTGTCTGACAATAATATCCTTCAAAATTTTATTTAACGCATGACCAATATGCAAATCACCATTCGCATATGGAGGTCCATCATGTAATACAAAAGAAGGTCTTCCTTTCGTTCTTTCTTGAACCTTCTCGTAAATTTCATTTTCTTCCCAAAGTTCTTGTCTCTTTGGTTCTTTATTTGGTAAGTTACCACGCATTTTAAATTTTGTCTTAGGCATTAGTAACGTGTCCTTATAATCCATCTTGCTTCCTCCTTATGTTCAATCATATACTAAAAAAGCCTTCTCAAATCCCCCTAAAAGGGACGAGAAGACTCGCGGTACCACCCTTATAAATTTAAAATAAGATTATTTTAAATTCACTCGAAATCCTTAACGGGGATGAACCGTCCAATACTACTTATTTTTCATAATGGATACTTTGGAGTGATATTCTAAAAGCATTACTGTATCAGGCTTTCACCATACCCTGATTCGCTTAAACAGTAAACTCGCTTCTATACTGTCTCCATCAACGTATTTTAAATTATTTTATTACCTTGTTTAAGAATTATATGTAAAATTCCAGATTTCGTCAAGATTTACGATTCATTTTCAATTAATTCAAGTTCTTCCGCCATTTCTGTATCAAATAAATCATCCCAATCATTTGTTTCAATCATTTCCAGTTGGGCTTCAACTAACATCTTTAATCGTGTACGGAATACTTTTGCCTGCTTTTTTAACTCTTCGACTTCTATGGAAATCCGTCGTGATTTACTTAAAGCCTCATTAATAATACGATCTGCATTTTTCTCTGCTTCTTTAATTATTAATTTAGATTCCTTCGTAGCACTATTCTTCACATCTTCAGCTGTTTCTTGAGCTACTAAAATAGATTTATTTAACGTTTCTTCAATATTTGTAAAATGTCCTAATTTCTCATTAAGCTGGGTCATTTTTTCCTGTAAGTCTTTCTTCTCTCTAATTACTAATTCATAATCTTTGATTACCTGATCTAAAAATTCGTTCACTTCATCTTCATCATATCCACGAAAACTTTTTGTAAACTCCTTATTGTGAATATCTAGCGGTGTTAATGGCACATTGGCCACCTCCTTAGGAAATTATAATCACATTATTTGCTATTAATACCTATTATTCGACAAAAATAAATTATTTCCTGCAAAAAAAACGAATTAATTTAGTATTGCTACAGTTAGCTTCCACTTTTCTTTTTTTGTTTGACCATTAATTTTAACTAATTTACTGCGTCCTTTTCCTCGGAGTGAGAGCAAGTCACCCTCTTGTAGAGGAAATTTAGCTTCCTCAACAACTTTAAAGTTCACCTTAACATATTGCCTTTTTATATATTCTGCTGCATCTTTTCGAGAAATATGATAGATTTCTTTTAATACAGCATCTAATCTTAATGAAGAAACAGTCTTATCCATCTCTATCCAGTTTTTTTCCACCTCAATAAGCGAGGTAAAAGGTTTTTCCCCAAATTCAATATTAGCTTTCTTAATTGAATTTAGATTGGTGAGTACATAAAAAGCTATTTCTTGAGCTGTAACTATTTGAATGACGCCATCTTTGACTAAAATATCTCCCAGTTTTTTTCTTTTTACTCCTAAGGACAAAAATGCCCCCATCACATCTCGATGTTCAAGGGTTACAAATTTGTCCTGGTACTTCGCCTGGAGTAAACTTAATTGATATGTATCTTGCTCAATCTCCTCATAAAGAGGTGCAATAACGGCACGTTTCCTTTCACTATGGACTCCGCCACCGTTGAAATAAAGCTTTAATTCATCATGGTTCGTACCAATTAACATTTCTATAATTTGTTGTTCCCTCGGATCTAGAAAATCTGTTAGTTTTGGTATAAATGTCCTTTCAACCTGTTCTTTCCATGATAAAACCTGATCAATAAAGCTATGTTCATCTTTTCGAAAATGCTGATAAATATCCATTTCAGACTCCTATTTTTGTTTGTTATTTATCATTCCATTAGAATAGGAACATTCTAAAAAACTCATATAACCCCATTCTAGCTAAATGCAGAACAAAAATTGCTATAATAGGAGATAAATCAATCATTCCAAGAGGTGGAATAAATTTACGAAATACTTCTAAGTAGGGTTCACAAATTCTCCCTAACATTTCACCAAATGAAGATTCTCGTGCTCCTGGAAACCATGACATGAATATATAAATAATGATTCCCCAACTGTATATGTTAAGTGCTAAATCTAAGATTTGAAAAATTTGAACCATCTATTACCATCCTTTATCATAATCATCTTCACTAAATAAACTATCTGTTATGGATCCAGAAACATCAATATTCTCAGGTGTGCATAAAAATGTTTCAGCACCGAGTTTCTGAATATCACCGTTAACCGCATATACTGTCCCACTTAAAAAATCAACAATTCGTTTTGCCTGATTGCGGTCAACGCGTTGTAGATTAATTACAACTGCACGTTTATTAACAATATTATCAGCTATCTCCTGTGCCTCATTATACGTTCTTGGCTCGCATAGCACAACTTTGGAATTCGGTTGCTGAACACTTGTCAAACTAACAACATTTTGATTCTTTTGTTTCGAATGTATTGGATTTGTTTCAGGTATTTGTTCTTCCTCAACATATTCGTACTCATAATCCTCTTCAACAAAAAAATTCTTTATTTTATTTTTAATACTCATTTCATTCACCTCACAATAAATATACAGATATTACTTACCTACTAACTTGGAACCTATACGTATATGTGTTGCACCTTCTTCGATGGCAATGGAATAATCATTACTCATCCCCATAGATAAATACTCACAAGGTGCATGGGAATAGTTTTTTGTTCTCACTTCATCTCTCAGTTCGGCTAGCTGTCTAAAAACTTTTCTTATTTCATGTTTATCATCGATGTGAGGTGCCATAGTCATTAAGCCAACGACCTGAATATTTGGAAACTTTTTAATCTCTTCAACAAATGAAATAACTGCTTCTTTAGCTAGTCCATGTTTAGACTCTTCTCCACTTACATTAACTTGAACAAAACATTTAACAGGCTTCTCCGCACGTTTGTTAATCTCTTTTGCTAATGACACTCTATCCAGGGAATGCAAATAATCTACCTTGTTAATAATATCTTTTACTTTTCGTGATTGAAGGGTCCCTATAAAGTGCCAGTTTGCTCTATTCCCTATTTTCTCGTATTTTTCGAGAAATCCTTCATTACGATTTTCTCCAAGATTTTCAATTCCTGCGTCAATAGTCTCTTCTGCTCGTTCTATTGTAACATATTTCGTGACTCCTATTATCATTATTTCCTCAAAACTACGATTACTTTTCTCACAAGCTCTTTTTATATTGGCTTCTATTTCTGTTAAATTCTTAGCTACATCCATTTAAAATCTCCTCCCTAGACAAGTTCAAGCTAAATATCCTAGGAAACCAAGCATTCTTCCTGTTTTTCCATTGTCTCTTCTGTGTGAAAAAAACAACGCATTATCTTTATATGTGCAATAATTTGTCACTTCTATATTATGACGTAATATACCATTTTGTAAAAGGATTTCTACATTTAACTGTTTTAAATCTAATAAAAAGTGATTATTTTCTTTGGGAACTACTGTTTTTTCTAGATATTTGCTATCAATATTCATTATTACATTCTCGTCTACCTCATACATTTCTCTTGAAATACAGGGACCGATAGTTACTAAAAGATCTTTTTTGTTGACACCTTTCTCAGTCAAAGCATGAACCATTTTTTCTGCCATATAATTAACCGTACCCTTCCAGCCGGCATGAGCAATTCCAATATATTCTGTGACCGGATCAAAAAAGTATAATGGGACACAGTCAGCAAAAAATGCCGTACATAACACTCCCTTTTCGTTCGTGATTAAACCATCTATTCCTTTAAGAGAGCTATCATAAGATAACGATCCTTTTCCTATATCATTATGATCAATCAATTTAATATTTGTTTGATGTACTTGTTCACCAGAAACCCATTGTTTAAGGGGCAGTTGTATTTTTCCTGCTAGTGTGTGCCGATTTTGTATCACATGTCTTTGATTGTCCCTCACATGAAAACCAAAATTATAAGAATGAAATGGAGGATTACTAATTCCTCCATTTCTAGTTGTAAATCCTGCTATTAATTTCGCGTTTAATTGTTGCCATTTTTCTATATGTAAGTAAGAAATATCACTTTGTCGAAAGGGTTCATTCATTTTTATCCTTATCCTCCTACATATGCTTTTGATATATTTTATCACATTTTGTAGTGTTTAGTTCTATTTATGCGTATTGGATTGCGCTAACAGCAGTGGTCCTTTAGCTTCTCTTACCAAAATAACATCAGACCCAATGCGTACAATCTGATCCCAAGGAATGATAATTTCGTCGGATTTACTAAAGAAGTTACCTTTTTTATCCCGTACTAACAATATAAATGCTTCAATCCTCCCGGTACTTGGATTAATTTCAAGGTCATAAATATTTCCAAGTCTTCTTCCGTCCTCAATCAAAATGACCTCTTTTAGTTGTAATTCTGATAACGTAACTATAATAATCACCACCTTAATATGAATATATGCATGACTAGTACAATATTTTCGTAGAGAATTAAAAAAGGAAGAGGTTTTCGTAAACCTCTTCCTAGCTATAGTTAAAACACTATCATTGCAAATATTAACCTTCAAACATCTGCTTATTCATTTGGCTAATAGCCGCTTTTTCCAATCTCGAGACTTGTGCTTGTGATATCCCGATTTCATCTGCAACTTCCATTTGCGTTTTCCCTTGAAAAAAACGTTTATTTAAGATCATTTTTTCCCTTTCATTAAGCTTGTACATTCCTTCTTTTAGAGAAAGTTTATCAACCCATGATGAATCTTTATCTTTATCATCACTAATTTGGTCCATTACAAAGATTGGATCTCCACCATCATTATAAATTGGTTCAAATAATGATACTGGATCTTGTATCGCATCCATTGCAAATACAATATCCTGGTGAGGAATTCCCATTTCCTCTGCTATTTCCGCTGGTGTTGGTTCTTTTGAAGACTTATTAATCAACTTTTCTCGCACTTGTAATGCTTTATAAGCGATATCTCTAAGTGATCGTGAAACTCTTATAGGGTTATTATCTCGGAGATACCTTCTAATTTCTCCGATAATCATAGGAACAGCATACGTGGAAAATCTTACATTATGTCCTAAATCAAAATTATCAATTGACTTCATTAATCCAATACAACCAACTTGGAACAAATCATCTACGTATTCTCCGCGATTATTAAATCTTTGTATCACGCTTAGTACTAGTCTTAAATTACCGTTTACTAGTTCTTCTCGTGCAGAAATGTCCCCTTCTTGTTGCATTCTGACAAATAATTCTCTCATTTCTTCGTTGCTGAGTACTGGTAACTTTGATGTATCAACACCACATATCTCAACTTTATGTCTAGTCATATGTTTACCCTCCCAGATGGTGATGCTGTTCATGGACAGTATCTCCCCCCAGGAGGGTTTTTATGCAATGTCAGGAACTTGAAAAAAATACCATTCGCAGTCTAAGCCTATGATATATAAGGCTAAACCATTTTATTAAATTCTTTTTTCAAACGCCTAATAATTTTCTTTTCTAAACGAGAAATATAGGATTGAGAAATCCCTAACATATCTGCTACATCCTTTTGTGTTTTTTCTTCTTCCCCTATTAATCCGAAACGTAACTCCATTATTTGCTTTTCTCGATCATTTAACTTAGATAGCGCAGCTTTTAATAGACTTTTATCAACATCCGATTCAAGGCCCTTTGTAATAATGTCTTCATCTGTCCCTAGTACATCAGATAATAGTAATTCATTACCGTCCCAATCAATGTTAAGTGGTTCATCGAATGAAACTTCAGATTTTAATTTATTATTTCTGCGTAAGTACATTAATATTTCATTTTCTATACATCTGGATGCATAGGTTGCTAATTTTATCTTTTTTTCTGGATTAAATGTATTAACTGCCTTTATGAGTCCAATAGTACCTATACTAATTAAATCCTCTATATTTATACCTGTATTCTCGAATTTACGAGCAATGTATACTACTAAACGAAGATTTCTTTCGATTAAAATTGATCTCGCAGTCTTATCCCCTTTTGGAAGCAATACTAACAACTCCTGCTCTTCTTGCTTTGAAAGTGGGGGAGGTAGTGCTTCACTCCCGCCTATATAGTAAATTTCATCAGATTTCACACCTAATTTAACAAGTAGTTTATACCACTTTAATCGTAACTGCAGACGTAGTTTCCATAATTTCACATTCCATCTCCCTTTCTATGCTGAATGGATTGTTGTTAATTGAATAATTTGTGGATGAAGTAAGCAATGGTAGCTTTCATCCTTGGTCAACCCAGCAAACTGAATGCCTATTAATAGCTTACTTGTTTTGATTTTTTGTTCGCCATAATCAACCATTAAAAAGTCTGGTCGAATAGCAAACATATACATATGGCTCCCCTGTACTCCTTTATAGGGTACAATTTGAATACTATTTTCCCAACCTTTAGGAAGCTGGTCTAAGTCAAACTCATCATTTGCCTTTTTTAAACATTGCCATTCGTCCTCTGTAAACCATTGTTTAAGAAATGTTTGATCACAAATAATAACTGGCTTTTTAGTTAATGGATCCACCAATTGATTACCACTATCTATGTAACCCGTTGTAGAAAAACTCTTATCCTTAATTTGGATGGTTACAGAATATAGTTGGTCATACCGAATTTTTTCAGTCACGTGCTTGTCCATACGGGATTTTGTAAAATACCACACAATAGGAAAGCAGATAATAATAAATAACCAGCTAACCGGATCTCCATAACCTTTATTAAACGTAACCATACCACCAGATGATACCGCAATTGGACTATTTATGAGAAAATGTAACGCTAGTAGTCCACCTCCTATGGCAAAAGTCGTAAAATAAAATAATAAAAGTAATTTCAAATATCGATAAACCGTTATAAAACCAAAGGAACATAATATAATAAAAAGAGAATATATTAATTTGCCAAAAACACCTGTCAAAAATGACTCAGGGTAAAAAAGTGTAATTGGTACAATCAATGATGCAATGAATGCTCCAAAGGTTACTCTAACAATCTTAGTATTATCTCTTGCTAATGCCTTAGTGAGTAATAAAAGCATAAAATCTAAGGAAAAATTTAGTGCCCAAACTGCATCTAGATAGATTGTCAATTATCTCTTCCTCTCTTAAAAGAGGACGGTACTCTTTTATTTAATAAATTATGTTGTGTTGGTTAGGATTTAATTTGAAGTATATCCAATATTGGAAGCAAAGTCTGTCATTTCTTGTATGCAGAAATAGGCTTATTTTAACTAGTTATTGAAAAGTTTGTCGTGCTCATATATAGAATGTGGCTAATAGGCTTGGGTACAAGGTTTATTATTGTCGAAGGATGGTTATAAAAAGATTTATTTAGTTATGTAGAATTACAAAGTTACATTTTATATAGACTATTGATTACTTTAATTAAGAATATTGCTATATGTCCGCTACGGAAATACACTACGCTTTCCGCGGGCGCTGCTGAGCCTACTCCGAGCTATCGCTCTCCGTAGTCTCACCTAGGCTTTTCTTCCCGCAGGACAAGGAAAGCTTCGTCAGCGAAACATCGCACGCAGAAAATGTGCTCTTCTTTTTCAAGGAAGTGGGTTTCTTCCGAGGAGGCTGAGGCCGTGCCCGCGGAAAGCGAAGTATTCTGCCGGAGCGAATCCCAGAACAAAACATTCATTAGTGTAAGCGAGAGCTAACTATTCTTAATTAAATATATCAGGAGTTCCTATCAACTACTTACTAAAATTCTCTTAATCAACAAATAGCTTTTGTTATGATCAAAATAAAAGATATCTAAAAAATACTATTAAAAAAGCAAACGAGCGATTGTATCACTCGTTTGCTTTTAGTATAAAGATTATCTTCTATTTCGATTACGATTTCTTAAGAAGGTAGGAATATCTAACTCGTCCTCTTCTTGTCTTGGTCTTTGTACCTGTTCACGTTCTCGTTCGCGCTCACGCTGTACAGGTTCTTCTTTAGTTGCTGCATGTTGGTTGTGGCTAATAACAGGACGTTGTTGTCTTGGTTTCATTTCCTGTTTTTTGTTTAATTCATCAAAGCCTGTTGCAATAACGGTAACGACTATTTCATCGTTCAGATTTTCATTAATGACAGATCCAAAGATAACATTAACTTCTTTGTCTGCTGCAGATGTAACTAAATCAGCCGCTTCTTGAACTTCATAAAGGCTTAAGTTGGTACCACCAGTAATATTCATTAAAATACCGTGAGCCCCATCGATAGAAGTTTCAAGCAATGGAGAAGAAATTGCTTTTTTCGCTGCTTCCGTTGCCCTTGTCTCACCGGTTGCAATACCTATTCCCATTAATGCAGAACCTTTATCAATCATAATCGTTTTCACATCAGCAAAGTCCACGTTAATTAAACCAGGTTTTGCGATTAAATCAGAAATACCCTGTACACCTTGGCGCAGAACATTATCTGCTTCACGAAATGCCTCTAACATTGGTGTGTTTTTGTCAACTATTTCCAACAAGCGGTCATTTGGTATAACAATTAAAGTATCAACCGCTTCCTTCAAAGCATCAATACCTGAAACCGCCTGAGTAGAACGTCTTCTTCCTTCAAATGAGAAAGGTCGAGTTACTACTCCTACAGTTAAAGCACCCAAATCCTTTGCAACTTGAGCAATTACAGGTGCAGCTCCAGTACCAGTTCCTCCGCCCATTCCAGCAGTGACGAATACCATATCTGCTCCTTGAAGTACTTCTTCAATTTGTTCTTTACTTTCCTCGGCAGCTTTTTTTCCTACTTCAGGGTTAGCACCTGCCCCTAAACCTCTAGTTAATTTTCCGCCAATTTGTATTTTAAGCTCTGCTTTTGAGAGATTTAATGCTTGAGCATCCGTATTAACAGCAATAAACTCAACACCTTCAACACCATGATCAATCATTCTGTTGACAGCATTATTTCCGCCACCGCCAACACCAATAACTTTTATCGTTGCCAGTTCATCCATATTGGTATCAAACTCTAACATATTTAGTTCCTCCTAATTTCTATGTAAAATCCCAAGAGTTTTATAGAATATTTAACTATTAAATTATTCTATGGTCTTTTAATCAAAGAACCATTTAAATAGATTCCCAACTTTTCCAGGTTCTTTCTTCTTTTTCTCTTTTGGTTCTTCTGAATTTATTTGTTTTGGATTACGCTTTGGTTTAGGCTCATTAGTTTCTGCTCTTACTGCAGGATATAATTCTTTACCTTGAATCCTTGCATTTCGATGCGCAAATTGCAGAATTCCTACACCAGCAGTAAACTGAGGTTCTCTTACACCTATGTAATCTGGAATTGCAATACGGACATTAGAACGGAATAAATCCTGAGCAAGTTCTAAAACTCCTGGCATTGCCATAGTCCCGCCTGTTAGCACGTATCCGCCAGGTAATTCCTGATAACCCATTTTACGAATTTCTCTTTCTGCAAATGCATATATTTCTTCAAGTCTCGCTTCTATCATATCAGAAATATCTAGCTGGTTGAATGTTTCTCTATTATTGCTTCCAATGATAGAAACTTCAAACGTTTCTTCTTCTTGAGCATCATCATAAAATGCATGTCCATAATTTAATTTCACATCTTCTGCTTCTTCTGTAGACGTGCGCAAACCAATGGATAAGTCCTTGGTGATATTATTTCCACCTAAGTTGACAACACTAGTTCCCTGCAAATGATCATTTTCAAATACAGATATTGTCGAACATCCGCCACCAACTTCTATTAATGCCACACCCATGTTTTTCTCATCAGGAGATAATGCTATCGTACCAGTAGCTAGTGGTTGCAGGCAAATATCTGCTATTTCTAAATTCGCCCGTTCCACACATTTTAGAATATTATGGAGAACAGTTTTAGAACAAGTAATAATTGTTCCTTCCATTTCTAACCGGACACCTATCATTCCTCGTGGATCTGAGATTTCATCCAACCCATCAACAATAAATTGCTTAGGGATGACATCAATTATTTCACGTTCCGGTGGAATAGAAACTACTTGTGCACCATCAATCACTCTTCTAATATCTTCATCACTAATTTCCCGATTTTCGCTTTGAACAGCTACTACACCATGACAAGGTTGCAGTTCGATATGACTACCATTAATTCCTACGACAACTCTCTCGATATGCATGCCTACCATTCGTTCTGCTTGCTCTACTGCATTTCTAATGGATTGTACTGTTTGATCAATGTCGACAATTGCACCTTTTTTCATTCCATTGGATTTTGCAGTACCTACTCCAATAATGTTTAATGAATCGTTTAATACTTCTCCTATTATTACTTTAATTTTTGATGTTCCTATATCAAGACTTACTAATATTTCACTGTTATTCAAAGAAAGGCACCTCCAAATTCAAAACGTACACACATTCATGGATTTTAACAAAAACTAATTACTCGTTACATGGCATGGCGGAGTAACTAAGATGATTACTCCCTTACACTGTTATGTTCTCCCACAGAAATACTAATTAAAGGAATTATCTTAACGCGACGAGTAGGTTTTTATTTATCCATGTTTAATTACAAGTATGGTATTTCATACATTCCAATTAATTCATTTTTTCAGGTTAATAGATTAAGAGAAAAAAAGTAAATATATATAGGTATTTCCACAAAAAAAAGCGTATTCCTTTAATTTTTTTGAAAAATCTTTTCTCTTTTCTAATCTTTATACCTTTGATTATATAGATTCGTTAAAATTTCAGTTTTTAATGGGTTTGATAAACCATTACTCAAGTGATTCTTCTGGAATTTCTTCCAGATCATTTTCATCAGAAGCGTTTGGTTCAAATGATTCAAAGTAAACTCCTACACCAATATGTATAATCCCTTCTGCATCAGGTTCCAATTGCGAAACAATCGATGGATAGACTTTCATTCTTTCTGAAAAATTACGAATTGTCCCATCCACCATATAACCATCATTCATATATATAAAGATGTTATTTTCGTTATCTTCTGTTGGTTTCCAATGAATTTCAGAGATGAGATTAGCAATACTTCCGGGTAATTCATTTAATTCTTTCGCCATTCGGGTTATAACTTCATCATTTGAAAAGTCAACAAGCATCGGTGAATTTCCATTGTAGGTAGCTTGTCCCATATCATTCAATACAACTCCAGTGGCAAGAATTGGAAAATAATTATTTTCGTCCTTTAAATATCCGATAACATTATGTTCGGTTATCTCGATATTTACAGTCCATGGTAAGTTCCTGCTTACTTCAACATCATCTACAATAGGATTATTTTTGATTGCCGTTTTTATGGAACCAAAATCAATCATCCAAATATTTGTATCAGATGATAGTTGACTTAGATGAATGATTTCACTTTCATTCATGTGTACATTCCCTTGTACATTTATCGTCTTAACATGACTCAAAGGCGATTGTACATAGACGATTACCGATATTAAGAAGAAAAAGATTGATAGATAAAAAATTAAACGTTGATTTGCTTTTTTTTTGCGTGCTTGTTTTAATTTTGGAATGCGATCCTCAATTGAAACAATATTTTTTTTACTCATCTCCATTTCTTCCTTTTTAGAAAATTAAAAGAATAAACGGCATTTAATATGCCGTTTTATTCAGTTACATGAATTATATCATAAAATACAGGTAAACATACAGTGCACATTCATGAGTTTATCAAGTTTTTTACTAAAATCGCCTGCCAAATTTTTCCGTAAGTAATCAATACTATATCTTAGAGTAAATACTGATATTTAATAATATTCCTACAGAGCAGAGTGTTAATGTTAGAGACGATCCTCCATAACTTAAAAATGGTAACGTAATTCCCGTTACAGGAATTAATCCGATTACTACACTAATATTAATCATAGCTTGAACTGCTAACATGGAAACTATTCCAAGAGCAAGTAGACGGCCAAACAAATCTGGAGCTTCCAGCGAAACTTTTATTCCTCTCCATAATAATAAACCAAAAAGCAGGATGACTATAGTTCCACCGATAAAACCTAATTCTTCACCTATAATAGCAAATATAAAATCATTTTGTGGTTCTGGCAAATAGAAATACTTTTGTAAACTATTCCCTAATCCAAGCCCCATTAAACCACCTGGTCCAATCGCATATAAAGACTGTATAATCTGAAATCCATCCCCAAGCGGATCTTCCCAAGGATTGAGAAAAGCTGTAATTCTATCCATACGATATGGAGCAGAAGCTATTAAACCTACTAAACCAAAAACGCCCAATGCAGCTAGTCCAAAAAAGTGCGATAGCCTTGCACCTGCAACAAAAATCATTACCATACAAGTGAGAACCAGAACCATACCTGTTCCCAAATCCGGCTGCAACATAATTAAGCCAAATGCAGTAAAAACCAATAAGAGGCATGGCAAGAATCCCTTTTTAAAAGAGGTGATGTATTTTTGTCCAGTGGCAAGTAAATTTGCTAAGAAGATAATTAATCCAAGTTTCATAAACTCTGAGGGCTGAATACTAAATGAACCAACACCTATCCAGCTTTGTGCTCCTCCGCGCACTAAACCTATTCCTGGTATTAGCACAAGTATTAGTAATATAAAACATATCAGCAGTATCATTTTTGAATACTTTTTCCAGGTACTATAAGGAATGAACATGAAAAAGAACATTGCAATGACACCCGCACCTGCAAATAGCAATTGCCTTTTCAGATAAAAAAATTGATCATCAAACTTATACTCTGACCAGACATAAGATGAACTGTAAACCATTACCACTCCTACCAATAGTAAGCCAATAATAACCGATAATAAAAAATAATCGGGTTTACTCTGATCATCCAGACGTTTTTTAACCAAAAAAACACCCCTTTACCTAGAATGGATAGATAGGGGCATTCTTCTATAAAATTAACTATTTATACAAGCCCCTCCTACAATAGTTTATGCACGGCTTGTATAAACATGTCACCTCTTTCTTCAAAAGTACGATACTGATCCCAACTCGCACAGGCAGGTGATAACAAAATCGTATCTCCTTCATCTGAAATAGAAAATGCTCTCTCTACAGCTTTTTCTATATTTTCGACCGTCTCAATTACCTCAATACCTTCATTTTGACCTAGTTGCCTCAATTTATGCTTCGTCTCACCGAAGACTACCATTGCTTTGACACGCTTTAAATATGGAGCTAAATCATCAAACTCATTTCCTCTATCTAACCCTCCTGCTAATAATATAACTGGTGTATGGAAAGAGGATAAAGCTTTCTGAGTTGCCAAGATATTTGTAGCTTTTGAATCATTATAGAATAAACGTCCTTGGATATTATCTATAAATTGAAGTCTATGTTTCACTCCAGCAAATACAGATAAAACCTTTTTAATACCTTCATTGGTGGCTCCGTTTAATTTAGTTGCGGCGATTGCAGCTAAGATATTTTCCAGGTTATGTTCACCCACTAGTACAATGTCTTTAAGATCAATAACCTTTTCATCCTTAAAATAAATACTCTCTTCATTTAGCCATGCACCCTGATCCATTTTTCTTTTAACAGAAAATGGCACTAAGTTTGCCGTAACATTGCCTAATTCTGCATTAATTGTCGGATCCTCCGCATTATATACTAAATAATCATCACTCGTTTGATTTTTAAAGATATTAAATTTAGCTTGTTTATAGTTATCAAATGTCTTGTGATAATCTATATGAGCTTCAAAAATATTTAATAAAACAGCTATTCTAGGCCGGAACGTTTCCACGCCTTGTAATTGAAACGAAGATAACTCTAACACCATTGTTTCATTTTCTCGTAATGACTGCGCGACCTCTGTTGCTACAATTCCAATATTGCCAGCAACTTTTGCCTGCTTATTACTTTCATTTAAAAATTCCGTTATCAGAGTTGTTGTTGTTGTTTTTCCATTGGAACCGGTAATGCCGATAATGGAGTCACCAGCTAATCGATAAGCAATCTCGATTTCAGTAATAACTGGAATCCCCCTTTTTTCAGCCTCTACAATAATTGGATTTTCATAGGGAATTCCTGGATTCTTAACAATTAGTTTCATCCCATTTAGTACTGAAAGTGGATGAGAACCAACTATCACTTCTGCTCCCATCTCTTGTAATTCCTTTACTTCCAAGTCCTCTTCTTTTAATTTCATATCATTCACTTTTACAGCTATTCCATTTGCTAACAGTATTTTAGCTGCAGCCGTTCCACTTTTAGCTAAGCCTAAAACAAGGACTTTCGAAAATGGAAAATCAATCAGTTTTCTCAAAGTAAGCCCACCTCAATATATATGCCTAACACAGCAAAAATAAGTCCAACTAACCAAAATGTAGTTACAACACGCCATTCAGACCAACCTAATAATTCATAATGATGATGTAAGGGGCTCATTTTAAACACTCGTTTACCAGTTGTCTTAAATGAGATAACTTGAATAATAACGGATAATGTTTCAAGTACAAATACCCCTCCAATTATGACTAAAAGGACTTCTGTTTTCGTTAAAATTGCTACTGCTGCTATAGCTCCACCTAATGCCAATGAGCCAGTATCTCCCATAAATACTTTAGCTGGGTGTGCATTGAAAACTAAAAAGCCTAACAAAGATCCGACTACCGCTAAAGAGAATATAGCTATTTCCGAATTAGCTCCTAGGAACAAGGCCAATATCGCATAAGCACCGAAAGCGATAGCAGCTGTTCCTGCTAATAGCCCGTCTAAACCATCTGTTAAGTTTACGGCATTGGATGCACCAACAAGAATAACAATAATTAAAATGGCATAAAACCATCCTAAATCCCATTCAATTCCAGTTCCAGGGATTTGAATATATGTAGAGAAACCTTCTTGTCTTAGTATAAAGAAAAATATAAGCGCAATTATTATTTGTCCAAGCATTTTTTGTTTGGAAGTCAAGCCTAGATTACGCTTCATTGCTACTTTAATAAAATCGTCTAAAAACCCTAATATTCCATATCCAACCAGAACAAATATTAGTAACCAAAATTCAAAACTTACATTATTTTCATTCACTTTATAAACCATAATGATAGATGTAATAATAATCCCCAAAACAATCATAATTCCACCCATTGTAGGGGTGCCGGTTTTTTTAATGTGTGATTTTGGTCCTTCTTCTCGTATACTTTGACCAAATTTCAACCTTCTTAATAAGGGGATGAAAATGGGAGATAAAAGGACGGTAATTAGAAATGCTATTGCAATTGTTACTAGTATGATAGTTATATCCATAATTATTCCTCCTCGTACCCTAACCGTCCGCTAAGATGCTGGTTAATTTATTAATTCCTGTATAAGTGTTTCAAATTTTAATCTTCTTGAAGCTTTAAATAAAACTAGTGTATCTTCTCTCATATACGGCATTAGAACCTCTAACAATTCCTCTTTGCTAGTTAAATGCTGTGAATGGATTGTATTATTTCTTTCTATAGATTGTGTAATAAGTTTAGCATATTCTCCCAAAGTAAAAACTGCAGTAATTGGTGATTCTATAACATCAGCAACAGATTCATGCAAATACTCTGCATGGTCACCAAGTTCTAATACATCCCCTAAGACAAGTACTTTTTCTTGAAATCCTTCCATCTCTTTCACTACCTCAATGGCAGCTTTCATGGATGTTGGAGAGGCATTATATGCATCATTAATGATAGTTACACCATTCATACCCTTTATTAAATCAAAACGCATGCCAGTTTTCTGAACCGAAAGCAAAGCGTCTTGTCTTTTTTTAACATCTATTCCCAAGCAATCACTAATAGCTATTGCGAATGATGCATTTTTCGCATGATGTTTCCCAAATAGAGGTACCTTATACGTTTCTCCATCTGATAAAGTGAAAATAGTTTCCTTTGCAGTTACTTTACATTCAACAATAGATAAGTCATTGGCATCGCCAAAACCGCATGTAATGGTATTGGTTTTATTGTGCAATAATTGAAGAAGACTTTCATCTCCATCAATAATAACTTTCCCATTTTTACTTAATCCATTAAGAATTTCGATTTTTGCTTTAGCAATACCTTCTCTCGAGCCTAAAAATTCAATATGTGATTCTCCAATATTGGTAATAATAGCATAATCTGGTTTTGCTATTTTGGATAATAAATCAATTTCACCAAAACCACTCATTCCCATTTCTAAGATGAGTACTTCTGTTCCCCTTTCCATCGAAAGGATGGTTAAAGGCATTCCAATATGATTGTTGAAGTTTCCATTTGTATAATGCGTAACAAAAGATGACTTAACGACTGAAGCCACTAAATCTTTTGTAGTGGTCTTACCGTTAGAGCCAGTAATTCCTATAACAATAGGATTGACCATTTCCCGATAATAACTAGCAAGTTTTTGAAGTGCATCTAACGTGTCTTCCACAAAGAATACAGGAAAATCATTAGGAATGCTGGAAGGGAGAGTTCTCTCTTTTTCCCACAAAACAGCAACGGCACCTTGTTCCAACGCTTGCATAACAAATTGATGCCCGTCAAAGTTTTCACCAACAAGTGGAATAAAAAGAGAATTGCTCGTATCAATCCGACTATCCGTATTTACCTCGTGTATTTCTATAGGTTCATCCACTTTTCCTTGTGTAGTAGGGAACAAAGTGATTAAGCTTTTTGTCGTAAATAACATTCTCATTTCCCCTTAGCTTTCATTGCTTTTTTGGCAATCTCTCTATCATCGAAATCATACTTAACATGACCGATTTGCTGGTATGTTTCATGTCCTTTTCCTGCAATTAATATAATATCATCTTTTTTTGCGTAATGGATTGCTTTTTGGATTGCTTCTTTTCTATCTGCAATAACTTCATAATCATTTGCCTCGACTAATCCTTCCACCATATCCTCTAGAATCGCCATCGGATCCTCCGTTCTCGGATTATCGGATGTTAAGATGGCCAAATCTGTATACTTTTGAGCTATCTGTGCCATTAAAGGCCGCTTCGTACGATCACGATCTCCTCCACAACCAACTACTACATATATATCGTTCTCTGCAAATTCCTTAACAGTTTGTAATACATTTTCTAACGAGTCGGGTGTGTGTGCGTAATCAACAATTACTGTGTAATCCTGACCAACATCTACTGCTTCAAAACGGCCATTTACTCCTTTTATGCTCTCTAAGGCTGATTTGATAACCTCTAATGAAACACCTCTAGCTATAGCTGCAGCAGAAGCAGCAAGCATATTGTAAATATTAAACATACCTATTAATTTGCTATGGATATGAAGGCTACCAATAGGAGTGACTAACATAAAAGAGGTACCAGAAGCGTCGAGTTTTATGTTCTCTGCTGATATATCAGCTTTTTTCTGACATCCGTATGTTAGAGTATGTTGCGCTGTACTCCTCATTAGAAGATCAGAAGAAGTATCATCTGCATTAATAACCGCAAATTTTTGTTTATCTTGATTGTAATTATTTCCTAATTGACTAAACAACAGACTCTTCGCACGAAGATAATCATCTAAATCCTTGTGATAATCTAAATGATCCTGGGACAAATTGGTAAATATGGCAACATCATAATCACAACCATACACCCTCCCTAAATCCAGAGCATGGGAAGATACCTCCATAATTCCTTGTTCAACCTGCTCATCAGACATTTTCTTAAAGAAGCGTTGGAGATCTAAAGCATTCGGAGTTGTATTAGGAGTAGAATATGTATCTCCACCAATTTTCATCTGAATGGTTCCAATGATACCAGTCTTTTCTTTATTATCATTAAAAATCTTTTCTAATAAATATGTGACTGTTGTTTTTCCATTGGTTCCTGTCACGCCTATTAGAGGAATATTGCTTGTAGGAAAATCATAAAACTTATTTGCTAATATTGCTAGAGTTCGTGAAGTGTCATTCACTATTATTACTGGCACCTTAGCTTCAATATGCTTTTCTGCAATAATGGCCACAGCGCCATTTTTCACCGCTTCGTCCGCATACTGATGGCCATCTACCGTAAAACCTGAAATACAAACAAATAAAAATCCTGGTTTAACCTTTCTTGAATCCATTTCAATATCAACTATCTCTAAATCTTCATCAAACCTATTCCCATTGTAGAATGGAATTGCTGATAATAATTTTTTTAATTTCATGGAAAACATCCTTTATTTAATTTAATCTTTCGTTGGTAATTTATATTCTTTGCAGTGGCACTACATATGTATTCTTATAAAAACTCATTTTTTAGAGGGTGCTAGCACCCTCTAAAAAAGTTCGAAATATTTATACAGTATCGCGTTTTATTTAATTAGCATTTTTCCATCCATATATTATAGCAAATTTTAGTCATCTTCACGATTCTTTTTTTCATTTTTGTCTTCACTTAAATAAATTCGGACAGTCGAGCCAGGTTCTAACTTCGTACCTGGACTAGGTGCTTGCTCAATAATATATTTTCCAGTTCCGCTTGTTTCAATAGACAGGTTTGTAAGCATTTCAGCTAAATCACTTGTGGATAACCCAATTAAATCCGGTACCTCTACAGCTGGTTCTTCCGGCCACTGATATTCTTTCTTTATACCACCAGTACGTGGCTCAACATTCATTGCTCGAAGACTATCTCCTATGATTGTACCAACAACTGGCGCTGCAACTACGCCACCAAATTGAATGGTGTTTTTCGGGTTATCTACTGCAACATAAACAACTATTTCAGGATCATCTGCTGGTGCAAACCCAATGAAAGATACAATATAATTATTTTCAAGATAACCACCATTTGGTCCTACCTTCTGAGCTGTACCTGTCTTTCCCCCAACCCGATATCCTTCAACATATGCCGGTCTCCCTGTCCCCTGTGCAACTACGCTTTCAAGTGCATATCGAAGCTCTTTGGAAGTAGCTTCTGATAGGACTCTCCCTTTTAAATTAGGTTCCATTTTTTCAACTACTTCTTCATTTTGTGGATTTATCCACTCATCAGCAAGATGTGGTTCATATAAATAACCTCCATTAATAGCCGCTGCAACGGCCATAACTTGCTGAATTGGAGTTACTGAAACACCTTGACCAAAAGATGTCGTTGCAAGCTCTACAGGGCCAACATTCTCAGGTTTAAATAAAATCCCATTGGCTTCCCCTTGCAAGTCAATTCCTGTTTTCTCTCCAAATCCGAAACCGTCAATATATGAAAACAATTTTTCGGTACCAAGCATTTGACCAAGATTAACAAATCCTGGGTTGCAGGAATTTTGCACAACTTCTAAATAAGATTGGTGACCATGCCCACCACTTTTCCAACAGTGAATATTGGCTCCACCAACTTCAATTGATCCATCATCATTAAATTCATCTTCCTCTAAATCAACAGCATCTTCTTCAAGTGCTGCAGCAAGCGTAATAATCTTAAAAGTAGAACCAGGCTCATAAGTACTCCAAATCGGCAAATTCCTGTTAAAGATAGACTGATCCACATCCATATAATTTTCTGGATGAAAGTTTGGTCTTGAAGACATACCAAGCACACCACCAGTTTTAGGATTTACCGCAATGGCTAATGCTGAATCCGGATCATATTTAGTCTCGACTAAGTCTAATTCCCGTTCAATAATTGTTTGTACCTTTGAATTAATCGTTGTTTTAAGGTGTAAACCATCCTTTGGTGGATAATATATATCAGCTAGGGTTTCTAATCTTCTCCCCTTCGCATCTGAATAAAAGGCAAGACTCCCCTTTTCACCTTTCAATTTGTCATCATAATAAAGCTCCAGCCCCATTAGCCCTTGATTATCAATTCCCGCAAATCCTAACACATGTGATAAGTCATCTCCCAATGGATAATGACGTTTTGAATCCTTCGAAAGGTACACACCATTCATATTCAAAGTTCGTATTGCTTTTTCCTGATTCGCTGATATCTTAATTCCTTCTGGGCGTATATTGACACTGGAAGCATTTTTTGTGATTTTTTCCAAAACCTTTTCTTTTTCCATATCTAATATTTCTGACAGCTTAGCAGCTGTATCTTCAGGATTTTCAATTTGTCTTGGGACGATTACTATGGAAGGAGCTGTTACATTCTCCGCCAACACCTCTCCTTCTGTATCCAAAATATTTCCTCGTTCTGGTTCAAATTCGATATCCCTTGTCCATAAATCCGTAGCTTGTCCGACCAATTCATCGCCTAAGAAAAATTGAACATAACCTAGTCGAATGGTAATAATAGTAAAAATTAAGATGGCAAAAAGAAAAACAGTTACTATTCGTTTTCTAACCGTAACAGTGGATACACGCTTCATCTTCTAAATCCCCTTTTCATAGGTAGGCTTGTATCAACTATATGATGTTAAAAAAATGAATAGAACACTGTTTCTAAACTAGCTTAATCATTTGAGTTATTTTCCATATCTTCTATATTTCCCGCTTCATCTTCATCATTTTCTCCACTAGTCTCTTCACCAGGAGGAATCAATTCGATAGCTACATAATCATTTTCTTTAATTGCAGCTCCTTCTTTAATATTTTGAGAGATAACATAACCATTACCAAAGGTCTCCAGTTTCAAATTGGTCAAGTCTGCCAATTGTAAGACATCTCTTATGGACCAACCAATTACGTTTGGCATAGTTGGTTTATCAGTCACTAAAATAATTCTCTCGTGTGGTATTACGGTGTCTCCTTCTTTTACATTTGCTTTCACTATTTTCTCACCTTCACCAATTACTGTTACATTTAGATCATTTTCAGCAAATTGGTGCACCACTTGGGATGTATCCTTTTCCATTATTTCTGGAATTTCAAATACAGTTGATTCATTTTCTTGCTCTTTATCTGGATTAATATCTAAATAATGTAAACTATTTTCCATCACATTGCGGTAAATGAATGAAACAGGATCCGAACCTACTTCATAGTTTTCTAGTTTCGGTTGTTTAACAGATACATACATTACTAATTGAGGATCATCAATTGGTGCTGCACCAAGAAAAGAAAAAATATAATTGTTCCTACCCGTTAAATAACCACCGCCATTAGGATTAGGAATCTCTGCAGTACCTGTTTTTCCACCTGTAGTGTAATCTTCTAATTTAAACTTTTTACCTGTTCCATGTTCTCCTACAACCACTGATTCCATCAAAGCTAATACATGATTCGCTGTATCCTCGGATATTGGTTGCCCGACTATATTTGGTGACTTTTCTTCAATTATTTCACCAGTAGTGGAATCTACTATTTTTTCAATGACATATGGTTGGACCATTTTTCCTTTATTAGCAATGGCAGACACTGCTTTTATTTGTTGCATTGGTGTCATCGTGGACCCTTGTCCAAATGAAGTAGTAATCTTCTCAAGCGGCCAATTATACAGAATCTCTCCAGCCACTTCACCTGGTAAATCAATATCAGACTTCTCATCTAAATCAAATGCTTGTAGATAATCAAAATATTTTTCCGTCCCTATCTTTTCCCATGCCAGTTTAGCCGCAGCTACATTGGATGATCGAGAAAAACCTTCATCATAAGAAATAGTTCCCCAACCCTTCCCACCATTATGATCATGGATTGGAGAAATTTGCTCATTTACTTGGTAACTACCAGTTTTATACCCTTCTTCACCATTATAAACACCTTCTTCAATTGCAGCTGCCCAGGTGAAAATCTTCACGGTAGACCCTGGTTCGAACGGGGTAGAGATGACATCATTATACCAGTTCTCTACATTTGCTGGATTATTCGGATTATAACTTGGCCGATTACCCATAGCTAGTACTTCTCCTGTTTTGGGATTCATTACTACCGCTGTCATTCGTTCAGGATTGTACTCTTCTTCTACTTGGCTTAGAACATCCTCCACTAAGGTTTGTATTTTCTGGTCAATGGTCAGATAAACATCGTCCCCATCTTCTGGCTCCGTAATAATTTCATTTGGATTTAATAAACGATCATTATATTTATCACGCTGGTAAGAAATATAGCCATCTTTCCCTTTTAGTAATTCATTCATTTCATTTTCAATTCCGGCTATACCAGTGATTTCTTCAATGATTGTTCCGTCTTCTAACTCCTTTTCCTCATTTCTAGCAAATCCTATAATATGAGAGGCGAATGTTCCGTTGGGATAATTACGTAAGGAGTCTTCCTGGAAATTAATTCCTGGTAGATTTAACTTTTCAATCTGTTCTTTATCCTGTTGTGAAATTTGATTCCCTGCTTTTCCAAACTCTACTTGGAATCTATCACTTTCTATACCTTCTTCTATCCGTTCCAGTATGACACTTTCTTCTACTTCGAGAATAGGTGCTAACGCTTCAGCAGTCTTCTTAGGATCAACGACGTGTTTTGGTTTGTCCAGGTTTTCAGAATATTCCTCCCGAACAATCGCATACATCTTGTAAACTGGCATATCATAAGCAAGTGTCATTCCGTTGTTATCATAAATCTTTCCTCTTTCAGAATTAATTGTATAGGAAGATGTCCGTTTTTCTTTTGCAAATTCCTCTAATGAAATTCCATCAATTTCTCCAGTT
The DNA here is from genome assembly GCF_003628505.1 of Oceanobacillus halophilus. Taxonomy (GTDB): domain Bacteria; phylum Bacillota; class Bacilli; order Bacillales; family Amphibacillaceae; genus Oceanobacillus; species Oceanobacillus halophilus. The sequence continues at coordinate 166,098 of NZ_RBZP01000001.1, read as the reverse complement.
GCCTGAATATACATATACCTTCCTGTTAAAATAATAAATACTGTTGAAAAGAAAAGTATTAATACCGCAGACATGAAGTGGGTCGTTTTACTCTTTCTCATACTAATTCACCTTACCTAGTTGCTAAAACTCTTAGCTTGTTTCACTTCAGCATCTTGAATTTTTAAACCTTTCTCCTTTGCGATTTCTAGAATTCTTTCTGGACGACTTAGTTCTTTTTTCTCAAAAACAAGTCCTTCATTGGTAATTTTTTGGTTATTAACCGTTTGTTCCAATGTTTGAACTTCTCTGTTTAAAGTATCCGTTGTGGATGCATAAGAAACCATAAAAACACCTGAGATTATCATTGAAACAAAGACAAGAGAATAGATTACCTTTTCACCTTTAGTAATCCATCCATTTTTTCTCACTTTCACATTGACTTTTGGTTCTTTTTGAGGAGTTCGCTGTGGATTTAAATGTTGCCAGCTGCGGGCATGATTTGCACTCATTACTTCTTCCACCCTTCTTCATAAGTAAATTCTTCATTCCATGGATTAACCTTCTCAACGATTCGAAGTTTCGCCGAACGCGATCTTCGGTTTTTTTCTAATTCCTCGTCCCCTGCAGCAATTGGTTTTCTTGTAATTAACCTGAATGGAGCTTCGAACTCTTTAGGTATAATCGGCAGATTCCGGGGTGTATCTTTGGGTGTACTCCATTTTTTGAAAGCTTGTTTACATAATCTATCTTCTAATGAGTGAAACGTAATCACTGCAATTCTTCCGTTAGTATCCACAACTCTAGCCGCTTGATGAATCGCATCATTAAACGCTTCTAACTCATCATTTACAGCAATACGCAGCGCTTGAAAAATTCTTTTGGCCGGATGTCCACCTTTCCTTCTAGCAGGCGCAGGAATTGCATCTTTAATAATTTCTACTAATTCGTGTGTTGTATCAATTGATTTTGTTTCGCGGTATTGCTCAATCTTTCTAGCAATTTGTTTAGAAAATTTTTCTTCACCATAGCGAAAAAAAATGGAAACTAATTGGTTATACGACCAATTGTTTACAATTTCGTAAGCAGTTAAAAGATCTGTTTGATTCATACGCATGTCCAGTTTGGCATCTTGATGATAACTGAAACCTCTTTCTCCCCTATCTAATTGCGGAGAAGAAACACCTAAATCAAATAAAATACCATCTACATGTTCAATACCATGATCCTGTAATTCTTTTTCCATTTGTCTAAAATTAGCATGGACAAAGAGAATCCGACTTTGGTATTTCTGTAATCTTTTTTTTGCTGCTTCTAATGCATCCAGATCTTGATCAAATGCTATTAATAAACCATTATCATTTAATCTGGAAGCTATTTGTTCTGAATGGCCTCCACCGCCAAGTGTACAATCTATGTATGTGCCATCTTCTTTAATCGCTAATCCTCTAATTGTTTCATCTTTTAATACACTGTAATGTTCAAACATACTTACACCCACTTTTTTATTCTAGATGTTGTTTATAGACACTCTTCAAAAATTGCTATATATCAAAGTCCATGAGATTCTCGGCAATTTCAGCAAAGGATTCTTCAGATTCCTCCACATATTCTTCCCAATTTTCATTAGCCCAAAATTCAATACGATTCGATACACCAATTACTACACATTCTTTTTCCAATGCAGCATATTTCCTAAGTGTCTGTGGAATATTTATTCTTCCCTGTTTATCCACTTCGCATTCTACTGCGCCGGAAAAGAAAAAACGAGTAAAGGCTCTAGCATCTTTTTTTGTTAGTGGGAGTTTCTTTAATTTTTCTTCTAAAATTTTCCACTCTTCCATCGGATAAGCAAATAAACATTTATCTAGTCCACGGGTCACAACAAAAGCTTCTCCAAGATCTTCACGGAACTTGGACGGGACAATAATTCTACCTTTTGGATCAATGTTGTGTTGAAATTCACCCATGAACATACAATGCGCCCCACTTTCATAATTCTAATATTACCACATTCCCCCACTATTCACCACCAGTATTACAAAAATATTTATATTTTTTATAAATCTAGTTTTATCATTCATTTTCAAACAATAAAAAAAGCTGTTATCACTTGTGATAGCAGCTTTTTAACATGTATTATTCAATTGGTGGTGGAAGGTGGGGGAACCAGTGGAAACTTTTTAATAATGGATGATTCTCTAAGTTATTTTCTAAAAGATTTTTGCTTTTCACACATAACTTTGTTCCATATTTTACATAGAACGTTGATATATTTAATTCAGAATAGTGTAGTTCTCGCTCACACTTATGTTTGATATGTGCGATCATTCGCTCCGGCTGCTTCATTAGTTATTTATTCTTAATTAAATAAGTCAACAATTTCTATCAACTGTAACATTTAAAAGCACTACAAGTATACAAGATAATGTTCCTCAGAAAATGAACACTCATAATTTGTGGTCGCCTTAATAAAATCGAGCCCATATTTATTAATAAAGGGTAGCGGATTCCATGTACGTTCCTGAAAGCCGTCTGGACGAAGGGTCAATTGAATATAATCTAATTCCCTTAATTCACGTTTATATTTTTCTTCCACCGCTTTAATTATACGACCCTCTATGAATTCAACATCTTTATATAAATAGTCTAAGTTTTTTTCAGCTAACTCTCCTATGTCCGAACGTATTTCCTGCGCAAGGTCCCTTATAGGGGCGTGCGCTGTTTCTATTGCCTTTTTTAGCTGATCAGCCAAATCTTGAATTGGTGGCTCAGACTTACTTTTAAGCCATTCGTGTTTATAATTTTCTAGACCATGATTCACCACCGGTTCTATTGAAAGATCAAATCGTTCCAGTACTTTTTCTACTTTACGATCAATGTAAGTAAAGGATAATCGCGGCAAAACTGGTGGCATTTTTATGTTAAAGGATTCAAAAACTGGTTTAAGAGCAGACCAATAACTGATTTCCCCTGGCCCGCCAACAAAAGCTAGAGTCGGAAATAATAATTCCTGCATCAAGGGTCTTGTTACAACGTTATTACTTAATAGCTCAGGTTTGTTCTCAGCAATACGAATTAATTCTTTAGTAGATAAAACTACTTCATTTTGTTTCCCCACCCAGTTATTCTCACTATTTCTCATGAGTAACACACGCTCATTATCTCGATGATAAAATAAATTGGCACTATTCTCATCAACATCTAATGGAACCGAATAACCATAAGCTTTAAGTTTCTCCAATGTTTTATTTACTTCACTACTGATTAATGACTGTTTTTCTATCAATTGTACAAAATAGGATTTCTCAAGTTCACGCACAAGCGGATGTGCAGAATCCATTAACACCAAGCCCTCATCAGGAAATAATTGGAAAATAAGTCTTGCGAAAAAGTCTGTATATGACCTGGATTGCTCTAAACATGCCATTATTGAGGTATATAATTCGTTCGTATAAGCGGCTTCTTCTAATTGCGTAAAGAGCTGATTTAGCCAGATAGTTACTTCTTCTTTGTCCATCCCAATGTGTGAAACAGAACTTTTACCTGCTCCCTGTTGCTTTACCTTGTATTTTCTCATCCGTGATTCTTCAGGCAAATAGATATGATTAATTTCATCAAAATCATGATCTTCTCCCGCTATCCAAAATACTGGAACAACAGGTATTTGTTGTTTAGACTCACGTTGTTTTGCTAACTGTAAAATTGAGATTATCTTATTTATTGTATACATCGGGCCTGTTAGTAACCCAGCCTGTTGACCTGCTACAACCACAACGCTATCGGTGTCTTTTAATCGTTCGATGCTTTGCAAGGTAGATTTTGGCGCACTCCACTCTTTGTTTATTTTATGTAAGACTTCTGTTAAACCTATCCGATCAAAATTTCTCCTTTTTAAATCATTCACCCTTTGCTCAAAACTACTAAATGGGGAATAATCGAAAAATTCCATGACATTATCCTTCATTTGTCGATAATCGGAAACCAGTTTATTTTGATTAGATATCCGTATTGGATCAATCCGCATAAATTCTGTACTCCTTTAACTAAATAGTCCATCTTGTATTGTACATAAATACCCTGTATTTTTCATTTAATCTGTTTACCTTTTCTAAACCGACGATTTTTTACATTTTAAAATATTCTCATTATAATACCGATACATACCAATAAAATATAGATCAATAGAAATAATAAAAAGCAAAATCGCCATAAAACTCTAAATGCCTTTTTTAATTCTATTTCTACACCAACTTTCCATTGATACAAAATAATTATCGTTAGAACACCAAGAATAAATATTAATATATAGCCCGTAGATTTAATTGAAAAATTAATTTGGAAAAGAATTATTACTGCTATCACATAAAAAATAGTTGTCCAATTCACAGCTGTATGAAATGCTTTCTTTTTGATACGTTGCAATTTCAAAGAAATGAAATATACGAGTGCTGTAGCTATCATAGGTATTGTAATAAGAAACGCGAAGATATAAACAATGAAATTAACCATCCCTAAACCCCTAACCCTTTATTCACATAGCAAAACCTTTTACTTTTTTTCAGTTACCACTTTCTCATATATTGTATCAAATGAATAATAATTTAGCTCAAAGAATATCATTTTTAAGTAATTTTCTTATTGTTTAAAAATTAACGCTTTTATATTATAATATCATTATAAGACTTTATTTATAATTAAAAATCATGTTAGCGTCTTCAAGTGCTACAGTACTAACATTCGGGAGAGTGAGTTACATGGAAGACATAAAAGTAGAAAGATTATTAATCAATTATAAAACACTTGAAATGTTTAAACGTTTCAGAGAGTATGGGCATCAGGAATTATCGATGATGGAAGAATTACAGAATAATATAGTTGAGAATAATAGTGAATCCCCATTTTACGGAATTTATTACGGAAATAATCTTGTAGCCAGGATGAGCCTATCAGAAATAAAAAAAGAATACGATAATTATTTTGATCCTCCACAAGATTACCTTACACTTTGGAAACTAGAAGTCCTGCCCGATTATCGAGGAAGAGGTTACGGAAAAGCATTGGTTGACTTTGCGAAAAGCTTCAACTTGCCAATTAAAACAAACCCATTAATAAATTCTCACGGTTTCTGGGAAAAAATGGGTTTCCAAAAAGCACAATATGATATACAGCGTGACTTAGGAGAGAATCCGCTAATTTGGTTACCAGTCGGTGTGAAAGAGAAGGAACTAGCAAGCAAGTAAATACTTCCTGAAAAAGACATGAATGATGAAAACATTCATGTCTTTTTTACCTGCAAGCTATATATAGCTTAACTAGACTTCACTTCATTCAAAAGTTTTTCAATATCAGTCCATATTTCTTCATGTCTTTTTAAAACTTCTTTTAATCTTTTATTTTCATTTTTTAAGTTTGACACAATCTCTTCATGTTCTTGTTTTGTCAAACTATTTTCTTCAAACTTCGCTTTCATCTTTTCTAATAAAAAAATGGCAGATTCAATGGTATCTTTTTCCTGTATATCGGTTTTCACTAATTTCCATACATCTTTTTTGGATCCTTGTTTTCTTTCTTCTTTTGCTAATTCAATGGCATCTTGGTACTGTTTACGTATGGTTGCATTCCAACGAAAACCACACGCGGCCGGTGTACGTGATAATTTGTTAGCCACTTCTTTAAAAGCTTCTAGTTGTGTTTTTCCTTCTCTAATATAACGAAGAACTGTTTCTGCTAAGATAATATCTTCATCTTTCATCCAAGCGTCCTGACGAGTTTCATTCATTCACACCCCTCCTTCTTTCTTTGCTATCAATGTATGCAAAAAATAGGTGTGATAGAATAATTGTTTGCTTATTTACGTGCTAAAAATTTTCCAACAGCCAATTTATGTTCCTCAGAACCCCATATCGACGCGGTTTGCTCTACTTCCGCTGACATATCCCCATAAAGCGTATTCCTTTTCCTATTTTTAATATATTGTTTTTTTAATAATAGCATCTGGCGAGAATTTTTAGATATGTAAGATTGCAATAGTTTGTCATAATCCTCTAACTCATGCTCCGCCACTATTCTATTTATCCATCCTTTATCTTTCAGAAGATGAGTGTCATATACTTTGCCTTCCATTAACCATTGTAACGCGAAGGTCGGATGAACCTTTTCATATAATAGGACACCACCACCCCATCCAGGAAGAATACCTAGATTCGATTGTACAAAACCAAACTTTGCACTTTCCTTTGCAATACGAATGTCGCATGCTGTTGCTAGTTCGCATCCGCCACCTAGAGCGTCTCCATTTAACACTCCAATAACAGGTACAGGAAAAGATGCAATCTCGTATAAAACATCTTTCATAGGATTTAATCGTTCAAGAGCCTCACTTTCTCCTAAATTAGCGTGTAAGTACGTTAAATCACCACCGGAACAAAACATCTTCTCACCAGCAGAAGTAATAACTAAAAACTTTATATTGTCCTTTCTGGCTTGTTTAAGACACCTACGGAACATCGCAATCATCTCTTCTGATATAGCATTTCTTTTCTCTGGTCTATTGATTAATATTATTCCATAACCCTGATCTGCTTTTTGATATTCTAATGCCACCATAAACTCCCCCATCCCCACTTATCTAATTATCCCTTTTTTAATTTTATAATGTAAGTCTACCATAACATATGAAAAAATATTTGCTTTAGAAAGCGTTATCCTTACCATTTAAAAGTTATTTTCAAGATAATTAGTACGATGGCTATTCTCAAGCATCAGAACTCTAAAACAAATCGCTTTTGTATAGATTCTTCATTTATTTAAACGTAAGGCTTTTTTATAAAACATTATAACAATTTAAGATGACTCTACTTTATATTTTATATAGACTGTTGATATCTTTAATTCAGAATAGTCTAGCTCTCGCTCACACTGATGATTATTTTGTGCAGTTATTCGCTCCGGCAGAATACTTGCGGTTCGTGGGCACGGCCTCTGCCTCCTCGCGGAAAGACATACCTGCGCCTGCGTCTACTAGTAACGCTCCGAAGTAGGCTTCCTCGGCGCAAGGGCCAAAGAAGCTTAATCAAGTAGTTCCCTCGCTGCTCAGGTCTGGACACGTGCTTTTCCCGCAGGACAAGGAAGGCTTCGTCAGCATTACATCACACGAAAAAAATTGCACTTTATTTTCGAGGAGTCTCCGCATTCTTCCTCCGCTTAAATAGGAGCTCAAAATTATTTTGGGCTTATAGCTCTAGAAATTACGTTTTAAGACCGTTATAATCCCAGCATATTTCTTGTTTATACAAGTAGAGCAGACACACAGCGGAGTGTATTTCCGTAGCGGTGTTAACGAATCGCTCCATTAGTTATTTATTCTTAATTAAATATATCAACAGTTTCTATCAACTGTAAAATTCTTCAAAGGACAAACTATAGAAAAAGAGAAAAACATAAATGTCTACAACAAAAAAACAGACCACGTTATGTGATCTGTTTTTTATTTATGGAAATTAGTCGTTTACAACTTCTTTTCCATCATAATGTCCGCAAGATTTGCAGACATGGTGTGGCTTAGTTAATTCTCCACAGTTTGAGCATTCTACCATGCCAGGTACGTGTAATTTTTTATGAGTACGACGTTGATTTTTTACTTTTTTAGACGTTCTTCTTTTAGGTACTGCCATGACTTACACCTCCTTTAAATGAAAGAAAGTATTAATTTTCTTTCGACTTTTTATCAAGTAATGATTGCAATTTCTGAAAACGTGGATCAATCTTACTCTTTTCTTGCTCTTCGGAGAGGAACTCCCAGCCATCACCACTAAAAGGAGCATCTTCAGCATCTTTATCAGAAATAACTCTAAAAGGCTTTTCTAATAAGATGTTCTCCTTTATGTATGGAGTCAAGTCGATAACATCTCCATCTATTGGATGGATTTCCTGTTCCTCTTCTTCCGCACTTATATATGATGAAATGGAAAATACCTCGTTCGCTTTTATTTTAAAAGGATAAGGAACATCCACTAATGTACGTGCGTCAGGTAAAATCATTTCTCCCTCAATAGTAAATGAAAAGAAGAATTGTTCCCCTCTTTGTGTACAGTGTCCATGAACCCGCACAGGATTTATTTCACGTATATCATTATTCATCGATTCAAGTTCGGAAACGTCCACATTATCATCAAATGTGAAAGGTTCATTATTAGCATGTTTTCTAATTTGACCTAATGTAAATTTCATTGTTTTCACCTCAAGGCAACAAGAGTTATTTTAAAAGAAAAAGAGACTTTTGTCAATATGTTTTCATTACACCAATACTATTATTCCCTATCACGTATTCAAGTAATCATTAAATCAACCTCATTTTTGGTTAGGATTTCTTTAATTAAGATGTTCTTTTCTAAAAGATTGTTGCATTTTAACACATTATATATAGACTGTTGATCTTTAATTAAATATACTGCTTAACCCTCGCTCCGAATATCTATCAACTACTTAATTATAATACTTACATAAATAGGTGCACGACACCTTATATTTTGGTACAATAATTAGCAAAATATTACAGGAGTTGAACCTTATGAAAGCATGTGGCCTTATTGTTGAATACAACCCCTTTCATAACGGACATGCCTATCATATTCAAGAAGCTAAAAAAGTATCCAATGCCGACTGTATGATAGCAATTATGAGTGGTTCTTTCCTTCAAAGAGGAGAACCTGCAATAATCGATAAATTTCATCGAACAAAAGCTGCAATAAGTGCAGGGATAGATATAGTTCTAGAACTCCCATATGTCTTCGCAGTACAAAATAGTGATATCTTCGCTAAAGGTGCCGTTCTAAGTTTAAATGAGCTAGGTGTATCGAGCATTTGTTTTGGTAGTGAATCTGGTAATATATCTTATTTTATAAAAAGCTATGAGAACTATAAAGAAAAAGAACCCATTTTCAAAAACATTTTAAAATCTAGACTGGCAGAAGGTATGTCTTTCCCAGAAGCAAGTAAACTTGCTTATCAAGAAATTGGGCTTACTAACAAGGAATTAGATTTAGCACAACCAAATAATATTCTAGGATTCAGCTATGTGAAAGCTATAATGGATAATCAATTACCTATAGAGCCACTGACAATTGAACGAACAAAAAATAACTTCCATGACCAAATGATAACAGATAAAATAGCAAGTGCAACCAGTATAAGAAAAAATCTAATAGATATGAATCAGCTAACTGAAGAGATTACAAAAGCAATTCCAAATGCGACAATCAATCAATTGGAACATTATAAAAAATTAGCAAATATCTGGCATACATGGGAGCATTACTTTCATCTCCTTCATTACCGAGTAATGACAATGTCCAAAGAAGAGCTTAGAGAAATACATGGAGTAACGGAAGGTATAGAAAACAGAATAAAAAATGCAGCAAAACAAGCTAACTCCCTATATGAATGGATTGAGTTAGTGAAGACCAAAAGATATACATGGACTAGAATCCAGCGCATCTTTGTCCATATTTTAACCAATACGACAAAAAAGGATATTGAACCAATCATACATAGTCAAAAAATCCCCTATACACGAATTCTTGGTTTAACAAATAGAGGTCGGAAGTTTCTTAATACCAGGAAAAAGGATATTTCAACCCCTATTATTACAAGTTTTAATCGTGAAACAAATCAAATGCTTGAAATGGAAGAAAGAGCTACTCATGCCTACTTGAGCATATTAAATCCTGATACTAGAAGAAAATTATTTCAGCAGGAACTTAGAGCCCCGATCATTTCTGAAACGGAAAAAGACTAGCTATATATAGCTAGTCTTTTTCAATCACTTCATTTTCAAGAAAATCCAATGCATCCGAGAATGTATCTACTGGGATAATTTTCATATCCGCTCCAATCTCTTCTGCTTTTTCCCTTGCTACATTGTAGTTGGAATCATCTGCTCCATCTTCATTAGGCGCGAAGAAGATATCAATCCCTTCTCTATCTGCAGCAACAACTTTTTTGTCAATGCCACCAATTCGATAAACATTTCCGTGATAATCAATTTCACCAGTACCAGCTATCTCGTAGCCTTTTGTTAAGTCCCCTTCTGTTAACTGGTCATATATCTCCAATGAGAACATTAAGCCCGCACTTGGTCCGCCAATACTTCCACTGGAAAAATCAACTCCTGGTTCAACTGTAACATTTCTATCTGTCACTAAGCTAATCCCTACTCCTACCTTATCTTCCATTCCTTCAAAAGCTTTAAGTATAATATTTTCTGTTAGGTTGTCATCATCCCGAATAAATTCTAATGTGATGGTTTCATTAGCTTGCTTCGTTTCCACATAACTGATTAAATCATTTGCTTCTTCAATGGGATTCCCGTCAATACCAATGATTCTGTCTCCTGTTTGCAGTATTCCTTCAGCTGGCATTCCTTCGACAACTGAAACGACATAAACACCATTATATTCAATTATTATATCGCTCCCAGCTGCTTCATACGCAACCACTGTCGCTGCCTCTTGGGAACTTTCCATCACTTGTAATTGTGCTTGCATATATTCATCTTGTGATATACCTTCAGGAAAAACTTGTTCAATTGGTAAGATATCATTATGAGGAAATATTTTAGCAATAGCGTATTGAACAGGTGTTGCTTGTAGGCCACTCACTGTAACCAGATGCATATCTCCTTCACTATCATATCCACCTTCTACTTCAACAATAGGATTCAGCGCGTCTGCGCCCCCAGGCCTTTGTATGTAATAAGGAAGCTGATAGGAAGCTAAAAAATAAGCCAGGATAACAACAATCACTAAATAAATAATATTTTTTTTTGTATATTTCATAAATGTGGTTTGTCCCCTTCCATTGCAGTTAAACAACAAAAAACAAAAATGTTTTATAAAAGTGTATGGCATAAAACAGCTATGTATGTGCGTATATTGTATAGACTTGTACAATCTTTCGGCTAAAATAATTCTACTATTAAACAAACTAGATGTACAGGATTAAAAAAGGCTTTCCTTTCACTTCAACGCACAAACCTTTGCACTGAATTACTTTGTATTCTCTACAACATGCCGGTAAGCATCACACGTCAACTAAGAAACAAACAGTAATTGTTTAGGGGGCATCCTATTGAAACAAATCATAAAAACATTAATCTATTCCAGTATAACCATATTTATAACCATATCCTTAATAAAATTTCCAGACCCCGCATTAGAAGCAAGTATTCGTGGTTTGAACCTGTGGTGGGAAGTAGTATTTCCTTCACTATTACCATTTTTTATTACCGCTGAGCTATTGCTCTCATTTGGAGTTGTGAAATTTATAGGTGTATTATTTGAACCAATCATGCGGCCACTATTTAATATACCTGGTGTTGGCAGCTTTGGTTGGATGATGGGAATGGCAAGTGGTTATCCTACAGGGGCAAAAATAGCTTCTCGTCTAAGAGAAGAAAAACACTTAACAAAAGTCGAAGCGGAGAGACTTGTTTCGTTTACGAACAATTCTAGCCCTTTGTTCATTTTTGGTGCAATATCAGTAGGTTTTTTTCACGATGCAAGACTCGGTATTTTACTTGCAACTTGTCACTACGTTGGAAATGCAATCGTAGGGATAAGTATGCGATTTTACGGTAGAAGGGAAGAAAAGCAAAAGCAAAAAGAAAAACCAAAAGGAATATCTTTTAAAAGAGCTTTTCAAGAAATGCATGAAACTAGAGTAAATGACAAACGGCCATTAGGAGAAATACTTGGGGATGCTGTTCTAAATTCTATTAAAACATTAGTTATGGTTGGTGGATTTATTGTATTGTTCTCTGTACTTATTAAGATTCTCTTTTTAGTTGGAGTTTCTTCTATCATTGCTGCCATTTTTGAATTGTTACTAATTGTGCTATCACTACCAAGTGAATATGCACTACCATTTTTCTCTGGTCTATTCGAAATTACAATTGGTGCAGATATGATATCTAAAGTAGCTTCTGACACATTGCTGCAACAAGCGGTTCTAATTAGTTTTATTTTAGGGTTTAATGGATTTTCTGTACAAGCACAAGTGGCGAGCATATTAGCAAAAACTGATATACGTTTTGCCCCTTACTTTTATGCACGGATACTGCATGGGACTATCGCTAGCTTTTTAACAATCATCTTATATAAACCATTATATCTTAACAAGCAAACGTTCGAAATTGGTGATATACCCGTGTCTTCCCCAGCCACAGGAAATATTTGGATAACCTCTTTAGAAATAATAAAAGATACAGGACCAATCATTACGTTTATCTTTCTTGCAATCGGTGTATTCCTTGTCATTAAGAGAAACAGGAAAGACTATAAGCAATTTCCACGACTATAACTATAAGTTAAAAAGCTTTGTATATATTTATGTTATTAAATGTCGCAATTGTTAGAAACTCCTGATATATTTAATTAAGAATAGTTAGCTCTCGCTTTCACTTATGAATGTTTTCAGCTGGCATTCGCTCCGGCAGAATACTGCGCTTTCCGCGGGCACGGCTCAGCCTCCTCGGAAGAAACCCACTTCCTGCGGGGTCTTCGGACACGTGCTTTTCCCGCAGGAGTCTCCGCATTCTGCCTACGCTATTTTACATGCACTAGATATTATTAAAGCTAAACTTCATAGATTCACGTTTAGGGTAGTTGGTCCTCCTAGAATACAGAATTTTTCCTAGTAAAAATTAAGTAGAGCAGGAACTAAGCGGAGGAAATACACGTAGACTCCTGCGGGAAGAAGAGCATTGGTGAGACTACGTAGTGCGTCAGCACGGAGGAGGCTCACCAGCTCCCCGCGGAAAGCGTAGTGTATTTCCGTAGCGCATGTTTAGCAGTATTCTGAATTAAAGTTATCAACAGTCTATATAAAAAGCGTAATAATGTTATATTGTAAAAAGGGACAGTCTTTTGGAAAACAGAGTAAAAAAAGAAATGATGCAAAAAATGCATCATTTCTCACCATACGCTATTCATACCTTTTTATATTTTACTTTTAGTGCTTCATCCACCACATCAGGAACAAGACCTGAAATATCACCATGATACTTTGCAGCTTCTTTTACCATACTGGAACTAAGAAAAGAATATTGATTATTGGTCATCATAAACAGTGTTTCAATATCAGGATTAAGTTTTTTGTTCATAGAAGTAATTTGCATTTCATACTCGAAATCACTTACCGCACGTAACCCTCTAACAATAGCATCTGCGTTTTTTTCTTTTGCATAATCCATCAATAAGTGATCAGAGGAGTCAATAACAATATTAGGTAGATAACTAGTAGAATCCTCTAATAAATGGATTCTTTCTTCAACAGTAAATAATGGTGACTTCGCTTCATTATTAAAGACAGCAACAATAACTTCGTCAAAAATCTTAGATGCACGCTCAATAATGTCTAGATGTCCATTGGTAATCGGATCAAAACTCCCAGGGTAAATCGCTAATTTTCCCATTAAATAAACTCCCTTTTAATTCTTTTGATATATGGTAATACCTATTGTTCCCCCATAATTATCTTGCTTCAACAAGTTCAAGTTCTCATTAACACCATTGAAGTCTTCTTTAGGATCATGTTCACAATAAATAAGTCCATCTTCATTTATTAAGTTAAATTGTATTATTTGATTTATTAATTTTACATAGTTAACTTTCCCATATGGTGGATCTATTATTATAAGGTCAAAGACTAGTCCTCTTTTTGCAGACGCTTTCACAGCTTGAAAAGCATCCGTACGAAAAACTTCAACTTTGTCTTCTAATTTGCATGTCTTAATATTCTCTTTTATGGTATGTATTGCTTTAGGATGTTTGTCAACGAAAACCCCTGACTCTATCCCTCTGCTAATTGCTTCAACTCCCAACGAACCACTACCTGCAAATAAATCTAACACTTTACCACCATTGAAGAATGGTCCAAGTACTTGAAATACTGCTTCTTTTACTTTGTCTGTAGTAGGTCTTGTTGATTTACCTGGAACTGATTTTAATTGTCTTCCTTTAAATTCACCTGCAATAACTCGCATGTATTCACCTCTATTACTGCCGCTCGCCTTATATCCTACCATAAAATTTAAAACCTGCAAATAGATATAGAAGTGTTTGTTGGGAAAAAAATATATATTTATATGTATAATATAAAATCGTCTGTACATAATACATAGTGATACAACTAAATTAACTTAGTTGTTTTCAAAACGCGGAGAAGACTTAAACTTCCCCATAAGTTCTTCCTCCGGTTTCTCCTCTCCCTTTGCCTATTTGTTTTTCTATGAAAAAACAAAGGGACCTGCAGAATAATTTCTGCAGGTTTATTTTTTTCATTCCGTTATATTCCCATTTTGTAATCATATTGTTTTGCTTTATCGGGTTTAGCATTTTCGTAACTCGTTCGAACATACGGTTTATATGATTTCTCTACCTTAGATACAAATGGAAGCTTTAATAGTTTCTTTTCAATTTGATCTATATCCGTTTGGTTTACATACACTATGGCATATTTTAACCTCTTAGAAGCGTATATTAAGTTTCCATAACGCTTAATTTGTTTTAAATTCTTCATATGCTTGAACCAAACAACTAACCCCTGTCGATCCATTCTCATTACTAATTCCTCACTAATTCATAATATTTATCAAGATTTTATGTATATTGTTATCAGTCATGTTAACGTATCAACTAACCCTCAGACCGCTCTGAAAGTTAGTTGAAATTATAGTTCTAGGACGCACATCCACAAGCCCCACCATGACCACAACCTGTATCTGTTAATGCTGCGCCATCTTTCGGCGCCTTTATATCATCGCTGACACTATGAGCAACGTATTGACTTATCTCATCCAAAAGATTTTGAAGGTTACGTTCTGCGATTTTGAATGAAGCAACTCTTTCATTCATGTCCATTTCACGCTTCGTGGAACGGACCTTTTTCATTATTTCATTATAATCAGGATGATATCTACCAAATCTTTGAATATCATCATAATGGCTTTTCATTTCAGTAAAAGCCTTAATTAGTTGTTGTGCCTCTATATCTTCATCGAGTGCAACCCGAGACTTCTTGTAGTTTTCCATCACATCGGATTCCAGAACCATTTTTCCAAGTTTTTCTGAATAATCTAGAATCTCTACATATTCTAAAGTTGCTATCATCAAAACACCTCCAGATATTATTTTAGCATTTATTTAACAATCTGAAAACACATTCAAACTCTCAAGTCTATCAAGGAGGTGTTAATCTTTCATTGCACCAGCAAATTGCATTAGCATGTTTAACATCTGAACATTGTTCCCTATCTTTTCAATCTTTTGTGGAAAAGTTTTTCCATAAAACCTTTTGGCTTCTTTTTCCATCTCACTTATTCTACTAGGATCTCTAGATAGGTATCGATACCAAATAGGATTATAACGTACAAAGTTTTGTAAATCCGGACGTTCTAATAAATAGTGGTAAACGGATGAATCCATTAAATCTCTCCTTAGTCATTAAACCAATTAAATGGCTGACTTTGAGTGTTTTGCGTTTCTTTTTTTGATTGTTGAAATTGGTCAACCAGTTCTTGTACTGTACCGATTGTTTTGCTTAAGTTCGATACTTGACCTTGAATTTTATTGATATCTATATTTTCTGTTATTTTAATTAACTGATCCAATAATTCAAAATTTTTATCCTTGCTATCTTCTCCATCTGTATCCTTTTTACTTTTAGTGGTTTTCTCTGTTGGTTTAGTAGTTGATTTAAATTGGTCCCAAAACGGATCATCTTCACCTAATAATAACCATTTTTCATAGTATTCTTGCCAAGATCTTCCACTTTTTCTGATCTCCCTGCGTAATTCTGGATGATTATTGATAAATTGTTTAAACGATGCCACAGTCGGGTCCAGTTTTTGTTCTTCCATGCATTTCCCCCCTGTAATAGTCATATTTACTAATTAAAATATGCTTTTGACACATATGTGTGCCTTTCGTAATATGGGTAGAGGAAAACAAAAAACAACAAGATGAACAAAAGACAAAACACCTTGTTGTTTCAGATTATGTATAGATTGCGAATTACTTTAATTCAGTATTGGGCGAAACACTTGTTCTTGAAACACACTTTGTATCTAGTACGACCTAAAAGCTACAAAAATAGGTAATATAAAACGAATGGACGTTCATCATCGTGCTTCTGCTAAAAAGTTTTGTGTATAATATAACCGATACACTCCTACCCCAATATGTGTGTACGCTTCATTAAATAAAGCCTCACGATGGCCCTCACTGTTTAACCAACCTTCCATAGCGGCTGGAGCGTCCGTATACTGTGCAGCAATGTTTTCACCAGCAGAAATGTAGAAAACTTCTTGTGCAGCTAATCGTTCCTTCAATCCACTACCATCCAATCCAAAATGAGAAAAATAATCATTTTCTGCCATATCCTTGCTATGAAGGTAAGCTACTTGTTGAATAGAATCTTTCCATTCAAGATTGTTTTTATCGTGTCTATTTCGCATTACATTCGTAATATCAAATATTTGCTGCTCCATTCCAGTTTCAATTTCTTGCCATTCTTCCTCAGATAAAACGGGGTTATCTGGAAGATCCCCACGATATACAATCTCATACGGACGATGTTTCAATAATGTACTAGCCGTTAATACACGTATAGAAGATAGCCTCTCTGTAAAAGTATCAAAATAAAATTGTACAAATATTTCATCCGTAACTTTCGTTAAAGGACGCATCTTTAAATCTTCAGCAGTTAATCGAAACGTATAGGATGATAATCCCTTATTATAAGTAACCTCATCTTCAAAACTAAATTCCTTCCTAATTTCTTCATAAGGCTTTCCAATATAATATGAATCTAAATCATCACCTTCACCTGTTGCATAAATAGTCACAATTTTATGATCCATAATTCCAATCTGAATATATTCTTTGTTAGAATCATTATAAATCCACCACTCATATTCATAAGCACTTACATCCCTACGAATTGGTTCACCAAGTTCGTCTAATAAATAATCTTCAGTTTTACCAATCCAAGAAGTTATATCATTTTTTAAAATCTTTTCTGGTACAACCTTAGTTTGTAGTACACTTGACTTTTCATTTACAACTTTTGAAATATGATCAATTGTTTCATTTTCGGAGAGACCATTTTGTTCAACAAAATAAAATACAATTAAGGCAATAATGGCTAGTAATACGAGGCTTCGAATAAACCGCATGTAAGATTCCCCTTCTTATGATATTTAAATATATTTCATTCTATGTTTGAAAAAGAGGATACATTCACTATTCTCTATCATTACTATGTTAAAATATATTTAAACGCTTAATTAATACTAAATTTCACGTATTTTACTTATAAATATATTATTAATAATATTTTCAATTGCATATTAAGTGTTTTCGTACTATTATAAATTAATGAAGACAAATATGCGAGGTGAAGGAAATGAAGATTGAAAACACTGGATTAGATGATGTAGTTATTGATCTGGAACCTTTAGATCATCTTACTGGTAAGCATGCATTTATTCGTGCTGGTCAATGGGATTACGAAAGAGTAACATATGATTACAAAATAGCTTCTGATGAGAAAAATATTACATACTACATTCGTATTCAAGGCCATGCACTAGAAGGCGATGTTGATAGTGGTAATGCCGTAATAAAACTACATACTCCATTATTAGGAAAACATTATTATCCTCATGGAGTAGAATATGGTGAAGAAGAGAACTTCTCTAAAGACTTAGTTGATCGAGCAAATACTTTATTAACTAATCTTGCTAAAGAACTTGTTCCATATAAAAAATAACAATAAAAAGGGTTCAGGCTAAATCTAGCTTGAACCCTTCCTTATTTAAAAATAAAAACTTTAATGAGCTACAGACAGTTAAAATCCCCATATCGCTCTAAATAAATTGGTTGTTTCCCCAACATCAAACAATACATATAAAAATAGATAAACCATAATACCAGTTATGGCAGTAAAGAACCAAATAACGGCTGTCACAGGACCTATCTTCCTATGCTTCCTAATATTGCGCTTAAAAGCTAAAATCAGCGTTATAATCCCAAAAACTGCACCTGTTGTCGCTAATATAATATGAAACACTAAAAATAGTGTGTAGTAAATTTCTAATTCTGCTGGTCCCCCAAAACTTGTATTCCCTATGAATATCGTACGAGACATATAGATTATAAAGAATAGCAAAGCACTTAAGGCAGCAGCAATCATCGTTTTTTTATGTGATTTAGCTTGTCCGATATGAATGAATCTCCATCCAATAGCAACTAAAACAGCACTTAATAAAATAAAAAATGTGCTAATTGTAGGTAATAAATACATAATCTGATACAACCCTTTCTTTTGGTTTAAGGTGTTTCCACTTCTGTTTTGGAGTTTGGTAGTGGATCAATGGTTGAGCCATCCTTTTTAAACCATTGGTACAATACCGATGATAAAACAGCCCCATAGGTAAGTTCCTGTATAATCTTCATAATAATACCCCCTAGTTGCTGATCCCACATTATACTTAAAGGGGAGAACATCTCAGGTCCAGATAACTCCGAACTAATACCACTCAATACCTCAGTCGGTACACAAAGGCTTAAAGCAGTTATCCAAGCTCCATCTTGAGTGTAAGCAGCGTACAACGGACTTGGAGCAAATATAATGAGAACACACGCCGGAGTGATTAACACACTGTTTACAAAAATATAGCCGACTTTTAATATTGGTTTTAGTTTATCTAATTCTTTAACTGGAGATAACAACGGAAGCCACATAATAAATGCAGCAACTAACAAGAGCAAATGAATCATTGTATGCGCCACTGGAGTTGATTTTGAGAAATCAAAAATCACTGGAATATGATATAAGCTAAAAAGCCCGTTAAAAAGCAACAGTGAAACAACCGGCTTCGTTAAAACCTTTAATATTCCCCCTAATTTTGTGCTAAACATGATTTTCTTCCATATCCACTCCGGAATACCTTTAATAATAAGAATTGGAGCAATTATTAAATATATTGCCATTTGGGTCATATGGGCAGTTAGCATAATATGAGATAACAAGTCTACTGGAGATCCTTTTGCAATATAGATCAATACCAATGCAAAGTAGAAAGAGAATTGCTGTATTGCAGCAGGTTTA
This sequence comes from Oceanobacillus halophilus, assembly GCF_003628505.1. Lineage (GTDB taxonomy): Bacteria > Bacillota > Bacilli > Bacillales > Amphibacillaceae > Oceanobacillus > Oceanobacillus halophilus. The sequence goes on along the minus strand of NZ_RBZP01000001.1, from coordinate 146,946 downwards.
ATATCCCCACCTAATTTAGACCTAAATGGTCCAGTTATTAAATAATAAACAGCTGCTAATAATATAACAAAAATTAAAAAGTAGGGGCTCCATAACGCTCGAAAGCCAAATATCTGAAGTTCTAGCCACATACATTTTTCACTCCATTAAAAGGATTTTATTCTTATTATACAACATGAAGATAGGGAGAACCTACCATTTTGTGACGATATTCAAAACAAGTCACCGCAATTAGTCAAGTATTCTATCTCCACCTGCAAAAAAGGTCGAGATATATAATCCCGACCTTTTTTCTTCATTCCTTACTGAATTTTTCAAATTACTTTTACCACCAAATAATTGTTGTAAAAGTTAGAACTGTAACAGCAGCTATCCAGATCCCTCCAAAGATTAGAGAGGAAATTATTTCATGACCTTTATCCTTCATATGCATGAAATAATAAAATTGGAATCCAACTTGAACGACTGCTAATAGAAGTATAAACGGAATAACAAATGTCCTGCTCAATTCAGCAGCAACTACAAGAAATGCAATTAAGGTAAAAGCAATCATTAATACAAAAGTGATAACCTGATGTTTCATTTCTTCTTTTCTTCTAGTGTTCTCATAGGAATTAATTTTGTTAATGTTTGTATTATCAGTCATAAATTAACTCACCATCCCCATCAAGTATACTACTGTAAAGATGAATACCCACACCACGTCAATAAAATGCCAATAAATAGCAAATGTATTATATTTTGGAGCATTATACAAACTCAAACCCCGTTTTGCATTTCGAACCATTAAGGAAATCAACCAGCTTAATCCAAAAACTACGTGTCCACCGTGGAAACCAACTAAAGTGTAAAACGCAGATCCAAATGCTGAAGAACGAAATGTAAATTCATACTCAATTATATAGTGTGCAAATTCATAAATCTCACAAGCCAAGAATGCTATACCGAGTAGTGCAGTAATTCCAAACCATAACTGCATTTTTTTGAAGTTATTGTTTTTCATGTGATATATAGCATACACACTTGTTAAAGAACTTGTTAATAACAATACAGTCATAATGAATACAAGCTCTAAGCCGAATAATTCTTGTGAGGTAGGACCACCGGCAGTTGATTCTCTTAAAGATAAATACGTAGCAAAGAAACTAGCAAAGAGAACTGTTTCGCCCCCTAGGAAGAACCATAATCCAAGAAACTTGTTCTTCCCTTCCATTGTAGCCTTCGCTGGATCCTCATGTGAGTTTTTAAGATTCAAGGAATGATCTTGACTCATATTAGTCAGCCTCCCTTTCTAGATCTTCTTTATGGATGTGGTAACCATGATCATCTTTCAATGATCTAATTAACATGGATCCTAAAGCAATAGCAAATCCAATGAATACTAGAGCCAACCATGATTTATTATCTACTTGATAAATAAATCCAAAGGAAGCTATAAAGAAACCTATTGTCATAGTCACTGGTAAAATGGATCCGTTTGGCATATGAATGTCGACTAGCGGTTCAGCTGGTGTCATTTTATCATTGCCATCCATCTTCTCAATCCAGTATGCATCCAATCCACGTACTAATGGTAACTTTTTAAAGTTGTACTCTGGAGGAGGAGAAGAAACAGCCCATTCCAATGTACGACCAGTTCCCCAAGGATCTGCAGAAGCCTTCTCACCTTTTATACTAGTGTAAACAATATTGATTATAAAAATGATTGTACCGATAGTCATCAAGAATGCCCCTATTGTACTCACCAAGTTACCAGTATCCAAACCTTGGTTTTCTAAAAACACCCAATAACGACGTGGCATACCCATTAAACCAAGGAAGTGCTGTACAAAGAAAGTTAAATGGAATCCAATAAAGAAAATCCAGAAAGCAATTTTACCCATGCCTTCATGCAGAACTTTACCGAATAATTTTGGCCACCAATAATGTAATCCAGCTAAAATACCAAATAGAGTTCCTCCAACGATTACATAGTGGAAATGTCCGATTACAAAATACGTATCATGGTACTGATAATCTGCAGTTGCCGTTGCTAGCATAACACCTGTCATCCCACCTATTGTAAAGGATGGAATAAATGCCAATGACCAAAGCATTGCAGAATTAATTCTGATACTACCGCCCCACATAGTCGCTAACCAGTTAAAAATCTTAATACCTGTCGGCACGGCTATGGCCATTGTAGCAACAGCAAATATAGAGTTAGCTACCGGACCAAGTCCAACTGTTAACATGTGGTGTGCCCATACCATAAAACCTAGAAAGGCAATCATAAATGTTGCAAACACCATGGATGAATATCCAAATAAACGTTTCTTAGAAAATACCGGGAAAATTTCACTGAAAATTCCAAACGCCGGCAGAATTAAGATATACACTTCCGGATGACCAAAAATCCAGAATAAATGCTGCCATATGATCGAGTTACCACCTAAAGCAACATCAAAGAATGCTGAACCAAACATACGGTCAAACATAAGCAAAAACAAACCAACCGTTAATGCCGGAAATGCGAATAATATTAGAATACTAGCAATGAAAGTAGTCCATGTAAATAATGGCATACGCATATAAGTCATACCTGGTCCACGCATTGTAACGATTGTAACCAGGAAGTTAATACCACCAATTAGTGTCCCTGCACCAGATAATTGAAGACCCATTACATAAAAGTCAACACCATGACCTGGCGATTGGGTTGATAGTGGCGTGTATGCTGTCCAACCGGCATCAGGTGCTCCACCCAAGAACCAGCTCAGGTTCAGCATAATTCCACCAAACAAGAATAACCAAAAACCTAATGAGTTTAAAAATGGAAAAGCAACGTCACGGGCACCAATCTGCAAAGGCATAATGGCATTCATTAGACCTAGAAGGATTGGCATGGCCGCAAAGAAAATCATAGTTGTTCCATGCATGGTAATCATTTCATTATAAAGCCCTGCACTAATGAAATCATTTTCTGGTTTCATTAATTGAATACGAATTACGAGTGCTTCGATACCGCCAAGTATAAAGAAAAATGCACCTGCAACGATATACATATTACCAAGCTTTTTATGGTCTACTGTTGTTAAATAATCCCATAAAACAGCACCGAAGCTTTTCTTTTGAGTAGATGCTAGACTCAAAGCTTTAACCTCCCTTTTGTATCTTTCATCCCATTAATTAAAATACATAATTTCTAATTCCCAGCACTGTCTGGTGTAGTTTCTGAATGATCTAACTGCATTAGATACTCAGCTATACTACTTGCTTCGTCTTCAGATAGACTAGGATAATTACCCGTCATTTTGTTTCCTGGTTTAATTGATTCTGGATCCATTAACCATTCCACCATGTTTTCTTTTGATGGTTCAAGAATTCCTGCAATCGATGTTCTGTTGGCGTAGTTTGTTAAGTTCGGACCAGTTGCTACTGGGGAAGACCCAATTGCATGACATGCCATACAATTGTTTGCTTCAAACAACTCTTTACCTTCTTGGGCAACAGCATCTTGTGGTACTTCTTCAGCATCAACATTTTTCATATCTTCTACCCAAGCATCAAATTCTTCTTGACTAACTACAACAACCTTGAAGTCCATTAATGAATGGGACGGTCCACATAGTTCAGCACATTTACCCCAATATACGCCTTCCTCATATGCTTCAATAAACATGGTGTTCACATTTTCAGGGTTTGCATCAATTTTACCTGAAATAGTAGGAACCCAAAAAGAATGAATAACATCTGATGATTGAATGTCTAAATAAACTTTTTGATTAACCGGGATATATAAGTCCTGACTTGTTTGTATTTCTTCCCCTTCGTAATTAAAGTGCCACCAGTATTGATTTCCAGTAACTTCTACATTCACTGAACTACTAGCTTCTGTCGTATCCGCAAGATCGAAAACGGAGATTACAGTCGGTACAGCAAGAACTAAGACCAAAAGAATTGGTATAGCTGTCCACACTATTTCTAATGTGTGATTACCTTCTACTTGTTTCGGAATGTAATCCTCTTGTCCTTTCTTTTGACGGAAACGAATAAGAACAATGGTATATATCAACATTACTATGATAAAAACTGAAACCATAACAATAATTGAAAGAACCATTATATTCATTGCATCTTGTGCACCGTAACCTTTAGGATCAAGAGCAGTTAAGTTTTCTTTACCACAAGCAGATAACACTAGCGCTGCAAAACTTAACAAAACAAAAACTTTTAATTTTCCCATCCAACGACTCATGTATTCATACCTCTCTTTCTTTTTTTCTATTATTTATATTTATAAAATAAATAACAAACGAGGTGACAACTAATTAAAAACCGGTAATGTAACAACAATCATCAATAAAAAGATTACCATTAGATAATTTAAAGAAAAGATAAATATCATATTTGCCCATTTCAAATCATCTTTCATAAAAAATCCTCTTATACCGATTAATAGCCATATAATATTGAATATGCTAGCAATTACAACAAATGTAGTGCCCAAAGATGTCAAGAACAACGGTAATGGTAATAAACTAGCAATGTATATGACTATTTGACGTTTTGTCATATTAAAGCCATATACAACTGGAAGCATCGGAATTCCAGCGTCCCTGTAATCTTCTGTTTTCTTCATAGCTAATGAAAGAAAATGAGGTGTCTGCCATATAAACATAATTAAGAACAAGATGAAGGGAACGACATGAAATTCTGGATAAACAGCTGCCCAACCTATGACAGGGGGCATTGCTCCCGAGAAACTACCTACAATTGTATTTAATGTAGTTTTCCTTTTTGTCCACATAGTATACAGTACAACATAAACGAACCACCCGAAAAAGCCAAACAATGCAGCTTCAACTGTCGTTAAAAATAATAGTATTAAACCTATTAAAGTTGTTACTAGTCCCATAGTTAGTACAGCCTTTAGAGAGAAGAAGCCTGTTACGGTTGGCCGGTTTTTTGTACGACTCATTTTGGGATCGATATCTATATCAAACCAGTTATTTAGAATACAACCTCCCGCTATAACTAAAGCGCTTCCTAACATCGATAGTACGAATAAATCCCAATTTAATGGCAATGTGGATCCGGTAAAATAAATAGCTAACCAAAAACCCGCGAAAGTAGTTATTAAATTAGAATTAACTATTCCAATTTTTATTAATGATTTTAACTCTGAGATAATTCTTTTAATTTTTTGTCTATTTGATACAGTGGAATCATGTATCATTTCTGTATCTGGCGTACCCGCTTTATTCATATTCCTCTATACCCCCTTTTATCACAATGGCAATGTTGTTAATATATTCTAGCTTGTCATCAAAAAGGACACTAGTAAATATTAATTTTATCTTATCATGGATACTAAATTTAATCTATTTAGCCATATTGTATAATATCATACCACGGTATACGCCTGTATTATGTGACAAAAATCTGACAAAATTTCGAACTAATCTCAGTATTTCCAAAAATATGTACTTTCTCCCTAACGACTTGAATTAGCATTTATTCCCTATTCTATTTCTAGCAAACTCACACCAATAATGCAAGGAGTTTTTACTGATTCCATAGTGAAAATGTCAAATTCTCATGTTACTATGTTATAAGTGAAGTCTTTTGTTGGATTATTTCTTAATCTAATATTAATATAAATAGTAAAGGTTAATCATCTGGAATAATTTGTATGAGTATTAACATCATAAAGTGAGGCCTAGATAAAAAATGATTAAACAATTGAAATGGTTATCATTAGTAGCTACAATCGGCATGTTACTAATATTATTGGGAGGAGCACTTGTTACAAAAACTGGCTCAGAAGATGGGTGTGGGGATAGTTGGCCATTATGTGAAGGACAAATAATTCCTTCCGAATTTACATTTGAAATGGTAGTTGAGTTAAGTCATCGAGCAGTGTCTGGGATTGTTGGTATTGTTGTTGTTATCTTGGCAGTACTTGCATGGAAGAACATTGGATATATTCGTGAAGTAAAGTTTTTATCAGTAGCTTCTGTCTTCGTATTAATCTTGCAAGCCTTGATCGGCGCAGCAGCAGTTGTGTGGGGGCAATCAGACTTTATCCTTGCAGCACACTTTGGAATATCTTTAGTTTCGTTTGCTTCGGTATTTTTGCTAATGTTGCTTATCTTTGAGATTGACAAAAAATGGGACACAAAGACACTTTTTATCCAGAAGAAACATAGAATTGAAATATATTCCTTAACAGTTTACACACTCTTTGTTGTTTATACAGGGGCATTAGTTCGGCACACAGAATCAAATTTAATATGTGGCGACTGGCCGTTTTGTAATAATCAGTCTGCTCTGGCTTTTTCGGAATACAATTTTCAACAATGGGTACAAATGGGACATCGATTAGCTGCTGGGGTTCTGTTTATTTGGACAATCTTTCTCTTTATAAAAATGATTAAAAACTACAAATCAAATCAAGTAATGTACTGGGGTTGGATTATAACGGCTATTCTTATAACTCTGCAAGTGTTCTTTGGTGCGATGATAATATTTACGATGTTAAATCTTGGTGTTGCACTAATGCACGCTCTAGTTATTTCTTGTTATTTTGGAATGGTAAGCTACTTTATCTTACTTGCAACAAGAAGTGCAAAAATGGAAAAAAACGCGTTAGATCAAAAGAAACATTTAAACAACTCTGCTATTAAGTTCTAACAAATAAGTATAAGAAAACTTCTGCAATTGGCTCTTACCCCTGTCCAATGCAGAAGTTTTTATTTTTGGCACTTTTCTAAGAGATTGTTACTTTTTAATAATAACACTACTTACATTTTGTATAGAGTCCTGATATCTTTAATTCGGAATACTGCTCTGTCTCGCTACGGAAACACACTACGCTTAGTTCCTGCTCTACTTAATTTTTACTAGGAAAAATTCTGTATTCTAGGAGGACCAACTACCCTAAACGTGAATCTATGAAGTTTAGCTTTAATAATATCTAGTGCATGTAAAATAGCGGAAACAGAATGCGGAGACTCCTCGAAAATAAAGTGCAATTTTCTTTTTCAAGGAAGTGTGTTTCTTCCGAGGAGGCTGAGGCCGTGCCCGCGGAAAGCGCAGTATTCCGCCGCAGCAAATACCAGCAGAGAACATTCATAAGTGAAAGCGAGAGCTAACTATTCTTAATTAAATAAATCAGGAATCTCTAACAAATGGAGAACTTAAAAAACAACAAAATATGCGCAAAGAGTCATATTTTAAAACCAATGGCCATAATCCACTCTATAATCGCTATTTACATAAAAAACACAGGAAGTACTCCTTTGTGAGCTGACTTCCTGTGTTATTACTACTGTTTTTTATTCGAATTCAATTAGCAGGTCATCTACTGCTATACTATCACCTTTGTTTACATGTATTTCTTTGACTACTCCCCGATAAGGTGCTTGAATGGTGGTTTCCATTTTCATAGCTTCCGTGGTTAATAAATAATCACCTTTATTAACACTGTCCCCTCTAGAACAATTCACTTCCAATACGGTACCAGGCATTGTTGCCCCAATATGTTTCTCGTTACTTTTATCTACTTTCGGTTTTGAAGCAAAGGCAGACTCTACACTTTTATCTTTTATTTCAACTTGCCTTGGCTGACCATTCAACTCAAAATATACAGTTCGCATCCCATCAGGTCTTGCTTCAGAAACAGAAATTAAACGAACAAATAATGTTTTCCCTTTTTCAATTTCAACTTCTATTTCTTCCCCTAGCTTCATTCCGTAGAAGAAAGTCGGAGTGTCCAATACAGACATATCTCCATATTCTTCACAGAACTTTTGGTAATCCAAAAATACTTTTGGATATAGAGCATGGGAAATCACATCAAAGCTAGTAACTTGACGGTTTAATGTTTTAAACAAGGATTTTCTAACTTCAGTAAAGTCAATTGGATCCAACAATTCACCAGGTCGTACAGTGATTGCTTCTCTTCCTTTTAGGATAATACGCTGTAGTTCTTTTGGAAATCCTTGATAAGGCTGTCCGATAAACCCTTGAGCAAATTCTATGACGGAATCTGGAAAATCAATAGATTCTCCACGATCATAAATATCATCTTCCGTTAAATTATTTTGCACCATAAACAATGCCATATCTCCTATGACTTTTGAAGATGGTGTAACTTTTACAATATCTCCAAACATATCATTTACTTGACGGAACATCGCTTTTACTTCATCCCAGCGTTCTCCTAACCCAACTGCTTTTGCTTGTTGCTGCAGGTTACTATACTGCCCCCCAGGCATTTCGTGGAAATAGACTTCCGTATGAGGGGCATTCATACCACTTTCAAAATCTTTATAGTAACCACGTACGCCTTCCCAGTAAGATGAAAGACTTTCATAATTATCTATATCTACTTTTGGTTGACGTTGATTTCCTTCTAGAGCATAATATAAAGATTGTGCACTAGGCTGAGATGTATGTCCTGCCATTGATCCGCTTGCTACATCTACTACATCTACTCCAGCGTCAATTGCTCTAGCATAAGTATATATTCCATTACCGCTAGTATCATGCGTATGCAAGTGAATTGGTATATCCGTTGCTTCTTTCAAAGTTGAAATTAACTGGTAAGCAGCTTCTGGTTTTAACAACCCTGCCATATCCTTAATCCCAAGAATATGTGCACCAGATGCTTCCAATTCCTTGGCCATGTTCTTGTAGTAATCTAAATCATACTTCTTACGCCCTACATCTAAGATATCTCCTGTATAACATAAGGACGCCTCTGCAATTTTATTATTCTCTCGAACAGACTCAATAGCTAATCTCATTCCATTAATCCAATTCAGACTATCGAAAATTCGGAAAATATCGATTCCCGCATTAGAGCTTTTCTCAACGAATTCATGAATTAGGTTATCTGGGTAGTTTTTGTATCCAACAGCATTGCTTGCTCTCAACAACATCTGGAAAAGTACATTAGGCATTTTTTCACGTAATTTCAATAATCTAGTCCATGGATCTTCTTTTAAGAAACGATATGCGACGTCGAATGTTGCCCCACCCCACATTTCCACAGAGAAAAGGTTAGGAAGCAGTCGTGATGTTGGTTCTGCTATTTGCAATAAATCCTTTGTTCTAATTCTTGTTGCCAGCAGTGATTGATGTGCATCACGGAATGTAGTATCTGTAAGCAATACCTCTTTTTGTTCTTTCAGCCAGTTCGATAATCCTTCCGGCCCTTGTTCATCTAAAATTTGTTTTGTTCCTCGTGGGACTTCATCTAAACTATTTACTTTCGGAATTTTTAACGGTTCGAAATCAGGTTTGTCCACCTTTTCTGCACCATCAACTCCATTAACCGTTGTATTCGCTATATAATTAAGCATTTTTGTTCCACGGTCTTTTCGTTTTGGAAAGACGAATAACTCAGGCGTCTTATCAATAAATGTCGTATCATACTCGCCAGATAGAAATTGTTCATGCATAATTACATTTTCGAGAAAGTGAATATTGGTTTTAATCCCACGTATTCGGAACTCCTTTAAATTTCTAACCATCTTATGTGCAGCTTGCTCAAATGTTAAAGCATGCGTTGAGACTTTTACTAATAAGGAATCATAATGAGGTGATATAACTGCCCCCTGATATGCATTACCAGCATCTAATCGTACACCAAAACCTCCACCAGATCGGTATGCCATAATCTTTCCAGTATCGGGCATAAAGTTATTTAACGGATCTTCCGTAGTTATTCTTGATTGAATAGCATAGCCATTCGTTCTAATTTCACTTTGTTCTGGAATTCCAACTTCCTCACTATGTAAGCTATATCCCTCTGCTACTTTTACTTGCGTTTGTACAATATCGACACCAGTAATCATTTCAGTAATTGTATGCTCTACTTGAACACGAGGATTTACCTCAATAAAATAATATTCATTATCTGTAACTAAGAACTCTACTGTTCCAGCATTAATATAATTTATATTTTCCATTAATCGTACAGCAGCATCACAAATTCGCAATCTTAATTCATCTGGCAATGAAATACTTGGAGCCACTTCAATTACTTTTTGATGACGACGTTGAACAGAGCAATCCCTTTCATACAAATGAACAATATTGCCATCCTTATCTCCAATAATTTGAACCTCAATATGTTTTGGATTCTCTATTAATTTTTCTACATATATTTCATCATTACCGAATGCGGCCTTGGCTTCTGATTTGGCGCGTTCATAAGCTTCCGAAACAGACTTCGCTTGACGGACAATACGCATTCCTCGTCCACCACCACCGAGAGAGGCTTTTATAATAATAGGATAACCGTATTTTTCACCAAACTCTATCACTTCATCAACGGAGTCAACAGGCCCATCACTTCCAGGTATAACAGGGAGTCCTGCATTAGTGGCTTGTTCCCGAGCCTTCACTTTATCACCAAACATATTTAAATGTTCACTGGTTGGACCAATAAATGTAATACCTTCTTCTTCACAGCGTTTAGCAAAATGAATATTCTCTGATAAAAAACCATACCCAGGGTGAATAGCGTCTACGTGCACTTTTTTTGCTAGTTCAATAATACCCTCTATATCTAAATAGGCATCTATCGGCTTCTTTCCCTCACCTATTAAGTAAGCTTCGTCTGCCTTAAAGCGATGATAGGATCCTGTATCCTCTTTCGAGTAAACGGCTACAGTACGGATATTCAACTCCGTACACGCTCGAAATACTCGAATAGCAATTTCACCACGATTAGCAACTAATACTTTTTTGATTCGTTTCTTTTCTCCCATAATATTCCTCCTCTATTAAACTTTATTTAGTAGTTTCATTTCGTTTTCTGTTTACATTCATGGCAATATTATTTAGAATCCCCATCGATGTTAGTAGTACTAACAAAGATGATCCCCCATAACTAATAAATGGAAGTGGTACACCTGTGATCGGTAAAAGCCCACTAATTGCTCCTAAATTGACAAAAGCTTGAATACCAACCATGGAAGATATACCAATTGCTAACAATGCTCCAAAACTATCTTCACATTTTCTAGCAATAAAAATGCCACGCAGAACAATAATTGCCAGCAAACCAATTACTATAACTACCCCTACAAGCCCAAGTTCTTCCGCAATAATTGCCATGATAAAATCTGTGTGTGCTTCCATTAAATACCCTAATTTCTGCACACTTTGTCCCAATCCCTCCCCCGTTAGCCCACCAACACCTATAGCTAGATAGGACTGAATTAAATGGTAACCATCTGTATCCGGTGTCTCGAACGGTTCATAAGCTCCAGTAAATCGGGAAATTCGTTCATCAGTCACCATAAAGGGGTAAGAGAGTAAAATGATACCTACTCCAATAGCTATCAATAATGATAAATGTTTCATTCTAATCCCTGAGCTAAAAATAACGGAACATGCTATCAAGAAAATAATTGCTGCAGTACCAATGTCAGGCTGTAACACTATTAAACCAAGAATAATGCAAGTCATCACTAGCGGTGGTAGCACACCACGGTAGAATTCATTTAGATACGATTGTTTTTTTGAATAGACAGAAGCTAAGTACATAATTAGAGCTAATTTTGCGAATTCGGATGGTTGTAAACTTGCCGGCCCCAATAAATACCATGATTTTGCATTATTGACTGTATTTCCAAATGGGAATAACCCAATAAGTAACAAAATTACACCAATGATAATAACCTTCATAAGTTTTTGATATTTCCAATACGGAAAAATCGAAGTAATAATAAAACCTACTAGGCCCATCACAAACCACATCGATTGCCTTGCTAAATAATGAGTACTTTCTAAGCCTTCTACTACCGCAGTTACCATACTTGCACTATATATCATGACTAGACCAAATAATGTTAATAGTATTGGTGTTATGATTAGTGTATAATCATAATCTTTTAATCTCTCTATCATCTTACTACTCCCTACTAAATATGTATTCGAAAAAGATAGTAGATGAAAATAAAATATTTCTAATAGTTTACCATATTTCGACTTATCATGTAAATCTATTAAAAATTACAATTTTCAACATATCTTAACAAAGCTGCGAAAACAGCGAAAACTATTCTAAACAAAAAAACCTTGCCATTTACAATATATAGGCAAAGTTTTTGCAACATCTTACGTGAAATGAACATAATAACTACAAAGAATTTTGTGAGCCATCATGGAGAATATTTAGCTTCTTTTCCAAATTTTCCAGAAGAGCCTTACCCTCATTCTCTGTAATTAAGTTCAAACGTACTGCAAAATCAATTTCCCTCGATAGACCAAACATTTGTGTATCAAGTACATCCTCATAAACAGGACATTGCGGCATCGTCAGATTTTCTATTTGAACTTCAATAAGTCTTAAAATTTTGTCAGCATCAGCCTTAAGAAGAGCGTGGGCTTTATCACGATGATTCACAGTAACCTCAGGCATCAAATTTATCCCCTCCGCTAAAAAGACTTTCTTTTTATTATATTATCGTTAGCACACAAAAAATGCAAATAATATCAAATGAATCGATAGATAATGAAATTTATTATTATCTCTGCTATTCTTATTAAAGAGACATACATGAGGGGGAGAAAAAATGATTATACCAATTGCTGGAAAGGTTTCCTATTCTATAACTTTAGATCCCACCGTTTGGATCTTTGATGAAAGAAAAATTTTATTAGAAAATGCATTTTCACCTAGAGGAGAAAAAAAGAAGGAAGATTCCATAAAAAAAGCAGCTGAAAGGTTTGACAGAGCAGTTCTTCAGAAAAGCAAACCACCCATTAATCCCGGTATAACGAAAAAAGAAGGAGAAGAAATCCTTAAGAATTCTTATGTTATGCCTATTCGAGACTTCATTAATAATGCAGTAGTTGACGATTCTGCAAAAGATGTTACTCTCATAACTAGTGACGACGCTGAAAACACCACTTTATCACTAGAAGTTTTAAAAGAAGGTTACTTTTTATTTTCAATAAATGGAAAACCGATAATGGAAGATGGACCTGTTTACTTCTACTATAAGGATGGTTCAAACAAAGATAATCCGATTAAAAATATAAAAAAAATATTGATTAATTGATATGTACTCTAAAAAAATGATTGTTAGCTGTGCCTAATTTAAGAGCAGCAGCTTTTTGTTTTGTTGAAGTATAATTTATTCCTTTCTATCCAAAATAAGTGTAACAGCGGTATTATAGGAGGAATGTTCTAATGAGACTTCAACTAAGTATTATATCCATGTTATTACTTATTATTTTTGCCGGTTGCCAACAGGAAGAAGAGAACTCTCTTGAATCAGAACAGACAAATAATAAATTAATACAAGTAAAGAATTCTGACCCCAGTGAATTACCAGAACTAACGAATAGTGAAATTGCTGCACACTTATCAAATGTTGCTACGGAAGTTCCAGATGTAAATGATGCTGCATCCGTAGTTGCAGGTCCATACACTGTTGTTGGTATAGATGTAGACAAAGACTTGGACAGGTCACGTGTTGGCACGATTAAATATACGGTTCTTGAAGCTCTGTATCATGACCCATACGGAAAAACAGCTATTGTAATAGCTGACGCGGATATTACTGAAAGATTAAGAAATATGGCAGAAAAGATAAGACAAGGACACCCCGTTCAAGGGTTCGTGAATGAATTATCAGCTATTGTTGGAAGGTATATGCCTGACTTTCCAATAAATAATAATCAGCCAGAACAACCAGACCAAAATAAAGAAACAATTCCAGAAGAAAAAGAAAAACAATTAGAAGAAATAGAAGAAAACCAGTCAAATCGCAATTTGAACAAACAATAAGTAGCTAAAACAAGAGTGTTTAGACTAAGAAAATCCGAACTTTTTATTACAACAGTTCGGATTTTCTTATTAGTTAAGATGTTATATGATACTAGTTTCCCCTTTCACTTTATTGATTCAAATTATTGTAATACTGCACACCAAATTGAGAACCTTCTGAAACCATTTTGGCATTTTCTACATGGGAGAAATTTGATTCTGATACTTGGTCCGGTTTACCAGCAAGTTCCAAACTAGAATGGAATGAGTATTTTTCTTCCTCTTTTACTAAATAACTAATAAAAATGAGAACCAAGGTACCAAGTATACTTAAACCAAGTAATTTATTACTTTTTCTCACACAAATCACCTCTCCTATTTATATAATTCCCGATAGGATACACTCTAAAACATTATTAATGTATGTTATAATGGTTAATAAATGGTCCAGTATTGAGGTGATTTTTTTGCAAGTCCAATGTACACTATGTGATAGAATAGACTCACTAGAGGATAATACATTGCAAGCAAAGCGTTTAAGAAATAGAAGAATATATATGTATTTATGCAGAACCTGTTATGAAAGAATTGATAATAAAACCAAGCAAAGACACGCAACTGGAAAGTTTCAATTATATAATGAGAAAAAAGAAAAGGATCATTTGTTTTAGTATCTACAAGTCAACATTTATAATTGATTGGAATCATTAAAAAAACGCCCAGACTGGCGTTTTTTATTCGTTAGAAGTATTATCTTTTTTTGCTTTCCGCTGAAAATGAAGCCGTGTCCGATAGATTGCCAATACAAGGTTGATAACGATCAAACTTTCTACACTTGGCATTCTCATAACAGTACTGAAAATAGTAAGAATAAACACGCCAATCAGTAGAAGAAAATATACGAATACGTTCTTTAGTAATGGTAACTTTTTTGCGAATCCTAACTCGTAAGCAATAATACTTAAAACTAAATTTAAAATATAAAATATCCAAAAAATATTTTCTGTTCCGTTTTTATCCATCACTAAATCAAATACAAGTCTAAAATTATCCATCTGTCTCCCCCACTAGTAGTTCACTCTTCTATCATCATACTAAAAATTTGAAAATCTAGCTAGAATTAGATAGTTTATGACCTGTATTTTTTGAATATATTTGCAGATTGCTTTATACTATTGAATAGAAATAGAGGTGTGTTGACATGGAGAGATTAAATATTCCAATGTTGTTTATGGCATTTTTAGTCATAGCAATGTTTGCAGGTGTAGGAATTTCTATCGCATTTCGTAATATTTGGATGATTCTTCTATTCATTATCTTGGGGTTTGGTATTATGGGATATGGCTTATTTTTGAAAAAGAAGGAAAGAAGTGACGCATAAGCATGTCACTTCCTTCCTTCTTTTATAAATTCTATTATTTTCTCTTGCAAACATAAGTTACATGTTAATACAGGATTTTTTTCTAACATGTCCAAATTTTCACCCTCAATATTTGTAGTTACCCCTCCTACTTCATTAACGATGACAATTCCTGCTGCTATGTCCCATGGAGAAAGACTCATCGCAAGATAACCATCCATTATACCTTCTGCGAGAAAAGCAAACTCTAATGCTGCTGAACCATATGTTCTAGCCCCTCTTATAGTACGAACAAATTGCTGCATTGTTTTTTCTTCAACGAAATGATTATCACATAACCAGAAATGATTCATGCCAATGATTGCGTCTTCAAGAACTACATTATTATTCAAAGGTGATAATTTTTCATTATTTTTAAAAGCTCCATCATTTCTTTTTGCATGGTATAGATTATCTTCCATTACATCATAAATCAGTCCTATCTCACCAACACCATCGAAATAAATCCCTACTGATATTGCAAAGTTTCTTTTCTGATGAACAAAATTCATCGTGCCATCGATTGGGTCAATAATCCAGACAACTCCATTAAGATTATCTAATTTATCACCATACCCTTCTTCTCCAATAATTGAGTGTTCCGGATATGTTTCTTTAATCTTTGTTACAAAAAAAGATTCTGTTTCTCTATCCATAGTTGTTACCAAATCATTACGGTTGGATTTCGTATCAATAACTAAGGGACTATTGATTTTTCTGCGTATGTGCTCCCCAGCCTCTTCTACCCATTTTCTTGCGGTAAGATATATTTCTTCACGAACCTCAGCTTTCATACTAATTCCTCCATTACTGCAATATAAGTTATATTGTATCAAAATACATGTTCCAAGTCATTTGAATGTGTATTCTATGAAAGGCTATTTCTTAATTGATTTGTTGTTTTTCTTGCTTATGTTAAATTATATAGAGTCCGATGTAACTAGTACAGATAGTTGGTACTATTTTACTGCTAAGGAATTAGCTAAACTGCAATAAAACTTATGAAAATAGCCATTGAAAAAAGACCCCAATAAGTATGTGAACGTTATTAATATAATGTGCATATACTTATTGGGGCCTAGCTTTCCTATATTTGTTCTAATTCAATGAGCTGTTTCCTTAAAAACTTTAACCGTTCCTTCGATTTTATAATCTGTATTTGATCATCTTCTTGTAAGGCATCATAAAGTGTTAATAGTTCATAATCAATCTCCATTTTTATTACTGGCAATTTCACTTTTGCCTCTTCCCATTTGATAAGGTCCATCACAAATTTCAAACAATCAACTCCCTTCAGATCATTGCAGCTTCATTCCACTATCTTTCTATATTTTATGTCGAACTTTTTTATTTGGTTCATTAAATTTTCTGAAAGGCCTTTTTCGTATATTTGTTGCTTTTCGAACTTAAACAGCTGATAGAAACTTTGAATTAAGAATAAATGTCTATTGCAGCGCGTTGTTGATTTCCGCTCCGGGCAGTCGCTTTCCGTAGCGGGTATATAGCAGTATTCATAATTAAAGTAATCCACAGTCTATACAAAAATGTAAAGCAACTTTATACTAAAAAGCCTTCTGAAATTATGATTTATTATGCATTACCCAAATTTTAAGTGAGGCAAACCTCATCTCATTTATCCTAAAGTTATATAGCTTGACTTCAATTGATGAATGCTTAATAATAATCATTATAATTTGATATTAGGAAGGATGACCGTCGTGAATTTACAGGGTTTTACGAAAAAGGATTTTGATACATTTAATATAGATGGTTTAGATGAAAGAATGGAAGCAATTCAAACAAGAATACAACCGAAGTTCCAGGTAATTGGCAGTGAGTTAGTTTCTTTTCTTTCAGCCCAATTAGGTAATGAAGTATTCTTACATATCGCCAAACATGCTAGAAGAACAGTGAATCCACCAAAAGACACTTGGATGGCAATTGCAGACAATAAAAGAGGCTACAAAAAACATCCCCATTTTCAATTAGGATTATTTGATGATCATTTATTCCTTTGGCTTGCTTTCATATATGAGTTACCTAATAAGAAAAACATTGCACAGACATTTATTGACAATTTCGCTGATTTAACGGAACTACCTAAAGATTTTGTTGTATCACTGGATCACACGAAAAAGGAATCCATTCCATTAGAAGAATTAGATGTAAAACACCTAGAGAGGTTACGAGACATTAAAAAAGGAGAGTTTCTTATTGGAAGACATCTCCCGATCGATGATGACCGTGTATATGATGGAGAAAAATTACTAGAAATAGCAAAAGATACGTTCCAGACATTAATTCCCTTTTATCAAAGTGCATTACAATCCAGATAAACACTCACATCGTAAGATACTTTCTAATAGATTGCTGTTTTATCGTTTATGCTCCAACAGCAAAACTTATTAAAAAATGCGTATAGAAAAACCGGAGGCATATGTACCTCCGGTCTATTTCTTATTTCCACTTATTTGTAATATCTTCCGCTTCACGAACGATATGTTGTATTAATTCTTCTACTGATGGTATGTCATTAATTCTAACAGAAGACTGACCTGCCCAACCGAAACCACCTTCTTTATCACCTTCATAGATAAACCGCTTATTTGCAGTCCCGCTTATATAATCCTTCAATGATTCATACCCTTTGTTTTGCTTTTCAATTTCAAGGATCTTATCTGTCCAAGAATTTCTTAGAGCCCTCGCTGGAGCACCGATAGAACGTTTTATCACAACGGTACTATCCTCTTCAGCATCTAAGATAGCTTGTTTATATCTATCATGTGCATCCACACATTCTTTGGTTGCAAGGAATCGTGTCCCCATCTCGATTCCCTCTGCTCCCAAACTTAATGCAGCCATCAGGCCACGACCATCCACAATTCCGCCAGAAGAGATGACCGGAATAGAAACATTATCAACTACTTCTGGAGTTAGCACTATTGTTCCTATATCACTCCTACCTAAATGCCCTCCTCCTTCTTGACCTACGACCATTACAGCATCAGCCCCTAGTTCTTCTGCTTTTTGGGCCTGTCTTTTGGCAGCAACTAGCACTAGTGACTTGATATTGTGACCTTCTATAAGATCAAGGACTCCTTTAGGATTTCCGCCTGTTACTGAAATAACAGGAACATCCTCTTTTATTGCAGCCTCAACCATATGCTCGAAACGTCGACCATGCTGACCAATGGCAAAATTAACTCCAAATGGTTTATCTGTAAGCGTTTTAACTTTCTGGATTTCTTTACGTAACTCTTCGGGACTACCCAAACTCATTGCTGTAATTTGCCCTAACCCTCCAGCGTTAGAAACTGCTGCAGCTAGGTCTGAATACGCAATATATGCTAGCCCCCCTTGAATAATTGGATATTTGATGTTCAAAAGCTCTGTAACTCTAGTTTTAAAATTCATTGAACCCTTCCCCCTTTTTCAATTCAGCTATTAATTAAATTTTAACATTTATATATGCTTTCTAGCTAATACTATATCTTAACTAGAATAACTTAATTTTTTTTGCTATAATACGTTGATTATATTACAGAATGGCTTATGCCTATCATTAATCAACATATGACATAGAGGAGAATATACTATGAAAGAGCAATACAAAACACCATTATTTTCAGGTTTACTCAAGCATATTGAAAAAAACCCCATTCCATTTCATATTCCAGGCCATAAAAAAGGAAAAGCAATTGAACCTGCATTTAGGGACTTCCTCGGAGAAAATGCATTTCAGATGGACTTAATTAATATACAGCCATTAGATGACCTACACCATCCACACGGAATTATAAAAGATGCCCAAGAATTAGCAGCTGAAGCCTTTGGTGCCGATTACACCTATTTTTCAGTTCAAGGTACTAGCGGTGCTATCATGACAATGATATTAAGTATTTGTAATCCAGGGGATAAAATAATCGTTCCCCGGAATGCCCATAAATCGATTACTTCTGCCATTATTTTTTCTGGTGCCATCCCGATATTTGTTCACCCTGCTCTAGACGAGACTTTAGGAATCTCTCATGGTATTACTCCTACTGCCGTTCAACATGCACTACAAGCACATCCAGATGCCAAAGGGGTCTTAGTAATAAATCCAACCTATTTTGGAATTGCAGCTGACTTAGAGAAAATTGTTGCCATAGCCCATCACTACAATGTACCTGTACTTGTAGATGAGGCTCACGGGGTACATATACATTTTCATTCTGAGCTTCCATTATCAGCCATGCAAGCTGGAGCAGATATTGCAGCGACCAGCATTCATAAATTAGGTGGATCTTTAACCCAAAGTTCGGTATTAAATTTGCAAGGAGACCGTATTTCACATGAACGAGTCCAGACGATTATGTCTATGCTGACAACTACCTCTACTTCTTATCTTTTATTAGCATCAATAGATGTTGCAAGAAAACAATTAGCCACTAATGGAAAAGCAATGATTTCAAAAGCGATTCACCTCGCAGAATATACAAGAAGAGAAATTAACAAATTAACCTATATCTTTTGTTCTGGGAAGGAGATAATTGGAACAGAAGCGACTTATAGATTCGATCCAACAAAGTTGATTATTTCTATTAAAGATCTCGGAGTAACTGGTTATGATGCTGAAGTCTGGTTAAGAGAACACTATAATATAGAAGTGGAGTTGTCCGATTTATATAATATTTTATGTATTATTACACCAGGAGACTCTCAAGAAACAGTAGATCAATTAATACATGCACTAAAAGAATTGGAGCAAGAGAAAGAAAAATTTATAACAAAAAAACAAGTACACGTAACAATACCAGATATTCCACTACTTGCAATACTTCCTCGAGATGCTTTTTATGCAGAAACAGAAATCATTCCCTTTTCAGATGCTGCTGGCCGTATTAGCGCGGAATCTATTATGGTTTATCCACCAGGGATTCCTATTTTTATTCCAGGTGAAATAATAACGGAGGATAATATTCATTATATATATAAAAATTTACAAGCAGGCTTGCCGGTACAAGGATTACAGGATGAAACACTAGAAACTATTCGGGTAATAAAAGAACGAAAAGCAATTTTATAAGTGTTTATAAACATAAAAAACGCTCAAAGCGAGCGTTTTTTGTTGGAATATTATTTTGTATCACAGCTAGGACATGTACTATAAAGAGTTGATACTTTTTCATCTTCAAAAGCTTCAATAACCTTTTCGCAGTCTTGACAAACAATTGTACCCATTCAGCCCATCTCCCTTTAATTGATTGAGTTATCTTGTGTTTATTATAATATGTCACAATTAGTGTGTCAAGATAAATTAGTATAACATTATTCGATTAGTATGTTACATACTGATAATTAGTATGTTCAAGTAATAATATGCTTTCCAATAAAGCAAGCTTCATTAATGTCAATCTGTTTTAATATGTTTCGGGTCAATGATTTCAAAGCCTTGTTGTCGTAAGCCCTTGATAATTTCAGGCAAAGCTTGATTGGTCCACTCTCGATCATGCATTAAGATATTTGCCCCATTAGTTAACAAATCTGTATTTAATATAATAGTAACTAATGATTCTTTTGTGTTATACTTTTCTTCCCAATCATAACCAAAGGACCAATTCATTAGGGTTAAACCTTCTTCCTTAACAACTTTACGAGAATAATCCGTATTCACACCATTCGGAGCACGGAAAAATTTTGGTCGTACGCCGATTATCTCCTCCACTGTGTCGTTCAAACTAACAATCTCATCTCGTTGTTCTGATTCTGATAAATCAGAAAGCAATTGATGATTGAAAGTATGATTTCCAATCTCAAAACCCATATCATAAATCTTTTTTAAAGTTTCTTTTTCTTCGGGTGTGTCAAGATAATGACCATTCACAAAAAATATTGCTTCAGCATTTAGGCTTCTAAGAGTTTTAGCCATTTCTAATGAGTATGCACTAGGAGCATCATCAATTGTAAGTAAAACTACTTTCTCATTCACTCCATTTTTCATGGGGACAATAGACCAGTTTTTGGAAACGTGGTATAGAAAGTCAATTTCTTTTTCTTGTATGGTAAGTACTTCTTTTTCACTTATATTCACTATTCTTCCATCAACCGTGGATGATCTAACAATCTCCTTTGGGGAATAATCACATCCAGCAAAAACAAGCATCAATAACATTAGAATAAAATTTAAATACTTCAAATGTTAAACCTCCATTGTATCCCTATATATCTATGTATTATATTGCAGATTAACAGATAAACACTCTAAAGTTTTGACCGTTCAGGTTTATCTTTTCCATAAAAAGGTAAAAGTGTTATAATTATTAATTGCTGTGCTTTTTCCATTTAAAGATGCTTAACAAGAAATATGATAAACCTTCATTGGGTGTTTTTATAATGCATTTTGTAATTTTTTTGGATGATGGAATATGAAAAAGAATTAATCTGCCAGGATAACTTTCTCCCCAGCCACATTAATTACTATAAACCAAACTTTATTAATTTAGTAATTACTGTCTCTTCAAAATGAACTAATTATTCAGGAATATTACAAAAATGCTTGTTAAATAACTGAATTGTTAAGATAACTTTTGGGAAAAGTAAAGACATCAATGAACATTAAAAATGAAAGGATTAGTCAAATGAAAAAAAGTATAACCAATGTTTTTTATATCTCTGTAATAATAGTACTATTATTTATTATCTGGGGAATCATCCCTGACACTGTCTTACCAAATGGTAACTTAAATAATGTAACTACCATCATACAGGGTTTTCTTGTAAATAATTTTGGATGGTTTTATTTAATTAGTGCAACAGGTTTTCTTGTGTTTGCGATTTATCTAATCTTCTCCAGGTATGGAAAAATTAAATTAGGACGACCCGACGATAAACCTGAGTTCTCCTATCTAACATGGTTTGCAATGTTATTTAGTGCCGGAATGGGAATTGGGCTTGTATTCTGGGGAGCCGCTGAACCACTTATGCATTTCTATACCCCTCCATTTGGAGAAGGTGGTACAGAAGAAGCAGCTAAAAATGCCATGAAATACAGTTTCTTACATTGGGGCTTTCATCCCTGGGCAGTTTATGCAACGGTTGCTTTAGCATTAGCTTATTTTAAATTTAGAAAACAAGCGCCAGGTGTGGTTAGTTCTATTTTATCCCCCTTATTTGGGGATAAAACGAAAGGGACGATGGGCACAGTTATTGATACCATAGTAGTCTTTGCTACAGTATTTGGCGTAGCAACTTCTTTAGGTTTCGGAGCCATTCAAATCAGTGGTGGACTATCTTACATTTTCAATTTTGATTCCACTATCTCACTACAGTTAATCATTATAGCAATTGTAACCGTTCTGTTTATGACATCTGCAATGACGGGATTGAGCCGAGGTATTAAATACCTAAGCAATACAAACCTTGTATTAGCTTTTCTATTGATGATTTTTGTCCTAATTCTTGGACCGACAGGATTCATTGCAAATTTCTTTACAACAACACTTGGAAGTTATATCCAAGATTTACCAAGTATGAGTCTACGTATGTCTCCATTTAACGAAGAAAATATGGGTTGGACAAACGGTTGGACAATTTTTTATTGGGCATGGTGGATTGCATGGGCACCTTTTGTCGGAACTTTCATTGCCAGAGTATCACGCGGAAGAACAGTGCGTGAATTTGTATTAGGAGTTCTTTTGGTTCCTACAGTTATTGGGGCAATCTGGTTTAGTGTATTTGGAGGTACTGCAATCAATCTAGATTTATTCTACGGAACTAATATTATTGAGGAAATTAATACTTATGGAGAAGAAGTTGCGTTATTTGCAGTATTAGAACATCTGCCATTAGGTACCCTTGTTTCCATTATCGGTATTTTACTTATCAGTACCTTTTTTATAACATCTGCTGATTCGGCAACCCTGGTACTAGGAATGCAAACAACAGGCGGTAGTTTAGATCCTTCTAATAATGTTAAATTCACCTGGGGTATTATTCAATCTGCAACAGCAGCAGTTCTATTATGGCAAGGTGGATTAGAGGCACTTCAAACTGCATCAATTATTGCAGCATTTCCATTTACAATTATCATGATATTAATCGTATTCTCCCTAGTTAAAGCGTTTAGAGAAGATGCAAAAGCAATCGAACACCATCGTAGGAAGAAAATCATAAAAGAAATAAAGAGTAATATTAAATAAAGTAAAATCTATAAAAAAGGTGATTCAGATAAAATCTGAATCACCTTTTTATTTCTTATTATATTACATAATGTGAATTGGAGAACCTAGAGCTACTTCAGCAGCTTCCATTGTAATTTCTCCTAAAGTTGGATGTGCGTGGATAGTAAGTGCTAAGTCTTCTGCAGTCATACCCGCTTCAACCGCTAATCCAATTTCAGAAATCATATCACTAGCATTTGGACCTGCAATTTGACCTCCTAGAACTAATCCATCTTCTTTGCGTGTAACAAGTTTTAAGAAACCGTCAGTGTTATTTAATGATAAAGCTCGTCCATTAGCTGCAAATGGGAATTTACCTACTTTAACATCATATCCTTGTTCTTTTGCTTCCTCTTCGGAAAGGCCAACCATAGCTAATTCTGGTTCTACGAAAGCCACTGCAGGCATTCCGATATAATCAACTTCTGATTTTTCACCGCTGATTGCCTCTGCAGCAATTTTTCCTTCATAAGAAGCTTTATGAGCTAATGCTGCACCAGGAACGATATCACCGATAGCGAAGATATTCTTGACATTTGTGCGCCCTTGTTTATCAACCTTAATTAGGCCTCTGTCATCCATATCAATACCCACTTGTTCCAAACCAATTTCTTCTGTATTTGGACGACGGCCCACTGTTACTAATACATAATCAGCATCAATTGTTTCTTCTTTTCCTTTTACTTCATACGTAACTTTGACACCATCTTTTGTTTCTTCTACACCTTTAGCCATAGCTTCAGTGATGATTTTAGCGCCTTTTTTCTTCAAGCCTTTTTTAACAACCTGAGTCATGGATTTTTCAAATCCGCCTAAAATATCCTTAGCTCCTTCAAGGAACGTAACTTCTGTACCAAAGTTTGCATACGCAGTACCAAGTTCGCTTCCAATATAGCCAGCACCTATTACAACCAATTTCTTTGGAATTTCTTTTAGGTTTAGTGCTCCAGTTGAATCTAGAACGCGATTAGAAAATTTAAAAGTTGGAATTTCGATTGGTGTAGAACCAGTTGCGATAATACAGTTATTGAACTTATAAGTTTGAGAATTTTTCTCATCCATAATTTTAGCTGTATTAGCATCAACAAAGTATGCTTCACCTTTTACGATGTCCACTTTATTTCCTTTTAATAGGCCTTCAACACCAGAGGTAAGTTTATTTACAACAGAACCTTTCCATGCTTGGACTTTATCAAAATCTACAGAGACATCTTTCGTTGTTATTCCAATATCTTCACTACCATGTGCATTTTCAACCATATGACCTGCTTGGATAAGTGCTTTAGAAGGAATACAGCCAACATTTAAGCAAACTCCTCCAAGAGCTCCTTTATCAACAATTGTCACTTTTTGCCCTAACTGTGCAGCACGAATAGCAGCTACATAACCGCCAGGTCCTGCTCCGACAACTAGAGTATCTACTTCTATTGGAAAATCTCCTACTACCATTTACCTACGCCTCCATCATGATTAATTGTGGATCACTTAATAAACGTTTCATTTGGTTAAGAGCTTGTTGAGCTGTAGCACCATCTACAATACGGTGGTCAAAACTTAAGGATAGTGCAAGTACTGGTGCAATTGCCACCTCTCCATCTTTAACTACAGGTTTTTCAGCAATACGACCTATACCTAAAATAGCTACTTCCGGATGGTTAATAACAGGTGTAAACCATTGCCCACCAGCAGAACCAATGTTTGTAATAGTACTTGAAGCTCCTTGCATCTCTCCAGGTGCTAGTTTACCACTTCTTGCCTTATCTGCCAATTCATTGATTTCCTGTGAAATTCCAAAAATGGATTTTCTGTCCGCATTTTTTACTACTGGTACTAATAATCCTTTATCAGTATCAGCAGCAATACCAATATTGTAGTAATGTTTTTGTACAATTTCATCTGTTGAATCATCAATAGATGCATTTAATATCGGATATTGTTTTAATGCAGAGACAAGTGCTTTAACAACATATGGTAGATAGGTTAATTTAATTCCTTGATCTAAGCCAACTTGTTTGAATCTCTTACGATGAGCAACTAACTCTGTTACATCAACTTCATCTAATAATGTAACGTGAGGAGCCGTTCTCTTCGAATTAACCATCGCACCCGCAATCGCTTTACGGATACCTGACATTTTTTCTCTTGTTTCTGGGAATTCTTCTCCAGCAGAAACATATGGTTTCTTAGGCGCTTCTTCTTTCGGAGTTGATTTAGCAGACTTAGCAGTTTCTGTTTTTGTTTCTGTAGTCTTAGTAGCCTGCTCCCCATTTGCAAATGCATCAATATCTTCTTTAAGAATACGTCCATTTTTACCAGAGCCAGAAACTTCTGAGATATTAACATTGTTTTCACGTGCATATTTTCTTACCGATGGCATTGCAATAACACGTTTACCTTCATTATTATTATCTGCGTTAGATACACTTTCTTTTGCTTGAGATGGTTTTTCATCAGAAGTATCTGCTGAACTTTCTTGAGACTCATATCCCTCTGCCTCAAATGTTATGAACACATCTCCAACAGTAGCGACTTCTCCTTCTCCAACGTGAACCTGTTTAACCGTACCATCCACTGGTGAAGGTATTTCTACGACTGCTTTATCATTTTGAACTTCACAAAGTACATCGTCTTCTTTTACTTCGTCGCCTTCTTTATAGAACCATTTTACGATTTCGCCTTCTGCAATCCCTTCACCGATATCTGGGAATTTAAATTCAAAGGTTCCTTTAGAAGAACCTGTTTCTGCAGGCTTAGCATCATTTTTTGGTTCTGGTTCGTTAGACTCTTCAGATTCATAGCCCTCAGCATCAAATGTAATGAAAATGTTCCCTACCGTTGCTACTTCTCCTTCACCAACATGAATCTTTTTAACCGTTCCATCCACCGGAGAAGGAATTTCTACGACTGCTTTATCATTTTGAACTTCACAAAGCACATCATCTTCTTTTACTTCATCGCCTTCTTTATAAAACCATTTTACGATTTCGCCTTCTGCTATTCCTTCACCGATATCTGGGAATTTAAATTCAAATGCCATTATTTGTACCTCCTGTTTTAGAAATTGATTACAGTGTTTACTTTCTCTATGATGTCTTTATGGTTTGGAAGCCATACTTCTTCAGCATCGGAGAATGCATATACCGTATCTGGTGCCGCTACACGTAACACTGGTGCTTCAAGATGCAAAATTGCTCTTTCTTGAATTTCAGAAACCACATTCGCAGCTACACCAGCTTGTTTTTGTGCTTCCTGCACAACTACTGCACGATTCGTTTTCTTCACTGATTCTAAGATAGTTTCTATATCAATAGGTGAAACTGTACGAAGGTCGATTACCTCAGCAGAAATCCCATCTTTTTCAAGTTCTTCTGCAGCTTTCAGACAGGAATGAACCATTGCACCATAGGATACTAATGTAACGTCTTTTCCTTCACGTTTCACATCTGCTTTACCTAATTCAACTGTGTACTCTTCTTCCGGAACTTCTTCACGGAATGAGCGGTATAGTTTCATATGCTCTAAGAAGACAACTGGATCATTATCGCGAATTGCAGAAATCAATAATCCTTTTGCTTCATACGGTGTGGAAGGAATAACTACTTTTAATCCTGGCTGTTGTGCCATTAATCCTTCTAATGAATCAGCATGTAATTCTGGAGTATGTACCCCACCACCAAATGGAGCACGAACAGTGATTGGCATATGCCATCTGCCACCAGAACGATAACGCATACGAGCCATTTGGCCACTAATTGAGTCCATTACTTCATAAACGAAGCCGAAAAATTGGATTTCAGGTACAGGACGATAGCCTTGTGTTGCAAGACCAATAGCTAAACCACCGATTCCTGATTCAGCTAACGGTGTATCGTATACGCGGTCTTCACCAAATTCAGCTTGAAGTCCTTCAGTAGCACGGAATACACCACCGTTTTTACCAACATCCTCACCAAACACAAGCACGTTTTCATCATTTTTTAATTCTGTGCGCATTGCATCAGTGATTGCTTGTATCATTGTCATTTGTGCCATGATTTATTTCGACTCCTTCTCTTTGTATTCTTCCATTTGTTCTTGCAAATTACTAGGAAGTTCTTCATACATATACCCAATTAAATCCGTAACTTTTTGTTTTGGATATTTTTCTGCTTCTTTAATCGCATTCTTAATATCTTCTTTTGCTTCTTCAATTACTTTATTTTCTTCTTCTTCGGACCATAATTTCTTAGCTTCTAAGAATTTACGGAAGCGCACTAATGGGTCTTTTTTCGCCCACTCATTGTCCATTTCTTCAGAACGATAACGTGTTGGATCATCACCAGACATAGTATGTGGTCCGTAACGATATGTTAGTGTTTCGATTAACATTGGACCTTCTCCTGCTACAGCGCGATCGCGAGCGTGTTTTGTTGCTGCATAAACAGCCAGAACATCCATTCCATCGACTTGGATCCCTTCAATACCTGCTGCAACAGCTTTTTGAGCTAATGTAGTTGCATTAGTTTGTAATTCTCTAGGCACAGAGATTGCAAAACCATTATTTTGAACAACGAAAATCGCTGGAGCCTTGTACGCACCTGCAAAGTTAATTCCTTCATAGAAGTCACCTTGAGAAGTACCACCATCACCTGTATAAGTGATTGCTACTGTTTTCGCACCACGTTTCTTCATTCCTAATGCCACACCAGCGGTTTGAACATATTGTGCACCGATAATAATTTGAGGACTTAATGCTTGTAAATCCTCAGGCATTTGGTTTCCGTGAAAATGTCCTTTAGAGAATAAGAACGCTTGATACAACGGAAGTCCTTGCCAAATAAGCTGAGGTACATCGCGGTATCCAGGTAAAACAAAGTCATCTTTTTCTAAAGCAAATTGACTTCCTAATTGTGAAGCTTCCTGCCCTGCTGTTGGCGCATAGAAACCTAAGCGGCCTTGACGGTTTAAAGCAATAGAACGCTGATCTAAGATTCGTGTATATACCATACGGCGCATTAATTCCTTTAATTGATCGTCAGACAGATCTGGCATATCATCTTTATTTACTACTTCTCCATCCTCATTTAGGATTTGGAATGTCTCGAACATACTTTCAACATCTTTTAATACATGTTTCAAAATAGTTCACCTCTTCCTTTCTTTAACCCAAAATTTTATTTTCAGTCTTAGCTTTTCCAAAAAACGAAAAAACTGTACTTCTTATTTATAATTCTTGTACCCTTTTTCTTGTTTTTAAATCACTTCTAAAATCGGTGCGTATGTAAACCTGTTATAAAAACTACCGAAAAATAACTGGTACAATTATTAACTAAACTAAATATATCGTAATCATGAGCAAAGGTCAATTACTTTGTTTCATTTTATTTCATTTGTCAATAGACTCACTATCAGGATACCCATTTCACAAACACCGTAATCAAAAAACTGTTATAATAAGTGACAAAAACTGTATTAATATAAGTTGTAACAACATGGAATTATAAATGATCAAGCATCCTATTTATTCTCATTTGAAATTCAACAAAAAAAGGACTGATTCCAAAAAAAATGAAATTAGTCCCTTTTTCATATTATTTATTGTCATTCTCTTCATCTGAAGTTGGGTTCTCTTCAAAATCTACTTCAATTCCTGCTATTTCATAGAATTCTTTTTTTAGATTATTGTACTCAACTGTAAACTCATTAAACTGTTCGTTAGCCTCCAACACTTCTTGATAGCTTTCATTAATATTATTTATGTGTTCTGTAAGTTCGTCTTGCTCTAAATCTTCTTGTTGGAGCATTTCGTATAATTTCTTTTCTAAATCTAAGGAGACTATATATGCTTCATTCAGTTGATCATAGGATCTATACCTTTCTTCCATCACTTCGAACATTTCTTCTGCTTTAGCTTTAACTTCTTCATCTTTAATTTCTTTTATAAGACCCTCAGTTTCTTTGAACTCACTTTCAGATGAATCAATACTTTCCTTCTCCAAATCAATTAACTCTGCTCTTTCACCTATTATTTGTATCGCTTCTTGTGACAATTCAGTAATCTGATCAAACTCATCCATATCCAAATCTATAATTTGACTATAAATCTGTTGTTCCTTCCGTTCCAATTCTGTAATTTCGTTTTGCTGTTTTTCAAATTCCGCTTCCAAGCGAACTGCTTCTTCTAAATGTGTGTACATTTTTTCCTCAATCGTTTCACTATTACATCCAGATAAAACTACTATAATACCTATCATCACCAATAACTGTTTCGTTTTTTTTAATATCACTTACTTTTATCCCTCCAGCATACCATTACTACTTTAATTATGTTTTACAGTATATCATAAATCATACAACAATTAGTTCAATGAGATAGCCTTCTCGTACAAATATATGATTTTTCTAATTAACATATGTTAAAATATTGAATTGACATAGGTCTACACGAGGAGCTTGCGAAATTACCAAAATAAAATAAGAAATCCTTTTGTGTTTAATCAAATCTAAATTAGATAGAGGAGTATGAAACATGATTACAATGAAAGATATCGTTCGTGAAGGGCATCCATCTCTAGTAACTGTGGCTAAAGAAGTTCCCCTTCCGATTAACGACGAGGAAAAGCAATTATTAGATGATATGCAAACGTTCTTAAAGAATAGTCAGGATGAAGAAATTGCAAAGGAATATAATTTACGCGCAGGTGTAGGTTTAGCTGCACCACAATTAGGAATTGAAAAGCGTATTATCGCAATCCACTTTGAAGATGCTGATGGTAACTTATACAGCTACGGTCTAGTCAATCCGAAAATTATAAGTCATTCTGTAGAAGGTGCGTATTTAGCTGGTGGGGAAGGATGTTTATCTGTTGATCGACCAGTAGAAGGTTATGTCCCCCGTCACAGAAGAATTACTGTTACTGCAACAGACAAGGATGGCAATCCTGTAAAACTACGCTTAAAAGGCTATCCTGCTATTGTATTCCAGCATGAAATTGATCATTTAAATGGAATAATGTTCTATGACCACATCAATAAAGAGAATCCATTTCATGTTCCAGAAAATTCTGTACCAATTGAATAGTTATTTTTTAAGTGTCCGATTGCGGGCACTTTTTTTAAGGGTTCTAATTATTTTCTGCTAGATATTATTTATATGCATAAATATCTTAAGTTAGTAAAACCTAGAAATAGCAAAATCCCCTTTAAGTAATAATAACTATTTTTCCGTAAATAATGGATTTTTATTTCAATATTTCCAGAAACATACTATAATATATATTAAGAGGGATTGGAACGGTAGATGTTTTTTATTGCTTTTCTTGATTATTTGAAAGGAGACGTGCATCATCATGTTAAAACGCCTTAAAGAAAAGCTCAAGAAACGTTGGAAGGAATTTTTAGGAAAAGAAGGACGTGTACCTACTACTTTTGAAAAAGACTACCATTAAATTTACCAATCAATATTCTATAGATGACTTATGTATCCATGTAGCCACGGACGGAATGTAGCTGCTTAACGTGAATAGTCCAAATGACTGATTGCAAACAGACCGTTGGATATGGACAAGGCCATTTATAACCAGGTTATTTATTAAGTATTTCACAAGTACCATAACTTTAGCAGGTTAACTTTACTTATATGGAACGGATATTTAATAACACATCATAATTACTAAATAAAAAGAAATTGATAGGAGAGATGAAATGATATTTAAAGTATTATATCAAGAATTAGCGGATGAGATACCTGTTCGAGAACGTACTAAAAGTCTGTACGTAGAAGCAGAATCCGTCCGCCAAGTACGTGACAAATTAATTGAAAAAGGCTATAAAATTAATATCGAACATATCCAGCAACTTGACGAGGCTCATTTAGAATACGAAAAGAAATCCGAAGACTTTGAACTGGAGAATGTATAAATAATGAAATTCGTTAAAAATGATCAAACAGCTATTTATGCATTAGGTGGATTAGGCGAAATCGGAAAAAATATGTATGCCGTTCAATTTCAGGATGAAATAATCATTATTGACTCAGGTATTAAATTTCCTGAAGATGAATTACTCGGTATAGATTATGTAATTCCTGATTTTACTTACCTCGTACAAAATCAGGATAAAATTAAAGGATTGTTTATTACTCACGGACACGAAGATCATATTGGTGGAATACCATACCTCTTGCGTGAGATTAACATACCTATATACGCTGGAAAACTTGCCCTAGGATTAATTCGCAATAAATTAGATGAGCATGGATTATTAAGAAACGCAAAGTTAACTACTATTCAAGAAGATGATGTTATTAAATTCCGTAAAACCTCTGTAGCGTTTTTCCGTACTACTCATAGTATTCCAGACGCTTTTGGGATAGTTGTCAAAACCCCACCTGGCAATATCGTGCATACAGGTGACTTCAAATTTGACTTCACCCCTGTTGGTGAACCTGCTAATTTAACAAAAATGGCTGAAATAGGAAAAGAAGGAGTACTATGCTTGCTTTCTGACAGCACAAATAGTGAAGTACCTGGCTTTACGATGTCCGAGAGAATAGTAGGAGATAGTATTAATGATATCTTCAGTCGTGTTGATGGACGTTTAATCTTTGCTACTTTCGCTTCAAATATCTACCGATTGCAACAAGTTGTTGAATCAGCTGTTAAACACAACCGTAAAGTTGCTGTATTTGGACGAAGCATGGAAAATGCCATTAACTTGGGACAGGAATTAGGCTACATTCAAGTTCCAAAAGAAACCTTTATAGATGGAAATCAAATCAATCGATTACCAGCTCATGAGGTAACCATTTTATGTACTGGTTCTCAAGGGGAAGCAATGGCAGCATTGTCCAGAATAGCTAATGGTACACACAGACAGATACAACTAATTCCTGGAGACACTGTAGTATTTTCTTCTTCTCCAATCCCTGGAAATACCATTAGTGTGTCTAAGATTATCAACAAATTATACCGTGCAGGCGCTGATGTCATTCACGGAAAACTAAACAATATCCATACATCTGGTCATGGTAGCCAAGAAGAGCAAAAACTTATGTTGCGATTAATCAAACCAAAGTATTTCATGCCTATTCATGGCGAATATCGAATGTTAAAAGAGCATGTAAAACTAGCTACATCCTGTGATGTTGATCCAGATAATTGTTTTGTAATGGATAACGGTGATGTCCTTGCCTTAGGTAAAGATAATGCTTCCATTGCAGGAAAAATTCCATCTGCTTCCATTTATGTTGATGGTAGTGGTATTGGAGATATCGGAAATATTGTTCTAAGAGACCGCAGAATCTTATCTGAAGAAGGTCTGGTTATTGTAGTTGTCAGCATAAATATGAAAGAATTTAAAATAGCTGCTGGACCAGACATTATATCTCGTGGATTTGTATACATGAGAGAATCTGAAGATCTAATAAATGAAGCACAAAAACTAGTATCTAAACACTTGGATAAAGTTATGGAAAGAAAGACAAGTCAGTGGTCTGAGATTAAGAATGAAATTACAGATACCATTGCTCCTTTCCTATATGAAAAAACAAAACGCAGACCAATGGTACTGCCAATAATAATGGAAATATAAGAAAGAGGGATTGCAAAATGCAATCCCTCTTTTAATTCTTTTAACACCTAATCATTAGTCATCGATAACAAGATGTTTTTCGAATCTTGATAAATCTATATCAGCTCCTATCACAATTAAAACATCATCTCCTCTTAGTGCATCATCTGCTTGAGGTGAGACGTTAATTTCCTTTCCTCGTTTGATAGCAACAACATTACATCCATAATTAGCACGAATATCAAGTTCGACTAAAGATTTACCTACCATCTTCTTCCCGACTTTCACTTCCGCAATGCTGTGATCATCAGATAATTCCAAGTAGTCTAAGATGTTATTGGATATGAAGTTATGTGCCAGTCTTTTTCCCATATCACGTTCGGGATGAACCACTTGATCAGCACCGATTTTATTTAATATTTTTTCATGATAATCATTTTGTGCTTTTACAGTCACTTTTTTTACACCTAAATCTTTTAAAATAACTGTAGTTAAGATACTGGCTTGGATATTCTCTCCAATAGCGACGATTACATGTTCAAAGTTTGAGATACCAATTTCTTTAAGAGAATCTTCATCGGTTGAATCCAAAATTACGGCGTGAGAAGCTATGTTCTTAAATTCATTTACTTTGTCTTCATCACTATCAATTGCTAATACCGGCATCCCCTCTTCACTTAATTCACGACAAATACTTCCTCCAAAACGTCCAAGACCAATTACAGCAAATTCTTTTTTCTTCATTACAATTCCTCCGAGAAACACCTTTTTATGTATATATCAATGTCACCATTTTATCATAATAAAAAAGGAAAAGAAGCAAATAAATAATTTATTTATCCCCTCTCCCCCACTTATCCTAGAACCTTTTCTATAAGATTGTTGCTTTTAAAATGACTTTACTTTACATTTTATATAGACTGTTTATATCTTAAATTTAAAATACTGCTCAATACCCGTAACGGAATATGGCAAAATTATATCGCATCCAACATTTGAAATTGTGATTTAACTAGCTCATGGTATTTGCCTCTTTGATTCATTAAATCATTATGGTTTCCATTTTCAAGCACTTTTCCATTTTCCAAAACAAAGATATTGTCCGCTTCTCGAATGGTGGATAAACGGTGTGCGATAATAATGGATGTTCTCCCATTTAGGAGTTTCTTAAGTGCTTTTTGAATTTTTACTTCCGATTCAGTATCTATACTAGCTGTTGCTTCGTCAAGAATAATAATACTTGGATTTGCTAAAAGAGCTCTTGCGAATGAGAGAAGCTGCCTTTCACCAGCAGACAGAATGTTACCTCGTTCCTCCACTTCTGTCCAATATCCATCATTTAAACGAAGGATAAAATCATTTGCTCCTACTACTTTGGCCGCCTCAACAACTTCCTCATCAGTGGCATCAGGTCTGCCAAAACGAATATTTTCCATAATAGTTCCTGAGAAAATAAATGTATCTTGCAATACTACACTTATTTTACTGCGAAGACTATCCAATTTCACATCCCTTAAATCCTGCCCATCAATCTTCACAGACCCATTCGTTGGATCATAAAACCGACTGATTAAATTAGCAATAGTTGATTTACCACTACCCGTATGTCCAACCAAAGCTATTGTTTGCCCTTCTTTCATCTCCAATGAAATCTTTTCAAGCGCAGTACGGCCATTGTCATAAGAAAACTCCACATCTTCAAATTCAATATGCCCTCTCATATTAGTAAATTCAAAGGCATTATTTTTTTCTTTTACGTTAGGCTGCTCATCCAAAAATTCAAAAATACGCTCCGAGGATGCCATGGCCATTAATAATTGATTATACATTTGTCCCAACCTGGATATTGGTTCCCAGAACATACCTAAGAAAAAAGCAAAGGATACAAATGTACCGATAGCAATACCACCATTTTCTTCACCTAATAAAATTAAATATGCCCCGAAAGCGATTAATATAATAGTTCCTATTGCATCACTCAAATCAACAAGTGGGCGAAAAGCTGCACTTTTCTTCGCTGCATCCCGAAAACTATGAAAATATCCGGAATTTACTCCATCGAAAAATTCTGCATTCTCTTTTTCCTGTGAAAAAGATTGCGTAATACGCATTCCTTGTATGCTTTCGTTCAAATGAGAATTTAAACGAGATTGATGAATACGTACCTGCTGCCATGAGCGACGAATCTTCCTTCGAAGTTTTGTTGAGATATAAAACATTAACGGTATAACCACCACAACAGCTATTGCAAGCTGTGGACTTAAAACAAATAAAATAACCAAAATTCCTATTAATGTGACCATATCCATCAATAAATTAATAATCCCGTTTGTAAAAAGTTCTTGTAACGAGTTTACGTCATTTAAAATTCTAACAAGAATGGAACCAGCAGAACGTGTATCAAAAAAACGATGTGACAACCGTTGTACATGCGAGAATAAATGCTGGCGCAAATCATAAATGACGTTTTGCCCCAAAATATTGACCCATTTAATTCGAAATGTATTTGCCACATAATTTAGTACATACAATATTCCAATCCCAATAACTAGGTTCGTTAGTAGGTTCGTATCCCTTTGCAGAATGGCAATATCAATTGCTACTTTACCAACAAGAACCGGAACACTTAATCGTACTATTGTTGATATAAGCATTGCAATAATGGCACCTGGCAAATAAGTCCGTGCGTATGGTTTTACATATTGCAGCAACCGCCACATTTGCTTCCAATTAAAGGGCTTTTCGATTGCGGTATCTACAGTATAATGGAATCTATTTGAATGACGACTCTTTTTACCTGTTTTCGTCTTGCCCATATAATAACGCCACCTCTCCTTAGTGATTACCTGCTGGCTTTAAGATTTCTTCCTTATCTTGATATTGGATATTATATATATTTTCATAAGCACCATTATTACTTAATAATTCACTATGTGTACCACGCTCTACAATCTCACCATCATTCAGTACTAAAATTTCATCAGCATGTTTTAAGGACGAGATTCGATGAGCGATGATAAATGAAGTTCTTCCTTTCATAACCTCTTTTAATGCTTTTTGTATTTCAAACTCTGTTTCCATATCTACCGCACTCGTTGCGTCATCCAAGACTAGAATACTAGGGTTTATACAAATAGCTCTTGCAATTGCAATTCGTTGTTTCTGCCCACCAGAAAGCCCCATTCCGCGTTCGCCAAGAATCGTATGATATCCATCTGGCATGCTCATGATAAAGTCGTGTGCCTGGGCACGTTTAGCTGCATCTACTATTTGTTCATCTGTTACGTCTGAATTTCCATAAGAAATGTTTTCCTTTATAGTTGTAGAGAATAGGAAAGGTTCTTGTAAGACAAAACCAATATTCTTGCGTAATGCCTTTAGCTTATAATCAGCCACCGGTCTCCCATCAATAAGAATCTCCCCTTTTTCTGGTTCATAAAAACGAGTAATTAATTGAGTAATACTTGTTTTACCAGAACCTGTGGGACCTATTAATCCAATAATCTTCCCTTTCGGTGCTTCAAAG
Organism: Oceanobacillus halophilus; assembly: GCF_003628505.1. Taxonomy (GTDB): domain Bacteria; phylum Bacillota; class Bacilli; order Bacillales; family Amphibacillaceae; genus Oceanobacillus; species Oceanobacillus halophilus. The sequence continues at coordinate 110,497 of NZ_RBZP01000001.1, read as the reverse complement.
CTTATATTTTTTAATGCTGAATCGTCATTTTCTGAATAGGTTAACGTGACATTTTTAAAAGAAACATGGCCCTTAATCGGTACTTCTATTGCATCACTTTTTTCCTCAATGTCTTCTTTCGCTTCTAATATCTCAAGCAGTCGTTCCCCAGATGCTTTTGCTTGAGAAAATTGGTTGATAACAAATCCGAAGTTCTGCAACGGTCCTAAGATATACCAAACCAAACTAAAAAAAGCAACGAGTTCTCCTAAAGTTAAATTATTATTTATGACGAGCATTCCACCGTATGCAAGCAATACTACCACACTAATATTCCCTATAAGTTCCATCATCGGGAAGTACTTTGACCAAATTTTTGAAGTATCTAAATACGTATGTTTATAATGATTATTACTAGTAGAAAAACGATCAATTTCAAAGTCTTCTCTCGATAATGACTTTACCGTGTTTATTCCACTAACATTTTCTTGAATTCGTGTATTAAGACTTCCCATTGACTTTCTTACTTTTCTGAATGCTGGGTGTACACGTTTATCAAATTGCAAAACAACAATAATGAGAAAAGGCATTGCAGCCATTGTGACAAAGGCAAGTGGAATAGAAAAATAGAACATCACACTTAAACTAATGCTAATTAATGTAACGATTCGTATCAGTTCTGCAAATCCTGCAGAAAGAAAGAAACGAAACCCTTCAACATCAGAGGTTAAGCGTGACATAATATCACCTGTTTTGGCATTATCATAAAACTTGAATGCCAATGACTGTAATTTATCATACAAAGACTCACGAAGTTTATAAACAGATGTCATCCCAAAAATATCACCCAGATATTGAAATGAGAAAGTTGATATACCTTTTAATACCATCAGACCAAGAAATATCATAGAAATATAGGGTATTAACTCATACCTGTCTTGCAGTACCACTTCATCGATTGTAACTTGAAGAATAATCGGATACACAACCGTTATTGCAGTGACAAAAATTAAAAAGAATAATGACCAAAATAAAAATTTCTTATGCGGCCAATAATATTGTTTTAACTTTTTAAATGTATTCAAACTCATTCCCCCTCCTGATGTTGTTTTCCCGTAACTACTAATATAACGGTTTCCGAAATAAATTGCTATAGTTTTATTTAAATTTTTTAAAAATTTGTGGGACGTTTTTCGACTAAATCATTGAAAATATCTTGTGCAATATATAGACTTTATTATATATAGACAAAAAAACAGACTCAGAATAACTGAGTCTGTTTCTTATTTCTAATCACTCATTTATGTCATTTTCTGATTAACCATTTGAACAATATCCTGTGCCGCTAATCCATGTGCATTAATAACTGATCCTTCTGTACTGACATCAGCCATACCCATTACATCTTTATCCTGACCGGAAATAATGCAGCAGTCACATCCAGTTGCGTCCGATTCAGATCTAAGATCAACAACTTCATGACCCATTTCCATTAAAGCTGCCTTAACATCTGTCAGCGTCCCTTCTACTCCAATACGTGCCATAAGTATTTCCTCCTCTAATTGAGATTTACAGAGTTAGTTTCTACTAATTCATACAAAATATGCAATATCTCAATTGGAAAGAATGTGATCAGATCATACTAATGACAAAATAGTAATTACTTATTAAAAAGTTTTGAAGTATATATTTCTTTTTTTAGCTCTTTTAAAATAGCTCTTCTAGTTAATATCCCATCAAAATAGTTATGTTTATCTACAACACAGACGAAAGCATGATCAATCATTGAATTTAATCCATCCAATAGATTATCATCTTTAGATAAAGTAGGTATATCTTGATTCATCACATCTTTGACCCGTATTTCCGAAAGTTTTTCCGTTTCAAATCGTTCCATGCCCAAAATTTGATTTAAAATGACCGTTTTACCAATAACTCCTGCTAATTTATAAGTTGAATCTAATACAGGAACAGCAGCATATCCAGATTTGACCAATACTAATAATGCATGTTCTAATGGGTTATTCATCTGTACGTGTGCTACTTTTTCAGAGGGAATCATTAATTTAGCCACAGAAATATCTGTGAGCTGCCTATCTTCTTGTAACATACTCATACTTAAACTCCCCTTTCAAAAACTAAAACAATAAAACTGTACACGTTTTCTTTCCGACAATAATAAGTTTACCATAATAAAACAAAAGACACACATTACATGAATAGTCACATATGTTATAATATGAACATATGTTCATATAGTATAGGGGTGTTATTCATGTTTCAACCAATGAATGAAGATTTAGTGGAAAAAGTCGCACAAACATTTAAAGCTCTGTCAGATCCAACAAGAGTGAAAATATTACACTTACTATATAATAAAGAGTGTTCAGTAAGTGAAATAGCTAATGAGCTGCAAATGAACCAGTCTACCATTTCTCATCAACTGAAGTACTTAAGACAATTGCATCTTGTTAAAAAAAGGAGAGATAAAACAAATTACTTTTATTCTCCGGATGATTATCATGTAATGAATTTATTAGAACAGACCGTAGAGCATACGAAGCATACCGAATAGGAGGTTATCTTATGGGACATCACCATCATGATCATCAACACGCACACAATCACACAACCAATACACGCGTTCTCTTCTGGAGCTTTATTATTATATTCTCCTATATGATTATAGAAGTAATTGGTGGATTACTTACCAACAGTCTGGCATTATTATCCGATGCTGGACATATGTTAAGTGATGCTGCGGCCCTCGGTTTAAGCTTATTTGCATTTAAAATTGGAGAAAAAAAAGCGACACAAGATAAGACATTTGGATATAGACGATTTGAAATTGTAGCAGCCTTCATCAATGGGATTACACTGATAGTTATTTCTATCATTATTTTTTACGAAGCCTATTGGCGTTTTCTTGAACCACCCAGTGTCAATGCAAATATGATGTTTATAGCTAGTATTGGATTGATTGTAAATATTGTTGTTGCTTTTTTATTGCATCGAGGTGATTCAAAGGAAAACCTTAATGTTAGAAGCGCCTTGCTCCACGTAATGGGTGATTTATTAGGATCAGTAGGAGCAATAACTGCAGGTATTCTGATTTTCTTATTCGGATGGAACATCGCAGACCCTATTGCAAGTGTGGTTGTTGCATTTCTGATTATTATTTCAGGTATTAGAGTAACAAAAGAGTCCTTACACATCTTGATGGAAGGAAAGCCTCAGAATGTAAATATTAATCATATTTCCGAAACTATTATGAATGTAAATGGAGTACTTAACGTCCATGACTTACATGTTTGGTCTATTACATCTGAATTTCCTACACTAAGTTGTCACGTAGTTGTGCAAGAATCAATTAATAGAGACAATTTATTGCATGAAATTAATGAATTAATTTATTATCACTTTAATATTGCACATTGCACGATTCAGATGGAAGGCTCCCAGTCAGAAATGATAGAACATTGCTCTTCCTGTGATTAACCCATACTGTTCATAATAAATTATATAAGAATAGAGATTAAATGTTGCATACAATCTAACAATAGAACACACGGATAGAAAGCGGGTCTGTTGATTTCTAAGCTGACACGCTTTCTTTCTTCGTTTAAAATATAATTATTGCCCTGTAATTATCCCGTATACTTACATAGTATACAAAAAATATAAAATAGTCAAACAATTAAGAGGTATATGAGAAAGGTTTGTTTTTATGAATCGACGCACCTTTTTAAAAAGAGGTCTGGGAAGTATCCTTGCTGTGTTGGGTTTAAGTGGTGGTGGTTATTTTTACGCACGAGATTTGGAACCAAATATGTTAAAGATACAAGAAGAAACCATTCAATCAAATGCTATCCCATTACAATTTAAGGATTTTAAAATTGTCCAGTTTTCTGACACACATATAGGTTTTCATTATTCAATCGAACAATTGGATAAGTTAATAGACAAGATTAATTCACTGCATCCAGACATGATTGTTTTCACTGGAGATTTAATCGATAAACCAAATAAATTTAATCAATATAGTCAATTACAGAAAAAACTTGAAAAATTACATGGGAAATATGGTAAATTCTGGATTTACGGCAATCATGATCATGGTGGATATGGTACAGAACTAATTCGAGAAGTAATGGAGTTGTCAGGTTTTACATTATTACAAAATTCGCACACTCTTATTGAAAAAGGACTGGATCGCATTGTTATATCAGGTATCGATGATGTCATGTTAGGAAAGCCTGACATAGATGCTACATTAAGAAATGTTAGCTCAGATCTTTTTACCATATTACTAGCACATGAACCTGATTTTGCAGATAAAGCAATGGAATATCCGGTAAATCTACAATTGTCTGGTCATAGTCATGGTGGACAGGTTAGGTTCCCTTTTATAGGTCATTTATATACTCCGGCCTACGCTGAGAAATACGTACAAGGAAAATATCAACTAAAACAAGATTCGTTTGCATTATATGTTAACAGTGGTATTGGCACAACTCGTCTCCCCTATCGTTTTCTTTGCAGACCAGAATTGCATGTCTATACATTGTCTCACAGAGGTTAAATTAAAACTATTGGGCCCTTTTTCACTCTAACAAACTGTAGATAAAATGATTGGTCTGGATTATATTAATAATCCAGACTATTTGTTATACGGTTCGTATGTACTTATTTGCTCAGACACCGTCATTGAAAATGTTCATAATATCTTCATAACATTTTAACTATGACTTTGTTATTTAAACAGCTAGAATGTTATACTATATATAGTTTTATTTATTTTACATATTGATTCAGCTATGAAAGGAGCATTGTGATGAAGTATGGGAAATTAGTAGTATTAGGTCTCATTTTAATTTTAGTAGCTTGTGGTGGATACCCAATAGAAACAAACATGTCTGAAGATGTAGCGAACTTTGAGTTCACTACTCAGGATAATGAAAAGCTAAGTTTAAGTGATTTAGAAGGTGAATGGTGGATAGCAGATTTTGTTTTTACTAACTGTACAACGGTTTGCCTTCCGATGACGGCTAATATGTCTCAATTGCAAAATAAAATCAAGGAAGAGAACCTAGATGTTCAATTGATTTCCTTTAGTGTCGATCCCGAAAACGATACACCTGAAGTCTTAAAAAACTACGGAGAAAGTTATGAAGCTGATTTTTCAAGCTGGACGTTCTTAACCGGGTACGACTTTGAAACTATTAAAGAATTATCCATCAAATCCTTTAAGAATCTTGTATCTGAACCACCGGAAGGATCTAATCAGGTAACGCACGGCACAAGCTTTTTTTTAGTTAGCCCTGAAGGGGAAGTAGTTAAAAATTACAGTGGTGTAAATTCTAGTGAAATACCTTCGATTATTTCTGACCTCAAAAAAATAAATGAATCTTAAATATTATTAAATCTAAGAAGAACAGCAATAGTTGTTCTTTTTTTTCTTGCACATGGACAAGCTTTGCGATACGATAGACTTGAAAAAGATAATACAAATATTTCTTTTAAAAGGAGGGACAACATGTAATGGAAGAATCTAGAATCTCCTTAGCAGAACTTGCTAAAGCATTGTATACGATTAATCGTCACGCGAAAACCGCTCCCGAACCTAAACATTTATACTATATTAAGAAGGAAACTATTAGCAAATTATTAAAAGAAAAGCGCGCAAACAAGATTGGACTTCACTTTTCTGATCACCCAAAGTTTAGTAATCAGCACTCTACCTTATTAGTTAAAGTTGACGATTATTATTTTCATATCCCCCCAACTAAAGAAGACTTCAAAGAACTTAAACATTTAGGTTCACTTGATCAAAATTATCGAAATCCTCAAACAAAGATGTCTTTATCAAAAGCTAAAAAGATTGTCTATAATTATATAGACTGGAAGCCTGCGAAAAAACAACAATCAGTCAAACGAAGATACACCTCTTCCTATTATACACCCTCATCTCTTGGGAAGATGGAATGGCCACTAACAAAAAAGAGTCGAAAGTTTTGATTTTTCATACTTCTAATACGGTAATCAGATAAAAAAGCCTAGACAATGTCTAAGCTTTTTTTATAGAAGATGTATCATTTTGGAAAAAATTCACGCTTTTGCATTGTATACACATCAGGTTTTCCCTGAAAATCTTTTAAAACCATAGTACAATATTAAACTTAAACCAAACAATGCCAAAACCTGCATTAACATCTCCAGGAGAATGAATAACAACGATGTAATATCCGGTACTAATAATACAACGACAAAAAATAAACTGATAGCTAGCAAACTGCTAACAATATAACTTAGTAACCTCGTAGATCTCAAAGTTACAAACCATTGAACAAAAGGCTTTACTATGAAGTAGATTAAAATTGCACTTAAAAATATGAGGATAAAATACAGATATTCTTCTTTTACACCTAGTGCTGAAAGATGTGAAAATTTAATAAAAAATAGCATTTTTCCTATCATCCCCTAACTAAACCCTACTTCTTTTACTTTTCATTCTGTCCGCAAAATAAAAATCTATACAATTTCCCTTATTAATTTTCAAAGATTTGTTATAATTTCAGATAAAAGATTCATAATGCAACGGAAACGAGAAGGGTTGGGAGATTATTGAATAAAGCATTTATGTACATTATTATTGGGGCAGCATTATGGGGAACTATTGGCTGGTATGTAAAGAACTTATATGATTATGGTTTTACTCCAATGGAAGTTGTAACCTTGAGAGTGTGTACAGCGGCAATTCTATTACTTCTATACATGGCAGTTACTTCACGAAAAAAATTAAAACTGCGTAAGTTACCAGATATTAAATATTTCTTAGGAACTGGAATTATAAGTATCATATTCTTTAACTACTGTTTATTTACGGCAATGGAAATCTCAACCATTCCAATTGCAACTGCATTGCTGTATACCGCCCCAGCGATTGTTTCGATTTTGTCTTACTTTCTTTTTAAAGAGTCCTTTACTAAGAATAAATTATTTGCTCTTATCATTACAATTTTAGGTACTTGCTTAGTAGTAGGCTTAATTCCATTAAATATAGAGATCCTTAGCCTAAGTGGAATTTTATTTGGTTTAGGCTCAGCATTAGGTTATGCGTTGTATAGTATTTTTAGTAAATATGCGCTACAGTATTATTCAAGCCTGACCATTACTACCTATACATTTGTCGTTGCGACTCTAACATTAGTACCCTTCTTCCCTTTTCAGGAAAAGGGATTCCTGCTAGTTAATCCTACTATTCTCCTTTATGCTTTTGGGTTAGGATTTTTACCAACAGCTGCAGCATACATTATTTATACATTTGGACTCCAAAGAACGGAAGCTTCTAAAGCCTCTATCTTATCAACTATAGAACCAGTTGTAGCTACTATTATTGGCATTATGATCTTTAATGAACCATTCAGTTTGATTCAAATGACTGGAATGCTATTTATCATCGGTGCAGTAATATTAGTACAACATAAAGGTAAGAATCAAGATAAGTTACGTCATCGGAACATTAGTTAACGCTTGAATAAATAAAGACAGGAAAGATAATAAAATCTTTCCTGTCTTTTTTATATAGTATGATTTAATTATACATTAACATTTTCATTTTCATCTTCTTTATGAAGATCTAGTAATTTCTTATGTTTTTTCTCCAATCGTAATTCGATTTGATTAATACTGCTTTCATCATCTAATAATTCCTGTTTATTTTGTTTTACTAATTGTTCAAAATTTAATGATTTGGGTCTCATCTGCTACACTCCTTAATATGTTCTAGTTCTATTATACCCTATTTCTTTCAAATATTAAATCAAATTTTTTGAACATTTTATTAAAATATTACAATTCGCAAAAAGGTAGTTTAGTGATTACTTTCGAAAACGTTCACAATGCATGATAATAAAGATGTTACAATGGATTAAGAACTGAGAAGGAATGCATCAGACTTCACTTTTCAAAATATAATTATGAATACATACCATTGAAAATGATAATACCACCTAAATGAGATACATTTCGAAATAATCTGGAATTAACGTATTAAGGAAGTAGTTTGAAGATAGCTATGAAGATTTGAGGGCAAGTATTACCAAAGAATAATAAGGTAAAATTGTGAAGTAAGTGATGGAAGGCAAGGAATGAGATTAGACGTTTCTCAACTTTAGTATTGGGACTATCTAAAAGGAAAAGAGTACAGTAGTTTCTACAACTTTCTTTTCTTTTGATGGAAGGATTGTTCAGAAGGATTTCAATCTAATGTTATTATTAGGAAAAACTAGTTATTCTTTTCCTTTGTTTTTTCATAGAGGTTTAACAGCCTGTCCAGTTCCTGACTAATGGCAACCGATTCTAGGTCTGTGTAGCCTTTACTAAGTGCAACTTTGGTCATTTTCTTTCGCAGATATTCAATTTTAATTAAAAGATTATGGCTGGAATTCATTTTTGGTTACTAAACCTCCTTTGCAAGTCCCTTTTATACTTTAGCACAGGTAATCAGTAATTGACAAGCATTTCTATCAATTTAATTTATTCAGTAAATTATCTGATTTTATATAGGATAAAATTTAATAGTCGATTACTACGTGTGACTATGCTACTATAAGTAATATACTGATATGGGAAGGAATGTCGTTTTTGGCAGAAATAAAAACGAAAAAGAAAAATGAGTGGCTGGAATGGGGAAAGGCAATTATAATTGCTATACTAATCGCTCTGTTTTTACGGACATTTATTTTTGCAACATCTATTGTAGAAGGTGAAAGCATGGGTCCGACTCTTCAAGATGGTGAAAGAGTTATCTTTAATAAACTAGTATATCTAATTGACGAACCTGATCGTGGTGATATTGTTATTATTCAAAGACCAACAAAAAACTATGTAAAAAGAGTTATTGGCTTACCAGGTGAAACCGTTGAAATTAAAGATGGTGAATTACTTATCAATGGTGAAAGATATATCCAAAACTTTCTTACGGAAGAAGCAAAGTTACAAACAAACAATTATGGTCCCGTGACCATTCCTGATGAAAATTACTTTGTTATGGGTGATAATCGAGCAATTAGTAAGGATAGCCGAAATGGACTAGGCCTTATCCTTGAAAGCGAAATTATTGGAAAATCTGAGATCATTATTTTTCCTATTTCAGAATGGGAAAGAACGAAATAATATATGTGCAGAGGGGGCAGTCAAACGACTGTCCCTTCTTTTCTTATTTTTCATTATCTAATATTGAAAAACTTATATTCATTGCAAGAATACCAAAACAAACAATCCCAAAAATTACCTCTAATTCTGTCATGTATCATTCTCCCCTTTCAAGTAAATTAACATGAAATTAACAAAAATGCTCTCCTCTTTATCATATACCATTCACGCACACTAAATAAAGTAATTATATGTTAAAATATTTTATAGAAATACTATTTAAAAAGAAGGTACCTTGTCTAATAGATTTGCTTTTATAGTTAAGTCGTATTTTAACATAGACTGTTGAAAACTTTAATTCAGAATACTGCTAAACATGCGCTACTTGATTTTAACTAGAGTAATTCTATTTACGAGGAACAACTGCCCCAAGCGCGACATTATAGACTATAGCTTTAAAAATATCTAGAGGGTATATCATAGCGGAGGCAGAATACGTAGACTCCTGTGGGAACAGCACGTGTCCGAAGACCCCGCAGGACAAGGAAAGCTTCGTCAGTGAAACATCGCACGCAGAAAAAGTGCTCTTCTTTTTCAAGGAAGTGGTTTTCTTCCGAGGAGGCTGAGGCCGTGCCCGCGGAAAGCAAGTATTCTGCCGGAGCGAATGCCAGCAAAAAACATTCATAAGTGAAAGCGAGGGCTAACTATTCTGAATTAAATAAATCAGGAATCTCTAACAACTCCTACTTAATTAAAAAGCTACAAAACGAATTGGTTGGCGCCTGATAAATATACTCTTAGAATATAAATGACCTAAGTAATAATTATCAAACCCCTCCCTCGTTTTTGCAGACTTTTAAATAATCCCAGAAATGATTATAACTATCAACCTGGATAAATTGAGGTGAAACAATGTATTATTGCCCTAATTGTGGTTCAAGCGTTAAAGAAGACGAACATTTCTGTGTTAATTGCGGGAAGAAACTACCAACAGACATAGATGATCGAATGAACCGAAAGAAACCATTTAATAAATACTGGATTATCCCAATTGTGGTTTCCATTCTAGTAATTTTGACTTTTAGCATAATCCAGCTATTATTACAAAATAGAATCGCTGATGCAAAGGATTTCTACAACTCGGGGGAAGAAAAAGTATTAGAAGGGAATTATGATGAAGCAATTCCTGATTTTGAACAAGCGATTCAACTGCACAGTCATTTTCCCCAAGCACAAATCGCATTAGATTTCGCATCCAATGCAACTAGTATTGAAAAAATGACTGACGATGCAAAAAAACTATCAGATGAACAAGAATTTCAAGAAGCATTAGCAATGCTCAACTCAGCTGAAAATAACTTAAAAAACTATAAAGGCGCTGCTGTTAATGAACTAATTAATCAGATAAAAAATAATCATGATGAAATAAAAATTGCAGAACTATCTAACAATCTAGATAAAAATCCGAGTATTGATGAATTAAAGACACTATTATGGGATGCAGAAGCAGTTGGAAAAAAAGCAGAAGGTATTACAGAGACCATTCGCAGCCAAATTATTGACTACTCTTTCTCAAAGGCTAGTGAACTCATAACTAACAATCACTTCTCAGATGCCTATCTTTTTGTTGAGGATGCTTTAAAATATGCACCAGATTCAGAAAAGCTTAATAGTCTCAAAACAACAATTGATAAAGAAAAAACAGCATTTGAAACAGCCCAGCAAAACAGAATAGAACAAGCAATGACTATTGCACAAGCTGATCAAGAATTCAATGAAACCGATGCTGTTAGTTTAGTTTCTGCGAATACTGAAAAAGATGATAGCGGAAATATCACGGTTGTAGGTGAAGTAGAAAGTGTTGCAACCATACCTATTAATTCAGTGCTAGTAAAATATTCTCTTCTATCAAAAAGTGATACCGAAATTTTATCCAACGAGGTGTTTGTTTATCCTGATACACTTTATCCAGAAGAAAAAGGAAACTTTGAGTTTACCCACTACAAATTAACAGAAAATGTTTCTGATGTAAAACTAAAGGTTGATAAGATTACATGGTACACCGATTAATCAAGCATCATACATTGAGGTGAAACAAAATGCGTCAAAAGAAATCCTACCCTATTTTACTCACCATCATCATTCTTATTATAGGAACCACTGGAGTGATAATAACCATTAATAAATCAAATTCACAATTAATTTCAATTAATAACCCATCCATTAGTGAAGTTACAACAGATAGTAATAATCTAAATTTACAATCGATTGTTCATGAAGCTGAAAAAAATGTCATTCAAATTGAGGGGAAGAACGAATCAAACACGATCACTGGGTCAGGCTTTCTTTATAATAATAAGGGAGATATCATAACCAACGCCCATGTCATAAACGAAGCAGATGTATTGAATGTTCGTACAGCAAATGCGCGAGTCTACCCTGCAGCTGTAGTTGGTATCAGCGAAAAAACGGATATTGCTGTCATTCGTGTTCCACAACTTGCCAGTGAACAATCACTCCCAATAGAAAAAGAGGAAGTTGCTGAGATCGGTGATGAAGTAATAGCACTTGGAAGCCCGCATGGATTTCACAACACGGTAACACTTGGCATCATTTCTGGTAAAGACCGTAATTTCTCTGTAGATGGATTTGACTATAACAATGTCTACCAAATCTCCGCTCCAATTACCCATGGAAATAGTGGAGGACCATTAATTAAACGTGACACTGGGGAAATTATTGGTATAAATTCAGTTGGAACGGAAGATGGTCTTATCGGTTTTAGTATACCTATAGCAGAGGTCATTAATCAAATTGAACAATGGTCTAACGAAGTAAAAAACGATGACCTACAGTTTGCAAGCACTTCAGATATAATTAGTATTCAGAAACCTGATTTGGTATTGGAAGATGCTGAATACGTAGTAAACTATTTCCTAGAGAGTATAACAATGAGAGACTATGTTAGTGCATACGCCCTACTCGGAAGTCCATTACAACTTGAAACTTCTTATGCTGATTTTCGTGATAATTATATAAATATTATTAATCTAAAATACGACGATTTAAAAAGTAATACCAATAAAAACAATATCGAAGTAGCTTTAAGTATAACAGCAGAAAGGAAACTGCAGAAAGATCATGATACAAAAATCGAGACATTCCCAGTTACTTTTGAGATAGGATTTGAGAATGATCAATTAAAAATACTTAAAATTACAAAATCAGATTAATGCATCCTTTTTATGGGTGTTTTTTCTTTTATAGACCATTATGCAACTTAACGTTCGATAAAGCAACAAACCGGACTCCTTGCGTCAAAAACTGTTTTCTTCCATAGAAAATTGCTTTTTTCGTGAAAACTAGTGCAAACGTCCAGACAATTTGTACAGATGTACATATAGTATTATTGAATCAATTTGGGAGGTGAAAGCATGGGCTATTGTGGAGGCTACGGCTACGGTGGTGGCTATGGATATGGAAACAATTTTGCGTTAATTGTGGTGCTTTTTATTCTTTTAATCATCGTAGGAGCAGCGTTTTACTGCTAAATAATACCAAAACAGCTTGTGCTCTTCACTAGGAATAGCACAAGCTGCATTTTGTAAGTTAAAGTTGATAATATTCAATAGGTAGTGACGTACATAATTTATATAGACTGTTGATTAACTTAATTAAAGATAAATGCCTAATGAAGTGCTTTGTCAATTTCCACTTCGGCAGTCGCTTTTCCGCGGGCACGGCCTTAGCCTCCCTCTCCTCGGAAGAAAACCACTTCCTTGAAAAAGAAGAGCCTTTTTCTGCGTGCGATGTTTCGCTGACGAGGCTTTCCTTGTCCTGCGGGGTCTTCAGACACGTGCTTTTCCCGCAGGAGTCGACTGCCCTCCGCTCCAATCAACCAGCTTAATCGTGGTAGGCTGCTTTATTTACATAGATAATAACGTGCAACGGAGCCAAAAGAACCAAACTAGCGAAGGAAATACACGGAGACTCCTGTGGGAGGAAAGGCCTAGGTGAGACCCCGCAGAGCGTCAGCTCGAGGAGGCTCAGCAGCCGCCCACGGAAAGCGCAGTGTATTTCCGTAGCGGGGTTAAGCACTATTCTTAATTAAATAAATCAGGAGTTTCTATCAAACCTTCACCAGTAAGTTATTTATCCTATAATTATCTTCTCTTTTGGATAATGGTAATTCCCATTCTTTTTGTTTGACTTAAACATCAGCAAGAAAGTTAGTATTCCAACTCTACCAATAAACATAAGAATCATAAGTATAACTTTACTTATTGTAGTTAATTCACTTGTAATACCCAATGACAGTCCAACCGTACCGAAAGCAGATGTTATTTCAAAAATGATTTGCATTAAGGAGAATGGTTCTATTTTCATCACAATTAATATCGAGAAGAATACAATAATCCCAGCCATGAAAGTAACTGTTACTGCTTTCGCTAAATCACTTTCGTAAATTTCACGATTAAAGACTCGAATGTTCTTGACTCCACGAGCATAGCTAATTACATAAATTAAAACTAAAGCAAAAGTCGTTGTTCGAATTCCCCCTCCTGCACTACTAGGAGAAGCTCCGATAAACATAAGAAACGACATAAAAAGATGGTTTTCCTCCGTTAGCAATCTGACATCCATTGTTGAGAGACCACCACTTCTAGTTGTTACAGACTGAAATAGGGAATAAAAAAATGATTCATGCCATGTTTTTCCTACAAAGAAGTGGTTTAAATCCAAAAGAAAAATGCCTAATGCCCCAACAACTACTAAACTAAAGAAAGTAAATGTAGTAACCTTGGTAAATAAACTAAATCTTTGAATTTTCCTTTGATGTTTTTTCGCAAATATGTATTCTTTCACTTCAATAAGTACCGGAAATCCTATTGCCCCAAATATAATAAGCAACATATTAATAAATTGTACAAAGTAATCATGACTAAAAGTCCTTAAAGAATCCCCTGTAATATCAAAACCACCATTAGAAATTGCACTAATGGTTCCAAAAAAACCTTGTAAATAAGCGTCCTTTGCAGTTGGAAAGAATTGAAGAAAATAAGTCCCTAGAACTAAAAAACCTATCAATTCAATCATTAATAATACATAAATAATCTGCTTAACCAAACGAACCATTCCTTGAAAACTCGTCTGGTTTTGATCAGTCATAATGAGTCGTCTTTCTTTCAGCCCAATTTTTTTTCCAATTAAAAGCCATAACAACGTTCCTATCGCCATCACACCTACTGCACCAAATTGCAAAATAATGGCTAAAATAATAATACCTGTTGTACTAAGTGTGTCCACGATAGTGATAGTACTTAGTCCCGTTACACTAACAGCGCTTACTGCAGTAAACAGTATATCTATGAAAGCTATATTTACCCCATCTTTATGTGAAACTGGTAATGAAAGCAAAACAGTTGATATAGTGACAGCAAGTAAATAAAAAATAAATAAAATCTGAACAGGCGATAACCTGTTAATCCAATTAATACGTGAATGATATAGTTTCATAATGAACTCCTATTTTTTCCACAATCAAAGTGTGTGTTAATATAAAAATGATTTTAACATAAGTATTGCTACTTGAGCTAAATTTTTTTGTTTTTTCGGTATCACACAACAAGATTATTTATACATCACTTTTCAATATACCCCTTCAATAATACATTGATGTTTTCCCCAATATCATTTACACCTATTACCTGTGATTGGAATAGGACTGAATCATTATCTTCTTTTGTTATTTTCACTCGAGCTCTTATTTCATTGTTTTCTTTGAGGATAGTTTCAAAATAAGCCTTATAAGACTTCTGTATATATGCTTCGATTAACCATTGATCAGGGTATCGATCATCTTCTCTATTAATAATTAATCCATCAATTAGCCGGATCTTTCTATAATCTTCCTTATCGAAAACGATATCTAGCATTTTTAACTTAAATGTTTTCATTTTTTTCCTCCCCAATATTTAGATTGGTAATTTCCGGTGATTTGTATAATAATTTAATCATATTTTTCAAAGTTATTGTATAATTTTAGTGATGTTAAAAGTTTAAAAATAGGAGCGTTGTTATGAAGAAGCTTAAGTTAGCTATTATCCATCTAATTTTTTTTATCGTATTGTCTGCCTGTTCCAACCAGTCCACTCAACCCGTCATTCAGAAAGCAGGTGAAGCGGAAGATGAGAATCTGACAGAACCTGTTATTGTAGAAGAAAAAGTAGATGAACAAGAAATAAATGAATTCATAGAATTTCAAGTGAATAATGATGTCCTCAGATTAAACTTAAAAGCAGTTCCTATTCTAGAACAATATCTAATGGCAGTGAAAAATCCAAGTCAGTCTGTAGAAGAGATGCAAATATACAACTTCGACATTAATAATCAAGAAATTTTACTCCTCGAGTTCTCTTGTAATGAAAATTCTTGTTCGTACCTGCTTATTAATCAGGCTGATGACAATCAATCTTATCTCGTTGCTGATTTGGCCAAATTTGAAAATATTTCTTTATCACCAGATCAATCTAGATTCTTATTAAAATTTAGTCGCACCAAAACATCTTCTGAGACTTCTTATTTTGTACATGATATCATGGTTGTGGATATGGATTCATGGTCCATACTAGATGTACGTTCAAAGACAGAAGCAGTGGTGTTAAATTATACTCGGCCAATCAATGCTATGGAATGGTTAGATAATGAAACAATTTCTTTAACTACACCAGATATGATTTCTTCAGGAGAAAATATCGATTCTAACCCCATTGATGTAACACCAGACAATTTGACAATCGAAATATTATACATTGAACAAAACTAAAGGAGAGTTGATGAATGAATACTACGATTGAGACAATCTTAAATCACCGTTCCATCCGTAAATTTAAGGATGAAAAACTAACAAAAAATCAAATCCATACATTAGTTAAATCAGCA
The DNA here is from genome assembly GCF_003628505.1 of Oceanobacillus halophilus. Lineage (GTDB taxonomy): Bacteria > Bacillota > Bacilli > Bacillales > Amphibacillaceae > Oceanobacillus > Oceanobacillus halophilus. Next base: position 94,420 of record NZ_RBZP01000001.1, on the reverse strand, counting down.
CAACAGGCCTCAACTTCCAGTTTCGTTATGGCTTATACCATTATCGGCGTGACAGATGAAAAATTAAAAGAAGAGCTGCAGAAAGTATCTGGACATCCTCAAGTTACAAATAATGGACATTTATTTATGTTCTGTGGTGATTTGCACCGAGTACAATTAGTTGCAGATGATAACGAATTAGAAAATATGAAAGAAAGCATTGAAAGTACGGAGCAGTTTATTGTGACCACAATAGATGCATCATTAGCTGCTCAAAACTTAGCCATCGCCGCTGAATCCATGGAGTTAGGCATATGTTACTTAGGCAGTATTCGAAACGATATTAATCGAGTTAGTGAATTATTAAATCTACCAGACCATGTTGTTCCGTTGTTCGGAATTGCTGTTGGTTATCCTGATGATAACCCTGAAATAAAACCACGTTTCCCACTAGATATTGTTTATCATGAAAATCAGTATGCAAACGATGAGGAACAACGTCAATTGCTATCTGATTTCGATATTGAACTAAAAGCTTATTATGAAAAACGCTCAACAAATCGCCGAGTTGATACTTGGAAGGATCAAATGATTAGAAAATATACAAAATCACTACGTATGGATGTTACCTCCTTTGTTCAAAATAAAAATCTGAATAAACGTTAAAGAATCAGAGGTTAATCCCTCTGATTTTTTTTAGTTAATTAAACCTTAATGTTTCCACATGTTCAATATTTACTGGTTCACCATCTGCTAAAAATTTTGCCTTTACATATAAATTCTTTTCTCCTTTTCCCTCTGTTGAAAGCGTAACAGGCTCCTGATAGTATATACTTCCTTTCTGTAAATATTTAGGCACCATGCTTCCAGTGAAATCATGATTTTTTGTTTGTAAGGAAATGGAGACAAGGGGAGTTTGATGCTCTATACGAATTGACTCATCCCCAACGTATTGAAGGGAGTGGTGTATTTTAATGCCATTATCTCCCCTCTCCACTTTCATATGTAATATAAAATCGTCCAATTTCTTCTCTATGGACTTTTCTTTATCTAGTCTAGTCACTTCTCCTTGAGCCGAAGCAAAAATATAAACGAAAAACACAAGAAATAAAATAAATACAATGATAATCATTTTTTTCATTCTCTATTCCTCCCGATATTGCCCCCTATTAATAAGACGGATATGACATGGGAAATGTTTCAAATTTATGGATATTTGTTTCGATTCGTTTAATGAAAATTTACTCCGATTATCTTAGGAAAATAATAGAAAGTATAATTCAGCTTATTAAATCTAAAACTTATAACGATAAAGATCAAAGGAGGAATTCACTTGACAGTTGCAACACAGGTTAAACAGACAATCGCTGGTTTAAAGAGTGCACAAGCAAGTTTTGAACAATTTGCTTTACAAACAGAAAATAAACAAGCGAAACAATTATACCAAAGTGCTGCTCAACAAACACAAGCAATTTTACAAAGTGTAGAACCAAGAATGCAGCAAATAGAACAGGAAGAACCTCAATATAAACAATAAAAGTTATTCATAAAGAGAGGTTGGGACAAAAGAATTTATTTGAAAAAAACGTTTTCGACGCTCACTTTTGTGTTATTCGTTTTTTTCATTTAAAAACTTTAAAGATGTCCCTGCCTCCCTACATAATCATAAGCGAAACGGGGGTTTACGTATGTTGGAAAAAAATAATTTAATGCTTATTATTTTTGTACTTGTCCTACTATCGGCTTGTGGTAATGGAACAGCCAGTGATAATTCTAGTAATACCAATCAAAATAATAAGCAACAAACAGTCGAAATTAATAATATCTCTGCTAATAAATTAATTGATCAGGAGCCATCCAATAAGGCTAAAGATATTCTAAAAAAGCATGATGAAGTGACCGGTATTAAAGGAGCGAACACTTCCAATAAACTAATTATCGCTGTTCAAATCAAACATAACAAACGATTTCAATTATCCAAAATCAAGAAAGAACTGTCTAAAGAACTAAAAGAGAACTTCAAAAACTTTCATGTTGAACTAACAATCGATAAAAAAATTTATTTGGAATTAGAGAAATTAGAGGAAAAAATACAATCCAATTCCATAAAACCCGGAAAACTAGGAAAGGAAATAGACCGTATAACTAAGTTGTCTAAAGAAAAGACATAATTGATGATGCTAGATAACTTCAATTAGAAAGAGTGAAAACAAATGTCAAATAATAAGAAAAAGAATTTACCACCACAAGCACAAGAGTATCAATCCTTCCAACAAGAACGGGAAGTAAAAAGACCAGTGCTAAAAAATTGTATAAAAGCCTTTTTAGTTGGAGGTTCTATTTGCTTAATAGGTCAAGTAATAACAACATTCTATATCTACTATTTCAACTTTACCGAACAAACAGCTGGAAATCCAACGGTAGCGACCCTAATTTTTCTCACCATGTTACTAACTGGTTTGGGCGTTTATGATCGGATAGGCCAATTTGCAGGAGCCGGTACAGCTGTTCCTGTTACCGGATTCGGGAACGCAGTTATATCTGCTGCTATTGAGCACCGTACGGAAGGTTTCATTTTAGGTGTTGGTAGCAGCATGTTCAAAGTTGCGGGACCAGTTATTGTTTATGGAGTGTTTTCTGCATTTGTAGTGGCACTTATTAAAACCATTCTTATAAAATGGGGTGGATTATAATGCTAAATGGGCATCAAACCTGGATATTTCAGAATAAACCCGTCATTATCAATACAGGAACAGTTGGAGGCCCTTTTGAAGCAAAAGGGAATATTCCAAAAGCCTTCGATATCCTACACGAAGATATGTGGTTAAAGCAAGAGTCCTTTGAAAAAGCACAACAAGTAATGATGGAAGAAGCATGTCAAGTTGCCATTAAGAAAAGTACCATTGAGAAGGAACAAGTTCAATTTTTCATAAGCGGTGACCTTACCAATCAAATTACACCTACAACCTTAGCAGCTAGAAAAATGGGACTTCCCTATTTTGGATTATTTAATGCTTGTGCTACCTCTACGGAAAGCTTAGCTTTGTCAGCTGCAATTATTAATGGAAACGGTGCAAACTATATTCTTAGTGGTGTCTCAAGTCATAATGCAGCAGCAGAAAAACAATTTCGCTATCCTACGGAATATGGTGGTCAAAAACCTCCTACAGCCCAATGGACTGTAACTGGTGCTGGATGTGCATTAGTTGCCAAGGACGGAGAAGGGCCTGTAATTACCTCCGCTACGATTGGAAAAATAGTAGATATGGGGATGACGGACCCTTTTAATATGGGTGGGGCTATGGCACCAGCAGCAGTAGATACTATAGAAACACATTTGAAAGAAAGAAATATTGATCACACGTACTATGACTTAATTATTACTGGTGATTTAGCGCATATTGGTAGAGAGGTATCATTAGACCTTCTGCATAAACGAGGTATTGAGATTCCTGAAGAAAAATATGTAGACTGCGGTTTAACAATATATAGGGAAGATCAACCTGTTCTAGCTGGAGCAAGCGGACCAGCTTGTTCTGCAATTGTAACGTATGGACATTTCTTAGACTTAATGAAACAAGGTGAATTGAACCGTATTCTGGTTGTAGCTACCGGCTCACTTCACTCTCCATTGAGTGTAAATCAAGGTGATTCTATACCTTGTATTGCTCATGCAGTATCTATAGAGACAGGAAGTGATAACCTATGATTTTCTTCTGGGCATTTGTTATTGGGGGACTCATTTGTGTTATCGGGCAAATTATGTTTGATGTCTTCAAACTCTCCCCTGCCCATACATTAACCACCCTAGTTGTACTAGGGGCTATTCTTGATGGATTCGGCCTCTATGAACCTTTGATTGATTTTGCGGGAGCAGGTGCTACTGTCCCTATAACAAGCTTCGGAAATAATTTAGTTCATGGTGCTCTGGAGGAAGCAAAGCAACATGGCATTATTGGGGTAGTCACTGGTATGTTTGAAGTAACCAGTTCGGGTATATCAGCAGCTATAATTTTTGGAGTAATTGGTGCATTATTATTTAAACCTAAAGGATAAAATTTTACTGATAAAGGAGTATCTTCTGATGACGGTAGGATCACAAGTAAAAACTTGCTATGCATCCATTAAAAATATTGAAGCAAGTTTACAGATATTGGAAAATAAAGCACAACACGCGGAAGCCCAAAAAGCATATAAAGAGGCAAAAGAAATTATGAAAGACATAAAAGGTGACCTCGGCAAGCAAGTTATTTACCTTACACAAGAAGAACCTCAATACAAATAATAATCAGAAAGGATATGAATTTATATGCCAGATTGGATAGTGGTGATTTTAAAATCTCTTACACTAATCGTCGTTTTATTCACTTTCACAAAATTGCTCGGAACCAAACATATATCACAAATGAATATTTTTGAATATATATCTGGTGTTGTATTAGGGGGGATAGTAGCCATTCATACGTTTGATCCTCAAGCTAACATCTTTCATGCAATTCTTGCGCTATTCATTTGGTTTATTATCCCTTTTGGCGTAGAAAAAATCACCTTAAAAAGTAAAGCATTTCGCAATTTTACCGAGGGAAAAAGTACCGTCTTCATTCAAGATGGTAAAATTATGGAAGACAATTTGAAAAAAGAAGGATATTCAACAGATGACTTACTTGAGAAGTTGAGGGAAAGAGATATTTTTTTAGCATCTGATGTTGAGTTTGCTGTACTTGAACCTAATGGATCCGTAAATGTGTTACCAAAAAGAGAAAATCGCCCTCTTACAGCCAAAGATTTGGGAATCCCATTAGCTCCACAAAAAGAACCACAAACTATTATTATGGATGGCAAAGTTATGAATGAGTCCCTTTCAAATCTTAACCTAAATTTAAAATGGTTAGAAACGGAACTCGAAAAGCTTAATGTAAGTATTGAAAATGTTTTCCTTGGACAAGCAGACACAGATGGACAATTATATGTAGACTTATTTGATGACAGTTTAGCAGTCCCTTCCCCAACCGAAAAACCATTATTACTTGCAACGATGAAAAAATGTCAAGCAGACTTAGAATTATTTTCTTTATCTACTGACAATCAAGCGTCCAAACAAATGTACGAACATAATAGCAAAAAATTACAGGAAGCAATAGATAAAATCGAAGCTTACCTAACATAGGGACTGTCATCATCTTTAAGAGACGGCCCTATTTCTTTTCTTACAGAGGTTGTTCAACATACACTTACATAATTATTAGAGTTCCGTGGGACCTTAAATGTATAACTTGGAGTTGATCATTTGTTCAATATTATTCAAAAGATGAAACCTAAGACAAGAACTCAACATGGGAATAAGATGGGAAAGAAAAAATTAGCACAAGATGTAAATCCCAACTTGCAGAAAAACTTAGATACGTTAAAAGTTGTTTATTCCTACCCTGATAATACTGACTTTCTTATTAGAGAGCTATTCATTAGCGGACTTAATAAAAAAGCGGCCATACTGTTTATAAGTACGATTACTGACTTTAAACTAATAGACGAGCATATTATAGCCCCTTTACTTAATAACAAAGATGAAAATATTCCAATACATAATATCATTACTATTCAGTCAATAGAAAATAAACATACTATACAAGATACAATGAAAGATATTAATAGCGGGAATGCAGCTCTTTTCATTGAAGGTGAAAAACAAGCATATTCCGTAAATGTAGCGAACTTTGAAGGAAGAGGAATTGAGAACCCAGAAAATGAAACAGTTGTTAAAGGTCCCAAAGAGTCTTTTAATGAAAAGGCATTTACAAATATTTCCTTAATTAGAAAAAGGTTAAAAAACGAAAACTTAGTCATTGAGAATAGTGTTGTTTCCCAACGCTCAAATAATGTCGTTTATACACTATACATCAAAGATATTACCAGCGAAAAACTATTAGAAAATGTAAGGGAAAGATTAAATACGTTAGATGTGGATGCGATACAAAACCTTTCCTTATTAGAGCAGTACATTGAAGAAAGAAAATATTCGTTATTTCCAACAGTTTTATATACAGAAAGGCCCGATCGCGCTGTCTCTTTTTTAGAAGATGGGTATATTGTACTCTTGATGGATAACTCTCCTGATTCTATTGTTCTCCCGGCAACATTCTGGTCGTTTTTTCATACATCAGAAGACCATTACTTACGGTTTATGTATGGAAATTTCACCAGATTATTGCGGATATTTGCCTTATTTATAACTATATTTACCTCTTCCATTTATATTTCAGTAGTCACCTTTCATATTGAAATGATACCTCCTGACTTGCTGTTGGCAATCGCTGCTTCAAGGGAAAAGGTTCCCTTCCCTGCAGTTATTGAGGTGTTGCTTATGGAAGTTGCTTTCGAACTTATTAGAGAGGCAGGGTTAAGAGTTCCGAGTCCAATCGGCCCAACAATTGGTATTGTCGGTGCACTCATTCTGGGACAGGCTGCTGTTGAAGCTAATATTGTTAGTCCCATTGTTGTTATCGTGGTAGCATTAAGCGGCCTAAGCTCGTTTGCTGTCGGTGACATAAGTATGAATTTTACTATACGTATTTTACGGTTTGGGTTTATTTTAGCCGCAAGTGTATTTGGTATATATGGCATGACTGCGGTATTTACATTAGGACTGTTTTATATGATTTCTTTAAAATCATTTGGTGTACCATACTTATCTCCACTAACACCCAAGTACAAATCTTCAGGAGATACGGTCTTTAGAAGAGTATTACAACATGAAACCTTTAGACCAGGTTATGTGAAGCCAAAAGATATAACAAAAAGATAAGGAGCTCTATAATGGGTGAACCAAAGGATAAAATAGGAATCAAAGAATATATAGCAATTGCCTTGTTTATGATTGGCACAAAAACAACAGACGATATTCCGTCTATGTTATTTGATTCCCTACAGAACGCCGGATGGATAGCACCCATTATTAGTGGGATATTAGCTATTCTTCCATTATTTCTTTTATTACACATTGCAGCAAATTATCAAGATAAAAGTCTAATTGATATTATTTACCATATCTTTGGTAAATTCCTCGGTTTTTTGGTTTTATTTTTCTTATGGGCTATTGGATTTTTCTATATTGTACTCGATACTGCAACCTATACAGATATCATTTCGACTATGTATTTTGTTAAAACCCCTGCTATTCTTATCTATGCAACATTAATGGGAGTCTGTGCTTATGGGGCAAAAAGAGGTTTAGAACAGATTGGTTCTGTTTCATGGTCTGTGCTCCCTTATTTGCAAGTTTCCTTATTTTTATCTCTAATATTAACGATAGGTCAAGGAAATCTGGGTTTTCTTTTCCCTGTTTTCGGCCCGGGTGAATGGGATGTATTGAAAGAAAGTACGATGAAAATATCTTTATACATGGATTTCCTTTATTTGTTTATGCTTTTTCCCTTTGTAAAAAGCACTAAAGATTTTAAAAAAGGAACATGGATTGCATTTTTTTTAATTCTAATTAATCTTTCCATTACCATGGTTAGTTATGTCATGTTATTTGATTATAAATCAGTGATGTTGTTGAATTATCCCTATCATGAAACGATTCGATCCATAAGTCTTGGTTTTTTAACGAACATAGAAACCTTATTCTTCCCCTTTTGGCTCATTGCTTCCTTTATAAAATTTGCGGCATATCTTTATATAAATATCATGCTATTTGGAAAACTGTTTAAGATAGAGCATTTTGAATACATTATGCCTGCCTTTGCAACCCTAATTGTCTTTCTGGGATTACTGCCAGAAAGCCCGACTTTTGCAATTTTTGATTTAAAAGCGATGGTTGGAAACCTTGCTTCACCTTTGTTTTTCTTCCTGCCAATTATTATGTGGACATTAGCTAAATTTAAAGGAGATTTACGCAAATGAGCAAACTTCGCACCACAGGAAAAATATTTATCATTATATTACTTGTATTCATTCTTAGTGGCTGCATGGATCAAACGGAAGTAGATCAATTAGCTTATGTTGTTGCTATTGGTCTAGGTAAATCGGAAGAAGATGATAATCTCGTAAAAATAACCTATATATTTGCCAATCCTGAATCCGGAACGCAAGCTGGTGGTAGTGGTGGTGACGAGCCTCCCCAGGAAACCATCTCCTTTTCAGCAACAGATTTTATCACTTCACGGAGTTTAGCAAATGCGGTAATTGCCAAACAGGTTACTTATGATTTACTCAGACTTATCATTGTATCAGAGGATTTTGCTAAAGATGAAGATTTTATTCGATGGATTTATGATGCTACCAAAGCGATGGAAATCAGAAGAGATATCAGATTGTTAGTATCTCAGGAAGAGCCTAGTGTGTTTGTTCAAAATAATCAACCCAAACTTGATACACGACCACACCAATATTTTGAGTTGATGTTTAATCGTGGACTTAATACAGGGACTGTCCCCCCCTCTAAACTAAATCGGTTCTTCCGAATTACAGAAGCAGATGCAAACTTATTTTTATCCATCTATGCAACTACCGAACTAAATGATGATACGAAAGAAAATAAGGATCCTGATAATATAGCAGCAGGTGAGTTTGAATTTGAAGGGGAAACGAACAATACACAATTTGCAGGGTCAGCAGTTTTTAAGGAAGGGATCATGATTGACACACTGACTATTGAAGAAACACGTCTAGCTTTTTTGCTCAGTAATGTCCTTCAACAACCAGATGAAATTCTAACATCCTTACCAGACCCTTTTACGGATGAACATTATTTGACCGTAAGAATACGAAGGGAGTCTAATGTTGACCTAAAAATGAATCTTGATAAGACCAAACCGTCTATTCTTGCAACCATTCCCATTTCTATCGAAGTCATGACTAATCACGGGATGACAGATTTTACAGACAGTGAGAAAATTAGACAAACGTTAGAAAAATCTTTTGAAGATACACTAACAGAAAAGTTTGATGAGTTAATTAAAAAGACACAAGAAAAATATAGCACAGAACCCTTTGGATGGTCACTTGTTGCACGCAAAGAATTTCTTACAATTCCTGAGTGGGAATCGTTCGATTGGATGAAAACTTACCCCAACATGGAAATACATACAGATGTACGAGTAGACCTTGAGAAATTCGGTAGACAAACAGAATTACCTAGCTTAGATGAAATGAGGGATTAAATGAACTTCTTCGTATCAACTGTAATGATCTTAGTCTTTTTCTACACATGTGGCTTTGGAATTAGTCTGTGGAAAGAGAAAAACAAAGTAGGTTCATTAGCCATATTTATTTTAGCCATTAGTATCGTTGTGACCCCTTTTTTTTCAGTATTTAGATAAGGCTGTTTTCTGCAGAATACTTGCGGTTCGCGGGCACGGCCTCAGCCTCCCCGCGGAAAGCGGAGTTTATTTCCGTAGCGGTTGTGAAGCGCTATTCTGAATTAAATAAATCAGGAGTTTCTATAGAGTATGACGTATAAAAAGCAACAAAGTATACGAAATGAGTCTTAAATAAACAAAGCGGAGGGTCCCTTCATCTAGACGCGTCCGCTTTATTTATATTATTGACTAATTTTTAAAGCTATTTTCCCAAATTGATTTCCTTCATTTAAATAATCTAGTGCATCTTGGGCTTCGTATAAAGAAAATGACCGATCAACTACGGGATGCATTTTATATTTTTCCATATGCTCAAGAACCTCTCTTAATTCTTGTCTACTCCCCATGGTAGACCCAAATAACTGATACTGGCCGTAAAAGAATTTTCTTAGATTAAACTGGATATCATCCTCTGTTGTAGAACCAAATGTAACAATTCTTCCACCTTTTTTCACAACTTCTAAGGAACGATTAAATGTTGAACCACCTACACTGTCAATAACTAAATCAATGGTTTCATCAGCCAATTGCTGATTCCAATCACTATTCGTATCAAGAACAATATCGGCACCTAACTTTTTTGCATTCTCTTGTTTTTCTTTACTTCTAGAGGTAACAATGACCTTTGCACCGATATTCTTAGCAAATTGTATAAGGTAAGTAGCAACGCCACTTCCAGCTCCAGGGATAAACACCGTATCTTCTTTCTTAATTTGACCTTTTGTAACTAGGGCTCGATATCCAGTTAATGCGGATAACGCAAGTACCCCGGCTTCTTCCCAAGAGAGGTAATCTGGTTTTGGTTCTAATTGTTCTTCTGATATTACTATCTTTTCAGCAAATGTTCCATGATCTGGCATTCCCAAAATATCAAACTGTTTCGGAGGTGCATCAGTGGTTTCATACCATCGTAAAGCAGGATTAATAATTACTTCATCCCCAACTTTAAAATTAGTAACTCTCTCCCCTATCGATTCCACCACACCAGAACCATCAGAACCAAGTATTAATGCTTTCTTATTATCTCCTCTACGGTTTGGTATATAAAGGTCACGACGATTTAATCCAGCAGCTCTTAGTGAAACGACTACTTGCCCTTCACCTGCAATAGGATTATCCATCTCTTTTATATTCTGCTTGCCATCTTCGAGTACAAATGCTTTCATCACTTGTCATCCTTTCTAGTAATAACTACTAATTTTCTCTAATTGCTGTTTACTTGTAATATCTTTTGCAAATAGTGGAACATAAATTAGCTGTTGATGTTTGAACGTATCTTCAATCATTTCCACATAGTGTTTTTCATGTTCCTTCCGTTGTTGTAAAAAATCTCCATCTACATCATCTGGTAATATCTTATTTATAATTAATGTTTTCACATGTAGGTGATACTTGTCTAATAATTCGATTGCTTTTTTAGTTTCTAAAATAGGCAATCTTTCTGCATTAAGTACAAAAACAAATCCTGTATTATCATGATCTAACAAAACCTCTCGTGCTTTTTGAAACCTATCCTTCCTTTCTTTTAAGACATCGTATATTGGATCTTCTATCGGTTCACCGTCATTTAACAATTGTGTGTAATTTTCATTCGTTTTCTTACGTCTTTTTAGTAAACCTTCAATCCAAACACCCATTAACTCCGGTAATGAAAGAAGTCTTATAGTATGTCCTGTAGGAGCGGTATCAAAGATAAGCTTATCATAGTTCGTTCTTTCCTCTAGAATGATTGATATAAGTTTATCAAATAATGCAGCTTCATCCGCACCTGGTGATGCCTTTGCAGTATCCAGTTGTCTATGAACTTCTTGCATCATCGTTGTATTGACTGTACCTTTTATATTCTCTTTAACACTATTAATATATTTTGTTGTTTCTATTTCCGGATCAATTTCTAGAGCATCCAGGTTCTCTGATATATTAATAGTCTTTCCTCCAATTTTCTGGTTAAATATATCACCCAGATTATGAGCTGGATCCGTAGATATCAACAATGTACGATTACCTGATTGTGCTGATTTCCAAGCAATGGCGGCTGCTGATGTAGACTTTCCAACACCACCTTTTCCTCCAACAAAGATAATTTTTTTCTCTAATTCTTTCATTTCATCCCCTCTTTTCTCTATGTTAGCAGCAACGTATACCTGTTAATGGTGACTTATCCATTCCCATTCTTAGGTGCCAATCATGGAATTTTTCAATCATGTATGGATAAAGTTCCAATGTGTAGTAATATACGGGATTTGGTATTCCAATCATTTCGGAATAAAGTAGTAAAAGAAATAGATCATCTTCATTTCTTAGTTCTCTCGCAATTTCTGTTCGATGTGGCATACTAAGTACTTCCTCATACCATTCAATAAGTTGTTTTAATTTATCTAGCATCATCCGTCTCGCCACCTTTTTGTAAGTTTATAATAAGAACACATTTCTAAGTAAATTGTTTATTTTTTATAGTTTACGTGTATTCTGTATAGAGTCTTGATATCTTTAATTCAGAATACTGCTCTGTCTCCGCTACGGAAATACACTACGCTTTCCGCGGGGAGCTGGTGAGCCTCCTTCGCGCTGGCGCACTCAGCAGTCTCACCGATGCTCTTCTTCCCGCAGGAGTCTCCGTGTATTTCCTTCGCTAAGTGCCTGCTCTACTTGTTTCTAACCTCGAAAACTCTGTTTAAACAAGAAACAACTACCTCAAACGTGACATTATGGTCTATAGCTTTAAAGCTATCAAGAGCTTATAACATAGCGGAGGCAGAATACGAAGACTCCTCGAAAATAAATACCAATTTTCTTCGTGCGATGTAATGCTGACGAAGCCTTCCTTGTCCTGCGGGAAAAGCACGTGTCCGAAGACCCCACAGCGAGGGTACTACTTGACTAGCTCCTTTGGCCCTTGCGCCGAGGTAGCCTACTTCGAAGCGTTACTAGGAGACGCAGGCGCAAGTATGTCTTTCCGCGAGGAGGCTGAGGCCGTGCCCGCGGAAAGCGAAGTATTCTGCCGGAGCGATTGTCAGCAGAAAACATTCATAAGTGAAAGCGAGCGCTACTATTTTGAATTAAATATATCAACAGTTTCTATCAACTACGACATAGTTAAATAATCCTTCAACATTAATACAAATGTGAAATATATAAACAAATTACGCACGGGGACTATCTGGCGCGAATAAAAAGCACTATTGCTCCAAATTCACGCATGTTCTAATGCAAGTATGTAGAAAAAGGGATCATGTGTAATGACCCCTTTTTCATAGTTTTATCTTTATCCTACCTTGTTTTTATTAATTTCATCATCAAATTTACCTGTGATAACTGAATACGACGTTAGTGCGATCCAGAATGCAAAGACGAAGATGATTGCTCCTAATACGAATAGTAATGTGTTGGAACCTGTGCCCCACCAAGCCCATTCAAGGAATACTTGTTGGAACAAGGCAACCATTGTCATAATCATTAGGAATATCATCGGTATCAATGTAATGGCGTAACTTCTTCCTTTTCGTTTTAACCAGATTGAAATTAACATTAAACTTATACCAGCAAGCAATTGATTAGATGTACCAAATAATGGCCAAATTAGGTACCCACCGGAACCAAATCCATTTGGTCCTTCAGGGATTAACACAAGTGCCGCACTGGATAGTACTGCAATTGAGGTAGCAACATGTGTTTTAGTTAATGCAGGAACTTTATATTCCTCACCTAGTTCTGCAATAATGTAGCGCATTAAACGAACAGCTGTATCGAGTGTAGTCGCTGCAAAACTAACAACAATTACGGAAACAATGGTTGCCGCAATATGAGCTGGAATACCTAATCCACCAGCTAATACAGCTGCCCCCTCTACAAATACACCGAGTCCAGCTCCATTGGCTGCATTGAAACTGCTATATGTTCCAAAGAACTCATCAGCATTTGCAAAGAATGTTCCTACAGCTAGAATGGAAATTAAGGCTAGTATACCTTCACCTACTGCACCAAAATAACCGACAAATCGAGCATCTGTTTCCTTATCTAACTGCTTGGAAGAAGTTCCAGAAGAAACTAGTCCATGGAAACCAGAAATAGCACCACAAGCAACTGTAATGAATAATAGTGGCAACCAATTTCTATCAGGGTTTTCGTTATACACTGGTGCAGTTAATTCTGGATTTGTGAATAGTAATCCAAGATATAAAATTGCTAAACCAACTACTAATTGATGGGAATTAATAAAGTCCCTTGGCTGCAATAGCTTCCAGACTGGTAAAGTGGATGCGATATAACAATAAACCATTAAAAATACAATCCAAATCATAAATGCCGTAGACACTGCTCCAAGTCCAAATAAACCGGCACCGTCTTCTCCACCCATGTATCGAACTAAGTCAATTTGTAACACTTCATATTGAGCTGCCAGTACTGCAATAAAATACATTATAGCAAGAACGATAAGAGAAGGAATAAGCATCTTTACGTTCTTCTTGTAAACTAAATATCCAATTGCAATTGCAAGTGGAATTTGAAACATAACTGGTAATACACTTGATGGGAAAGTAATAAATAAATTGGCAATTACCCAGGCAAATACGGCATTGACCATCAAGACAAGAATTAAAATAATAAATAAGAACAGTAACTTTCCTCTTTTTCCAATTAACTTATCAGCAATAGTACCAATAGACTGCCCCTTGTTTCTTACTGATAATGCCAATGTACCAAAATCATGCACTCCTGCAGCAAACACTGTACCTAGAATAACCCATAATAATGCTGGTAACCATCCCCAATAGAGTGCAATCGCTGGACCTAAAATAGGTGCTGCACCAGCAACTGATGTAAAATGATGTCCCCACAAAACAAATTTATTTGTAGGCACAAAGTCCACCCCGTCTTTATATTTATGGGCTGGTGTAACATAATTTGGATCTAATCTAAAAATCTTTTCTGCTACAAACTTAGAATAATAGCGATAACCTAATGCAAACACAACAAGACCAATAATCGCAACTAAAATAGCATTCAATTCTTTCTACCTCCCCTGTAATAGTAATTTCCCCTCATATGAAAGCGCATTGACCTAAGTACTGAACTTATTCTATAACAGTTTTATATAAATGTAAATATCTGAATAATTAATAATAATATTTTTTTCATACTTTTCCATTAAAAAACCAGTTCCTTTTTACTAGGAACTGATCTTTATATAAGGCTATATTTTTTATTGTATTTTGTATAGATTGTGGATTAACTTAATTAAATAAATCAGGAATATCTATCAACTTCGACATAGTACATAAACTTTATAAAGTAAAGCGAAAAGGCTCTGTTATATAAAAGTTTTAGTATAACTTTCCTTGTTTATATAAAACAGTTGAAAGCTTCATTATCGCTTCTATATAACAATTTTCTCTTAATGGAAGATTGTCGCTTACAAATTGCGGGTAAACGACATCAAAGGTTGTTTTCATTTTATTAAACAGACGTTTATAAACTTCTTTTTCTGTGTAGAATTGAGTTTCTCTACCTTGCAGCCATTCGAAATACGATACAATTACACCACCTGCATTCACCAGAATATCAGGAATTATAACTGTTCCCCTGTCGCTTAAATACGAATCTGCAATACCTGTAATAGGAGCATTTGCACCTTCAATGATAACTTTAGCTTTTATTTGATCCATATTATCCTTGTGTACTTGGTCCTCTAGAGCTGCTAGAAAAAGTATATCAGCATCTATCTGTAACAACCAATCTCTCTTCTTTATTTGTGCTGAAATAGAAGCCTGTTGCAGATGTTCATTACTTATTGGAAGGTCCCCACCATGTTTAGAAGCATATTCGATTAACTTTGGTATATTCAGACCACTTGGATTGTACAATGTTACATTTCGGTCACTTACTGCCACTATTTGATTATCTAAATGTGTACAATTAAAAGCTTCTAGCGCTACAACTGAACCTACATTTCCAAAACCTTGAATAGCAAGCTTCAACGGTTTTCCTTCCTGTTCTAGAATCGTGTCAGCAAATTTATTCTTAAGATTATTCAAGTAATTCTTGTGTTCTTTTGGAAAATCATGAAGTAAATAGCGTAATGAAAAATATACTCCTTTTCCTGTTGCCATTTTTCTTCCAAGAGAACCACCATTTATGACACTTTTTCCTGTAAAACTATCAAGATAGCTTTCTCCCGGGTGGATACTCTTGTATTCACCCATCATCCAGTCCATTTCTCTTTCGCTTGTTCCCATATCTGGTGCTGGGATATCTTTGTCAGGTCCAATAATACTGCTAAAATACTGTACATATCTCTTGCAAATTAAGTGCAGTTCTCTAACAGAATAATCTCTCGGATTTATCACAACTCCACCCTTAGCACCTCCAAATGGAACATCATGCAAGGCATTTTTTAATGTCATCAAAGTTGCTAAATTTACAACTTCCTCTTCATTGACTGTTTCATGAAATCGAATCCCGCCCTTATAAGCCCCTAATATATTGTTATGCTGAACACGAAAAGCTGGAATTCTTACAATCTCTCCATTTTCTAATGAAACTCTCAAAAATGATTTATGGACTTGATTCGGGGTAGAAAGAATGGAGCGTAAGGAACGTAAAGCTTTCTCCCTTATTTCACTTTGTAATTCTGGTAAAAAATCATTATCATTAAATAATACTTGAAGTGAGCTTTGCACAATTTCTTCCGTATTCTTTGTCATATTTACCCTCCCATCCATCGGTAAATTTTTCCGATTAAAAAATAAATACTGCTGCCAATGTCGTTACAATTAACCCTATAAAAACTGGGAAGAAATTCTTTCGGACTAACTCCATTACGGAAACTCCACAGAGACCCGCTATAGCAATTAGTGATGACCAGGCTACTAATGTTCCCCCACCAGTCCAAATTGCACCTAATTGACCAAGAGCTGCAAGTGTTGAGGCGTCAATAGAAGCTGTTTCTAATGATGCTG
This sequence comes from Oceanobacillus halophilus, assembly GCF_003628505.1. Lineage (GTDB taxonomy): Bacteria > Bacillota > Bacilli > Bacillales > Amphibacillaceae > Oceanobacillus > Oceanobacillus halophilus. The sequence goes on along the minus strand of NZ_RBZP01000001.1, from coordinate 78,123 downwards.
CTAATGCACCTGTTAATGGTAATCCAGAGAATCCTGACCCATCCAAACCGGTGATAATACCAATAACCATGACACTAAGTGCAGCAAATATAGCACTTTGAGGGAGGAATCCCTGTACAGATTCAATTAAACCAAATAACAAGGATGGTCCGCTTTCAACACCTAATATCGAACTCGAGAAATCAGGACTTCCCAGGAAAAAAAACCCTGCTATGGGAATAACTGGTCCCATTGCTTTAAAAGCAAAAACAAACCCATCCGTAATGTGGTTGCTAATATAATTTAAAGCATGATGCTTACCAAAAGCTACGGTTGAGAGAAGCAAGAGAATAGCAGCAACCCCACCTACAAATGCTGCACCATCACCACCTACCAATCCACCATCTCCAGAAAAGAGTTTACCGTACATCATAACCACAACTACCATAAGAAGTGATAATGGTACTAAAATAGCAAAAACCTTACTCCAAGTAGACAAGTTCTCCGTTTTTGCTTCATTTTCAGTCTTCTCCGATGTTCGCAACAACTCTAGTTCTTTTTCATTCAAAGTATCATCTTTCGACCGAATTGATTTTCTGTATAATAAATAAGCTAATCCAATAGCAACAACACCTGCTATCATCGACAAGATAAAGGCCTTATCAGCTACTGCACCAGCATCAATGGAGGCTCCAGTTCCCGATAGACTTGGTGCAACCTGTACGATATAGTCAGAGGAAAGTGCCATCCCTTGACCAGCTAAAGCAATAGCCACTGCAGCTGTCATAGCCGGAAGCCCTGCTCTTACAGCTGCCGGAACAAGCAATGCACAAATTAAAGGTACAGCAGGTGTTGGCCAGAAAAAGAGGGAGATGACATATGTTACGATTACGAGTATAAAAAAAGAAACATGACCATTCACCATTAATTTTTGTATGGGTTGAATCATCCGCTTATCTGCCCCTAAATCTCGCAAGGAATTTAATAAGGCAAGCATAAACATGATGATTAGAAAAATACTAAATAGCTCTTGAGCTGCAATTAAATTGGCATTAAAAATCGCAGTAAAACCATCTATCAGATTACCTGTATACACCCACGCAATAACAAATGTTCCAAGGATAGTTGGCAAAACAACCCCTTTTCTAAAAATCATAGTTACGATAATAATAATTGTAAACAGACCATATAGAAGATGGGATAAGGTTAAATCCATTTTAATCCCTTCCTTTCTCAAATTGTGCTATAGCCTATGCAAGAAATAGTCATAACGCTACAATTCTTTCGAGAAGGATATTTTAAAATATAATTGTTTGCTATAGCTTTTCGGAAAGTTAGCCCAGTATCCAAAATAAAATAAAAAAAGATGCCCTTCATACGAGCATCCACTTCCATTTCTTATTCTGTTTCTTCACTACTTTCACTCCATACATCTGAACAGGAGCGACAAGATAGTACCCCATCTTCTTGAACACCATCAAAAAAACCATTCACACAATAAACTTCTTTCCTACAGTTATGACAAAGACCAATCAATTCTCGCAATCAAATCCCCCTCATAAATAGTAAGGCTCTTTTCGTAGAGTTTGTTGCTTTTTGAAGTTTTACAGTTGATAGAAACTCCTGATTAATTTAATTTAGATTAGTTAGCTCTCGCTTACACTAATGAAAGTTTTGTGCTGCCATTCGCTCCGGCAGAATACTTCGCTTTCCGTAGCGGGGGTTAAGCAGTTTTCTGAATTAAAGATATCAATAGTCATTACAAAAATGTAAACTAAAGTCATGGTTATAAGCATCAATCTTTAAAAAAAGTGCCAATAGTTAAGAGGCTGGGTCATAAGTATTTTCTCAAAGGAAAATCCGAACATGATTGGTGGACGGTGCATAAATACCGCTCCGGAAATATACTTCGCTATGTAGCACATTGTTCGTTTTCTGAGTTAAACACTTTAGTTATGTCCCAACCTCTAATTGTGAGCAGAGTATCAATAAAATTTAACTAGTAGCATTCAACAAGGTTCTTGGTTGTTTATGGAAAAGAAAGAAGACTAAGATTGCACTTAAGATAAATGATGGTAACATATAAGAGCCATTATAGATTAATGAATAGATCCATGCTGGTTGTCCTTCAACAGCAGATCCAAAGAAAACAATTCCTGCAGCATAATGAGCAAGAAATCTAAGAACTGACCCTAGAAATACCCCTAAAGATATATACATAAGATAAGCACTTGTATTACCTTCCTTAACATTATGTTGTATCTGCTTTGCAAACACCCCAGCAAAACCCAGTACAGTAAATGCTAATGCATAATCAATAAAGCCTTGAACTGGATGCATAATCCATGCTGTACCTGTTGCAATTTGCAAAACACCCCATAAAAAACCTGATAGCAATCCACCCTTGATCCCCCAACGAAATGCAACAATAAATACTGGAATCATTGCAAAGGAAACAGAACCACCCTGTGCCCAAATTTTAAATGAGATTGGTAAAATATCCAACAATAAAGCTAATGCTGTAAAAATTGAAACTTCTACTAAAAACAAGATTTTCTTCGACATCGTTCTTCTCTCCCCTATTTAAAAACTTTTTAACACAACAAAAAAAGCAATGCCTAGGGGAAGCTTCCTGATGGGATTTGACGATTAAATCAAATCTGCTCCGCTCACATTGCAAATTTATCCATCAAAAAAACCACCAATCCCTACGCTAGTACTAACTAACAGGTTCAAAGGGTCTGAGCACGTTAGTGTCATATATGCTCACTCTCAGCCAAATGGCTCCCCCTGTTGGCTTCTATTAAATTGCTTTTTTGTTACTTATATTGTACGCTTCTGCAGCTGCAAATACAACCAAAACCAAGTTAATAGGATTTCAGACATTTCCATCCACTAGAATTCATAATTTATCTTCCTTAAGGATTCTTTTTCTTTGTTAATCCATTTTGTTCTAATATTTCTTTTTGCTTTTTCCCGTTTTTTGTAACGTAATTGTTTTTAAACCATGCAGCTAGTGAAGTCACAACTGTAAATATGGATGAAACAATTTGTTCGATTAATTCACTATCAATTGGAAGTGGTGACTTTCCAAACATTACAAGAAATTGGTTCGTTAAAGCAATAACTAATGCAGCCGTACGGATAATAGTACCTCTATCCAAGTATCCTTACCCCCTTGAACAAACTGGCTTATATATTATATTTATTAAAAAGCCAGTAATATTGGAACGGCTAAACAACCCCACCATCGCATTAATAACTATTCAAGTAGCACCTAACCAAATTAACATACAAGCATCTTTCATTCCTAATTACCGCGTGATACTGATCCTGTTAACAAAGAGATTATGTCTAATTCAGATTTTGTATAGAAGGCGAATTACTTTAATTAAAGATAAATGTAGTGCCTTGTTGATTTCCGCTCCGGGCAGTCGCTTTCCGCGGGCGGCTGATGAGACTACGTAGTGAGGGAACTACTTGAATAATCTCCCTTGTACCCTTGCGCCGAGAAAGCCCGCTTCGAAGCATTACTGGAAGACGCAGGCGCACACGCTTTTCAGCACGAAGGAGGCTCACCAGCTCCCCGCGGAAAGCGTAGTGTATTTCCGTAGCGAGGATTAAGCAGTATTCTTAATTAAATATATTAACAATCTCTATCAACTTAGAAACAAAATACAATAATAACTTACTTTTTTATAATTAATTAAAGATTTTTTAATTAATTATACTTGACCTAACGAAATTATTATTTTATACTTAGTAACATAAAGTAACTAACATACAAATTACGGAGGGGATTTTTTTATGACTAAAGCAACATGGACAATTGATGCCGTACACAGTGAGATAGGTTTTACAGTTAAGCATATGATGATTTCAAAAGCAAAAGGTACGTTTGAAAAATATGATGCAGTTATTGAAGCAAATCCAGAAGACTTATCAGATTCTAAAGTAGAAGTGGCGATTGATGCAGCAAGTATAAATACACGTAACGATGGTCGTGACGAACATTTACGCTCTGCGGATTTCTTTGATGTAGAAAATCATCCAAAAATAACTTTTAAAGCATCTGATATTAAAAAAACATCTGATTCTACCTACGATTTAACTGGCAACTTAACGATTCGTGATACAACAAAGCCAGTAACAGTTAATGTAACATTTGAAGGAATCAGCAAAGATCCAATGAGCGGAAATACTGTGGCAGGATTTAGTGGGGAAGCAAAAATTAATCGTAAAGATTACGGCCTAACTTGGAATGCTGCTGTAGAAACAGGCGGCGTACTTATTGCTGATGAAGTTAAAATTAACTTTGAATTAGAGTTACACAAACAAGACTAAATTCAATATAAAAAAGAAGTTATTTTCCAAACTGGAATTTAACTTCTTTTTTAATAAGATATTGAGAGAATTTTATGGAGGTGAAAACATGATTATCTATTATGATAGCTACTGTAAACTATGTACAACATCTTCTACAGTATGGAAAAAATTAGACTGGGGTAATCATTTAACTTTTAAAACTTTTCGAGATCTAGAAGATTATCCTGTTGAAATGGAGCATAGTTTACATGTGTATCATCATGACACGTGGTATAAAGGTTTTAATGCTATTATTCAAATTGCAAAGACCCTTCCATTACTATGGAGTTTTTTACCATTTCTATACTTATTTAAGATTATTGGTCTTGGTGATGTAATTTATAAGCATATAGCCAAAAACAGAAAACTAGTACCTGTTGCACAATGCAAAGCTGGTGAGGCCTGTAAAAACCCCTCTAATCATTCCCGGTAAAGTGTTCAGCAGACTCTGAGGAATACACAGATACAATCATTTTACCTTGATTTGCTTTAGCACGGATTAAAATAGGCTCATTATATAAGTTTTTGAAAACAAAATCTGGTCCCCACCAGCTTACTGTAGCATCACGCCCATCAGGTACATATGGAACCCTTTTACTATGAGCATATCGTTCAATGACTTGAATTCCACTAAGGTCCACTGCATTAAATAGTGTTGATGAAACCTGGCATATTCCTCCCCCTATATCTTCAGATAATTCTCCCTTCACAATAACTGGCGCTCGTTTATATCCTTTTTCTTTGGTTCTTTCTCCAACAACTTCATTAAATGAAAATGTCTCGCCAGGAAATAATACCGTATTGTTAATTGCTTCAGCTGCTAGATTTATGTTGTGTGATCGTTCCTTATTACTTGTCTTAAAAAAGGTTGCATAACTTCCAAGCTGACGTGAACTGATCTCTCTTATTAATCCGCTATCAACCTTAGGATGTACCTTGACTATAGGTACTTGTAACTTTTGGTTCTTGTTCTGATAAAAATATTCACGAAACAATATTTCAAATTTGCTTCTATCTAATGTTATCCCTGGCTTTTCAGATATAACTTGATTGTCATCAGCGAGTTTTGCATTTACTGGAGCTTTATACAATGTTTTTTCTAAATTATCCATCAATACATTTAACTTCTTCTCATCTATAAAAACTCGATCAAAATAAGATAAATAATATTGATCAATTTCAACTTGATCTAAAACAATCTTTTGATCATCTTCCACTTGAAACACTTCGGTCTCAGCGGAGCTAGTAAATAAAAATATGGAAAACAATACTGTCAACAATTGTTTCACCTCCCATCACTAGTATGAGATAAAGCAATTATTTCATGTAAGGGCTAAAAGAAAAAACCATTTAGCATCATGCTAAATGGTCTGCGTTTTAATTAATGAAAGTCTCTTGTGTCTTCTATATAATCACTAGCAATTCTATACCCGACTAATGCTGCTAGTACAAGTAACAAACCGTATAAGAAATTTTTCATTCAAAATTACCTCCTCAATTTGCAACAAATTTATAGAGCGATTACGGCCACTTCCGCTTTAATGTTAGAAAGGACGGAATTTACCTTTTTTAAGTACTGTTTTTGGTCCGCCAACTAAGAATAATGTACGATCATCTACTACTTTCTTCATAGCTGCTGCTGATTTACCTTTGATCTTCGTACCTTGAAAAATATTTCCAATACCATCTGTCACACCTAGTGATGCAACTGTTCCTTTATCACTAAAAATAAAGTCTTTTAATGGTTCATTATTAATTAACGCTTTAATATTTTCAGCTGCTACTACACCCTCTTGAGTTGCTAATTGTCCAGTTGGAGGATATGGTCTTCCTGACTCTTTATCCATTACCCATGAACAATCTCCAAGTGCAAAGATATTTTCTTCTCCTTGAACGCGTAGGTCAGCATCTACATTAACTTTACCTTTTACAATTTCAAAGCCAGATTTTCCGAGTACAGGGTTACCCGTTACACCGCCTGTCCATACTACAGTGCCACCCTTGATGAGTTCTTTATCTTCGCCAACAATAAAGCCTTCTTTAGTACATTCTGAAATTGCAGCGCCCATGCGGAATTCAACACCACGAGATTCTAGAGATTGGATGGCATAAGATACTAAATCCTTATCAAACATTGGCAAGATAGATGGTGCTGCTTCCACATTAATAATACGCACTTTATTACGTGGAATGTCATATTTTTTACACAGTCTTGGAACTTCTTCGACTAGCTCCCCAACAAATTCAATACCAGTGAATCCACCTCCACCAACTATGATGTTCAATTCATCATCATCAGTGATTTCTCCAGCACTATATTTAGCAAATTGGTATTCGATATGCTCTGCAATTAAGCGGCTAGATTCGATATCTTGAATAAAGAAGGCATTTTCTTCCATTCCTTTTATACCGAATGTGTTCGTTACGAAACCAAGTGCAATAACAAGGTAATCATAAGTAACTTCGCTATTCTCTAATACAACACGTTGATCGTCTTTATTTACTTCTAAAACAGTATCATAAATTAAACGCACACGATTAGGGTTAACTACGTCACTAATCATGAAACGTGCTTGGTTAGGAGTAAGTGTACCTGCAGCTACTTCGTGTAACCAAGTACTCTCATAATGGTAATTGTGTTTATTAATAAGTACAATTTCCGCTTCTTCTTGTGATAATTTCTTTGTTAACTGTCTAGCTGTAACTAAACCAGCATACCCTGCACCGAGTATTACTACTTTTGGTTTACTCATGAAACCTCCACCTTTCCTTCTATAGGTATGTACTTACAAATTTAAATGTACAAGCGTTCACACATTTATATAGACTAAATAGACTAAATAATCCACGCTTGAACTAATATAAGTAAAGTATAATTATTTTACAATAATATCATAACAAATTTTTCACAGATAGGCTAATAAACATCTCTTCTTCTAAAAAAATCTTTCATAGAAAAACTGTCCAAAAATAGAATCTTGGACAGTTTTTTTAGAACAAATCATCTTGTTGTTCTTTTATTTGCCTCATTTCTTCTTTCCATTCATCAACCATATCTCTAATTTCTTCCGCTTCCTGATCAATTACTTCTAATTTCTCCGAACGCAATTCACTCATTAAATCTAATTTCATTCGATATTCATCAATAATAATATCAGATAACTCATCCATAACTTCTGGATCCGTTAACTGTTCCACACGAATAATTTGTACTGCTTGGTCATATCTTGATTTTTCTATCTTTATAATTTCTCTTATCTTATTTAGATCAACATCAAACCGATCATATTCATCCAATATTTCCCATGGGCCTGGGGCTTTCGTATGTGCCCATGCTAAATCAATATATGATGGTAACCACTCTTTTTCAATAGTTGTATCTAATTCCTCCGCGTTATCCGCAGAATAATAAGAGCCGTTTCCTGCTTGTGAAATCTGTTTTAGTTCATTCTCTATCTCTTCATCAACGTCAAAACCGATAACATTAATTTGTTGTTCTTCCATATTACTAGAAAAATTCTCTGCTTCTATTACAGGGTCACCATCGCATGTTTCTACCCCATCACTGACAATATATACAGTGACTGGCCCAGAATAATCTATAGCCATCTCGTTCGCTTTCTTTATAGCACCTGCTAATGGAGTATAGCCCTTACTTTCAAATGTTGTTAATGATTGTTCAAATGCTGCTTTATTGTAACTATTCATAGGATATACAACCTCTATACCGTTACACGATAAATCTTTATCTATTTCAGACTCTGACCCTTTGTGTCCATAAACAATTAAAGAAATATCATTATCCGCACCGATTGATTCTCCAAATTCCTTTACCGCTCTTTTAGCAATATCCATTTTCACCTGCCCATCAACTGATAGTAACATGCTGGAACTTGCATCAAGTAAGATAATAGCTTTTTCATTATCTGATTTTGATATTTCACCTTTAGAGGCTCCAGATTCAGGTAAGTCAGGTTTTTCAAATTCTGGCTTAAAACTTTCTGCCTTTTCAATAGTTTCTTTATAATTAGGTGATCCTAATAAATAAACGATTCCCTTATACAGTTCTTTTGGATCTTGTATATGTTCAGTAAGATTTTCCAGTTCTTCTTTGATTTCTATAATTTGCGCAGAGCCCAGAGGTTTGTTATTAGTATCCTCGACCTCATCTTCTATAGAAATCCCATCAACTAGTAGTCCACCCTTCTGTGACTTTAGCTCTTCACGTGAATCTATTAGGGAGATAGTTTCTAAATCACTTAAATATTTTATATCTGGTCCAATCTTTTTTTCTGCACCTGATTCATCATCTTCATTTAGCAAGCTTTCTTCTTCCCCATTATAGTCATTCGTTTGATCTTTACCAGTTACTTCAACTGGATTTTCATCATTCTCTGAATCAATCTTCATTGTCGTATTCTCAGTCGTACAAGCGGATAACATTAAAACCAAAATGAAAAGAATAATTGCTGTTTCTTTTTTGAACACATTCTCCCTCCAATCTATTATCTTAAGATTGAACATAAAATTCTTTCTAGTCAATATTACAAAACTACTAAAGATGTTGCAACATTAGATAAAAAGTACTAATGAATATTCTTTTCTAAACATTTACTAATATTTTATCCAACACACTTAAGGTAAACAGATATTAATCTTATTATAAGAAATAGAAACATCCATTATGACAACGAAAAATTATCTCCTAAATAAACCCTCTTGAACAGTAAATTTTACATGAACATTGATTTTGTGAAGTACTTATTTCTTAAAATCCATGTTCCAACTATAGTATTCATTGTCTGTATTTTTTGTATAACTTAAGTAAGCATTATACTTCTTCCCATTTTTGCTGGTCAATCCTTTTACATATACCTTATTATTTTTTAAAAGTTCCTTAACCATGGTTTTTGTTGGTTTCTTCTTCATTGTTTTTAAATATTTGTCATTTTTCCATATTACAAACTTGCAACCTTTCCTCCAATTACTGCATCCGAATCCCTTTCTTCCTTCAATAACCTTATTCCCACATTCAGGACATTTTCCAAGCACCTCATTGGTTGCTTTTTGAGCTGAAACTTCATGAATGATTACATCTTCTGCATTTTTTATTGTATCTACAGATTGATTGGTAAAACGAAAGATAACATTTAAAAATTCTTTTTTGCTTGCTTTACCTTTTTGGATATCAGATAATATTTTTTCTAATTTACCAGTGAATTCTAAATCAAATAAGTGCTGAACTGGAAATACCTCCACCAGTTTATTTCCTAAGTCCGTACAAGCCAAATTTTTCCCGGAACTTGTAATATAACCTACATCCTTTAATTTTTTAATTGTTTCTGCTCTAGTCGCTGGCGTACCAATACTAAAGCCTGTTAGAATTGCTCCTAGCTCTTCCTCACTATCCTCTTCTTTATAGCCTTTTCCACAAGTTTCCATTATCCGAAGCAGCGTTCTCTCCGTATGAGGCTTTGGTGGTTTTGTAACATGACTTGTAACCTCCAAATGCGTCGTTTGTACATTCTCATTCAATTCGACAGAAGGTAATATCATATCCTTTGATTGAATGTTTTCTACCTTTTTCCATCCCTCTATGAGTTGGACTCTTCCTTTTGAATGAAAGACTCCATTAATTTGTTCATCATGAATCTTTGTGGTTAATTTTGTTTCTTCATATTCTGCTACCGGCATAAATTGCATGATAAAGCGATTTTTAATTGCATGATAGACGATGGCTTCATCTCTTGATAACCTTTTTGGTTTTAAATACGTAGGTATAATTGCACTATGGCTTTCTACTTTTGTATTATTAAATACTCGTTTTGATTTCATAAATTTAATCTCATCTTTATAAGGAAGATCTGCAGAGTGTGCTTTTAATACTTGGGCCGTTTTTTCCACTAAACTCTCTTCTAGAGCTATACTGGAAGTACGTGGATACGTAATTAACTTCTTCTCATAAAGGGACTGTGCAACTTTTAAAACTTTATCTGAAGTCCATCCTTGATATTTATTTGTTATATATCCCTGTAAGTTTGAGAGATTAAACAGGAAAGGTGGAAATTCCTTTTTTTTCTTAACTTGCTTACCTATGATAGTACCTGGTTTTTTCAAAATTATATCCTGTAACCGGTCTAAATCAGCTTTTTGTTTAAACTTCTCTTCATTCTCCACAGTGTAAAATCCTTCATAGGACTCATTTTCGTTTGTCTTAAAAGTAGCTTTGAGTTTAAAATAATCTTCAGGTACAAAGTTTTCTATTTCTTTATCACGGTCATAAATGATTTTTAGTGTAGGTAGTAAAACTCGTCCAATATTCAAAGCCTTTCCTCTACCTTTTTGATACTTCATTGTGGCTACAGAAGTTAAGTTAATCCCAATGACCCAGTCTGCCCACTGTCTGCTAATACCCGCATCTCTCAAAGGTTTCATCGTCTGGTTTGGCTGTATTTTTTCCAGACCTTGCATTACCTCTGCGGGTGTCCATTCATTGAGCAATAATCGGTAGACTGGCTTTGACTGATGGCCACCACGATAGATAATACTATCTCCTATCAACTGCCCTTCTCGGTCATAATCACAGGCAGATATAATCGCTTCAACATCTGAACGTTTGATTAACTGATGAATAACTTTTAGTTGTTTTGCCGCACCACCGTCTGTTTGTTTTCTATTTCTAGGGTTACTCTTAATCTTGTATTTAAACTCATTTGGTATAAATGGAAAATAATCCATCTTCCATCGTGCCATTTTACTGTCATAATCTTTGGCATCATAAAGTTCAACTAGATGCCCAAATGCCCATGTAATCACATAATTATTGCCCTCAAAATAACCATCTTTCTTTGTCTTAATTTTCAAAGCATCAGCGATGTTTTTGGCAACGGAAGGTTTTTCAGCAAGTATTAATTTCAATATTATCACCTATTCTATTGTTTGATTTTGGGAATGAATCGGAAGGTAAGTACGCAGAAATCAATGAGAGTTTTTAATCAAGTTATTTATCATTCTATCATAAACTTGAAGAATTATAGCAGAAAATGATAGTTCTAATAGACACAAAAACTTTTTTTGTTAGTCCCTTAATCACCTGCATAGTTGATAGAAACTCCTGACTTATTTAATCAAGAATAGTGCTTAACCCCGCTACGGAAATACACTGCGCTTTCCGTGGGCGGCTGCTGAGCCTCCTCGAGCTGACGCTCTGCGGGGTCTCACCTAGGCCTTTCCTCCCACAGGAGTCTCCGTGTATTTCCTTCGCTAGTTTGGTTCTTTTGGCTCCCTTGCACGTTATTATCTATGTAAATATAGCCTACCACTATTAAGCTGGTTGATTGGAGCGGAGGGCATTCGACTCCTGCGGGAAAAGCACGTGTCTGAAGACCCCGCAGGACAAGGAAAGCTTCGTCAGCGAAACATCGCACGCAGAAAAAGTGCTCTTCTTTTTCAAGGAAGTGGTTTTCTTCCGAGGAGACTGAGGCCCTGCCCGCGGAAAGCGACTGCCCGAAGTGAAATCAACAAAGCACTTCATTAGGCATTTATCTTTAATTAAGTTAATCAACAGTCTATATAAATTACGACCTAAGCTTAAAATAACGCATTTTAACAACGCAAAAGACTATCCAAATGATGATCATTTAGATAGTCTCTTATCAATCTGCTTCGTATAGGGGATTTATGGAATGTGAAGTTTGTGGGGCAAATATGATTATATTAGTAGATACCTTTTTAGCTAAAGAGGATTACGCAAGTTTGGATGTAAATATAGATACGATTTCTATATTATTTTCTGTCCCAAAAACGCTGTTTAGCAATTGCTGAAACAAAATCTTCACCAAAATTTGGATTATTTGCAGCAAATACAACACCTGCTAGGTTATTTTTGTTCGACGTTTGAATATAAGATTGACCAGTTGTTGCAACACCAATTGGTTTATAGTGTTTATACTGCTCATGAATAAAGTTCATAATATCAGCATTAAATTTATCTTGATTTTTGGCGCTTCCGCCAACTACATAAATAGAATCATATAAAACCGGATACTTCGTTAGAAATGTCTCATTTACTTCCATTTTACTGCCATCGTTCCCTGTAACAGTACCTAATTTATTACTGATAATGTCCATAAAAACGCCATTTTTCTTTAATACATGCAATACGTTTCTTACTTCTCGCCCGTCAAAACCATTTCCAATTAATACACCTACTTTTTGTGTATAGGCATAAAAAGGTGTGTTTAATTGACTAATCGCAGGAGAACTTTTGGTAACAGGTACATGGGTGCCTTTTGGACGATCTACACCTAATTCATCAGCCATAATCGTTGCCATCTCTTTATCAACATTTACCCACATATCGACATTTTGCTGCCTAACTGATTTACTTTTTACATATTGTAGATGAAAAATAATGGTTTCTAATAGGTCCTTTTTTTCTACCGATGACAAGCTGTTCCAAAAAAGTCTTGCTTGTGAAAAGAAATCCTCAAATGATTCACTCGGGACATCTCTTGTGATGTTCCCCTCTACCTTCTCCGGAAAACTTACATATCCTCCTTCTTCTGGAGAAGCCTCTGATGGTGTATTTCCAGCTAATGAATTCTTATGATAGTGTACATTATCTACATCAATCCGATGCCTTAGATAACTTCTTCTTAAATTATAGTTTTGTTCAACAATAGGCTTGTTAACTGGGAGGTTCTCAAAATTGCCTGAATGATGTCGATGTAATTCCGTATCTCTATAAGGAAAGGCCCTACTCTGCAGAACAGGGTCGTTGGTGAAGTCTATTCCCGGTACAAGATTAGCTGGATCAAATGCTGACTGTTCTTCCTCTGCGAAAAAATTATCAACAAGACGATTCAACGTCATTTTTCCTATAGTTTGGACAGGGATTTCTTCTTCTGGCCAAAGTTTTGTATCATCTAATACGTCAAAGTCAAACTTGTATTCATCCTCCTCAGCAATTAACTGTACTCCCAATTCATATTCAGGATAAGCTCCTTTTTCAATCGCTTCGATAATATCCCGACGATGAAAATCTGGATCTACCCCACCAATAATATTTGCTTCATCAAGTAAAAGGGAATGAACACCTAGCTTAGGAATCCATTTAAATCGAACAAAAGTTCCTTTTCCATGTTCATTAACAAACCAAAATGTATTAATTGGCCACCCATCCATCATACGCCAGCTTCTAGGACGTCCTCGCATAGACATAAGCCACATCACCATATGTGCAGATTCCTGATTATTCGCTACGTAATCCCAAAATTCATCATGTGCAGTTGTAGCTTGAGGAACATGTACTTTCGGGTTCGGTTTAGCTGCATGGGTGACATCCATAAATTTCATACCATCTGCTAGTATGAAAACAGGAAACTGTAGTGCTAACATATCGTAATTTCCTTCTTCTGTATAGAATTTAGTTGCAAAACCACGTATATCTACAGCTGTATCCTTTGATCCTTTATTTCCAACAAAATTAGAAAATCGAACAAAAACTGGTGTTTTACGACCGGCCTTTCCCAAAAAATGCGCACTAGTAAGATTTTTCAATGATTTATAGGCTTCAAATTCTCCATATACTCCGAATCCCCTTGCATGAACGACTTTTTCTGGTATTCTTTCTCTATCAAAGTGTGATTGCTTTTTATAAAAATGAAAATCTTGCCATAGACCCGGACCACGCTTACCAGCCCTTAAAGTCGTTCTATCATTTGAAACCCTCACCCCAGTATCATCCGTCATTTTTTTTCCTGGACCTGTGTTTTTTTTCCGATATTTTTCTAATTGCTCATCCTTCTTATCCTTTTGTCTTTTATCTTTATCCTTATCCATTCATCACCCATCCCTTGTTAAAAATTTCAACACCTTTAGATAAATATGCATCTTCCATTATTTTAGAACAGTTTTATTTTTCATATCTGTTATACGCAAACGAAGTACGCACTAATGTTAGATATGTTGACAGAGTAAATACATTCAAATATACATTTCATTCAATGGGAAAGTTGCTTTCTCGCTTGCATCCACTAATTGTTTCGTGTAAAGTAATAATTCATAATGAATATATTATTAAACTTATTCTTATCAAGAGAGACGGAGGGACTGGCCCAAGGATGTCTCAGCAACCGGCCATATATTGGTAATGGTGCTAATTCCAGCAGGTATTGTAAGATACTTGGAAGATAGGAAGAGTGCCTGTTTACAGGGACCTCTTCTTAAGGGGGTCCCTTTTATTTTATAATCTTTGGGGGTATGCGATCATGTCAAATAAAGGGTTAGAAACAAAATTAGTGCAATTAGGCAATAAAAGTGACAAAGGTACAGGCGCCGTTAGCACACCAATTTATTTATCTACAGCCTATCAGCATGAAGGATTAGGACAATCAACAGGGTATGATTATACTCGAACAAAAAATCCAACTCGTTCTATTTTAGAAGAAGGTATATCGAATCTAGAGGAAGGTGATGGAGGATTTGCTTGCAGTTCAGGAATGGCTGCCATTCAGTTAGTATTATCTTTATTTAAATCAGGTGATCATTTACTTGCAGCTGAGGATATATACGGTGGTACCTATCGCTTGCTTGACCAATATGCAAAAAATTACAATATCTTAACCTCTTATACTACTTTCCAAAATATAGAGGAAACCGAGAATCTAATTACATCAAGGACAAAAGCTCTATTTATCGAAACACCAACGAATCCTCTGATGCAGGAAATCGACATCCAGCTATACGCTGAATTAGCCCATAAATATAATCTCTTATTAATTGTAGACAATACTTTTTTGACTCCATATCTGCAACAACCGCTTAATCTTGGGGCAGATATTGTAATACATAGTGCAACCAAATACATCGGTGGGCATAATGATGTATTAGCGGGACTTGTTGTAGCTAAAGGTGAAGAATTATGTAAACAGTTGACAATTAATCATAATGCATCCGGTGCAATTCTTTCTCCATTTGACTGTTGGTTGTTAATTAGAGGATTAAAAACCTTAGCCATAAGAATGAATAAGCATGAAGAGAATGCTAGACTAGTAGTTAAATATTTAGAAAATCATCCAAAAGTTACAGAAGTGCTGTATCCAAATAAAGGTGGTATGCTTTCCTTTTGTTTAAAAGAGAGCGGTTGGGTGGACACATTTCTGAGTAACCTTCAATTAATTGTTTTTGCAGAAAGTCTTGGTGGTGTCGAAAGTTTCATTACATACCCTTCCACCCAAACTCATGCAGAAATACCGAAGGAAGAAAGAGAACGCAGAGGAATAAATGATAAGCTATTACGTTTTTCGGTTGGGATTGAAAATGGTGAAGACTTGAAAATGGATTTAGAACAGGCTCTCGCAAAATCAGATTCACTTAAATAAAAGTAACTAGAACAATGAAAGCTACCCACTCTTAAAACGAGTAAAATCCGAACTTTTATTTATACTAAAGTTCGGATTTCACTTTGACTAAGCTACTTATGATTCTCTGTGACCAACATCCTGTTAGCCCAAACTCAGCACTCCCACGGAAGGTTACAGACTCTTTACAGCTTTATTATATGCTCTTTTCTAGTTATTTAATGCCATTAATATTCTGTTTGGATCAAAACCAACGACCCATTTCCCATTAACTTCTGTTTGCGGTACGCCCATTTGTCCAGTTGTTTCCACTAATTTTCTCATTGCCTCTGGCTTCGTCTCTACATTCACTTCGTTAAAAGGGATATTTTTTTCTGATAGGAAATTTTTTAACATCACACAGTAAGGACATTGAGAAGTAGTGTAAACCGTGATATTAGTATTCATTTTAACAGCCTCCTAATTAATTTTATGTTTTATTAAGATCATATACCGGTAGGGGTATATTTAAAAATAAAAAAATATGCAAACTATATACCTATATAGGTATGATAAATCAATCGAATCCAATTGTCAATTATTAACCACGGTGAAACATACAGTCTGATTGTAAGTGTATGTTTCACCCTGACTTATTCTTGAGTTTTAAAAGAATTAATTCATCTTCTCATACTCTTGAACCATCATGCTGTATGTCATTGGCCCAAATGTTTTAAATTGAATAATACCATCTGTATCAATCATATAGGATGTTGGAATTGGTTGTATTGCATATAGTCCTGCCACTAAAATCGATTTATCTAATAGTATCGGAAAGGTTAAATTATAGTCGTCCACAAATCTTTGTATCTGTTGTATATTTGTTTCTGTCTCTGTTAAATTAACTGCTAAAATAGTTACATTTGTTTCTTGATAGAACTTTTCCATATCCGGCATTTCCGCTTTACAAGGGGGACACCATGTTGCCCAAAAGTTAATCATTACCCGTTCACCACGAAAATCAGATAATGTAACAACTTCCCCATCCAATGTCTCTAATTCAAAATCTGGTGCTAAGTTTCCAATGTCAAGACCCACTATCGGATTCTCATCACTAGAGGTCCCGTCATTTATTTTCTCCTTACTAGTAGAGTTTACATCTTCTGTGTTATTGGTATTTTGAGTATCGATATTCTTTTTTGAGTCGGTAAAGTCAAAAACCGCCCATGTTAGCATTCCTAGTAAAACCACTATTATAATTATACCTTTTTTCATCAAATTACCTCCAGCTTAATATAAGTCGTCTATTACCAAACGACCATGCTTGTACAAACTAGGTATAACAATAAAATGTGAAAATTTGATGAAAAAGAATGAAAGGTAAAGAATATTGTTTGTCCCCCATTAGAGAACTGCGAATTATATACTCTTATCTATACAAGAAATCAATCTTCTTTCTATATCACTTGCGAATTCACTTAAATTGGCATCATCAAGATTTTGAATCATTGAAGTTGGCTTAGGAAGACCAATTTTTGTTATCCCATTATCATCATAGACTACAATTTTACATGGAAGGAAATAGCCTACAAGTTGGTTCTCTTTTAATACTTGTTGTGCTTCTTTTGGATTACAAACTTCTAGCACTTTATAGTCCTGATCAAATTCAAAGCCTTTCTTCAGTAAAGTGTCTTTAATATCAAACTGCCAGAGAATACCGAACTTTTCTTCTTTCAAGTTCTCTTCAAGAGATTGAATTGCTTCTCCTATAGACTTTTTCGTTTCTACAGTATAATGAAACATAACAATATCCCCTTTATATTTAGTTTAATACTCTTTTTTAATCATTCGTTTTCCTATCATTAACTAATGCTTGAACAAAAATATTAACCTATACCCAGGCGCTCATTCCACCTTTAACGTTGGACACATTTGTAAACCCTGATTTTTTTAAAAGTTTTGCTGCCTTTGCACTTCTCATTCCACTTTGGCAAATTACCACTACTTCTTTGTTTTCATTTAATTCACTTATTCGCTTTGGCAGTTGATTCAATGGAATATTCTTAAATGGTTTGCGATGGTTCGCTTTATATTCTCCTGGTGTTCTTACGTCTATAAACTGTACATCCTTATCTTTAAATTTGTTTTTCGCCTGCTCGGTTGTGATATTGGTAATTCCTTTAACAGGCATAAATCGTTGAATAAGAAAAACAGCTATAATGATGATAAAAATCCACTGTATAATATCCATTACTTCCTCACCCTTCTTATTTTGCTTAGATTAGTATTGTGTATAATTCCATCTGATTTTTCTACTCTACTTCACCATTCCAGTTCATCATTCCACCAGTTACATTCGATACATTATAGCCTTCTTTGCTTAAAAAGGCACATGCATTACTGCTTCTCGCACCAGACCTGCAAACCATGTAGTAATGTTTGTTTTTATCGATTTCATCCAAACGCTCAGGAATTTGCCCTAATGGTATATGTTTTACACCAGGTATCTTTCCAGCTGCTACTTCTATATCTTCTCGAACATCTATAATATGAAGTTGTTCCCCATTACTTAATTTTTGCTCTAACTCTTTTGCTGTTATCTGTTTCATCTTATCTTCCTCCAAACCTTCCGTTTTATACATATAGGTGTATAGGTATTTTGCTTTTCGTGAAAATGAGGGTAATCAATAAATTACCCTCGCAGGTATATGATAATTTATATAGAAAAGTAAGTCAACTCCCTATTTATGCTCCTATCAATTATCTGCTTTTCACCAATAAATCAACCGCTTCTTTCACCAGGTTCTCTGTTTTCTCTCCACTCTCAATATTCGTACGAACACATTGTTCCAGATTCATACTAACAATTAATCCCATCGTACGATCAATCGCACTTCTTGCTGCCGACAATTGTGTCACAATGTCTTTACATTCTTTATTCTGATCCATCATGCTCAGTACACCTTTTATTTGACCATCAACCCGTTTTAAGCGATTCTTCACGTTTTTATCGTACTCCAAATTCGAAACCTCCTTTCTTACAAGGACAATTTGCAATCTCATAACTAATAACCTTGAAACCTTTTTTTAACAAAAAACGTAAACCAAGATTGAGTTCTAATTTATCTGAAGCTATTACATGTATATTATCATCGGAAATTTCATGATTAAAACGTCTTAAATAAGCATAAGGTATGTTCAATATATCTTCAGAACGATTATTGGTTGTATTGTAATCTCTTATATCTAAAATTGTCGCATTCAAGTCCTTACAACCATCTTTTAGGCAAGGAACATTTCTTACAGGTACATAACGCTTATAAGAAGAAATAATTAATGCTACGAGTATTATTGTGAAAAAATAGATAATAGTGCTCACCACCTATCTTAGAATTGCTTCTTCATCATATACCCGTATAGGTATAAAGTCAAGTCAAATACTTATAACTGCATTAATAGCTTTTTTCTTAATATTTAAAATATACCCTCGTAGTACATACTTACATTTTTATCATAATTTTACTAACCACAATTAAAAGGCACCCAATGCAGTGTGCCTTTTAATTAACTTTCCCTTATAATGAATTCGATTATATCATCTTCTATTTTCTTCCCTTCATCTTCGTCCAATAGATGATTAATCATAATGGAGAAAATTAGTTGATTTCCTTTTCTATTAGTTAAAAATCCAGATAAAGTACTTACACCTTCTATGGTTCCTGTTTTCGCACAGACGTCCAATTCATATAAACGCTCACTTAAAGTACCGCCAACCATTCTATCCTCTTTTCCAGCCACTGGCAAAGAATTTAAATAGACCTCAAACCAGTCTTCAGTCTGAACTTCATATAATAATTTAGTAATTTCATTAGGTGGAATGGCATTGCTATGTGAAATTCCGGAGCCATCTTTTAATACCAATGTATCCACATTTATGCCATAGTTAATCAATTCCTTTTTTATAACTTCTAACCCTTTTTCCCAACTTCCCTCATTTTTCACTAATTTTCCCATTTCCTTTACCAACATCTCCGCATGGCCGTTATTACTTAATTTCATAAATGGGACAAGTATTTCAGATAGTGGTAAAGACTCTGTTGTCAGTAGAATATTACTGTTTTGTGGAGCCTTCCCCATTTCCACTAATCCCTCACAAGTGATCCCAACTTTCTCTAACGACTGTTGAAAAGTTTGCATCACATATTGCGACACATCCCAAACAGCCATAAATTCATTCAGACTTTCAGAATTTGTAGAGATTTTTCCACTAATTATTATTTGATTTGTTGCATGTTTACGTTCCACAATTAATTCATCTTCTACATCTTCATTGACAGTTATCGCATTATTTTCTATTGTAATATAGTTAGTTTCTGGATATACCGATACAATAGGTTTATCCCCTGATATTTTAGATGGTGTCACTTCAATAATAACTGATCCAGTATCATAATCTTGATTAGGTGAGATAGTTAATGCAGACACTTGTGCCCCATAATAATATTGTTCATCATACCAAACTAAATCAGGAGAAAGCCGCTCATCATCAAACCAAGTATCATCTCCAATAATGCTTCCTGTAATTGTTTTAATTCCTATATCCTTCAGTTTAACTGCCAAATCATCAAGATCTAACGGCAACAAAGTTGGATTTCCCTTCCCAATTAGATAAAGATTACCTGATAGTGTACCAGACTCTACTCTTCCATCTGTTCTTATTTCAGTTGAAAACTTATAATCCTTCCCCAAAACTGATAATGCCACAGCACCTGTTAACAATTTCATATTAGATGCTGGGTGCATACGTATCTCTGCTTGATGTTCAAATAACAAATTTCCTGTTTGTGGGGAGCGTAGACTTACACCCGTTAAAGCTCCATTTAATTTAGGATGTTCTTCTATGTACTTTTTTAATTTTTCCTTCATAGTAATCCTCCTTTTCATAAATTCTCATAATTACAATATGTACTTATAATTCTACAAAACTACGATAATATCCTTTATTACAACAATTCCACCTTAGAATATACGTAGACTACTAAAAAAAGAAACCCGTCCCTCCAGAAAGCAGAATATAATTTTCTCAAAGGAAAACCCGAACATGATTGGTGGATTGGTGCATAAATACCGCTCCGGAAATATACTTCGCTTTCCGCGGGGAGCTGGTGAGCCTCCTTCGTGCTGCCGCACTACGCAGTCTCACCTATGCTCTTCTTCCCGCAGGAGTCTACGTATATTTCCTCCGCTATGTAGCACATTGTTCATTTTCTGAGTTAAACACTTTTTCGCTCCGCCGGAAGGTTTAGTCATTTTTGATATTAACCCTTTTTTTCTTTTGCTCCTCCGCATATTCCATCAAGACAGCACCTATTAATCGAAACGCGGACTGTGTATTAGGAAAGTTTCGGATAACTCGTTCTCTTCGTCTAACCTCTTGGTTTAATCGTTCCAGAGAGTTGGTACTGTGAATAAAACGATGGTATTTCGGCTCTTCATTCATATGTTGAATGGCGTCATCAAAGTCTTCCTCTAGCTTTCCAATAACTTTTTCTAACTTAGGGTTCTCTACATATTGATCAATGAATTCCTCTTTAAACTTTCTTGCATCTTTCACTTCAACTGCGTCAAAAATTCTTTTTATACCAACTTTAACTTTCTCCACGCCTTTTTTTGGCAGCTTGTCAAAAAGATTTCTTTTGAAATGAACTGTACAACGCTGCCAAGAGGTGCCTATAAACTCCTGTGATATAGCCTTTTTCAACCCTTCATGGGCATCAGAAATTACTAGTTTCTGAGATTGTACACCTCGCAATTTTAAGTGTTTAATAAAACTTCTCCAGGATTTGTAACTCTCATGATGATCTACCTTTAAACCAAGTATTTCTCGTTGGTTCTCCTCATTTAGTGCGGTCGCAATATACACACCTTTGGAAACGACCTTATGATGTTCTCGTACCTTGATATACATCGCATCCATAAAAATATATGGATAGTAGGTAGTATTTAAAGGCCGATTAGCCCACTCTTTTACTACAGGGTCTAGCTTCGCAGTTAAAGAGGGTACAAACGATTTAGAAACGGTCTCACCACACAATTCCTCCACAATATTCTTTACTTTACGGGTGGATACTCCATTCACCACCATTTCAAGCATGGAAAGCACAAATACTTAATCACAACGCGCATATTTTTTAGAAGGGGCAAATTCCCCACTCCGTGTTCGAGGTACACGTAAACGAATCTTACCAATACTCATCATGAAATCACGCTCATAATAGCCATTTCGATAGTCTTTACGGGCATCTGAACGCTCATAAGATGGAACTTGTAAATGTTCATCTCGTTCTTTTTCCATGTACTCATTTAAAACTAGAACAGCAGTTGATTTAAGTACCGCATCCATGTTCGAATTCATAATTGAGTCTTTAAAAGATCAAAATCTAGATTAAACTGTAATTGGGTCATATTAATTCCTCCTACTTTGTTTATCGTGGTTGAAAACATTGTATCATAGGGGGGTTAATAGACCCTTTTTTTATATCCTTTTTACACAATTATATGGACTTAATCCGTTTGGGGTTGTTGTTCCTCCTGAAAACCAATTTTTCTAGTTAAAATCAAGTAGAGCAGGAACTTAGCGGAGGAAATACACGGAGACTCCTTGAAAAAAGAAGACCACTTTTTTCTGCGTGCGATGTTTCGCTGCCGAAGCGTTCCTTGTCCTGCGGGAAGAAAAGCCTAGGTGAGACTACGGAGAGCGATAGCTCGGAGTAGGCTCAGCAGCGCCCGCGGAAAGCGTAGTGTATTTCCGTAGCGGACATATAGCAGTATTCTTAATTAAAGTAATCAATAGTCTATATAAAATACATAAAAAGCAACAAATATTTTCGGAGGGACGAGTAACCGCTGTCCGAGCTATTAGAAAGGTTCCTTTTTAAAAGAAAGTTTCTTTTGTTTCATTCTTATCTAGTTATCTCCATCTTATCGATACTTCCAAACGACAGCAATCTGAATCGTCCACTTTGGAGTTAAATACCATTCGGATATTATCTGGATTAAAACTTATATCTACATTAGAAGATATGCCTGTAGATTGTATTAACCGCTTCACTTCTTCCTTATTAGATTCCTGCGCCGCACTCATCACAGCTTCATCAAATTCCGTGGAATCTGCTAATCTGTCCAACACAATACTTGCATCATTCATTAGCATTCTCATCTCATTTGCAGATTGATGAAACAGATCTGGATTTACTGGAGGATATTGACGAACAGGTATATAGTTCGGGTAATAATTCGGATAATACATAGGGTAGTAATAGTAGTACATATTAAATATCTCCTTTCATCAAATTACACTATTATCCTATGCATGAATACCCATTTTGGGTAAGTAATTTTCTGTATTTCATATTAGTGCAATTTTACAGAATCATATGATTATATTATGATGTTTTTATGACAATGGAAGGAGTGCCATCATATTGACTACTACAGTAGAAAAAATTGCAACGGAGCTTTTTAATGCTTTTCAATTAAAAACACCTATTGAATTTATACAAAGTCACTATTCTCTTGACGAAAAAACAGCTTATGCTGTACAAGATGCATTAATCGAGAAAATACGCAAGAATCGAAATGAGGAGATTGTTGGATATAAAATTAGTATGACTAGCGCAGAAACACAGGCTATTGCAAACACACATGAACCAGCATATGGAACATTGCTACAATCTAATGTGCTAAAGAGTGATGAAACCGTATCTCTATCTAGCTTATTCACACCGTTAGTTGAACCAGAATTAATGTTCATTCTAACAGACGATCTTTCCCCAGAGGACACGGAGAACGAAATATTACGTAAGAGTAAATTAGCTGCAGGAATTGAAATTCCTGATTCGAGATACATAAATTGGTTTCCAAACTTTTCCTTGGCCGATTTGCTTTGTGATAATACGGCTACAGGGTTAGTAATCGTTTCAGAATCAATTCTTCCTCCTTCTCTGGAAGAGCTTGCCAATGTCAACATGGAACTTTTCCATAATGGAGAAAAGATAAGTGAAGGAAATTCATCTGCCGTACTAAGTAACCCTGTGTCTGCTGTTGCTTGGTTAGTTAAGAAACTTGCTAGTCACAATAAACAGCTGAAAAAAGGTATGGTAATTTCTTCAGGTACATTTATTTCGCCATTATCTGTAGATGCTGGTATTTATGAAGTAATTTATTCCAATATAGGTAAAGTTAAAGTATCTTTTACCAAATAGAATTAGATTTGCTTTCTCAAATTAGTTTTTTTTAGTTTTCAGCCCTTCCTCCCCCTCTTCCTTCCACATATACTATTTACAAATGATAAAGGGGGGTGTAAAAATGGGTTACAGCGGCGGAGGTACTAATAACTTTGCGTTAATTGTTGTTCTTTTCATCCTATTGATTATTGTAGGGAGTGCATATGTTGGAGGTTACTAATCCTCTATAACCTGCTTCATAAACTTACCTTCCTCCTCTTTAAATTTCGGCAAAAATAAAAGGAGATGCAAATATAAAATGCATCTCCTCTTATTTTTTATTGTTGGGGCGATGACGGTGTAGATATACTTGAAAGTGCTTGTTCAGCCTCATTTGCATATTGATTTTGTACTGCTAAATCTCCTAATGCGACCATTCCTACTAGCTGTCCATTCTCTACTACAGGTAAACGGCGAATTTGCTGTTGTGCCATCAACTGTGCTGCCTGATGCACATCCATATTAGGATTACCTTCAACCATGCGTTGTGCTGTCATTACTTGGGAAACCGGTGTTCCAGCATTTTGACCTTGTGCTGTTGTGCGAAGTGTGATATCACGATCTGTCACAATCCCTGTCATCTGTCCACTGCTGTTTACTACAGGTACAGCGCCAATATTATATTGGCTCATAATCGCCGCTGCCTCCTGTACAGATTGTGATTCATTTACTGTCATTACATTGGACGTCATAATATCTCTTAAGTATTGTGCCACATTCATTACCTCCTTTTACTGATCATGTATAGGTTGCTTGAGTTTTGATAATGTTATACTTAGATATTTTTGGGAATAATTTTCCATTGATATTTTTTTGCTAACTCTCTATAATATAAGAACAAACGTTCTCTTTAGAGTTAGGTGGTGATTTTTTGGATTATTCTTCTTATCCTCGAAATGATGTACTTTGTATTGACATGCGTTCTTTCTACGCAAGTGTAGAAGCTGTTAAATTAGGACTCGATCCCATGACTGCCTTGCTTGCTGTTGTCGGGGATCCAAATCGGTCAGGAAGCATTGTGCTAGCAGCTTCTCCTGCTCTGAAGAAAAAGCATGGTATTAGTAATGTCAGCCGTTATTTTGAATTACCAGAGGATCCAGACATTCATATCGTCCCAGCTCACATGGCGGATTATCTGCAAGTATCCGTTGAAATTACTAAATTAATTAATCAATATGTACCAAAAGAGGCCATTCATCAATACTCTGTGGATGAAGTTTGGGTTACAGTTAATGGACTAAAAAGGCTTTTTGGTAACCGTTGGGAAGTGGCAAGTAAAATAAAACAAGATATTCTTGATAACTTTGGTATTACTTCTTCCATTGGAATAGGAGATAATAAATTTCTGGCCAAAGTCGTCATGGACTTACATGGAAAAAAATTAGGAATTGCAGAATGCAAATATGAAGATGTGGAAGAAAAACTGTGGCCATTTCCTGTAGAAGACATATGGGGAATTGGCGGAAGAATGAAGCGCAATCTTAATCGAATGGGGATCGTCACCCTCGGGCAACTTGCTAATTATGATATAGAACAACTAAAAAAACGATTTGGCATCATGGGAGAGCAACTGTATTGGCATGCTTGGGGAGTTGATTTAAGCCCTGTATATGGTAATTTTACAAAAACAGAACAAAAAGGATTTGGTCATGGTGTTGCCTTATTGCGTGACTATACAAAAGAAGAAGTTGCTACTTGTATCCTTGACCTTTCCGAAGAAGTATGTCGAAGAGCTAGAACCGCTGACAAAACCGGCAAAACCATCCACCTTAGTATTGCCTACTCCAAAGAAACTGGTGGTAGCTTTTCACGTTCCAAATCGATTGAACTTCCAACTAATGTAACGATGGATGTCTACCGTGTTTGCATGCAGTTATTTCATCAGTTTTATGATGGCTATAGTAACATCAGGCATGTTTCTGTCAGCCTGGATAACCTATTTGATAAAGGAGAAACACAATTAGATTTATTTGAAGATCGGACTAAAAAGACTGACATCGGTTATGTAATGGATGCCATTCGTGACAAATTTGGTTCCACAGCCATCCTTCGCGCTTCCAGTTACACCAACGCAGGCGTAACCATCGACCGAAGCAAGAAAATCGGTGGACATTATGCATAGAGGCTGGGACATAAATAAAGAGTTAATTCAAGGGAAGAACAACGCACAAAATAAGCGTAGGAAATATACGTAGACTCCTGCGGGAAGAAGAGCATAGGTGAGACTACGTAGTGAGGGAACTACTTGAATAACCTCACTTGTCCCTTGCGCCGAGAAAGCCCGCTTCGAAGCATTACTGGAAGACGCAGGCGCACACGCTCTTCAGCACGAAGGAGGCTCGCCAGCTCCCCGCGGAAAGCGGAGTATATTTCTGGATCGGGTGTATGCTCAAATAAGGTTCGTATTTTTCACAATTAAACATCTTTTGTCCCAGCCTCTTAACTAATTTTTTTCGTCATCATAACTGAATCTTCTTTATTAACCTCCTCTTTCATATAAGCTAAATAATAGAAAAGACTAACAAAAATAGCGCCACCAACAGCATTTCCTAAAAATACGGGAATAATATTTAAAATAAAGTCTCCCCAGGTTAAATAACCGGCAAAAATAGCTGCTGGAATCACAAACATGTTTGCAACTACGTGCTGAAATCCAATCAGAACAAATGTCATAATAGGAAACCAAATGGCTAAGATTTTGCCGAGATAATCTTTCGCCCCATAGCATAACCATACTGCCATCGCAACTAGCCAGTTACAGCCAATACCAGAAACAAAAGCAACCCAAAAGGAAGCATCTACTTTTGCTTCAGCAGTATGAACTGTTTTTTCTAAAAAGGCTCCTTCCGTAAGTCCAACAAAATGACCAAAAAAATAGGCAACAAACATGGCTCCTATCATATTAAAAAAGGCAATAAGCAACCAGTTCTTGAGTAGCGCTGAAAACCGTACTTTCTTTGCGAAATATGCTATGCTAACAGCCATCATATTCCCAGTTAAGAGTTCCCCTCCTCCAATAAGAATACAAATCAGACCAATAGGAAAAACCGCTGCTCCCAAAAAGGTTCCAAAGCTCCCCCATTCTGGAGGGACCGTACCAGAAATACGGATGTATGCAAGATATCCCAAAGCAATAAAAGCACCACCTAGGAAACCCAATATGGCTACAGATACCTTTGAAAGCTGGACCTTCTCCATCCCTTTTTTAATAGCAACCTCTGCAATTTCTTTTGGATAATAATCGCTCATAGCTTCTTCCTACTTTCAAAATAAAATGGATAATAAATTAAGTACACTTTCCTTCTAAATCTTATCAGAAAAAATCGTTCCTTAGATTACAATGTTCAATAATTCACAAAAAGTTTATAATATATTACCCTTCTTTTATAAAAAGGCGCTTTTCGTATATTTGGTTAAACGTCTTGGTAGAAACTCCTGATTTATCTAATTTAAGAATAGTGCTTTATATCCGCTACGAAAATAATCTGCGAAGACGCTAAATCCGTGCCCGAGAAAAACGTAGTATTCTACCGGAAAAAGGCAGCTTTAAAAAAGCGATTCTATTATTAAAAATCAACGAAATCTTTAATTGTAATAATTTATTTGTTAGAATCTATTTATATAACTAGCATAATTGTTCGTAACAAACATTTGTAAGGAGGGTAACAAATGTATGAATTAAAAACAAAAGAGAATGATAATAGTGTATTAGAGTTTATCGAACAAGTAGATAACCCTAAAAAAAGAGAAGATGCATACAAATTACTGGATATCTTTACAGAAACAACTGGACACCAAGCTAAAATGTGGGGTACAAGTATTATCGGCTTTGGATCGTATCATTATAAATATGCTTCTGGTCATGAAGGAGATGCGCCATTAGTTGGGTTCTCTCCACGAAAGGCAAACTTTAGCTTATATTTTGCAACCGGAGATGAGAACCGGGATAAACTATTAGAAGAATTTGGTAAGCATAAAACTGGGAAAGCTTGTGTTTATATAAATAAAATTGCTGATATAGAAGTTGAAGTTTTAAAGAAATTAATCATTCAGTCTATTGAATTCCTACAAGAAACTTATCCCGCAAATAATTAATAATTTATCATAAGAAATTCAAACGTTTGTCTAATCATTAACAATCATGTAAGCTAGATGGATAATTTATAGAAAGTGTGTTTGTTATGGGCATTGTCATCATAGAAGTGTGTGATTATAATTTACTCTCTTCTGACGAACTCGAGGAGGTATTTAATCGACCTGAAGTTGCCGTCATGAGCTATGAGTGCATGAACTATTGTGGAATGTGTGCAGTTCGTCCATATGCAATGGTTAACGGAAACCGAGTCTTTGGAAAGACGAGAGAAGAATGTATAGAGAAAATAAAAAAGGCTGTTGACAAAGAATTAGAAGATTTCTATGCTTAAACAGACTTAGAAGCAGAAAGGAGATTGTCCCCAAACAACGGGAAAATCTCCTTTTTTTGCTTCCCTTCCTTATCTATTTTCGATATACTCAAATTATTATAGAAATGTAATAATTATTTGATATCGGAGGAGATTACATGGAAACTGTCATAAAGAATGCGGTCACTGATTTAGAAGATATCCTTCAAAACGATCAAATCAGTACGAACCCTACTATTCTCGAACAACACAGTAAAGATGAATCCTATCACAAATCGAGTTTGCCAGATGTTGTTGTTTTCCCAAAATGCAATAAAGAAGTAAGTGAAATTGTTCAAATTGCTGCTAAACACAAGCTACATGTGACACCTTTTGGATTAGGCTCATGCTTAGAGGGACACGTTATTCCATACGAACACGGAATAACTATTGATTTTTCCTTAATGAATAAAGTACTGGAAATAAGAGAAAAGGATTTTATCGTGAAAGTCCAACCAGGGGTAACACGTAAACAATTAAATAACGAGCTAAAAAAATATGGGTTGTTTTTCCCAGTTGACCCTGGTGCAAATGCAACAATTGGTGGCATGACAGCCACAAATGCTAGTGGAACCATGTCAGTAAGATATGGAATTATGCGCGATAATGTACGCAATTTAGAAGTAGTACTCGCTGATGGCAGCATTATACATACCGGAAATTCTGCTGCAAAATCATCTTCTGGACTACATTTGAACGGACTATTTGTTGGGTCTGAAGGAACTCTTGGATGTTTTACAGAGATTACTCTAAAGGTTTACGGAATACCGGAGCATATTACAGCAGCTCGAGCCTCATTTCAAACCATTAATGAAGCAGTAGAAGCAGTTGTCGCTATTAGACAGGCTGGAATTCCAGTTGCACGAATGGAGCTTGTTGATGAGCCATCAATGGTTCAAGTCAATCAGCACATGGATTCCAACTACCAGGAAGTACCAACCTTATTTTTAGAGTTTCATGGAAATGAGGCTGGCTTAAAACAAGATGTAGCCTTTACCGAGGAAATTGTAAAAGACTTCAATTGTATAGAAATCCACTTTGAAACCGATAATGCCAAACGGAATCAATTATGGGATGCTCGTCATAATTTGGCGTATGCATATATTCATGCATATCGAGGAAGGAAATTAATGGTAACTGATGTATGCCTACCCATTTCGGAGTTAGCTGGAGCCATTCATCATGCTAGAGAAGCATTAGATACACTCCACTTACCTGGAGGAATTGTTGGTCATGTTGGAGACGGAAATTACCACGCACTAATTATGGTTAATACAGAGGATTCAGAAGAAATTCAAAAGGCGGAAGCATTTAATAAACAAATAGTAGATTACTCCCTATCTCGTGGGGGAACATGTACCGGAGAACATGGAGTAGGTATTGGCAAAGCAAAATATCAACAGCAAGAGCATGGAGATGCACTAAACGTAATGAAGAGCATCAAAAAAGCACTTGATCCAACTGGACTGTTTAATCCTGGTAAGATATTTTAAAAATAGGCTCTTTTCTAAATATACGTTGCTATTTAACATGACTTTACTTTAACAGTTTATATAGACTATTGATTACTTTAATTAAGAATACTGCTATATGTCCGCTACGGAAATACACTACGCTTTCCGCGGGCGCTGCTGAGCCTACTCCGAGCTATCGCTCTCCGTAGTCTCACCTAAGCTTTTCTTCCCGCAGGACAAGGAACGCTTCGGCAGCGAAACATCGCACGCAGAAAAAAGTGGTCTTCTTTTTTCAAGGAGTCTCCGTGTATTTCCTCCGCTAAGTTCCTGCTCTACTTGATTTTAACTAGAAAAAATTCTGTATTCTAGAAGGACCAACTACCCTAAACGTAAAATTATGAAGTTTAGCTTTAAAAATATCTAGTGCATGTAATATAGCGGAGGCAGAATACAGGGACTCCTGCGGGAAAAGCACGTGTCCGAAGACCCCGCAGGACAAGGAAAGCTTCGTCAGTGAAACATCGCACGCAGAAAAAGTGCTCTTCTTTTTCAAGGAAGTGGGTTTCTTCCGAGGAGGCTGAGGCCGTGCCCGCGGAAATCGAAGTATTCTGCCGGAGCGAATCCTAGCACAAAACTTTCATCAGTGTAAGCGAGAGCAAACTATTCTTAATTAAATAGATCATAAGTTTCTAACAACTGTAAAAGTTCAAAAAACAAACTATACAGGGCCTAAAATTAAGTTAGAAAGTAATTGTGTCACCAAGTATTTTGAATAATTTCTAATTTCGTTATATATTTTTAGTAAAAAAACAGGCGCTTTTTCTAGCACCTGTTTTTTCTTTGAAATATACTATTCTGTTAATAAAGGATAATATCCTTCTTCGTTATGTGTTTCCGTTCCAACCAATGGAGGATTAAATACACAAATCATTTGCATTTTCTTTCGTACACGTAGTTTATGTTTATCATTATCGTTTAGTAGATACATAGTGTGAGGTTTTAGTTGCCATACTTCACCAGTTTCTACCTTTTCAATTTCGCCTTCTCCTTCAATCAGATAAACAGCTTCGATATGATTTTTATACCAGAAATAATTTTCTGTGCCCGCTTCGATAGTTGTATTAGTCACACTAAAACCAACACCGTCTTTTTTTAAGACAAATCTGCGGCTTGCCCAAGTATCTCCCTTTGTTTCATCTTCTGTTCCAATGATATCTTCTAGTGATTTTACAATCATTCTGTTATTCCCCTTTACTAGTTGTATTGATTGGTATAGTTATATGCTTTTTTATTTCGAAAGAACTTGTGCAATACTATCTTCAAGAATAGTCATACCTTTAGAAATTCCTTCTTCATCTATAACAAGTGGTGGAAGAAATTTTACTACTTCATCACTTGGTCCAGACGTCTCTACAATAAGTCCGCGGTCAAAAGCTTCTGCACAGATTTCACCTGCAAGTCCATCTACTTGGACTGCTATACCTTGCATAAGACCTCTACCACGTGCTTCAGCTTTTAGTTCCGGAAACTTAGCAATAATGGAATCGATTTTTTCTCTCAATAGATTTGCTTTTTGTTTTATACCATTAGAAAAATCATCTGTTTCCCAGAAACTTAAAGCTTCTTTTGCTGTGATAAACGCTAGATTATTACCACGGAAAGTCCCATTGTGTTCGCCAGGTCCCCATTGGTCAAACTCTGGTTTGATCAGTGTAATGGCCATTGGAAGACCAGAACCACCAATAGATTTAGAGAGACAAACAATATCTGGGTTAATTCCTGCAGGTTCAAAGCTGAAGAATGTGCCTGTTCTTCCACATCCTGCTTGAACATCATCAACAATTAATAAGATGTCCCAACGTCTGCAGATGCTTTCAATTTTCTTCAACCAATCCAAACGAGCTGCATTGATACCGCCTTCTCCTTGTACAGATTCTAGGATAATTGCTGCAGGTAATGCTACACCACTACCACTATCTTCTAGGAATCTTTCAAGATAGGCAATGGAATCTTGATTTTCCACATAGTCATCAAATGGCATTGCTACCGTATGATGTAGTGGAACACCAGCTCCATGACGTTTAAACGAATTACCTGTAACAGATAACGAACCAATCGTCATCCCATGGAACGCATTCGTGAAGCTTATAACTGTGTCACGACCTGTTACTTTTCTGGCAATTTTTAGTGCACTTTCAACTGAATTCGTTCCTGTAGGTCCTGGAAACATAACTTTATAGTCGAGGTTACGAGGTGTAAGTATGACTTCACGGAACGTTTCAAGAAATTCTTTTCTTGGTGTCGTTCCCATGTCGAGGCTATGGAGAATCCCATCTTCCCGGATATATTCAATTATTTTTTCCTGCATTTTCGCATCATTATGTCCATAATTTAATGCGCCTGCCCCTGCAAAGAAATCAATATATTCTTTTCCGTCTACGTCCCAAATTTTATAGCCTTTAGCTTTGGTAAAAACTGTTGGCCAACCACGGCTGTAACTCCTTACTGCCGATTCTAGTTCTTCAAATGTTTTCATTCTATCATTGCTTATTACAGCAGTTGTCATGATCTCATCCTTTAATTAATTATTTTTCAAGCGGTCCGATTTTAAACAACAATTCGTCTTCATGTCCTGTACCAGGGAAATCATCAGCTGTGAAATAGTCACTGATTTTCCAGTTTGTTTCAAACTTCCTAGCAAGACCTAAAAACAAACGTTTTGAAGGAGTATTTGACGGTGAAACTGTTGCCTCTACATAATGAACATCTTCGCATACATCACGATCTAGTAGTTGAAGCAACATCTTAGTCGCCAATCCATTTCCCCTTTCAGACGAATGAACAGCTACCTGCCAAATAAACAACGTATCAGGTTGATCTGGATGAATAAATCCAGAAATAAAACCAACCACTTTTTGTGTTTCCTTTCTTACAACTACAATGGATGTATCTGAGAAAATCTCACACCACATTAAATAGCTATAAGAAGAATTAAGATCAAGATTCCCCGTATGTTTAACGAGCTCCCAAGCAGAAGCTCCGTCTTCTTTATTTGGCTTACGGAAATGATATTCCGTTGTGGTTATATTTAACTTATCAGCTACTTCTGAAATATTAATGCTTTCACCTCCTGAGTGATTTCTGAAAATTAATTACGTTAATAAGCTTATATCCAATATTTGGTTTCGTCAAAATGGATTAAATGGTAAATAGCGTGTTTAATCATGATTAATTGCGTTGGTAGATAAATATATGCCATTGTCTACAAAATGCTAGCAAATAGTATCGAATAGTATGAATTTTAAGGAATTCAATAAAACAAAAAACTGAGAAACCCTTGATAAGGCAGGGTTTCTCAGTTTTTTTAAAAATAATACAAAAAAATTATTGATTACCACACATAACTAACTCTCCTTCATTTTCTCATTTTTGAATTCAATTCCGTACTGATAAATACCTGGCTGAACTTCTCTTGTCCAAAGAATTTCTCCACACCATTGAATCTCTTCTTCTAGTATTACCGTTTTGAATATTAAAACTTCCCCTTTTTTACTGTCTAAATTTGTCTTTGAAATAAATCGTAATCCTACAACAGTAATTTGATCAATTAGCACTTCTTCTGGTGGAATATTTTCCGTTCCGCTGTTACCAAAAGTCAACTGTGCTAAAATCGGATAATCAATTTGAACGACCCTGTGATTTTGAAGAATAGAATAATCTTTTTCACCATCATAGTCCTCTTTTATTTCTAATTGGTTTAATGATAATAGTTCTGCAAAGTCATCTGCTGGAACAGGCTTAGAAAATAGATACCCCTGGATCATGTTGCATTTGAAATTACTCAATATCTGCAGCTGTTCATATGTTTCTACACCTTCAGCAATAACATCCATTTTCAAGTACTGTGCTAAATTAATGATAGTTTTTGTAATATAGTTGTCTTCCGCTGTATCTCCAAAACTTAAATCAATAATAAAGGAACGATCTAACTTTAACGTATCAAATTTCCCTTTAAATCTTTTTAGATATGATAATGATGAATAGCCTGTCCCAAAATCATCTAAAGAAATACCAATTCCAATCCGACGTAAATCATCAAGAATAGCCAAAACCGTCGAGTCATTTACTAGCAACGATGATTCAGTAATCTCAATCTCTAAAAATTGTGGTGCAAGTTGTGTTGATTCTAATATCCTAATAACTGTTTGAACAAAATCTTTTTCTAAAAAACGATGAGCAGTGAGATTGACGGAAATAGGAATGGATGAAAGGTTTCGTCTTTGCCACATTTTAGTTTGTTTACATGCAGTATATACAACCCAACGTTCAATCTCACTAATCATTCCTGTCTCTTCTGCTATTGGTATAAATTCATTTGGAGGAATAATCCCCCATTTTGGATGTTTCCAACGTATCAGTGCTTCTGCTCCAACAATCTGATTTTTATCAGAACAAACTTTTGGCTGATAATATAGTTCCAGTTGATTAGTAACAATTGCATTCCTTAGATCATTTTCCAATTCAATTCGTTTATAGATTTGCTTATCTGCAGATGGTTTATATATATGATATGTATTTTTTCCGGTTGCTTTTGCTTTATATAAAGCAAAAGCAGCATATTTAAGTATGGAATCAACACTTCCCCCCACTTCAGGAAGAATACTTACCCCTATATTTGTTGGGATACATAATTCATATTCATCGACATTTAGCGGTTTTTCTAAAGCATGGATAATCCGACTCGAAACGTCAGCAAGCTCTTTTTCTCCTTGAAAATTGGAGAATAAAAGAGCAAATTCATCTCCCCCCATTCGTGCAATAAAAAAGTCCTCTTTCAAACATTTTTTTAATTGCCTTGCTATTTGCTTTAATACTAAATCACCTAAATGATGCCCTAAGGTGTCATTCATGTATTTAAATCGATCCAAATCTAAATAAAGTACTGCTGATCGATAATTCTGCCGTTTACTTGTATTAATCTCTACTTTTAGTCGTTCTTCAAAAAAACGTCTGTTAGGCAAGCCTGTTAAGGAATCATGATATGCTAAATACTCATTATATCTATCTTTTTCCTTTACAAATTCTTGCGCTAACGCAAATGCTCCTATTATTCTACCTTGCTTTCTAGCTGGCAGAAGGGTTAACCGAATATAAAGTATTTCTCCTTGCTTTCCGGTTAACTTCGTATGGAACCTTTTTGTACTCCCAGTTAATACTTTCTTAAAAGTATCTGTATATACTCCTCGATCCTCATTGGGTAATAACGATTCCAATGACTTATATATAACCTCGTTATTATCATATCCTAGTTTTGTAGAGAATACAGAATTCACTTTATTTATGACTCCTATATTATCCAAAAAGAATACCGGATCAGGATGGAGTTCAAAAAGAGAATGATAAAATGAATCTGTATTGGTTTGATTATCATTGGAATTCATTTCATACTTCCTTTCACACATCAAGACATACTTTTACCACAATGATAAATGTCGAATATAATAGAATTTTGTAAATAGTCCACTTAATACCTGTAGTATACTAAAACGAGATAGAGACTGTCTAGTGAAGTTTTCCTAAATAAAGAAAAATAAGAAACCTCGAAACAACCATTCAA
This sequence comes from Oceanobacillus halophilus, assembly GCF_003628505.1. GTDB lineage: Bacteria > Bacillota > Bacilli > Bacillales > Amphibacillaceae > Oceanobacillus > Oceanobacillus halophilus. Next base: position 42,639 of record NZ_RBZP01000001.1, on the reverse strand, counting down.
GATTTCTTATTTATCATCATTTGTATAAGTTCATCTAATAATAAAGGTGTCTCTTTAAAAGCATTCTGCATATGCAAACGTTCGGTTCGTTTATGCGGATCTTTACCAAATGGTCCGATATTTAATACAGGAGCCTGCAACTTCTGCATCGCGTCAAATGGAATAGTATACGTATCATTCCATACTGGTGTATTTTGTTCAAAAGCATTCCAGCCATCACTTTTCCCTTCATAATTAACATAACTCAAATCACAAATGCCATTAAAATAATGTACTTGTTTTATAGATAAATTAAATTTTTCCTTTGCTCTTTTGATGATGAATTTGGTGCACCAGTCTACAAGACTATTTTCCGATGAATTAACTGCTGGATAAAAAGGAGGTGCAAATAAAATTATTATTGCTGGAGCTAATTCCTGACAATGAATCATTAGCTTATCCGTGATTCTTAGCGATTTTTCCCTGTCATCCCATTCATCATGATAATATGTCTCCGCTTTTATTTCTTTTATTAATTCTTTACCCAGTTTAGCTGTAGCATATTCTAATAAATCTTTATACTTTATAACCTTAACATCTCCAATAGGCTTTACTTGATGTTTTTTACAAATTTTTAGATAATCCTCATTACACTTTTTCGCTGCTCGATTAGCTACACTTTCAAATAACTCAAAAATATCTGTTGCACTCCGTTTGAATAAGAAGATATTGTATAATGCTGACGAGCGATATGGCGTCTGTGTAGAATATCTCAGTCTTAAATCTGTTTGTTGTAAAACAACAGGGAGCGGCGTTTGTTCTCCTAGAACCGTCTCCTGAAAAAGATCATTCCACTCCATTTCTCTAGTGAGGAAGGATCCAATATAAGGAGAGGTTATTCCTCTCAATGGTTCTCCTGCATGGGTTTCTTTCCCATAAAATAATGAAGCTGGAAGTATTTTCCCAACAGATCCCGTATAAATATAATGTTCATGATTGTCTGGTTCCATGGAGAATGCTGGTTCACTGTTTAAAAATAGTTTATAGTTCAAGTGATACTGTTCCTGTAGTTTTAACAATATTGGAACAGCTAAACGCATTCCAGCTGAATTCACTTCCTCATCAGGTACAGCCAGCACCAAAAGGTTAATAGGCCATTCTTCTGTACTTGCTTTTTCAATTAAGCGCATATGCATAACCAAACCCATTTTCATATCCATAGTTCCCCGACCAAACAAATAATCTCCAGAGTTTAAATCCTCCAATACATCTATCGGTAATTCATCAGTTGCTTCCTGCCAAATTTTCGTTAATTCTTCTGGTTGTGTAGCTAAAGGCTCATAATCACCGTATTCCTCTGTATTCACCGTATCAAAGTGACTAATTAAACAAATCGTATCTGTCGCTTCTGGATGTTTATAGAGGGCTGTTAAAAACTTTCGTCTTAAATCTGCATCATGCAATTCTAACTTATCAGGATACTGTTGAAAGTAAGACAAATCCTGCAGCTTGGCTTGTAATTTAAAAGGAAATTGCCTCTCCCCTTGAGAAAATGTCATACTTTTCCAGCTAACTAATTCATTCAGTAAGAATCGTAGTTCATCCGGTTTCTGCCATTGCATTTTAGTAGACATATACCTTTTCCTCCCTCTGCACCTATTTATTTTCCACTTCACAACACACAGCTATTGATTTTATTGGTTTATTCATTCTATGCAATACGTAGTCAATTCCTTACAACAAGAAATATATATCCCTTTTCCCACTATACAGAAAATTATCTCATTTAAGACCTTCAAAGTAAATATTACTAGACTATAACTTTCATTAAATATAAGAATGGCTACTTCAATTATTAATTACTAATTAAGCTGTCTTATTATCGATTAAGACTATGAACCCCTTCCGACTGTTGTATCAACTCCATATCAGTAATAAAACAAAAATCCGAACTTTAATTTAGTATCAAAGTTCGGATTTTATGTTGACCAAAAGAGTTATGTTCAGTCTTTTTCCTTTATCCTTCCAATTCTTTTTTTCTTTGCAGTAGGTTTCCCGTTTCTGCTTCACCTTCCCGTATGAAATGCCCTGAACCTAACCAGGCCGTTAAAGCAAATAATAAATATATTGCTTGTGTTGCATGAGGTCCTTGGAGTAGCACTTGAAGTCCCATTCCAAATCCAAGGGCAGGGATTACTATTAAAAAGGTACGGAAGATACGTTCAAATCCTTTATGTGGAGGTAGCGGCCAAATCCTGGAAAAGAAAACTCCTAAAGCTACTCCAACTCCAGTTATCACAAAAAGCTGAATGAGAATGATGGGTGTCGGAAATGGCCACCCCATTACGTAATGCCCAACTAAATAGAACACTTCTAAAAACAGGGTTATTCCAATAACTTTTTGTAAGATTTTTACATTCATCCAGGGATGAATCAAATAAAGCAAAGCCATGCCAATCCCTAATACTATGGTCCAAAACACTTAAATCTGCTCCTTCCTAATTCTTAAGCAATTATAATTGTATTGGTGACAACCAGTTAATCCTCCTCACTAGCAGCAACTTCATTATCTTCATCCATCTCAGGTGCGCGAACTTTCTCAATTAATTGCTGAATATGGAGTGGAGGTGCTTCTGTATTACGAGATACGACAAAACTAACAATAAAATTCAACAACATACCAACTACACCAATACCCTGAGCATTAATACCAAGGAAGTTTTCGAGGATTGGTCCATCTGTTCCAAATATCGATTCAGATAAGATAAGAGCAATTATAACAAGTGTAAATATTAGACCTGTGAGTATACCTGCAATAGCTCCTTCTTTATTCATCCGTTTATCGAATATCCCTAACAAAATTACGGGGAAAAGACTTGCAGCACCCAACCCAAAAGCTAATGCAACCACTTCTCCCGCAAAGCCAGGCGGTTTTACCCCTACATATGCTGCAATCAACAAAGCAACTAACAGAGTAATTCGCCCAACACGTAATCGTTGTCTTTCCGTTGCCTGCTTATTGAAAATCCGATAATATATATCATGGGAAACGGCACTGGTCATTGTTATTAACAATCCCGAAGCTGTTGACAAAGCAGCTGCCAATCCACCTGCTGCTACAAGAGCAATAATAAACGGTGCTAAGTTTGCCACCTCAGGTGTGGAAAGTACGATAATATCTCCATCAATCGCAACCTCGTTCCCTTCCCCTTCGGAAAAGTTAATGACCCCATCATCATTTTTATCATCAAACTGTAATAAACCAGTCGTCTCCCACTTATTTACCCATCCAATTTCCTGCACCTCTTCAAGTGGTTTATCAGCAATTGTCTGAATTAGATTATATTTCGCAAACGCGCCAACTGCAGGTGCAGTCAAATAAAGCAAGGCAATAAATAAAATAGCCCAAACGGCAGACCACCTGGCAGCGCGCACACTTTTCACCGTATAAAAGCGTACAATAACGTGAGGCAAACCCGCTGTTCCTGCCATTAAGGCCAGTGTAATCATGAAGACATTTAACATAGATAAATCAGTAAATGGAGCCATATACTCCGTCATACCGAGATCAACCTGTATTTGACCAAGTCGATCAACAATATCACTAGTAGTAAGAGCGAGTTGTGGAACTGGGTTCCCAGTTAATTGTAAAGAAATAGCAACTGCTGGAATGATAAATGCAATAATAATAACAAAATATTGTATAGCCTGTGTCCATGTAACCCCCTTCATACCACCTAAAAGAGCAAAGAAACCAACAATCGCCATACCAATTAACACACCAACAATAATGTCAACTTGTAAATAACGACTAAAAACAATACCTACACCACGCATTTGTCCAGATATGTAGGTAAGTGAGATAAAAATGGTAGCTATTGCAGCCACAGCTCTAGCATGACTAGAATAAAAACGGTCACCTATAAAATCAGGAACGGTAAATTTTCCAAACTTACGTAAGTATGGGGCTAACAATAAAGCTAATAGTACATACCCACCTGTCCAGCCCATTAAGTAAATAGTTCCATCAAACCCTAAAAATGCAACTAAACCTGCCATAGAGATAAATGACGCGGCAGACATCCAATCAGCTGCAATGGCTGCACCATTGGCTACAGTTGGAACATTTTGACCAGCTACATAAAAACCTGAGGTATCGCGAACTCTAGACCACCAACCAATACCTGTGTATATACCAAATGTAATGATAACCATCGTAATTGTAATAGCTTCTACACTCAACACTTACCCCTCCTTTATAACGATTTATGTTGATTTTCTTCCTTTTTTTCTAGCGCATACTGTTTATCTAACTTATCCATTCGAATGGCATAAATTAATATCAAGAAAATGAACACAAAAATAGCGCCTTGTTGGGCGATCCAATACGATAAAGTAACACCGAAAAAAGGTACATTACTTAGTGGTACTGCAAATAGAATACCGCCTCCAAAACCAACCACAGCCCAAACAGCGAGCAGGCTGCTGATTAATCTCAAGTTCTTTTTCCAATAACGAGTCTGCTTATCGTCGAGTGTCTTAATAGAATCTGGTTTTTCCAATGATAAATCCTCCTTTTTATTAATGGCTCTTTACGTGGTTTGTTGTTTTTGTAACTATGTCAGGAGTTGTTAGAAACTGTTGATAATCTGAATTCAGAGTAATGCGCTTAACTTTCGTATTTCCTCCGCTTAGTTCCTGCTATACTTGATTTCAACTAGGAAATTTCTCTTTTTACTGGAAAACTCTCCCGAACGTGACATTATGGACTATAGTTTTATAAATTTTTAGAGCATGTAACATAGCGGAGGTAGAATACGGAGACTCCTCGAAAATAAAAGGCAATTTTTTCCGTGTGTTGTAATGCTGACGAATCCTTCCTTGTCCTGTGGGAATAGCACGTGTCCAGACCTGAACAGGAAGCGAATGATCGCACAAATCAATCATAAGTGTAAGCGAGAGTACATTATTCTGAATTAAATATATTAACAATCTAAATAAAATACGACATAACCATAAAAACAACAAATCTTCTTGGTAGGGCGAGTAACCTTAGTCCACCACTTAGAAAAGAGCTTTATTTATTGCAAACTACAATTCGTAAAAACTGCACTAACGACCCTCCTTGTACAGAAAACGCTTACAGTCTCACAAATAAAAATACTGAATTTCCCCCTGCAGGTACTATTCAGTATATTAAATACATAATTAAATTTTTAAAATTTATCCAAAATGTAGCTCAGCCTGTCTAAATTGCATAAATGAGGAGCTAAATGACATTATATTCGTTCGCCATATAATACTTCAAAAAGTCCCTTTGCCGCTGTTCTACTTACCGGAACCGTTGACTTGATCGGATCCTTTATCACCAGATTATAGGCCCCATTAAACCATGGGGTTATCTCTCTAATTGCATCCATATTAACTAAATAGCTTCTATGCGGACGATAAAAAGAGAATCCGGCAAGTTTATCCTCTAATTCTTTTAAACTCATTTTTGTTTCAATTACTTCATTATTTATCGTATGTATTTTTAGTACTCTTCCTTCACGGACGGCGAATCCTATCTTTTTCGGTTCAACTACTACCATTCTTTCATCTTCTGTAATAATAAGTTTGTCTATCTTTGGTTTTAACGGTTCTCTTGAAGACAAGGCCTCTCTCACCCGTTTCATCGCTGTTTTAAATCTGACAGAATCAAATGGTTTTAGTAAGTAATCTGTCGCTTGAAGATCAAAAGCTTGCACTCCATAGGAATCATATGCTGTTGTAAAGACAATCAGTGGACCTTTTCCCTGTTTCGTGCGAAGTTTTTTTGCAATCTCAATTCCTGATAGACCAGGCATATGGATATCAAGAAAGATTACATCCGGTTGATATTCCTGGAATAACGATAATAGCTGTTCTCCATTTTCTGCACTCGGATAAAGAATCACGTGCTGCTCTTTCTGCAGCAGATATATCAATTCTTCTCTGGCTAGTCGTTCATCTTCTGCAATCATCGCTTTTATTTTCATTTAGGACTCCCCTCTCACACTTATCTAGTGGATTCCTTATACCTATTATTTTCTTCTATTAATCTATGTGTTAAAGGAAGTTGGAATGATACAATACTTCCTTTTGCAGTATTTATAAATTGTAAGGCACTTTTTTCCCCCAATAATCCCTTAAGTCGCTGATTAATATTATATAGTGCGGTACCATTTCCAGTTTTCAAATTTAAAGGTTTCTCTCCTATGGTTGAAATGAATTCTTTAGGAAATCCTTGTCCATTGTCTTTTACTTCTATATAGACAAGATCATTATTTTTAATTATGTTTATCTGTACGATTCCCCCTTTATGATTATTTCCTAAACCATGTTGCACACTATTCTCTACCAATGGTTGCAAAGTAGCAGGAGGTATTAAAACATGTTCCAGCCCTTCAGAAATATCAACTTCCACCATAATATGATCAGGAAAACGAGCCTTTACGATTTCCAAATAAGCATACAAATGTCTTAATTCATCTTGAAGGTGAATTAATGGTTCACTCGTAATTTTTAAATTAGCTCGCATATATTGACTTAACTGCACTAAAATGTAGCGGGCTTTTTCAGAATCCACTCTCATTAGTGAGTGAATTAAGTTAAAGGTATTAAACAAGAAATGAGGATTGATCTGTGCTTGCAAATTACGCATTTCTGCCTCCTTTAACAATTCTTTCATTCGTTCAGCCTCAAGACCACTAAGCTGATTTGAAATTAATGTACCAAGCCCTTTTGCCAAAGCTACTTCTACTGCGCGAATTTGCTGTGAATGCCGGAAGTATATATTTAATAATCCGATAACATCACCAGATTGATAGACTGGAACCATAATAGCCGTTTTCAGCGGACAATCTGCAAACCTACATTGAAGATCTGTTTTTTCATAGGCAACTTGAATTTCACCATCTTCCAGTGCCTTACGTGAAAGTCGCATTTTTAATGGTTCCCCCACTTGATGATGCTCACCTCCAAGACCAACATGCGCAAGTACTTTATCCTTGTCCGTCACCGCAATAGCGGCTACTTCTAATTCTTCATAAAATAGTTCTGCCATCTTCTTTGCATTAACAGCTAAAGGAGCATCTCGCAATAATGGTAATGCCTTTTCGGCGATAGATAGAGCACGATTGGTCTCAAGTGCTGCTTCTCTTTCTGATTCGTTGAATGCGACACGAATCATCATGGTAAAAATCGCTAAAGCCACGGAGTTTGTTACTACTAATGGTATACCTATCATGTTTACTAACTCAATCCCTATTTCTTGATTAGGTAAAAAGATTAATAGCAAACCCATGTGAAAAACTGGCGGAAAAATCCCTATAAAAAGTGCTTTATTTGGAGCGATTACTCTCTCTTCAGAAAAGAACTGTCCAGTCCAGCCAGTAATTAATCCCGCCAATGGATTAATAAGACTATTTGCAAACCAAGCTTCTCCTCCAAGTAAAGCAATGTATATTCCTGAAACAATACCTGCACCAAGTCCGACATATGGCCCACCTAAAAGTCCAGCTATCATTACTACTACTAAACTAAACCCGATTAAAACCTCATCATTATCAACATCTGCAATCACACTTTGCATCATTAATTCTTCCCCTTTAATTACCACACCAGTATGAGTAGCTAGAATGCCAATCACTCCAAAAACTAACGCATGATAGATAACGGTTTCTATTGTGATATCTCTGTCTAATAAGGAGCGAAACCCGGGAATTCGTGTGAGCATAAAAACAATCAATAATAATAAGCCAATCCTCTGAAATAATATTATTGTTAGTTCTACCATGAGCTAGTCACTCCAAACTCCAGTATTGATTTTAACCGACAATGCTTTATAGTTTTCACCTTGTCCTTTTTTTGTTAGAAGTGTACCAGCTATGGACCCTAAAAAACTTAAAGGAATCGAAATAATTCCAGGGTTATAAAGTGATAGGAGATCAACGCCCCAGGGACCAATACTAACGAGCAGCACTGAAACAATAAAACCTGTCGCAATCCCCGTATAGGCACCAGTTCGATTAAAACGCTTCCAATAAAATGTAAATAATAATAATGGAAATAATGTAGAAGCAGCAATGGAAAACGTTAAAGAAACTAAAAAAGCAACATTACTTTCCTCTAATCCAAGTGACAGCATAATTGAAATAAACCCCATTCCTACAGCTGTAATTCGCGCTACGAGAAGTTGTTCTTTTTCTTCTGCCTGTTTCTTTTTTACAATGTGAAAATAGATATCATGGGCAAAAGAAGAAGTAGCTGCAAAAATAAGTCCAGTAACTACAGCAATAATCGTTGCAAACGCAACCGCCATGACAAATGCTACAAGAAAATCTCCACCTAAAGCCTTAGCCAGCATTAGAGCGGCCATATTGCCACTCGAACCGTATTTAATTAAAGTATCCCAACCGACTATCGCAATTGTCCCAATCCCAAGCAATAAAGTCATGATATAAAACAATCCAATAATCCATGTAGATGATAAAACAGAAAGACGAGTACTTTTGGCATTTCTAACTGTTAAGAAGCGAATTAATATATGTGGAAGTCCTGAAGTACCCAAAATAAGTGAAAGTGTAAGCGAAATCCTCTCTATTGGATGCTGGAATAAATTTCCAGGTGTTAGAAATTGTTCCCCTAGTGGGCTTTCTTCCTTGGCTTGTACTACTAACATTGATAGATCCCATTTAATCCAGGAGAATAATATAAATACAAGTAATAACGTACCAGACATTAAAAGTACCGTTTTAATAATTTGAACCCAGGAAGTTGCGACCATTCCTCCAAACACAACATAAACAGTCATTAATATCCCTATTATCCAAACGGAAGCATGGTAATCTACACCTAACAATACTCGCAACAAAAAGCCAGAAGCTACTAATTGTGGAATCATATATAAAATCGAAATGAATATACCGCTAGTCGAAATAACTAAACGCATTTTATTTCCAGGAAACCGCTCAGCAACTACATCTCCTAATGAATATTTCCCCAAATGATGTACTGGTTCAGCAATCAATAATAATAAGATTACATAGGACAGAAGAAAACCCGTCGCATATATGAAACCATCATAACCATAAATTGCAATCAAGCCACTAATACCTAAAAACGATGCCGCACTTATGTAGTCACCCGCTATTGCCATACCATTTTGAAATCCGGTTAAACTACCCGAGGCAATATAAAATTGATTCGTTGTTTTACTGCGCTCTGCCGCCCAATGCGTTATGATGAGGGTACCAGTGACAATTGCTAGAAAAAATATAAAGTAAGTTAAATTCATAAAAATCCCCTCAGATTTCCTTCTTCAAATCCATTATTCTTTGATCGAGTATACGCATATATTTCCAATAAAACCAACCAATAGTCCAGGTAATAATAAATAATGAAAATACATAAAACCAAACGATATATATATATAAGTTGTTTTTAACAACAATAAGTGGACTATTAAATACTACAGGTAAAATCAAATAATAGAAAAGTAGGAAAGCTGTAAAATGAAAACGAAATCGATTCTTTTTTCTTATTAATCGCTGAAGTTCCAAATTGTCATAGATTGATTCTCTCAAATTTGATTCAGAAACATTTCCCTCCAAACACCTTCCCCCTTCATCCAGCATAATACTTAACAAGTATAGAACAAAAATCTAAATTATGTCAATATTATAAAAATTAAACCGATGGTGCCTGTCACTTCCCGAAATTTGTCGAAACAAAAAAAGTGCTTAACTCCCTTCCATACCAATGGTTAACGGTAATTTGAAAACCGTACAAAATTCGGGAAGTAACAGGCACTTCCCGAATTTAAGTGGCTTTTAAGATATAATGGATTAAGGTGTTGATATCAAATATGGGTAGTTCTGTTATTTCTCTTATTGCAGTTCGATATGGTGGCATGTTGGTGCATTCTAATAGGATTGCTTTTATTTCTGGATTACTTCTTATCATATTTTTCACTTTGTGTTTTATTTCTCTTTCCACTGCTTTCATGTCTAAGGACATACATTCTTCAACAATTGCTTGGGTAAAAGCAGGCATCGTATCCATTCCTTCTATAATAATAGGTATATTTTCTGCGTTTACCCCTTGTAAGTGTTTCCTAGACAAGCTTGCCTTACTAGCCGTGAGAACACCTATAGATCCACCAGCTAAAGAATGGACTATCGGTAACTGTATAAGACTGGAAGAAAAAAACGGAACATTTAATGCATGTTGAATTTCGTTCTGAAACAAGGCTAAAAACCCACAGCTTGTTTTAATTGCTTTAACACCTTTTTTCTCTAATTCTCTTGCTGACTTTATAATAAGAGGGACTAAAGAGGAATCTCCTTTCTTCACAACTCTCTCTACAGTAGCACTTTCGACTACTCGGTATTCTACTGGAAATGAATACGTAGCAGGATTGCCAATATCCCCTAATGGCCTTTGAAAACTTGTATCCAGCATGATAATTCCTAATTTTGGGCTCTCCATCTATATGAACCACACAATTAAACCAAGTATAATGAAATATAAAGAATTTGGGACGGCTAAAGTCATTACTTTTAGCGGATCAACCTTCTTATCCAAAATACCGCCAATTAAACCACACACAACAAAGGCAGTTAAACCAACTGGGGGTAGATTTTGGCCAGCTGATGCTATGTGCGACGCACCTAAAGCGATCATTGTGGGATCTACATTCATATTTTCCAAGATTGGTCCAAGAAAAGTTACAATTACGGATTGTGCAGTTGTTTGGGAACCAGTCAACATCCCGACAACGATTAATGATAACGCTCCACCTACCTTTACCATTGAATCAGCTAATCCTTCCGTCATTAGTGCGACTTTGTCAATTAACCCTGAAGCATAAAAGACGCCAACCATAATCCCGGCACAAAGCTGAATTTGCACTGTTTTACTTACTTTTGTTAGACCATTTTTAAATACCCCTCCCGTATGTTTACGGACAGATGGAAATAGAAAACTAACAAGAAAAGCAATGATAATAGCGGAAACCACTTGAAATGTAATTCCTTGAATGATAGGAATTTCCTGTAAAGGTTCAACGATAAAAGCCAAAACTGTCCATTCCGAGAAGATATTATACTCAAATAGCGTGTTGGCAATAACAATAGCAATCAGCACAATTAGCGGTATTAACGTAACCCATCTTTCTTTTAAGATTTGTGTAACAGTTTGTTTGGGTATTAACTCTTGTGGCATTTTCCTCCCACGAACAAAACGAAAGGATTCTAAAATAGCTAGAATCGCTCCTATAGTAACTGTGATATAAGAAATCATGACAACAGGACTAGGATCAATTCCAATTAAAGACGAAGATAAGTATACTGCTTGTGTAATAGGAGGCATTATGGAACCAATCGATGCGCCAAGTAAAATAATCATTCCTATTTGTTCCGGTTTCAATTTTAATTCAGTCAAGGAATGAATGACCAGAAATCCAATTACTGTTGCTGCAGCAATTGCATCACCAAGAAGAGACCCCGCTAATATTAAAGTAATAAAAATGGCTACAATCAAACCTTTAGGCGAATTACCAAATGCTGCCCTTAAACTATTTAACGTTGTATCCATCGTTCCAAGTTTCACTTGTGATTCTGCATAAAGACTCCCAAATACTGATAACATAATAACCCAGGATAATCGATCTATCCCATCAACAAAAGCCCAAGCTGTTTCTGTAAAGCTTAAACCAGAAATAATAGCTGATGACAATGTTGCGATAATTAAAGCTGCTCTAATATCACCACCAATTTTTGGAATGCCTTGAACCAAAGCTATCATAAACAGCAACACTAACGGCACAAGAATCTCTATCATAAAAGCTCCCCCTGTTTATTCAGTTTTTAACTTTAAAGGTTCCAGTAAATCTTTGTAATTCGACTCACCTGCAACTAAACTAGCAACTAAAATACCCGTAATGGGTGCTAGTGCAATACCATCTCCTTCATGTCCTGCAGCAATAACGAAACCTTGCACTCCCGGCACTTCATCAATAATAGGCAGTCCATTACCAGTAAACGGACGAAAACCTATCATTGAGCGAATAATCTGTACATTTCCCAAAGATGGTACCATCCGGATTGCATGTGACGCAATGGAGGCTAAAAGTTCTGGATTAATTTCTTTGTTGTAACCTGTAAATTCTCTACTTCCACCTATTAATAAATTTCCGCTATCTGTTTGACCGAGTGATAAACCAATTCCAAACGGCGGAGCTTTACCATATTCTTCAGATTGATGTTTCGCTGCAATGTACTGAGAACATAATATATTTCCATGAATCATAGGAGGTACTTTTTCTGAAATTAAAATGACACCACGACGCGGTATTATTGTTAAAGGAACACCAACCATTTCTGCGATTTCACCTGCGAATGGGCCTGCAGCATTAATGACTAATTCTGTAGAAATATATCCTCTGTCTGTTTTAACACCAACTACCCTCCCGTTTTGGCAATCAATACCAACAACCTCTGTATATAACCGGATATCTACCCCACTTCTTCTGGCAGCTCGAGAAAATGCTTGCGTTAATAGGAGAGGGTTAACTTCTGCATCTTCCGTGCTATATGTGGCTCCGACTAAATTGTCAGATAAATATGGCTGAAAAGCCTTTGCTTCCTTTGCATCAATTAACTTCACTCGAAGTCCTGCTTTATTTTGCCTATCTACAAACTTCTTCATGAAATTCAAATGCTCTTCTTTTTCAATTAAGATCATTCCACCGTTTTTGTTATACTCGATTGAGGTTTCTAATTCTTCTTCCAATTGGTCGTAGATTCTCCTGCTTGCTTTTGCCAGTTTAATAGGAAATCCAGGTTTTTTGGACTGTAAGATAATTGCTTTATCACAGTTCCCTGAAGTCTGTCCCCCAATTTCTTTTCTTTCGAGCAAAATAACTTTTCTCTCTTTTGCCAATCGATAGGCAACGGAAGTACCTATTACACCTCCCCCTATCACAACCGCATCAGCTGTTTCCATAACGCCCTCCTTACTCATTCATTCGTTTATTCCATAACTCGGCAATTTTTTCTTTTCCTATTTCAATCTGTGGTTGAAACGAAATAACGGCCTCTTCCCTTGCGAGCAATACTTTCTTCTTTGCTTTAATAATTTCTTTAGAATTTTTCAATAAGCCTAATCTATCACTAATCACAAGCCCAACTAAATTACCCTGTTCAATCGCAACATTGGCGCCTTCAATTCCTGTAATATTACCTGCAGTAAAGATTCCAGCTTGTGTTGTTTCTAAGTTTTCATTATGAAGTGGTACATATCCCCCAACTTCTTCTAAATAGGCAAACTCACACCCTGCCACTCTAGCGATCTCTCCTAAAGGATATAAACCACCAGAAATACAGACACAATCTACCGTTACTTCCTCCATTTTCCCATTAGCAGATCCATTCTTATCCACTTTTTCTACTTTTATCGCATCGACCTGATTCTCTCCAACTATCTCGACCACTGCTTTCCTTATATGCAAAGGTACTCCAAAAACTTTTATCCCAAATGAGGGGTAATAAGTTATAGCTAAATTTTGTATAACTGGATATTTCAACATTTTCCCAAAAAGTTTCAGAAAAGGATTTGGTAGAACATGAACAAAATTAGATAAGTAAGAGATTAGTTGTTTTGGTTCCGCTTTCATATGTGAGAATTCGCTTTTCTTTGGAAGGTAAATACCAACCACATGTATCCCTGCAAGTCTCATATCATAAGCAATAGTCAAAGATAATGGGTCAATTCCTATAATAGCTATTTTTTCTCCAGGTTTTACACGATGATAATTGGTTAACATTTGTGCTGCCCCGATTGCCATTACTCCTGGCAGGGTCCAACCTGGAATCGGTAAAGCTTTTTCTGCAGCTCCGGTAGCAATGATAATATATTTCCCATGCAGTCGTTCTCCACTAGATAGTAAGACTTCCCACCTTGGGAATATTCCACAAACTTGCTCCTCAAGAAAAAAGGCTATATTTAGGTCTGTTAACTTTTTTCCTAATTCATCTGCTATTTTTTGCCCAATCCACCACCCACTCTTTGAATCCTTATAAAGCTGCCCTAATAACTTACCACCAACTTCAGGGTTTTCATCAATAATAGCCACGGATACACCATTTTCTGCTGCTTTAATCGCTGCACTCATACCAGCAGGTCCTGCTCCGATAATGACTAGATCAAAATTCATTTGAATCCTCTCTTTCAGAAACAATCGTCATGTTATCTCTTACTCTTGTCAGACATGCTCGAACACTTACTTGACCATCTAAAAGAACACGACACTCGTAACAGTGGCCAATTCCACAGTAAATTCCTCGTGGGCGTTTTTCTTTCATTGAATATCGCAATATTCGAATATTATGAGCTAGTAAAGCTGCAGCAATTGTTTCTCCTTGTTTTGCCAAATATTTCTTACCATCAAATGTAAATTCGATTTCATCACCCGCTGTATTTTCAAGTACAGGATGATTACTAATGCGCATAGCTTCAACCCTTTCTTGTGTTTGCTAGTTCAGAAAGACGAATGGGACGAATGGGATTGCCAAAATTTAATTGTTGAACGTCATTACTATCTTGCTTTATAGTCTTTGACAAGCAATCTTCTATTAATGGTCTGCATGTTCTCCCCTGACAAATACCCATACCCGCCCTCGTTACTACTTTTATAGCCCTTAATGTTGTTGCTCCACTTTCAATTGATGAAATAATTTCACCTAATTTAACCTCTTCACATCTACACACAATTGTATTTTGCACCTTCCAATCCCTCCACTTCATCAAAATATTGTAGGCATATGATAGTGTGTTATGTTATACAATGGGTAATGGCGCAATTTCTAAATATGCTTTATGCTATATTTAAATTTATGTTAATATTATAATTTCATGCTTTTATACATTAAAGAAAGGTGGGAAAATTATTGACAAAGAATTTAAAAGTGCTTGTTATGGGAGGAGACAATCGTTATTTAGAAGTAATTAATAAACTTGCTTCAAATGATGTAAGAGTTTTTTTAACTGGATTTGATCAACTATCCTTCTCTACCCCCTATGTAAGCCACCGAGAATTAATGGATATTGATTTCAGCATGTTAGATGCCATCCTACTTCCTGTATCTGGGACAGATAGCAACGGGGTAATTGAAACGACTTATTCCGATAAAACTATTAAGTTAACAGAGTACCTATTAAATAAAACACCTAAGCATTGCGTAATCTATACTGGTATCGTGAATGATTTCCTAGTAAATATAGCAGCATCTACAAATCGAAAATTAGTTCGCTTGTTCTCACGTAATGACATTGCCATCTACAATTCCATTCCGACTGCTGAAGCGACTCTGAAGTTAGCCATAGAGGAAACGGATTTTACTATTCATGGATCAAATGTTCTAATTTTAGGTTTTGGCAGAATAGGAATGACAATAGCTCGCTTATTCTCAGCTATAGGGGCCAATGTTACAGTTACAGCCAGAAAAACAGAACATTTTGCTCGTATTAGCGAAATGGGACTAAAATCCATTTCAACAGAAAAAATGGATAGAATTATATCAAGTATGGATATATGTATTAACACTATACCTAAAATGATCATCGATTCCAGTGTCATTAATAACATGTCAACTTCCACTCTTATACTGGATCTTGCATCAAAACCAGGCGGTACCGATTTTGAATACGCTTGTAAAAAAGGCATTAAAGCAATACATGCACTTGGCCTACCAGGTAAAACAGCACCAAGAACTGCTGGAGAAATCATTGGGAGCGTATTATTGGAATTGCTGAATGAGATAGATTATGAATAATAATTACTTATGTATATGCTTTTATCTTTTCCTAGTAGAATGAAAAAGTACATGAACCCAAAGTTCATGTACTTTTTTATTTTGGTTTTTTTCTAAAAGATTGTTGCCTTTTGAAACATTACTCTGATTCATATTTTATAAAGACTTTTAACTTCATTGATTCAGAATATTCCCTCGGTCACACTTATGCTTGTTTATGCGGTCATTCGCTCCGAAATAGGCTTCCTTATTACTTGAGAGAAATTTATACAAGTTGCGATATAAACGGTTAAACAATAATCCTTGTAGTGGGGCGAGAGTAATCGTAATCTCACTCTTTTACAAAACAGCCTGATAATATCTTTGGATTAAAGTGTAATTCCAGCTTATCTGGGAAACAATAAAACAAGGACGACCTCGCTTGCAAGAATTTGCTAGCGAAGGATTTTTTCAATGGTACCAGTGCTAACTGTGCCAGTAAAGTAAATAGACACACCCTATATTCTTCAGGTAGAAAATTATGATGAAATTCCACTTTAATATAATTGGAGGTTATTTATAATGGTTAAAAATGTACTTTGGTTCCTAACTATCGCAACTGCTTTTTTCTTGCTTTCTGGATGTGCTGATGGAGAAGACAAAGAAGAAGAATTCCAGGAGTCTGCCGAAGAAAAAGCAAATGTTATTTTCGCAGAGGAGTTTATTATGTTCATATCTGAAGACCGTTACGAAAGAGCAACTGAATATTTAGATGAGTCTGTGAAGGAAGAGTATCCCGCATCTGAACTAGAAAATATTTGGAGTTCTTTTGAAGAAAGATTAGGCTCATTCGTTAATCAGAACTATGAGTCCATGGAAAAAGATAATGATCAAGATGTCATAACCATTATTGGTGAGTTTGAAGATGGAGAAATCAAATTTCAAATAGCCGTAAATCAGAACGAAAAAATTTCTCAATTTACATATGAAAACGAATAAAAGGTTCATGTAGGGTACGGGTAGTTTGTACCCTACATTTTTCTATTTATGAAAGCACTAATTATTTCACTAATAAACTTCCATCATCTATAATCTCAATTTCTTTGTATTGCTTTAAATCTTCCATTAGCCTTAATAAAGCACTATCCTTTTGTTTGGCTTCAATCATACAATCTATTTGAGGTACACTCCCCTTTATTGCACGCAAAAAGTCCATAAACATTTCGCTATCTACATAATCTGCGTGTGCTCGGAACTTATCAGATGATTTCGGGCTAGATATATGCATTTTTACAGGTAATTCAGAATGTTTCCACGTGTTTAACACGCGTTCCCAATAGAGATACCAATTTGGATCATGATGATGTGCGAGATGATGATGGTAGTCGAATACTAAAGGAACTCCTAATTTCTCACATAAATATAAAGTCTCTACTAAAGAAAAAGTTTTATCGTCATTTTCTAAAATAATCATTTGCTGTAAATCAGAAGGAATGAATGCCCAATTATGAATAAACTTTTCCAAAGCCTTCTCGGGATCATCATAACCACCACCAACATGCATCACACAACGATGAACAGGCTCTACACCCATTCCCTTTAATAAACGATAGTGCATTCGTAAAGTTTTTATAGACTTAGTCAGGACATCTTTTTTTGACGTATTTACTAAAACAAAATGGTCGGCATGAAAATCAACTCGCATTTTTGGATGTTCCTTAAGAAATTCCTTTATGTCACCTAATACTTGCTTTAAAGGTTTCATATAATTCCAGTCTGATGTTTCTGGGTGATCTGCTAACGGAATTAACTTCGAAGATATACGATAAAAATAAATGTCACTTGCAATATTATGTCTTAGTATACGAAGTACGTTCAATATATTTTCTTTTGATATTTTTTCTAATTTACGTAGCGCTGCCTCCCTATCTTGTATTTTCGAAAAGTTTGCATATGTCATTGTTCTTGATGTGGAACTGTTCTGTACTTGGGTACTTATAGCTGAATATCCTAGCCTAACTAACGTCAATGTACTTACTCCTCAACAATTATTCATTATTAAAAAGTTTTCCCATAAGTAGCAAATATAATGCACGATACGAAAAAAGAAATAGGGTGCAAATAGCACCCTATTTCTTTTCACCTATTTCTTTTCAATATGGAAAGTATTAATTCCTTAGAAGTATATAATTATGTCCATAGACTGATTCGTCACCTTAATATGGGCCTGAGTGGACTCGAACCACCGACCTCACGCTTATCAGGCGTGCGCTCTAACCAGCTGAGCTACAGGCCCATAATAAAAAAATGGAGCGGGTGAAGGGAATCGAACCCTCGTCATCAGCTTGGAAGGCTGAGGTTTTACCATTAAACTACACCCGCATAATAAAAGAGTATTTTTTTAGTGTATTCCACGACAATCATGCCCCTGTATCTTCTAGCATATTCAGTGATGATGGATGCTTCGGGGCAACTCGTAGATTATTCGGTAGAGGCCATGCTCGTGGCTGAGGTTTTACCATTAAACTACACCCGCATAATAAAAGAGTATTTTTTTAGTGTATTCCACGACAATCATGCCCCTGTATCTTCTAGCATATTCAGTGATGATGGATGCTTCGGGGCAACTCGTAGATTATTCGGTAGAGGCCATGCTCGTGGCTGAGGTTTTACCATTAAACTGCACCCGCATACTAAAAGAGTATTCTTTTTCGTTTGAATGCCGCAATCTTCTAATGGTCGGGAAGACAGGATTCGAACCTGCGACCCCATGGTCCCAAACCATGTGCTCTACCAAGCTGAGCTACTTCCCGAAATGAGCGCGCCCGAGAGGAGTCGAACCCCTAACCTTTTGATCCGTAGTCAAACGCTCTATCCAATTGAGCTACGGGCGCATATGATGCCGAGGACCGGAGTCGAACCGGTACGATAGTTACCTATCGCAGGATTTTAAGTCCTGTGCGTCTGCCAATTCCGCCACCCCGGCATGGGTCTAATGCGGGTGAAGGGAGTCGAACCCCCACATCCGAAGATACTAGATCCTAAGTCTAGCGCGTCTGCCAATTCCGCCACACCCGCATAAATGGTGAGCCATGAAGGATTCGAACCTTCGACCCTCTGATTAAAAGTCAGATGCTCTACCGACTGAGCTAATGGCTCCTTAGTAAATAGTCTACTTATCTATCATGTAAGTTTCTGTTTGTTGACCCAATAATGTAAAAAAATAACTTTGAAATTATCTCATAGTATATTTATCTTTGTCAACAATCAATTATATATATTGAAATTCGAAATAAATTTTATGAGCAGAAATTATATTACTCTCCTAAATGGTAAAAGTCAATAGTTTTTTGAGTTTAATCATGTGTCTTACACGATATTTTCATTCGATTAACAATTGCTTCTATTATATAGGTATGAGCCCTTGTAAGACTTTACTTCTGTTTTTTGTGCAGACTGTTTCATTTTGTACGAAATTTATACAAAAGTTCATGAACATTTTGTGAAAGTTATGCAAACCTATTGTTTTTTATTTACTAGAATTATAGGATATAAAGCAATGCTAGTTAGTAACCACTCACGATTATTCAAATAAAGTCAGCAAAAGAAAGGGGTAACTACATGAAATTGAAATTAACCTTATTATCATTAGTTTTCACTATATTCACAGTGTTAATAGGTTGTGAACCGCTCTTAGTATTGGATCCTAAAGGTCCTCAGGCAGCAACCACTGCGAATGTAATATGGATTTCAATTGCAACAATGGCATTTATTGTAATTGCCGTATTTGTTTTGTTAGTCTTCGTGTTATTTAAATACCGAGCTTCAAAACAAAGTAAAGATTACGAACCACCACACATAGAAGGAAATAAATATGTTGAGGGTATTATCGTCGGTATACCAGTATTAATCATCATATTCCTTTCTATTGTCTCTGTAAAATCAACTTATGAAGTTGAATCCGTTCCAGAAGGATATGAGAATCAAGATCCAATAGTAATTTATGCATCCTCTTCAAATTGGAAATGGCATTTCAGTTATCCTGAGCAAGATATTGAAACGGTCAATTATGTTTTCATACCTACTAATCAACCAATTGAATTTAGACTATATTCACACGGGCCGATTACAAGTTTTTGGATTCCACAACTAGCTGGACAAAAATATGCAATGGCAGACATGATTACAACCATTAATCTCGCTGCAGAAACTCCAGGTGAGTATATGGGAAGAAACGCAAACTTTAGTGGAGAAGGATTTGCTGAAAATACATTTAATGTAACAGCTTTATCAAATGATGAATTTGATACATGGGTCGATGAAATACACGACACCGCTGAGCCACTAACAGAAGATGAATTTAATGAATTGTTGGAACCAGGGCATCTCGGACAGATGACGTACACTGGAACACACCTAGACTTCTCCCCTGCACCAGAAGGAGAACATGGTGGACATGATCATGGTCCAGAACTTGAGACAGATTCATCTTCTGATCATGGAAATTCTGAACACAACAACCACGAGTAATTTCGAGTCTGATTACAGCTAGATCGACCAAAACACATTATCTCGAAAGGAGTTACAAACATGGAATTTTTTGAAAGATTTGCTGTTCCCCATCCCAGTCCATTGATATATGCATCAATGGTTGCTATTGGTTTAACAGTAATTGCGATAATGGCCGGAATCACTTATTTTAAAAAATGGGGATATCTTTGGCGTGAATGGTTAACTACCGTTGACCATAAGAAAATCGGGATTATGTATATAATTTCCGCTCTACTTATGCTTTTCCGTGGAGGAGCAGATGCAGTTATGATGCGTCTGCAAACCGCAGTACCAGAAAATTCATTTCTAGATGCACAACATTATAACGAGGTATTTACTACTCACGGAATTGTCATGATTATCTTTATGGCAATGGCGTTCATTATTGGTTTAATGAACTTTGCTGTTCCACTGCAAATCGGTGCACGAGATGTCGCATTTCCTCGATTAAATGCAATTAGCTTTTGGTTGTATTTTGCAGGAGCAATGTTATTTAATATTTCCTTCGTTATTGGGGGATCACCTGATGCAGGATGGACCAACTATTACCCACTTGCAAGTAATGATTTCAGTACCTCTGTAGGTGTCAACTATTATAATTGGGCATTGCAAATTTCTGGAATTGGTACTTTAATGACAGGAATCAACTTTATCGTTACCATCCTAAAAATGAGAGCACCAGGCATGAAACTAATGAAAATGCCAATGTTTACATGGTCAGCTCTAATCACAAACATTATTATAGTATTTGCATTCCCTGTACTAACAATAGCTCTATTAATGGGTACTTTCGACCGTCAGTTTGCAACACACTTTTTTACAACAGGTGATGGTGGTATGGATATGATGTGGGCAAACCTATTCTGGGTTTGGGGACACCCTGAAGTATACATTTTGATACTACCAGCATTTGGTATATATAGTGAAGTTATCTCAACCTTCTCAAGACGTAACTTATATGGATACAAATCTATGGTTGCATCAATGGTAATCATCTCTCTCCTATCGTTCTTTGTTTGGGTACACCATTTCTTTACGATGGGACAGGATGCACTAACGAACAGTATCTTTTCTGTCACAACGATGGCAATCGCTATTCCAACAGGGATTAAAATTTTCAACTGGCTTCTTACAATGTGGAAAGGAAAAATTGAATTCACCGTTCCGATGCTCTATTCTGTAGCATTCATTCCACTATTTACTATCGGAGGAGTTACGGGAGTTATGCTTGGTATGGCAAGTGCTGACTACCAATATCATAACACTATGTTTTTAGTAGCACACTTCCATAACGTAATTATTCCAGGTGTAGTATTTGCTATGTTAGCAGGGCTTACTTACTGGTGGCCAAAAATGTTCGGATTTAAGTTAAATGAAAGAATTGGTAAATGGGGATTTTGGAATCTTACTATCGGTTTCTGTTTAGCCTTCTTCCCAATGTACATTACAGGATTAGATGGGCAAGCTCGAAGAATGTACACTTACTCTGAAGCAACAGGATTCGGCCCACTAAATATGCTTTCATTCTTAGGTGCCGGAATTATGGCAATTGGTTTTATCTTTATTGTCTACAACGTGTACTATAGTTTCCGTTATGCACCTAGAAATGTTGGGGATGATCCATGGAATGCACGTTCTTTAGAATGGGCAACGCATAACCCAGTTCCAGAATATAACTTCGCGATTACACCGCAAGTTAATTCATCACAGGCTTTCTGGGATTCTAAGAAACATGGTCATCAATTATTTAATAAAGATGACTTAAAAGAGATTCATATGCCTAATAATAGTGGTTTACCAATTATTATGGCTGGATTATTCTTTGTATTTGGTTTCTCATTCGTTTTTTATATTTGGCCTGGGGTCATCTTATCAGGTATCGGTATTTTAGCTTGTATGGCATATCGTTCCTTTGAAAAAGACGATGGATACCATATTTCAATAAAAGAAATTAAAGAAACAGAAGATAAATTTGGAGGTGCTAAGTAATGAACATGAATCACACGCAGCCTCTTGAATATAGTACCGAACAAAATAAAATGAATATTTTAGGATTCTGGATCTTCCTTGGTGCGGAAATCATGCTTTTCGCAACATTATTCACTTCCTATTTTGTCTATGAAAACCGAACAGGAAATGGTCCATCCGGAGCAGAAATATTTGAAATAACACCTGTTCTATTTGAAACTATCATTTTATTAACAAGTAGTTTTACCATTGGTTTAGCCATTCATGCAATGCGTATTAATCGTTCCAAGGCTATGCTAGTATTTTTAGGAGTGACCCTCCTTTTAGGTGCAGCATTCCTAGGAATTGAAATTTATGAATTCGTTCATTACTATCATGTCGGTGCTACCCTACAAACTAGTGCATTCACAGCTATTTTATTAACAACACTAGGAACGCACGGTGCACACGTCACATTTGGTTTATTCTGGGGATTATTCATCCTTATGCAAATCAAGAAGCGTGGGTTAACGGCAGAAACTGCAAATAAGTCGTTTATTTTCTCCTTATATTGGCATTTTCTTGATGTTGTTTGGATCTTTATCTTCAGCTTCATCTACTTGAAAGGAATGATGTAACAATGAGAGAGTTATTTCCAATGAAACAAGTAAATGGCTTTATCTTCTCTTTGCTGCTTACTATAATTGCGCTTAGCGTTTATTTCATGGATATGTCATTTGAACTTGGTATGACAATTCTTCTTGTGACAGCATTCGTTCAAGCAGCTGTACAGTTAGTCTTATTTATGCACGCTGGTGAAAGCGAGGATAAAAGCTCTATTTACACAACTGTGTTCTACGGGGTAGTTATTGCCTTAGCTACCGTGTTCGGTTCCCTATTAGCAATGATTTGGGGATACCTATAAAATAAAAATTCAAATGACCATCATGTTGCAAAACATAAGATGGTCATTTTTTTTAGGCTCTTTTCGTATATTTGTTGCTTTTAGAACTTTTACAGTTGATACTGCTTTATTTTATTCAGTATAGTTAGCTCACGCTTACACTTATGAATGTTTTCTGCTGCATCAGTTATCCATTTTTCCTCCGAACCAATACCTCTTGAGTTGCTTCTAAAAATAATCCCATAATAAATATAAATACTCCACCTAATACCGCGCCATATCCAAGACCGACCACATTATAGAAACCGTTTACAAAACCGTATATAAATAAAATGACACCAAGCGTTAGAATAGGTACACAAACATATTTGGTAGCTTTTAATATTCGATAATTAGTTTCCACTTCAATCAATCCTCCTTGCTATATATTATTCATGTTGTTCACAGTTTTGTCAAATAAATTTTAATTTTTTATAAAATATAAAAAAATATCTTGACAAGCACGCGGACTCCTCCCGTGTTGAATGTAAGTTCTTTCAATCTTCTTGTATATGACTAAAATAGGTGTCCTATGTAAAGCATCTTTATATTCCGTTTCTACCGTTCATAAATAACAGAAAGAACCCATGAATACTGGGTTCTTTCTTTATGCGCTCGTGCACAAGCGTAGTATATTAAATACTAGCAACAAAGCATGTCGCAAATCGCTTCTTGAAGCGCATTTTGAACATTGTTGTTACTGCGGTTAAATACAGTTACTAAGAACCATACAATTAGCAAGATAACAGCTACGAGAAAAGTTACTAAACCTAAATCCATTTGATCATTCTCCTTTATGCAAAATATTTGTAAGATTTCTCTTACATTAACATTCTATGTAGGTATTACGGACATGCATAAACTACTATCACTATTGTCAAGAAAAAAGGCGAATGCTATTGATAGATAGTAGTCTAGTTTTTATCTAAGCCCTTATCTAATAGATTGGGAACTGTGGTTACCCGCTCCACCAAAAGGATTTGTTGCTTCTTCTGGTTACCTCACATTATGAAGATTACTACATATTTTACCCCTCCGTACAAATCAATCATAAGTGTGTGCGAGAGCTACACTATTCTGACTGAAATTAGTAAGGACTTTTTTTGACATAAGTAAACATAAAATTTACTCTCCTATTAAATTGGAAGTTTAATAGGAGAGTAATGTAAATTTACATATCTGAGCAGATAACACACTCAAACTTTATTTAAAATATTAACGTTTATTTTGATTATTATTTAAATTTTTATCCCTTAACTCTTCACCAAAAATAACCCGATCTATATCTAGATATGACTTCCCCTTTATTGCGTTGTTTGAAAATAAATCCATAGATTGCTGCTTATTACTTTCCTTAGCCACATTAGCACCTCCTAAGTCTTCATTTATCATATTCTTAATAATAGCTATTATGTACCAGATTCCCTAATTCATTCATATTGAATCATCTTTTAAAAGCGAACTAAATAAAAACTTCACTCTTAATGATAATCCCTTTGTTAAGAATGAAGTTTCTCAAATAAATTATTTATTTTTTACGTCGTCTTCCACAACCACAACCAGATTTTCTCACTCTTTTTTTTGTTGGTCTTGTTCTTTTATTAGATGTTTTTTTATATTCACTCAATTTGACTCTCCTCCTCCTTATTCCTCTATCAGCCTATTTATGATGGTTTCTAATACTCCTGCAGCACCTGCTACTGCTAAGATAATAATAATTACTTCCATGATGTCCGCCCAGATATAGTATAATCCAATCAAAGTAGCAGCACACCATATCCCTGTACACCAGTAGCAACTAAGTAGTTCACCTATCCAAGCTCTTAATCCTGTTCCCTTAATTTGGATGTATGTTACTACATCTCCGTCAGTTTCTTTTTCTTCCACCTCCTCATGAAATGGTGATCTAAGAAACTGACTTATTTTATCAAATACAATAAGTCTAGTAAGACGAAAGGTTGCTAGTGCTAGTAGGATAACTTCTAAACCCGTTATCGTCATTTTTCAATCACTTCACTTCCCTGGGGGTACGGATTATAAAAATCACGTACACTATTTTATGCTTAATTAAACTAATTGGTTATTACAGCCACCCAGTTTTATAACCAAATGAAGTTTTCTTATTGAAAATGAACGGATTTTACATGAAGTAGATTTATATATACGGAGTCTTCTCTTGCTGTTGCTAGCTCCAAATAATTATCTGTGATTTTCTTCAATTGTCCAATTTTATCGGTTGCCAAGCCAAGATCAAGTATAATGATTTGTCCAATGAGCTTTTCTAATTGTATATCGAATGTTCTAGCTACCGTTATATTGGATGGTTTTACTGGAAATCTTTCATTGCCTAAAGCATATGGGGTTTGGTGGCTGCGGTAAGGAATTAACCATTTTATATTTTTTAGGGGAATGAACATCGTTTTATATACTGGAGAATAAAAAACAAAATAATCATTTAGAACACTTGTAACATATCCATGTATGGTTTCTGTATCAGTGACAGAGATTTCCGTAAATACTCCTTTATAAGAGGTGAGAATTTTTCGGATAGATAAATTGTTCCATTCAATTTCATCTTCACTAGTCATTTGAATTTTTTTTCTTTCACTTTTCTTTAGCTTTTGAATGTGTGAATTTGATATATAGACATAATCCTCTCCATTGTAAATAACAATTGTATCTGTTCCTTGCGCAAGAAGAATTCCTGAGTGACGTTTTGTGCCTGAGACTATTACTTCTATTTGTTGTTGTAAATACTTTTCAAAAAGATCCATTAATGCCATCCCTCCCTTAGTAAAATTCCAAATATTATTAGTGGGATTATAGAGATAAGTTTCCTTATTTATTGTCATCCATTTCATTAAGATAAAATGGGGGCATCCTATATCCCCCTTTATCTTAAGAAAATTAAATTATCGTACCCGTTTCTTTTTTCTGTTAGAAGTGGATCGGTAAACAACCTTTTTTCTTCCACCAGAATTTGGTTCAGAGTGGTTACGTTTGTTTTCTTTTTGAATAAGTTTAGGGATCTCCTTAAATGGGATAATAAAAGATGGGTCCTTCTTCTTAGGTTGTTTTTGTTTCTCTTCTTTAGCATCACCCTTGTCTTCTTTTTTTGGTTTGTGTACATGTTTATCTTCAGATGATCTGTGATTCTTACATTCTTCTTTTTCTTTTTTCGTCGTATGCATAACTTCCTTACTGGAAAGATAAGCAATTTGTTGTAATGGAATGATAGATATCTCATCTTTTACAATAAATATAATATGAGAATTTTGTACTTTACTAATAAACCCCTGTATCGTTTTAACACCTTCTCTTGTTAACTTCACCCAACTATTCTCATATGCTCTTAATAAATCTGGAAATGTTGAACAATTTGTAAAAGGAATTTTTTTCTTCATCTCTGGAACAACATCTTTTGTGTTCTTTGATATACCTCGAATTTTATCTAGCTTAATATAATGAACAACATCATCCTCATCATGTTTTAGCACAATGTGGTCATCATTTATTTCTAGTAACAAACCTTTCATTGTATGAAAATGAACATCAGGATAAGTTACCTTCACCTTGTGACCTTTAAAATTATTAAGTTCACTTTTGTGATTTTCCAAGGTATTTACCTCCTTTAGATTCTATATAAAGATATTGACATTTAATGTTTCTTCGGTTTTTCCCCTATTGAAACATTTTTTATCTTGTCTATAAATACACGAATAACTTCTTTATTATCCACTATAGTCAGCACATGATCTTTCACTTCATTAACAATGCCATCTACTTTTTCTTTTCCTCCACGATTTATTTGCAGCCAATCATATTTACATGAAATCAGAAGTTTTATAAAATCATCTGGTAAATGGTCTTTTTTATTAAGTTCCTTAACTTCTAAGTCATAATGATGTTTAACATTTTCTGTGACACTTTTTATATGCTTCGTTTGATAATATATGACACCATCATCCTTAGTTAATAATGCAACATAGTCATCCTTCACAGCAATTAACTTACCAATTTTTGACTCTGAACCGCCCCGATTGATCTGAACTACTTTGCCTTTTAAGGCTTTAAATGTTTTCGTTTTTTCCATCGTTCTATTCGTCTCCTTTTCTAAAAGATTCTGTGCGTATTCCATGTATATATATGCATCATATAGGGACGCTGCACTATACAAATGCCCGATTTACCTATATTGATTAGAAGGCCTACTATAGTTGTACATAACGAATAATAGACAATTATCTTACAGTTGATAGACCTACAAATCGTCTGAAACATCTAGAGATATCATTCATAATGTAATAAAAGAGAAATAATCATTTAGAAAAGATTCTTCATATCTGGGAGGCTTATAAATGAGTGTTATAAGAACAGACAAGTGGTTAAAACAGGAAATGTACCTCGATCCTTTAAAATTATGTACAAAATTAGAAAGGTATTTCCAGGATGTCACTGAGTATGACATCTTTCAGCATCTTTCTAGAAACGGGATGTATCGACATCGATTGAAAAATGGAGATGAATTTATCGAAAATCTTTCCAAGACCAATATATATAAAATCGTTAAACAGGAGCATCTGTACCTTATGAACAAATGGAACGGACCAGATATCCCTATTTTTATACTTCCATCTGACTATACGAACCGAAAATTAATAAACGAATTCAATGGGAAATCTGGCCTAGCTTTTCATGATAAACTCTTTCTATTTATCTCAGATGATAATTCTATAAATGAAATTAAAGCTTTATTTACACACGAATATAATCATGTTTGTAGACTTCTACATTATCCAAAGAAAGAAAGAAAATATACATTACTGGATACCATCATCCTGGAAGGATTAGCCGAAAACGCGGTACGAGAAAGATTCGGAAAGAGTTATCTTGCTTCTTGGACAGCTTATTATTCCTCTGATAACCTTAGAAAATTTTGGGAGAAGATAATTTCTCCAAATAAACATCTAATCATTACCAATAGAAAACATAATGAACTACTATATGGGTTACGTTTTTATCCAAGAATGTTAGGATATGCTGTTGGATATTATTTAGTTGTAAACTACGTAGAAGAGAACAAGATTTCCATGGAAGAACTTCTCTGTATTCCATCTGAAAGAATTCCGCCACAATAATAAAGGTCTTACAAAAGCAACAACCGCCCAAATGTGGCAATTCTGGGGAAATACCTATATCAACATACCTTTCTACACATATAGTAATTGTGTAAATCACTTTGGAGGTGATGTTTAGATGAGTGAAAATTATGGAGCTGGCTTCGGTAGCGGCTTTGCTTTGCTTGTAGTGTTATTTATCTTATTAATCATAGTAGGGTCTGCATACGTTGGCTACTAACTACTATATGATTAAAATATGAATTAAAAATTATAAGGAGGAATTAAATTATGGGCTTCGGTAACTGCGGAGGATACGGCTACGGTGGATATGGCTACGGTGGCGGCTATGGCGGTGGCTATGGCGCAGGCAGCGGTTTTGCGTTAATCGTTGTATTATTTATCTTATTAATCATTGTAGGAGCAGCGTGGTTTTAAATCAAACTTGATTAGGAAGTAATTTCTAGACTGTCATATATTTAGCAATCTATGTGCCAACAAAAATAATAATTTAGAATCTTTTTACCCAAGAAGTATAAAGCAAAGACCACTTTATGAAACAAAAGCGGTCTTTGCTTATTTATTTAGGCTATTTTAGTTGGTTTTGTTGCTTTTTTCAAAAAGGATGAAGCCGTGAATTAAGTTGCGCTACTGCCTGGAATGGAAATCACGGTAGCAACTTACCGTATTCTATAAAAAATACCCTAATTTAAAAACGGTAATGATGTAATCATTGCCAATAAGAAAATGATGGTTAAATAATTAACAGAGTATAAAAAATTCCAATGTGCCCATTTCAAATCATCTTTTGTTTTAAATCCAGCAAAAACTAAAATAATCCAACCAATATTTAGTATAGTAGCTGTTACAAGAAACGTTATTCCTAAAGATGATAGTAAAAATGGGAGTGGTAACAGGCACGAAATATAAATGGCCATCTGCCTTTTTGTCATATTGAATCCATAAACCACTGGTAACATCGGAACACCAGCTGCTCGATATTCTTCACATTTTTTCATCGCTATGGCAAAAGTATGTGGAATTTGCCATATAAATAGAAAGAGAAATAAAGTTAATGGCACAATATGAACTGCAGTACCAATTGTTGCCCAACCAATAAGTGGAGTTACAGCTCCAGAGACACTTCCTATTATCGTATTCAGTGTATATCTTCGCTTAGACCATATCGTATACAAAAACACGTATGTAAACCAGCCTATAAATGTATAAAGTGTTGTCTCCCAATTTACTAACAATAATAAGCCAAATCCCACTATTGATAAGCCTATACCAATTTTTAACACTTGTTTTAGTGTGAAGTGCCCTGTCACCGTAGGACGTTTTTTGGTTCGATTCATAATCGAATCAATATCTACATCAAACCAATTATTTATAACTAATGCACCTGCCATAGCCAGTGTAGATCCCAACAATACCAATATCATATTAATCCAGTGATTTTGAATAGATGCATCTTCAAAATGAAGTGCTAAAACGATACCTGCTAATACTGGCAAGACGTTTGCTATTAACACTCCGGATTTAACAAGTAGTTTTAAATCGTTCAACAAAAACCTATTATTTTTTTGAGGTACTTTTTGTTTCTGAGCATTTTCTAATTCTTTTTTCTTTTTCACCAATAATCACCCTTTTACCATATTGCCCACAATCAATTATCTGAATTCTGATTTCCCATTATTCCAACATTGAATTTAATCTTTTCTTCGGCTACACTATGTAATAACTAGAATATTATAAAGACAGGTGACAAATTTGACAGATTTCACACATTTTAATGAGCATGGGCGAGCGAAAATGGTCGATATTACGAATAAAAAAGAAACAGCTCGCAAAGCCATTGCCCGTTCAAGTATCCAGATGAATCAACAAGTATATGATAGTATTACCGAAAACAAAATCAAAAAAGGAGATGTATTATCTGTTGCACAAGTTGCAGGCATTATGGCCGCAAAACAAACCTCCACTTTAATACCAATGTGCCACCCCATTCCTATTAGCGGAGTTGATCTTTCCTTTGAATGGAGTACACTCGAAAATAATTATGAATTAGTCATTCATGCAGAGGTAAAAACCATTGGCAGCACAGGAGTGGAAATGGAAGCTTTAACAGCAGCATCTGTTGCGGCTTTAACCGTATATGATATGTGTAAGGCAGTCGACAAAAGTATGGTTATCGGCCAAACATATTTATTAGAAAAAAGCGGCGGCAAAAGCGGTGACTATAAAAGATAAATACAGTAAGAACCAGCAAATACGCTGGTTTTTTCTAACTCATATCAGGTATGTCGTATTAAACAGATCTTACATCAAAATTTAATGACGGATTTACATATCAGTCCGAATACGATTAATCAATAGTAACAGAACAAAAGAAAAACTAATACTAATTAACACATAATACCATGCAATATTCGTAGCACCGGTTTCAATAGCTAAATAGATCGCAGTTGGTATGGTCTGGGTCTTACCTGGTATATTTCCTGCAAACATTAAAGTTGCTCCAAACTCTCCGAACCCACGTGTGAACCCAAGTACAACTCCTGTTAAAATCGAACGAACGGACAAAGGAATCGTTATTTTTACCAGCACCATCCAATCAGTTGCCCCGTCAACCTTTGCAGCACCAATTACATTCGTATCAACAGATAGAAATCCGGTTTTTATCGATTGATACATTAAGGGGAAAGCAACGACGATTGCTGCAATTATTGCTGCAGTAGAGGTAAATAAGACACTGTTCCCTGTTATACTTTCTATTACATTTCCAATCCAGCTATTTCTACCAAATATAATCACCAAGAGGAAGCCTATGACAGTTGGCGGCAATACTAAAGGTAAAAAGAAAATCGTTTCAAATATTGCTTTTCCTTTTCTCTTCTTCCGAATCATCCAGTACACTGCCATTATGGCGAATAAAAAAGTACACACTGTTGCTATAGTAGCAACAAAAAAAGAAAGTTGAACCGGGTGCCAGGACCATTGCATAAGTAATTCACCTACTTCTCCATCTGAAAACCGTAATGTTCAAAGATTTCCATGGCAGTATCTTCTAAAATAAATTGGTAGAATTTTTCCCTCGCTTTAAAAACCTCGTCATTTTGTTCCCTGTTTTTAATAACAGCTGCAAAATATTCAATTGATGAGTGGAGTTCTCTAGTAAACTCTTCCACAAGGAATATATTATTTGAGTGCATTAAATCACTGGAATAGACAATCCCTGCTTCCACCGCTCCTTGACTAACTAAGGTAAGAACCTGACTAACATCTTTTGTAAATACAACGCGATCCTTGAGTTTTTCCCATGCTTCCAAGTTCTCCAATGCCTCTTTAGCATAGTTTCCTGCTGGGACAGATTCAGGAGTACCAATAGCCATCATTCCATCTTGCTGCAAAAATTTACCTATTGAATTAAATTTTGCTTGCTCTGATTTTATCAATACTAATTTATTTTCAAAAATAGCTGTTCCAACATGAACCATCTCATGTTTAACCAATTTATTATAATCATCCGAAGATGCGGAAAAAAACAAATCAATTGGAGCACCTTGTTCGATCTGTTTTCTCAAAGCACCTGACCCACCAAAATTATAGGATATTTCTATCGATGGATTTTCTTTTTCAAAAGCATCCTTTAACTCTAATAAACTTTCAGTCATACTAGAAGCTGCTGATACGGTAAGTTTTATTGTATTACTAGATTCAGAAGAGGAGGCACATCCTGAAGAAGTCAAAAGAAATAAAATGAGCAAAATTAATCGAAACCTTTTCAAATCGGTTCATCCTATCTATTTATGTATATCTTTGTTTACTTCTTTCACCATATGCCCTATTTCTGGAAGAATTAATCGTTCCATAGCAAGTGTTACAGCTCCAGTTGATCCAGGAATAGAGAAAACCAAGCAATTATTAGCAACTCCACAGGCCGCACGAGAAAGAATACTAGCTGTTCCAATATCATACTGATAACTCAAATGACGAAATAATTCACCAAAACCAGGAATTTGTTTATCA
Source organism: Oceanobacillus halophilus (assembly GCF_003628505.1). GTDB lineage: Bacteria > Bacillota > Bacilli > Bacillales > Amphibacillaceae > Oceanobacillus > Oceanobacillus halophilus. The sequence continues at coordinate 10,258 of NZ_RBZP01000001.1, read as the reverse complement.
AATAACGGCTCAATCGATTCAATCGTCACATCACGATAAGAAATTCCCGTACCGCCATTCAAGATTACTGCATCAATTTTATCACTATAAATAGCTTTTTCAACTGTCATTCTGATTAGTTCTCTATCATCTGGTATAATTTTATAGAGCGGCACTAAATGATCTGCTTCTGTTAATAGTTTTATTATTTTTTGTCCGCTTTTGTCCGTTTGCCTTGTCCTTGTATCACTAATGGTTACAACTGCACACTGAATATTTCTGGATGCATTATTGCGGTGTTCTGAAATCATGGCGAATTCCCCCCTCATTTAAATTTCTTTCTATTTTCCAATCCATTTTTCATAATCACTTACTTGATTTATATTGTAAAATGGTTGTTCTTCTTGTATTGAAATATACTTCACTTTACATTTATTCAACATATCTTTGACCGAAAGATTGTCCCCTTCCAATTGATCTCTAATTTCTTCTTTCACGGAATAGTGATAAATAGCTATAAGAGGCTGTATCTTTCCAGAAACGACAGGTATAATAGCATGGGCTTCCCCATCTAGATGTTTTAAAAGTTTTTGAAATACCTGATCATCTATAAATGGTACATCTACCGGAGTAACAGCATACCATTCAGAATCAACAGCATCCATAGCTGTAAAAATACCAGCTAGTGGTCCTTTTCCCTCATATTGTTTTCTATCATTTATTATAGCAAAATTTCCGTTTTCCATTTGGAATAATTTTTCCAAATCTGGATTGGTAATCACGACAATTTTATTTGTTAATCTTGTTAAAGCATCTATAGAAATTTGATAAAAATATTTCCCGTTTCTTTTGACAAATGCTTTTGGTGTGCCAAATCTTCTGGAATACCCACCTGCTAAAACAATACCCATTATATCATTTACCACCTTAAAGTCTCCTTTATCTAACTATTAAATGTTTTCTTTTCTAAAACCATTTTATATGAACAAATTTCACAATATCGTAACTGAAAGATAGTCGATTGCACTATTTTCAATGTTAAAATATACATATATAAAGTTTTGCATTAAAGGAGCTGACTGGTATGCAAACAAGTTTATTATTAAACGCACGGCGGAATGAAGAAAAAATTTCTCCAGAACTTCGTGCTCTTTTAGATTCTATAAGTACAGTTAGAAAGATGGAAATAGACTCGTATCTTTTCCACGAAGGTACAGATGCGCAAGATATTTATATTATAAAATCGGGGCTTGTACAGATTTCCAAACTTACAGCAGACGGCAAAGAAATGATACTCAGAATTTGTCGAGATAACGATATTATTGGGGAATTGACATTGTTTAGTGACAATCCCAAATATCTGCTAAGTTCCAAAGTTTTGGAACCTGGAGAAGTATTTGTTGTCAATAAAAATCAACTAGAAGAAAAGTTAATGGAAAATAGTTCATTGACTTTTGAGTTCATGAAATGGACAAGTAACCATATGCGTAAATTCCAATCAAAAATTAGAGATCTATTATTAAACGGTAAAAAAGGTGCCTTATATTCAACACTTATCCGTTTATCCAATAGTTACGGTGTTGATCAGGAAGATGGCGTCTTAATAGATCTATCCATGACAAATCAGGAATTGGCAAAATTCTGCGCTGCTACTCGCGAAAGTGTCAATCGAATGTTAGTCGAACTGAGAAAATTAGATGTTATTTCTATCGATAAATCAAGCAGAATCTTTATTAAAGATATGCAGTATTTGCGTGACAAAATAGGGTGTGAATATTGCCCGATTGAAATATGCAATATCAATTAAGAGACTTGCACAATAGACATTTAAAGAAATAAAATGCGAACTTTAACTTGAGCGCAAACTCGCTCCGGAAATATACTCCGCTTTTCTTGGTGAGCGTAGTGTATTTCTGGAGCGGTAGATATTTTACAAACAAACACATCTGTTTGCGAGGAGTTACGTCGCACTTTCTATCCATTCCGACAAGTTAAATAGCAACAAAACTTACGAGAAACGACTTTTAGTAAAACACTCACACAATGCTTCTATCTGTGAAAAGTAATAAATCGGATAAGGTACTTCTATTCTTTCCAAGGGAACTGAGGTTAATATCACTTTTATATCATTTAATTGATCTAATAGAACAAGATCTTCTTCCCTATTAACAATTACAACCTTTGGAAAGGCATATTTCTTAAAACCTTCTATTACTAGAACCTCAACCTTTAGGAAGTCATAGATGGCTATCATTTGTTCTACGTCCCATGTATCAGAAGAAAGTTGCAATAATCCTTCACCCTCGACTCCCGCGATAACTGCACCCTCCTTTTTGTGCTTTTCACTATCCGTTTCCTTAATCCCTAGAGGAATCCCTCCATGTCCATGGTGTTTCAACGATGCAACCCGCATCCCCTTTTGGGAAAAGTATTCAATGATTTTACCAGCGGTTGTTGTTTTCCCACTATTTTTATATCCGACAACTTGAATAATCAGCATGCTATCAGCCGCCACTAACAGGTGGAATAAATGCTACCGTATCACCTGACTTCACGATATCTTCATCCATAGCGTACTCTTCATTAATAGCTGTCATGACCGAGTTTAATTCATATAATTGAAACTGGTTTTTTAGTTTGTTTTTTAACTCAGCAACGGTACTTTGAATAATCTCCAGTTCGAGCTGGTCCTTCCCTATTTTTTCCTGTAAATGCGCAAACAGTAAGACCTTAATCATATTTTCACATCCTTTAAATTCGGCTCTCCTTCTGGATAAGGTGTGTTTTCTAATTGATCACCAATCCACGTCTCACCATGTTCCCAATGCTCTTTTTTCCAAATAGGTACAATTTGTTTAATTCGTTCAATTGCGTACTCATTGGCTTCATATGCAGCTTTACGATGTGGGGAAGAAACTGCAATAACTACCGCAATATCTGAAATATCCAATCGTCCTATTCTATGCGTAATTGCCACCTTTGTATCCGGCCATCTTTCTCCAATTTCATCCCCGATTTTAGCAAGCATTTTCACAGCCATCGGAACATACGCTTGATATTCTAAATAAATAGTTCTTTTTCCCTTTGTCCACTCTCTAACCGTTCCAATAAAAGTTGTAATAGCCCCAGCTTCTCTTCTCTCAACTTTACTTACAAGTGATTCTACCTGAATTGGCTTGTTGACAATCTCATACAGTGATTCACCCATGCTTCCTCCGACTCCTTCTAGAATTTACATCAGTAGTCATAAACTTCTCCATCGTTGTTCCTTCTTGATCTTCCAATAATATAACAGAAACCTCCATCCCCTCTTTATAACCTCGTGTGCCACCGGGTAATACAATTAATACATTCGCTCCTGCTAAGGAAGAAACAACATTTGACTTATCCAATCCTACAGGTGTTGCGATTAATTGACCATCATGAAAGGATAAATGACCTCTCACAAAACGATCAAATGGATTAGGCTTTGGAAAGTCAGAACCAAGTATCGCTGTCTCTTTCTTAGAAAAAGGGTTATTAGCATGAAGGTATGTTCGAATAACTGGCCTTGTAAATAACTCGAATCCTACATAACATGCAGATGGATTGCCTGATAAACCAAATAATAGCTTCCCATCTAATTCTGCAACAGTTGTGACACTTCCTGGACGCATCCCAATTTTATTAAATAATACATTTGCACCTAATTTTTCATAGATTGCCGGCAAATAGTCATAATCTCCGACTGAAACTCCACCAGTTGTAATCAAGATGTCTACTTTTTCAAGTGCATCATTCACCTGGTTGTAACAAGTTTCTAATTCATCACTAAATTGACCGAAATAAATTGGTTCTCCACCTGCTCTTTTAATTTGCGAATGTATCATATAAGCATTACTGTTTCTAATTTTTCCTGGTTGCATTGGTTCATCCAACCCAAGTAATTCACTACCAGTAGCAATGATACCTACTTTGGGTTTTATACTAACCGGTACATATTTATATCCAAAGGTGGCAAGTAATGCTACTACCCCCGGGTTAATATAAGTTCCTTTGGGTACAAGTGGCGTCCCCTTTTCCGTATCCTCACCTGTAAAGGATATATTGTCTCCTTTATGAACTTTTCGTTTTAATTGAATATAGCTTTTACCTTCCATCGACTCTTCCTGCACCACTTCAAACATTACAACTGCATCACAATCTTTAGGAACTTGGGCCCCAGTCATTATTCGTACTGCTTGCATATGATTTACAATTCCTTCAAAGACACTGCCTGCACCAATTTCACCCACCACTTCAAACCGAATAGGATTTGAACTTGATGCAGTAATGGTATCTTCTGATCTAATTGCAAAACCATCATAGGGGGATCTGTCAAACGGCGGCACATGGTGATCTGCAATTAGATCTTCTGACAGAAAGTGACCATAACTATCCTCAATTGGAACTTGATAGCAATTTCCTGGTTTCGCAAATTCCATGACTTTCGTAATTGCTTCATTTACTTTAATTGGTTTCCGTCTTTCAACCATCGTCATCACCTCTATCCTGCTAATTGATTATAGATTGATTTTGCTTTTTCTATAGAGTTGGTACCATGAATAAGCGTTCTTCCATCATAAAAAAATACCAGTCGATAAGATTTATATTCTATTGATAATAAAAAGTCATTATGTTTAATAGGAGCGATGTTCTGTAGGCGACTTGCCAGCTCTTCTAAATTCATTTTTTGTGGGATTCGTATTTGTACGGTATTCCTTCCACATAGAACTTCCGTTTTGCTGCTTGCCTCTTCATTTAAATTTGGATAGGTAGGATTATTACCACATGTTGGACAATCAGTCTTTTTGGCGCGATTGACATTCATCGTATGATAATGATTATGCCATAAATCAAATGTTACTAACTTGGTACGAAGTGCTTCCATATCATCAATTAATAGTTTCAGAGCTTCCGTTGTTTGGTGTGCAACGACCATCTGCACTGCCGGTGATATAATCCCAACTGAATCACATGTTGCACCTGATACTGGTATCGTATCCAGCAAACATTGCAGACACGGCGTTTCATTTGGCAAAACCGTGTAGCTCATACCAGTACTTCCTACACAAGAGCCAAAAATCCAAGGTATACGATGCTTTTGCATTAAATCATTTAACATGAATCGTGTTTCAAAATTATCTGTTGCATCTATGACTAAATCTATATCTGCTAGTAATGGCTTTAGAGAAATTGGAGTAGCATCTAAGACATGTGGCATTATTTCTACTTCTGAATTAATTTCCTGTAAACGTTTCTTTGCAGCATTCGCTTTTGGTACTTGATCGCATACATCTTTTTCCGTATATAATTGCTGCCTTTGCAAATTACTTAGTTCCACATAATCTCGATCAACCAATGTAAGTTTCCCTACTCCTGCGCGCACTAGATTTTCTGCATTACTCGAACCGAGCGCACCACATCCAACGATCAGTACATGTTTATTACAGATTCTCTGTTGACCATTTGTACCTATAGGTTGAAACAGCACCTGACGAGAATATCTTTCTGACATATTCTTCTTCCCCTATCCGCCAATATAGGACATTTCAATTTTCTTCTTGTTTTTAGCTGATTCTGCTGTTCGCTCATCAGAATAGCGATCTGTACGATTACTCCAGATGTTCATGATGGTAGTACGTACTTCCCTATCACTTTTATCTGATCGCAATAACGCTCTAAAATCAAATCCATCAGCAGCAAAAAGACATGTGTACATTTTTCCATCTGCTGCAATTCTTGCCCTGGTACAAGTGGAGCAGAACGACTCTGAAACGGAAGTAATAAATCCAACTTCACTATTTGTTCCCTTATAGCGATATCTTTTAGCGACCTCTCCCACATAATCAGGGTCAATAGCTTCTAAATCAAAATGCTTAGTAAGTTCATGATAGATATCATTTTTCGTAATTACTTTAGTGAAATCCCAACCATTAGTTTGACCGACGTCCATAAATTCAATATATCGCAGGCAAATACCTAGCTGTTTAAAATATTTTGCCATTGGAACAACTTCTTGGTCGTTCATTCCCTTTTTTACAACCATATTGACTTTTACTTCAAGACCAACCTCTTGCGCTTTTTTAATTCCTTGTAGAACACGTTCAGGACCTACACCACTGTCATTGATGGATTTAAATAATTCAGCATCTAGTGCATCCAAACTGACATTCACTCTCTGTAGTCCCGCATTTTTTAGTTTTTGTGCCATATGTCCCAACAATGATCCATTCGTGGTAAGACCAATATCTTCTAAACCTTCTATGGCAGTTAACTTTTCTATTAATACAGGCAGGTCTCTTCTAAGAAGTGGCTCTCCACCTGTTAATCGTATTTTTTTCACACCTAAATCTATAAAAATCTTTGCTAATCGTTCTATTTCTTCAAAACTCAGTAGCTGCTCTCTTGGCATAAATGCAAAATCTCTGCCAAAAATTTCTTTTGGCATACAATATGTGCACCGAAAGTTACAGCGATCAATAACAGAGATACGAAGATCCTTCATCGGCCGACCAAATTTATCTGTTATTACTGTCATGCGGATCATCTCTCCTTTTTATACTTTAACTATAAATCCATATTACTTTCTATTATAAGAGAAGTCTGTTACAAATATCACTCTTCTAAGCTAAATTTCTTAAAAGCTTAAGCTTTATTTTTTTGCGATTGTAGTTTTACAAATTTGTCTTCATACAATCTTCGTTTTTTTGCATTTTCATTTCTTGTGAAGAAGTCAATAATACCTGCTAATGCTTCCTCCAAAAGTTCCTGGTTTCGACTCTTTTCAATGATTTTGAACCCTTTTTCATAATTACTTTCTGCTTGTTGATGATCTTTATCTTCTATATTCTCGTAGCAATATGCTAAGCGTATATAGGTAAGTCCCATTTCTTCCTTACAATTTGAAAGAGATTCATAGATACCTAATGCGTTTCTATAATAAACCAAAGCTTCTTCCATCAGTTCTTGTTCCAAATAATTAAAGGCAATTGCTTGAAGAGTATTTCCATAGGCAATCGATTTTTTACGCCCATCTTGTTCAAGCCTCTGTAAAAATTCTTTAAAGACTTCGAATGCTTCATCGTAGGCCTTTTCATCTGAGTATATCTTTCCTAGTGCATAAAGGAACTGCATCCTGATTTTAGGAAATTGAGTAGATAAATCCAATCCTTTTTCAAGGTATTCTTTTGCCTGATTCAGTTTAAACGTCTTAATGGAAATGGTGCCTATTTTGGAATATACATATACTACAAGAAAATGCGTCTCATCATAAAAGTGAGTCAACTGCTGTAAAGCCTGTTTATAATAGTTAATTGCCCTAGGGAAATTACTCATGTTTTCATCAATTTCTGCTAACATTAGGATTGCATTTGCTATATCCAAATGATTTCCTTTATAGATTTCAGACATAAGCTTAATTGCATTAGTAATGATCTTTCTTGCTTCTTTTAGATCAATATAAAAGTGAATTTCACCCAATCGCAACATAGTTCTTGCTTCTGCAACTTTGTGCTTAGCTTCCCGATAGTTTTCTAATAATTCTTGATAAAGTTCTACAGCTTTATGATAATGTTCAACTTGAATGTAAGCATCTGAGAGGGTTTTAATAGATGATGAGATGATTGGATGTGTTTCAGAAACAGCTTTCTTGAAATAGTTTAATGACTTCTCTAATTGTGTTAAACCACTTTCCATATTCTCTTCATCAAGTGCAATTTTCCCTAAATTACTAAAAATAACACCATATGCGTATGGTTCCTTATAATCAATTGTATCGAGAAAAGCTAATAATTTTGCAAGTTCCATTCTCGCATTAGATAGTTGTCCATACTCTCTTTCAAGGGAAGCATAATCTAAGTAGGTATCAATAATAACTTCTATAAATTCAGTGGAAACCTTCTTGGAAAGACGAATTGCCTGTCGACCATAGTTTCCAGCTTTGTCATAATTACTTACCTTTTGAAAGTGTTTTGCCACTGTACTTAACATAAAAAATCGCTTGTCTGAAGAAAACTCAACCCCTGAGTTCAACTGTTCTTCAATTTCTTTGATTGTTTCTTTTATTTTCTCGGTATTGCCATCAATAATCTGTTCTCTTATTTCTCTATAAAAAGTAAAACTGTCATTAAGTTGTTCTTGAACTGGTTCTAACTTACTTGTCATATTATTTCACAACCTTCATTACATATTTTCATTTAGGATCTTTTAGAAAGATAGCCTACAATAATAGATGTATCGCAATGATAAAAAATAAAGAAATACCTAGAAGTAAATGAATACGCCGCAATTTCCCTGTTGGTTTAAATAATCTCCACCATCCCGTAAGGACCATAAGTAATAAGTTAACCAATGCTACCAATCCTGCAACCATCTTCAAGTTATGAAAGGATAAACCATACCAATGAAGAATAAATCCAGCATGCAACAAGATAAATACTAATGCCAAAGTCCCTGTCCAGCGATGAAACGGCATCGCCTTCTTAGATAAATTGGCTAATTTAATTTTCGTTTTTCGGTCTGGATTATTGCGTATCGTTGAAAAGACGGCATTCCTCGTCCAGTTAAATAGAAAAAATAAAAATCCAATGAATCCAAATAAGATAGTTATTGATAAGACTGGAAACGAAAAATGGTTTACAACCTTCCATATAGCCAACAGTAGAATTACGAGATTTAAATAAAACCATTTACTCATACTAAAGCCCCTTTAAATAAATGAAGAGAGCGGATATTAATAGCTGCTCTCTTCTGTTGTCTTCCTAGGAATCCTTCTTTTATAGATGACATAGTTTCTTCGTAAATACCGAATTGGAAAACTGAATGCATGTACCAATCGAGTGAAAGGCCAGACAACATATAAAGCAAATGTGCTGTAAATATGAATTTTAAACCATATTGGTACAGTAGCCATTAGTTCTGGTTGCACGTTAAAAACGAACAATCCGCGCAGCCAAGGTGCAATCGTAGTACGATAATCGAACCCATTAGAATCGATGTTAAGTGATGTTGCAATAAGCCCTGTCATTATGGCCAATAGGATAAAAATCAAACTAACCCAATCACTGGTTGAACTGGTTGCCATAATTCTTTTCACACTTAATCTTCGGTAGGTTAATAAAGCAATACCAACAAATGCCGCAATTCCTGCTGGCAAACCAAAACTTATAGCAACAATATGATACATATGCTCTGTAATACCTAACGCATTGTATAATCCAATCGGAATAATCAAGCCCAATACATGACCACCGAATACAAATATTATTCCCCAATGAAATAATAGTGAACCAATTCTTAATCGTTTCTTTTCCAGAAATTCACTTGACTTCGTTGTCCACCCAAATTGATCTTTTTGATAGCGATAAATGTGACCACCTATAAAAAGGGTTAATACAATGTAAGGAAAAATCCCCCATAATAGTAAATCCATATTATTTTCCTCCTAAACTCTCTTCTGCGACCGTAAAAGTTAGTCCGTTATCAGACATATTAAGGAAGAGTGCATCAAACAATAAACGATAGTAACTGTTATTTTCATTGAATTTGTTTTGAATTTCGGCAATAGCTTTTCCATGCATGGATAACAGCTCATTACTTATATCGACTGGAACATGTCCACAAAATTCAAGCATCAGTGGCAAGTAATCTGGTAATTCTTTTTCTGTCACATGAAATCCATGTGCTTCATAGTATTTTTTTAGTTTTAACAGTTCCAGACCACGTTCTCTTTGCTCCCCTAGCTTTAAATATGTGACATAGAGATTGGTCAACCTTCCAAAATCAAAGTGTTGAATATAGTGACTTATCCAGTCATCTAAGGACCTATTCTGAGATAGTTTAATAAATTCTTTAATATTTTCTTTCACTTTTGGATTTTCTATTTCTTCTAGTTCTTCTTGTAATTCTGGTAAAATTTCTACCATCTTTTTGTTTGGATAATTTAAGAGAAATGAAATCATTTGATAGATGCTTTGATTCATTATCCATGCCTCCTTTTACAGAAATCCCTCTGGCAAGAATAAACTTGCCAGATGACTTCATATTTCTAATTACTATAAAACCTCGTCTATTCTAGTGCGTAGTTGATAGAACTTGTTAATGACTTGAATTCAGAGTAATGTGCTCAACCTCGCTACGGAAATACACTACGCTTTCCGCGGGGTTACATGTAGAGTAGAGAACAGGAAGTAGATAGCGCCTTCTTGCCTTCGGGTTTCAGGGTTTTCCACCTTACTAAGCCAGACTTGAATGCAATCCC
>NZ_RBZP01000019.1 GCF_003628505.1 Oceanobacillus halophilus | reverse complement strand
TCCGCATGCAGAAAATTATTTAGAAAAACAAAAAAGAGAAAAAGCTAACAAAAATTAATGATTTGTATTCATTATTTTTTGTTAGCTTGATGGCTATGGGGACAGGTTCCTTGTCCCGTAGCTTGTGATGAGGGTGGGCGGTTGATAGAGGGAACGGGGCGGTTGATAGAGGGAACGAGGCGGTTGATAGAAGTAAAGGTGCGGTTGATAGAAGAACCAAGACGGTTGATAGAAGAACCAAGACGGTTGATAGAAGAACCACTGCAACTGATAGAAAAGGAGAGGGGGGACAACTCACCTGTCCCCATGTCCCACCTCCCCTGTCTCTGTTTTTGAAAATTATCCTTGTACAGTTTTTTCTACTACTACTTTAGAGGAAGCTAAATCAACAGGATTTGCGATAGTATCTCCAACTGGGCAATGGTTTTCTATGAATTCTTTATAGGCTTCAACCTTTTCTTCGGAGGCACTTGTTTCAATATGAAAAGTATATCGAATTTCTGAAAATCCAGGTCGAACATCGGATTTACCTAAAAACCCGTCAAGATCAATGTCTCCTTCTAATTCTACCCAAAAGTTTTGAAGGTCGACGTCAAATTTCTCTGCATAAGTTCTAGCCACGATAGCCTGGCATGCACCTAAAGCTGAGAGAAGTAACTCAACTGGATTCATCCCTTTATCTGTCCCGCCTAGATTCTCTGGCTCGTCCACAATAACCTTATGCCCTCTGGCCTCTGTTTCTACCAATACCTTTTCTTTTAAAAGTGTTTTTGCACGAACAGTCGTTATAGCCATGTAACATCTCTCCCTTTTTTATTTAATTAAAAAACCCTTCTCGAAATAGAGAAGGGTTTACAAAACTTGGTAGTTTACAGCGTTTTGCTAACACCTTCTCATCTTCGGAATTCTATATCATTCCTCTGAAATTGGCACCGTGCTCAAGCATGAAATAAACATGACTTGAACTGGTTGCCGAGAGTTCACAGGGTCAGTCCCTCCCTCTCTCTGGATAAGAAGTAATTAATCATATTATTTTTATAGGATTTGTAGTATATACTATCATAGAATTCAAAATAGTCAATAGTTTTTTTGTGAGACTTGGGGACAGGTTCCTCGCCTCATTACCAGCAATGGAAGGGATGGGAAGAGTGGAATGATTGATAGAGAGGAATCACTGTAGAAAAAGGAAGTTGAATGAAAATCTTAAAAGACTTTTATATAGTTGTGTAGTTTGAGGGACGATAAACCTGTCCCCGTGTCCCTATATTAAGAACAGCTGGGACAAGGAACCTGTCCCTCTGTCCCCTCAAAAAGAATCTGTATAAGCATACAACGCAGGGGCTCCGCCCGTATGCACAAATAAGACATTATCATTTTTCTCAAAGTAATCTTTCCGAACTAAATCGATTAATCCCGCCATCGTTTTTCCAGTATAGACAGGGTCCAGCAAAATTCCTTCTTTTCTAGCAGCCAGTTGAACAGCTTCTCGCATACCTTCCGTTTCTAGTGAGTAACCTGGACCTACATAGTCATCCAAAACAATCACTTTTTCTCTTGGAAAATCAACGTTGGCTCCTACATGCTTAGCGGTTTTTAATGTATGATTGTATATTTTTTGTTCCTGCTCTTGTTTTTTCTTATTAACACTGATGCCGAGTACAGGGATGTTGGCGTTCGCCCCATGTAACCCCGTAAGTAATCCGGAATGTGTCCCGCCACTGCCGCTTGCAGCTACCATGTAATCGATAGAGAGGTTCATCTCTTCTAGTTGTTCTAGGATTTCTAGCGCACAACTGACATACCCGGTGGATCCTATTTCATTGGATCCACCGCCAGGGATAATATATGGCTTGTTCCCTTTTTGTCTGAGAGAATCCGCCACTTTTTCCATTTCTCCTTGCATATCTGACCCGCCTGGAACAACGATAATGTCATCTACGCCTAATAATTTGTACAGAAAATTATTTCCACTAGCCTCCGGGTTGTAGCTGTTTGGCACTCTTTCTTCCAGCACTAACACACATTTTAAACCTTCCTTAATAGCTGCGGATAAGGTTAATCGGCAATGATTGGACTGAACCGCACCGCACGTAATGACCGTATCGGCCCCTTGTTGTAAAGCATCTGCCATGAGATATTCTAGTTTTCTCGTTTTATTGCCTCCAGCGGTTAACCCTAATAAATCGTCTCTTTTCATGTAAATATTGGGTCCGCCTAGGTGTTTGGATAGACGTTCTAAATATTCAATCGGAGTTTGGTGGTCTGTGTAGTTCCTTTTTGGAAATTGGTTGATGTTCACATGCATTCTCCCTTCGTTTTTGGTTATGGGTGATTGGAGCGTGTGCGTGCTATTAGAATATTTGGATGGAGTAGAGCAGCAGAGTACTAGTGCATGTATAAACGTCGCTCCCTTAATGATTAATACATTGTATGTCTAGGATGAGAGCTATATTCTTGGGGGGACAGAGGGACAGGTTCCTCGTCCCCCCTGCTTTCTGATGGTGCCTGGCACTTCCCGAATTTTGTCGAATGAATATCATGTAGGGTTGGGGGACGAGGAACCTGTCCCCCTGTCCCAATCTCCCCCTGTCCCAATCCTATTAATCTATTTTTACCACAACTTCCGGTAAAATTTTAAAGTTATTATTGTCTTTTCTCTGGGTATAATAAATACATCGAAAGCGATTACTTCAAGATAGAGGAGGAAACAGGATGAAAGTTTTAGCTGTGACTGCTTGTCCAGTTGGAATTGCTCATACGTATATGGCGGCGGAGAATTTACAAAAAGCCGGAGAAGAGATGGGCATTGATATAAAAGTAGAGACACAAGGTTCGATTGGGGTGGAGAATGCCTTAACGGATGAGGATATTGAAGCGGCAGATGGAATTATTATTGCTGCGGATAAAGAGGTTTCCAAAGAACGTTTTGCAGGCAAAAGATTGCTTGTGGTTGGTGTTCAGGACGGGATTCGTAAACCGAAAGAATTGATTGAAAAGATTCAACAGGGAGAGGTTCCTGTTTACGGACCAGAGTTAAGAGATGCGACAGAAATTAAGAAAGAACGCAAGAAAAAAGAAAACCCGATCTATAAGCACTTGATGAATGGTGTATCGTACATGGTTCCATTCATTGTGGTTGGGGGATTATTGATTGCGCTAGCACTCACGCTTGGTGGGGAGCAGACTCCTGGTGGAATCGTGGTTCCTGAGGATTCGATTTGGGCTCAGATACAGAGTCTTGGGGAAACGGCCTTTATGTTCATGGTACCGATTTTGGCTGGGTTCATTGCGGTAAGTATTGCCGACCGTCCAGGACTTGTTCCAGGGATGATTGGTGGATTTATTGCAGCGAATGGTAGTTTTTATGGAAGTGAAGCTGGTGCTGGTTTTATCGGCGGGATTATTGCTGGTTTCCTAGCTGGTTATGTCGCACTTGCGATTAAGAAAATTAAAGTGCCAAAAGCCGTTCAGCCGGTCATGCCGATTATTTTTATTCCGATTTTCGGTTCTGTCATTGTTGGTTTATTATTTATTTATGTTATTGGTTCTCCAGTGGCGCAAGTGTTTGAAGGTTTAACCGCTTGGCTAGCTGGTATGCAAGGTGCAAGTTCGATTGTATTGGCATTGATTCTTGGATTCATGATTGCTGTTGACATGGGTGGACCATTCAATAAAGTAGCGTTCTTGTTTGGTTCTGCGATGATTGCAGAGGGGAACTTCGGAATTATGGGGCCAATTGCCGTTGCAATCTGTATTCCGCCAATCGGAATGGGACTAGCAACGATGCTGAATAAGAGAAAATATCGTCAAAATGAGAGAGAAGCAGGAAAAGCATCCTTCACCATGGGATTCTTCGGTATTACAGAAGGTGCCATCCCATTTGCGGCGCAGGACCCACTTCGCGTTATCCCTAGTATTGTTGTCGGTTCCATGGTTGGTTCGGTGATTGCGATGATTGGTGGTGTCGGTGACAAAGTAGCACACGGCGGCCCAATTGTAGCAGTTTTAGGTGCAGTAGAAAATGTTCTGATGTTCTTTGTTGCAGCTATCGCTGGTGTCCTTGTGACTGCGTTTATGGTTAACTTTTTGAAAAAAGATGTGGAAGTGGAGCCGGCTGTAGCTACTGCAGGTGCTGCAGATGTTACGGGTGAAGATTTTCAGGAAGAAGAAGTTCCGGAAAATGAGCCTGTACAGACGGAGGAGCAGGAAGAGATTACGAAGCTTACGTCCATTACCGATGTCGATTTAATCGAGATAGATTTACAGGGGACGGAACGAGATGAAGTGATTGATGAGATCATTGGAAAATTTGATGCAAAAGGTGTTTTAGAATCGAAGGAAGTGTTTAAACAAGCGATTCTAGATCGTGAAAATCAAAGTACGACTGGCCTTGGTATGCATATCGCTATCCCACATGGAAAATCGAATACCGTGAAACGTCCTGCCGTAGCTTTCGGAATGAAGCGTGATGGCGTGGATTGGAGCAGCATTGATGGAACAGATGCAAAACTAATTTTCATGATTGCTGTACCAGAAGAAAGTGCTGGGGACACTCATTTGCAAATTTTACAAATGCTTTCTCGTAAATTGATGGATGATGAATTTAGAGAGCAGCTATTGAGTGTACGTACAAAAGAAGAAGCGTATCAGTTATTGGATACGATTAGATAAGCGAAAGCGACAGAAGGGGGCAAATGTGTTCTCTTCTGTTTCTATATGATAAAATTGGACTAGAAAAATTGGGAGTGGCGGTGCTTGTGTAGAGTAACGTGGAAACCGTCTCTTCTGAACAATGGAGGACAACATGTACAACGAACCGATATTTTTAAAGCCTGTATTTCAAGAAAGAATTTGGGGCGGGAAAAAATTAACAACAGAATTTAACTATGCTATTCCTTTTGAACAAACCGGGGAAGCGTGGGTGATTTCTGCGCATCCGAATGGCCCTAGTATCATTCAGAATGGCGAGCTTGCTGGGCAGACGCTAGCAGATGCTTGGGAAAAACATGGGGAATTATTTCATAAAAGCGAAGATAACGAGGAAGAGTATCCTTTATTAGTAAAGATTTTGGATGCCAATGATGATTTATCTGTCCAGGTACATCCCAATGATGCCTTTGCCCGAGAAGTAGAAGGAGTTCCTTATGGAAAAACCGAATGCTGGTATGTGCTAAGTGCAGAAGAAGGGGCAGAACTGGTTTTAGGTCATCATGCGGATTCCCAGGAAGATTTGGAAAAAATGGTCGACAATGGAGAGTGGGACAGCCTATTGCGACGTGTACCAGTTCAGGCTGGAGACTTTGTTTACGTTCCAAGTGGTACAATCCATGCAATTGGAAAAGGAATCGTGATCTTGGAAACGCAGCAGAGCTCTGATATTACTTATCGAGTGTACGACTATGACCGTAAAGATGCAGCAGGCAACACACGTGAATTGCATCTCGAACGCGCCAAACAAGTGAGCACCGTTCCACATCAGGATGCTGAGGTGGAACAAACAGAAACCGTTGTGGGTGATTTGACAGTTAAGAAATTAGTCAAAGAGAAGTATTTTACCGTTTATCATTGGGATTTGGATGGACAAGCTTCCCTTAAGATGGAGCACGACTTCCTTCAAGTTAGCGTGATATCTGGGAATGCGACGGTGAAGCTGAATGGCAAAACGTTTGACATAGAGAAAGGGAGTCACTTTGTCCTTCCTTATGGAGTAGAAGAATATGAAGTAAATGGGAAAGCAGAATTTGTGGTTTCCCACGTGTAGTGTTTTTGGGTCCTGTCCAATTTTGGATGGGCCTTTTTTTAGGGACGAGGGTTGGGACGGAGGGACAGGTTCCTCGTCCCGGTGAAACGGGACAAGGAACCTGTCCCTCTGTCCACTGATTTATGTCCATTTTATTACACTTTGGTTTTATGTCCCTTTGTGCCGTGTTTTGTATTATAATTGATAATAGTTATCAATATCAATTAGAGAATATATTTGCTGGTTACTGGAGGAATGCGGAATGGTCTTATCGAATTTACATCAGGGTCAAACAGCGGTTATTCAGGATTTGTCTTGTTTAAACCCCATTGTTCGGAGGCGGTTGGGAGATTTGGGCTTTCGAATTGGGTCCGAGATACAAATCAAGTCAGCTATGCCGTTTGGTGGTCCGTGTGTCATCGAAAGCAATGGGCAACATGTTGGCATCCGACTGCATGAGGCTTCCTGTATTCGTGTGGAACGGCCATGAAACAAATTGCGCTGGTTGGGAATCCAAATACAGGGAAGACCACGTTATTCAATCAGTTGACTGGTTCCTATGAATATGTCGGAAACTGGAGTGGGGTAACGGTAGAGAAAAAGGTTGGTAAATTAAAAAACAATCAGGCAGATATCATTGATTTGCCGGGGGTTCACTCTCTAAATCCCATTTCAATGGATGAAAAGGTAGTAACTAATTTTCTGCTGGAAGATTCTTATTCTTCCATTTTACATATTGTAGATGCGTCGCAGTTGGAACGTAGCATGCATTTAACCGTTCAGCTGCTTGAATTAGGAGTGCCAATGACAATTGCATTGAATCGGGTGGATATGGCAAAGCGCCGTGGAATTGCGCTAGACTGCGGTCATTTATCCGCTAATCTGGGTAGCCGGGTATATCCAATAGTTGCCAAAAAGAATAAAGGCTGTGATGTACTGGAGGAAGGCCTGACTAAAGATGCAAAGCAGAGCAATAAGCCCTTATTTTTAAATTATGGAGCGGTATTGGAGTCAGGAATTGAAAAAATGGTGCAATTTTTGCAAGAGAAGAATCATGCATCTCCGTCTCTGCGCTGGCTTGCGATTCAGTATTTGGATGGAAATCAGGCTGTACAGGAGTATCTGGATGATGATGTATCCGCTACCTTTTTAAAACAGATATATAGAGAAACGGAGGGGCGGGTGTACGAGCAGTATCAGCACCGGGATATTTCAGACGTAATCGCCTCTAGTCGAAGAGCGTATATTCAAGATATCCTTGATCAATCGTTAACAAAAGGGGAAACAGGAGAACAGAACTTGACCGAAAAAGTGGACCGAATCGTAACGAATAAATATTTGGGCATCCCACTATTTTTGTTTTTACTATACCTCATTTTCATGGTGACATTTAATTGGCTAGGTTTCCCGTTATCTGATTTGCTGGATGCGCTCCTATCAGGTCCGCTAACGGTTGGGATAGCGGGAATACTTGAATTTTTAGGTGCCTCGAACTTTATACATAGGCTTATTTTGGATGGAATCCTTCCTGGAGTTGGCGGGGTACTCGTGTTTGTTCCGCAAATTATGATTCTATTCTTCTTTATCTCGCTTTTGGAAGATTCCGGTTATATGGCGAGGGTAACGCTGTTGATGGACCGTACAATGGAAAAGGTTGGGCTCAATGGGAAAGCATTTATTCCGATGATTATCGGATTTGGCTGCAATGTTCCTGGCGTCATGGCAGCACGAACGATTGAACAGCCAAAGGAACGACTGCTCACCATTCTTTTGACACCACTCATGTCGTGTTCGGCGAGACTCCCGATTTACGCCATTTTTGCGGGAACCTTTTTTGCTAGTCATCAGGCACTTGTTGTGTTATCGCTCTACGTACTAGGCGTGGTGGTGGCGCTAATACTGGCGAGAGTATTTTCAAGCACGATTTTAAAAAATGAACAATCCGTTTTCTTGATTGAACTGCCAGCCTATAGCATCCCCTATCTCCCTTCATTACTACGAAGCACTTGGGATAAAGGGAAGGGATTCATAAAAAAAGCGGGAACCTTCATCTTTGGTGGTGCGGTTTTCATCTGGCTATTGTCGGTAACTGGACCCGGGGCATGGAATGTGGACATGGAGCATAGTTTTTTGGCGATGATTGGTGGACTAATTGCACCGCTGTTTATTCCGCTCGGATTTGGAACATGGCAGGCAGGAGCAGCTTTAATTACAGGATTTTTAGCCAAAGAATCCGTTGTATCCACTATGTACATTGTCTATCATACAAGTGAACTGGGGAATTTGAAAGGAGCGGTGGCTGAGGCCTTTACTCCACTGTCTGCCTACAGCTTTTTAGTGTTTATCTTGTTGTATATTCCCTGTCTGGCAACAGTAGCAACGATTCGAAAAGAAACAGATTCCAGAAAATGGACGTTTTTCTCTGTTCTTTATGCTCTCCTTGTGGCCTACTTAGTCGCTGTGGTGATTTATCAAGGAGGCAGGCTGCTTGGTTTTGCCTAAAGTGCTGGACCTTTCTGCAACACTCCAATAAGAAAGAAGATGATTTCCATGCTAATTGATATTCTGCTAGGTGGCATCATAATCGGATATGCTCTCTTTGTCATCGTCAAACATATAAAAAGAAGCCGCAAAGGAAAGTGTGCAGCATGCGAATTACGCGCACAATGTGAGGGGACACGGGGACAGGTTCACTGTCCCAGAGAATCGGGACAGTGAACCTGTCCCCGTGTCCCGCTATGTGATAAAATGATTTTGTTAGGAGGTGTTGGGTTTTGGTTACGATTAAGGATATTGCGGAGAGGGCTGGGGTATCTCGTTCTACGGTTTCTCGGGTATTGAATCATTCTGGGTATGTGAGTGAGGATGCGAGAAAACGGGTGGAGAAGGTTATTGAGGAAACGGGATATGTGCCAAGTGAATATGCGAAATCGTTACGGACGAAAAAGACCAAGGTTATTGGTGTGATTTTGCCAACGATTCAAACAGAGACTCCCAGCAGAATTGTCACTGGCCTTGGGAGAGAGCTATCCAAGCATGGGTATCAAATTCTGTTAGCGAATACCGACCATGATAAAGAGAAGGAAATGGAATACCTGGATTTACTGAAGGTACGTCAAGTCGATGGAATGGTGCTGATTGCGACGAATACGGAACCGGAACTGCTTCAAAAAATGAAAAAAATGGACATTCCGATTGTCATGATTGGCCAGGAGGCGGAGGATATCGTTCATGTGACATATGATGATTACCATGTGGCACGGGACTTAACCCGATATTTTATTAATAAAGGCCATAAGAAAATTGCTTTTATTGGAGTGGATGAAACCGACCGGGCCGTAGGGTATCTACGGAAAAAAGGTTACTATGATGAAATGGCTGCCCATGGTTTTCCTGTCGAGGAAGAATGGATTCAACAAGGGATTTTCGATATAGATTCAGGGTATGAGGCAATGGAAAAAATCATGACCCGTTCACAGGTGCTTCCTACTGCGACGTTTGCGGTAACCGACCGATTAGCGATTGGGGCAATGAGTTATTTGAAAAAGCATGGCGTAAAAGTACCCACGGATATGGCCATTGCTGGAATTGGGGCTTCTGAGATTTCCCAATATGTGGATCCACCACTCATGACGGTGGATTATCAAAATGAGAAGGCAGGAGAGGAAGCGGCGAAGCAAATTTTGGCTCATATTAACTCCAAAGTTTTCCAGAAAAAAATTGTTTTAGATTATAGACTAATTGAACGAAATAGTGTATGATATTTCTGGAATCGATTCCACCATACACTATGGTCGATGTGGAATCGATTCCAGATATTCATAGAATAAAATATTATAGGAATATCTTTCTATTTTATACAATGTGGAATCGATTCCACTGAGAAAATTTATACATCAAGGAGTGAGAAGAATGTCCGAAAACAAGAAAATTGCGAAAGAACTGATTGAAGCAATTGGTGGAACGGATAATGTATCATCTGTCACACATTGTGCGACTCGATTACGCTTTATCGTGAACGATGAAGAAAAGATTAAA
Source organism: Oceanobacillus halophilus (assembly GCF_003628505.1). Lineage (GTDB taxonomy): Bacteria > Bacillota > Bacilli > Bacillales > Amphibacillaceae > Oceanobacillus > Oceanobacillus halophilus. The sequence goes on along the minus strand of NZ_RBZP01000019.1, from coordinate 53,464 downwards.
AAAGATCAGGTGGAAAACATCCAAAAAGTGAAAGGTGCGTTTTTCAACTCTGGTCAGTACCAAGTTATTTTTGGAACAGGGACGGTCAATCGAATTTATGAAGAGGTAGAAAAATTAGATGTAAATAGTGTTTCGAAAGAAGAGCAGAAAAAAGAAGCTGGCAAACAGGGAAATAGATTGCAGCGTTCCATCCGTACATTAGGAGACGTGTTTGTCCCAATTATTCCGGTTCTTGTGGCAACTGGCTTATTTATGGGACTCCGCGGTTTACTTATGCAAGAGCAGGTGTTGGCGCTATTTGGTCTGACACCAAATGACATATCCGAAAACTTCTTATTATTTACGGAAATTTTAACCGATACGGCATTTGTCTTCTTACCAGCATTGGTTGCATGGTCTACCTTCCGCGTGTTTGGTGGAACACCTATTATCGGAATGGTGCTTGGTTTAATGCTCGTTAGTCCAGTATTGCCGAATGCCTGGGGAGTGGCAGAAGGTGCAGATCCACTATTATTTTTCGGATTTATTCCTGTAGTTGGTTATCAAGGATCTGTGCTTCCTGCGTTTATTGCTGGTATTCTTGGTGCCAAGTTAGAACGTTGGATCAGGAAGCGCGTTCCAGAAGCATTGGACTTAATCTTAACACCATTTTTAACCTTATTAATCATGATTTTCGCGGCATTATTTGTCATTGGGCCGATTTTCCATGTAGTGGAAGAATATATTTTACAAGGAACACTTACAGTACTTGAATTGCCATTGGGTATAGCTGGGCTTCTCATCGGATTCTTGCATCAGCTAATCGTGATAACTGGGGTTCACCATATTTTCAACCTACTAGAAATTCAATTACTGGAGAAATTTGGAAACAACCCGTTCAATGCAATCATTACAGCATCGATCGCAGCACAAGGTGGAGCGACGCTAGCAGTTGCGATGAAAACAAAATCAACCAAACTAAAAGCGTTGGCATTCCCATCCTCTCTATCTGCATTTCTAGGGATTACCGAGCCAGCTATTTTTGGGGTTAATTTACGATATGTGAAACCATTCTTTATGGGATTAATTGGTGGAGCTGCTGGTGGTTTTGCAGCCTCTATCTTAGGTCTGAAAGGGACAGGGATGGCTATTACAGTTATTCCAGGAACACTCCTTTACTTGAATGGCCAAATCTTGCAATATCTACTAGTTAATGTCATTGCGATTGGCGTTGCTTTTGCCCTTACTTGGTTATTTGGGTTTTCAGACAAGCAAATGAAGAAGGAAAATTAAAAGAAGATGAGGCTGGGACAAAAGTGTTTTTTCATTGGAAAAACTGAACATGATTTGTGGGTGGGTGCATAAATACCGCTCCGGAAATATACTTCGCTTTCCGCGGGGAGCTGGTGAGCCTCCTTCGTGCTGACGCACTACGCAGTCTCACCGATGCTCTTCTTCCCGCAGGAGTCTACGTATATTTCCTCCGCTATTTAGCACATTGTTCGTTTTCTAAGTTAAACACTTTAGTTATGACCCAGCCTCATTTTCATAAAGAAATCACGAAAGTCTTCTTGCATACGTGCAATTAAGGAGTTTTGGAATATGACAAAATTTGTAAAACAAGAGATGGCTTATGAACGAGTAGAAACCCATCGAGAAGTAGTAGCAAGGGATCCCTATCGCCTGCACTATCACATCATGCCTCCAGTTGGTCTGTTAAATGATCCAAATGGCTTGGTTTTTTTCAAAGGGAAATATCATGTGTTTTACCAATGGAATCCGTTTGAAACAGATCATGGTGCGAAGTTTTGGGGACATTATGTTTCCGATGATTTGGTGCATTGGGAAGAAGCTCCGATTGCCTTGGCACCAGATATGTGGTACGACAAAAATGGCTGTTATTCAGGCAGTGCGGTTGTGTTGGACGAGAAATTGTATGTATTTTATACAGGAAATGTCAAAGATGAGGAAGGAAATCGGGAATCCTATCAATGCTTAGCGATATCTGAAGATGGTGTTCATTTTGAGAAAAAAGGACCTGTCATTCATGTTCCAGCTGGCTATACGGCCCATTTTCGTGATCCGAAAGTGTTTTACCATGGTGAAAAATGGTACATGATTGTAGGGGCACAAACGGAAAGTGAACAAGGAGAAGCAGTGCTATTTACTTCTTCAGACCTGATGGATTGGCAGTTTGAAGGCCCAATTGCTGGAAGTTACCACCATCATCTTGAGGATTTCGGCTACATGTGGGAGTGTCCGGATTTACTGGAAGTGAATGGAAAGGACGTATTGATTGTCTGTCCACAAGGCTTGGAAGCAGACGGATTGAGGTATCAAAATATTTACCAATCCGGCTATTTTGCAGGAAAAATGGATTACGAGACTCTTTCCTTAGAACATGGCGAATTTGATGAATTAGATAGAGGGTTTGATTTCTATGCTCCGCAAACGATGGAGGATGGAAAAGGCCGCAAAATCTTATTTGGATGGATGGGTAACTCAGAAGAAGATGGCGTTCAGCCAACTGTAAAGCACGAATGGATCCATGCGTTAACTATTCCTAGAGAGCTGGAATGGAAAAATGGAAAATTGCTTCAGCACCCAGTAAAGGAACTGGAACTACTGAGAGAAGATGAGGTCCGCCATACGAATGTGGTACTAGATGGTTCAGAAGTAGAGCTCCCTGGTGTCGATGGAAGTGTGTTCGAACTAGAGGTTGTTACCAAGGATTGGCGTGCGAAACGTTTTTCCATAACGATGGGGGAAACGAGCAGAATTAGCTATGATGCGGTAGCGAAAGTGTTGACTTTTGAACGAGGAGCCTTTGACGGTAAGGGTTTTGTTGAGAAAAGGCAATGCGTGGTAGAAACGCTTCACAGTCTACGTATGTTCAAAGATACGTCTTCCATGGAAATTTTCGTAAATAATGGAGAAGAAGTATTTACTTCCAGAGTTTTTGATGACCCAGAGGCGAAAGGCATTACCTTCACTGCAACGGAAGGAAAGCTGGAGATGGATGTAAAGAAATGGAGTCAGAAACGAGTATTTGCCTATTAATTATGATAGATTGGAGATGGAACAATGTTTGGGAAATTATTTAAAAAGAAAGAAGAAGTAACAGAAGTGTCACTAGTGGCTCCGGTAACAGGGGAATTCGTAGCCCTTGAGGACGTACCAGACCCGGTCTTTTCACAAAAAATGATGGGGGACGGTTTCGCGATAAAACCAACGAATGGAGAAGCAGTAGCACCGGTTGATGGGAAAATAATGCAAGTATTTCCAACGAAGCATGCTGTTGGTCTGCTAGCAGACAATGGAGCAGAAATCTTAATCCATATTGGTTTGGAAACCGTTAGTTTAGATGGAGAAGGTTTCACTGCTCATGTTTCGGAAGGCGATCGTGTGAAACAAGGAGATAAGTTGATTAGCTTTGATCGGAACGTGATTGGGGAAAAGGCAAAGAGTACGGTAACTCCGGTCATTATTACCAACACCGATGACATGAGTGAAATAACGGTTATGGATAAAAGTCAGGTAACTGCTGGACAAGACAGTGTTTTAACAGTGAAGAAGTAATTGGACAGGTGAGTGCAGCCGGTCATTCGACTGGTTGCTATGCCTAGTTTGATAGGAGGTAGAAGGATGTTAATTGGCGGTATAGAAGCTGGTGGTACAAAGTTTGTATGTGCGGTTGGTGATGAAAATGGGAAAGTTCTCGATAAGGTTAGCTTTCCAACCGGAGATCCGGATGCAACACTGGCTGAAGCAAAGGCGTTTTTTGATCAACATGATATTACGGCTCTTGGCGTAGGTACATTTGGCCCTGTTGATTTGAATCGGCATAGTGATACATACGGAAACATTTTAAACACACCAAAAACAAAATGGAGGAATTATCCATTACTGAAGAAATTTCAGGCAGACTACTCGGTACCTGTTTATTTAGATACCGATGTGAATGCTGCATGCCTAGGCGAGTACAATTATGGAGTCAGCCGTGGCGTTGACAGTTGCCTTTATATTACGGTCGGGACAGGTATTGGTGCAGGTTTGGTTCAAGATGGAAAAGTATTCCAGGGGAGAAACCATTCCGAAATGGGGCATATTTTGGTCCAAAAACATGAAGAAGATCCCTTTGAAGGAGCATGCCCCAGTCACGGTTCCTGTATCGAAGGACTCGCCTCCGGAACAGCAATTGAAAAACGTTACAGCAAAAAAGGAATCGAGCTTGTAGATAACGAAAAAGTTTGGGAAATCGAAGCATATTATCTAGCACAAGCCATAATGAACTACTTTGTCGTCCTGCAGCCTGAAAAAATCATTTTAGGCGGCGGTGTCATGAAACAAGAAAAACTATACAGCATGATCCGCCAGCAATTCATGGAACTACTAAACGGCTACTTACAAGTAGAAAACGTCAACGAATTAATCGTCGCCCCAAGCCTCGAAGATGAACAAGGAGTATTAGGCGCAATCGCATTATGTGAGTAGGGGGACGAGGGGACAGGTTCACCGTCCCCCATCTCCATATGGATTTATCTGCACTCCTTTCACTAGATTGTCACTTAGTGAATTTAATAGAAAACGTATAATGCAGCACTCTTTGGATGAAGGGGTGCTGCGTTTTTTTTGGAGTTTATATATTTTTGCTTGTTGGGTGGGGGGACGAGGAACCTGTCCCCGTGTCCCAAAATTTTAGACATAATTTATGGTTGTTCTAAATATATTGCTAATAACAAACTTTTGAACTAGTTGTGGGGGAGGGTGTAGGTTATTAACACGAGTTAGGGTTAGTTTTGAGTCGATGATACTATTACGTTTCACTCAAGGATTTTTAGTATTTTTCTTACCAGAAAAATGTAAGGGTTTACAAAAAGGAATTTAGAAAAATAGGTGATAAACATGGAACAGGAAATGTCGTTGGTGGAGCATTTAACAGAGTTAAGAAAGCGACTAATTGTTGTTGCTGCTTTTTTTATGGTTACGATGATTGCTGGTTTTATCGTCGCACCCCCTATGTTGACACTTATTAGTGAATATACGTTGCCAAATACGGTGACGTGGAATGTGTTTAGTTTTACAGATGGCTTTATGATTTATATTAAATGTGCACTTCTGGTTAGTATTTTATTTACATTACCTGTTTTTTTATATGAAGTATGGGCATTTATCAAGCCAGGATTAACGGAACAGGAAGCCAAAGGCACGATCTTCTATATCCCACTATCTTTTTTCTTATTTATATTAGGGGTGTCGTTTAGTTTCTTGGTCTTGTTTCCCATCGTTCTGGAATTTATGGGTTCTATTAATCAATCTATTGGTGTAATTGAAACGTATGGCATCAGTCAATATTTTACCTTTCTATTTAATATCGTTTTTCCCGTTAGCATTGTTTTTGAAATGCCGGTTGTCGTTTTATTTTTATCAAAACTAGGAATCATTGACCCTCGTAAGCTGAAGAAGGTAAGAAAATATGCGTATTTTATTTTAGTTGTTGTGGGTGTTTCGATTACCCCACCTGATCTTGTTAGTGATTTATTAATTATTTTCCCATTATTCCTATTGTTTGAGATTAGTATTTTGTTATCTGGCTGGTCGATAAAAAGACAAAGAAGGGGAGTATGAGAATGACTGATAACAACAAGGATAACAAGCTGGAAGAGCAACTAGAGAAAAAAATTTCTCGAAGAAATTTTATTCAAGGAACTGGATTGACGGTTGGTGGGTTTATCATTGGTGGGAGTATTGGTGCATTTATCAATCCAAATCTCGAGGAGTCAACTGAAAAGGTGGAAACGGTTACCGAGCAGCCGGAGCCAGCTGAGCCAAAAGAAATGCCGGATTATACCGAAGCCATGCAGTTTTTCACGAGAAAGGAAGATTTTGAAGCATTAGCTGCAGCTACAGAGGTGATTTTTCCGGAAGATGACCTAGGTCCTGGGGCGATAGGACTTGGTGCTCCTTATTTTATCGATAAGCAGTTGGCTGGGCCTTGGGGGAGCAATGTAGATGATTACCGAGTGAGACCATTCACCAATGGCCAAACACCATTATCCCGTGGCGACATCATGCTTCAGGGAGTACGAAAATTAAATGAAATTAGTCAGGAAAGGCATGATGATACGTTCAACGCTTTAGCCGAGGAGGATCAAATTGCGCTATTGCAAGAATTTGAAAGTGGCGATATAAAAATGAGTCTTGTTACGTCCGGTGAATTCTTTGCGCTATTAAGACAGTTAACCCTAGAAGGTTGCTACTGTGATCCGTTGTATGGTGGCAACAAGAATATGGAAGGTTGGAAGATGAAAGAGTTCCCAGGTGCTTATATGTCTTACATTGATGTGGTTGAGTCCAAAGAATTTGTGAAAAAAGAACCGATAAGCTTAAGTGATCATATGTAAAGATAGAATACAGGAGGGAATACCATGGCGAAAAAATTAGACAAAGTGGATGTTGTAACCGTTGGTGTCGGTTGGATGGGAGGTATTGTTGCTGCAGAACTGACGAAAGCGGGATTTAATGTTGTGGGATTGGATAAAGGGAAAGAGAAGAATTTGAAGGATTATTTGCATACGCATGATGAGTTGCGGTATACGCATAGGGGAGGGGGGACTCAGAGTTTAAAAAGTGAAAGTTATACAGTAAGAAACACGCTCGACGACGAAGCTGTACCCATTCGGGATCAAGGAATGGCAGTAGTAGGTGAAGGTGTCGGTGGTGGAGGAAGTCACTGGGGAGCACAGACACATCGATATTATCCATATGATTTTGAAATTCGTTCGAAAACCATTGAAAAGTACGGTGAAGATAAAATACCTGAAAATATGACGCTTCAAGATTGGGGTATTACGTATGATGAGTTAGAACCGCATTTTGATATGTTTGAACAAATGGCAGGTATTTCTGGAGAACCAGACCCAAATTATCCAGAACGTTCTAATCCTTATCCGAATCCTCCGCTTAAAAAGAATGAAGGAATTCGCATGTTTGAAAAAGTAGTGAAGGAAATGGGATATAAACCATTTATGATTCCAACAGGTACTGTTTCTCAAGCATACACCAATCCTGATGGAGAAAAACTAAATGCTTGTCAATACTGTGCATTTTGTACACCTAATTATTGCGAATATGGAGCAAAGGCAGATCCTGTTGTAACGGTTATCCCTACAGCTCAAAAAACTGGGAAGTTTAACCTTCGAACACACGCAAAAGTTATTCGGGTTTTGCATGAAAATGGAAAGGCGACAGGTGTACTATACCAAGATACGAGAACAGGAGAAGAATTTGAACAACCAGCGGATTTGGTTGTCTTAACTAGTTTTGTGTTTAATAATGTTCGGTTGTTGTTATTATCGGAAATTGGAGAACCATATAATCCTGAAACGGGAACAGGAGTAATAGGAAAAAACTTTACCGATCACCACTTTGGAACTTCAACTACCGGTTTGTTTGATGATCAAAAGTTCAATAATTATGCTACAACTGGTGCATACGGAATGTCATTCACTGATTATACTGGTGATTTATTTGATCATAGTAACCTAAACTTTCTTCATGGGGGAGAAATTGAAATTCGTTTTTCTGGGAATGCACCTATAGCAACAAACCTAACCTCTCCGGATACACCGCAGTGGGGAAAGGAGTTTAAAAAGCAGTCTTTATTCTATCATAATCGTGCTTTGTCACTAGTCAGTCAAAAGGCAACATTGCCCTACAAAGATTATTATCTAGATTTAGATCCAACGTATAAAGATGAAAATGGAGATCCATTGATTCGGATAACGTGGGACTATTCCGAAAATGATATGGAAATTCATAAATTTATTCAAGCTAAACAAATTGAAATACTAGAAAAAATGGGTGCTACTCATATACTGCCAGCCCCTGCTGCTGAACATTTTAGTGGCGGCCTTGCATACCAACATAATGGAGGCGGAGCTATTATGGGGGTAGACTCTTCGAACTCAGCTGTAAATAAATATCTACAAATGTGGGATATGGACAATCTATTTGTATGTGGAGCCTCTGCATTCCCTCATTTTGGTGTTACAAACCCGACAACTACGGCAGCGGCACTTACTTACCACGCAACAGAAGGCATGATTAAATACTTAAAAGAAGGCGCAGGAGCATTAGTCTAATAAAAAAAGGAGGGGAACAAAATGATGAATATCGGAGTACCTGGTTTAATTATTATTTTAGTGATTGCATTGATTATATTCGGACCATCCAAACTTCCACAACTCGGAAAAGCAGTCGGTCAAACATTAAGTGAATTCAGAAACTCAACGAAAGAAGTAGTCGACGACATAACCGAACCAGTAGAAGAAGCAAAAAAAGCCTTTCAAGGTGAAGGGGACGAAGGTTCCTCGTCCAGGTAGAAGGGGACAGAGGGACAGGTTCCTCGTCCCAGTATTTGAGCTCATTTTATATAGAATGGAGACTCAAACAAACGTTTGTTAACAGGAAAATGCTTTTGTAATATATATTAAAAAAACAGCACACCATAACGGGTGCTGTTTTTTCGTGTAACTTTCTCTACTAAAATAGCAGTCTATTTATGACAGGTGTAGATTGGGACGAGGAACCTGTCCCCGTGTCCCCCTGTTCAATTTAAGCATGATGTATTAAAATGTTTATTGATAACGTTTTCTAAGTAAATCTACAGACAATTGATAGTTAAATAGAGATGGTTCGATTATCATCCTTATAAACGATCAACTAGAACCGGCCCTATTTTTCACGAGGAGGATGACGATGAAAGCCTTAGTTTTAACTGAAAAAGAAAAAATGAGTGTGCAAGAGGTGGAACAACCTACTATTCATCAAGATGAAGTCTTAGTTAATGTGAAGTATTGTGGTATTTGTGGTACGGATGTTCATATCTTTCATGGGGAACCAGGATCGGCGGAAGTGACGCCACCAATTACATTGGGCCACGAATTTTCAGGGGAAGTGGTTGCGGTAGGTGAGGAAGTTACGACGATTCAGGTTGGCGATCATGTAGCGGTTGATCCGAATAGTTATTGTGGGAAGTGTGATTATTGCAGACAAGGTCGTGTCCAGCTTTGTGATAATCTATCTGCCATTGGCGTTACAAGAAATGGAGGAATGGCGGAATATTGTGCTGTTCCAGAAGCGAACTGTCTGAAACTGCCAAATACGATACCACTTAAAGCAGGAGCCTTAGTGGAGCCTTTGAGTTGTGTCCTGCATGGATTTGACCAAATTAAGGGCATTAAACCCTACTCCAAAGTGTTAATTATCGGCGGTGGTTTCATAGGGTCCTTGTTCTTACAAACCGTTCGCTTGAAAAACCCATATCAAATCGACGTTTGTGAGATAGATACGAAAAAACATGAGCAATTACTGGCTTTAGGTGCTGATCAAACGTATACAAACAGGAATGAGTTTATAGGGGATTATGATTTAGTTATTGAATGTGTTGGTAGGAAAGAAACCATTGAAACAGCTATTGGCAGTGCTGCAAAAGGCGCTGAGGTTCTGCTGTTCGGTGTCCCATCTCCAACAACAGCCATTAACATTGCGGCTTATGACATCTTTCGTAAAGAATTAAACATTCATGGTTCCTTTATCAATCCCTTTACACTGCAAGACTCCGTCCATTTGCTTGGCCAAGAAAAACTGGACGTCTTATCACTAATCTCGCATACGCTCTCATTAGAAGAAGTACCAGAAGTACTAGCAAATTATCCTCGGCACGGTATTACAAAAGCAATTATTAAAATATAAGTGGGAGGCCAGGGGACAGAGGGACCTGTCCCTTTGTCCACATAAAGCAAAAAAGGTTCTGGCTTCGCTTCTGGGCTCAGAACCTTTTTGGTTTGCTTAAACAAGCATTTATTGGGAAGATGTATGTTCTTTGGAGAAATATTGCTCGACTTGCAATGCTGCGGATAGAACGTGGAAAAATGCTTCTCTTAGCGTGAAGTCTTTTAAATACTTTTCGAAGTAGTAGAGGATATGCCTTCCTATTTCTTCTCTAGCTGTAAAATCAAAATGATAAAAATCAATGATTGGGAAATATAATGCATCCCCTTCTGGAATCAATATACCCATGACGATTTCGCCTTTTTTAGGGGGAACTGCGTCTTGATTATATACGATTACATCCAATGTTTTATTTTCCAGCATGTCAACGACAACGAAGGAACGATCATTGTATTTGTAGCCAACATAATAAAATTTAGGTATTGCCTTGTCCCACTCTCGCAACCAGGAGGTTATTAAAGGTTTTGTCTTTAGATGAAGGTAATTTTCTGCAATATAGTCCTCCACACAACTACTTTCCGAATTTTCATCTGCAAGATAGTTTATGATAGACCAAAATAGATTATATTCCAGCGCACCTCTTTTATCAGGTTTGGTTTGATGCTCCTCACTGAACTCATGAAGCTGTGGGTGAAGTTGATCATAATGACAAAGGGTAACATATTTCGTGAAGTCAGCATAAATTTCCGTCATCATTTCATCTCTTATTTCTTTAGGAATAGGATAATCATGTCGAAACTGTTTCCTATTGGTTTTCGATTGGGAAAATTCCAAAACCTTTTTAATGGATTCGTTCTTTTCTTTCATTACTTCAATCCTTTCTCCTTTATTTTTTGCAATGGAAATGCAATGCCTTCCATTGCATATTTACTTTATTCGACAAAAATCTATTTAATCCTCTTTTTATATAGGTAATTTTTAGCCTTGAGGGGGACGGAGGGACAGGTTCCTCGTCCCAGGTAAGATGGAAAATAGGGACAATGAACCTGTCCCCATGTCCCCTCTACATTTTGTCTGGTAGACTGTGAATCGATTCGATCAGCTGGTTTAGTTTTCCTTCGATTCGGTGGAGTAGATAAAATGTTACCGCTATGGGAAAACCTACTTCGGTGATGAATGTTACCCATGCTTCCATGACGTAGCCTCCTTTCTAGTTTGCTTAGAAAAAATAGACCAGCAATCTGGGCTGCTGGTCTACTTCATGTAATTTATAATCCTAAGTCAATGTCCTCTACAATATTTTCTACAACGCGTGCGCTGTATTTTGCTGTTAAATCTCCGCCATTGGATGTGAAAGCATTTTGTGAAATAATCTCATCCATTGCTGCACTAACCGTTGAAGCTTCTACTGGTTCTATTGGATTTTCGATGGAGTAGGTGACGGTTTTGCCATCCTCGTTTTTAAATTTAAGTTCTAGTTTTTTCATGGATTTCCCTCCTTTCCATATGAATTCGTAAATCCTTTAATCTGTTATTCGCCGATAATATCGGAATTGTCTTTACGAACCACGTTGAAAAGTGGTCTCTCCTGTAGACTAGCAATCGTTGTAGCTACGGCATGTAACTGGTCCGGAGTAGCAGTAGTCTTGATGTTGCTGAATGTTTTGTACTTGTACACTGGTAAACCAGTTTCCAAATCGTTTCCATCGTTAAAAACCAACTGCATCGTGGAATTCTTTAGAGCTGCTGTTGCCATGTTTCTCACCTCCCTTTCATAAATATAATCGAACAAAACAAGAGGAAGGTGGGATTAAATTTTTCGGGGGACGGAGGGACAGGTTCCTCGTCCCCCGGTATGTTGAGGATTGAGGCGGTTGATAGAGGGATTGAGTCGGTTGATAGAGGGATTGAGTCGGTTGATAGAGGGATTGAGTCGGTTGATAGAGGGATTGAGTCGGTTGATAGAAAGAGCGAGGCGGTTGATAGAAAGAGCGAGGCGGTTGATAGAAAGAGCGAGGCGGTTGATAGAAAGATTGAGTCGGTTGATAGAGGGAGAGAGGCGGTTGATAGAAAGAGTAAGGCGGTTGATAGAAAGAGTAAGTCGGTTGATAGAAAGAGTAAGTCGGTTGATAGAAAGAGTAAGTCGGTTGATAGAAAGAGTAAGGCGGTTGATAGAAAGAGTGAGGGGGTTGAAAGAGCGAGGCGGTTGATAGAAAGAGTGAGTCGGTTGATAGAAAGAGTGAGTCGGTTGATAGAAAGAGTGAGTCGGTTGATAGAAAGAGTGAGTCGGTTGATAGAAAGAGTGAGTCGGTTGATAGAAAGAGTGAGTCGGTTGATAGAAAGAGTGAGTCGGTTGATAGAAAGAGTGAGTCGGTTGATAGAAAGAGTGATGCGGTTGATAGAAAGAGTGATGCGGTTGATAGAAAGAGTGATGCGGTTGATAGAAAGAGTGAGGCGGTTGATAGAAAGAGTAAGGCGGTTGATAGAAAGAGTGATGCGGTTGATAGAAAGAGTAAGGCGGTTGATAGAATGGACAAGTCGGTTGATAAAAAGGTCATGTCGGTTGATAGACAGCCTGGGACGAGGAACCTGTCCCCGCGTCCCCCGGTTTTTCCTCTTTTTACTGTTGGTACCGTTAGTGGTTAGTTAAGAAACATTTGTGAAACGTTGAACAAACATATTTACCGATATTGGTTAAGCCTTTACAATTGGGTTATGTAACTGAATGCTTTCTTGTTTATAAATTGAGTTTAGGAGTTTGTAAGTTTGTTTGTTATTTCACATTATAGTTTTAGGAGGAGGTAAGAATGGCTAGTGTTTTAGCTACCGGCTTGTTGTGTGGGATATGGTCTTTTATTGCCCCGCTGTTTGGGATGTTAACCTGGGCTGGGTTTGCTGGGTGTACCACGTTTTTTGCCGTTGGAACAGGTGGTGGGAAAGCCATGGGGAAAGCCATGCTTTGCAATACCACAGGGGTTGCCTGTGGTCTGTTGATCCTCGGTTTATCTGGTGTGGTCGATATTCCTGGGGGTGCGGCGATTTTTAGTGGGATTGTAACCAGTATCATGTGTTTACTTGGAAAAGTACGATTGATGAATTACACGCCTGGAATTTTTGTTGGCTGTTTTTCCACTTTTGCTATTAGCGGGGGATGGTTTGTACTACTATTGTCCCTTTTGAGTGGTGCGTTACTTGGCTTTCTATGTGCAGAGCTTGGGAAAAAATTCTCCGACTGGTACCGGAAGCTTGCCCCACAACACTACCATCAATCCCGTGATACACATGTTCCAGATGAGAAAGAAGCAGCTCAGTTTATAAAGTGAAGTATTCAAACAGCATACATGAATTTGAGGAAAATTAGGAGGTTATCGTTATGGTAGTAAATCCAACAGTCGAGTATGAGCCAGAACAAGTGGAAGCGTTTGATTTCCGTATGGCGATGGAAGAAGCTTCAAGGTGCTTGCTATGCGAGGATGCCCCATGTAAGTATGGCTGTCCTTCTGGTACAGCTCCAGATCAGTTCATCCGAAGTATACGTTTTAAAAATGTAAACGGAGCAGCAGAAATCATCCGTGAAAATAATATTCTAGGTGCAAGTTGTGCTCTTATTTGTCCACACGAAAAGCTTTGTGAAGCAGCTTGTAGTCGATGTGGTATTGATAGTCCGATACAAATTGGGAAGTTGCAGCAATTTGCAACAGAATATGAGCGCAAAATGGATAAAACCTATTTAAGCCAAACAGATACATACAGTGGGAAAAGCGTTGCTTGTATTGGTGCGGGGCCTGCAAGTCTAGCATGTGCTGCCGAACTTTCCAAACAGGGTGTAGATGTTACCATTTTTGATGAACATAGTCAGCCTGGTGGCATGCTGCGCTATGAGATTCCGCCATACCGTCTTCCGGAAACAGTCGTTGATCATGATATCAGCCAGCTGGAAAAATTGGGCGTGAAATTTGAACTGAATCATAAGGTGACATCGGAAGAGTTGGAGCAAATGAAGGAAAAATACGACGGTGTTTTTGTTGGTGTAGGAACATGGGAAGCAAAAACATTGAATATTCCTGGATCTAATTTAGATGGAATTTTTCCGGCCATAGACTTTTTATCCAAAGCAAGGGAAAACAAAGAAAGTTATTCCTCCCTTGGTAATGTCGTAATTATTGGTGGTGGTGACGTTGCCATGGATAGTGCGGCAACCTGTAAGCTTTTAGGCGCTGATTCCATCTATGATGTATTTGTAGAAAGCCTGGAACATGCCCCAGCTACGCAAAAGGAAAAAATGTATGACTTTCAAATGGGGATTCCACTTATTTCCGAGTTCATGCCTGTTGCCTTTATTGGCGATGAAAAGGTAGAACGTGTCCGTTTTGAACATGTAACGAACGGATCAACGATGGAATTGGAAGCAGATACCGTCATTTTAGCAGTAGGACAAACGACACGCGATGAAGCGGAAGCCTGGAAGCAAGCGGCAGGCATCTTTACTGGTGGCGATATGGTGAATGGCGGCGACACGGTTGTACAGGCTGTTGCAGAAGGAAAAGAAGCAGCTGCAAAAATGATGAATACTTTTAATGAATAGGAGTTGGAACCGACATGAAAAAAGATTTATCCATTGATTTTTTGGGTGTACATTGTGAAAATCCGTTCTTTTTATCATCCTCTCCTGTGTGTAATAATGCGGAGCAGATTTCTAAGGCATTCGATGCAGGTTGGGCGGGAATTTTTTATAAAACAGTTGGGATAGAAGGGATGAATGAGTGTTCCCCGAGGTTTGATATTATATCCAATGAACCTTCCTCTTGGACTGGATTTAAGAACATGGAACAGATTTCTGAATTGCCTTTGGAAAAGAATGTCATTGAAATTAAAAAATTGAAGGAATCCTATCCAACCAAGGTAATTGGTGTCAGCATCATGGGTTCTAATGAAGAGGAATGGCGAACATTGGCAAAGGCCGTTACCGAGGCAGGAGCAGATATCATTGAACTGAATTTTTCCTGTCCGCAAATGACCAGCCATGACATGGGGGCAGATGTTGGTCAAAGTCCAGAACTCGTAGAAAAATATACGCGGGCAGTTGTTGAAAGTACGCATCTTCCGGTGGTTGCGAAGATGACGCCAAATATTACGAAAATGTCCGTTCCTGCCATTGCTGCAGCGAAAGGCGGAGCGAAAAGTGTTTCTGCTATTAATACAATAAAAAGTTTGACGAATCTTGATTTGGACAATTTGACAGGGAAACCGGTTGTCAATGGAAAATCATCTGTCTCCGGTTATTCTGGGAATGCAGCTAAACCTATTGCACTTCGGTTTATTACAGAATTAGCGCAATGTGAAGAGTTGAAAGACTTAGAACTTAGTGGAATGGGTGGTATTGAGACCTGGCAGGATGCAATTGAATTCATTCTTCTCGGTTGCCGAAATCTACAAGTAACGACATCTGTTATGCAATATGGCTACCGAATTGTCGATGATCTAATTAGTGGACTAAGTCATTATATGGATGAACGCGGCGTTGACAGGCTGGAGGAGTTGGTTGGAATTGCCGTGGACAATATCGTTCCATCTGAGGACTTAGACCGATCCTTTATGATTATCCCAACCGTTGACATGGACAAATGTCTTGGGTGCGGTAGATGCTATATTTCCTGTTATGACGGTTCTCATCAAGCCATCGAATGGGATAGCCAAAACAGAAAACCAATCATTCTCGAAGACAAATGCGTAGGTTGCCACCTGTGCCTAAACGTTTGCCCAGTAAGCAACTGCATCACACCAGAAAAAGTCGTATACAAAGACGGAAAAGATCACACAGACAAAGAAGTCGTCCAACAATTGGTTTATCAGTAAGTAGGACAGAGGGGACAGAGGGACAGGTTCCTCGTCCCAGAATGGAAATGGTATTGTACGAAGGGCCAAACAAACGTTTGAAACAGCGTGAAAATAAGACGGTCTATATTCGACAAAAATCGAGGAGTGCCAGGCACCTGCAGGATGGCACTTGCACGAGGGGGAGAAGGTTAAAAATGAGAAAAAAGCAGCATCTGCATCCGTGTGCAGGTGCTGCTTTACTTAGTGAAATTACTAATTTTTGTCAAAAAAAGCAAAACAGGAAGGGGGACGAGGAACCTGTCCCCATGTCCCTTATCCATCTATTTTTGCTACTCCTAATGCAAGATGGTCCCATAACAGCTGTTCTACTTTTTCTGTCAGTTCATTAGGGCAGTTGATCACTAAGATTACTTCGGAATGTTTTCCTTCTAATATCCTTTTTCTTTTATGTATGATTTTATAAAAGATGAAATCTATTATAAATCCAATGATAAATCCAGTTGCACCACCTATTAATCCCCAAAAAATCGGCCCCCATTCTAGTACAAAACCAATACTCGTTCCAATAACAGAAAATGCTGTTCCAATGGCCGCTCCTTTATCAAATAAACTAATACCGTCAGCGCGATGAAGTGTATCAAATAATTTCCTTTCTTGAACTCGGTTCATAAGCGGTACAGCAAGAATATTTTCTTTTTGTATTCCTGCTTTCTCTATAGAGGTAATCGCTAACTCGAGATAGGATGAGTGCTCAAAAGTAGAGAAGATTTGCAACTTATTTCACCTCTTGTGATGCAGTTATTTTTAGACGAAATTGCTGATAGTTCTTCTTTAGAAAATTTCGTTGTTCACTTTCGTATAGTTTATTGTTTTCCACGGTATTCACGTATGCATCATACACAGCAAAGCCGATGTGGGAAGGAAGAAACAAAAACCACTGCGGATTAAGTGTTTCTGTCGCTTGTCCAATCTCTCCTAGGAAAAGGAGGTGAATAGCGATTAGAAAATTGGAGAAGTACACAAAAATAATTGTAAATGCCATTACAAAAATTGCCGTGATGACTCGGTGGATATATAATTGCCCCAACCCTGGTGTAAGAAAGGACCATAATATTGCCATTATCGGACTTCTTTTGTCTAGATAATTAATTTCCACTCCCCCAAGGACATAGGAATTAAAAGTTGCATCTTCCCGTTCTGCTAATATATAGACTTTGTTCATATCCACGGAGGTCCTGTAACTGTCCCAAATACCAAAAATATAGACGGGAAGATATAAAAGAAGCCATCTCGGTTCAATGATCTCAATCGCCATTTTAATATTTCCGGTAAAAGAATACATAATGGCATGATTCAAATGAGACATATTATTCACGAGAATCTCCCACAAAAAAAGGGTATATCCCCTAAGATATTTAGACAAAAGAAGGTGACCAAATCCCGGGAATGCAGCAGACCACCATGCGATTATATAAGGGTTACGTAAATGTAGTTGGGTTGTTCCAACTACACTTACATGGGCTTTATAACGCCTTACTGTATTATCATTGCTATAATTGTTCATTTACTGCTACTCCTTGGGAAAAAAATTATAGTTAGTTTCTAGAAGAATTTATTCTTTCTCTTTTTCCTCAATACGACCAATCCATTTATAATAAAACAATGCAATGCTGAATAGTAGTGGGTATAGGATGGCTGAATATACTAACTTCCACCATCCATAATGAAAAAATCCCCAAGGTTCTGGAAGCAAAGAAATGGCTTCATAAACCACTATTATTAGGGACCATCCTACAATATAAAAAAAACGCTTTAAAAGAAGTTCGTGAAATGGATATCTATCTAAAAACAACAGGATTGCAGGTGGAGATAATAAAAGTATGGCTGGCAAATCCAACCACTCCATTCCTTGATTAAAATACCAATAACCTTCATATTTAAAACCTAAATAAAGATCCACAATAAGATGAAAGAAGGCCGTAAATAACCACATATGTACCATTTGACTTTTAGTTAGTCGTTTTACCAGGCTAAAAGCAACAATATTAAAAAGAATAATCGCAATAATAAGTCCGAACATAACAGAAATAATCTCCTTCTCTTTTGAGATTAGTCTTTACCAGTATTTATTTAGTATTCAGGTTCGTATTTCTTACAAACAATTCATATTATTGATTTAATGGGACAGAGGGACAGGTTCCTCGTCCCAGAATGGAAATTGTATTGTACGAAGGATCAAACAAACGTTTGCACCAGAGTGATAATAGGACGATCTATATTCGACAAAAATCGGGGAGTGCCAGGCACCTGCACGAGGGAGAAGGCTAAAAATGAGAAAAAAGCAGCACCTACATTCGTGTGCAGGTGCTGCTTTACTTACTGAAATTACTAATTTTTATCAATAAATGCAAGACAGGAAGGGGGACGAGGAACCTGTCCCCGTGTCCCTTCCAAATACCATTCATAGTAACGATTTGCTGCTTCTTTTGGTATGTCGTGTATGGTTGTGGTTTTGGTTGGTTTGGCTCGTGAGATGATTTTCATGGAGGCTAAACCTAGTTTTCGTTGAATGGCTGTTTCGGTTACGATGAGTCGTTCTATTTTATCTCTATTTGTGATAAAAAACTTTGTTGAGAGGGCACCTTTTTCGATTTGCATAAAGGAGCCATTTATGGAATAACTGCTATATAATCCACTTACTATTTGTGACAAAATGGTCAGAGCGAAGATGATGGTGGCAATATACCAGAATCCAGGATAAAAATAATAAAGGAAAACTGGAATTAGTAACCATAAGATCATTGTTCTTAGTAGTTTGACAAGGATAGAAGACCTTGGAATTCTCATCATATTATTTTTAATATGAAATTCCTGCGTAACTTCGGCGATTAGATTTCTTGCACGATACTTATGTATAAATGGAAATAGTACATTGGATGCTTGAATGACTTCATCTTCTGTATCGGTAGCACTAATCATTTTTACCTGAACGATATGTAGTAATTTATGGACAAAACTACTGTTCATCGTTAGTGCTTGGATTCGGTCTTTTGCTATGGAAGAGTAGGTTGTATTTATTTTTCCTTTGGCAATATAAATATGGTTTGAATCAGATGCAACGGTAAATCCGCCATATTGGATATATGTCTTTAATACTCCATATAGCATCGATAGAACCAATAAAAGAACAATGCCAGTAATGGTTAGGAACCAAGATGATAAGAAAATATCGATGAACTGATCTACGTATTGATCAATCGAAAAGAAATGGCTTATTTCTGAGTAAACCGAATAAACCAATGTGAGAAAGAACAGTAATCGTAGTGAAGTAAGAGAAGCGACAAGGATTTCTTTTACGCTTATTTCATAATGCTTTTTTAGTTTCTGTTTGGTGTCTTCAAGTGCTGTTTCTTCATTTGTATGATCCTCTTCCGTTATATCGATAGTTCCATTTCCAAGCTTGGAAAGTTGCTTTTTAATATCATTGGCATCTTGTATGCTAATCATTTCTAATTTAATAGAGCTGTCCTTGTCACTAGAACCGGCATCGATTAATAAGGAGGTTAAGCCAAATAATCGATGGAAAAAAGGTGTACTCTGATTCAAACTTTGAATGCGATTTATTGGAAAGTACCGTTTAATGGTAAGGAATCTTCCTTTTTTAATAAATAGCTCATCATCTTGAATCGAATATCCAAAATGCTTCCACTCCAAAAGAATGGATACAATTTGATAACAAAGAAATAGACAAATGCCTATGAAACCATATATTGAAAAGATAGAATGAGAAGAAAAACCTAAAACAACAGATAGAAAAATAAAAAAGAAAAACAAGCCTTTTATTGATTTGAGAAATTCCGCGAACATCCATAGCGGATGTAACTTTCTTATAGGTTCCCTATTTTCATGTAAAACGTTATTTTCCATTTTTCTCTTCCTTTTCTAAATCCATTTTGGAAATTCCTGCTAAGTATGCGATGTAATTGCGTATTTCGGTAGCTTCTTCCACTGGTATACCAGGGATTTCATGAACATAGCCTACTGTACCAATTTTGATAGTGGATAATTGGTATTTTTGTAAGAGGGGTCCTTGATAGGTGTCCACATAATACACTTTGTCCATTGGTATAACCATATGGGTTTTCTTGATAGCACCACCATGCTTTAATTGGATGCAATGATGATCGATTTCGTACCTCCAGGTTTTCTGTTTATAGACAGGGATAATAAGCAGTTCCATAATTGCTGATACAGCCGTGAGAGCGAGAAACCCATAGATTACGTATTCGATCCAAGGTGACCAACTATAATAATTGTGTAAAAATAGAAGAAATCCTAACAAACATAGAAATCCTATGATACTTAATGTATCGGTAATTCTCCAAACCTTTATGGTCTTTGGTGAAATTCTCTGCGTCGGTTCTTTTATTTGATACACTTATACCGTCCTCCTTATCTAACCGTATTTTTTATAGATTTTAAGAGAAGAATAAAGGAAAGCTTCAAGCACTTTCCCTATCTTCTCCTAAATGAAGAAAAATCTCTTCTAGTGATGGTTGATCTACTTCTATTCGATAAACATCGATTAGGTTGTTAACAAGTATTCGATTAATCTCAGGAATCACTTTTTCATCCTTAACAAAAAGTTCTGAATAGGTCGAGGTGATATTCGAGCTTTCTGCTAAAAAGCTTAACTCCTTCTTTAAGTCTATTTGTTGATTCTCTGAAAGAATACTATGCTTTATATAGATTGCTATATTTTGTTGATATTGGGCTCTTAACTGATCCATATTTCCTTTTGTTTGGATAACTCCCTTATTCATAATCGCCACTTCATCACATAATTTTTCCACTTCGTCAAGATTATGGGATGTTAAGAAAATAGTTGTGCCAGTGGATGCTATCTCTTTAATTAGGGCATGGATTGTTAGAACGGAATTTGCATCAACGCCAGATGTTGGTTCATCTAGAAATAAAATTTCTGGTTGGTTCATGATGGCTTGGGCAATTCCTAACTTCTTCTTCATTCCAAACGAGAAATTTTTGATTTTTACATTTGCTGCATCTTCTAATCCAACTTTAATTAAGGTCTGTCGTAACTCTTCTTTCGATAATGATAATTGCAAGATTTTACTAAAGTACGTTAAGTGATCTAAAGCAGTATCGTTCTCATAAAAGGAGGAATAGTCAGGTAAGACCCCCATTTTCCGCTGAATATCCTTCCTGGCACTCTCTTGATGCCCTAGTATTTCGAATGAACCACTTGTCGGTTTGGCGAGGCCGGTCATCATATTGATAAAAGTCGATTTACCAGCTCCATTCCTACCTAGAAATCCAAAGATAATACCTTTTTTTACACTTAAATTAATATGGTTCACAACGGTCTTCTTTCCATATTTTTTGGTTAGATTATGAGTGGTAATGGCCTGCATTATAAATCCCTCTTTCTAAAGATTAATAAACTTAGCGCAATGAATAGGCAGGTGAATAGTGCTACGAAATAAGTGAAAAAGGTCTCTTCTTGGGTGTAGTAAAAATAGGGTGTGATATAGCTAATTCCCTTTATAAAGATATTTTCTGTTCCAATGCTCCATAAACCAATGACCGGTAAAACGATGGATATCGTAATCCCTAAGAACATCGTAATGGCTGGATTGCTGATAATCGTGGAAAGTAAAATCGTTAACCCAATGAAATAAGAGACAAAGATGACCGATTGAATAAAATCGATGTAATAAAAGTAATGAGAAAACGGTATAACCAGTAACAGCGAAATAAATAAGCACGCTACCCAGAATAATAAATTACCTAAAAATTTCCCGATAATTATATTTTCTCTAGATGTTTTCGTAGCTAGGAATCGAATCGTTCTTGCATACACTTCTTTATTAATCACACTATGGGACAGGCTTGTAACAAAGAGTGGGGACGCTAGAAAAAGAATGACCATTAATCCGCCAACATATGCATTATCTCCTAACCCAAATTCCATTAGTTGTGCTTCAAACTGGCTAATCAGCTTTGCGGCTCCTGTTGTTACACCAAAAAGAACAGCAATGATGATAATGGATCGAATGCTTTTAAATAAGGATGTAAATTCTTTCAAACAGATAGTAAACACTTCAATCACCTTCTTATGATAGATTATAGTTTGTTAAGAATGAGCAGCAGCCATTTTCTTACCACGCGCGATAATCATGATTCCTGCAATCAGGAAAGCTACTCCTCCAAAAATTCCCAAAAACAATGTCAGTAAAGTACTGAATATGCCAGTGATTA
This sequence comes from Oceanobacillus halophilus, assembly GCF_003628505.1. GTDB lineage: Bacteria > Bacillota > Bacilli > Bacillales > Amphibacillaceae > Oceanobacillus > Oceanobacillus halophilus. The sequence goes on along the minus strand of NZ_RBZP01000019.1, from coordinate 31,633 downwards.
TTAAAAGTTTTCCTGCCGTTTCAGGTGTTTGATTTCTTTTTAATAGGATGATGGAAACAACACCTAGGATAATGCTGATCAGCGAGACAATAACAAAATACAATGTACCATTCTCTAAAAAGGCAACCACTTGATCAACGGATACAGCGGTTATCTGCTCATCCTGAATAAATTGTTGTACCAAATCTTTTGTTTCTGCGTTACTCTGAACGCTTCCAAATAGTAGGATACTTCCCATCAGTAGAAAAATAAACATCACCACTCCGATAATAGAAAATAACATTTCTCCAGTTCTTTTCATTTGAACTACCTCCATTTATTTGTTTGATTATTTCATAACTTAACATATATTAAACAATATTTCCATGTTATTTTTAACTTTTTTAATAAATATTTTAATTTTATTTAGTTTTTTATAAAAGATATGTTCACTTTTGTTAAAGTGTGTGGTAAGATAAAAAATGTAAGGAGGTTAGGAAATGGATAAAAAAGATGTACCTGCTTGGATCTTATCTTTAGATTTAGAAGATGCAGAGTTTATTCGGAAATTTGTTTTAAATTCAGGTTCATTAAAGAAAATCGCAAAAAGCTATGAAGTTTCTTATCCTACAGTAAGAACCAGGTTAGATCGAATCATTCAAAAGATGGAACTAAGTGAAAGCTTAGAAAAAGAACCATTAATTAGTTATGTAAAACAATTAGCAATCGAGGATCGTATCAGCCTAGACGATGCCAAAAGTATCATTGAAAAATATAAAACCGAAAGGATCGATAAGTAATGGGTGAATTCATGATTTTCTTTCTCGTGATTATTGCATGTGCTGTACAGTATTTTCTCTCCACTCGTCATAGTGTGTACTGGGGGGCTATTGTTCCCGTTCTCTTTCTTACTGGAATGACATGGATGTTCATCACCAATCGTATAGAAAGTATCATTGCCTTTCTCATACTTCTAGTTGTAGGGATGATCTTTCTTATAGAACAATGGAGTCGCGGGCGTAAATCATTAAAAAAGAATAGAAGTAAAGAGCTAGACAAAATGAAAAAACTTGATATAGAATAATAGTAGGTATGTATAAGCAGTCATCAATCTAGGTTTAGGACATATAATAATAGGGAAAGTAATGAACTAAGGAATCACTTAACAATGCTGTTGATTTTGTTAATAATCCAACTTGTCCATTGGATGAGTCAATCATTTTTCCTTTGTTATCCCATTCCGGATGATTGCTTTGTACCTTAATGAAAGGGATAGAGGTCACGACTCTATCCCTTTAAAGTTAAAAAAAGAATTAGTTAATAATGCTGTTGATTTTATCAATAATCCATTCAATTGCCATACCGTTGCGAATCCAATCAAGCACTCTACCTTTGTTATTCCAAGCCCACTTTGCAGCTTTAGATCCTAACTGTGCTACTAATCTTAGAAATGTAGCCATTTGAAAATTCCTCCCTTATTAATGGTAGTGATAGAGGTCACGACTCTATCCTTGAGAAGTAAAACCGAGAATTAGTTAACAATGCTGTTGATTTTATCAATAATCCAATCAAATGCCATACCGTTACGAATCCAATCAAGCACTCTACCTTTGTTATCCCAAGCCCACTTTGCAGCTTTAGAACCTAATTGTGCTACTAATCTTAAAAAAGTTACCATATGAAAATTCCTCCTTTATTAATGGTAGTGATAGAGGTCACGACTCTATCCTTGAGAAGTAAAACCAAGAATTAGTTAACAATGCTGTTGATTTTGTCAATAATCCAATCAAATGCCATACCGTTGCGAATCCAATCAAGCACTCTACCTTTGTTATCCCAAGCCCACTTTGCAGCTTTAGAACCTAATTGTGCTACTAATCTTAAAAAAGTTACCATATGAAAATTCCTCCTTTAAATTTGTAAGATTCCAACTTTTCTTCTTAATCATTCCCTTAAAATTCCGATAAAGGTTAGTTTACAATGTCCTCAATCTTGTCAACGATCCAACTAAATGACATTCCATCTCGAAGCCATTCAAGGACTCTTCCTTTATTATCCCAAGCCCATTTTGCAGCTTTGGATCCTAATTGCCCTACTAATCTTAAAAATGCTAGCATTGTTTTTTTTCACCTCCTCCTTACACTATTAATGCTAGCATATGTAAATGGAAGATTATAGAAGTTTAGGTTGGGAAACCAATCGGTATTTTTTGTGGAATTTTGACTAAATGATTTTCCTGTTTCCTTGGAGGAGATAGGGGGAAACTATATAGATTCTGGGGTTGAGATTTCATTTCTTTGTTCATTTAATAAAGTGGAATTTATTTTATCTTTAGAAATGGTTTTTTCCGTAGAGTTTGTTGCTTGATAGAAATTGTTGATTTATTTAATTAAGAACAGTTAGCTCTCGCCTTTCACTTATGAATGTTTTCTGCAGTCCTTCGCTCCGGCAGAATACTTGCGGTTCGCGGGCACGGCTTCAGCCTCCCTCTATAAAACTCGCGGAAAAAGCATAACTGCACCTGCGTCTACTAGTAACGCTCCGAAGTAGGCTCAGCAGCGCCCGTGGAAAGCGTAGTGTATTTCTGTAGCGGATATATAGCTGTATTCTGAATTTAAGTATTCAACAATCTATAGTAAATGTAAGTTATCGTCATGGTAAAAGTAAAAATTTTTAAAAAAGATTCTTAAAATAGAAAGGAGAAGGATTTCAATACAGTTTATGAAAATTGGGAATAACCCCCATAAGAACGTTGTTATGACGTATTGTATAGTGAGAATAGTTGAAGCGGAATGCTTAAAAAAGAGGATGGGAAGGTTATTACTTCCAGTCTAGTTTTAGGATCAAGTAGTCTTCTAGACAAGAATGTAATATCCATTCCCAGGTAGTAGTTTAAAGAAGTTTATCAAGCCATATACTTTTAGAATATATGCAGATCTAAATCTATGCTTAGGATATCAGGTAGTTCATCCATAGCGGTTTCCATACCTACATTTCCTAATGAATATAAACTTACAATGGTTAGTACTGCAATTAATGTAATGATAATTTTTTTTAACATTAGATTTCCTCCTTTGTTTTTACATTTAATGTTTTTAACATATAGGAATTTGCTTTTTGATAGTGAATCGATGCTGATTTATACTTTCCATTATTAAAAAAGGAATCAGCAAGCATGATGCTATATTTATAACAGTTTTTGTGGTCTTTAATACTTTCAAAGAAGTCTATTGCATGTGATAGGGTATCCTCATTGATATGGTTGTTTAAGATTAATGGTTGATAGATGAAAAGATGCTGTTTTAAGTCCTCTCTAATATCATCGTTGTTTATCATTTCGATGCCTTTATCAACCCATTCTCGAGCCAAATCATACTCATTTAATTTATGGTATTCCATAATAATAGAAAGAATGGAAATCATTTTTTCACTGGGATCCTTCTTTAATTCAAAGCTTTGCTTATAATAGGAAATGGCTTTGTTTGAATCCTGGGTTGAATATAATGATCCAATATTTTGAAGGATCTTCCCTTTGTAATTGCAAAGATGAAACTTCTCCACAATTTCTAACGCTAATTCGAATGTTTCTAAGGCTTCTTGAAATAAATGCCCATTCTTATAAGCAATTCCTAAAACGAGATAACAATCGATGGATCGATTAATAAGAAATGAGTCTTTAAAGTATTCTAGTGATTTTTTGGTCACTTCAATGGCCTTCACAATGTTCACATCAACCATATAAGAAAGGCCTAGCATGTAATTTAAGTCTGCCTCGTCCCAATCAGGTATAACTATGTCTTTTCTTATATTCAGCGCATGTAAAAAGGATTCTATGGAGTTCTTAATATCTTGATTCTGATAGTGATAAATTCCTTTGATTTTGTGAAATAGGTATAGTTGTAACTTGGTGAAATTAGCGCTTTCGGTTTCTAAATACTCTATGTAAGACTGGATCAACTCAGAATCCTTTAAAACTAGTTGCAGTCGTAAAATAACTAGATTTAATGAATAGAACGTTGATTTGCTAAACGATGATGCATTTAAATTAATGAGATAATCGAGGCTTTCCTTAATATAGTTGTTATCCCTATTAGTGGTTACTTCCTTATAGATGTTCATTATCTTATCTACAAATTCTTCTTCTGTTTCCTTATCTAACTTCGTTTGCGTGGGTAATTCAATATTAAGTTTATTTAAAAGTAGATGTATCACTTCCTCACTGGCTTTTGCGGTGCCGTTTTCTATTTTACTAAGATAAGATGTAGAGCAAATACCCTTAGCCAAAGTAATCTGCTTCATGTTTTGCTTAATTCTTTCTAATTTAATCAGATTACCTAGTTCAGCATGCATACTAACTCTCCTCCAAAATATAACATATTGTCTATTAGTACAATATCATAACTTATTGGGAAATTTTACATAAAGTTGTCGAAATTTAGGGGAGTTTTACAATTAGTTTCCCAACTTGGTGGTTTGTTCCAATACAAACAACAATTTTCAACAAAACTCGACAATCTCTTCTTGATTCCCCTCGTGCAGATGTGTTACTATTTTTCTATTATCTTTAGTTAAACTGAATAGATTTTTCTTGTATAAGTCCAATAATACGGATTGGACGTTTCTACCAGCTACCATAAATAGCTTGTCTACAAGGGATGAAATAGAATAGGGATGTTCCAATCTACTATACTATGATTACCTTACTTTGGCATGCAGATAGTTGGCCAAAGTTTTTTTATGCATAGAATTTAAACAAAGAGGGGACAACCACACCATGAAAAACTTTTTTCAATTTACCGAACGAAACACTTCTTTTCGACAAGAGACGTTAGCGGGAATCACGACGTTTCTTTCGGTTGCTTATATTTTAGTTGTTAATCCACTTATACTCAGTCAGGCCGGGATGGATAGGGGAGCAGTGTTTACGGCTACGGCGCTCACGGCAATTCTTGGCTCACTGCTGATTGGTTTGTTAGCGAATTATCCGATTGCTATTGCGCCAAGTATGGGGCTGAACTCCTTCTTTACCTTTTCTGTTTGTATGGGGATGGGAATTGAATGGGAAGTTGCTTTAACGGGCGTTTTTATCGCAGGAATTATTTTTATGATTTTAAGTTTAATGAAGATCAGGGAAAAAATTATCAATGCCATTCCCGAAGATCTGAAGCATGCGATTGCTGCGGGAATTGGCTTCTTTATTGCTTTTATTGGCTTTAAAAATGCAGGGATTATTGTTTCCAATCCGGATACTTTTGTAACAATGGGAGATTTGACTTCACCGAAAGTTGCTTTAGCGGTAGTGGGCCTTGTCGTAACTATTTTGATGCTGGTTCGTGGAATAAATGGGGCGATTTTCTATGGGATGGTCATTACCACCATCATTGGCATGGTGGTCGGCTTAACGCAGATTCCATCATCCATTATTGGAACCATTCCAAGTCTCGCGCCGACATTTGGTGCGGTGTTCCCTCATTTACATGAGGTGTTTACTCCGGAAATGTTAGCAGTTGTCTTTACGTTTCTATTTGTGGCCTTTTTTGATACAGCGGGAGCATTAATTGCGCTGACCAGTCAAGCGGGAATCATGAAAAATAATGAGATTCCTAAAATTGGACGTGCCCTTCTTGCCGATTCTTCTGCTGGTGCGATTGGTGCGGTACTAGGAACAACCACACCGGCAACAAGTGTGGAGTCTTCTTCCGGGATTGCAGTTGGGGGAAGGACTGGATTCACCTCAGTTGTGATTGCCATTTGCTTTGCCATTGCCTTATTCTTTTCACCGATTCTATCGGTCATAACGACAGAAGTAACGGCCGCTGCATTAATTATCGTAGGTGGATTAATGGCAATGGACATTAAAAACATCAACTGGAATCGTCTAGAGATCGTCATCCCAGCCTTTCTAACAATTATTATGATGCCCTTAACATCCAGTGTCGCAAACGGGATTGCATTTGGTTTTATCCTATATCCATTATCCTTCCTCGCACAAAAACGCTGGAAAGAAGTTCACCCGATTATGTATGTGTTGAGCTTGTTGTTTGTATTGTATTTTATTGTTTGATGGGGACAGAGGGACAGGTTCCTCGTCCCACCAGATTAGGAATACATTGTAAGAGTTCTTTCAAACAAACGTTTGATCAAGATGAGAATATGACTCTAACATAAGAACAATCTATATTCGACAATATTCGGGGAGTGCCAGGCACCTTCAAAGAAAAAAGCAGCAACTGCATACTTATACAGGTGCTGCTTTTTCATGTTGTTGAATTCGCGATTCTTTATAGAAAAATATGAAGGCAGGGTGGGACGAGGAACCTGTCCCCGTGTCCCCCCCCAGGCGGACAAGTTCGTGTCCCCTTTCTCTATACGCCTAAGTACTGTGTTTCTTCTGATAGGGTTTTGCCTGTTTGTTTTAATAGGTCGATATAGTAATCTAGTTTTTGGTCGCTGACGTTGGCGATTAGGGTGGAGATGCTTAGGGCGCCAAGTACTTCTTGATCTTTGTTTATGATGGGAACTGCGATGCAGCGAACGCCTGGTTCGTTTTCTTGGTTGTCCACCGCATATCCTTGGTCCCGGACTTTTTCCAGTTCTGTCATACACTCTTCTTCATTACGAATGGTTTTTTCTGTTATTTGCACATATTCGTAGGCGTCCAGTAAATCCCAGAGTTTTTCTGGTTTTTGGTAGGCTAGTAGAATTTTCCCGATAGCTGTTGCATGTAGGGGGATTCTACGGCCGACTCGTGAATAACGGATGACTGCTTTTTCCCCTACTTCCTTATCAATGTACACTCCGGCTTTTCCATCTAATACCCCAAGGTGGCATGTTTGCCCGGTTTTTTCCGCTAAAATGGTCAGGTGTTTTCTGGCAAGTTTTCGTAAATCCATGGAACTAATGACTAAGTTTCCTCGTTCTACCAGCTTGATTCCAAGTCTGTACTGCCCATTTTCTGGGTTTTGTTCGATGTAGCGATATTCCTGAAGTGTTTTTAAAAGAGAATGAACGGTGCTTTTATGCAATCCCATCCTTTCGCTAATTGTTGTGATTTTAAGCTCTTTCGTATGGTCATCAAATAAATCTAAAATCTTAAGGGCGCGTTCTACCGACTGAATAATAGGCATAATCAACTCTTCCTAACTGTTTGATATTATAAAACCGAACACTATAATAAATAACCTCTTACAAATTAATCTTAGTATAACCCCTGTTGAAAAGCAATCCTCTGTTGCTTTGGTTCAAACTAATTTGACTATGTCGAATAATGTTCACATGTGAAAGGCTTTTCACATCAGAAAAAATGTGTTATGATTCATTTATGTTACGAAATAACAGAACTGTGTTTTATATTATAAAACAAATTAATAAAAATGTAAATAAAGTATGATAAAAATCAACATTAGTTTTATAATGTCGAACAAAATATAAGTAACATACATACAGGAGACAATAAATCTCCTCATCATCTTCGCCAAATCTGTATCGTTCAGAAAGGTCTGATGTGAAACAGTAAAAGAAGAACACATACCAATTAAATGAGAAGAAAAGGATGTCAGTCATATGCCAAAAACTGTTAAATTTAAAGGGATTTTTCCACCTGTATCTACCATCTTTAATGAGAATGGTGAATTCAGCCAAGAAGAGATGGCGTACGTCATGGATTCATTAATTGATTCCGGTGTAGATGGGTTATTTTTTCTAGGAACTGGTGGAGAATTTTCCCAAATGTCCGTAGAAGAAAGAAAAGAAGTTGCAGCATTTACCGTACGTTATGTGAATAATCGGGTTCCCGTACTAATTGGAACGGGTAGTACGAGTACACGTGAAACCATTGCTTTAAGTCAGCATGCGGAACAAGTGGGAGCAGATGGGGTCGTTATCGTTAATCCATATTATTGGAATTTATCCGAGGAAAATCTATTTAACTACTATAGTGATATTGCACAGTCTATCGAACTTCCTATTATACTCTATAATTTCCCTGATCGAACGGGACAGGACTTGACGGCCGATTTCGTTCTTCGTCTAGTTGATCAGCATCGTAATATTGTTGGAATTAAAGAAACCGTTGATTCGATTGGACATATTAACGAGATGATTCTAAAAGTGAAGAAGCAACATCCGAACTTTTCCGTGTTCTGTGGTTTTGATAATCATTTATTAAATACATTACAGCTCGGTGGGGATGGAAGCATCACAGCAAGTGGAAACTTTGCCCCTGAATTATCAGTAGGTATTTATCAATCATTCCTTCAGGGGGATCTTAAGAAAGCGGTTTCTTTACATAAACGATTGTCTGTCCTTCCACTTCTATATCAAGTTGACAGTCCATTTGTCAATGTAGTGAAAGAAGCAATGAGACTGTGTGGAATGACTATATCAACTTATGTTCAGCCTCCTACCAAACCACTTTCTGAAGAAAAAATAGAAGAAGTGAGAGAAATATTGGAGTTAGCTGAGGTAATCTCCACAACAACTGTGAGATAATCGATGAGAAAAAATTTATAAAAATGGAGAGATATTATGTCATTGAACGAAATTTTTGGTGAAGAAGATTCATCTTTATATAAAGTAAGAACACATGCCAGTGGGCCAATTGGAACTTTGCCGCTTACTCCGCAAATGCTCGAGGAGGCACCAAGCGGGGACTTATTTGGACTTTCCCAAAACGTAGGAATGGGATGGAAGCCAAAGGATCTCATTGGAACACAAGTCCTCATTCTTGGAACCAAAGGCGGGATGCGCGACCATAATGGCAGTCCCTTAGCGTTAGGGTATCACACCGGACACTGGGAAGTAGACCTGTTAATGCAAGAAGCTGCGGAAGAAATCCGAAAAACGAAAGGGGTTCCATTTGCCGGATTTGTTACCGATCCATGTGATGGACGTTCACAAGGAACATTAGGAATGTTTGACTCTTTTCCTTATCGAAATGATGCAGCTATCGTTTATCGACGACTCATTCGTTCGCTGCCAACGCGTGAGGCGGTCATGGGAGTTGCAACTTGTGATAAGGGATTGCCAGCGATGACGATTGCCCTTGCAGCTATGCATGATTTGCCAACGATTATCGTCCCTGGTGGCGTAACCTTGCCACCAACTAATGGGGAGGACGCTGGGAAAGTTCAAACCATTGGTGCCAGATTTTCGAATAATGAACTTACTTTGAAAGAAGCAGCAGAACTTGGCTGTGTGGCGTGTGCTACTCCAGGTGGTGGATGTCAATTTCTAGGTACGGCAGCCACCTCGCAAGTAGTGGCAGAAGCACTTGGAATGTCCGTGACACACGCCGCGCTAGCCCCGTCTGGTCAGCAAATATGGGCCGAAATGGCAAGACAATCTGCACGTGCTACGCTTGAAATGGAGAAAAACGGAATTACGACGAAGGATATTTTGACAGATAAAGCGATAGAAAATGCCATGGTTCTTCATGCGGCATTTGGAGGGTCTACGAATCTATTGCTTCATATACCAGCGATTGCACATGCTGCAAATTGCACCATTCCTACTGTAGAAGATTGGGTACGAATTAACAAGAAAACGCCACGATTGGTCAACGTACTGCCAAATGGACCTGATCCACATCCAACCGTTCGCGTATTCCTAGCTGGAGGTGTTCCGGAAGTTATGCTTCACTTGCGCAAGTTAGGTCTTCTGCATGAAGATGTACTAACAGTGACTGGAAATACGCTTGGGGAAAACTTAGACTGGTGGGAACAATCGGAACGTCGTACGCAAATGAGAAAACGTTTAATCGACGCAGACGGAGTCAATCCAGATGAGGTGATTATGAATCCGGAACGAGCAAAAGAAAGAGGATTAACGTCAACGGTTACATTCCCAACTGGAAATATTGCGCCGGAGGGTTCTGTCATTAAATCTACTTCCATTGATCCATCTGTGATTGGGGAAGATGGAGTGTATCGTCATACAGGCGTTGCCAAAGTCTTTAACTCAGAAAAAGCAGCGATTAAAGCGATAAAAACAGGCGGAATTGAAGCTGGTGACATCATGGTTGTCATGGGAGGCGGCCCTTCTGGAACAGGTATGGAAGAGACGTACCAGCTGACATCCGCACTAAAATATTTACCATTCGGAAAACATGTATCTCTGATTACCGATGCTCGGTTCTCAGGTGTTTCGACCGGAGCGTGTATTGGACATGTAGGACCAGAAGCGTTGGATGATGGTCCAATTGGAAAACTGCGGGATGGCGACGTCATTGAAATCGTTGTCGATTGCCAGGAATTGGTTGGTACCGTTAATTTTGTTGGAACGGAAAACAATCGAGTTTCCATAGAAGAAGCGACAAAACAGTTAAATCAACGGAGCAAGCATCCGGAACTGCAGCCAGACCCAAATCTTCCTGATGATACCCGTCTATGGGCGGCCTTGCAATCCGCAAGTGGAGGAACATGGCGCGGGAGTATCTATGATGTCGACCGGATTATAGAGACGTTGGAAGCAGGTAAGAAAGCGCTGGCAGAAGAAGCCGGTGAAAAAGTTTTGAAATAAATGTAGCAAAGAAAAACAAACTCTACAACAATTGAGGAGGAAACAAGATGGCTAAAAATTTGCAAGTGGATTCCATCCCCGAACAAGCACCAAAAGTCGTGGGCGAAAATATCGGGCTCAAGGAAAAAATTGGGTACGGTACAGGTGACTTAGCGAGTAACTTTATTTGGACAGCGATGACGACCTTTATCGTATACTATTACACAGATATTATTGGAATTGCAGCAGGGATTGTCGGTTCAATTATGCTATTCTCTCGTGTTTTTGATGGTGTTTCCGATGTGTTGATGGGATATGTCATTGATAAAACGAAATCCAAACACGGGAAAGCTCGTCCGTGGCTGTTATGGCTAGCTATTCCGTTTGCTATTTCAGCAGTACTATTGTTTATGGTTCCTAATGTTAGCACACTTTGGCAAGTTATTTATATTGCGGTTACATACAATATTGTCTGCCTTGTTTATACTGGATTAAATGTTCCGTATGGTACGATGAATTCCTTAATCACTCAGGACCAGTATCAACGTTCCGTGTTAAATGTATTTCGTATGAGTCTTGCATTAGTTGGTACGTTAATTGTTAGTAACTTAACATTGCCAATGGCTAATCTATTTGGCGGACAACAGTTTGGCTGGGTTCTAACTTTCCTAATCTTTGGTGTGATTGGTAGTTCTTTATTCATTTTCTGTTTTAAAACCACGAAAGAGCGAGTGAAACCAGTAGATAAGAAACAACAGGTTCAAGCCGTTCCATTGAAAGACAGTTTGAAAACACTTGGAAAAAATAAATATTGGGGTCTTGCAACAGCGTTTATTTTACTTACTTATATTTTCAATGCGCTAAACTCAGGTGCAGTTGTTTATTACGCAGAGTATATTTTGGATAATACGTTATTGGTTGGTTTAGTTACAACAGCTTACACTGTTTTCATCCTGGTAGGTATGGTTGTGGTTGCCCCGATTACGAAACGATTTGGTAAAAAGAATGCTATTATTGTCGGAGAATTAATTACCATTGTTGGTTATTTAGTTATGTTAATCGATTTGACTAGTGTTACCCTTATCGTAGCTGGAACGATTATTAGAGGTATCGGGAAAGCACCGATTAATGGAAGTATGTTTGCTTTACTTGGAGATACCATCGAGTACGGCGAATGGAAAACAGGTATTCGTAACGAAGGAATGGTATACAGTGGAGGTAGTATGGGGATAAAACTTGGTAGTGGTCTAGGTACAGCAATCATCGGTTGGGTACTTGCCTTTGGTGGCTATGTTGGTGGTAGTGCTGTTCAAACCGATGCAGCAATCTTATCTATCCAATCTATTTTTGTCTACATTCCACTAGGTATCACCATCTTAATCCTAGTAATGATGTTATTCTATGATTTAGATAAGAGATATCCTCAAATCATTAAAGATTTACAAGCACGTCATGCACAAAATGCTTAAGCAAAGATAGAAATCATTTTAACTAGGCCTGGAAATTTTCTTGTTCTTTAAATCTCCAGGCCTTCCATAGAAAGGAAGATATTCATGGGGAAAATCATCAATCCGGTACTTCCGGGCTATCATCCAGATCCATCTATTTTACGGGTAGGAGATGACTATTACATCGCTGTTTCCACGTTTGAATGGTTTCCTGGAGTACAAATCTATCATTCTAAGGATATGGTGAACTGGAGACTTCTAACCTATCCACTGACACGTGAGTCACAATTAAATATGATTGGAAATATTGATTCGGGTGGGGTTTGGGCTCCTTGTCTAAGTTATTCGGATGGAATTTTTTATCTAATTTATACCGATGTAAAAAGCAGAATGGGAGCTTTTAAAGATACCCATAATTACCTGGTTACAGCTGAAAATATAGAAGGTCCATGGTCGGAACCGGTCTACTTAAATAGCAGTGGGTTTGATCCATCTCTATTTCACGAAGACGATGGCAGCAAGTGGTTACTGAATATGATTTGGGATCACCGAAAAGGAACCAATTCCTTTGCTGGTATTGCCATCCAGGAGTTTTCTGTAGAAGAGAAGAAACTGGTAGGTCCGGTGAAAAATATTTTCAAGGGGTCCAGTTTAGGGTTAACAGAGGCTCCGCATATTTACAAACGAAATGGCTACTATTATTTAATCACTGCAGAGGGTGGAACTTGGTACACACATGCAGCTACGGTAGCGAGGTCTAAATCTCTATTCGGTGCCTATGAAATTGATCCAACCAATCCAGTTCTGACATCTGATCAGGATGATAGGAGTGAATTGCAAAAAGCTGGCCATGGAAGTTTAGTAGAAACACAGAATGGCGAGTGGTATATGGCTCATTTAGTCGGACGACCAGTTGTTGATAATAAATGTATCTTAGGTCGGGAAACAGCCATTCAAAAATGTTATTGGACAGAGGATGACTGGCTTCGAGTAGAAGGTGGCCCGCACCCACAAATGGAAGTAGAGGCGCCCGATTTACCGGCACATCCATGGGAACCGGAAAGTAATTATGATGACTTTAGTGAAACAAGTTTGAAAAAATACTGGAATTCATTGAGAAGAACATTCTCAGAAGACTGGATTTCGCTTTCTGAACGTCCTGGTTATTTACGACTAAAAGGTGGGGAATCGATGCAATCTACCCACCATCAAAGTCTTCTCGCGCGCAGGCTAGAAAGCTTTTCCGCTGATGTAGAAACAGAAGTGGAGTATAATCCCGAACATTTTCAACAAATGGCAGGTCTGATGGTTTATTATGATACCGATGATTACGTGTACCTTCGAGTTACGGATCATGAGGAACATGGTAAATGTATCGGAATTATCGAAACCAAACATGGAAAATACGATGAACTGTTAGAGAAGGATATTGCTCTAACTGCTCCATCCACCAAATTAAAAGCCAATATTGAGAATCAGTACCTTCAGTTCTCGTTTGCCGATGGAAATGGGCCATTTCAAGAAATCGGACCTAAAATCGACATCAGTCATCTCTCCGATGACGACGCAGACTACATCCGATTCACCGGAACATTTGTAGGAATCGCAGCACAAGACCTTAGTGGGCAAAAACACCACGCCGACTTCAACTATTTTAACTATCGCTAGAGGTACGTGATAACTGGGGGACGGAGGGACAGGTTCCTTGTCCCGGTAGTGGAGTTAATTATAAGGGGGACGGAGGGACAGGTTCCTTGTCCCAGTAGTGGGATTTATCATGTGTGATGTAAATAAGCAGCACTCTAAAATATTGAGTGCTGCAGTTTTTTTATGTAATTGAATTTTTATTTTTTATCAAAAATGTTAAGGCAAGGAGGGGGACGAGGAACCTGTCCCCGTGTCCCTTTTGTTCAATAAGAAGTCACATAAGGAAAGTAAATTAAATGTACATTTATTGTAAAATTAAATTAGAAGTATTTAAAGTGTTGTGAAGTGAGGGTTAATGTAACACGTAGATAATCAGAAATTTGTAGTTGAGATTATACTAGAAGGAGGTAAGAATAAATGCATACTAGGAAACGAAAATTTATTGTTACTTTTATTGTAGTCATAATTGTCCTACTGTTTTTAATACCCTTTGGTCTTGCAGCAATGATATATGAAGATAATTTTGGTGATCGCTATGAAACATATGCGCCAATGGCTAGAAGCATTGATGAATTTGTTGGGTTAAATATGCAAAAACATACATTTACATCAAATCGAGAGCAGAAACTTGTTGGTTATAAATATTATAGAAACCTTGAGAATATCAAAGGCGTTGTAGTTATCTCGCATGGTCTGGGCGGCGGAGGGCATAACTCATATATGGATGTAGCAGACTACTTTGCTTCTAATGGATATGTTGTTTTTGCTTACGATGCAACAGGAAATGATGAAAGTGAGGGGAGTTCTGTAAAAGGAATTCCACAAGGTTTAATAGATTTAGATTATGCAATTCAATACGTGAAACAAACATCTGACTTTGATGATTTACCCATCATGCTGTTTGGGCATAGTTGGGGCGGATATTCTGATGGAAGTGTTTTAAATCTTCATCCAGATGTGAAAGCAATTGTTATGGTCGCGGGCTTTAACAAATCTATGGATATAATTGAGGAAGAAGGTAAAAAAATTGCTGGTGATGGAATTAGTATTCTTCTACCATACATTTCTTTATATGAGAAAATTAAGCTTGGAAGGTATGCCTCCTATAACTGTATTAATGGATTTGAAAACACAGAGGCAGGGGTGATGATTATACACAGTGCAGATGATGAGATGATTTCACAAGAAAAGGGCTTTGACGTTTTTTATGACCATTATAAGAACAATCATAGATTTAGTTTTGTGAAATATGAAGATAGAGGACATGATTATATTTATTACTCTGATAGATCACGTGAATATAAGGAGGAGTTTAATAGAAAATCCGATGAATATTTTAATTCTTTAGATGAAGAGTTTACTAGTGAATTAAAGGAATCATATTTGAATGATAACCTAGATAAAAAAATTTTGTTTGATCTTGACGAAGAACTTATGAACAGTATGGTGAAATTTTATGATAACAACATTAATTAGCAAACGTGGTGAGTAGGGACGGTTCTTGTTGGTTAATTTTTTGAGAACCGCCCCTGTTTTTGGATAAAGATAGTCAAACAAAAAGTGCAGCCGATGCATATTAATGCGGGCTGCACTTAATTGTGTAAGTTTGCTTCAGAGCTAAGAACAGATGGGACGAGGAACCTGTCCCCGTGTCCCTAAGCAATCCGGTCAATTTCATCTTTCATGTGTTTGTCGGCGTGTGATCTTCCATATTTCGCCATGGATATATTGTATAGAATTATTCCGAGAATGACCCAAAGGCCGACGATGATCCATTCTGGGCCGCCTAAGGAAGATGGCATGCCTGGTAAATAAAGGGTGGTTACTCCGATGGCCATAATGGCTGCAATCCAACCGAGAAGGCTGCCGCCTGGAAGTTTAAATGGCCGTTTCATGTCTGGCGCTTTTTTCCGCAATATGATAAACGAAATAGCAACCATTGCCCATGCAACTACTAAGCCAAGTCCTCCTGCGTCAACAAACCATACAAGGGCAGGTCGACCTAATAATGGAGCAGCAGTGGATAAAACGGCGATTAAAAGAATCGCTTTATGTGGGGTTTTGTATCTCGGGTGAAGCTCTCCTAGTGATTTAGGAAGCATTCCAGCTCTAGCAAGTGCATATATTGCTCGACTTCCGCCTACATAAAACCCTAACCAACTAGTTAAAATCCCGCCAATTCCACCAAGAACAAGGACATTGCCCATCATTTGACTTCCACCAAAAGCAGTCGCCATGGCATCAGCCGTTACTAATTCTGATTCCCCAAGCTGGGCAGGACTTAAAACTCGTGAAACACCAAATATAATGGCAATATACCAAACGACGGCTAAAGAAACAGCGAAAAGTAACAACTGTCCGATCCGCTTTTGCGGTAAATTAATTTCTTCTGCTGCTTGTGGAATAACATCAAATCCAACAAACATAAAAGGGGTCATGATTACGACAGTTAAAATACCTGCCATCCCATTTTCAAATAATGGTTGCATATTCTCTGTGGTTCCTGAAACAGTGCTTCCGGTAATCAGCATGACACCGGCTAATAAAATCATTAAGGTAAAAATCATCGTAATTGCAGAGGTGAATTTTATTCCACGATAATTAATCCAGGCAATGATAATCGATCCTAAAATACCAGCCCCGGCCCAAGTAATCGTTACATCCCAACCGGCAATCGTGTATAAATACCCCTGACTAAAGTTAGGTACCAAATACTCAAAAACTGTTGGCAATGCAACGGCCTCGAATGCAATAACCGATACGTATCCGAATATAATGGCCCATGTAGCGATAAATGAGGCAACTCTTCCCATTGCCTTGAATGTATATACATGTTCTCCGCCAGCAAGCGGAAGTGCCGAAGCAAGCTCCGCATAAGTAAGCCCAACTAGTAATACAAGAATACCGCCAATGACAAATGCTAAAATGGCACCAAGTGATCCAGCTTCTGTGATCCACAATCCTGTTGTTACAACCCATCCCCAACCAATCATCGCACCAAAAGCCAGTGCAATTACATCTTTATTACCAAGGATTTTTAATAATTTTTGATCCTCTCTCATCCGGTTCCCTCCATTTTAAATTTTTATGGTTTAAACGGTTGTAAGCCCTTCTTTTACTTCTTTAATTGCTCCTTTTAATCTCTCTAGCAGTGAATCGATTTGTGATGGATTGATAATTAATGGCGGTGAAAAGCAAATAATATCGGTCCCTTCATAAGTTACTGCCCTGCAGATAACGCCTCGTTGGTGAAGTGCCTCTATCACTTTCGCAGCCACTTGATAGTCGGGAGAGAAACGTTTATTTGTTTTAGGGTCTTGAACCAGTTCGACAGCACCTAATAGACCGATCGTCCGAACATTACCCACTATGTCAATTTCTTCTTTCAGTTTCTGAAAGCCCTTTAGCAATTCCTCTCCCATTTTTCTGGAGTTTTCCACTAGTTCTTCCTTTTCAATGATCTCCAAATTTTTTAATGCCACAGCGGCTGCGGTTGGATGTCCGCTATAGGTATAGCCATGAAATAATGTCCCTTTTGACTTTTCCTTTAAAACGTCATGGATATGATTGGAAACGATGACGCCTCCCAGTGGCACATACCCACTTGTTACCCCTTTTGCAAAGGACATTAAGTCTGGTGTAACACCCCAGTTTTCCACGCCAAACATTTTCCCGGTACGGCCAAATCCGGTAATGACTTCATCCGCAATAAGCAAAATTCCGTATTCATCACAAACGTTTCGGACTTCTTTAAAGAAATCGGAAGGAGGAATTAAGACACCGCCAGCACCTTGCACAGGTTCAGCAATAAAGGCAGCAATTGTCTCAGGTCCTTCTGCTTCAATTAACTGACGAAGAGAAACAATCGCTTTATCTGTCCCGTTTTCATACGGTGTATCCGCATGGTGAAAATCTGTCATCATCTGTCCTGCCATATTCCAAAACTCAGGAATACCAGTAGCACTTGTCGAAGCAGCAGCAACACCATGATATCCCCGTTTCAATGAGATAATCTTTCTGCGATTTGGTTGATCCTGTATTCTCCAATAATGACGGACCAGTTTAAATGCCGTATCATTGGACTCTGACCCACCAGATGTGAAAAACACCGCATTCAAGCCTTTGGGAGCAAGAGAGGCAATTTTTTCCGCGAGCTTTATGGCAGGCTCATGGCTGAACGTTGAAAAAGCAGAACTGAAAGCAAGCTTTTTCATTTGCTCCGCAGCGGCTTCTGCAAGTTCTTCTCTTCCATGACCAACATTCACATTCCATAAAGACGACATCACGTCCATGTAAACGCTACCATTTTTATCCGTTAAATAAATCCCTTCCCCTTTCTCTACAATAATCTTCGCACCCTTTTCCTGTTGCTGCTGAATAGATGATGTTGGATGAATAAAATGCTTCTTGTCTAACTCCAATAAATGTTCCATTGTCATTACCTCCTCGTATTTTTTCCTTAAAAAAACCAGCAATATAAACAGGAGAGTCGTAGAGCGTCCTCCTGAAAATACAACTGGTTTTATCTAAGGGATTGCTCTATTTCAGCAATAGAGTCAATTAGATTAAGCAGTCAGCTTGTTTTCTGTTAATTTTTAATTTACCAAAAACTTAACAGAGTGTCAATGGTGTATTTTAAATAATTTTTTTAAAATATGGTGTGAGTTGGGACGCGGGGACAGGTTAGTCGTCCCGAGGTTGGGGCGGTTGATAGAGGGATCGAGGCGGTTGATAGAGAGAGCTGGGCGGTTGATAGAGAGAGCTGGGCGGTTGATAGAGAGAGCTGGGCGGTTGATAGAGAGAGCTGGGCGGTTGATAGAGAGAGCTGGGCGGTTGATAGAGGGATCGAGGCGGTTGATAGAGGGAACGAGTCGGTTGATATAGAGAGTGAGTCGGTTGATATAGAGAGTGAGGCGGTTGATATAGAGAGTGAGGCGGTTGATATAGAGAGTGAGGCGGTTGATATAGAGAGTGAGTCGGTTGATATAGAGAGTGAGGCGGTTGATATAGAGAGTGAGGCGGTTGATATAGAGAGTGAGGCGGTTGATAGAGCGAGCGAGTCGGTTGATAGAGCGAGTGAGTCGGTTGATAGAGCGAGTGAGGCGGTTGATAGAGGGAGCGGGTCGGTTGATAGAGCGAGTGAGTCGGTTGATAGAGCGAGTGAGTCGGTTGATAGAGGGATCGGTGCGGTTGATAGAGGGAGTGGGTCGGTTGATAGAAAGAGCGAGCGGCATAATAGAAAGCGCAAATAGCACTACAAATATGGGACGAGGAACCTGTCCCCGCGTCCCCAAAAAACATTAAAATTTTAATATAAATTTTGCTATTAACAGTATTGACATTCTGGGATTTTATCGGTAATATAAAAGTTAATTAAATTAATTAACAATCTCTTAACGCAAACTATTTGTTAATTTTCGGATTTGTTGAAACCGTTTGCTATATGTTTTGGAGATGAATGTTTCTGGTAATAGATTTGAATGTTGGAGGTGTAGGAACTAGAGAAGATTTTCTATTAGATAGTTAAATAATTTGATATATTACAATTTTAAAATTTAGGGGGTTTTTATATGAAAAAGTGGAAAATTTTGTTCGCTGCGGTTTTATTAACAATGGTTTTGTCAGCTTGTTCAGGTGGAAGTGCAGATGGCGCTAGTGATGATGGAGGTGATCCTGATGCAATAACGGCTTGGGCATGGGATCCATTATTTAATATTGCTGCATTAGAATTAGCGGAGGAGCAATATGTACAAGAAGCTGGAGATTTTCAATTGGATATCATTGATAATGCACAAAAAGATATCGTTCAGAAATTAAATACAGGCTTAAGTTCGGGAACAATGAATGGTATGCCTAACATTGTTTTAATTGAAGATTATCGGGCGCAAAGCTTTTTACAAGCGTATCCAGATGCTTTTTATGACATGTCTGAACACGTGAACATAGATGATTTTGCAGAATATAAAAAAGCACCGACAAGTTTTGATGGGAAACAGTATGGAATTCCATTTGACACAGGTGTCACTGGGTTATACTTGAGAACCGATTATTTAGAAGAAGCGGGATATACTCCAGAAGATTTAACGAATATCACGTGGGATGAGTATATCGAAATTGGCAAAGACATAACAGAAAAGACTGGCAAAAAAATGATTTCTTTGAATCCAAATGATCCGGATCATCTCAGACATATGATTCAAACAGCAGGTACTTGGTTTACGGATGAAGATGGTGAAACCGTTAATATGGCTGGAAATGAAGCGGTAGGGGAGGCTCTTCGTGTATTCAAAACCATGCTAGACGAAGATATTGCCCATACTAATAGTGATTGGAGCTCCAGAATTGCTGCATTTAATAGTGGAGATATAGTCAGTGTGGCAACTGGGAACTGGATGACTCCAAGTGTCAAAGCGGAAGAATCTCAATCTGGGAACTGGACCGTTGTTCCTATTCCACGACTTTCTGTTGATGGTGCAGTAAATGCGTCTAACGTAGGTGGAAGTTCTTTCTATGTGTTAAATATCCCTGGTAAAGAACAGGCAGCAGAATTTTTGGCTAGCACTTTTGGTTCCGATACAGCTCTTTACCAAGATTTAGTTACTGAGATTGGAGCTATTGGTACTTATTTACCAGCATTAGAAGGAGAAGCATTTAATCAGGAAGATGAGTTCTTTGCAGGACAAAATATAAATGCTGATTTTGTGAAATGGATGATGGAAATTCCAAATGTCAATTATGGAATGCATACGTATGCGAGCACAGATATCCTTATCGGAGAGTTGCAAAATTACAGAAGTGGTAAAGCGTTAGAAGAAGTTTTAGAAGATGCCCAGAAACAAGCAGAAGCTCAGTTAAATTAATGTTTCAAATATTGTCTTGGGTACCTTAAGACTAAGATGGATGGTGCTCAAGACTTTATTTAATTTGAAAGGTTTGGAGTGAGACAACATGAATCTAAGAAAGAGTAAAAGTATCATAGGTTGGGTATTTATCCTTATTGCTACTATATTTATTACTCTATTTTACTTTTATCCGATGATACAGGCTTTTATTCTATCTTTTAAATCAGGGATGGGAGCAAATTTGCAATTCATTGGTTTGGATAACTATATTCGATTATTCAACGACCCAGTGGCACTAATTGCAATTAGAAATACGTTTATCTATTTGATTTTCCAAGTTCCAATCATGATCTTATTGGCAATGTTCTTTTCTGTTTTACTTAATAATCCTAAATTGAAATTTAAAGGGTTTTTTAGAACGGCTATTTTCCTACCTAGTGTTATTTCACTGGTAGCCTATTCTGTTATATTTAAATACTTATTTTCTACCGATGGTTTAGTGAATCAATTTTTATTAAATCTATCATTTATTTCAGAACCCATCGAGTGGTTAATGGATCCGTTTTGGGCAAAAGTACTTATTATCATTGCGATAACATGGCGTTGGACAGGCTATAATATGATTTTCTATTTGGCTGGTCTGCAGAACGTGGATAATTCCGTTTATGAAGCAGCTAAAATTGACGGGGCAAACCCAATCCAACAATTCTTTTACATTACCGTTCCTATGTTGAAGCCTATCATTCTCTTTACAGGGATTACATCTACGATTGGAACCCTTCAACTATTTGATGAACCAATGAATATTACCAAAGGTGGTCCGGGGAACGAAACATTAACTATTTCGCAATATATATATAATCTTTCCTTTGAGTATACACCAGACTTTGGGTATGCAGCAGCAGTTTCGTTTATTATTGTTGTTCTGACAGTAATATTTGCTGTTATTCAATTTAGACTGGGTGGTGAAAGAAAATGAATAAATTAAAGTCTATTTTCACATATGGAATCTTAAGTATTGCGGCAATCGTTTCCCTTTTCCCGTTTGCGTGGATGTTAATAAGTATGACCAATAAATCGTCTGATATCTCACAAGGCCGCTTATTACCTGGTTCCAATCTATTAGAAAATCTTCGTAATCTCTTTGAAAGTTATAATGTTGGCTCTGCCTTATTTAATTCATTCTTTATTGCTATTGTTGCTACGGTTTTATGTTTAGTAGTCTCTTCTTTAGCAGGTTATGGATTTGAAATTTATAGAAGTAAAGGAAAAGATATTGTATTTAATATCTTATTGCTTTCTATGATGATACCTTTCGCAGCCTTAATGGTACCTTTATTTAGGTTGTTTGGAGATGTATCTCAAGTATTTCCGGCATTCGGAATCGACACATTGTATGCTGTTATTCTGCCTTATGTATCGACCGCCTTCTTTATATTCTTCTTTAGACAAAATACAAAAATGTTTACGAAGGATTTAATCGAAGCGGGAAGAATAGATGGGTTGAGTGAGATTGGGATATTTTTCCGAATTTACATGCCTTCGATGAAGAATACGTTTGCTGCTGCTGGGATTATCTCCTTCATGAACAACTGGAATAATTTCTTGTGGCCGTTGGTTATCTTACAATCCCCGGATGTTCAGACAATACCACTGTTAATTTCCAATCTAGGTTCAGGGTATTCTCCAGATTTCGGTATTATTTATACAGCGATTGTTATTGGTACGATTCCGACAGCTTTAATATTCTTCTTCCTGCAAAAATACTTTGTGGAAGGAATGACAGGTTCTGTTAAAGGGTAAAGAGTTCTTTGCCATAGGCTCTTTTCTAACAGATTGTTGTTTGTAAGGTGACGTTATTTCAGATTTTGTATAGACTGTTGATATCTTTAAATCAGAGTAATGTAGCTCTCGCTTACACTTATGATTGATTTGTGCGATCATTCGCTCCGGCAGAATACTTCGCTTTCCGTGGGCACGGCCTCAGCCTCCTCGGAAGAAAACCACTTCCTGCGGGGTCTTCGGACACGTGCTATTCCCACAGGAGTCTCCGTATTCTGCCTCCGCTATGTTACATGCTCTAAATATTTTTAAAACTATAGTCCATAATGTCACGTTTAGGGGAGTTTTGCCGTAAAAAAAGAAATTTCCAAGTTGAAACCAAGCAGAGCAGGAACTAAGCGGAGGAAATACACGGAGACTCCTGCGGGAAGAAGAGCATCGGTGAGACTACGTAGTGCGTCAGCACGAAGGAGGCTCACCAGCTCCCCGCGGAAAGCGTAGTGTATTTCCGTAGCGAGAGTTAAGCATATTAATCTGAATTCAGATTATAAACAGTTTCTATCAACTGTCAAGGTAAAAATGAAACAACCAATACAAAAAGAGCTTTACCATAAAAGAAAATAATTCTTTATCACATCGTTCGTTATTGGCAGAATGTTTTCATGCGTATGACGGACGGTGTTATAATAGTTTATAGTAAATGAAAATAATGGAGGACTGGCCATGCAACGTGGTTCTTTTCAATTAATGAAATCAGTGAATAAATCGATCGTTTTGAATAAAATTCGTACTTCTGAACCAATATCCAGAGCGCAAATTGCGAAGGAGTCAAGGTTAACTCCTCCAACAGTGAGTAGTATTGTAAAAGAACTGTTGGAAGAAGGCTTGGTAAGGGAAAGCAAGCTTGGAGAATCGAACGGTGGACGTAAACCAACGATGCTTCACATCAACAGTGAAGCTTATTATGTGATTGGAGTTGACGCTGGTCCTGGATCAGTTGAATGCGTGCTAACTGATTTAGCGGGGAAAATTCTTGCAAGGTCGGCATCGTATCCTTTAACGAAACCAATTACGAATGAGCAATTTCTTTCTATTTTAATAGAATGCATCGAATCTATTATGGACCTTGTTGAAGGAATTAGTGAAAAAATCATAGGGATAGGGATTGCGATGCACGGGGTGATAGAAGTAGAAACAGGAACATCCCTAGTTGCACCAAACTTAGATTTGAAAGATATTCCTATTAAGGATACCCTGGAAGATGCGTTTGATTTAACGGTCAAAGTGGAAAATGACGCTCGTGCTATGGCCCTTGGTGAATCATGGTTTGGCGGAAATAGTGATGTGGATAATATGGTTGCCGTTAATTTTGGTACTGGTGTCGGTGCAGGTGTTGTCATGAATGGGAAGTTATATCACGGAGCACAGGATATCGCTGGCGAATTCGGTCATATGACCATTGATTTGCACGGGGAGAAGTGTGAATGCGGAAACCCAGGCTGCCTGCAGACATTTGTGAGTGGAGAAGCCATTGCGGAGAGATTTAAAAAGCAGGCAAACCTGAAAGACGGTTTGGCTGGAGAAAAGATTTATGAAATGGCTAAAGCGGAAAACAAGGATGCTGTAAGATTCTTACAGCAAACCGGTGAAATTATTGGGATTGGCTTAACCAATATTATTCATTTATTTAATCCAAGCAGAATTGTGCTCGGTGGTGGGGTGATGAAGAGTCAGGAGTTTATGTATCCAAAAATATGTCAAACTATCGAAGAAAGGGCATTGACGTCAGAGGCGAAAAAGACAGAGGTCAGGGTTTCGAGTCTTGGCGATGATGCCACATTACTTGGTGCAGTCTCTCTGCTGTTAGTAGAATTGTTTGATCAGCAGTCTGTTTCGGTTTAAATGTACGAAAAACGAAAAGCAGTTGAACCTGTAGGATAAGAGGTTTGACTGCTTTTCGTTTTTCTGATAGATTAATCTAGTTTAATCTATCAATAAATCTTTCGAAGGCTTTATTGTCTTTAAATACGCCAGCGTCTTCCAATACTTTTACAAATTTGCTTCCGAGTTCTTTCTTTAGGATTTCACTTGCTTCTTGTTCGTTAGGAATAACCCTGTATTTATCCTTCAGCTGTACTGCCCAATCTTGATGATAGTCGGCTACATTGCTTGCTTCTCCTAACAAATATTTCCTGATTTCCTCTAACTCGTCTTTTAATCTAGGAGGTAATACCGCTAGTCCCATGACCTCTATCAATCCGATATTTTCCTTCTTAATATGATGGACATCCGCGTGTGGATGGAAAATTCCCATAGGATGTTCCTGCGATGTTCGGTTATTCCTTAAAACAAGGTCAAGCTCGAATTTGCCATCTCGAAATCTGCCAATCGGGGTGATGGTGTTATGAGCTGTGCCATCTGTAGATGCGAGTACGTCCGCTTCTGGATCAGAATAATCTCTCCATATGTTTAAAACATGATCGGCTGCATTTACTAGATCTGTTATCTCCACACTCTTGAGCCGAACAACAGACATCGGCCACTTCACCACAGATGCCGTAACTTCAGGAAAGTTATTTAATTTAAAAGGAAAGGCATCTTCTGCTTTGGTCATCGCAAATTCATATCTTCCGCTTTGGTAATGGTCATGACTTAAAATCGATCCGCCCACAATGGGCAGGTCTGCATTGGAACCGATAAAATAATGTGGAAATTTATCGGTAAATGTGAGCAGTCTTTCAAATGCGGACCGGTCAATCTTCATGTTACGATGTTTTTCTGAAAGTAAAATACTATGTTCGTTGTAGTATACATAGGGGGAATACTGTAAATACCAATTCTCCCCTAAAAGTTCTACCTGAATGATTCGATGATTGGCCCTTGCTGGATGACCGGTTCTGCCTGTATATCCTTCGTTTTCTTTGCAAAGCAAGCATTTTGGGTATTTCACCGTTTGTTTTACTTCGCGTTCCCGCTTGATTTGTTCCGGATCTTTTTCTGGTTTTGACAGATTGATCGTAATATCCATTTCCCCATACGGCGTTTCTGCTTTATAGGAGATATTTTTCGCGATTCGGTTCATTTGAATATAGTTGCTATTTTTACTTAGCTCATAAAAATAATCCGTTGCTTCTTTCGGAGATGCTTTGTATTTTTGATAGAATTGTTCATTGATCACAGATGGTCTGGCAACAAAACAATTCATGATATTGGCAGTTAAGATTTCCTTGTCATCCAAAACTTCTTCAAAAATCCCTTGTTCGGTTGCATACCCAATGATGTGTTCCAGGAGATTGGGGATGGTGTCTATCACTGGATTCTCGACTGTATCTGGATAGGATGTTAATTCTAATAGAGACATCACTTGATTTCGGACATAATATATATCCGCTTTTTCAATTAATTTCTTCTCTAATCCTTGCAAAATGAGCCCTTCCAAATAGGAATAAATCATGATAAGTCATTCCTTCCGTATCCTGTTGGATGTGAAGAATGCCAGTTCCAGGCATCTTCTATAATTTTCGTTATAGATGTGCGTGTTGGATTCCAACCAAGAATCTGTTTCGCTTTTTCTGAACTTGCGATTAATGTGCTTGGATCACCTGGGCGACGCTTGCCAATTTGTACGGGAATTTCTTTACCAGTTACTTTTTCAGCGGTTTGAATCATTTCTTTCACGGAGAACCCTTGGTTGCTTCCAAGGTTAAAGATGTTACTGGTTCCACCGTTTCTTAAATATGTTAATGCTAACAGATGGGCATCGATTAAATCTTCCACATGGACATAATCACGAATACAGGTACCATCGGGTGTGTCATAATCCTCACCGAAAATCGTCATTTCTTTTCGCTGCTGTAAGGCAGTTTGCAAAATAATGGGAACGAGATGCGATTCCGGGCGATGGTCTTCACCAATTTCGGCTGTTCCCCTCGCACCGGCAACATTAAAATAACGTAAGGAAACGTACTTGATACCGTGTGCTTGTTCGGTCCATTTCATCATTTTTTCCATGGTAAGTTTGGTTTCACCATACGTACTAGTCGGTTTCGTTGGTAGGCTTTCCATTATCGGTACGGATTCTGGTTCCCCATATGTTGCAGCAGTGGAGGAGAAGACAATGTGTTTTACTCCTGCTTCCACCATCGCTTGCAGCAGTACTTGTGTTCCATAAACATTATTGTCAAAGTATTGGAGTGGCTTTTGCATCGACTCGCCTACAAGGGAATTTGCTGCAAAGTGGATGACTGCATCAATCGATTCTTTGGCAAATACAGAGCGAACAAAGTCGATATCGCGAATATCCCCTTCATAAAAGCTTGCATCCGGATGAAGGGCTTCTTTATGTCCGGTTTCCAAGTTATCGATGACAAATACATGTTCCCCTTGATCAATCAATTGATAAACCGCGTGGGATCCGATATAACCAGCCCCGCCTAAAACGAGAATACTCATTGTAACAAACCTCCAGTTGCTTCCGTAATTTCCTTTGTTCCATCTCCAATAGCAGCAGTATAAAAGGTTGCTTCATAACCAACTTCTTCTCTATAAATGGCATTCACATTTTTCTCAAATGCTTCTGCCTTGTCTCTTTCAACGATGGCAATGGCACATCCTCCGAAACCAGCACCTGTCATGCGCGCACCTAAAACACCCTCCTGGTCCCAAGCCGCTTCCGCTATCGTGTCGAGTTCTTTTCCTGTTACTTCATAATCATCTCTTAAAGAAATGTGAGAACAATTCATTAGTTTTCCAAAGGCATCTAAGTCACCTTGTTGTAATTTATCAAACGCTTCCAGTGTACGGGCGTTTTCATAAACGGCATGTTTTGCTCGTTTCTGGTTTACTTTATTCGTGATCAAATGCTTCTTACGTTCAAATTCTCCTTTGGATAATTCTCCTAAACTATGAATGTTTAATTCTTTTTGTAAATCGGTTAATGCTGCTTCACATTCACGGCGCCGTTCATTATATTTGGAACCGGCTAATGAGCGTTTTTTATTCGTATTAATAATCATGATGACATGATCAGCTAAGTTAATAGGGGCGTAATGATAGTCGAGTGTGTCACAGTTCAGCAAAATGGCATGATCCTTTTTTCCCATTCCGATGGCAAATTGATCCATAATGCCACTGTTAACACCAATATAATCATTCTCCACCTTTTGTCCAAGTTTTATCATTTCCAGGCTATCGATTGTTTGGTTGTACAACCCTTCCACAAGAGCACCGG
The DNA here is from genome assembly GCF_003628505.1 of Oceanobacillus halophilus. Lineage (GTDB taxonomy): Bacteria > Bacillota > Bacilli > Bacillales > Amphibacillaceae > Oceanobacillus > Oceanobacillus halophilus. The sequence continues at coordinate 4,208 of NZ_RBZP01000019.1, read as the reverse complement.
TAACAAGTTCAATGGAGGCAGAAGATGATAGCCCAGCGCCATTAGGAATATTACCGTGAAATAAGATATCAGCTCCATTTGAAATCGTGTACCCAGCCTGTTTTAACAGTAAAAACATGCCTTTTGGATAGTTCGCCCAGTCATTTTCTTCCTTATAATCTAAGTCTTGCAGGTCGCATTCAATTATCCCTTTTTCAGGAAAATTAAGGGAGTAAAAACGCAACTTTTGATCATTCCGTGTGGCTCCAAGAGCGTATGTGCCATAAGAAATGGACGCAGGGAATACATGACCGCCATTGTAATCCGTGTGTTCCCCGATTAGGTTTATTCTGCCGGGAGCAAAGAAGACTCTTGGTGATTGTGTTGTATGAAAAATAGATTGAAATTCTTTTATTAATTTTGATTCCGTTTTCATTTGGACCTCCTAGTTGTTCATTAGTATTGATAATTCGTACGATTGATAGTATAATAAATAAACAAATCACCTTTATTAATTAATTTAATTAAGTTAATATTAGTTTACTATTAATCTTTTAATTACGCAATAGGGGTGATTAAAAATATAAATGGTTGCGTTATCATCATAGAGAAGGATATGGAGGTTATTATGTCACATCTAAATGATTTTCAATTATTATCAGTATTAGAAAAGAATCGATTAAAAGAACGTTCTTATTTTATGTCATATGCTACAAAACAAGATGCACTCACGTACCAGAGAGGATCTGCTTATGGATTCCAATTACTAAATGGACTATGGAAGTTCCATTACGCGGAAACTCCAGAATTAGCACCCGATGGTTTTTATGAAGATACGTATGATGTGAGTGGGTGGGATGAACTTCAAGTACCATCCAACTGGCAAATGAATGGGTATGGAAACCCGCATTATACAAATGTTAAATATCCGTTTCCAGTAGATCCCCCACATATTCCTAGTGAAAATCCGACAGGGTCTTATCGCAGAGAGTTTTATGTAACCAAAGAGCTGCTGGATGAGTTAACAATCCTCCGTTTTGAAGGGGTAGATAGTGCTTTTCACGTTTGGGTGAATGGAGAACTTGTTGGATATAGCACCGGCAGCAGGTTAGCCAGTGAATTTGACGTTACTTCCTATCTACGTGAAGGGAAAAATACGATCTCTGTTCGAGTGTACCAATGGTCAGCTACAAGCTATATTGAAGATCAGGACATGTGGTGGTTAAGTGGAATCTTTCGCGATGTTTATTTATTAAGAAGACCAAATGTTCATGTGTACGATTATTTTGTAAAAACAATATTTGATGAGAGCTATGAAAATGCAATGTTGCAAGTGGAAACGGAAGTTCATTCTAAACTAGATGATGCTTTCCACTATAATCTAGAGTATCAACTATTAGATGCTAATTATCAAGCTGTAACGGAGTCAAGCGTAGAAGTGGTTGTGGATAAGGACGAACAGAAGCTAACTGCAAGTATTCCTGTTACAGCACCAAACAAATGGACGGCAGAAACACCATATCTATACCATCTGCTCATCCTATTAAAAGATGAAAAGGATGAGCTAATAGAAGCTATCCCAACAAAAGTTGGATTCAGGCAAGTAGAATTAAAAGATGGTTTAATTCAAGTGAATGGTGTACCTATCCTATTTAAAGGGGTGAATCGTCATGAACATCACCCGGATTTAGGAAGAGCCGTACCGATCGATTGGATGAGAAAAGATATTGAATTGATGAAACAGCATAATCTTAATGCGGTACGGACAGCTCATTATACAGATGACCCTCGTTTCTATGAACTTTGTGATGAATATGGATTATACGTAATTGATGAAGCAGATTTAGAATGTCATGGTTTTTCATTAACAGATAATTGGAATCAGTTAAGTGAAGACCCTGACTGGGAAGAGGCATACTTAGATCGAATGAAGCGGATGGTGGAGCGCGATAAGAATCATGCTTCCATTATCATCTGGTCCTTGGGAAATGAATCTGGTTTCGGTCCTAATCTAGTGAAAATGTCAGAATGGGCCAAACAAAGAGATGACACAAGATTAATTCATTATGAGGGCGAAACCCGTGCCATCATGACGAAGACGGATAATAATCCTCAGGAATTACATGTGGCAGCGGATATGTTCTCGACCATGTATACATCCGTGGATATTTTAGAGCCACTCGGTGATAGAAATGATTTGAAACAGCCGCATATCCTATGTGAATTTGCTCATGCGATGGGAAATGGCCCTGGAGGCTTTAAGGAATACTTTGATACTTTCTACAAATATGACCGTTTGCAAGGTGGTTTTGTTTGGGAATGGATGGATCATGGAATTCGAAGTTATACTGCTGAAGGGGAGGAGTACTTCGCCTATGGGGGTGACTTTGGAGAAATTCCACATGATTCGAACTTTGTCATTGATGGAATGGTGATGCCAGACCGCACGCCATCACCTGCATTGACGGAGTACAAAAAGGTCATTGAGCCAGTGAAGATGGAAGCTACGGACCTTGAAAAAGGAATCATTAACATTCAAAATAACTATGATTTCTCTGATTTACGTCATTTGGCAGGCACTTGGTCTGTCCATAAAGATGGGGAATTAGCGTATTCCGGAACATTTGATTTACCAGAAATACAAGCAGGGACAAGCAAAGTGGTTGAACTTCCTGTTTCTGTAGAACCGGAGCCGAAAACTGATTATTGGCTAACCATAAGCCTTATCGAAAAGGCAGATACAAAATGGGCAAAAGCAGGACATGAAGTAGCTTGGGAACAGTTCTTGTTACCAGTCTCTTCCTTAGGGCAGGGGGATGCGTCGTTGCGAGCGGACACTAGTTCACCAGTACGTGTCGAAACGATGAAAGACACCAATCAATTACAAATTTTAGGAGATTCTTTCCAATTACTATTTAATCAAACGAATGGAGAAATCGACTCCTGGAAATATCAAGGGTTAGAAATTCTTGAAAAAGGTCCTTCTATGAATTTCTGGCGGGCAACAACCGATAATGACCGGATTGGCCAAGAGGAATTCAGCACACGAATGGAGAAAAAAGAGTGGGAAGACCATGGTGTGCACCGGATGCAACAACGTTTGACTGATTTTAACTACGAGTTTACACCAGCGAAAGATGCAGTGATTATAACCGTGAAGAAAAAAATCGCCCCAGCAGGATTTGATTGGGGATTTGAAACAACGCTTACGTATCACGTATCCAAAAATGGCTTTGTAACCTTAGATGTAACTGGCAAGAAGTTAGGAAAAGGTTCGATTACCTTGCCGAAAGTTGGGTTACAAATGAATGTGAAAAACTCATTTAATCAAGTAGATTGGTACGGTCGCGGACCTGGTGAATCATATGCAGACAGCAAACTAGCCAATCGATTCGGCAAATGGTCCAGAACGGTTAAGGAATTGTTCACACCTTACGTGGTACCACAGGAAAACGGAAACCGTACGGATGTAAAATGGGTATCGCTAACCAATCCATCAGGCGCTGGACTATTAGCGGCTGGAGATTTATTCAATTTTAGTGCCCATCACTATACAACGGAAAATCTAGAAAATGCGCGTCATACAACAGACTTAGTAGAACAAGACTATGTTGTGTTTAATATAGACCACCAGCAAAATGGCCTTGGCTCAACAAGCTGTGGACCAGGTGTATTGGAGAAATACCAATTATTAAATGATGATTTCCATTTTACTATTCATTTAAGTGGATATTCCAAGAGTGATATTTCAGCAAATGATTTAGCGAAATCAATTAAATAGTGGGACGAGGAGGAAATTTTCCCTTCGTTCTCTCATAGAAGGTCGAGAAAATACAGCACCCTGTGTCATAGGGTGCTGTATTTTTTTATTTGCATAAGCGCTAACGGATATTTTGCTTAGAATAGAATGGGGCAAAGGGTTGTTTATGGGTGGAAGCTTGGAGGCGATTGATAGAAGGAGAGGTGTGGTTGATAGAAGGATTGGTGCGGTTGATAGAAGGAGAGGTGCGGTTGATAGAAGGAGAGGTGCGGTTGATAGAAGGATTGGTGCGGTTGATAGAAGGATTGGTGCGGTTGATAGAAGGATTGGTGCGGTTGATAGAAGGATTGGTGCGGTTGATAGAAGGATTGGTGCGGTTGATAGAAGGATTGGTGCGGTTGATAGAAGGATTGGTGCGGTTGATAGAAGGATTGGTGCGGTTGATAGAAGGATTGGTGCGGTTGATAGA
>NZ_RBZP01000018.1 GCF_003628505.1 Oceanobacillus halophilus | reverse complement strand
GAGTAAGATCCCTCAGAGACGATGAGGTTGATAGGTTCGAGGTGGAAGCGTGGTGACACGTGGAGCTGACGAATACTAATCGATCGAGGACTTAACTAAATTCTTCATGATGTCTTAGATTTACTCTTATTTAGTTTTTAGGGTACAAAATCTGTTATCATAGTTCTTGACTTTAATAACATGAACTATTATAATAATAAATGTCGCTGATTTTATCAGCTTTCCTAATAAATGAGGTATTTTTGTCTGGTAGCGATGGCGGAGAGGTCACACCTGTTCCCATGCCGAACACAGAAGTTAAGCTCTCCAGCGCCGATGGTAGTTGGGGATTCCCCCTGCAAGAGTAGGACGCCGCCAGGCAATACTTCCTTTAAGGACAAGTAGAAAATACATCTATTATATTATTCCACAGTAGCTCAGTGGTAGAGCAATCGGCTGTTAACCGATCGGTCGTAGGTTCGAATCCTACCTGTGGAGCCATGGAGAGCTGTCCGAGCTGGCCGAAGGAGCACGATTGGAAATCGTGTATACCGTTACCGCGGTATCGAGGGTTCGAATCCCTCGCTCTCCGCCATTACAATACCAGTAATGGCCCGTTGGTCAAGTGGTTAAGACACCGCCCTTTCACGGCGGTAACACGGGTTCGAATCCCGTACGGGTCACCAATATAATATGGAGGATTAGCTCAGCTGGGAGAGCACCTGCCTTACAAGCAGGGGGTCACAGGTTCGAGCCCTGTATCCTCCACCATTATATAATCTAATATATTATATCGCGGGGTGGAGCAACGAGCATTACTTCTACCGAATAAGCCGCGAGTAACCTCGAAGCATCTAACATCTCTGGATTTGCTAGTAGATGCAGAGGTCAAAGTATTATAATTTCCCATAAAATAATCGGGATGAAAATTAATATATTTACACACATCGCGGGGTGGAGCAGTCTGGTAGCTCGTCGGGCTCATAACCCGAAGGTCGTAGGTTCAAATCCTGCCCCCGCAACCAATTTATTAACTTTGGTCCGGTAGTTCAGTTGGTTAGAATGCCTGCCTGTCACGCAGGAGGTCGCGGGTTCGAGTCCCGTCCGGACCGCCACTATAATTTAATAGATTTTAAATTTCCATTTATGGCTTGGTAGCTCAGTCGGTAGAGCAACGAGCAAAACTTCTACCGAATATGCTGCGAGTAACCCCGAAGCATTCACACCGTTGAATAAGCTAGAAGATACAGGGGTCAATTACAAATGAGCAAAAGTAAAATTAAAAATTTAAAATATTATCTAATATGGCTTGGTAGCTCAGTCGGTAGAGCAGAGGACTGAAAATCCTTGTGTCGGCGGTTCGATTCCGTCCCGAGCCACCATTTGTAACAACGTTGGAGGGGTAGCGAAGTGGCTAAACGCGGCGGACTGTAAATCCGCTCCCTCTGGGTTCGGCAGTTCGAATCTGCCCCCCTCCACCATTTATTTCATAATAGGGGTATAGTTTAACGGTAAAACTACGGTCTCCAAAACCGTCAATGTGGGTTCGATTCCTACTACCCCTGCCAATAATATGGCGGCCGTGGCGAAGGGGTTAACGCACCGGATTGTGGCTCCGGCATTCGAGGGTTCGATTCCCTCCGGTCGCCCCATTAAAACTTATCATTGGGCCATAGCCAAGCGGTAAGGCATCGGGTTTTGATCCCGTGTACCCCAGGTTCGAATCCTGGTGGCCCAGCCATTTCGCGGAAGTAGTTCAGTGGTAGAACACCACCTTGCCAAGGTGGGGGTCGCGGGTTCGAATCCCGTCTTCCGCTCCATAAATAACGGCGGTATAGCCAAGTGGTAAGGCAGAGGTCTGCAAAACCTTTATCACCGGTTCAAATCCGGTTACCGCCTCCAATATTATGCCGGTGTGGCGGAATTGGCAGACGCGCGGGACTCAAAATCCCGTGTCCCTTGGGACGTGTCGGTTCGACCCCGACCACCGGTACTAAAATATTGTAAAGACGGCGTTCTCTACGGAGAGCGTCGTTTTTTTTAAACATAATGTATCGAGAATAGTTCTTTGTTCTAATTTGTATTTAGGTGATTTTTCTTTGGAATTAATTCGACGTGGGAGGGGTTGTTTTTGTTCCACATAAGAAAAAAATCTTTTACCGCTATGTACCGATACAAAGTAAAAGAGCAATTTGAGTTTATTTGAAGATAGAGGAAACATGCGACTCCTAACACTTAATATAGGGAAGTTTTATCTATATTGATATGGCATAATATGATATAAAACTACATAGAGGTGATAAGTGAAATGGAGAAACAAGAAAAACAGAAAAAAACCGTTTTATAAAAAATGGTGGTTTTGGCTGATTGCTATTATTATTATTGTGGCTGCTATTAACGGTGACGATGATGGAAGCAATAAGGGACCAAGTTACTTTCTGAATACGGTGAACAATTCACACAAGAAGAAGTTGATTACGCTATTGAACATATGGACAATTAAAACGTAAAAAACGTCCTCATCCTATTTTTTTGGTTGAGGGCGTTTTATATAGCACATATATTGGTTAATGGAAAGTTAATCTGGAGTATTCTTACAGTAATGTAATAAATGATGTGATTAATTATTACTTTACCATGCAAATATATTTACATAAGGTCTATAGAGAGTCGTAATCAATTTTTATCTCATAAAGCTTGATTCTGTTAAAAACCCAATTCTTTTACAGAAATAATCCTCACAAATGCTTTATACCGACATTTGTGAGGATTGTTTATTTTATAGAAGAGAGGATTCATATTCATTTATTTTTCTCCATATATTCTTTCATTCTTTTCTTATCTGGAGTAATGGTTAAACCTAAATACTTTCTTTCTCGATTGGCATCTTTATAAAATGCTATCGTCATCATAAGGACCACTACACTAAATGGCAATGCAGATATAATTGCAGCAGATTGTAAGGCATTTAATCCAGTTTCTCCACCAGCTAGAAGTAATACGAATGCGATTGCTGATAAAGCTAAGCCCCAAACGATTTTAACAAAATTTGCAGGACTTAAAGTACCAAATGCAGTCTGCATACCTAAAACAAATGTTGCAGAGTCAGCGGATGTAATAAAAAATGATGATATTAGAAGCAAAGTAATGGCTGATAAAATGATGCTTATAGGAAGCTCGTTAAAAATACCAAACAACTGGGTTTCAGGTGACATTTCAAATATTTGTGGTACATTTTGTCCCACTTCTACACCTGTTAGACCAAATGCACTAAACCATAATATGCTCACAAAAGTTGGGACGAGTAATATGGCAAAAACAAATTCACGAATAGAACGCCCACGAGAAATTCTTGCAATAAATATACCTACAAAGGGACTCCAACTCATCCACCAACCCCAATAATAGATTGTCCATGTTTGCATCCACTCATGCTTTTGTTCGTTTAGTGGTGCTACATCAAAAGTGTTATATAATAAGGTGTTTAAGTAATCTCCGGTCCCACTTGTGGCCATATTGAGGATAAGTAAAGTTGGACCTAAAATTAAGACAGCTGTAAATAACAGACCTGCTAATATCATATTTAAATTACTTAGATACTGAATACCTTTACTTAAGCCTGTCCAAGCACTAAATAAAAACAATACGGTAACGATAGCAATAATCATGCCTTGGACTAGCTGATTGTTAGGAATACCGAAGAGATAATTCAAACCCCCATTGATTTGCATTGCTCCTACACCTAAAGAAACAGCTACTCCAATGATTGTCGCAAATACGGATAAGACGTCAACAATATTACCAATCGGACCGTCTACTTTATCTCCTAAAATAGGTCGTAATGTTTTAGATATTAAACCAACTTCATCCTTTCTAAACTGTGAATAAGCTAATGAGAGTGCTACAATTCCGTATACCGCCCAAGGATGAAATCCATAATGCATAAAAGTGGATCGCATTGCTTCAGCTAATGCTGCTTTTGTTTCCGGCTCAGCAGTTGGTGGAGCTAGGTAGTGTGAGATTGGTTCAGATGATCCGTAAAATACTAAGCCAATTCCCATACCAGCACTGAATAGCATCGTTAACCAGGAGATGGTTTTAAACTCAGGCGTATCATTTGGTTTACCAAGTTTGAGTTTTCCGATTGGGCTAAGACCTAGAAAGATGCAAAAAAATAAAATTAACGTAAAAATCGTCATATAATACCAACCAAAAGTTTCTGTTATCCAATTACCAATGGCACCAGAAGTTTCACCAAATTGATCAGGAAATACAGAGCCTAGAAGTACTAATAGACCGACAACTATTGTAGCGTAAGTGAATACATTGGAAAATTGCTTTCTTTTTTCTTTCATAGTAAAAGTTTCATCCTCTTCGTATTTCTAATTTTATTTCATGCCAAATGCTCTATGTATAATTCTTCAAAAATAAATCAAAAAATTACCTTAACTTATCCAAAAATCGTTCTAATTATTAATATCCTTTATATTGGTCCATTTTATGCATCGATAATAACTTAAGGTCACGTCACGTGATGGTGAGTTTGACTAACTGCTGTCATTCTAATAGCGACATCTGATTTTAACGAATGATATTTGGATATTCTTTCCTAACATTCGTATTTTTAGTGAATTTGATATCTTCTAATATTTTTAAAAATGGTATTTTAATTAAAAATATATAATCTTTACATCAGTGGAAGTCCCGAATATATAAGGTTTTGGTTGTTTTATGTATAATATTTGTGGTCAAGTTCACAAAAAAGTGTTTGCATTATGATGGATGAATGATATACTAAAAAACGAACTAAATTAAAATTTTTCATATAGTCGCGGGGATATGGCCTGCAAGTTTCTACCAGTTTACCGTAAATAAACTGACTATGGAAAGCGAGTACGGAAAACATTTATTCTTAAACTATCATAGTTAATGAATACGATGATAGTTTGATTGTTGGAGTAAATCTGTATTTTATTTCGGCTAACAAGCTCGAAATACATGCTTTTACATAGGAGCATGTGTTTCGAGCTTTTTCTATGGGATTATATGAAAATGAGAAAAAACAACAGTGGGAGGAGTATAGAAAATTAGATTGTCGTTTTTATCATACTAAGGACCTTGAGACATATTTATGAAGTAATTTTTATAATATATTTTGCAAAAAATGAAATGCTATACATGTGAAAAGTTATAGGAGGTATTTTGATGAAAAATCGTATATTTTTAGCTTTAATGTTGGTTCTATCTTTGAGTTTATTCCTTGCTGCTTGTGGTGGGGAAACGGAAGAAGAAAATGCTGGAGCAAATGAAAATGAAGAAGCTAATGTGGACTATCAAGTTGCTATGGTTACTGATGAAGGTGGGGTAGATGATAAATCCTTTAACCAATCAGCTTGGGAAGGGATTAAAGCTTGGGGAGAAGAGAATGGGTTATCCAAAGGGGCAGGTATTGATTACGCGCAGTCCGATGAGACAGCTGATTACATGCCTAACATCACTCGATTTGTTCGTGATGAATATGACCTTACATTTGGGGTTGGGTTTAAATTAAAAGAAGACCTTGAAAAAGCAGCAGAACAATTTCCAGATAGTAATTTTGGATTAATTGATGAAGAAATTGATGCGCCAAACGCAGTTAGTCTTCGATTTAAAGAAGAGCAAGGGTCATTCTTAGTCGGAGTGGCGGCTGCTATGAAAACGACAACGAATAAACTTGGATTCGTTGGTGGAATTGACTCCCCTTTAATCAAGAAATTTGAATCTGGATTTATTGCTGGTGCTAAGTCCATCAATCCTAATGTTGAAGTGAAAGTACAATATGCTGAATCCTTTACAGATCCTGCAAAAGGAAAATTAATTGCAACGAACATGTATGACAGTGGTGTGGATGTCATTTACCATGCAGCTGGTGGAACAGGAAATGGTGTATTTAACCAAGCAAAAGACATGAAACAAAATAATCCGGATCGTGAAATTTGGGTAATCGGTGTAGACCGTGACCAGTACGATGAAGGTGAAATTGGAGAACATAATGTTACCTTAACTTCTATGGTTAAACGCGTAGATGTAGCGGTTCAAGATGTTATCAATAGAGGGATGGAAGGGGAATTCCCTGGTGGTGAACAGTTAGAATATGGTTTAGAAGAAGATGCTATTGCTGTTGCTGCAACCAATGAAGATGCAATGACAGAAGAAATCATTTCTGCTGTTGAAGAATGGAAGGAAAAAATTCTTAATGGTGAAGTGGAAATACCACAAACAGTAGATGAATTAGAAGAGTTCGTTAACTCATTATAACCATAGTACGGAAGGCTGATAAAAGCCTTCCTCTTTCATGTAATAGTCTATCAAATATCTTCAACGAAAAGGTTGGGACATTATGAAAGAGTTTATTTCAAAAGATGGAGCATGTACAAAATGAGCGGGGGTTATTTCTGAGAAGAATTTAGGCACCAACAACGTTCGGATTTTATTATATTCACCTTCTTTTGTCCTAGCCTCTTTGTTGGTGAAGTTTGCCTGTTATTTCGTACTTTATACAATATGCGAAATAAAGCTATGCTGAAAACAGCCATTTGTTTCATAGCTAAAAAATAGAATGGAAGTCATATAGATAAAGGGTGAAGAACATGGAATATGCGATTGAAATGTTAAATATAAGAAAAGAATTTCCCGGTATTGTTGCAAATGATAACATTACAATCCAACTGAAAAAAGGCGAGATTCATGCGCTACTAGGAGAAAATGGTGCAGGAAAATCTACCTTAATGAATGTATTGTTCGGACTATATCAACCCGAAAAAGGTAATATTCGTGTAAAAGGAAAAAACGTTAAAATAACGAATCCAAATATTGCAAACGATCTGGGCATTGGGATGGTTCATCAGCACTTTATGCTAGTAGAGCCGTTTACAGTAACACAAAATATCGTGTTAGGTAAGGAACCAACCAATAAATATGGAAAAATTGATATAACAAAGGCCAGAAAAGAGATTCAGGAATTATCTGATCGTTATGGATTAAAAGTAGACCCTGATTCTAAAATTAGTGATATATCTGTAGGGATGCAGCAACGTGTTGAAATACTGAAAACCCTCTATCGGGGTGCGGAAGTGTTAATATTTGATGAGCCTACAGCTGTTCTAACTCCACAAGAAATCAGTGAATTAATGGAAATTATGCGATCTCTGATTAAAGAAGGTAAATCTATTATTCTAATCACCCATAAATTGAAGGAGATTATGGAAGTTTGTGATAGATGTACGGTCATTCGTAAAGGGAAGGGCATTGGGACGGTAAATGTATCAGAAACGAATGCAATAGAACTTGCATCATTGATGGTTGGTCGTGAGGTCAATTTTAAAACAGAGAAAAAAGTAGCGCAACCAAGGAATAATGTTCTTGAAATTAAGAATTTATATGTCAAAGATAATAGAAAAGTAGACTTAGTCAAAGGGTTAGATTTGGATGTCAAAGCTGGGGAAATAGTTGGCATAGCAGGTGTGGATGGTAACGGTCAGTCAGAACTTATTGAGGCAATTACTGGATTAGCCAAGACTAGTTCGGGGTCTATTAAGATAAATAAGAAAGAGATCTCCAATCTTTCCCCAAGGAAAATAACAGAAAGTGGAATAGGTCATATCCCTCAGGATCGCCATAAATATGGCCTCGTCTTAGATTACTCTGTTGGTGAAAATATCGTCTTACAAACGTACTATAAGAAGCCTTATTCTAAAGCGAAAGTGTTAAATTATAAAGAAGTTTTTCGTAAAGCTGAGAAAATCGTTGAAGAATATGATGTTCGCACGCCAAGTGTGTATACAAAGGCTCGTGCCTTATCTGGTGGAAATCAGCAGAAAGCAATTATTGGACGAGAAGTAGATCGCTCCCCTGACTTGCTTATTGCTGCCCAACCAACTCGAGGGCTTGATGTCGGTGCAATAGAATTTATTCACAAGAAGCTAATTGAGGAACGGGATAAGGGAAGAGCAATTCTCTTAATATCCTTCGAACTGGATGAAATTATGAATGTTAGTGACAGGATTGCCGTAATGTTCGATGGGAAGATTGTGGCTACTCTAAAACCGGAAGAAACAAATGAACAAGAACTTGGGTTATTAATGGCTGGTAGCAGGGTGAAGGCAGGTGGAGTGAATAATGACTTCTAATAAGAAAATGTTTGGTATTTTAGTACCCATTATTTCGGTACTGTTGGGCCTGATTGCAGGTGCCATTATCATGTTAAGTTCTGGCCATAATCCAATAAAGGGCTATGCAGCATTGTGGAATGGTGCTTTTGGTGATTCGTATACGTTGGGAGAAACAATTAGGAGGACCACCCCATTAATTTTAACGGGGCTTGCTGTTGCATTTGCTTTTAAAACAGGTCTTTTTAATATTGGTGCAGAAGGTCAAGTTATTGTTGGATGGTTAGCAGCTGTGTGGGTAGGTTTAGTTATTGATGCCCCTATGATCATCCATTTACCTCTTGCTGTGTTAGCAGGGATAATTGCTGGTGGTATTTGGGGATTTTTGCCTGGTTTACTGAAAGCTAAAATTGGAGTTCACGAAGTAATTGTAACTATCATGATGAATTATATTGCACTATATTCAACAAATGAGATCATTAGAAGTGTCCTAACTGATCAAAAAACCACGAGTGAAACTATACCACAAACAGCGTCACTAGCATCAGCTTGGTTACAAAGTCTAACCTTTTACTCTAGACTTCATTACGGAATTCTAATTGCTTTGTTAGCTGCATTTATCATGTGGTTTATCATCGAACGAACCACGTATGGATATGAATTAAAAGCTGTAGGTTTTAATCAACATGCCTCTAACTATTCAGGAATGAACGTTAGTAAGAATATTATTCTGTCTATGGTTATTGCTGGTGCGTTTGCAGGGCTTGCTGGTGCAATGGAAGGTCTGGGTACGTATGGAAACATTTCGGTTATGTCAGGATATACGAATCTTGGATTTGATGGGATTGCAGTAGCATTACTTGGATCGAATAATGCATTTGGTGTGGTATTAGCTGCCATTTTATTTGGCGCATTAAAAGAAGGTGCAGGCGAAATGCCTACTGCAGCAGGAGTACCCACTGAATTGGTAGATATAATCATTGCTCTCATAATCTTTTTCGTTGCTTCTAGTTACATGATCCGCTGGGCAATACTTCGCTTTAAAAAGGAGGAAAACTAGATGTTTGATGCATTACAGTCCATTATTCCTACCGTTCTATTCTATTCCGCACCACTCATTTTAACAGCCTTAGGCGGAGTATTTAGCGAAAGGTCTGGTGTTGTAAATATAGGATTAGAAGGACTCATGGTGATGGGGGCTTTTATAGGTATTGTTTTTAACCTTACTTTTTCTGATGCTTTAGGTTCTTGGACACCTTGGATATCAATCGTAGTAGCAACCATCATTGGGGCGATCTTTTCCTTGATTCATGCAGTAGCGTCTATTTCCTTTAACGCAAATCAAGTTGTTAGTGGTGTTGCAATCAATATGCTTGCTGTAGGGATAGGCGTTTATCTTACAAAAGTTTGGTATGGCAAAGGACAAACCGATATGGTCGATCAACCATTTTATACGACAAGTATTCCTGTGTTGGCAGATATTCCAATCATTGGTCCCATATTTTTTGAAGGAATTTATATAACTTCTTATATTGCACTTATTTTAGCTTTTGTTGCTTGGTATATCCTTTATAAAACTCCATTTGGATTACGATTGAGAGCTGTTGGTGAGCATCCAATGGCAGCTGACACGAATGGAATTAAGGTATCTAGAATGCGTTATATTGCTGTTATTTTATCTGGAGCATTCGGTGGATTGGGTGGATCCGTATTCGCTCTGACCATCGTATCCAATTTTTCTGGTTCAACAATTGTCGGACAAGGATTTATGGCTTTAGCAGCTGTTATTTTTGGTAAATGGCATCCACTAGGTGCAATGGGAGCGGCATTGTTTTTCGGTTTCGCACAAAGTTTAAGTGTTGTCAGTGCGGGTATACCGCTATTAGAAAATATCCCACAGGTGTTCTTGTTAATTGCACCTTATGTTCTAACTATTCTTGCCTTAGCAGGATTTATTGGACGGGCAGAAGCTCCGAGAGCTAATGGAGAACCGTATATTAAAGGAAGCAGATAAATAATAATTTCAAAGTGTGAGAAAGGTTGAGATATGCACACATAAAAAACACACGAGATTTCAGGAAGAGAAACCTCGTGTGTTTTTATATTTTCGTTAGTCCTTTCATACCAGTATTACGAATATTAGTGTGCAAGAGGCGAAACATAAATTTAAGGACAACACGATGACAATACATTGATGTTAACCTGTGAATAAAAGCGAATCACCGCAAGCCAATTTAAATTATTCCTAGTAAACCATACACATTTGTCAGGTTGGAATGAGAAGTCCTAGTACGGCAAAAATGTTTAAAAAGCAAGGATTTCAAACGATATAAAATGTTAAAGGTGGCAAGAGTGCCGTGATGTAAGAAAGGAAGTCGAAAATGGTAAAACAAATAGCACCTGAAGAAGTAGCTAAACGTCTTCGAAATGGCGAAGATGTAACTATCGTTGATGTTCGTGAAAGTAGTGAAGTAGCGACAGGGAAAATTCCTGGTGCAAAGCATATACCTTTGGGTCAACTTGCATTAAGAAAGAGTGAGATTGACAAGGATCAAAGCTATATTATTACCTGCCAATCCGGCAATCGTAGTAAAGCTGCTTGTGGAATCCTAGAAGCATTGGGGTATAAGGTGGAGGATATGACAGGCGGTATGAACAACTGGACTGACAAAACCGAATAAGCAGCTTAAAGGAGATGAATCATTTGTTTCACTACACGATCGAGACGAAAAAATCAATTGTTGATGCGATACAATCATTGGAAGAGAATTTAAAAGAGGAAAAGTTTGGTGTGCAGTGGCAGTTTAATGTAAAAGAAACATTAGAGAATAAAGGCTATGAATTAGAAAAACCATTTACGGTATTAGAGGTATGTAATCCTCAAGAAGCACAAAACGTGTTATCCGCCAACCAACTTATCGGATATTTTCTTCCTTGTAAAATTGTCGTGTACGAAGACAATCAAGGGATAACCAAAATAGGTATGCCGAAGCCTAGTGCTCTCATTCAAATGGTTGAAGATGAGTCCTTACAGGAGGTTGCTACAGATATTGAAAACAGATTAATGGCTTGTATGGATAAGAGTAAGTAAACCAAATAAAGCAGTCCGAATTTAGAGGACTGATTTATAGAGAATAATATTTTATCAAAAGCTTTATAATGGTGGGGTATACATTAGAGCTTGTACAACAACTCCATGTTCTCATTGCACAATGCTCAAGGGATTTCTATCACAAAACTACATTACGTTTAAAGAAGAGAAGGGCGATATAAAGTCGTCCTTCTTTTATATACATTATTTTCTTTGCAGCCCACGTTCAAATGCAGTCAAATGATTAAGGGAGGCATCACGCAATTGTGTGAATACAGCTCTCACATCTGCTGGAATCTCAAGTGACATGAATTTATTATACATATCAATATTTTCAATTTCACCTTCTACTCCAATGGCATAAGCTTCTTTAACCGTTGCTGGTGTCGTAATAAATTCTTTAGAATTGTCCTCTGGTACTTCCACCTGATAGCGATCGAATAAAGGTAGCAATAAACGAATATGTCGAAGTTCGGCCTCCTGAATTCTAGCGAAAGTTCTTATATAGCCAAAATTCAGCAAAATATCATTATATCTTGATTGAGCCAGGAATTCGTCTTGCAAGGCATAGGTTAACATCTGTACTAAATGAAGAGAAGTTGCATTTAGGGCCCCTTTTGCCCCAAAGTTTCCAGCATTTTGTCTGGTTATGGTTGCTTTTTCATTAGTCATCAGGAAATAACTAAACCATCCTGCGTGATTTTGTTCATCGGCTGCTGCTCTTTTAAACATTTCTTTAATCATTGGATCCTGTATCTTATCAGCCATATCCAAGTAAAAATCTACATTTTCTTGTTCATCTATAAAAGAAGTTACCAAACCTTCTCTGTAAGTTTCTTTGCAATCCTCCGTTAGTTGTGGAGAAGGTTGTTGACCAGTGATATTTGTAAAAGTCGTTATAAATGCAGATAGATGCCTCCTTTCATCTTCTCTTATTTCTAAAATTTGCATCTTTACTTCTTCAGTTGGAGCTATTTGGGCTAATTTCTCATAACAATGTATGGCACTATATTCCCCATTAATCGCTTTTTCTAGATTACTGATTATCTCGTTGTTTAGTTGATAGATCTCTGGAGTAGTAAAATTACTTCCAAAGTTTCTTAAATACATAAAAATACCTCCCAATTAAACATAGTAATACATCCTATGCCTGAGGGTTGGGCTTAGGTACTGTATAAAAGAGCCCGATTAAGTATCCTGTGGCATGGTGATAAGAAGAGAATGATGTATGAAAGTATTGGATTAAGAGAGGATAAAAAATAAATGGGGGAATAAGGGGTACCATAATAAAATTGCCACCGGTGTCACAAAGATCACAAAATAATTTATGAAGAAGTGTTTTACGATGAAGGAAAATGGGAAGAACGAAAAACAAAAACAAATAACGACAGATTCTAAGTATATTCAACAACATATGGCAAATGAACGAACATTATTAGCGTGGATTAGAACAGGAATTGCCATTATTGGAGTGGGATTTCTTGTAACGAATTTACACTTCACCATGAAATCAAGCTTAACTAAATTAGGTGATATTTTAGCGAATATCATTGGAGTTGCTTCTGTCGTATTAGGAATAATTACTATCGTTGTTGCAATCATTACTTATATCCAGAAAGTCAATGCTATTAATAACCAAACCTTTCGAGCACCAAGACATACCATTATCTTACTGGGTATATTTGTGATTATAGCAGTTGTGTTTGGTATTTATTTTGCTATTCTGTAACACCACCCATCCTTGTATATTTTTTTATTAAAAATATACCTTTGTGCGTATTCTTGGTAAATTTTATCTAAATCGTTCCCAGCCTTTTCATCTTTTGTAAAAGATTGTTGCTTTTTAAAATGACTTTACCTGACATTTTGTATAGAATAGTGTAGCTCTTGATCATACGTATGATCGATTTGAGCGGATATTCACTCCGGCAGAACATATCGCTTTCCACGGTTACAGCCTTAGCCTCCTCGCGAAAAAACCATAACTGCGCCTGCGTCTATTAGTAACGCTCCGAAGTAGGTTTTCTCGGCACAAGGGCCAAAGATGCTTAATCAAGTAGCTTCCCTTGCTACGGGTTCTTCGGACACGTGCTCTTCCTGTAGGACAAGGAATGCTTGGTCAGCATTACATCGCACGAAGAAAATTCCCTTTTATTTTCGAGGAGTCTCCGTATTTGCCTCCGCTTTGATCGATGCTCAAGATATTTTTGAGGAAAAACATCATCTTGAAATTAGAACAGACAACATAGCGTAGTGTATTTCCGCAGCGGGGTTAAGCGCATTACATTGCTATGAATTCGAAATACTGGTTCATTATGAAAAGCTTTAGATGTACATGATTTATGATTTACGTTTCCAATTGAATAAAATGCTTTTCCGTGATAAGCTATAATTAACTTTTATGATTAGGAGGTGTGGGAAGATGTTGAATCAAGCTGTTTTAGTGCGCGGATTTTGGGTGGAATTCCTTTATTTATACCGTGCAAAATTTGCTGCTGTAGTTGTTAACGGGATAAGTGTGTCCTTTTTTAACAACTCTATAGCAATCTAAAACAGTGAAAACATCTCCTCACCCACATAATCAATGGACGGTTGAAAGGAGGGCATTTTCATGCTCTCCTTTTTTAACGGAATAGAACGGTGGAATAATCGTTCGATTAAAAGCCATGGGAAGATATGTCTTCTCATGGCTTTTTTTAATTTTCAGAAACTTGTAACAAAAAGAAAGAACGATTTTTAGAAGGAGGAATCATT
The DNA here is from genome assembly GCF_003628505.1 of Oceanobacillus halophilus. Classification (GTDB taxonomy): domain Bacteria; phylum Bacillota; class Bacilli; order Bacillales; family Amphibacillaceae; genus Oceanobacillus; species Oceanobacillus halophilus. Next base: position 50,473 of record NZ_RBZP01000018.1, on the reverse strand, counting down.
ATGATTATATGTAGCGTCAATAAAATAGCTAAGATGTATGGGGGAAACGCTATTTTTGAAAATATAACTTTGGAGTTAAAAGAAAAGGAACGAGTTGGTTTGGTAGGTCGAAATGGTAGTGGGAAGACGACGCTCGTTCGTTTACTGGCTGGAGAGGAAACGCCAGATGCAGGACAAATCCATTGGAAAAAGGGGGCTGCCATTGGTTATCTGACACAGATACCAGATTATCATGATTCACCCCCTACGAAGGATGTATTAAGAACGGCCTTTTCCTCATTACTGCAAATGGAAGAAAAAATGAAAAGAATAGAATATGAAATGGGGATAGAGAAGAACGCAGATAAACTTCCAAAACTCATCGACGAATATGGGAATTTACAGGACCAGTATGCAATAAAGGGTGGGTATGAAATAGAAGCGAATGTGGAAAAAATCGCTCATGGCCTAAATATTCCTCACTTATTGAATCAGCCATTCTCTCGATTAAGTGGAGGAGAAAAGACAAAGGTTGGACTGGGCCTCATGTTATTAAAAGAACCAGACCTGTTATTATTAGATGAACCAACCAACCATTTAGATTTAATGGCAGTCGAATGGCTAGGAAATTTTTTACGAGAATACCGTGGGACAGTTCTTGTCATTTCACACGACCGCTATTTTCTAGATGAAGTCGTTAACAAGGTGATTGACTTGGAAGACGGAGAAGTATCGGTATACCATACGAATTTTACCGGGTTCGTAAAAGAAAAAGAAGAAAAACTTCTAAGGGAATTTCAAGCTTACGAGGAACAGCAAAAGAAAATGAAAAAGATGAAGGAAGCGATTAAACGGTTAAGAGATTGGGCGAACAGAGCTAACCCACCCAATGCGGATCTTCATAGACGTGCAAGGAACATGGAAAGAGCCTTAGAGAGAATGGAAAAGATAAAACGACCGACTATCAATCGGAAGAAAATGAACTTAGAGATGGAGGCTACAGATCGAAGTGGGAAGGATGTTCTTATGCTTCGAGATGTCGCGAAAAGATTTGATGACAAGTTATTATTTGAGGATGTAACGATGCATGTTACTTATCAAGATCGAGCGGCGATTATAGGAGAAAACGGAACAGGGAAGTCCACCCTACTTAAGTTAATACTTCGTCAGATTAATCCAGATAAAGGAGAGGTGCGAATCGGTAGCAATGTAAAAATAGGATACCTATCTCAGAATATATTTTCAACGATAGAAGAGGAAACGGTGATTGAAACTTTCAGAGAGGAGGTCAATGTGACAGAAGGGGAGGCCAGACGTATTTTAGCAAGGTTTTTGTTTTATGGATATGCTGTTTTTCAAAAAGTCTCTCAGCTTAGTGGGGGTGAGAGGATGCGGTTACGTTTGGCTCAACTAATGTATCAAGATATTAATTTGCTTATCTTAGATGAACCAACCAACCATTTAGATATTGAGTCTAGAGAAGTATTGGAAGAAGCACTCGAAGATTTCGAGGGTAGCTTATTAGCGGTTTCTCATGACCGTTATTTTCTTAACAAGTTATTTGACAAGATTTATTGGATAGAAGAAAAGCAGATTCATTGTTTCGAGGGCGACTATACCTGGGCTAAAGGAAAAATGGCTGAATTAAGAGAAAGCGCCGTACCGTTAAGGACGGAGAAAAAGAAAGAAACGCCTCCGCGACCAAAGAAGGAGAACAATAAGCTTCTGGTCAATAAAAATTTGGAAAAGGATTTAGTTTCCTTGGAGGAAAGAATCGTGGAGTTAGATGAAAAGCTATTGGGAGTTCAGGACTTGGATTTACTGCAAGAATTATATAAGGAAAAAGAAGAATTAGAGCAGAAATGGGAAGAGCTTTGTGAGAGGTTAGAAAATGAATAGAAAGTAGGTTGATATCTTATGAAAAATGATTCTATTAATCAATTGTGGGAAGCGTATCAAAAAGTAAATCCAAACGCACCAAAGGATTATGAGGCATGGGCATTTGGTGACTCAAAGGAAATGGCGGATGAACTGGCAAAATTAGTTATAGAAGGAAGGAAAACAGCGACATCATCCAACTATACATTATATGAAGTTGGGCAAGACCATTTACCATATGCTGGCCTGGTTAATATTATTCTCGATGGAGAGGAGAATGCTGTTGCCATCGCAGAAACGACATCTGTAGAAATTGTTCCCTTCGATGAAGTGACAGCAGAACACGCGTATTTGGAAGGAGAAGGGGACCGTACATTGGAATATTGGCAGAACGTTCATGAAGAGTTTTTCAAAAAAGAATTAGAAACGATTAACCAAGATTTTAATTATAAAATCCCTGTGGTATGTGAGAGATTTAAAGTCGTTTATAAGAAGTAAGATGGAGGATTTTGAACAGAATATAGCCTGAAAATGGTCTGTCCCCTACTTCTCTAAATCAATAGGGAAGTAGGGGACCAATGTTTACTTGGGAATACGAAAAATCATATTGGTAATCGGATATAAAAATTTAACTCCTTTTTTCGTTAGCATATCTCCTATAATATGGGAAAGATAAGCTATGGTGGAAACAGTAGCCAGTCCTTCTACTTCCATATTATTTTCTAGCAACTGGGACATATACCACCAGTAAATCAATGCCCAAATCGTATGGCTCATTCCTCGATGAGCAAACCACCCGACAATCCCAATATATAAAGAAAACATTACCAGCCACGATATCTCATTCGTTATAGCATAATATAGAAGCAATAAACCTATCATACTCATTAAAATGTTTTTTAGCGTTTCCTGACTTCTAAGAGACAATCCTAAAATAACTGCTCCCCAGACAAATAGAAGAAGATTATCTTGTTGATCATCTAAGAAAGGAAAGAAGTCTATCTTTAAAAAGAAGGACATTAAAGACAGCGTGATCAATGCCATGGCAATAATCATTCCACTTTCTTTAATAAATTTTGCTGACTCTGTTATGCGTCTATTTAGTAAATTATTCGCATCTAAGTCAGGAGCAAGGGAAGCTACGGCTGATGTACCTAAGATAATAGGGAGCATTTCAGGGGAATGGTTAACGGAAGCCACTACTCCTATACCTACTCCTATTGCTAAATGCGTTCTTCCTTTCATGTTGTCACCTCTTTTGTTGCTAGTACTCTTTTCTATTAGGTTGGTCTACCTTCTTTCTTGCTATCAGTCTAAAATTATATCATGGATAGAAGAGGAATATGTTGGAAAAAAGAAAAGTGATGAAATATGAGTACATATATCTAGATGGACGTCTACAACTGGGAGGAGCGCCTATAAAAAGAGAGGAGCGCCTATAAAAAGTAGAGGAGCGCCTATAAAAAGTAGAGGAGCACCTATAAAACGGAAGGAGCGCCTATAAAAGGAGAGGAGCGCCTATAAAAAGGGAGGAGCGCCTATAAAAAGAGAGGAGCGCCTATAAAAAGGGAGGAGCGCCTATAAAAAGGGAGGAGCGCCTATAAAAAGGGAGGAGCGCCTATAAAAAGGAAGGAGCGCCTATAAAACGAGAGGAGCGCCTATAAAAAGAAAAGAGCCCCAGGGAGAACCCGCCCGTAAATTAGACGTTCTTTTTATTTCTCATTGCTTTTGGTATATACACGCAAAATGGTTCGCTTTCCATGTAATCTCCTGTTACTGCGTACGTTCTAGATCTTGAGCCGCCACATACGTGTCGGTATTCACAGACTCCGCACTTTCCTTTATACTTATCTGGATTGCGAATATCTTTCAAAATAGGAGATTCCCGGTAAATTTCTTTTAATGGCTGATTACGAACATTTCCTAATTTAATAGGAAGAAGACCACTAGGCATGACATCACCCGTATGCGAGATGAAAATAAAGCCGTTTCCGTCATTTACTCCTTTTGGTGCTCGACTTAATCCATCCACCTGTGATGCATGATCCGAAGTGATGGTATCTTCATAATGAATCGAGTCTTTGTCCAATTTGTGTTCTCTCACTTTTTCTTGCAGTACAACTCTGCGGTAATGTTGTGCAGCGGTGAGCTTAATATCATAGGAAGAGGTTTTGTTTAGGTTATATAACCAGCGAAACACTTTTTCATGTTCAACTGGTGTAATGCAAGCATCCAGTTGTCCTCTGCCAGTAGGTACCAAAAGGAAAATATACCACATGATAGCTCTCAACTCTTCTACTAATCTAGCCATTTGTTCTAAGTGATCGTAGTTATACCTGGAGATAACGGTGTTTATCTGCAGCGGCATACCGAGTTCATGAAGGTAGCTGATTTTTTCTAATGTTAAATCAAAGGATCCAGATGTACCTCGAAATTGATCATGAATTTTCGGGTTCGGACCATCCAGACTAAATGCCCAACGCGATAATCCGACTTTTTTGGCCATTTCCATTTTTTCTTTTGTGACATTATCTGTTGCACTTGGTGTAATGGAAACACGCATTCCTTTTTTCACCGCATAATCGGCTAGGTCATATAAATCTTCTCTCATCATGCAATCTCCGCCTGAAAAGACGAGCATCGGATTATTCATTTCATAAATTTGGTCAATTAGTTGGATGCCTTCTTCGTGCGTGAGTTCATCTGGATGAGGTTTCGTCTGTGCATCTGCTCGACAGTGCACACATCGAAGCTCACAAGCTCTTGTAACCTCCCATATCGCTATAAAAGGATTTTGGTTGAAATCAATGGTCTTACCAGAATGATGAGGATGTCCATTACTATGCATAGTACCACCTAATTTCTATGAGATTTGTCATACTGAAAGATTGTTGCATTATTGTGATGGAATGTCGTGTTTTGTATAAACTTCGCACTAACTAATGATGGAAGTGAGTGCATTAATACCGCTACGGATATACACTACGCTTTCCGCGGGCGGTTGTTGAGCCTCCTCGTGCTATCGCACTCCGGGGTCTCAACTAGGCCTCTCCTCCCGCAGGAGTCTCCGTGTATTTTCTTCGCTGTTTTTTGCTGTCCCACTTTTCATCTAAGTATTGCCAAAAATTCTAAGAAGCTAATAAAAACGTCCTTTACAAAGGTATTAGGCTATAGATTAATCAGAAAACCAACACTAGCGGAGGCAGAATACGGAGACTCCCGCGGAAAGCGAAGTATTCTGACGTAGCGAATATAAGCACTCTCAATCATTAGAACAAGCGAGAGCCAATAACAATGGAATTCTCACTACCTCGCAGTTTGTTGTTTTTACGAATGATGCGTGACTTTATGAGCTATAACTTAAAAATAGCAATTGCATCTGTTAAAGCGAGTAAGCTATTTTAAATCCCTGATGAGTAGCGTCGGCTAGGGAAGAGTAGCCTACTGCGTCGCCTATTACATATAGATTGTGTATGTAACCTTTTAGTTTGGATTCTAACGGGTTAGATGGCTCAACTCCCATGGCCATTACCACTTGGTCGGTTTCTATTTCTGATCGTTCTTGCGAATGTTTATCTTGTATAATGATAGAATTAGCGAGTATTTTCGATACTTCATGGTTAGTGACAATGTTCACATGTTTGTCCTCTAGTTTTTGCATCAGACGCGCTCTAGTTTGAGGACTTATTTTTCTTTTTGATCTTGTTGGCTGTTCAATCCAGGTGACATGGTTCCCTTGTTCAGCAAATCGTCGAGCAGTACTATGACAAATCATGCCACTACCTATTACGGTAATTCGCAGATTGTTAAATTCCTTTCTTTCTTGTCTAATGTCTTCATAAGACCATACATGAGGATGATGATGCCCTTGGATTTCTGGAATATAGGGCTTACTGCCAGTTGCTAGAATGACTGCGTATGGTTCAAGGTCTGTAATTTTTTCCACGGTTGCCTCAGTTTGGAGATGTATATTTACATTTAGACGTTCCATCTCATGTGCCAAGTATTCACAATACCAAGTCATTTTCTTTTTATAAACAGGGTCGGAGACTAATCGTAGTTGGCCACCTAACTGGTTTGTTTTTTCAAAGAGGCTGACATCATAACCTCTTAATGACAATACTCTTGCAGCTTCCATTCCGCCTGGACCACCACCAACAATGACCACATGGCGGTTTTCGTTAATTTTCTCAAAATCCGTATATTCTAGTTCATGCCCTGCTCGTGCATTAATCGAACATTCAAATTGTGATGAATAAGTACAATGAAGACAGGAAATGCACATTCTGATTTCTTTTTCACGGCCTTCTAATGCTTTGTTACTCCATTCAGGGTCAGCGATATGTGTTCGGCCCATTGCAACAAAATCTGCTTTTCCATCCGCAATAATGGAATCTACATACCCTGGTTCACGTATATTTCCTACTGCAATAACTGGTATTTGAACCACTTCTTTGATTGCTTCTGCTAGGTAAACGCGCCAGCCCTGCTCAAATAATGGGGACTCGATAACTTTATCGATAGAATTATAGTTTCCGGCACTGGCATGAATGGCATTCACACCGATTTTCTCCAGATAACGGCTAATTTCTTGGCTTTCTTCTACAGTTAATCCTTCTTGATCAAATTCATCTACACTAAGCCGTACTATGACAGTGAAGTGATCTCCGCAGGCTTGTTTGATTCCTTGGATGATTTCGGTTATAAAACGCATTCTATTTTCAAAGCTACCTCCAAATTCATCCTTTCGCAGATTCGTATGCGGGTTGAGAAACTGAGAAATTAAATAGCCGTGAGCACCATGTAGTTCTACACCGTCAGCTTGAGCGTTTTTACAACGGATGGCACCTTGAATAAATTGCTGAATGATGTTCTTCACTTCGGTGGTGGTTAATTCTCTTGGTTCTTCTCCAATTGCCGCACAGGTTACTGGGCTTGGTGCTACGATTTGTTTGCCATTTAATAAGGCAGAATTTGATTCTCGACCAGCGTGATGGAGCTGGACAAATAGTTTTGCATCGTGTTTATGTATTGCTTCTGATAATCGTTTAATACCTGGAATAAGGGCATCATCATCGATTCTTAGTTGATTAGGCGTCCCTTTTCCTAATTCGTAATCAATGGATGTGAATTCGGTAATCAGTAAACCTGTCCCTCCTTTGGCACGTTCTTCGTAATAACGGATGAGTTGCTCTGTTACCTCCCCTTCAGGAGAAGCAAGTCCTGTACCCATTCCCGGCATAACGACTCGATTTTTCACTAATAACCCACCAATTTTTCCTTCTTTGAAAACATGAGGAAAGCGCATACTTTTAACTCCTTCTTCATTTGTTGAGTTTTTCACAAGTATAAATATAAATAATGCACACTATTAATTATAATAGACCAAAGTGAAAAAAGCGATGGTAAAAAGTATAATAATTTTATAAAGGAGTCCAATTATAATCCACCAACAAATGTGGAATACTCTTGTTAGGACGACAGCAGTTATTTAGGAGGATCTTGATGGACGAACCAAAAAAAGAAAGTCAGCAGTTAAAGAAAATAAGTCCTTTCGAGTTAAAAGATGAACTCATTGATCTTGCACAGGGAAAAAAGAAAATGACAAGAACCATGCTAGATGCAGGTCGTGGTAATCCTAATTGGATTGCAGCAGCACCTCGAGAAGCCTTTTTCGCATTGGGGCAATTTGCGGTTACAGAATCTAGAAGAGTATGGGATGATGGTGATTTAGCTGGTATGCCAGTTCGGGAAGGAATGGCTCAGCGTTTTCAAAGCTTTGTTAAAGAAAATCAGCAAGTTCCTGGAATTCAATTGCTTGAGGAAATCGTGGATTACGGAATCCATAACAAACAGTTTGAGCCAGATGCATGGGTCTATGAACTAGTAGACGGAATAATAGGGGATAATTATCCTAATCCAGATCGCATGCTTATTAGGACAGAACAAGTGGTACGTGATTTTTTATCAAGAGAGTTGTACAGGCAAGATACATCAAGTGATACGTATGATTTATTTGCTGTTGAAGGCGCCACAGCAGCAATGTGCTATATTTTTGAAACGTTATACAAAAATCATTTACTACCACAAGGTTCGAAAATAGCGGTGATGGTTCCGATATTTCCTCCGTACATAGAGATTCCAGAACTCCCTAACCATGCTTATCATCTAGTGAAAATAAGGGCAACAGAAATAGACGAAGACGGACATCATACATGGCAATACCCAAAGGAGGAATTAGAAAAGTTAAGGGATGAGGAGATTAAAGCACTCTTCCTTGTTAACCCGAGTAATCCACCATCCGTTTCCATCAAAAAAGAATCCATCGAACAATTGATACAAGTTGTAAAACAAGATAATCCAAACCTTATGATTATTTCTGATGACGTGTATGGAACATTTGTAGAGGATTTTCGCTCGCTAATGGTAGAGTTACCTTACAATACCATTGGCGTCTATTCCTTTTCCAAATACTTTGGTGTGACGGGCTGGCGACTAGGAACGATTGCTATCAATCAGTCCAGTGTTTTTGATAAATTAGTAAAAGAATTACCGGTGGAAGAGAAAGATATTATTAATAAAAGGTATGCCTCTCTTACAGGAAATCCAGAGAATCTAAAGTTTATCGACCGAATTGTGGCAGATAGCAGGGATGTAGCGATGAACCACACGGCAGGTTTATCTACACCGCAGCAAGTACAAATGGCATTATTCTCGATTTTTGCCATGTTAGATTCTAATAACGAGTACAAACAAAAAACCAATGATATTTTACAACGTAGAATGCATTTATTGTACGAAGGTCTAGGGTTGCCGATGAAACGCTTACCTAACGACGCGGATTATTACACCGAAATCGATTTGGAAATCTGGTGTAAGCTTCATTATGAAGAAGGATTCATTGATTACCTTCAAAAGAATTATAAACCGATTGATATATTATATCGTCTGGCTGAGAAGTCATCCATCGTTTTATTAAGTGGTGAAGGATTTTTAGCACCTGAATGGTCGATTCGTGTATCTCTTGCTAATTTAGAGGATGAAGCTTACTCACGTATTGGGCAAGAATTAAAGAAAGTCCTTGAAGATTATGTAGTAGAGTGGAGAGAGGGAAGAGGATAGATTTCGAGCCTGTTCAAAACTAATGTTTACAGATAATGTTTTTAAAGATAACACTCGTAAATGTTGATATATCAATGTATACGAGTGTTTTTTGGGTAAAGTTGAATTAGAAAAAAATTGGTTTCATGTTTTAAGAATTTAAAAAATCCATGTGATAAACTTACTTATTTCAACATCAGATTTTGTTAACATATTCACAATTTATATGTTAGAAATAGAGGGAAGTAGAAATGTGATTTCGGTGTTATAGAGTGGAATGTTTTTAGTTTTTATCCACTATATTTATTGATGAAACGCTATATAACATAGTGTTTGCTTTTGTCAATGAAAATTTGATAAAGTAAGAGAGGATTTGAAAAGATTGTGAAATCATCAACAAACTATAGACTTATTATCCCATTTGTAATACAATTCATTGTGAAAACATTAACAAAGTTAAAGAGGAGGAAAATAGTATGACAAAAAGATGGTTAGTATTAGTTTTAGCTGCAATGGTTTCTTTATTTTTGATAACAGGTTGTGGCACTGAGGGAGAAGCAAGTGAATCAGATGCTGCAAATGATATAGAAGAAACAGAAAGCAACTCAGAAGAAACTTCCGAAGAAACAGGATCATATGAAGATGGAATTTATTATGCTGAAGAAGACGGTTTTGGTGATAGTGGTTGGAAATATATCGCTGTTTTAGAAGTTGAAGACGGAAAAATAGTTTCCGCTGACTGGAACGGTGCACACAAAGCTGGTGGAGATGACAAAGATACCGTATCAGCTAATGGCGAATATGGAATGGTTGAAAATGGAGATGCTCAAGCTGAATGGCATGAACAGGCTGAATTAGTAGAAGCATACCTAATTGAAACACAAGATCCAACTGCCATTGAGTACACAACTGATGAAGGACATACGGATGCAATCTCTGGTGTATCCATTCACGTAGTTGAGTTCTTTGACCTAGCTGAAAAAGCTTTAGCAAATGGCCCAGTAGAAAAAGGCCCTTATAAAGATGGAGCTTATTATGCAGAAGAAGATGAGTTTGGTGACAGTGGTTGGAAGTACACTGCTTCTCTAACTGTCGTTAATGGTAATATTGTGGCAGCTGACTGGAATGGTGTATTTGAAGATGGTGGAGATGACAAAGATACCGTATCAGCTAATGGAGAATACGGCATGGTTGAAAACGGAGGAGCTCAAGCTGAATGGCATGAACAGGCTGAATTAGCTGAAGCATACCTACTTGAAGTCCAAGATCCAACTGCAATCGAGTACACAAGTGAAGAAGGGCACACAGATGCAATTTCAGGTGTATCCATTCACGTAGTTGAGTTCTTTGATTTAGCAGAAAAAGCACTAGCTGAAGCAAAATAAGAAGTAGCATGTTTAGGGGAAGACCATCGAAAGGACACTTTTGGAGGGCTTCCCCTAATTACTTTACTAGAGTTTCCCGCAATTTTAGACCTTCGTTTATATGAAATAGTTTATGGTGCTTTGGTTATGTAATATGTGTATCTACTAAAAATGAAACGAGCAGACATTGTTTTTTCTAATGTTTGTTCGTTTTTTATTTGTCTTCTTTTAATGAAGGGATAGCTGTTCAACTACAATCTGGTTCTATGCTATATTTGTTATAGAAGAAGTGTATAAAGAAAGGATGGGAAAGAATGCAATCTTTACAAGGAAAAAAGGCAATAATTACAGGTGGTAGCAGGGGAATTGGACGGTCAACGGCTTTAGAACTTGCTAAAGAAGGAGTGGAGTTAGGTTTAATTGCGAGATCGGAAAACAGCTTTGGCATGATTCGTAAAGAATTAACGGAATTAGGTACAACCTTCGTAACGGCAGCGGCTGATGTATCAAATGAAACAGAGGTGAAAAGGGCTGTTGAGGAAATAGAAGGTGAGCTCGGTTCGATTGATATTCTTATCAATAACGCGGGAGTTGGAGCCTATGGATCTTTTTTGGATTTATCAACTGAGACATGGAAAAATCTGTTCGATACGAATGTGATGGGAATGGTTCATGTCACAAAAGCCGTCTTACCTGGCATGATAGAGAGAAATCAGGGCGATATTATCAACATTTCCTCTATGTCTGGTCTTAAAGGGACAAAAGGTTCCAGTGCATATAGTGCATCCAAATTTGCTGTAATTGGCATGAGCGAATCCTTGATGCAAGAGGTACGGCATCATAATATTCGAGTAAATGTTCTGACGCCAAGTCTTGTCGAAACAGACCTGACAAGGGAAAATGAGCAGCGAGATCCGGAAAGGTTTACACAACCAGAGGACCTGGCAGAGTATATGGTAAGTCTTCTAAAGCTGGAACAACGTACATTTATTAAGACTTCTGAAATTTGGGCAACTAATCCGTTTTAAGTTCGAAAAGGTGTTAGGGCCGGGGCATAAGAAAAGTGGTTAATTCTAATAATGATAAATGGCTATATATTCGTAGTTACGCTCAAATAAGGTTCGCATTATATTTCTTTTGGTGTCGTATTTTTCGTATAACCTAAGACATAACTATCATTGTGTGGAGTGTGAAATGTAATTGTGGGAGTGGAGAGTAAGGCCTTTATTCACAAGAGGTTGTTTTGTTTTCATAGATATCTTGGCGAGCTTCGTGGATATCCGCATCGTTCGAAGATATCCTGCTTGTTTTGGTAGATTTCAAATTGTTTTTTGTAGATATGATAGCTTGCTTCGTTGATATCTTGGTGAAGTTCGTCGATATCAACTCCATAGTTGATTTACCGCTCACATTTTGATGATATGACACCTAAAAGTACAGCTCTCTTTCTTAATAGGCTAGTCATTTACAGTGTGTAGACACAAAATCATTAATTTTTTCTATCAATTACAACATAATTAAAAGCACTAAAAATATGATTAAAGCTAGTTTTTCCTCCACCACTGAAATTAGGACTAGACTTCTCTTTTGATAGAATGATACAGTCTTTTTTAATAGTAGGTTCTTTTTGAGCGAGGGACTTTTTCGAATAAATGAGGGACAAGGAACCCCTTTGTCCCAGAAATGAGGGTGTGTATGCGTAAGTTTGGTGGTTCATTTTTGATATATTTTTGTGGGATTGTGGTGTTGACATTAGGAATTTCTCTCACCGTTCAATCTGAATTAGGTACTTCTCCGTTTGATGCTTTGCTTGTTGGGTTGTATCGGACGTTTGGATTAAGTATAGGGAGCTGGGAGATTGTTGTTGGGTCTACTATGGTTCTGCTTAATGCAATCGCATTAAAAGCCAGGCCTGAACTTTTGGCGATACTAACTTCCCTTATTACTGGAATGGGGATTGATACATGGCTTTTGATATTAGGGGGTTGGTTAATACCAAATCAGTTATTGGAACAAGTTATATTAGTATTACTAGGCATTCTTTTTACTGGAATTGGTATTGCGATTTATTTAGAATCCAGTTTTGCTCCAAATCCAATGGACCGTTCGATGGTTATTTTAACCGAAAAGACGGGATGGTCTTTTAGTAGGTCACGGGCAATCATTAGTATCATTTTAGTGATTATTGCTTTCTTCTTTAATGGTGCTATCGGTATTGGAACATTGCTAAATGCACTAATCACTGGGGTTATCATTCAGTGGATTCGGCCATATGTGTTAATGGTACTTCAAAAACGTTCCATGGAAAAAGAAAATATTAGTTAATAAATTCATTTTATATAGAAAGCTTAAGAAATCGATGAAAAAGACTGCGATACTCTTCATATAATGCTAGTTTAAAGGAGGGGTTGTTTAGCTGCTAGTCAGTATCACTAGGTCTAGTAAAGAAGGAGTTGATTCGTTTGTTAATCCTTGCTGAGATTTTACGTGCAATATCTATCCTAGTTTTATTAGTTAGTTCTTCTTTTTATTTTCGTTCTCTAGATAGAAAAAAGAAACAAAGTAAACTATCAACCTTTGAATTTACCATGTACATAATCATCCAAGTTGCTTATATACTCTTTACTATTAGTTTATTAGTTTTTATATTTTTTGATTAACTTTGAAGTGAAGAAGGTTTAAATACTAGGAGGATGATTTGGTGTTTAAAGAGTATCCTGAGATTCACATACAGAAATGAAGTTTATTATATATCCACTACGCTTTTTTTACATATCAGAAAAGTTCGGGAGCTACCAATTGTTACACCTCTATAAACCTCCCCATAGTTACCTCAACTTCCGCAATACATAGAAAAATAACAATCCCTATTTTCTTCCCTAAACTACCTTCATCAAAGATTGAAGTCAATCGTGCGTTTGAAAATTTTCTGTGATTTCAAACAAAAAGGTTGCACGATGTATTTAGGTGTGTATATAATGTATATATAGTATATATACATTATATAAGAATGAGTGTTAGGGGGAGTGGATAATTTAGAACTATATCCTCTTCTATCATAGTAAGGTTTATGAGGGAGAAGGGATTACATGTCTAGAGCTGAGGAAAATCCTAAACTGGTCAAACGTTGGATACTCATTTTGGTTATACTTTCTGTTTTTCAGTTGTTTTTTATTATTGCTGATGGAACTATCCTGGAGCCAAATATAAATGATAGTAATCACTTATTCTCCAGAATGGGAAGAAGGATTTTGAACTCGGGGCTTTTTACGGAATGGATAACACCTTATTCCTATCCATTTTTTAATATGTTTACCGTAATTCAGATTGTTGCAATACTTTTTCAAGCAGTCCAAGACATCATTTCACCACGGAAGATCTTAAATAAATAAAGAAGAGGGATTGGCATGCAAATCATTATTTCCAATAGTTCAAAGGAGCCGATTTATGAGCAAATTACCAATCAAATTAAATCGTCCATTTTATCAGGAGAACTACAGGAGGGTACGTCTTTACCTTCCATGCGACAACTAGCAAAGGATTTACAAATTAGTGTGATTACGACGAAACGTGCCTATGAAGAATTGGAAAAGGCGGGTTTTATTTATTCCATTGTTGGAAAAGGGTCGTTTGTTGCTGAGCAAAATTTAGAGATTATTAGAGAGAAGAAGCAGAGGGTCATTGAGGAGCAACTAAATGCAGTCATTATAAATAGCAGAGAAATCGGCTTGCCCCTTGATGAACTGCAGCAATTATTGGAAATCTTATATAAGGAGTGAAAATAGTGGAAAATGTGGTTGAATTGATAAATGTATCGAAAAAGTTTAAAGGCTTTTCCATAAAAAATATAGATTTACATGTGAAACAGGGCTTTGTCACAGGATTCATTGGAGCAAATGGTGCTGGGAAATCAACAACGATAAAAATGATGATGAATTTATTAAGACCGGATGCCGGAGAAGTTAAACTTTTTGGATTGGATTATCAAACAAATGAGAAGGATATAAAGGAGCGCATCGGGTTCGTGTACGATAGCAATGTATTTTTTGAAGGGCTCAATTTAAAAGATATAAAACGTATTGTAGCACCAGCATACAGACGTTGGGACGATACATTATTTCATCAATACGTAGAGAAATTCGAATTACCACTCAATAAATCAATAAAGACATTCTCCAAGGGAATGCAAATGAAGGCATCATTGGCTATTGCTTTATCCCATCATGCAGAGCTGATTATTATGGATGAGCCAACAGCAGGTTTAGATCCCATTTTTAGACGAGAATTGTTGGGTCTCCTGCAAGAATTAATGCTTGATGGAACTCGTACCATATTCTTCTCCACTCATATTACAACAGATTTAGATCGTATTGCAGACTATATAGCATTTATACAAAGAGGGGAATTAGTATTTAGTAAGTCGATTCACGACGTTACTGAAGATTATGCACTTGTTAAAGGGAGAATCGATCTTTTGGACAGAGACACGGAAAAAGCCTTTGTTCACGTTCATCGTGCACCAACAGGTTTTGAAGCTTTAACCGATAATACTACAGAAGTGAAAGAAATTTTTGGAGATACGGTTGTCATGGAACGGGCTTCTCTGGAAGATATTATGTATTACTTTAAAGGAGGGATCCATCATGTTTAATCTAATCAGACGTGATATCATAATACAGAAAAATCAGCTGTTTATCTTTATTCCTTTTATTTTATTCTTTATCATTATGGGTGCACAGCCAGCTTTTACTTTTTTGGTGGCCAGTATTTTTATTCCCTTTAATGCTTTTGGTTACGATGAAAAAGCTGAAACCAATATCTTGTTAAATTCCCTACCTTACAAACGTACGGAGATTATCGCATCACGCTATCTAGGTGCCATTGTATATATGCTTTTATCTATTGGGTTGACTAGTGTAGCATTGTTTGCTTTCAATAAAACTTTTACCATGACTGATGTTGTGATTGGCAGTGGATTATTCTTATTATTTGTAGCTTTAACCTTTCCGTTATTTCATATATTTAAACCAGGGTATATTACGACAGTTGTTCTCATTTCCTTTATTCTTTTATCATGGATAGCTGGTCCTGTTGTTTCGTTTATTTCTAATCATTTAACAGGGATAACTGAATTCTTTGCTAGTTTGTCTACGCCAAGCTTATATATGGGAGCAACCCTTATTGTTATAATTATATATGCTCTTTCGTGGGGGATTTCGACTGTCATTTATGAGCGAAAAGTGTTCTAAGTTTTTTCGTGGGCGAGGTTTTTGTCAAATATGAGAATACGGAAAATGAGCGAAGATGAGAGGTTGACTTCACAAATTTAGAATAGAATACGAGGAAAATATAGTAATTCTATGTAAAATCTAGCATTATATGAACAGTATAAACTGTATAATGTGGACGGATGAATTTAAGAAAATTTGCCGTTTTCCTTCTCGTGCCGTAAGTTATATAATAGCTTATGCTAATTTAATAACTTAACTATGGTTAAATTAAGATTTAAGGACATACCAAGTGTATAGTCCTTTTTAATTTTGAAGGAGGAAGACAAATTGGTAAAATCAAGGTTAATTGGTATCACTCTTGCCTTTTCTATTTCTTTACTGCTGATTGGTTGCGGTAATGGAGAAGAAATGCAGGAAAATGATAATGCAGGAGTAGAGACTGCTAATATAAGTGAAACGGTTGATTATGAGATTATAGGTATTGAGCCTGGAGCAGGAGCAATGGGGCTTTCAGAAACAGCTTTAGAAGAATATGATAGCTTAGCAGGCTGGGAACTTGTAGAAGGTTCCACTGCAGGTATGTTAACAGAGTTAGATAAGGCAATTAGTAATGAAGAGCCAATCATTGTCGTTGGTTGGAATCCACACTATATGTTTGCTTCTCATGATTTGAAGTATTTGGAGGATCCAAAAGGTACATTTGGAGAAGAGGAGAACATCAATACAATAACTAGAATGGGCTTGGAAGAGGACATGCCTGGTGCTAATGAAATTCTCGATCGTTTCTACTGGGAAGTAGAAGATATGGAATCTGTCATGCTCGAGGCGCAAGATATGCCCATGGAAGAAGCGGCGAGCAATTGGGTAGAAGCGAATCGCGATAAAGTTAATGAGTGGACAGAAGGCGTTGAGCCAGATGATGAAAAAGATATTGAACTAGTACTAACCCCTTGGGACTCTGAACGTGCATCTGGTGAAGTGATGAAACTAGTATTGGAAGAACAAGGGTATCAAGTGGAATTAACACCTGTCGACCCAGCAATTGTGTTCCAAGCAATCGCTAATGGTGAAGCTGACGCATCGCTTGCTCCGTGGCTACCTGTAACGCACGGTCCTTTCTATGAAGAATATAAAGAAGATATTGTTGATTTAGGTCCAAACTTAGAAGGTACAATTATTGGTTTGACTGTTCCTGAATATGTGGACATCGAATCAATCGAGGATTTACAACCAAACGAATAATAGATTTTCAGGGTCGGATTGCTCACTTGATAGAGTTAGAGTAATCTGGCCCTTGTTTTTATTTGTGGGGAACCAAGTATAAGGATACCAAACCAATAAAAGTCATACTAATTACACAGCAAGGAAATTATCAAGAAATTCATGAGGGGATACTCTGTCACTATTGTGCTACAATTGCTGTTATGGATTGGGTGAGCTAGGCAATTTTTAATTAAAAAGCAAGTTAGTGAAATAGTGAAACACATTTCTTTCTAATTCGTAGTAAAGTATAAACGTAAAAATGTCTGGGGGTGTCAACAAATGAAAAAATATATAATCTTTGCGATTAGTTTTCTATTATTACTTTCATTATTCCAGGTTATTTCTGGATGGTTTCTTACATTTATGTATACACCGGATGTAACAGATGCGTGGAATGTGAGTGCTAATTTATCTAGTGAAGTTGTTATTAGAAGTGATAACAGAAATGATTTACTGACAATATTTTTTGCCTTTCTTTCTGCGATTATAGCTTATTTTATCTCCTGGAAAATGACTAAAAATTAACAATTAAATATTCTAAGCGTTTCTGTCTATAAGTTAGCCACAGGAGGAATGCTGATTTTTAGCAAAGACGGGAAAGGAACCCCCGTGTCCTTATCCTCGGTCCAGTGCGCTAGGGGGTTGTTCCATCCATCCGTTATCGATCATGATATTTGCTCCATCTTCTACATAAAGAGTGACATCCATTATAAATCGTGCATACATAGCTCCAATATCGCGCCTCCCGTTTAGGGATGCTCCATTTGCATACGATCTTATCTTCATGGAAAACATATCCATTTTGTGAAACAACATTAGCTTATCCGAAAATGGCGGTATGGTAGAATCTGTGACCATCTGATCCAATAAGGGTGGGGCAGGCAAATTATCTTTATACAACATTTCGGTAGCTGTAGTAATGTGTCGGTGGTTTATGTTCTTTCCTCGCTCGAAATATCGTTTTATTTTTTGGTCTTGGACTACTTGTTTAAAGGCGACTATTAGTGCCTTACTGGTCGTATCGTTATTGATGTCATCGTATAGATGGCCAATTTCTAATCCATGCAATGGTCTCTTATCGCCAAAAAATCCATTCAAATAACTTTGACTTTTTATAAAATCTATCTTCTTAGGTGTAGGGATATCTGGGCCGCCATAAAAAATCCCTTTCGACTTAAGTACTTCATTTACACTGGATATTAATTCTACTGTTCTTTGTAATGTTTCAGCTAAGAAATCTCTAATATCTTTTCTTGTAATGATAGGAATACCTGCATTGTAAAGACTCATTCCTGCTCTTCCAGTGTAACCTAAGTAATACAAATAAAACTCGTCAGCAAATAATCTTGGTGCATCTAAATTTACGTCTTCTTCTGTTGTTAATCCTTTTGGTACAGGAAAATTACTTTGATGAAAGATTTCTTTAATCCTGTGCAGAATATCTTCACTTAGAGTAAGTGCATCATTTAGTACACTTTTTATCTCCAGATCATCTACGTTTTTCAAGTAGTATGTAAGGACACATTTTCCCATGCTGTTTCCAATATATGTCACCCACAGCTTGCCCATTTCCGTTGCTGTTAATGAAGTGTTATCGTGGTAGCTAATTTCCTCTGACATGAGTAATCTCTCCCAAGCTTTTAATAATAATATTATTATCTATTTTGTTGTTCAATATGTATAAGGAGTTTTATCATCACCGAATAAGATTAGTATTATAATACATACTAATTGTGTTTACTATTTAATTGAATTGTTCGAAATAAAGGAGGTAGCTTTGCGAGATGATATTTGAAGATCCGGTGATGGCCAGTAGATTTTTGACGTTAATGACTCTGACCTTTCATATTATTTATGCGACGATTGGTGTGGGAATCCCTCTTTTCATCATTATCGCGCACTGGCTGGGAATTCGGAAAAACGATGAACATTACATATATATGGCAAGAAGATGGTCAAGGGGATATCTGGTTACGGTGGCTGTTGGAGTCGTAACAGGAACGATTATTGGGCTGCAGCTTTCCTTGCTTTGGCCAAGGTTCATGGAGCTAGCTGGTCAAATTATTGCCTTGCCGTTATTTATGGAGACCTTTGCATTCTTTTTTGAAGCTATCTTTTTAGGAATATACGCCTATACTTGGGATCGATTTGATAATCAGAAAAAACATTTCCTCTTGCTTATTCCAGTTGCCATTGGCGGAGGGATGTCTGCTTTCTTTATCACGATTGTTAATTCGTTTATGAACGCTCCCGCCGGCTTTGACCTTGTAAATGGAGAGCTTGTCAATGCTAATCCAATTGCTGCCATGTTTAATCCGGCGATGCCGACGAAAGTATTCCATGTTGTTGTTTCCTCTTATATGACAGCTGCATTTGTCCTGGCATCGATTGCTGCATACAGGCTGCTGAAGGGATCAAGACACAGTTATCACAAAAAAGCCCTTTATTTAACCATGAAAATTGGTCTTATTTTTGCTATTGCAACAGCCATTAATGGGGATTTTTCAGGGAAGTATCTCGCAGCCTATCAACCAGAAAAGCTAGCTGCGGCAGAGTGGCATTTTGAAACAGATGATTATGCACCGTTATTGATGTATGGAATCTTGGATGAAGATCAGGAAGTGAAGTATGCGATTAAGGTTCCTTATATGTTGAGCATTCTCGGTTTTGGAAATCCTGCTGCAGAAGTAATCGGACTTAATGATTTTCCAGAAGAGGAGACTCCCCCACTTATTGTTCACTACTTTTTTGATTCCATGGTAACGATAGGGAGCTTCATGATTATCTTAGCCCTCATCTATTGGATAGGGATTAAAAGAGGCTGGACCTTTGTAAAATCGCGTATTTATCGCTGGCTTATTGTTCTTGGTGGACCATTATCCATTCTGGCTATTGAGTTTGGCTGGTGGATGGCAGAAGTTGGGAGACAGCCATGGATTTTAAGGGGAATTATGACAGTCGAAGAAGCTGCAACAACCAGTGATTATGTAAACGTCATGATTATTCTTTTTGCTTTGTTATACCTCATTTTGGGAGTGGGAACGGTTGTCGTGTTGCGACGTATCTTTAAAAACAACCCTGTTGAGAAGGAACTGAAAGCTGTAGAGCAAGGAGATGATCAGGCATGAGCTTAGAAATACTAGGGATTGCTGTTCTTTGGACGTTCTTGTTTGGCTACGTTATTATTGGCTCGATTGATTACGGTGCAGGCTTTTTTAATGCGTACAGTATTATCACCGGAAAACAGCATATCTTATCAAAGATTATTCAGCAGTACCTTTCTCCAGTATGGGAAATAACCAATGTCTTTTTCGTTTTCTTTTTTGTAGGGATTGTTGGATTTTTCCCACAGACTGCCTATTACATTGGAACCATCTTTCTTATTCCTGGAAGTATCGGGTTGATTTTACTGGCTATTCGAGGTTCCTATTATGCTTTTGAAACCTACAGTTCCAAGGGGCATAAAGGATATGCATTTATGTATGGACTCACTGGTTTGCTGATTCCTGCTTCGTTATCAACGGTTCTAGCAATATCAGAAGGCGGATTTGTCTATTTAGAGGAAGGAAATCCAGTGTTAGATTACTGGGAGTTATTCACCAGTCCGGTTTCCTGGTCGATTGTCGCCTTAAGTATTGTTGCTGTTCTCTATATTTCATCCGTCTTTTTGACATGGTATGCCAACCAAACGGGAGATGAGGACGCTACGAATCTGATGCGAAAATATGCGTTGATTTGGGCAGTGCCATTAATTATTACTGCGGTTGGTATTGTTTATGAGTTGAGCTTTCATAATACGGAACATTATAACCGACTGACTGACTTATGGTGGATGTTTGGTCTGTCTTTTATACTTTGGGCACTGACTGTTTGGCTATTATGGAAAAAGCGGAACTACGGAACCGCTGTGTGGCTCTTATTTGGACAATTTGCATTGGCGTTTTATGGATATGGGATATCCCATTATCCGTATTTGCTATACCCCCATCTAACGATCTATGAAGGATTTACAAATCAAGCGATGGCTATTTCCCTTGTCATTGTATTTATTCTTGGATTGGCTTTATTGGTTCCTTCATTGTATTTGGTTTTAAAGCTATTTTTATTTGATAAAGATTATGTACAAGGTAAGAAAAATAAAGGGTGACGTCTTATGTTGGATAATTTCATGCTTTTCATAGCACCAGTTATTATTGCATTGGTAGCTATCGTCGTTTCATTCTGGGCCGCTCTAAAAGATTCCCCGGTTACGGAAGAAGATGACTAGAGAAAACGCTCCATTCACCTTTCCCTTGTGAATGGAGCGTTTTCCTTTTTAAAGTCGTAGTTGATAGAAGTTTGTGATAATCTAAATTCAGAGTAATGTACTCAACTCTCGCTACGGAACGACACTACGCCTTCCGCGGAGAGCAGGTGAGTCTTCTTCAATGAGCGATTATAAAACTGGAGGAGCGCCTATAAAAGAGAAGGAGCGCCTATAAAAGTGTAGGAACGCCTATAAAAGTGTAGGAGCGCCTATAAAAGAGAAGGGGCGCCTATAAAATTGTAGGAGCGCCTATAAAATTGTAGGAGCGCCTATAAAATTGTAGGAGCGCCTATAAAATTGTAGGAGCGCCTATAAAATTGTAGGAGCGCCTATAAAAGAGAAGGAGCGCCTATAAAAATGAAGGAGCGCTTATAAAAGAGAAGGAGCGCCTATAAAAGTGTAGGAGCGCCTATAAAACGGAAGGGGCGCCTATAAAATTGTAGGAGCGCCTATAAAACGGAAGGAGCGCCTATAAAAGTGTAGGAGCGCCTATAAAAGTGTAGGAGCGCCTATAAAATTGTAGGAGCGCCTATAAAAGAGAAGGAGCGCCTATAAAATTGTAGGAACGCCTATAAAAGAGAAGGAGCGCCTATAAAAGAGAAGGGGCGCCTATAAAAGTGTAGGAGCGCCTATAAAATTGTAGGAGCGCCTATAAAAGAGAAGGAGCGCCTATAAAAATGAAGGAGCGCCTATAAAAATGAAGGAGCGCCTATAAAAATGAAGGAGCGCCTATAAAAATGAAGGAGCGCCTATAAAAGAGAAGGAGCGCCTATAAAAGTGTAGGAGCGCCTATAAAACTGGAGGAGCGCCTATAAAACGGAAGGAACGCCTATAAAAGAGAAGGAGCGCTTATAAAAAAAGGAGGTTCGCCTATTAACAAATTGAATCAGGACATTAGTTATAACTGGGTTATTTTTTGCATACAAAAACAGGCTGGGACATAACTAAAGTGTTTAATTCAGAAAACGAACAATGTGCTACATAGCGGAGGAAATATACGTAGACTCCTGCGGGAAGAAGAGCATCGGTGAGACTGCGTAGTGCGGCAGCACGAAGGAGGCTCACCAGCTCCCCGCGGAAAGCGAAGTATATTTCCGGAGCGTATTTATGCACCGATCCACCAATCATGTTCGGGATTTCTTTGAGAAAATACTTTTGTCCCAGCCTCTTTTTAATATACATTTTGATATACAAAATAGAGTTTTGCGATAGGAATCGGAACCCGTTATTAAAAAGAAATAACGTTTTTTTCTATTTGGTTCATTCGATAAAAATAACCCTGCTTCTCCATTAATGTCTTATATGTTCCTATTTCTACGATCTTTCCATGATCCATGACAATGATTTGGTCCATTTTGTCGAGTCCGGTCAAGCGGTGGGTGATAAGGACAAGGGTATCCTGTTTCGCCACCTCCATTAGATGATTGTAAATGGCTGATTCTGTTACAGGGTCCAATGAGGAGGTTGGTTCATCTAATAACCACAAGGGAGATCGCTTTAACAGTATTCGCGCAATGGCCAACCGCTGTTTTTCTCCACCAGATAGATTTTCAGCCTTTTCTAAAATCTGATCCTGTAAGTCGAGGTTTTCAAGTTGGACAGCTGCTAATACGTGTTGCAATTCCTCCATTGTTGCAGCTTTATTCGCAAGCAGTAAATTATCCTCTACCGTACCGTAAAAGAAATGATGGTGCTGCAAGATGACGTTTGTATTTTTCCAAATACTATCTGGTTCTATTTGCTGATAGCTTTTGTTGTTTAACCTAATATCTCCTTGATCGAGTGAATAAAAGGAGAGCAGTAAGTTTAGTAAAGTAGATTTCCCTGATCCGCTAGGGCCTACAATTGCTGTTTTAGAGCCTGCAGGGAGTTTGAATGTCACGTCATCAATAGCTTTCATGGATTGATCAGGAAATGTAAACGAAGCATGCTCTATCTTGATGCTAGGAGCATCGGATAATATTAATTCTTCTTTTTTCTTACTCGCTTGATCCTGTTTGTCATTACTTTTTACAATTTCATTTAATCGGGAAGCCGCTTGTCGATTGTCTTCAAAATGACTTGGAAAGACTGCCATGGATGTGACATTTTCGAAAACGGTTAAAGAAATCATCACAAGCAAGGCAAGATACACACCATTCAACTGTCCGTTGGCTACTAAGTAGGCGCCATACCCTAGAACTAATAGTGTCATGATAGAAGCGAGGAAACCATTTAACGATTCACTGAATAACTGTTCGGTAGTTTCTGCTTCTTGTTCTTTGACATAAGCATCCGCCACCTGAAAAAGCTGATCCTTTTTCTTTTCTTGTTTTTGATATGTTTTTAAATCTCGAAAACCATAAAGAAATTCCGTCACATTTGTCGATAAATTGGCTCGATATTGGCGGACAGGGCGCTTTACTTTTCTTTGCCTAAGAGCAAATATGGCTGGAATTAGGATGGTTGTAAGAATAAACCCTAAGAATAATAAAACAGCGGCTCCCAAGGAAAAGAAGCTTGTGAAATAAATCGTAAAACTAAATATCAAAGCTATCACGATAGGTGGATAGAAGACCCGTAAAAAGAAATTCTGTAATGTTTCGACATCTCCTATTATCTTTGCTAACAAATCTCCACTTCGGTGTTTTTGAAAAATATGGGCTGATTGATCGGTAAGCTTTTCGTAAAACAGCACCCTTAAGTGACTCAACATGGAAAATGTTCCTTGATGGGAATAATATCTTTCACCATACCGACTGAGTGCAGAGGTGATTCCTAATAATTTTATCGATGCTACTAATATTATTAATGTGTAGATGGGAGGAGCGAATGCCGATTGAGATAGTAAATAGCCACTGGAAGCAAATAAAGCGACTGCAGTCAATCCGGCAATGAACCCACAAATGACGGAGACATACATTGCCTTTTTCTCAAGAAATATAATCCTGATTAGTATTTGTAATTCTTTCAACCCATGCACCTCCCTGATCTGTCGTTAACATGTTTCGAAATAATTGTTTCTTCATCAGTTCATGGAAGTTTCCTGATGCGATAATCTCTCCATCTTCCATGAAGAAAATAATATCAGCTTGATTAATCGTATATAGGCGATGTGCAATCGTCACCACGGTGGATGTCTTTGATAATTCCATTATGGAAGCCTGTAAGATTTGTTCGGTTTGAATGTCCAACCCAGTTGTCGGTTCATCAAACAAAATGAACGTAGGCTGTTTTAAAAATGCTCTAGCTAATGCGATTCGCTGCATTTCTCCACCCGAAAGTCCTCTTCCACCTTCGCCAATTTGTGTATGATATCCATCTTTCATTGATTGTACAACTCTTGATAGACCAGCTTTTTCTCCAGCTTTTTGTATGTCTTTTTCCGTACAATATGGGGAGCCAATTGCTATATTTTCAGCAATCGTTCCAGAAAAAATATAGGGAAACTGGGAAATATAGCTTAATCCTGAAAACCAATCAGATTCTTGTAAAGATTCCCGGTTATCCCCATTCACCAATATTTGCCCATTTTCATTAGGGAGTAGGCCAGCCAGCATATTTAATAGGGTCGTCTTTCCTGATCCTGTTTTTCCAATGACAGCTATATTTTCGAATGCGTGAATATGTATCTGTATATTTTTTAAAGCAAAGCGATCCCTGTTATAACGATACGTGACATCTTCTAATGTAATTTCTGGTGGCTTCTTCCAGTCATATCTTTTCGTTCCCCAATTGACCGGTACCGTTTCTTCAGCCAGGTCTTCTTCGATAATTTTCGCCGCTCCCATGCTTTCCTTGGATAAATGAAAAGCACTGCCCAGCTCTTTTAATTTATTAAAGAACTCTGGTGCCAAAAGGAGCATCAAGAAACCAGGGAAAAAGTCTAAATTCTGAAATACAATCATGCGAAAGGCAACTTCGAGAGCTATTAGTCCAATGCTTAGCATCGAGATAAATTCAAGTGCTAATGAATTTTGAAAGGCAATTTTTAAGACACTTATGGTTGCTTCTTTAAATTGATGACTGCTTTCTTGAATTTTCTTTTTCTGGGTGTTGGATTGTCCAAATAACTTTAGTGTATTTATCCCTTGCAAGGCATCCAAAAATTGGCCAGAGAAAGCGGACATTTTTGCTAACTGCTCTTCTGATTTATCCCTCGTCTTAAATCCTATGATCATCATAAAAATGGGAATAAACGGGGCAGTAGCAAGAATAATAATCCCTGTTGTCCAATGCTCCCAGAAAATAACGAGTAAAATCATAAAGGAAATAGTAAAGATTTGTATGAACTGTGGAAGGTATTTGCTGTAGTAGCTATCTAATTTATCCACCGTATCAAGCAATACACTAACCTTTTTCCCAGATTGTCCCTGAAGAGAAGCCAGCAAAGAGTTATGGCTGTGTTTGTGTATAAGCGATTTTCGGATATTGCTTTTTACTTTTGCTGCTAATTGAATCCCGATTTTTCCACAGAGAAAGTGACTAAGATGACGTACAGCTAGTATAAAAAACAGTCCGGTTAACAATGGGAGAGCCTGGGCGAAAGGAGCTCCTTTGAGAAAAACTTTTTCAATGATTAATACCAGCAAATAAGCTTGGCCAATAATAGAAATGCCAGAAAAAATGGCAAACAGGGTGATGAAACGAACTTCCTTTTTATTTTCTTTCATGACTTCCTTTATTCGCAGCATTGTTAGCCAACCTTTCTAATGCTTTTTTACAAGAGTTTATGATAATGAGCGTTGTCTATCAGTTTATACATAATTATCGTTAATTATTATTCGTTTAGTGTAACGGCACTTCCAGATGGAAAAATGACTCTATTATAAAACTACACGAAAAGAGCCGAAAAAATAGAATATATAATTTCTATGTTTTATTTTCCTAGAATCAGGGTAGACAATAGATGTAAGTAATTTTGATAGAAAGGATGGCTACCATTGAGAAGAAATGCACAATATCAACCAACTGTAAATCAGCAATTATCAGATGCACAGGAAGTACACTATGCCAGGGAATTTAAAAAAGCTGATATTGCTGGAGGATATCGTAAATCAGAAGTAATAGAGGCAAAAGATGAGAATCCGAATCTATTAAAATAATTGAATAAGAAGCGAGGTACAAGTCTTTCCACCAGTAATGTAGGGAATAAGAAAAGGTACCCTCTTATACTATGAATCTTATAGTTTTAAATCACTCCGAAAGATGTTACAATACAATTTAGTTTATTAAAATAGTATACAAAGATAGGATAAAGAGAATAGAATGCTCATTATCCATCTTTAGATAGATATTTATCGTGTTCAAGTCAATTTAAAAGTAGGTTATGATGAATTAGACATTATGCTAAAAATCATTAAAGCCAAAATAAGAGGTAGTTATATCGCTACCCTTATTTTGGCTTTTTTACGTTGAAGTACTTTTCAATGAAGGGAATATGGTACTGTCAAAGTTTTGAAACTTTATGAGATGGATTTTCAAAATGGAGGATTAAAGGGATGGCCGGTTTTAATGGGGAATTGGATAATCAACATAAGTTCCTGCAATTAGAAGAATATATAAAAACACAAATAAATCATACATTCACCATCGCCTCTGCAGAAAAGGAACCTTTTTTCATTATTAATTTGGAAAATCAAATTAGATATGCAAGTGATTGCTGCGAACCACTATTAGGGTATGCACCTGACGAATTATCAACGATGAACCTTTATGATATTTTCCCAAATAGTGATTTGCCAATTACGGATTTTTTCACGGAAACCCTGCAAACTGCTGCAGCAAAAGCTTTCACGAAGAACTATTGTGAGAGTAAAGAATTGCGTCTTATTTTTTTGCCGATTTATTCGAACGATCATTTGATAGGAAGATATGTATTCTTCAAATCCACCATGTTAGATCAACCATCCTTAGAAGCAGAACCTCAAGAAGATGGAGATACATCCTATAAAAACTTAATTGATCACTCTCCATTTGGCATCATTATTGTAGCGAACTATAAAGTAGAATATATCAATCTGTTGGCTTTGAGAGCAATGGGTGCTAAAGGAAAAGAAAGTGTGGTGGGTAAAAGCATTTTTGATCTAGTTCCAGCAGAAGACATTCCTTTAGTTAGAGAAAAAATTGATCAGTCAGATCAAAGCGTGATTGAGCGCCCGTATAACCAAAGGATATTAAAACTGGATGGAAGTCAAATAGAAACGGAAATGCAAGTATTGCCAGCTATTTATAATCAAAAGAAAATGACGCATTTTATTATTAGAGATTTGTTTGATCATAAAAAGCACTTTAATCTATCTATTCTAATTGCCACTGGAATAGCATATGAACTAAAAAACCCAGTGATTCGAGTGAAAGGTTTTATGGAACTAATACGAAGCGGGAAAAATGAAGAAGCATATTTTAATCAAATTGCAGAAGATATGAGTTACATAGAAAAAATAGTGAATGAGGTACTTGTTTTAGAGGGAAATAAATATGGGATTCATAATGATCGAGATGCGAGCACCATACTAGGGTTAATTAAAGAATCTATGAAATGATAAGAAGTTAGTTTTGCATTTTTACTTGATGAATGGTAGTCTAGAGGAGACTAATGTCTTATAGTCATTAGTATGAACTGATATTTTTTAATTTGATTTATTACTTTGACTAATTATACATATAAATAGATTCTAGAAATCTATTTCTAATTTGAATCGGTAAATGGTAGAAATTATGTTAAATAGCAAGTCTAACCATGGCCTAACTTCTTATTAAAGGAAGTTAGGCCTTTTTTGTTTTTTTTAGGCTCTTTTTCTAATAGATTGTTGCTTATATGGTTATGTCTTATTTTGAATAGAATATGGATTCTTTAATCTCGTCTAGGCCTATCAACCTGCAGGAGTCGACTGCCCTCTGCTCCAATCAACACTGTTTTAAGGAGTATAACGATTTCTTACCTAAAAATCAGAAAACCTATCATTTATCATTAGAAAAAGATATCAAGTTAACACAAATTTCCGGAGTGGGGGGCAAAGCGCATTACTATGAATTCAGATTATAAATGAATTTATCAACTTAGTTAATAAGAGTAAAAAACTTATTTTTATTTAAAAATAAAAAGGCGGAAAGTATAAATGGAAAATGTAATAAATGAAATACAAGAACTAAATAGTACAATTAGTAAACATTTGAAATACTGGTATGGAAAGGGACCACAAACGTGTTATTCCTCTCTGCATGAAAATAAATTAATCATACACATTAATAAGTTCATGACTCCTTCAGAGAAAGCTTTATTAGAAAATAATAAGGAACCTTTAGCATATAGCTTCCGGACCTCCGTAATGGATCGTATTTGTAAAGATTTACAAGCGGAAATTCACCGTGCTTTAGGAATTTCATTTAATCATTATGCAAGTGATTGGGATTTTGTCACAGATACAGGGATTATTTTGTTTCAAAATGAACAAGCTAATTGGAAATGTGAAAATATCGATCAACAAACGAAACACCATATTGAAAATAAAGTGATGAAAGTCAGTGCCAATGTACATAAAGTTCCCACCCATTTAGAAATGGTTATGTTTAACAAGCGAATGTTTGCTGTCAAATGTCATGAAGTGATGCTTCAGGTTGAAAAAATATTATATAAAAAAGGGCACACGGATATCTTGCAAGAACGAGCGAAGGAGATTAAAAAAAGTTATCAAGAATCTTTAGGTGAAGTAATGGGCAAGGAAGTCAAAGGAGTTTATATGATTTGGGACTATCAGTATGATCAAAGTTACTTTTTCTTTTACTTGCGATAACAACTGATACGTCTCATGAGGAGGTATTTTGTGGATCAAAACATATTAAATTCCATAAGCAGTTATACAAGTAAATTATTAAGGAAAAATTTTGGCAAGGGCCCAAAATCATGTCAAACGACGGTAAATCATAAGTTTGTTGTTCTGTATATACGAGGATTTATCTCTCCGATGGAAGAAGTACTTATCAGTCAGGGGCAAACAAATCAAGTGACAAAGGCTAGAAATGTTATTATTAACCAAGTTTTGGAGGAATTAACCGGAGTAATCCAAGTGTCCCTAAACAGTGAAGTGGAGTATTATTATCACGATTGGAATTTTCCTAATAATACTGGGAATATTATTTATGTGTTAAATGAAGAGATTAGGAACGAGAATATTAATTCAATGATAGATAATTCTTTGTTAGAACAAGAGGTTGCCCGAATTAGTGAATTAGTTCAAAAAGTACCCGACAATATAAATATTTATCCGGTATCGTCAACCATATACTTAGTCGGACGGATTGGCATCTTAGTTCCAATTGAAAAAGCCCTAATAAATAAGGGATTTAAGGATGAATTATTATTTACAAAAGACAGTCTGGAAAAGAGTTATTTTCATCGCTACGGAAAATTTAAAGATATATTTAAAAGTGATATCAAGGACATTTTTATTGATTGGAATACGAAAGAAGATAAGTCATTAATGGCATTTATATTAGGAAACTGAATTCGTTCCCGGTTTAGGCACTCTTTCATGGTATATGGGAGGGTGCCAGTTTATTACAGCAGCCCATTCGACAATATTCAACAAAAACCGGGGAGTGCCAGGCACCTTGTTAGGTTTGGCTTCCATCACAGACCTACCTGTTTTTTTGTTGCGTTTTGAAGGTTATGTTAATGTAAATAAAGAAGCTATGGGACAGGTTGGACAAATAATATTGAGGGGGGGAACGAGCTGGTGAAATTTACAAAACTATTGATGGTGGTAATCTTTGTATTAATATTGGCAGGATGTATAGGAGAAGATTATGATGTTGGTGTACCAACTGCTCATGTACAATTAGAACTTGGCTTGGAAAATCCAGCAACGCAATTAACCGAAGCGAATATTAGTTGGAGCTCGTCGAGTGGAGAGGTAGAAGAAACAGTAGAAAATATCGAAGAATTTGGCTTATCACAAGAGGTAATTAGGGTATCGCCGAATCAAAAAGCAACTTTAGACTTTATGGAGAATGAAGAAAATGGTGGAGATATTTGGTCCAATCCAAGGATTACAGCTACTTTATGGAGGGATGGAGAATCAATAGATTTGGAACTGAGTGATTATAGAGAATTCCGATTCCCAACGAACGAAGGGAATTATGTATTAGAAGTTATCTTTAGTAATCCTGGAAATCGTGCACAATATGTAGGTCATATTGATATTCAAGAAAAAAAGGAGATAACCATAAAGGATAATGAAAAACTTCCAAGATTCTCCTTAATGGAATTGCCATCGATTAAAAAGTTCCAATCAGAAAGTGCAGATGGTGTGGTATTTAATCACAGTTATACAGAAGTATGTTGGAATGATTGTAATGACAAAAATACATATAATTATTCGGACATTCATGCGGGGGATGTGGAAATAGGTGACCAAATACTGATAGACTGGCATAAAATGAATCCTCAGCCTACTGAGGTGAATCTCATTGAAATAAATACGGAGAATAACGAAGAAGTGAACAAGGTGAAGGTAGATAGTACGAATACGCCACTAAATATGGAAGTGGATGAACAGAAAATGGGAGTTCAATATGCTTTAGAATTTTTATGGGCGAAAGGAAATAATTTAAAAGGTAAAAGTGTGTTGGATTTTAAACTAGAATAAATAAACTATTATTAACCTATTAAAAGAAGGTGTTCCTTGATGACAAGTAGTAAAACGAATCCCAAGGTTGATGAATTTTTAAATGAAGCTGAAAAGTGGCAGGCAGAATTTAAGAAATTGAGACAGATTATTCATGACTGTGGACTGACCGAAGAATGGAAATGGAGATTGCCTTGTTACACTTTTGACAATAGTAATATCGTAATTATGCAAGACTTTAAAGCGTACGGTGCACTTATGTTTTTCAAAGGTTCCCTATTAAAAGATCCTAAAAATATTCTAATCAAGCCCGGGGAAAACTCACAGGCACAGCGTCAGATACGGTTCACGAACGTTCAGGAAATAGAAGAAATAGAAACAGCTTTGAAAGACTATATTTATGAAGCCATTGAGGTGGAAAAATCCGGCCTGGAAGTGAAATTTAAAAAGACGGAAGAATACACGATTCCTGATGAACTTCAAGCTAAATTTGAGGAAATGCCTGAGTTGAAAACTGCTTTTGAAAGCTTAACGCCAGGAAGGCAAAGGGCATACATTTTTTATATTTCAAAAGCCAAACAATCCAAAACTAGAGAGTCCAGAATTGAAAAATATGTGCAGAAAATTCTCGATGGGAAGGGTCTACGTGATTAATAGTCAGAAAGGTTAAAGATTTAAGTTTTTATATAAAATTCACGATAGGATCTTCTACATATATTCGTGCGAGGGACCCTGGAAATCGCTCGTAATCCATTCTAAATCGCGCGAGAATCTATGAAAATCATGCCATCACCATTCATAAACGAGCGGCATCATCCGAAAACGAGCAAACACCATCCGATATCGAGCGAGGACCACTATGCATAAAAGGGCAGGCTGAGATTTTTTCCGTGATCTCAACCTGCCCATTATTTTACTGTTTTAAGAAATCTACCTCTACTTCATTTTTCCGTGGTTCACGCTTAAAGAGATATTCCCCATTTCGGATGGAGACAAGGACTTCTGCTCGCTCACGAATGGCTTCATAAGCATCTTTTGCGTCTAACACGATAAAGTTAGCAGCTTTTCCTGCTTCGATGCCATATTCATCATTTACTCGCATAATATTTGCGCCGTGGTAGGTGATGAGGTCGAAAGCCTTATTGATTTCATCAATGTGCGTATAATGGGCTAAGTGAATCCCATTATCTAAGATGTTCATCATATTTCCATTTCCTAATGGATACCAATAATCCGCAATGGAGTCTTGAGCAAAAGCAACATGATTTCCATTATTTAATAACTCTTTCACTCGTGTTAAGCCTCGACGTTTCGGATAAGTGTCCCCACGTCCTTGTAGATGTGCGTTTTCTGTAGGACAAGAAATAAAGTTAATCTGTGATTCTTTAAATAAGCCTAGCATTTTATTGGCATAACTGTTTTCTACCGAAGCAAAGCTGCAGGTATGACTTGCAGTTGTGTATGTACCATAATCTTTTTCCATCACTAGCGCATTTAACACTTCTAAAAAGCGACTATTTGGATCATCATTTTCATCACAGTGGATATCAATCATCACGTTATGTTTGATGGCCATGTCGACAATGCGTTTCAAGGATTCCACGCCATGTTCATAGGAAATTTCAAAGTGAGGGATTCCTCCTGCTACATCCGCGCCCATTTCGAGTGCCTTTTCCATTAACTGCTCCGCACCTTTATATCTGAAAAAACCTTCTTGCGGGAAGGCTACAAGCTGCAAAGTAACGATATCTTTTAATTCCTCACGCAGTTTAAGTAAAGCTTTCATTCCTGTTAAATTCGGATCCGTAATATCAACATGGGTACGAATAAATTGAACGCCTTTACTTACTTCTTTTTGGATTCCTTTTATCGCACGCTCCCGTACCATTTCTTCCGTCAATGATTTCTTGTTATCACTCCAGCGCTGTATCCCTTCAAATAATGTCCCGGAAACATTGGCATTTCCCTCGCCAAGCCCTGAAAAGATATAATCCAAGTGTAAATGAGGATCAACATAGGGAGGCAAAACCAAACGGCCTTCTAAATCAATCACTTCATCAGCGTTGCTTAAATCATTGCCGATTTCTTTGAATTGACCGTTGTCTATTAAAAATTCATGTGATTCTGGGTCTCCATATATGGTTGCATTAATAAATTTCTTCATCATACATTACTCCTCTGCATTATCATTTAGATGTCATATTATTATATTGTAACCTTGGCCATCCTAGAAAGGCAAATGGTACATCTTTAAGAAGCAAGGGATTGAAAAGAGATGATTCCTTTAATAATTTATTGCATAATACATTTAATGGATGAGCATGCTAGTAATTGTGACGGCATTGATAAAAACAAGTTATTCCACAGTAGCTCAGTGGTAGAGCAATCGGCTGTTAACCGATCGGTCGTAGGTTCGAATCCTACCTGTAGAGCCATTTACTGGGTTATAGCCAAGCGGTAAGGCATCGGGTTTTGATCCCGTGTATCCCAGGTTCGAATCCTGGTAACCCAGCCATTTACATATACAAGGACAGGTACCTCGTCTACTACGAGGTACCTGTCCTGTTTTTGGAAAGCTTTTCTATAAGGTGTCAATTCCCAACTGCCCATTAATCGAATAGGATGATGTGATGGGGACATTTAATGAATGTGCAACAGAGCAGTATTTTTCATTCGTTAATTTAATTGCACGTATGACTTTTTCTTCTGGCAAATTCCCTTCGAAGGCAAAATGCATCTTTATATTCGTAAAATTTTTCGGTGGTTTTTCTGCACGACATCCGTCTAAAGTAAGATGAAAGGAAGTCGGCTCTATTCTCATCTTTTGTAGGATGGAGATGACATGAATTCCAGTACACCCTGCTAGGGAATGCAAGAGCAGTTTCATCGGTCGAACGCCGGCATTCTGACCACCAAGTTCCTCGGCGCCATCTATTTTAATCTCATGACCTGTGTTTGTCTCACCTGAAAATGCTACGTTTCCTTTCCATGAAATATTGGTCCGCATTCATATTTTCCTTTCTTTTTTTGTTTTTTAAAAGGGTATTAGCCGTTTGCTACTCTCTCTTCTATAGAATGTTGCCTTTCTTGTATTGGTTTAAAGAACTGGATTGCGGCAATGAAGTAGGACATAATTGCTGCAAAACCAAATAATCCTAGCAATCCATTTTGATAGAGAGCGTTAAAGAATAGGACATTGATAAAAGTGAGTGCGATACCAAGACCTAAACCGACATAGGCAATTCGTGCTTCTTTTTGAATCGTCCAGTTAGACTGTTTATCTAACAAGGTCCCTACAATAATGGTGATTACGTTAACGGAACTTCCTATCCAAACGGGATGGATATTGGCGAAAAATTGATCGGGTTGCCATCCGCCTAAATGGTACCAAAGTAATCCGCTTGAAAATCCAGTAAATAACGAAGCAACAACAGCATTTCTCGTAACAATTGGCCAGAATAGAGCGGCAATGACAGGTGCAAATGTCGCACTATTTCTCATGGTCCAGGCTAATACGTTCCACCATGCTGATTGCTCGGTTCGAAGCATGCCAAAGACAATCATGAGTGCAGTTAGAAGTAGCAGTGATATTTTTGTATATTTAATTAGCTGTGCTTCTTTTGCTTGCGGATAAACGGCTCTAGCTGTATCCCTTCCTAGACTGGTTGCACCAGAAAATTGGCAAGGTGCACCCCAACCTAAAGCACAAGCCCATACTCCCAAGAAAAATACCCCGACTAATGGTGCTGGCAGTACTTCCATTAAATACTGCGGGATTGCAATGAGCCCAGTTTGTGCATTTGGAACGGCAATCGCAGCACCGATTCCGAATAATACCCCACAAACAATAAATGGAATTGCCATGCCTCCAGCAAGAATCATTCCTTTTTGCCCTTCTTCTGGTGATTTAGCGGAAAGGGCCATTTGGAACGCAGCTTGTGCAAGAATAACGTTGACTAAGAAGGTACCAAACCAAGCAACGATTACTTGCAGCCCTACACTATCCCAGTCAAACATCGCTGGAGTAGCACTGGCGTATGTACGTAACCCATCGATTCCAGGGTTGATGAAAAAGGCAATCATTCCAACGATAAACATGAAGATGAATAAAAAGAAATTAATCGTTTGGGTAAAGGCAATCGACCACATGCCGCCACCTTGTAAATAAACGAATAAGAGAATGGCCGTGATGGCAACGGATAGTGTCAAGGATATTCCGGTGAAAACATGAATGGCAGATGCAAAAGCAATCGCTGTTGCAACGGACCACATCGGAAAAGCAAAGGCTGTAATGGCACCGGAAAGTCCAAGCGCCGTACGGCCAAACTTATCGCCAATTAAACCAGAAATGGTAACAAGCATCTTTTTTCGGAAAGGTCGAATAATCAAAAAGGCTATAATAAAGATCTGCACCATTTCTGCTACTCCATACCAAATTGCTGATATTCCTGATAAATACGAGAGTTCTAGAATCGAGATATAGGTAGAACCAGAGAAAAGTCCTGTGATACAAAAGGCCACAATCCATTTATTAAAATTTCTTCCCGCTACAAAATAGCTTCCTGTCTTTGTTATCTTCCGTTTTGCTAATTGCCCTGCGATAATAAGCACGGCGGTATATCCAAAAGCAAGAACTAAAATCCATATTCCATATTCACTCATGATAATTTCCTCCTTTTACAAAAATAAATAAATCGATTTGTTTACTCGGGTTTAATTTTGCAGAAATTCTCCTTTCCTTGGCGTGATTGAAGGGGAAATAAAAAACCCCCTTCCTAAGAAGAGGGTATATGTATATGGCTTATACGAATCCTCTTCTTATCTTTCAAACAGAACAAGCTGTTTGATGGAATTGGCACAGTACTCACATGACGTGAGCCCGCTGCCGAGGCTTCAAAGGGCCATACCCCTCCACCTCTCTTAATAAGAAGTTATCTATTTGATTGATTAATAACTTATAATATTTTAAGTAATAAGTCAATAGGGAAAATTGTTTAGATAGGTGGTTACTTCCCTACATAATTTGGAATAAACATAGTTTGAATTGAAGCGTACAACAACCCATACAAATCTGAAAGAATATCATAACTTGATAATAGGTGATTCTCATATGGATTTATTAAGACTTTATATCTATCCAGAAACGTTTATCTTAATCCCTGCTTTATATTTCATTGGTTTAATACTTGACCAAACCCCTGTTATTCCCAAATGGATACACGCCTGGATAAAACTAATTTTTGCGGTGTCTGCTTGTCTTTTGTATTATGGTTTTGATATTAGAGCGGTTGTTCAGGGAGTGCTTGTCACTGGAACGGAAATGGTTTTCAGGGATATCATTCATAATACGATTGTTGGTATCTATGAAAGAAAGACAGAACAATCAAATATAGATATTACGAAGCGGAATGGGAAAGATGAATAAAAATCCCTTTCGCTCTTTTTTAATGGAAGCAATGCTGGTGTGCTGCTGTTAATTAGAATAATAATTATCTTAAACGTGATTTCATGAGCTAAGTGTGAGCGAGAGGAATACTATTCTAAATTAAAGATATCCACAGTCTATAAATTTATGTGCAAAAACAACAATCTTTTAGAAAATAGCTTTTTAAAAAATACTAGATTCAAGTCGATAAGGTATATTATTTGTAAATACTGAATTATAATGAAATAAATTGAAGGGAGAGGTGATTGAAAATAATGGATGTTAAATTTCCAATTGGCAAATTACAAGTTCCTGAAAAGGTAGGACAAGAAGATGTTCAAGAATGGTTGAAACAAATGGAGACGTACACGACTCGATTAAGAGAGACTGTTGACTCATTAGATGATAAGGCATTGAGCAAAACGTATCGTGATGGTAGCTGGAACGTTCGTGAACTGGTTCATCATATTGCTGACTCTCAGCTGAACATGTATCAACGTTTGAAGTTGGCTTTAACAGGTGAAAGTCCAACCGTACCAGCTTTTGATCAAGATGAGTGGGCTATTCAACCGGATACAAAAATTCCTGTAGAAAGTTCCATAAAAATGCTGGAAGGTATCAATGAGCGTATCGTATCCTTGGGACAACATTTAACCGAAGAACAATTAGATCGGTATTTCGTACATCAGACAAATGGCAAAATAACTGTTGCAACAAAGGTTGCGAAATTAGCTTGGCATGAAGAGCATCACTTAGCCCATATAAAAATTGCATTAGAAAAATAATAGGATTAGGAATGGAAAAGATATTGCTTCACGTAGCAATATCTTTTTTATTTGGTTTTATAGGAAAGGAATTGTCACTAATTTACTAGAGTAATGCCAAAAGATATATTGGGTCCTTTTAAATTTTCAAGAGCCAATGTTCCTTCACCGCCTGTATTAGAGGTATTCACATTTGCTGTCTAAAATTGTTAATTATAGTGGGTTATTCTATCTTTTATTTTATACTAGAAAACTAGTATTATCCTGTTAAATTAAGTAAAGTTCTTGGTCTGAGATATACTACTTATACGAATAGGTATTGGTCTATGGCGAACAGGGAGGAGGAATCTGTATCCTTATCACAAATATTTTAATCGAAAAACTTTTATGAAAAATTATTGACAAATAATATTTGGGCTAGTAATATATAAATAAATAATATTTATCTGAAAATACAAATAAATATTATTTGTTTGGGAGAATCTTTGCAAGGGGGGATTTCCTAATCAAAAAGGAGATAGATGAATGCGAAATAGAAGTGATGAGATTGCAAGTAAAATTGGTAGAAAAATAGTAAGCGGTTCCATGAAAGCTGGAGAAAAATTACCTAAAGTAGAAGATTTGAGTGAGGATTATGGTGTAAGTCGTACGGTGGTACGAGAAGCGCTTCAGGGATTGTCCGCACGAAAAATTGTTCGTTCCAATAAACGCTCAGGTACGGTAGTCTTGCCAAGTAGTGATTGGCAATGGTGGGATTTGGATGTGATGAATTGGATTAGTGACTACCAAGGAAGAGATGGGGAATTCTTTCTCGATATGACGAATGTCCGACTAGGAATGGAACCCGTAGCAGCTGCATTAGCAGCAAGAAATGCAACAGAGAAGGATAAAGAAGAAATTACTATTTGCTTCCAAAATCTTAAAGATACGATAAATGATACGAAAAAGTGGGCGAAAGCAGATTATAACTTTCATTTAAGAATTATCGAAGCATCCCATAATTCATTGATGATAAGTTTACTTAAACTACTTCATAAAGGTCTCGTTATTAGTAGAGAAAAAAGTATTGCAGCTTTAAATAAAAACCCAGAATTACAACAGGATAAACCAACCCTAGAAGTATTAAATAGGCATCGTGATTTATACGATGCGATCATGACCGGTGATGAGGAGAAGGCAAAAACAGTTATGACCAATATGATCTTAAGGGTTCAACTATTATTTGAAAAGACTTTACTAGATCATAATGAGTAAATAGTAGAAGTGGGAGGAGAAGTGTATATGGGAATTCAAGTAGTTCGATTTGAAAACAATAACACAGAACAATGGGGAGTATTAGAAGGAAAGCGTATCAAAGTATTAAAAGAAAATTATTCTACTCTAGAGGATTTTCTACAAAATGGTCAAGAGGAAGCAAGAAAATTATTAGAGGATTCAAGTGCTGAAACGGTTTCGTTTGATGAGGTTAACGTATTAAGTCCTGTCACGAAACCAGCAAGAATCGTTTGTCAAGGAGCGAATTATTCGAGTCATCGTGCAGAATCTGGAATGGAAGCAAACCGTCCTCCTTTTAATTTAATTTTTAGTAAAGCTGATAGCACGCTAAC
This sequence comes from Oceanobacillus halophilus, assembly GCF_003628505.1. Taxonomy (GTDB): domain Bacteria; phylum Bacillota; class Bacilli; order Bacillales; family Amphibacillaceae; genus Oceanobacillus; species Oceanobacillus halophilus. The sequence goes on along the minus strand of NZ_RBZP01000018.1, from coordinate 11,947 downwards.
TGGTGCGTATTCGGAAATTATTCGACCATCTAATGTAGAATTGCTAGACTATGAAATAGAATTAGGATTGGTCTTAGGAACGAATATAAGCGAAGCGGTAGAAGTAACGGATGACAACCTACATGAATATATAGCTGGTATTGTGTTGACGAACGATGTCTCTGCTCGTGATGTACAGTTAGTGGAAGGCCAGTGGCTAAAAGGTAAAAGCTATCGTACGTTCTGTCCAACTGGGCCTATCTTTTACTTACTAGACAAGGAAGAGGTATCTTTAATCCATGATCTTGAATTAAATCTTTGGGTCAATGACGAGTTACGTCAATCTGCTAATACGGATCAGTTGCTATATAAGCCAGCAGAAACGTTGACAGAGCTATCACAAATCATGGATTTTTCCAAAGGCGATTTGGTCCTATCAGGTACAACAGGAGGAGTGGCAATGAATTTAACGCCAGACCTATTAAAACAAGTGACAGACATTACTCAGCCTGCAGAAAGTAAACATCAAGCATTAGTTGAGAATCAGCTGAGAAGTGGAAATAAATATCTAAAAGATGGCGATGTCGTTCGTGCTTCTATTAAGAGTAAGGATGGAAAAATAGATTTAGGAGAACAAAGAAATGTTGTAGCTTCTCATACCTTAGTGACAGCTGATTAATCTTGCAATGTAATAAGTGCTTCTTCAAGCACTTATTACATTGAACGGAATGTATGCGTTATCATTATGTGTTTAACTTTACTATATAAAGGGAGGAAATGATATGAAAACATTGGAGTATGATGTACTTATCATTGGCTATGGGCCAGTAGGAAAATTGGTCTCTGGTCTACTCGGGAAAAAAGGCTGGAATGTCGGAGTTTTTGAGAAATTTGATAAACCCTATGGATTACCAAGAGCAATCAAATATGATCATGAAATTACTAGAAACATCCAAGCCATTGCGCCTGTGGAGGAAATCCAAAAAGTATCTGTGAAAGTACCGGATCAATATGTTTGGTGTAACGGGGAAGGGAAAACGCTCCTAGAGATTGACTGGTCTCAGGATGGTATTTCTGGTTGGCCAGCTGATATGCTTTTCAATCAAGCAGAGCTAGAAAATGTGATGGATGAGGCAAGTAAATCCTATCCTACTGTGGATGTTCATTTAGGTTATCAGGGAATTTATATTAACGAAAAAGAAGACGATGTAAGTGTATTGTTCAAAACAAAGGATGGAGAAGTAGTCTCGGCAAAGGCAAAATATGTTATTGGCTGTGATGGTGCAAATAGTTTTGTTCGTGAAAATATGGAACACTCTATAACAGATTTAGGATTTTATAATGATTTCCTTGTAGTAGATATTATTCCAAAAGAGGAAATGAATTTTGAACCGATGAACTTACAAATTTGTGATCCAAAACGCCCAACTACTAGGGTTTCTGGTGGACCAGGCAGAAGAAGATGGGAATTTATGTTGCTCCCAGGTGAAACGAAGGAAGAATTTCAGAAGGAAGAAGTTTGCTGGGAACTATTAAAGCCTTGGAATATTACTCCAGAGAACGCCATTTTGGAACGTTACACCGTCTATACCTTTAAAGCAAAATGGGTAAATGAATGGAGAAAAAATAGATTAATGTTAGCAGGAGATGCAGCGCATTTAACTCCACCGTTTATGGGACAGGGATTATCGTCTGGCATTCGCGATGCAAGTAATATTGCCTGGAAATTAGATCTGGTTTTACAGGGAATATCCGATGACACCTTGTTAGACACATATACAGAAGAAAGAAAACCACACATGATTAAGCTGATTGAAGCAGCTATTTATCTAGGAAAAATGATATGTACAACTGATGAGGAGGAAGCGAAAAGAAGAGATGAAGCCTTCCTATCCGGAAACTTCCCACCATTTCCTGAATTCCCGATTTTAACAGATGGGATTCTATATCAAGCCGGGGAGAATCACTTAGCTGGTCAATTATCCTTACAAAGTGTGGTGTCATATCAGGGTCAGACTGATTTATATGACAATGTCATCGGGCATGGCTGGATGGTTATGGGATGGAATAAAGATCCAAAGCAATACTTAAGTGAAGAGCAAATTCAGTTTATGGATAAAATTGGAGGGAAATTTGTCCACCTGACAGATGTTCAAGGATCTAGTAAAAAAGTAGTAGATGTAGAAGGCAAATACGAAAAATATTTTAAAGATAATCAGGTAGATATACTTGTGGTTCGACCAGACTTTAATATCTTTGCTGGTGTTTCACAGGAGGAAGAATTAGCCAAAGTTATTGATTGTTTAGAAGCTACTATAAATTCTAGAGTTGGCACAGTTGAAACTGCCTAATATAAATAGAAGGTGAGGTGAAGCAATGAAAAAGGAGTATGTAGATGTTGCAATTGTTGGCTATGGTCCAATAGCAAAGATGCTAGGATCTTTACTGGGAAAGAAAGGCTGGAAAGTAGGAATCTATGAAAAATTCGTAGAGCCTTATCGCTTACCACGGGCCGTTGCCATGGATGATGAGATTGCTAGAATCCTTCAAGGGGCTGTACCTTCAGCTAAATTAGAGAAACTATTTGATGCAGCTGGAGGGGAGATGTATAACTGGTATAATGCGGATCGAGAACTGCTTTTATCCATTCCTTTTGAAAAAGAAGGAGTATCTGGATGGCCAGGAGAATTATTTTTTAACCAACCGTCTCTTGAAAAAGAAATGGATCAAACTTGCTCGAATTTATCTTCCGTTAGGATTCATTATGGAAGTGAAGTTATCGATATAGCGGAAAAAGAGGAAAGTGTGGAGTTAACGGTAAAGGAACATTCAGGGGAAGAAAGAAAAGTCATTGCCAACTATACGGTTGGTTGTGACGGGGCAAACAGTATTGTTCGAGAGCATATGGAACATACCGTTACGGATTTAAATTTTGCCTATGATTTTTTGGTTGTTGATATTATTCCAAAAGGAAAAAGCGAGTTACCAGTCATTATGCAAATCTGTGATCCAACACGACCAACAACCGTGGTTTCTGGGGGACCAGGTAGAAGAAGATGGGAATTTATGGTTCTTCCCAATGAGTCGAAAGAAGAAATCAGTCAGGAAGAATACATTTGGAAATTACTTGAACCTTGGAATCATACACCAGAAAATTCGATAGTAGAGCGTACCGCCGTTTATACCTTTAAAGCTCTTTGGGTAGATAATTGGAGAAAAGGAAGAACCATGATAGCTGGAGACGCAGCCCATTTAACCCCTCCATTTATGGGGCAAGGAATGTGTTCTGGAATCAGGGATGCAGCTAATTTAGCGTGGAAACTTGATTTAGTCTTAAAAGGAAAATCGAATGAGGATATTTTAGATACCTATACGGAAGAAAGAAAGCCTCACAATCAAAAGGTAGTCCATGCTGCTTTGTATTTAGGTGAAATGATTTGTGTGAATGACCCTAAAAAAGCAAAAGAAAGAGATGATGCTTTCTTTTCAGGAAAAGTACCACCGTTTCCAGCTTTTCCAATCTTAACAGATGGCATTCTATATCAGCCTGAGGAAGAGAAAAAGGATAACTTGGCTGGTAAATTGTCCTTCCAAAGTAAGGTTGGGTATCAGAATAAAGTTGGTTTATTTGATGATGTAGTGGGAACCGGTTGGACAATTATCAGTCCAGTACAAAACCCAAGGGAGTTATTAAGTAATACGCAATTACAATTCTTGAATGAGCTTGATGCTACCTGTATAGAAATATCCAGTGTAGAGGAAGATGGCAAAGATACCGTGGTCGATGTGACTGGTAAGTATTCCGAGTATTTTGAAGAGAATGGCATAGAAGCTGTCATCATTCGTCCAGATTATTATATTTTTGGAAGTACATCCGAGGTATCGAAAGTATCTGATCTTGTGGAAGCGCTAGCAAGTCAATTTAAAAAATACATGAACACAGTAACTGTCCAATCATAAACTTTATCAGCTACTTGTTCATGTATATAGGTCTGGGAAACCTATTTATTTATCTTAACTACTAGAGAAATAGAAAGCAACTATTTCATATCCAATTTAAAAAGTACGAGGAGGAAGTTGTATGTCTGTAAATGTATTTAGATTAGCTTATGTTGATTTCTTATCCAAAAAGCCTGGAAGTATGGTGGAGTATTATACCGATACCATGGGATACCGTATTACAGAAGAAAAGGATGGAATTACCTATTTGAGTAATGGATATGACCACCACAACATTGTTATTACTCCTTCCGATAAAAATGCCGTTCGAAGCTATGGCTATCAATTAGATGGAAAGTTGTCGTTAGATGAAGTACAGAATCAAATACTTGCACAGGGGGTTGAAGCTAGAATTCTAGAAGATGCCAAGCCTGGAGTTTCTAGACTCGTTGAATTGAATGATCCTGCTGGGAATACAATCGAGCTTTTTACAGATATTGATCAACCAGCTGTTGGTTTTTCAGGATCAGGAATCAGTCCGCTTAAACTAGGACATGTGGCATTTTTAGCTAATAATTACGAAGATACGATCCATTTTTATCGTGATGTATTAGGATTTACTTTTACCGATAAAATCGGAGAGAGCTTTGCTAATTTCTTAACTTGTAACATGGATCACCATGTATTAAACATTATTGCAGCAAATGAAACAAGGTTACATCATATTGCTTTTCAATTGAAGGATGCTTCTCACCAATACGCTGCGTCTGACTTATTAGCGAAACATGGTCGTTCCATTATTTGGGGACCTTCTCGTCATACGGCTGGCAGTAATATCGCTACCTATCATCGTGATCCTGATGAGAATGTGGTGGAACTGTACACAGATATGGATGTCTATTTACCAGAACTTGGAATTTTCGAGCCACGCCCATGGCATTCAGAAATGCCGTATAAACCAAAAGTTTGGGAAGGATTAAGTGTTTGGGGAACAGAATTCCAAGTAGACTTGGCAAAAATTTAAGGGTGAATTTCAAATGGTACAGGAGATTTTTATACTGGAAGTTACTTCAGGTTTAGAGAAAGACTTTGAAGAAGCATTTAACCAAGCGAAAGAATTAATGTCAACTTCAAAAGGTTACCTAGGTGCGGAACTGAAGCGATGTGTGGAGCAGGAAAATAAATACTTAGTATCTGTTTCTTGGGAATCAGTAGAAGCTCATGTTCATGATTTTAAAAAGACATCCGAATTTGAAGAAATGAAAAAACTGCTTGGACCTTTTTATTTGAGTATTCCAAAAGTACAACATTATGAAAAGGTAATCTAGTATTTGGGATGGTTTTAAATCGTTGCGCTCATAATTCTTTGAAAACTGATTGTTCGTTCAAGGAATGATTTCATGGGCGCTTTTCTCTGAATAACTAATAAAGAATTGAGGCGAAGGAAATGCAATCATATATAGTGGATGGAGCGAGAACTGCTTTTGGAACATTTGGTGGTTCTTTTAAAAATGTTAGTGAATTAGAGTTAGGAACTGTCTCTACGAAAGGTGCTATGGAGCGAAGTGGAATCCCAGCTGAAGATATCGATGAGATAATCTTTGGAAATGTGATTCAATCGAGTGAGAATGCTGCTTATTTGGCAAGGCATATTGGATTAAAAAGTGGGTTAACTGAAACCTCATCCGCGCTAACGTTAAATCGTTTATGTGGGTCTGGATTGCAAGCAATTGTATCTGCAGCCAAATCCATTGCTTTAGGTGAGAGCGATGTCATCGTTGCTGGAGGAACAGAAAATATGAGTCTAGCCCCACAAGTACTTAGAGGAACGAGGTTTGGATCTCCCAATAAAGCTCCTGTTGTCGATGACATGCTTTTCCAATCGCTAACAGACAAATACATTGGGTACGGGATGGGAATGACTGCTGAGAATTTAGCAGCGAAATATCAACTTTCGAGAGAAGAACAAGATGATTTTGCGGTGCAATCCCAAGAAAAAGCGAGCAAAGCAAGAAGGACAGGTCGTTTTACAGATGAAATCGTCCCTTATGTTTCTACAGATAAAAAAGGGAGAGAAATGATCGTAGACACGGATGAGCATATCCGAGAAGGGGTCGAGTCGGAGAGTTTAGGAAAATTACGCCCAGCGTTTAAGAAGGATGGTTCCGTGACTCCGGGAAATTCTAGTGGAATTAATGATGGTGCTGCTTCAGTCATGGTTGCTTCGGAAAAATATGTGCAGAGTCACCAATTAAAACCACTTGCGAGAATTGTTTCATGGGGTGTTGCTGGAGTAGATCCAACGATCATGGGGATTGGGCCGGTACCTGCGAGTAAGAAAGCATTAGAAAACGCTGGGTTGAGCATAGATGATATCGATTTGATTGAAATCAATGAAGCTTTTGCAGCTCAATCGTTGGCTGTAATTAAGGAGCTTGGAGTCAATCAGGAAAAAGTAAATGTGAACGGTGGGGCCATTGCTTTAGGTCATCCCCTTGGTGCAAGTGGAGCGAGAATCACTTATTCGCTAGCACTTGAATTGAAGAAGAGGAACTTGAGATATGGGTTATCCTCTCTCTGTATTGGTGGAGGACAAGGGATTGCCATGGTCATCGAGAATGTTACGGACTAAAGAGGAACTCTCATAAAAAGAAGTGTTAGGAGATATCGGATGAAAAATACGCTTGTTCATTTGGAAGTTAAGAAGCATATAGGAATCGTCACATTAAATCGACCGACGAAAGGAAATGCCTTTGATCTGCAAATGGCAAAAGACTTAATGGATGTTGCCATTGAATGTTCCGATAGAGACGAAATTAGAGTCGTCGTGCTGACAGGAGAAGGAAGTGCTTTTTCAGTGGGAGGAGATTTAAAAAGCTTCTCACAACAAGGCGAAGAAATTAGCTCGCATTTGAAAAAAGTGACGACTTATTTGCACCAAGCGATATCCACTTTCACACGGATGGAAAAACCGTTTATCGGTGCTATTAATGGTGCGGCGGCTGGCGCTGGCATGAGTCTGGTGTGTGCATGTGATTTAGCCTATGCCTCAGACAAGGCAAAATTAGTCATGGCATATAACCGGGTAGGGTTAACACCGGATGGATCTGGAAGTTATTTTTTACCACGTCTAGTTGGAATGAAGCGAGCACTAGAGTTAATGTACACAAATAAACCGTTAAGCTCGGCGGAAGCAAAAGACTGGGGAATTATCAATGATGTTTATCCTGCTGATCGCTTGTTAGAGGAAGTACTTCATGTAGCTGAAACATTAGCCAGTGGGCCAATGAATGCCTTTGGACTCACGAAGAAATTATTCTATCAATCTTTACAAGATACATTAGAATCTCAAATGCAAAAAGAATCCATCTCTCTAGCAGAAAGAGCGAACAGTTCAGAAGGAAAAGAAGGAATTTCGGCATTTTTGGAAAAACGGGACGCAGATTTTCTTAATAAGTAGTTTCACAGGCATTAAAGGCAGGCTAGGCTGTCGCTATAAGTAGTGGAAAGCCCAAGCTTTGTAAACAAATCCATTTTATCTATCGATTTTGTTTTTGGAAGGGGTATGGAAAATGACAGGAGAAGTTCAGGAACGATTACTTTGGCAACCTTCACAAGAAATGCAAGAAAAATCCAATATGAAGCAATTTATGAGCTGGCTACAAGAAACAAAGGGGTTAACCTTTGAAAACTATCACCAATTATGGGAGTGGTCAGTTTCTGAAAAGGAAGAATTTTGGCTAGCGATTTGGGATTATTTTGAGATTCAAGGTAAAAGAAAGGATGAGATTGTCTTATCTGGGAAAGAAATGCCTGAATTCACTTGGTTCCCAAATGCTACCTTAAACTATGCAGAGCATATTTTCAGAAAAGAAAATCCTAATAAAGAAGCGATTATCTATCAATCGGAAATGCGTCCAAAATCGGTCTTAACCTGGAAAGAATTGAAACAAAATACAGCTGCCATTGCAAGTTATTTGAAAAGTCTAGGCATCCAACCAGGTGATCGTGTGGTTTCTTACTCTTCCAATATTCATGAAACCATTACCGCCTTTTTGGCATGCGCGAGTATTGGAGCTATATGGTCTAGTTGCGCTCCAGAGTTTGGGGTTAAAAGTGTGATCGATCGATTTAAACAAATCAAACCGAAAGTCATGTTTGCAGTTGATGGCTATCAATACAATGGAAAGCAATATGACCGTTTGGAAAATATACGGCAAATTCAAGAAGAATTGCCTACATTAGAACAAACAGTCATCATTCCTTATTTACGCGAGGATTTAAGAGAATCTGATGTAGCTAGTCCATCTACTAAATTATGGAATCAACTATTAAAAGAGTATAACCAAGCCACGTTATCTTTTGAACAGGTCTCTTTTAATCATCCACTCTGGATTTTGTATTCTTCTGGAACTACTGGAAAACCAAAAGGGATTGTCCAGGGGCATGGCGGAATTTTGCTAGAGCATTTAAAATTCCATGGACTTCAAAATGATTTGAAGGAGACAGATCGCTTTTTCTGGTATACCACTACCGGATGGATGATGTGGAATATTGTGGTGAGTGGGCTGTTAACTGGTTCGAGTATTGTCTTATATGATGGTAATCCAGGTTATCCAAATCATCAAACATTATGGAAGTTTGCAGAATCGACCAAATTAACGGTGTTTGGGGCTAGTGCCAGTCTATTTATGGCTTGTGCAAAGGAGGGAATCAAACCAAAAGAAACGTTTGACCTTTCTAGTTTAAAAGCCATTGGATCTACAGGCTCACCGTTGCCAGAAGCAGGATTTGACTGGGTATATGAGGAAGTGAAAGAAGATGTATGGCTTTATTCTACCAGTGGTGGGACAGATATTTGTTCCGGATTTTTAGGAGGAAGTCCTCTCTTACCCGTCTATTCTGGTGAAATACAAGCACGTGCACTTGGTGTAGCCTTGAAGGCATTTAATGATGAAGGAAAAGAAATGATCGATGAAATTGGTGAACTCGTGATTACCGAACCGATGCCATCCATGCCTATCTATTTTTGGAATGATGAGGATGGTGAAAGATACCGAAATAGTTATTTTGATGTATTTCCAGGAGTGTGGAGACATGGTGATTTTCTCCAAATAACCTCAAGAGGTACAGGAATTATTTTTGGACGTTCCGATGCAACGATTAACCGTGGTGGGATTCGAATGGGAACCAGTGAAATCTACAGTGCACTAGACGGTGTCACTGAAATTGTCGATAGTTTAATAGTGGACATTCCGATAAGTCCCGAACAATCCTACATGCCTTTATTTGTGGTACTTAGGGATGGAACGGAAATTACGGATGAATTAAAAACAAAAATCAATCAAAATATTCGCCAAAACTGCTCACCAAGACATATTCCCAATGAAATTGTAAAAGTTCAAGAGTTACCTAAAACCTTAAATGGGAAGAAAATTGAAGTTCCGATTAAGAAAATCTTGATGGGCGTACCAAAAGAAGAAGCGGTTAACATTGGTTCCTTATTGAATCCAGAATCCATTTCCTATTTTGTTGCGTTTAAGGAGAAATTAGCAGTTAATGTTTAGTTAATTTAGAATGACGGATTAAACGGGGTGAGCATATATGAAACGAAAAGATGGTTGGTTATTCGTTATAAGTATTATTTCTTTCGTATTATTAATGGGGTGTGCAAGTGATGCTTCATCGGATAATGCAGAAAAGGAAGAGTCGAATCAGGTTGAGGCCAGTTCGTCAACATCTGAAACAAATGAAGAAACTGAAGAAGAGGTAGAAAATAGTGTGGATATGAAGGTTACGCTTCTCGGAACAGGGTCGCCAGTATTATCCATGGAGAGACTTGGAAATTCCACCTTAGTAGAAGTTGGGGATGAAAGGTTACTTTTTGATGTTGGAAGAGGGGCTGCCCTAAGATTAGATCAGATAGATATCTCTCCAGGGATGATTGATAAGCTCTTTGTGACACATTTGCATCATGATCATACCGTAGGATTTGCAGACTTATTGATTACTGCAGCTGTACCAGATCCAAGGGGGAATAGAGAAGGCGACTTACAAGTTTGGGGACCAGAAGGAACAGAAAATTTTGTTAATAGTACCATCCAAGCTTTTGAAGTGGATATAAATACACGCAAACAAGTGGAAGGTGCTTCAGGTCTAGCTTCGACAGTTCACGAGATCGAAGAAGGCATCGTTTATGAAAATAACGGTGTCGAGGTCATCGCATTTAATGTAGATCATGGCCCAATGAAACCAGCACTAGGATATCGAATAAACTACAAAGGGCGTTCTGTCGTGATTTCTGGTGATACGACCTATAGTGAAAACCTTATAAAACATGCAAAAGATGCCGATTTACTCGTTCAAGAAGTAGTGGTAGTTAAAGGTCCGGATGAAGAATATCAATCTGAAGCACACAAAAACATTGAAGCCTATCATACGACACCAGAGCAAGCAGGAGAACTTTTTAAAGAAATCGATCCTAGTCTAGCTGTATTTACTCATATTGCAACTTTTTTACCCGAACATGAAGCGACTATTGTTGATAGAACGAAGGCAATTTATGATGGTGAAGTCGAACTGGGAGAAGATTTAATGTCGATTGAGGTTGGGGAAGAGGTTACGATAAGTGAGTAAGGAGTTTTTACGTTCTAATGAATTAAAAAATCAAGCATAAAATTATATCTAAGATGAAAGAGTGGAATGGAGATGATTAGATACTCATTCCGCTCTTTTGTATACACTTTTAATTTAGTTTTTGTCGATAATAACATTTGTCTATTCATTAATGAAATTTTTTGTAAAAGTAAATCAACATTAATTACAAGCTATAAGTCAATAAGGTATATTATTTATAAATACTGAATTATAATGAAATAAAGAAGAGGGAGAGGGGTTTGAAAATAATGGATGTAAGATTTCCAATTGGCAAATTACAAGTGCCGGAAAAGGTAACACAAGAAGATATTCAAGAATGGTTAAGGCAAATCGAAACATACACGACTCGTTTAAGAGAAACTGTCGACTCCTTAAATGAGAAGGAATTAAGTAAAACGTATCGTGAGGGCAGCTGGAACGTTCGTGGGCTTGTTCATCATATTGCTGACTCTCAGTTGAACATGTATCAGCGTTTGAAGCTGGCTTTAACAGATGAGAGCCCAACCGTACCAGCTTTTGATCAAGATCAGTGGGCAATTCAACCGGATACAAAACTTCCTGTAGAAAGTTCCATAAAAATGCTGGAAGGCATCAATGAGCGTGTCGTATCTTTGGGACAACATTTAACCGAAGAACAATTAAATCGATATTTCGTACATCAGACAAATGGTAATATAAACGTTGCAACAAAGGTAGCAAAATTAGCTTGGCATGAAGAGCATCACTTAGCCCATATAAAAATTGCATTAGAAAAATAGTATTATTAGGAATGGAAAAGGTATATGATTATCTTACAGCCAACTATGAAACGGTTAATCAATACCTGTTCACTATAGGGGTGGAACAAGAGGCCATTACGTTGGTCAAGAAAAGATTAGTAGGTAGAGATTCTGTGATGGTAGTATAATTGGTGGGATTAAGTAGTTCTATTAATGAAGAGAAAAAGAGCATAAACAATTTAATTAGCAAGGATTTTAGTGGACGTATTAGCGTCTGCTTTTTTGTTGATACAAGATATAAGTAATCTCAGCCTGTCTCTGTGTTATGTGAAATTCTCCTCGCTCGATTTCGGGTGTAATCGCTCTATTCAAAGCGATTCTCGCTCGTTTCAGACTAGCGCTCGCGCGGTTTGAAGAGTTCCTTGCTCGATTTCGCGTGCTGCTTGCACGCTTTGAAGAGTTCCTCGCTCGATTCAAGTAGCTTCTTCCTCGTACTAGTGTCCTCGAGCCAGAGGGATTAACCACTGAACCGATTAGGGACAAGGAACCTGTCCAAGGCCACTGAAAAAGTCCCTCAGAACAGCCAACAAAAATGATTTGTTAGCTGTTCTGTTTTATAATCAAAGTAATAATGATGAAAGTAGTGGGTGATT
>NZ_RBZP01000017.1 GCF_003628505.1 Oceanobacillus halophilus | reverse complement strand
TATAGATATAGATATAGCTACCACTATTAAGCAGGTTGATTGGAGCGGAGGGCAGTCGACTCCTCGAAAATAAAGGGCAATTTTCTTCGTGCGATGTAATGCTGCCGTAGCCTTCCTTGTCCTGCGGGAAGATAGGCCTGGATGAGACCCCGCAGTGCGGTAGCACGAGGAGGCTCATCAGCCGCCCGCGGAAAGCGACTGCCCGGAGCGGAAATCAACAAGGCACTACATTTATCTTTAATTAAAGTAATTCGCATTCTATACAAAAATGTAAAATAAAGTTATTTTTAGAAAAGTGCCTTTTAATAAAAATGAAAATTCTCCAACGATAAGAAACAATCCACCTTTCTCCAGAAAAGTGGATTGTTTTTAGAAGAATTAATTTTTTTGATTATTGAAATGGTGGATGCCAATGTTATTATGCAGTTCATCCTCTACTACACCACTTTGGTAACTCTCAAACAATTGATTTTGAACGGCTTGAACTCCATCTTTATCCTCTATAAATTGTCGTTTTTTATTGTTGATTACCTTGTTGCTCGTGTTGTTAGGATTTATTTTCGTCAAGGAAATCACCTCCGTACAATTAGTATGTCCGTAAATGCTGTAACAATGTTGTAACTAATATTACCAATTTTTGATTGTAGCGCTTACAAACTAAGTATATAATAGAATTGAAAGGGGAGGATATCATGGAATATAACAATATAATAGTGGCAGTTGATGGTTCAGAAGCTGCAGAAAAGGCTTTCACGAAATCTATAGACATTGCAAAACGAAATAATGCACGACTTATCCTTGCGCATGTGGTTGATTCTCGAACGTTTGCTACCGCGGAAACGTACGATCGTACATTAGCCGAGCGTGCGGAAGAATATGCAAAAGAATTGCTCGACAGTTATGTAGAAAATGCAAAAAATGCAGGAGTAAAAGATATTGTTCGCTGTATTGAGTATGGTTCCCCAAAAGTTAAAATAGCAAAAACCATCGCAAACAACTTCCATGCTGATCTTATTATCTGCGGAGCAACCGGGCTAAATGCTGTAGAAAGATTTATTATTGGTAGTGTTTCCGAAAGTATTACAAGACATGCTACTTGTGATGTACTTGTTGTCAGATAAAAATTCAAAAGATAAGCATCCATTGAATCACCTTCTAATGGATGCTTTTCCCCGCCAGAAACCACACTCTTCTTTAATCATAAATGTTTCTCAGATAACATTATCGTTCAAACAAATACATGAACCAGGAGAAGATAATAAGATGCTTAAAAAAGAGCCTTAATTAAAAAAGGTCTTGCTATGAAGATCACAACAAAACCTTTTTAGTATACAATTATTTAATATTAGATAAGCGAACTGTGTCTCTTGCAATCATTACTTCTTCATTCGTAGGTATAACAATAACTTTAACCGGTGAATGAGGATAATTAATAAATTGCTCTTTTCCTCGTACATTATTACGTGTTTTATCCCAGTAAATACCCATAAATTCAAGTCCTGTTAGAATTCTTTCGCGCATTGTAATACTATTTTCACCAACACCTGCTGTAAAGATTATCGCATCTAAACCAGACATTTTGGCAGCATAAGAACCGATATATTTATGGATTCTACCAGCAAACACTTGTAAGGCAAGCTCTGCACGTTCATTATCTCCCAGTTCTTTCTCAATATCACGAATATCACTAGAAAAACCAGACAATGCCAATAATCCACTTTCTTTATTTAAAACATTTACTACTTCTTCTGCAGTTTTTCCAGTTTTCTCCATAATAAACGGAATTAGTGCCGGGTCAATATTACCTGATCGAGTCCCCATTGTAACCCCTGCAAGTGGTGTGAATCCCATGGAAGTATCAATGGATTTTCCACCTTTAACCGCTGTAATACTTGCTCCGTTCCCAATATGACAAGATAGCAAACGAAGATTTTCTAATGGTACTCCCATTAACTCTGAAGCACGTTCGGTAACATATTTGTGTGAAGTACCATGGAATCCGTATTTACGTATTCCGTAATCCTCATAGTATTCATAAGGCAAGCTATATAAATAGGATGATTCAGGCATAGTTTGATGGAATGCTGTATCAAATACTGCTACCATTGGTACATTTGGTAAAATTTCTTTAAAAGCGTGAATTCCAGTAAGGTTTGCTGGGTTGTGCAATGGTGCAAGTTCAGAGATTTCATCTATTTTTTGAATAACTTCGTCTGTTATAAGTACCGAATCATTAAAGTGCTCTCCACCATGAACAACACGATGTCCCACAGCATCAATCTCATCAAAGGATTTAACAACTCCTGTTGATAAAAGTGATTCTAACAACATTTTAACTGCAACGGCATGATCAGGAATATCTCCAACCTTTTCTTCCTTGTTTCCATCTACTTCAATAGCAAAGATAGAATCACTTAATCCTATTCTTTCCACTAAACCTATGGCAGCTACTTGCTCCTCCGGCATCTTTATTAATTGAAACTTCAGTGATGAACTACCTGCATTAACTGCTAATACGTTACTCATTGATGTCACTCCTACTGTTCAATTCTGTTATTTAGTATGGTACGTTTTAAACCAGGCATTCATTTGTTTTAAAATATCTGCCATTGCATGAGCATTTTTAAAAGATGGCATTTGAACGAGTAGTGGTTGTTTCACTTCCTCTGTTTGTTCACCTTTCTTTTGCAGAATTAGAATGCTTTTGGTATTATTTTTTGATTTAAATGCACTTTCAGGTAAACGTATAACCCCGACTATATGTGCATGGTTATGAAGAAATTCATTCAGTTTGTCCGACTGATCACTATCGAACAAGAATTCAGGGATTACGAATATTAGAAAACCGGCTTCTTTTGTATATTTTAAGCTTTGTTCAATAAATAAATGATGCGCATAGGAATGCCCATTATCCGCTTTGAGCTCGTAGGAATTTGCTTGCATATCATCTGGATAATAGCCTACTGGCAAATCAGCAACAATTAAATCTACTGGATCCAGTAAGAATGGGCGCAAACTATCCTGATGGAAGAATTCTATTTGTTTTTTTTGCAAGTTAGAATTTAATACTGCCAACTCTATCAATGTTGGGTCAACTTCACTTGCAAAAGCCTCAACATCCTGCTCCAGGTGCTCCAACACGGTAGAAATCAAATTAGCCGTACCGCTCGCAGGATCAAATAAACGAATTTGTTTTTTACCTTCCATGAACTTTCCAGCTAAATAACCTATTATCATTGCAACGGTCTCTGGCGTCATTAAATGTTGCTGTTGTGTAGAGTCTTTCATTCCTTTTAAAATGGCTAGTTGAATTGCTTTACGAATTTCATCTGTTTTAAAATTAGAAAGGTCTATTTCAGCTAATCTCTGCTTTAATTTATGTGATACGATTTCATCCATCTCTTCCGGTGGTTCTTTATAAAAAAGGATATCCATCGTTAATGCCAAGCTGTCTAAGTATGGTTCATTCTCACGCTGTTGAATAACCTCAGCTGTTTGATCCAACCAAGTAAATAATGTTTCAACATTTGATTTTCCCATGAGAAAATCCCTCCAATCGTTTCTTCTAGTATGTTCCCTATCAAACAATCTCTATAACTAATTAATTGTAACAAGGTAATAGTCCTATGTAAAAGAATATAGCTACATATATTCTAGAAGAACGAGAAAAGCGGGAAGTGAAAGAAAGTAACATAAGAATGGCCACCCAATATAATTGGGGGCCAATTCATTTTACTTATTATCCTATTTTATTTTGCAGCTTTAGCAGCTTTTAGTGCTGCTTCATAATCTGGATGGGTAGTTACTTCTGGAACATATTCTACATAAGTAACTTTGTTGTTAGAATCTACTACGAATATAGATCTCGCCAGTAGACGATTCTCTTTCATCAGTGCACCATAATTTTCGCCGAAAGATGCATCACGATGATCGGACAGTACATCTATATTTTTCACACCTTCTGCTGCACACCAGCGTCCTTGAGCGAAAGGTAAATCCATGCTTATCGTTAATACTTGAACATTATCTAAGTTGCCAGCCACTTGGTTAAAGCGTTTAGTTTCTTCTGCACATACACCAGTATCTACAGATGGAACGGCAGCAATTAATTTTACTTTTCCTTCATAATCATTTAATGAAACCTCTTTAAGGTCATTGGATAAAACAGTAAAATCAGGAGCTGTATCTCCTACTTTTACTTCATTTCCTAACAATGTGACAGGTTCATGCTGGAATGTAACTTGAGCCATATGATTCATTCCTCCCTAAAAATTTCTTCTATCCTATTATGAAGTTAACTTGTACTTCTGTCCAATGAAATACGCTATTCTTTTTGTTAAATATTTGTGAAGAACCATACAACCCTAGCTCTAGATATCATAATTTATGGAATTATCTTTTTGGGACTTCTTCTTTTCATCAGATTCCTCTGATTCTTTCTTCTCGTCTTCAGAGTCTTTCTTCGTTTTTTCTTCTTTCTTGTCATTTCCTTTTTGCAGACTCACGCCAGAATCCTTTAACATTTCTTGGATTTTTTTAACCACTTGTGGTGCTTGATTTAACATTTTTTCATATAAGTGTGTTTGTTGGTCCAGATGAACCATTTTAATCCCGTCTTTTCCAAGTACTAAAAATGCAATCGGTGTGATGGATACCCCTCCACCACTACCACCGCCAAAGGGAAGCTGACTTTCAGAATCGCCACCTTCACTCGGACTAAATTCGCTCCCCCCTGCTGCAAACCCAAATCCTAATTTTGACACTGGGATAATAATACTACCATCAGGGGACTCAACTGGATCGCCAACAATTGTGTTGACCTCAATCATATCACTTAAATTTTCCATCGCTGTTGTCATTAACCCTTGAATAGGATGTTCTTCCATTAGAATGGCCTCCTTCTTTATTGTTTAAATGTCTTCCTAACTTTAATAAGTGCTTGTATAGCTTTTCCTATTCTTATAGAAACCATGCAATCCAAGTTGGTTTGAACATACTCCTGCTGATACCTTGGATTTACTTCAACTTTTGGTTTACATTCAAGTATTAGTTTTTCTGCAAAAATACCAATTAATGTGCCTTTAAGGGCCCAAAGTGCACCACTTACAACTCCTGTAGAACTAGCTTCTCCTGTTCCAATTAAACTGGACCAGTTGAGCTTGTGGAGTTTTGTTTTGTTAAGGATTGCATTTAATGCTCTTGTTACTTTTCTAATAGTTGTTACGATTGAATCTTCATTTGATAAAGACCCAAAATCAAAATCTTGGACAAAAGAACGTTCTTCTAACTCATCTAGTTGGATTTCCCGATTAACTATCTTAAATTTATAAACAGAAATAGAAACGTTGAGTTGCTGCTCGTAATCCTTAAATGAATAATTAACCGTAACATATATTTTTAAAAATAAAGTGAAAATAAAAAGTAGAATTAGCAATAATGATATTAGCAGCAACAGCATAACAGCACCTCGAGAAATTATTCATCCATACTTATTTTGCTACACTTTTCCAATCCTAAACATTCTATTTTCATATGTGATTAGGACAAAGCGGAAGAAAGTGATAAAATGAACATGATAACAATTCATAGTACATACCAATGGAGGGTGATCATATGTCTAATCGAAATAACATGTTTTTTTATTACCACAAAGATGATGAAATCGAGGAGAAATTAGCTCCTTTAATCGAATTAGCCAAGGAAAATAATTTCAATATTGTGGAAGACGATGAATCGGCAAATGTTATTGTTAGCGTGGGTGGAGATGGAATGTTCTTACAGGCTGTAAGACAGACTGGATTCAGACAAGATGCGCTGTATGCTGGCTTAACTCGTGAAGGTGAATCAAGTCTTTATTGTGATTTTAATTTAGACAGTTTTGATGAATTACTTCATTCTGTATTACACGACGAAATGGAAGTGCGCAAGTTTCCTGTCATAAAGACAACAGTGAATGATGGCAGAACGTTCTACTGCTTAAATGAATTAACCATTCGTTCTACCATAGTGAAGACCATTGTTCTTGACGTGTATATTGATGATCAGCATTTTGAGACTTTTCGAGGAGACGGAATGGTAGTTTCTACTCCAACAGGTAGCACAGGTTATAACAAATCAAACAAAGGGGCAATAGTTGATCCGCTAATCCCTTGTTATCAAATATCCGAAATATCATCTATGAACAACAACAACTTTCGTACGCTCGGATCTTCTTTCATTTTGAGCAAGGGACGAACATTAAAGTTAGTAGAAATAGAAGATGGAAATGACCACCCAATAGTAAGCTTCGATAACGAAGCATATCCCATTCGAAAAATAGATAAAGTGGAAATATCGATGGATGATACCGTGGTAAAAACAGTTAAGTTAAAAAACAACTCTTATTGGAACCGCGTTCAAAGAATGTTTTTGTGAATGAAAAGTAATAGGGCTATCCTAATGAATTAGGATAGCCCTTGCCATTTTTATTTTGTTGTTAAATGTTAAGCTTGACCACCAAATTGTTGTTCAGCCATAGAAACTAAACGTTTTGTAATTTCACCACCAACTGAACCGTTAGCGCGAGAAGTAGTATCTGCACCAAGTTGAACCCCAAATTCTGTAGCAATCTCATACTTCATTTGTTCTAGTGCTTGTTGCGCACCAGGAACTACTAATTGGTTTGAGTTGTTGCTGTTGTTATTTGCCATGTTTGTTCACCTCCTTGGTACTCATAGATTGTGCAGGAAGAGGTGAAACCATGCATTTTTCTTACTGGAAGTTTCTGTAAATAGACAGAACCCTTGTTACAAAAGGATTTATATCCGTTTATATTTAGTCATTCATATTAAAGAAGGTTACTAAATGACTCATCTACTGCTTTTTTATCCGTAATTTTAATCGTCTCAATTCCGTCAATCGCTTCCTGGATGGACTGCGAAAAATCATAGGTTGATTCATAATACTTTACTTTATCCCGTCTCGGTTTTGTTTTTGGTGATTTAGGAACAAAAATTGTACAACAATCTTCAAAAGGCAAGATAGATGTTTCGTATGTTCCGATTTGGTGAGAGATTTCAATAACCTCTTGTTTGTCCATCGTAACCAGAGGTCTAATGATCGGATAATTCGTTACTTCATTAATTGTGTGCATGCTTTCCATCGTTTGACTGGCGACCTGTCCTAGATTTTCACCTGTAGTTAAAGAAAGTATGGATTCATTTTCACACACCTTCTCACTTATCCGAAACATCATGCGACGCATAATTGTCATTGCATATGCATCAGGCATTTCACGGAAGATTTCCTGCTGAAGCTTTGTAAATGGAACAATATGCACTTGAATGGATTTCCCAAATTTCGCTAACTGCTTGGCTAAGTCTAGAACTTTTTGTTTTGCACGTTCACTTGTATATGGTGGAGAATGAAAATGTATTGCTTCAATTTGCACCCCTCGTTTCATTGCCAAATATCCAGCTACCGGACTATCAATTCCTCCTGATAATAACAGAAGCGACTTGCCAGAAGTACCAACAGGAAGACCTCCTAATCCTGGTACAACACTAGAGGTAATATAAGTAGCTTCTTTTCTGATTTCCACTTTGACTTCTACATCAGGATGATGAACATCAACTGTAATCCCCTCAGTATTTGTCAGTAAATGCCCACCTAGTATTTGATTCATTTCTTGAGAACGGACATCAAAATCTTTATTAATTCGTTTTACCGTAACTTTGAATTTCTTCGCATTATCTGCCTGTGTTAATGCATACAAAGCAGCTTCTTTAATCTTTTCCACTTCATTATCAACCTTAATGGCTAAACTTAGACTTTGAATTCCAAAGATTCTTTTACATTTCTCCATAATCGGTTCTGGTTCGTGGCCGTTTAACAAGACAAACATTCGTCCTTGGGTCCGTTTTACTTTAACATTTGGAAATTCCTTAGTCTTTTGTTGTACATTGTGTTGCAATTGATTAATAAACTGCTTAATATTTTTTCCTTTTAACGCCATTTCTCCATAACGGATTAAAATATGATCAAATTCCATTTTATCTACTCCAGTGCTTTTTTGAATTCATTTATCGCTTTTTTCAATGAAACGATAAACGTTTGTAATTCTTCTTGCGAGTTTTCATAAGACAAACTAATCCTTAACGCAGAGGTTGTTCTTCCTTTTTCAAAGCCACATGCTGCCAGAACCTTGCTTTCATCTTTTAATTTGGAGGAACATGCAGATTTAGTTGATATAAATATATTCTGCTCCCCAAGCATATGAATAATCACTTCTGGCTTAATCCCTGGCACAGAGATATTTACGATATGTGGTGCTGCACCTTTTTTAGGTGTATTAATGATAACTCCGTCGAATTTATCAAGTTCATCCATTAAATAATGTTGCATTTCATATATTTTTTGTACGTTATTTTTTTCCTTTTCTTTTATTAAACGAAGTGCTTTAACCATCGATACAATTCCAGCCAAATTTTCGGTACCAGATCTCAATGAAGACTCCTGACTGCCACCATGGAACAGTGGAAATAACTTCGTTCGATTATTGACATACAACATGCCAGTTCCTTTTAGACCATGAATTTTATGGCCAGAATACGTACATAGATCAATTCCACTGTTCATTAGCTCTAAGGAGACTTTTCCAAGTCCTTGCACATCATCTACATGAAAGAAGAGTTTTGGATGATTTTTGGCTATTGCTGCAATTTCCTCCACAGGCTGAATGGTACCAATTTCATTATTTACGTGCATAATACTAATCAAAATAGTATCCTCTCTAATCGCATTTTTCACATCATTAACTGATACTACCCCAATCTCATTTACAGGTAAATAGGTAATTTCAAATCCCAATTTTTCTAAACTTTTGCATGCTTCATAAATGGATGGGTGTTCGATTTCTGAGGTAATAATATGTTTCCCTCTATTTTGATGTTCAAGCGCAATTCCCTTAACAGCGAGATTATTGCCTTCTGTTCCACCTGAAGTAAAAATTATTTCGTCCTTGTCCACTTTTAACAAATCTGCAGCTTGATTCTTTGCTGTAACGAGCAACTTCTCAGCTGTACCACCAAATTGATGAATAGACGATGGATTAGCAAAGAACTGATTAGATACTTGGTTAAAGCTTTCTAATACAGATGGATCTGGTTTAGTTGTGGCACTGTTGTCTAAATATATCATTTATAAAAACTCCTTATTTAAAGCAATTTAAAAGAAAACGATTTATAATCTAAATCATTCTACCCGTTTTCGCTTATTTTACCTTTTTGTTGGGCCCTTTTCTAAAGAATTGTTAATTTTTGTAATATCACTTTGTTTGTTTCATATTTTAAATAGACAGCTAATTTCTTTAATTATGAATAAGTATCTAATTTAGTGCTTTGTTGATTTCCGCTCCAGGCAGTCGCTTTCCGTAGCGGCTGTATAGCAGAGAACTATTCTGAATTAAATATATCGGGAATTTCTATCAACTACAACATTAAAAATGCAACAAAGTATACGAAAAGAGCCTTTCTTAAGACAACATTCTATTATCCTTACAAAAAGGAAGAGCTAACTGTCAAGTAAAGGAGTTTCCCCTAGACTTAACGTTAGCCCTTATCATTAACTATGGATTACAGCCTGTGTATCTTCAATTTTCTTGAGTGCACCTGGTTCTATTTCTTCAATTGCTTTTGCTGCAGTTTCCAATGCTAATTCGTATTCATACGATCTAAATAGACGTTCTGATTCAGCTAATTTAGCAGCTAATATCGGATATTTACTTCGATATCTATTGGCATATTGAATAACCTGTTCGGTTAAATAAGCTTGTTCAAGCATAAGATCAGTTTGTTGTACGGTTGAATCTAATGCTTCTCTCGATGCCAATAATGCTTCCTGAACTGCAACCATATCTAATGGTGTTTTCTCTAAGGCTGCAATAACCTGACTATTTTTATTTGTCGTCGTTTCAATACTATTCCAAATAAAATTTGGGACTCCAGGGATATTGCTTTTCTTCAGTTTTCTATTTAGATTGTAAAGCTGACTGCGCATTTCTGCAAGTTTATCTCTTGCATCTAATTCGTCTTTTCGAAGATTTTTAATCGTTTCTTTAAATTCATCAAGGTTCTTATCCAGTTCTTCTAATTTTATATATCCTGCTTCCAACTGTTCCCGAAGCTCAGAATGTCCAACATCTTTATTAGTCATTTCAGCAGTAATATCATTTAATGTATCTTCCAAAACGGATATGGACTTTTCAAGTTTTAAGTATTTTTCCATATCACTATCTTCAAAGTAATACGCCTTTTTCAGTTCTTCTACATCTGATTGCGTCAGACGGAATTTTTCACTCATATTTTCAAGTGAGTGTTGGAAACTTGGTACTTTTGATTCCAAATAGTTTTTAGCAACAGCTTCTTTCTCCAACAAATGATACATTTCATTAATTCGTTCTTCTACTTCATCGAGGAATTGTTTCGTTTCCATTGTTTCCCCTTTTTCAAGTTGTTGCATTAAATCCAACAGCTTACCCTGATATGTATGAATTTCTTTTTCAAATCCTAAGTGTTCAACTCGAAAACCTTGTTCCTTCATTTCTTTTATACCAGCTGCTAGGTTAGACAACTGTGTTGGAATGTCATGTTTACACTTTTTAAAGAGTGACGGAAACTTCTCAATTAAATCTTCCAATTCTTCTTTATCATGTTTAATTTTAATAACTAGTTCTCTTGCTTCAAAATAGTTTCCATTTTCTACTAATTCGTGATAGTTTACAAATGCCTCTTCTAAATGATCAATCTCAACATCAAAATGTAATTCAGCTTTCCCATACTGATATCGATTTTTAGAAAGTTTCTTTCTTAATTCCTTAATACCAGGTTCCAATTCTTCTACTTCTTTCCTGCTCATCTCTTCTGATTCAAGAAGTTCATCAAGCCCGACTAACATTTCTTCTATGTCTTTTTCAATCGATTCAAGAATATTCTCTGTATTTGCTAAAACTTTTTTCGCTTTGGAAACACGGAAACGGTCTGCTGCTTCCTCTGCGTCAAATAAATGTTCTTCTATATCTGGTAGTTCTTTTGTTACTATTTGTTCCCAGCGTTCCTTCCAGGTTTCAAAACGATCCTGAGTTTCACCAGATAGATTCAAATTTTTAATTTTGCTAAGCTGAGCAGCTATATTTCTGCTCATGATATCTAACTTCCAATTTTCCAATCGATCAACCGTATCATAAATTCTTTTTCTAAGAAGAAGTCCAATAATCAATAATACAATAACAAACAAAATAATTCCGATGATGTATGCCATAAAAAGCCTCCCAACCAATTTCAACAAGAGGATACTCTATAAGTGTAAGTTACATTTTTCCACGCTAAATGTAAAATTAGAAAATTATATAACTATGATACCATGGAATTGTCATTTATGGCTAAAATTATACAAATAAATTCAATATTCGTCATGCTTTTTTAACGCGTGTTTTAAAAAGTATACAATCAGCTAAATTTATAACTTCTAAATTTTGAACACCTGTACTAGTGGATATGTAACATTTTGGCATTGAAAGCTCCTGTACCAGATATTGTATGAAAGGTACAGGAGAGTTGAAACAGGAACAACGATTCAATTGAATTGGAGATGTCCGTTACATAATCGTTGTATCCTCTAGAATTATTTGATTTAGCTCTCAATATGCTACTTTTTTGTCTAACTCCAGACCATCAAAAACGGCAAAATCTATCCAATCTTTTATAACCTTTACATACTTTTTCACAAAAATTTGATGAGAGTATTCCCCAACCACTTGGTTTTTCCAATCGTTATGCAAAATATATGGTGTAACCAACATACCTTTTAACTGCATTAGCAAATATTGTTTATACTCATTTTTCACTTGAGAACCAACCGCATCAAAAAATGTTTTTCGAATATAAAAATTTTCTTTTGCCAAATAGGTTACCGTCATTTCACGTACAAATACAGAATCCAATGAGAGTTCACGTTGGATAAAACAAGTTAATTGAAAGTTATTTTGTTTATACTGTATAATTGTTGAAATTAACGCCTGCAACTTTTCAATTGGAGTTAACAATTCCGATTGTCTCAATGTACTTTCAATGGATTTTAAATAATCTTCATAATAATTGGTCACGGCATACTCCAGAAGCCCTTGTTTGCTATTAAAATAATAGCTGATGGATGCTACATTAACAGATGCCTGGTCAGCAATATCCCGTACAGAAGTTCCGTGAAATCCTTTTTGAAAAAACAATGCAGATGCAGCATTAATGACTTTTTGTTTGGAAGGACTATTCTTCATTTCGATCAACTCCTTACTAGAAGATTACGACATTTCAAGGTTAATTCCTTCAATTTTTTCTCGACAAATAACGTGTGAGTTGTCGAATTTTAAGATACATGTCAATTTGTTCGACAATTTACTCGCAAACCAAAGAAAGGAAGAAGCAAATGTTTGATACGAGCATATATTCAGGAAGCAAAATAAAGGATTACGAACTCACGTTAAAACAGCTAGAAGCACTAATTGAAGATGAAAAAGATGCTATAGCCAACTTATCAAATGCTTCAGCATTATTAAATCAATTTTTACAAGATATTAATTGGATTGGCTTTTATTTATGGAAAGAGGAAGAACTAGTACTTGGACCTTTTCAAGGTTTACCTGCCTGTGTACGTATCGGGTATGGAAAAGGTGTTTGTGGTACAGCAATAAAAGAAAGAAGAACGCAAAGAATTGCTGATGTACATGCCTTTCCAGGTCATATTGCCTGTGATAGTGCTAGCAATTCAGAAATTGTTATTCCTATAATCACTAACAATGAAATCTACGGGGTGCTAGATATTGACAGTCCATTAAAGAACCGTTTTGATGAAACAGATCAAGAATATCTAGAGAAATTTGTGGAAGTTTTAAAGAACTATTTATAATATCTAGTTTTATAAGAAAAATGGATCATACCAAAACCTAAAAACTAGCAGGTCAGTCATACCCGCTAGTTTTTTACTACACAATTTTTCCCTTTATTTTTAGCTTTATATAGCGCTTTATCAGTTTGGATAAATAAATTAATGATTGAGTGCTTCTCTCCCCTTACCCAAGATGAAATACCGCAAGACATGGTAATATGTGGTTCTGTTACAGCTGCAACTTCATTTCTGATTAAATCAGCAATTTTTTCGCTTTCTTCTAATGTTCGATTTGGCAAGTATATAGCTAATTCCTCACCACCCCATCTTGCCGGAACATCATTACTTCCGCTATAAAATAACAAAACTTCTGCTACCTGTTTAATTACCTCGTCCCCAACATGGTGGCCATATTTATCATTAATTTTTTTGAAATCATCAATATCAAATAAAAGAAGCACTCCCATTTCTCCTTGGTTCATATCTTCCCTTATTTTGCTTTCTAGATAATTTCTAGAATAGAGTCCAGTTAAATAATCGGTAATTACAGATCTATGTAATTCGTCTTTTAAATAAGCATTGGATAGAGCAAGTGTTGCGTGCTGGATGAGCGTTTCAATTAATTTAAAACTCTCAAATGAAAAGGAATATTCATCATTCTGTAAGATTATAGTGAAACCATGACGATAAGATGAATGATTGATAGGAATAGCCATCACAGAATTAAAAGGTAGTGCTTCATCTGAATACTTTCCACTAAATAGCGATTCTCTATTAGTACTTAGTTGTAAATAAATTTGTTTTGCAAATCTCTTCCCTTCCACCGTTTTAAAAAACATTGTACTTTGATCGATTAACTTTAATTCTCTTGAATCTTCGGTTAAAACAAATCCAATCTCTGCTGGTTGACATATATGAATGATTTCTTCTCGTAACAATTTTATGATTTCCAGTACCTCTAGATTGGCATTTAACTTTTGTGCAAAATCATTTATTAAGGAAAGAGAGTTTACCTGATGCATGGAATTTTCATATAGTGTTGCTCTTTCTAATGCGGTACCAGCAAGTTGAGAAAATTGCTTGACAAATTCTTTCTGTTTTTTAGTAAAATGAATAACCTTATCTGTAACAATTTGTAAGACACCATAGATTCCCTGTTTACCAGTTAGCGGGGCGTACAAATAAACTTTTTGCTCCTTTGGCATGACTGCAAGTTGACATTCACCAGTAATAAATGTTTTCGTGCTAAGGTTACTGGTGCTATTACATTCAATGGTCTTCACAGGCAGGTAAGAAAATTCCTCATTATCTTGTGATAATAGTAAAGTACAAGTAAAATTCGGGTACAATATATTTAAATCTTGAATAATTTGGGTTAAAATTCTTGACTTATTAGTTTCAGAAAAGAGTTTTGTACTTAAATCTAACAAAAACTTATGGTTATTATTATTTGTTCTTTCTTCGTGTATACGAGTTATATTCCCTAAAAATTTTTCCGTTTCTTCTATTATATATAGTTCCTCAGAAATAAGAATTTCCGTTGCAATAACTAGCATTGCACTACAGGTGTTATGAAAATGTAATGGATACACTTTTAAATGATGCCCGTATGGAAATTGATGAAATATTAAGTTTTTGTTATGATTACCTTTCTTAGAGATTATTTTCTCAGGTAAGAAGCTATCGTTTATAGATGCATATGAACTCAAGTGATAATCTTGATCATATTCGTTATGTATATATAATGCAACTAGATTAGCATTATATTTGTCTTTTATCTGTTTTGTCATTTTACCAAGTATGTATTCAGGATCAGAGGGAAAATTCACAAACTCTGCTAACAAACGAAAATATATTTGTTCTATATTTATTTTAAACTCAACCATTGTCATCACCTATCTGTGATCATAGTTTTTTTGCTAAGAGACACGTATACATATACAGATTATTTCTCCATTGGACATAACCTGTTGTTGCTAAGGGGTTCATACGCCTTGTTATATCTTTAATTATACCGTATGTAGTTCTATTTTCCTATGCGTAAATGAAAAGTTACAATTTTTATTGACATACACCTATAAAAATTATATACTTGTTTTTGTGTAAAATAATAGGTAGCCTATTGTGTTCTGACGCTTGCTCCCATTTTGTTCCTCTCAAGGCCCTAGCCTAGAGGTGTATCGTGTAACTCTCTGCTGCCAGAGCGATGGTACATGAAAACAAAATGGACAACGTAAGGGACACGCTCGTTTTATTTTATGCAAATAAAACAAATAAAGGAGGACATATTATATGTCTCGTTATACTGGATCGGTATGGAAGAAATCCCGCCGTCTTGGAATTTCATTAACTGGAACTGGTAAGGAATTGGATAAACGTCCTTACGCTCCTGGTCAACACGGACCAAACCAACGCAAAAAAATCTCAGAATACGGCTTGCAAATGCAAGAAAAGCAAAAACTACGCTTTATGTACGGATTAAACGAACGTCAATTCCGTAACCTATTCGACAAAGCTGGTAAAATGAAAGGTATTCATGGTGAAAACTTCATGATTTTACTTGAATCACGCCTTGATAACCTAGTTTACCGTCTTGGCCTTGCTCGTACTCGCAGACAAGCACGTCAGCTAGTAAACCACGGTCATATCACTGTTGATGGAAGTCGTGTTGATATCCCATCATACGCTGTTAAACCAGGTCAAGTTATTGGTTTACGTGAGAGATCTCAAAAACTTGATATTGTTAAAGAAGCGATTGAAGTAAGTACATTCGTACCTGAGTATTTAACTTTCGATGCTGATAAGTTAGAAGGTACTTACTCTCGTTACCCTGAGCGTTCTGAACTTCCAGCTGAAATTAACGAAGCGCTTATCGTTGAGTTCTACTCTCGTTAATAGCTTCATTAAAACCCCCTTAATCTTTAGATTAAGGGGGTTTTGCTTTTCCCATTCTATTATGCGCTCTTGTACCCCATTATTCTAATTGAATTTTTTTATAGCAACATGGTCCTACACCTTTATGATTTCATACTTCTACTCTAATAAATAAACTTTGGAGTCACAAAAAAGTTCCTAGTAAATAATTTCACTAGGAACTTTTCTAAAACATTTATTGAAAATCAATCAAAAAGTACTTCTTCTTACCACGACGGATAATAGTAAACCTATCCTCTATACGATCATCAGCACCTATCGTGTAATTAATTTCTTGCTCTCTTTCTCCGTTTATATAGATAGCTCCATTTTTGATATCTTCTCTTGCTTGTCTTTTAGAAGATGAGATTTTTGCATTTACTAGTAAATCTACCAATCCAATTTCTTCTTTAGCTGTCTCATAGGTTGGTACATCTTTAAAACCTTGCCCAATATCGCTTCCTGATAATTGTTTAAGTGATCCACTAAACAACGCTCGAGAAATCTTCTGTGCTTGTTCTAGCGCCTGTTCATCATGAACCATTTTGGTCATCTCTTCAGCTAATCGTTTTTGAGCGGTACGATTTTCCGGTCGTTTTTCTACTTCTTCTTCTAATTCAGCAATTTCATTTTCATCTAAAAATGTAAAGTATTTGATGAATTTGATAACGTCACGATCATCAGTATTTATCCAGAATTGATAAAACTCGTATGGAGTCGTTTTTTCAGGATCTAACCAGATAGCCCCACCAGCTGTTTTACCAAATTTTGTACCATCTGCTTTAGTAATCAATGGAACAGTCAAACCATAAACTTTGATATCTTCATCCTGATTTTCTCTGGAACGGCGAATGAGTTCCATACCTGCTGTAATGTTTCCCCACTGATCACTTCCGCCAATTTGTAATGTGCAATCTTCCTCTTCATATAGTTTCATGAAATCTAGAGATTGCAATATCATGTAACTAAACTCTGTAAAAGAAATACCATTTTCTATTCGGGCAGATACCGACTCTTTTGCCAGCATATAATTAATACCAAAATGTTTTCCTGCATCCCTTAGAAAATCAATAACCGTCATTTGTCCTAACCATTCATAATTGTTTCTTACTACAACAGAGTTTTCATTTTCTTCTACTTCCAGAATCTTGTTAAACTGTCGTCTAAGTGCTTCACTATACCCTTTTACAACCTCAGTCGTATTTAATGATCTTTCCGTAGAACGACCACTCGGGTCACCAATCATCCCTGTTCCCCCACCAACTAAAGCAATTGGTTTGTGTCCAGCCTTTTGAAATCGTTTTAGC
Source organism: Oceanobacillus halophilus (assembly GCF_003628505.1). Lineage (GTDB taxonomy): Bacteria > Bacillota > Bacilli > Bacillales > Amphibacillaceae > Oceanobacillus > Oceanobacillus halophilus. The sequence continues at coordinate 55,279 of NZ_RBZP01000017.1, read as the reverse complement.
ATGATAAGTGGCACTAAATGTCCAATGTGTAAGCTGTCTGCTGTCGGATCAAATCCACAATACAATGTAACTTGATTGTTCCTTAAATGATTTTTCAAACCTTCTTCATCTGTAGTCTGCTGAATTAGTCCACGTTTTTCCAGGTCCTGTATAATATCCACTTTATTCACTCTCCATCTATAAACTAATCTTAATCGCTTTGTTAACTTTATTCTTTTCAGTGATTGATTCTAAACGGCAAATAAAAAAACCCATCCCTAATAAAAAAGGGACGAGTTTAATCACGCGGTACCACCCTTGTTGCATATACTATGCCACTTGGGATTTGTTAACGATGTCTCCACCGTTCCAATTGAGTAATAGATACCAATAGGAAATAGCTCCAGAATGTAATTCATCCGCAAATATATACTAGTTTTCACCAGCCACTAGCTCTCTAAGATAGGGAATTGCAAGACTACTTCGTTCCTTCGTTGCCGTTCACTGTTTCAAATAGTTATTATTTATTGTTACCACATTTATATCATAAATGCAACTAATTTGAAATAAACATACCCCTAAAAACATACTTATGCTATAATTATAGATGAATTTTGGGGGGTTTTCAAATGAAACTAAAACAAATGTTCCACCGTTTCAACGAGAGAACAAAGAGTTTTTGGAATACGTTTCGTAATTATACATTTACACAAAAAGCAACTTCCATCTGGAAATCGGGAAAAATGCAATCATCATCACGGATTACATACGATGTGGTTTGGAATGTTATATTATTTTTCCTAATGATTGGATTTGTTGCTGCTTTCTTTATTGGCGGATTAGGAGCTGGCTATTTTGCCTCGCTTGTCGATGATGAAGAGATACGAAGCTATGCAGATATGGAAAAAGATATCTACAATTATGAGGAAACGTCGAAATTATATTTTGCTGATAATATATATATTGGTGACGTAAATGCAGAATTATATCGTGAAGAAACATCACTTGATGAGATTTCCCCAACATTAATCCAAGCTGTAGTGGCAACGGAGGATGAGTACTTTGAAGAGCATAAAGGTATTGTACCCAAAGCCGTATTTCGTGCGCTTTTTCAAGAAGTAACGGGGGCTAGCACCCAGAGCGGTGGTAGTACATTAACACAGCAATTGATTAAAAACCAGATTCTAACTAACGAAGTCTCATTTGAGCGTAAAGCAAAAGAGATGTTACTGGCGATGCGTTTAGAACGTTTCTTTGAAAAAGACGAAATCTTAGAGGCCTACTTAAATATTGTGCCATATGGTCGTAATTCATCTGGTGGAAATATTGCTGGAATTCAAACAGCAGCACAAGGAATCTTTGGTATAAATGCTGACGAAGTGAATTTAGCTCAAGCAGCATATCTGGCCGGATTGCCACAAAGTCCATCCTATTATACACCTTTTAAGAATACAGGTGGCAAGAAATCCGAAGAAGGATTAGAGCCTGGCCTTAAACGTATGCAGACCGTATTAAATCGAATGCTAGATATGGAATACATTACAGAAGAAGAGTATGAAGAAGCGTTAAACTATGACATTGTAGCAGATTTTATTGATAAAAAGGAATCACCACACGAAGAGTACCCACTCTTAACTACAGAAATTCAAGAACGAGCTAAAAAAATTCTAATTAAAACCCTAGCAGATGAAGATGGTTATACATTAGAAGATTTGACAGAAGATGAAGACTTAAAAGCTAAATATAGTTCACTAGCTCAACAAGCTTTACAATCAAATGGTTTTAAAATTCATTCTACCATAGATAAAGAAATCTATGATGCCTTCCAGGAAGTAGCAAAAAACTATGAGTACTATGGTCATGATACAGAAACTGTTGTTGAATTTCCTGATGGTGATCAATTACTGAAACAGTATGTCCAAGCCGGTGGTATACTAATCGAAAATAGCACTGGAAGAGTGATTAGCTTTTTAGGTAGCCGTAAATACAGTGAGGAAGACCAACTAAACTATGCAACCAATGCGAAAAGACAGATTGGTAGTACTTCCAAACCATTGGTCGTATATGCGCCTGCAATGGAATTAGGAGAAGTGCAACCAGGTTCACCACTACCTGACTTTAATATTACTATTCCAAACCCAGGAGGCAAACCATGGTCACCAAAAAACTATGGCGGTGGAACACATGGATTAGTTTCTGCTCGACAGGCATTAGCAAGTTCTTATAATATACCGGCAGCAGTAACTTATATGAAAATTATTAACCAAGATCCAGCACAATATCTGGAAAAAATGGGAATAACTTCATTAAGCGAAGGAGATCATCACCAGCCATCACTTGCTCTCGGTGCATCAGACTTTGGAATCACAGTGGAAGAAACTGTAAATGCCTACTCCACTTTTGGTAATAATGGTAAATTTGCAGATGCTTATTGGATTGAAAAAATAACTACTGCAGATGGTGAAGTGGTATATGAACATGAACCTGAACCTGTGGAAGTATTTTCACCACAAACAACCTATTTAACTGTCGATATGATGCGAGATGTTATATCAAGAGGAACAGCAGGCTACCTCAATTCACAATTAAAACATCGTGGCATAGATTGGGCAGGAAAGACTGGTACTTCTCAAGAATATGGAGATGCTTGGTTCATTGCAACAAATCCAAATGTCACATTTGGAACTTGGATGGGTTATGAATACCAGGATTCCATTTATGCTCATTATAAAGGATTGAGCTACAGTCAACGGAATATTAAACTTTGGGCTGAACTGATTAACAAAGCTACTGACATTAAACCTGAACTACTCGCACCTTCAGAAAACTTTAAAACACCAGATGCTATTGTTTCACGAAGCTATTGCAGTACTTCCGGTTTATTACCTTCTGATTTATGTAAAGAAGCAGGATTAATCAAATCAGATATTTTTAACGCGAAATTCGTTCCAACTAAAGAAGACGACAGTTTGATTGATGGAGATCAAGTCATTATTGATGGAAAGCCAGTACCGGCTGGTTCTGAAACACCTGATGAATTTACTATGGGTGATGGACTAATGTTTAATCCTGATTGGTTGAAGCGTAATAATTATGATAATGTTGCAATGCTATACCCAAGATCTGAAGCTGATAAATGGCAAAGAATTGGAGCACCTAATGGCTCAGTAGGATCCATATCTATTGAAAATGATGGTAAAGCCCCAGGTGCTCCAGGCTCGGCTAAGAAAACAGGTGGAAATTTAACTTGGGATAAACCTAGTACGAAAGACGTTGTCGGATATCGTGTATATCGTGCAGCAGAGCCTGGTGGAGATTTTAAGCTAGTTGGAAATACAACAGATACAACATTCCCTGTTGGGGATAGTCACGCAATCTATTACGTTAAAGCAGTCGATTATTTCGGTTTAGAATCGACTGCTTCAAATGAAGTGATAATTGGACAAGCGTCTGAATCCGACTCTGAGAAAAAAGATGAAGAAAAAACGGAAGAAACAAATGCAAATCAAAACGAAGAACAAAGAAATCAGGACAACAAGGACCAAAAAAAAGATAAAGACGATAGCAACAAAGATAACTCAAATAACGAAAAAAAGAACGATAAGAAGGATAAACAAAATAGAGATAAGGAAAATGAGGATTAAAGAAGGGAGCACTCTCCCTTCTTTTTTCGTGCTATTGAAAGTATAATAGGGTAAATTTATTAGCAATACAACTTATAAACGTTCCATATAAAAATAATTTGTCAAAATTTCTTAAATAACTAAAAAAAAATCCCGTTATCCTGTATACTAGTTGTTATAAGGAAAAAATCCTATTTCACCCAAAATGGATACGCTTTCCTTTTTCAAGAATACCCAATTAACAGGTGGTGAATACATGGAACACATCAAGACATATTATGCAAAACACCTTGAAACATCCAAAGGAACTATAATAATAGAAGGTCCACTTCCATCAACTGAATTAAAAAAATATAATTTCCATGAACAATTAACCGCATTTCGGCCTGCCCACAAACAGTTTGAAGCACTTTTAAGTATCGCTGACTTTCCAGAAGGAAGAATAATTGTTGCAAGAACGGAAGATACCATCATCGGCTATGTCACCTACCTTCACCCGGATCCTCTTGAAAGATGGTCTGAGTTCAACATGGAAGAGCTAATAGAATTAGGGGCCATTGAAATTATCCCAGCTTATCGCGGAGAGAAGGTTGCCTCAAATCTTATCCAATTATCCATGATGGATGAATTTATGGAGAACTACATTATTATTTCAACTGAGTATTATTGGCACTGGGATTTAGATGAAACTAATCTAAGTATTTGGAATTACCGAAAAGTAATGGAAAAAATGATGGCATCTGGTGGTCTACATCCTGCTCCAACGGATGATCCAGAAATTATATCACACCCTGCAAACTGTTTAATGGTTCGTATTGGGAAAAATGTCTCCGTTGAATCGATAAACCGATTTGATCAATTACGATTCTTAACGAGACATAAAAATCGTTCAATGAGGGAGGGTATATAAATGTTAGTAGAAGAAATTATGAAAACGGAAGTCATTACATTACCACCTACCGCAACTATTGCAGAGGCACTACAGCTGCTACAAGATAATAAAATTAGACACATTCCTATTGTTAATGATGATTATCACGTTATTGGTATTGTTTCTGACCGTGATGTTAGAGATGCGAGTCCATCCATACTTTTAGATGTCTCTGATAATCAAGAGTTAGAAAACGAGATTCAGACGATAATGAGCAGCCCAGTCATTACTATTCATCCATTAGATTTTGTGGAAGAAATTGCTCGTGTTTTCTATGATAAAGAGATTGCTAGTCTACCAGTTGTAAGCAACAATAAACTGGTTGGAATTGTTACGGAAAAAGATATGCTATATACTCTTATTCAGCTTACAGGAACACATGTACAAAGTTCACTAATTGAAGTAAAAGTTCCTGATGTTCCTGGTAATATACCTAAGGTCACAGAGATATTTGGTAAACGCAAGGTAAATATCGCCTCTGTCTTAGTGTACCCATATAAAAAAGATCCGAAATTCAAAATACTAGTATTCCGTATTCAAACAATGAACCCAAATCCTATCATTCAAGATTTGCGTGAAGCTGGCTATCAATTAATGTGGCCAAATAATATACCGGAGCCAAAAGTATGATGAAGAACGCAGCCTTTATTTTTTCAGATGAATTCTTGCGTTATCACTTTCACGAAGAGCATCCATTTAACCAAAAACGGATTCAGTTGACGAAGGAGTTGTTGGAGCATACTCAAGCACTGAATAGTGAAGATATTGTTCCTCCAAGAATGGCAACAGATGAGGAACTTTCGCTTTTTCATGATGTAGCTTATGTAGATGCAGTTAAAAGGGCAAGTAATGGTAAACTACAGGAAGATGAAGGAGCAGAGTACGGCCTTGGGACAGAAGACACTCCCATTTTCGAAGGAATGCACGAGGCTTCCAGCTTATTGGTTGGTGGATCTTTAACTGCAGTTGATGAAGTCTTAAACGGTCGTGCCAATCATGCCTTAAATTTAGGTGGCGGGCTGCATCACGGATTCAAACGAAAAGCGTCTGGATTTTGTATTTATAATGATGGTGCAATTGCCATTAAATACATTAGAGAACATTATAATCTACGAGTATTATATGTAGATACAGATGCACACCATGGGGATGGAGTACAGTGGGCGTTTTATGATGATCCAAATGTCTGTACCTTTTCCATCCACGAAACGGGCAGATACCTTTTCCCTGGTACAGGTAATGTAAATGAACGAGGAATAAAAAAGGGCCATGGCTATTCATTTAATTTACCAATAGATGCGTTTACTCAGGATGATTCATTCCTAGAAACCTATGAATCTGCCCTTCGCAGTATAACTCATTTTTTTAAACCGGATATAATTGTGACACAAAACGGAGCAGATGCGCACACTTTCGATCCACTCACCCATCTTTGCAGCAGTATGAAGATCTATGAGCGAATTCCAGAATTAGCACATGAATTAGCACACGAGTACTGCGATGGAAGATGGATAGCAACAGGTGGCGGTGGATACGACATATGGCGAGTCGTTCCTCGGGCATGGGCACAGATATGGAATATAATGAAATCGGATACAATTGCAACAGGTATCCTTCCAAGAACCTGGCTTGAAAAATGGCAACCAAAATCTCCAATAAAACTTCCACAACATTGGCATGACACCAAAGATGCATTTCCAAATATTCCTAGAAAAGCAGAAATCGAAGAGAAGAACAAAAAACTATTAACTCATTTACTTAAATATACAAGGGTACAAAGTCAATAAGATTGTCTCATGCAATATTAGAATAGGTGACAGTGAAGCTGGACATAGACATTCATGTATGTTATTTACATTCTTGCCTATGTTTATAATTTCCTACAACCGAAAAAAAAGGAGCTGAAATCATTCAGCTCCTTTTGACATTTCTAATATAACAATCTCAACTCTTCTGTTTTCTCGCCAGTTTCCCTCTGAATCATTCGGCGCAACAGGTTTCGTTTCCCCATAGCCAACAGATATAAATCTACTATCATCTATTTGGAATTGATTCACCAAATATCGTATGACACTACTTGCCCTTGCCCCTGAAAGTTCCCAGTTTGATGGATACCTGTAGCTCTTAATAGGACGAGAATCTGTATGCCCCTCCACTCGAACATTATTTGGTACATCTTCCAGAAAGACTCCTATTTTATCTAAAAATGACTCAGCAGATTCTAAAATATACGCTTCCCCAGTTTCAAATAAAATACTTTCCTGCAGAACAAGTACAACACCTTCTTCTGAGCGATTAGCTGTAATGACACCATTTAAATTATTCTCATCTAAGAAAGATTCCACTTCTTCTACTAAACTATTTAAAGAATCAGCTTCCGTTTCTGTAGTGTTCCCTTTATCGTCCAGTTCATTATCTAAAGGCTTCTTAAATTCATCTGACAGTTCGTCCTCTTTATCATGGACCGAATGATCAGTTGGATTATCCATAGGTACAGCCGATGGAAAAAAATCAAAAATCATCCGATTTTGAAACGATTCTGAAACAGCTTCAAACCGTTCTTGGTCAATCTGTGACATAGAGAATAGTAACACAAAAAAAACTAAAATAAGTGTTACCATATCTGAATATGTAACCATCCATTTTGGAGCTCCGCGATTCTTCGTCTTCATCCCTTTTCTACGCTTCATTTACGGTTTCTCCCAAGTAATCAGACACTTCTTCTCCATTGGTTGGATTGTCTATCGTACCTTTTGGAAGAAAAGCATTTAATTTTTCTTCCAAGATCCTAGGATTTTGTCCAGACTGTACTCCAAGTATTCCTTCTATGATAATTTGTCTAATAAATCCTTCTTCTTCTGTCTTCCCCTCTAGTTTATTAGCCAATGGTATAAATACCAAATTGGCTAAGACCGTGCCATATAGTGTAGTTAACAAGGCAACCGCCATACTAGGACCAAGTGTTGCGGGATCTGATAAATGATTTAACATCATTACAAGCCCAATTAATGTACCAATCATTCCCCATGAGGGTGCATATTCCCCTGCTTTTTCAAACAATGCTCGACCTTTTGCATGCCTGTCTTCCATGGCTATAATTTCTGCTTCTAAAATATCTTTAATTACTTCCGGTTCTACACCGTCAACAACAAGCAATATCCCTTTTCTGATAAAAGGATCATCCATTTCTTCTAGGTCATTCTCCAAAGCAAGAATTCCTTCTCTTCTTGCACGTTCCGATAATCGGACAAAGAGAGCAATCAATTCAGGCAATGGCATATTATTTTGATAAGAAGCAGCTTTAAGAACCTTCCCTATTAACTTAATTTGATTCATTTTAAACGTTACAAGCATGGATGCTACTAGCCCACCAAGGACAATAAAAACCCCTGCAATATCTAAAAATGATGATACACCATCCGATCTACCTTTAGAGAGGATGGCAAGCGAAATCATGATAAAACCCAGTGTAATGCCGATAGGAGTTAATAAATCTCGTTTACTCATATGCACAATCTCCTCAAAATCTTTAATGATAAAATGGATGTTATCAGAGATGAAACAGCCATTTATATCTATATCGGCATTATTTATCCAAAGTTGAATTTCTTAACTCAATTCGATGTGGTAGAATAACATTTTTTTCTGTTACCTCTTCTTTATTCATATACTTCGTTAATAGACGCATTGCTACTGCACCAATATCATACATTGGTTGTACAACAGTTGATAGTGTCGGACGAACCATTGTAGCAAGTCGTGTATTATCAAAACCAAATACTTCCACATCATCGGGAACATTGTAACCCATATCCTGCGCCCCATGAATAACTCCTAATGCCATTTCATCAGAAGCTACAAAAATCGCATTTGGTTTATTCGATAGCTTCTCTAATTGTTTTACTGCTTCTATTCCGGATTCATATGAATAATCGCCTTGTACAATATATTCTTCATTAACGGTTAAACCAGCTTCTTCAAATGCACGCTTATATCCATTATATTTATGTTGATTGATACTTGTATCATCTGAACCATTTACAAATGCCGGTTGTGTCTTACCTTTATCAATAAAATATTTAGTGGCCTCATATGCTGCTTGTTCATAATCAATATTAACTGAAGCCATTTCATTCGTATCATCATATGTAGCAGCTAGGATAATTGGAACATTTGAAGTTTTAAATTGCTGCAGATGCTCTTCTGAAATTGTTCCACCCATAAAAAGGATTCCATCCACTTGTTTTTCTAACATAGTATTTATCAGACCTAACTCTTTATCTTTGTTTTGATCTGAATTACTTAGTATTACGTTATATTTATACATTGTTGCAATATCTTCTATTCCGCGCGCTAACTCAGAGAAGAAAACACTAGAGATATCTGGAATTATTGCTCCCACGGTAGTAGTTTTCTTGCTTGCAAGTCCTCTAGCTACAGCATTAGGACGATAGCCTAAACGTTCAATTGTCGCTAATACTTTTTTACGTGTGGTTGGTTTCACATTTGGATTGCCATTCACCACTCGTGATACCGTAGCCATAGATACATTTGCTTCCCTTGCTACATCATATATTGTTATAGTCATTATTTTGTTACCTCCTAATTCCTAAATCCACTACTATTGTATATATCATACTCTAACATGAAAAAAAACACAAAAAATTTATCAATGTAAGCTTATGTAGCTTATATTCTACAGCAAATCCTTAAACTATGTTAACTATTTAACATCTTTTCTAAAAAATTTTTTGACAAGCTTTTTCACACTCTAAAGACTACCCAATATATAATCGTATAACAATTGCAGAAAAATCAAGAAAAGGCTAACCACGAAGATTAGCCTTTTTTATTCATTCGAATAGATGGTTTATCATTATGCTTTAAGACGTGATTCTAAATTTGTTAATTCCTCATAGAAATTATCGAATGTTGGAATATCCATTTGTTGCGCTGAATCAGATAATGCAACGGATGGATCTGGATGCACTTCTGCCATTATTCCATCTGCTCCAATTGCTAGTGCAGCCTTTGCAGTTGGAAGTAATAAATCACGACGACCAGTCGAATGAGTTACATCAACCATAACAGGTAAGTGTGTTTCTTGTTTTAAAATTGGAACTGCAGAAATATCTAATGTATTTCTTGTTGCTGTTTCGTATGTGCGGATACCGCGTTCACATAGAATAATATTTCCATTTCCTCGAGAATTAATATATTCTGCCGCATTAATAAATTCAGCAATTGTGGCAGATAAACCACGTTTTAATAATACAGGTTTGCCAAGATCTCCGGCTGCTTTTAATAATTCAAAGTTTTGCATGTTTCTTGCACCAATTTGAACAACATCGATATAATCGTTTGCTTGTTCTAAATCTGTTGGTGTAACAATTTCACTAATTACAGCTAAATCATATTCATCCGCAATTCGTTTAAGAATTTGCAAGCCTTCCAGACCAAGTCCTTGGAAGTCATAAGGTGATGTTCTTGGCTTGAATGCACCACCACGGAGCAATTTGAGACCTTTTGATTTAACTGTTTCAGCAACTTGCGCAACTTGATCATAACTTTCTACAGCACAAGGACCAAATACATGGTTCGTATTGCCATTTCCGATTTTCACACCTTTTATATCTATAACTGTATTTTCAGGTTTCTTCTTACGGGAAACTAGTAATGCTTTTCGATGATCATCTTCTTGTAACTCTAAACCAGCTTTAAAAATCTCTTTGAAGATATGTTCAATGGTCGAGTTTTCAAATGGTCCTGTATTTTTTGAGGTAATCAAATCTAGCATTTCCCGTTCTCTTACAGGATCAAATTCTTTTTTAATACTTTGTCTTGTTTTAACCTGACCTATGTCTTTAACTAATGCTGCTCGTCGATTAATTAATTCTAGGATTTCTAAATTTACATCATCTAATTGATTTCTTAACTGTTCAAATTCTTTTGTCATTTTATGCGCCCCCAGAAGAAATAGTTTAAATTTTAATAATTAGTGACAATTATAGCTAAATTTCTTTCATTTGTCACCATTAGATTCATATATTTATAGATTTTTTTATTTATTATTTCATTTTAGACTATTTGTAAGTGATAAATTAGTACTCGTAAGTATGCAGGATTAAATTAACAAGACCAATCATATAGGTAAGGTGGTAGATTTTGACATAATGATGATTTCTGCATTTACCCGCTCCGCTAATTTATAACTTCTTAGCATGTTTGGTAAGCTTAAGATGGCTGATTGGAATGGAGGGCAGTCGACTCCAACGGGGAAGGCACGTTGACGAAAGACTACGAATTCAAGTTATCAGTAATATCTAACATCATGACATCTATAAAAGCAACAAAATATTGAAAAGGGCCAAAATAAAAAACTGCAGTTTATATTATAAACTGCAGTTTTCGAAACGATTTTATTTTTCCACTTTCTCCAATTCAGGTTCTGCATCAGAAGTTTCTACTTCTGTTGCATCTACTTCAGTATCTAATACTTCTTCATCTTCGCTTGAAGTATTTTTAAACTTATCTGACAGTTTTTTTGTTAGGTCCTGTGTTTTTTTCGACAACTGGGAAGTCGTATCCATTGCACGCTGTTTAATCTCAGTACTTGTAGTAAAGGCCTTATTCTTCCAATCAGAACCTTTTTCTTGCGCAATATCTTTCCAGTCCCCTGCACGGTCTTTCACTTGTAATGCGCCTTGATTGATGTCACCGCGCAGCTCTCTACCGGATTTGGGTGCGAACATTAAGGCAACTGAAGCCCCAACAATTGTTCCAACTAATGTTCCTATGACAAAATCCTTTGTGTTAATGTTGTTCTCTTCACTCATTTACATTACCCCCTATTTATTTTTTGCATTTTTCCTAGTATTAATAAAGTCGACAACTGCTGCTCCCCATTTAACAGCTTGTGCAGCCTTTTCCTGGTCTACTTTTGAAGCTGTTTGGATACTATTGGAGATATTTTTAAGAGATTGATTAAAATCTTTTAATGAATCACCAATCCCCTTTGCCCCTTCAAACAGAGAATCCAATTTCGTTGTTTTCTGATCCATGTCATCAGCTAGTTTGTTGGTTTTATGAAGCAATTGGGTAGTTTCAGTTGTAACCCCTTGCATCTGCTTTTCAAGCCCTTGCAGCGTTTCAGAAACGTCACTTAATGTCTGTCTTGTTGCTTTTAATGCAACAACCACATATATCACTAAAATTACAAAAGCGACAGCGGCGATGAACGCAGCAATGTACAGTAAGAATTCCATATGGTTGTTTCAGCTCCTTTAGTATGTAAATTAGTACATTTCTTAAGAGAATAGACAAATACTTTATTAGGATGTCCAATATAATGCTTTTTGAACATTGTTACTACCTATTAATAATTTTAAACCATTTTATCATTAATAATTCCCTAATCACAAAAACCTAAACCTATGTAAAAAATGCTACTAAATAGCATAATTCTAGTATATATCTTTCTAATAACAATTTCGACATTAAGGTCTGAATTCCTGCTTATTATTAAAAAAGTTATTTCTTTCTTCCATCATTTTTTGCGAGACTCTTTCTGGCAGGACGCTTGAGCTGGACGGGGCCATATGTATATTATCCAGATCTTGTCAATTTTTATAATTTCCTGGACCAAAATAAAAAAGCCTGAAACATTTCAGACTTCTTCGTGAAAAATTAGCTTTATTGCTGTATTGTGTTGCTTAATCTACTTTCATACGCAAGCTGGAATTTTTGGATATCTCCAGCTCCCATGAAGATTAAAACACTGTCTTGATATTTAGCAAGTACTTCTGTATGTTCTAGTTCCAATATCTCACTTTGGCCAATTAGCTTTTGCAAGTCATGAATAGTTAGTTTTCCTGATTCTTCTCTAGCAGAGCCAAAAATATCACATAAGTAAATATAATCAGCGCCACTGAGACTATCGGCAAACTCTTGCAAAAAAGTCTTCGTTCTAGTGAAAGTATGCGGTTGGAAAATAGCTACTATCTCTTTACTTGGATATTTTTTTCTAGCCGATTCGATAGTAGCCATAATTTCCTTAGGGTGATGTGCATAGTCATCAATTAATATTTGAGTACCAGCCGTTTTTTCAGTGAATCTACGTTTTACGCCTTTAAATGTGGAAAGATTTTTTATATCTTCTGCTTTAACATCTTCATAATGACAAATTGCAATGACAGACAAAGCATTTAATATATTATGATCCCCATACATAGGAATGGTAAATGTTTCATAATAGGTATTTCTCACAAAAACATCAAATGTGGTTCCTTCCTCAGTCTCCATTACATTCTGTGCTTGAAAATCATTTGTATCACCGAAACCATAATAGACTACAGGAACCTTTGCTTGTATTTGCTGCAGTTGTTCATCATCACCACAAGCGATAATTCCTTTTTTTACACGATCTGCCATCGATTGAAATGCATTGAATACATCCTCGATGCTTGTAAAATAGTCTGGATGATCAAAATCAATATTGGTCATGATCGCATAATCCGGCTCGTAGCTTAAAAAGTGGCGTCGATATTCACAAGCTTCGAAAACAAAATATTCACTATCGACATGGCCTCCTCCAGTTCCATCTCCAATTAGATAGGAAATCGGATAAGCCTGTTTTAAAACATGTGCTAACAACCCAGTAGTAGAGGTTTTCCCGTGCGCACCCGTTACTGCTATACTTGTAAATTGTTTTAACCATTCACCCAAAAATTCATGATAACGATAAAACGTACATCCTAATCGCTTGGCTTCTTTTATTTCTATATGATCATCTTTAAACGCATTACCCGCAATGATTGTATAGTCTTCTTTTACATTGTCTTCAGAGAATGGGAAAATAGGAATATTTTTCTGTTCCAATGCTTCTTGAGTAAAAAATTTCTTCTCTACATCAGATCCTTGTACTTTTTCCCCTGAATCACTAAGAATTTGTGCTAAAGCACTCATTCCCGTACCCTTTATACCAATAAAATGGTAAGTTGTCATAAAACGAACCTCCATCATGTTCATCAAATAGTTCATCCCGAAAAATGTTCGCAATCCTGATTAATTATAACAAAAAATAAGGTAGAATGAAATATAATTTTTTGGAGTACTTCTTACTTTTTCCGCTTCTATATAATTTATTCATTTATATTAAAATATTCCACTCTTTCCAGACGAGGATTTGGTCTATAGCGACGCCCTTCCTTTGCCTCTGGTTCTCCATTTAATAAGACATTGTCTCCAGTAAACCCTATCCTAAGGTTAAGAAGGCTTCTTCCTACACCATACATATCTACTGGAACACCTTTTGATTCAAATTTGCGTATACGTTCTTCCGTAAAACCACCAGTAACCATGATTTTAACATGTTCGAATCCTTCTTCGTCCAGTGCCTTTCTTAAAGCGAATATCAGTTCAGGATTTACACCTCTAGGATCAAATGAACCCATTAAATGATGATTTCTTAAAAAGTACTTGTCAACTAATGTTCTTGACGTGTCCAATCTCACGGAGGCTAGTGTATCTCCAAATTCTCTAGCAACTTTTAATGAATCTGTTATGACATCATTGTTATAGTCAACAAGCGCAGCTAACTCATCTCCTGGATAAATTTCATGATATGCCTTTGTTGCTGCAACTACGTCCCCACGAAACATTTGAATTAGCGCATGTGGCATGGTACCCATTCCTTCTTTCCCCCACCACTCATTCATAGCATGGGTTGCTTGCGCTGTTGATCCACCAATATATGCAGCATACCCGTCTCCAGCTTGGGTAGTATAATGGTCATCTCGGTCACCCATAAAGATAACTGGTTTTTGTTTACCAGAAGATTTTGCGGCTTTTACCACATTGTATACATTCGTTGCAACGGATGTTCTTCTTGCAAGGATCCCATCAATAATTCCTTCTAAATAACCGAAATCCTGGTATGCGCCTGAAACGGTTAATACGGTCTCAAACGGTTCAATCTTATCTCCATCTTTTAATGAATGAATCTCTAATTTTTCTGGATTATCAGCAAAAGTGTGGAGCAGAGCAATCGCTTCATCCGTACCACATAATACTGCATTTTCTTTTTGAAAAAATTGCATCGTTACATGATTATTTGGAACTTTTTCTTCTACAATTTTTTTGGTTTTTAAAAAATAAACTGCAGAAAACCATCCCTCTTTAATACGTTCATCGAATTTAAAGGTATTATTAGTGAGTCGTTTAATTTCTCCATTCAGTTTTAAGGTAATTTCTTTCATCATAGTTACTCCTTTTTCGCAGGTTAGAAGGCAGGCCACCAAATACCAAGTACTTGGCTTCGGAGTTTCCTACTTTCATTAAGATGTATTCTAAAGAAGATTGTGTGAAATATTACACGATTTATCTTTTTTAATATAGTAACATAAATATTATAATTCTTCCTGTTTTTGAGTAATTAATACATCCCGTGGTTTACTGCCATTTTGCCCAGAAATGATTCCTCTATATTCAAGTGTATCAATTAGGCGGGCTGCCCTGTTATATCCTATTTTAAAACGTCGTTGAATCATTGAAGTGCTTGCACTATTTTGATTGAGCACAAAATCTATTACTTCTTGTAATAACTCATCTTCTTCTTCATCAACATGAACTTGTTCTAGTAGTTCATCTTGTTCAAATAAATAATTTGGTTCCGCAATACTTCTTGCATAGTTCGTAACTCTTTCTATTTCTTCGTCTGAAACAAATGGTCCTTGTAGACGAATGCTTTTACTTGCACCATTCTCCACAAATAACATATCACCTTTACCTAACAATTTCTCAGCACCACTTACATCAATAATCGTACGTGAGTCAACTTGTGAAGAGACACTAAAGGCAATTCTTGTTGGAATATTTGCCTTAATTAATCCTGTAATAACATCAACAGATGGTCGTTGCGTCGCTAGAATTAAATGAATTCCACAAGCTCTTGCTTTTTGTGCAATACGACTAATAGAATCTTCTACATCTTGTGGTGAGGTCATCATTAAGTCTGCTAACTCATCGATTACAATAACGATAAATGGCATTTTCTCTTCCATCCGACCTTGTTGTTTCATTTTCTTATTATAGCCCTCAATATTTCGGACTCCTTCATGAACAAACTTACCATAACGGTCTTCCATTTCATTGACTGCCCACTTCAAACTCTGTGTAGCTGCTTTAACATCAGTGATTACTGGTGCAACCAAGTGTGGAATTCCATTATATGGTGCTAATTCAACCATTTTGGGATCAATGAGTAGAATTTTCACATCTTCATGACTTGCTTTATAGATTAAACTAATTAGCATCGTGTTAATACAAACACTTTTTCCTGACCCTGTTGCACCCGCAATGAGTCCATGGGGCATTTTCTGGATGTTTGTAATTTTAGGTTCCCCTTCGATACTTAATCCCAGTGCTATCGTTAGCGGTGATTCACTGTCTTTAAATTCTTCTGTTTCAAATATTTCCTGAAGCCCAACCATTTGCGCCTTTTGATTTGGTATTTCTATTCCAACGGTATTTTTCCCTGGAATAGGTGCTTCAATTCGAATATCTTCTGCCGCCATGTTCAATTTAAGGTCATCGCTTAGATTCTTAATTTTACTTACCTTTACTCCAAGTTCTGGGTGAACCTCAAACCTTGTTACTGAAGGGCCTTGTGTCGCTTTTACTACATTTGCACGGACATTAAAGTGTTTTAAGGTTTGTTCTAGCAAGCATTGTTGTTGTTCCACCCATATTTGATTGTCATTACTACTCGGGACCGGATCATTCAATAAGTGATAAGGGATATGCTTATCTGTTGTTTCTTCTTCCTTCCTTACTTCTGATGGTACAAATTTTTTAGATACCGGAGAAGCTTCCTCGAATAATTTAGGCTTGTCTTCTTTAACTTCATTCTGTTTATCTGGATGATTGTTATTTACTTGCTTATTTTTAGTTTCCAATTCTCTTTTCCGTAGATTACGTTTATCACTTGGTGTCATAATAACATTAAAAGGAAAAACATATGGTTTGTTTTCTTGCGTTGAACTACTTTCATTGTTATAGTCTGGATTTTGTTTCTTATTGACTACTTCTACTTCCTTTTCTTCTATATGTTCTTCTTTCGTAGGTTCTTCTATTGGTTCATACTTAGATGCTTCTATTTGTTCCATTGTGATTTCTTCTTGTATTGGCTCTTCTGGTTTTGATTTCTCTGTCGCTTCTTCCATTTCGTTCTCTTCCATACTTAACTCTTCAAATGGAACTCTAGATTCTGTATCTTCTTCTACTTGGTCAGGTTGATTTATTTTTTCTCCGGAAAAGCCTTCGCTATTTGCGTTATCCTCGTTATCCATATTCTGACCGTCTCCATGTTGTTGTATATCACCATACGAATCTAAGTGGTTAGCCTCTTTTTTAGTACTTTCTGGAGTTTCATCTTTTTTCTGTTGTTCTTCCATTTCAGTTTTCTTATCTGCATCCGTCTCTTCCGATAATTCCCATTCATTTTTCGTTTCTTTTTGTTCCGTCATGATTTCTTCTGTTCTTTTTATATTAGAATCATGAGATTGTACTGGATTTATTTTATATTTATTTACTGATTCTAAGTTTTCTTCTATGTCTAATTCCTGTTCAACGGTACTAGCCACTTGCTCAGAAAAGGCCGAAACTCCGTCTGTATGTATAGATTTTTGTTCATTGTTATCCTTAGAGTCCGATTTTTCCTTCTCTCGTTTATCCGCATTTCTAACAAATGCTGGAACATCCTGAATTTCTTTCTCTTGCTTATTAGGCTTACGGAAACCATATATAGGTGACGGAACTTCAGTAACCTCGAACGGTTTATCCGTCTTTTTATATATTTTGTTACTATTCAAGGTTGTTTGTTGTTTATTGTTTTTTGCTGTGTGGATGTTTTCTTTTTGTTGATTATTATTAGAAGAATCTCGCACATTTCTTTTGAGTTTATGATGAATATCTCTTGTAGGTGTATCGACTCTCTTTCTTTCATACACGGAGCTTCTATTGTTTTCTTTTACTCTTTTTTCTCGATTATCACGTTTGTCTTTTCTTTTTATAGGTTCATTTTCATCAGGAATCACTGGGAAACGAAACGATTTTGGTTTTGGATATTTATAAGACACCCTCGCCTGTATGTTCTGTTTTCCATGGTCTCGCTCTCTTGACACTGGTGCATCGATTGGAGTCGTTTCCTCTTCATTATCTGTAAATAATTCTTTTATTTTTTTCTTCCATTTTTCCCACATAAAACTCACTCTCATTTCTAATTCTTACAATTTTTGTATCTCCTATTGTAGCACGTTTTATCTTGTTTTAAAGATAATTTGCTAATTGTAAGCGGATTGTATTTATTTTGAAATGAGTTTTTGGGGGAGGTAAACAAAAAAAGCAATCCACACTAACTCTAGTGCAGATTGCTCTTATTCAAAGACACATTTGGTTATTTTGATTCGTGGGAATTGATACAGAATACGACGTAACTCGAAGCGATGATTGTCACGCTTCTTGATTTCTGCTTCAGCAATAGCCCATTAAATAAGGGAAGTTAAAAAGGAAATTCATCCCCAACTTGATATGAATCCTCTAATACATAAATTCCTTTTTCTTTAGGAGCGTTTGGTAACCCTAATTCTTTTTGCGAACAAATCATGCCATTGGACGGTACACCACGGAGTTCGGTTGGCTTAATTTTCATCCCACTTGGCATAGTAGCTCCTACTTTTGCTACAACTACTTTCTGGTCTCTGTCTACATTTGGTGCACCACATACAATTTGTAAGGGCTTTTCTTCCCCAACATCTACCCTGCAGACACTCAATTTATCAGCATTTTCATGTTGTTCTTTACTAACTACATAACCAACGACAAATTTAGCAGATAGATCAACATCAAGTTTATCATCTATACCATTCTCTAAAAAGAGATTTTTAATCTCTGCTAATAGATCTTCCGTTAATTTAATCCCACCAGTATCCTTCAATTTAAAATGTCTCGAAGCGTTAAAAATGTTATAGCCTAACAACTGCCCTTCATTCGATACAATACGAACTATATCTCCTATTTTCTCATGTTTTACTTCATAACGATTTCCTTCTTCAATTGGCACGATCAACACATCGCCTATACCATTTGGATTATAGAATACATCCATTTCGTTCATCCTTCCTTACTATTTCTCTGGTCGATTTTTTGCAAGAATGAAGATAGGTTCCAATTTCTTGTTATCGTATATAAAAGGAAGTGATGTAATTGGAATCCTTCCATCTGCAAAAAACTTCATCGTCATTTGTGCTAAGATGTCATACCCAGTATTATTTTGAACATCGGCTACTATTAGTACATCCTGATGCGGGACAGCAACAGTTAAATCCCCTTTTGCGTTTGCTTTCATCTCCTCTAAGAATACATCATTCAGAATACGGCTCGCATCATAACCATCTTGCGTCGCTATAAAATAGAAGTCATTTCCTGCAACCGTATCCTGCTTTGGTTCTGTAGATAAAGAACGAACGTTAAAACTTGCCATTTCATCAATACGTGCTTTTTCCCAGCCTTCCTTTTCGAGTAATGTCTCATCAATTAATTGATAGGACTTCCCTAGATCTAGAGCATAGAAAATTCTGGTTTCAGCTGTATGATCTTTTGTAACTAATTTTCTTCCTTTAGATTCCGTTGGAAAAGAAGTAGAACGAATAACAGGATAGATATTTCTTTCCATCCCTGTTAAATGATGTTCTTCATTCATAATGCGAAGTGCTTCTGTTACATGCTGTTCCAGGTCATCTATCGCACTTTCCCCCCGCTCATTAAACTTAGCAATGACATTTGGTAAAGAAATAGTCATTCCTTTTTTTGTATCTTTCCACTCAATGCGAAAAGTATCTTTGTCACGGTTAAAGGATGTATGGTAGTTTTCATTAGCTAGCCTCTGTTCCAGTTTCTTTTTCATTTGAAGACTTGTTATTTTCAACTTGAAAGTCCTCCTTCCTGAGGAAACCGGTATAAACCGATTTCTTATTCTATCTATTTATGCAGGTAAACCTTTAATAAAGTTAGTAACTTCTTCTTTCGTTTTGCGGTCCTTACTTACAAAACGGCCTACCTCTTTGCCCTCTTTATAAGCTAAAAAACTAGGAATTCCTAAAATATCATTTTCTACACAAATATCAATAAATTTATCACGGTCCACTTTAATAAATGTATATTCAGGAAATGCTTCTTCGATTTCCGGTAAATCAGGCTCTATAAACCGGCAATCTCCACACCAATCTGCAGAAAACAGAACAATGAGATTTCCTTTGTTAATTAATTCATTATATTGTTGCTCGGATTGTAATTCTTTCATTATTTTCAACTCCCTTTTCTAATTTATCATATCGTTATTTGTCATCCGTTTCAATTTAGAGAACTCAAATAAAAGAATTCAACGATTAAGGCTCTTTTCTATTGTATTGTTACTTTCAGAGTTAAGTTGCACTTTATTATAAGCGGAGATCAACTATGCGCTCTGTTTAGTCGTTCTAGTAAAAGCGCCATAGTTTTCTAGTTATGTCGCACGAACAAAACATGAAAAGAGTCAAGATTAATGATCCATAAAAGCCATATATTTAGCCATTTTCATCATTTCCTCCGTATCGTCTGCCATTTTCCTTTTTGTCGTGTAGGTTGTAATCTTTACTCCGCCAACACCGACTTGTAGTTCATACCCCTCCTCTTCTTTGGGAAGTATTCTTATATATCCAAATTTTTCATTATCTTCAAACGTTTCCAGGATAAGAGTGTTATCCGACTGTGCTGACTCATAATTAAGTTTGCTTTTAGTGTCTTCAATTACATTATAAAATACAAGATATGTCTGGTTTCCATCTTCTAAGATTAGATTATTTTCTTCCTCACTTTGTACATCTAATTGACCAGGTATATATAAAGGTAACCCATTTACTTCCTCGTTTGCTTCAATCTCTGCTTCTAACTCAAATACTGTTCTGGCCATTTCTTTCGCTTCACTAACTGCCTCATCCTCTGTTTTATTGCTGCAACCACTAGCCATGATCATAGATATTAGAAGAACCATAACTAATCTAAGTATCTTTTTCATTTTTTATCCTCCAGTAGTAGTTCTTTTTTACCAATCACTATCTTACTAAAAAAATAGACAATATAGAAATTATAAGCACATTTTGTATACTTGTACGTATTCTCACATGCTGTTTCTTGGAATTTTTTTAAATATTCGTTTATTATTAGGGAGTGAGATGATTAATAAGGAGGAGATAGAATGGAATTAACAGTCTATTTAGCAGGACAAATACACGATAATTGGCGAGAACAAGTGGAAGAGATAGCGAAACAAAAGAATCTTCCTTTAACATTTGTTGCACCCCAAACAAACCATGAGCGATCTGATCATATTGGGGAAGCGATATTAGGAGAACAACCTGGCAAAGTCTATAAAGATGACGCAGCATCTGATATAAATAATTTACGCACGCAAGTTCTTATGCAGAAATCAGATGTAGTCATTGCATTGTTTGGTGAGCAGTACAAACAATGGAATACAGCTATGGATGCCAGTGCTGCGATTACAATGAACAAACCTACTATTATTGTACGCCCAACTTCATTAATTCATCCATTAAAAGAACTTTCCAATAAAGCGAATGTAACTGTAGAAACTGTGGAACAAGCTTTAGATGTTTTAGCATATATCTATGAATAAGAAAAAATAAAAAAAGCTAGAATGGTATTGATGACATTCTAGCTTTTTATCTTTTTAAGGACCTTATTATTCCTTTGACCAATACTCCCATTGGCCTCGTAGCATCTTGACTACATGGCTGAACATTTCTTGTCTGGAAATACGATCTTTTGTAAAAATGCCTATGGCACCTTCTTTTTTTCGAACTTCATCTCGACTTGCATAATGGTCCATAATATCCCCTAATTCAATACCTCGTTGTAATTCTTCATCTATCTCCTTAGGTAGAACAATTCGCGCACCACTTGCCGTGAAAACTTGTTCATCTTCTGTAACAAGTGCACCCCAGTTACATAAATATAATTCATCCTCCACATGCATAACGCCACCTTCTAAACCTATACCAATAGATCCAGAAGAAACATCTTTACACTGTTTTGCACGATTAATTGCCCCTTCTCTTGTTTCTATATCAGAAAAAGGTTGGGCGGAAACTTTTGATGGTACATCTTTCGAGGCAACATCCGCCTCCGGAAAAATTTCTTGAACAGCTTTTATTTTTGTTGGATTCTTAGACCCGACTACTATTTTCATTTTACAAACTCCTTTTTCCAAGGCTCTTTCAAAGAAAACAGAACTCCCCAGCGAACGTATTATGTAATATTTTGCATAGAGTCCTGATATCTTTCATTCAGAATAGTGTTGCTCTCGCTTACACTTATGTTTGATTTGTGCGATTATTCGCTCCGGCAGAATACTTGCGGTTCGCAGGCACGGCCTCAGCCTCCTCGCGGAAAGCGGAGTGTATTTCCGTAGCGGTGTTTACGAATCGCTCCATAAGTTTATTCTTAAGAGTTTCTATCAACTCCGACTTAGTTACGAAGCAACAAATCCACCGAATATAACCTCTTAGAAAAAAACTGCCACCATTATGGTAGCAGTTATAATACATATTATCTAGAACGAATTTGATCTACTGTTGCTTGATCGGTTGATTTAACTAATTTCACCAGTAATTCTTTGGCAGCAGCATAGTCATCAATATGAATAATGGAAGCCGACGTATGGATATAACGTGAACATATACCGATTACCGCACTTGGTACCCCTTCATTAGAAAGATGAATACTCCCTGCATCAGTTCCACCTTGAGAAATGAAATATTGATACGGAATATCATTAGATTCTGCTGTATCCAGTATAAAATCCTTCATTCCCTGGTGCGTAATCATTGTGCGATCAAAAATCCGAAGTAATGCACCTTTTCCTAATTGACCAAATGCTGATTTATCACCAGATGCATCATTAGCAGGAGATGCATCAAGGACATATGCAATGTCAGGTTTGATCATATTTGCCGCAACTTTTGATCCTCTTAGACCAACTTCTTCCTGTACGGTAGCCCCTGAATATAATTCATTCGGAAGTGTTTCTCCTTGCAATTCTTTTAATAACTCAATGGATAGTCCACAGCCATAGCGGTTATCCCATGCTTTTGCCATAATTTTCTTTTCATTAGCCATTGGCTGAAATGGTGTAACAGGCACAATGGAATCTCCTGGTTTCACACCAATTCTCTTAACGTCCTCTCTATCGTCAGCACCGATATCAATCAACATATTTTTAATTTCCATCGGCTTTTTGCGTTGTGCATCGGTTAATAAATGTGGTGGAATAGAACCAATGACACCAATAACAGGGCCATTTGCAGTCATTATTTGCACTCTCTGCGCAAGCATTACCTGGTTCCACCATCCACCTAATGGTTGAAAACGAATCATACCATTATCCGTGATCTGTGTAACCATAAATCCTACTTCATCCATATGCCCAGCAACCATTACTTTTGGTCCTTGACCATGTTTCACTCCAAATACCCCACCAAGGTTATCCTGAATTATTGTATCAGCATATTTTTCTAATTCCTTTTTCATGAACTTCCGAACAGGATGTTCATTCCCAGGCGCCCCTTGCAATTCTGTTAAATTCTTAAATAAAGCCAATGTTTCTTGATTCATTAAATTACCTCCATTTTATATGTACGTTACAAGTATAACGGAAACGAATAATTTTTTTCCAGTATCTGCATTGCGTTTTCAATTTGTTTTAGTATGCGGTATACTAATTAATATAGTAGTTATAAATGATTTACATAAGCATAGTATGATGATCTAGGGAGGCCAATGTATGAAAAAACGCAATATATGTCTTGCAGCTGCAATCGGTTTTGCAGTAGGATATTTAGCAAACCAACAAATACAAACCCGCCAGAAAATTAGTCCAGAAAATGCTCTAAATAATGCAAAAGAAGCGTTTAAGAAATCTGGTCCAATCAGTGGTTCTTGGATTTATATGAAACCTGAGGAAATTGAAAAAAATGGGCTATTGTTTAACGCCTATCGTGGAGGCATCACTCGCAATATCGACGGTGAAAATAAACAATACGAATTCTACGTGGATGTTGAATCAGGCGGAGTCATTTCTGCTGTAGAAACAGCATAGCAATATACTCCTGGAATAATACAAGAAAATGATTAAATAGGGCTGGGACAAAGACGTTTAAAATTCACATCTTCCGTCATTTAATTTTAATTTCACACTTATTTTGACCCAGCCTTATTTCATTTATAATAAACTTCACATCTTATCAATATTCATAACGAACACGTTTTACTTCATCTATTTTCTTTCCAGTATGGTCAAACTTCACAGCACGATAATAAGCATCATGATAGAAGGTATACCACGCTTCTTTACTATATCCGTATTCCATCCAGCTTTCTTTCTCATGGACAGAGGTTACTGGATAATCATCATAAGCCATTGCCCATAATTTATTTTGATGGGCATGTGTCGCCATTAAATCGGCCATGTGTATAAATGAATCCTCTCCATCTTCGAAAACCAAAATAGCGTGTCCATCACTGTGACCACCTGTATAAATCATCCGAAGACCTTTTGCAATCTCTATTTCATCAGCAAACGTTTCAACTTGGTCCTCGATTGGTTGCCAATTGCTTTCCCAATATGTATTTACCGACCGAATATTTGGATTGCGCATTTCATTCCATTCAATAGCAGACGTATAAATCGTTGCATTTCTAAAAACGGTTTTAAATTCGTCTTCGCCAATTTTCTTGGTTAACCCACATGCATGATCAAAGTGAAGGTGTGTCATAAGGACTACATCAATATCTTCCACTGTTAAATTTAACTCACGTAATGATTCTTCCACTGATGATTGTTCTGCCACACCGAAATTTCGAATCTGCTTGTCCGTAAATTTATCTTTTCCTATACCCGACTCGATTAGATAATTCTTCCCATCCAATTGCAATAGAATCGGATCCGTACGTAATTCAATTTGGTTTTTCTCATTATGTGGATAAAACTTGCTCCATAGTGCCTTTGGAACAACCCCAAACATCGCACCACCATCTAAATGAGTTACACCACCATTTAACCATGTCAAACTTGCTCTGCCCACTTTCAGTTTTTCCATAGAAACAACTCCTTTCGTATAAGATTAGTTTAAATTATGTTTGAATTTTCCGCAAACACAAAAGATTCATCTTGAGGGGGACTCACCAGAAGTTAACGGAAAGCGTAGTGTATTTTCCTTTGCGTTAATACTACATAAAAAAAGCTATCCCTCAAAATTATGAAGAATAGCCATTTATGTTATTCGTATTCTTTTTCAAAATGAATCGAGCTTCTTACTGTATGAATTGGTCGAACTAAACTTTCAATTTGTTCCCGTTTGTCTTCGAAAAATGGAGGCAGTGCTAATTTCTCACCAAGTGTTTCGTAAGGCTCGTCATCCATAAAACCTGGCCCATCTGTAGCAAACTCAAATAATATGGAAGGTGCAACTTGAGCGTATAACGATTTAAAGTAAAATCGATCAACTAAACCAGAAGTTTGAAAGCCAAATTTTGCCATACGTTCAATCCAGTGTTCTAATACTGAACGATCTTCCACCCGAAAGGCAGCATGATGTACCGTACCGAAACCTTGACGCGCCTGGGGAAGTATAACATTTTCTTCAACGATTACTCTCGCACCGTTTCCTCCCTCACCAACTTCAAATAAGTGAAGCGAGCCTTTGTTATCAATTTCTTTAAACTGCAATACTTTTTCCATCATATCTTTAAAATAGTCAAAATGTGCAGTACGAACATGTATTGGCCCTAACCCAGTAATGGCATATTCTAATGGAATCGGCCCTTTTTGCCACGGCATACCGGCAGCAACACCATCCAGACCTTCATCAGACACCAGTTGGTATTGTTGCTCATCAAAATCAACAAACGATAAAGACTTCACACCGAATTGTTCTTTAATACCTGTATGTTTCACTTCTAATCGATTAAAGCGTTTCTCCCAATATTCCAACGCCTTATCAGATGGTACTCGAAAAGCAGTTTTATAAATCTCATTCGTACCATGCGTTCCTTTTGGTATACCAGGAAAATCGAAAAAGGTCATATCGGTACCTGGATTCCCCTCGTCATCTGCAAAAAATAGATGGTAGGTTTGTATATCATCCTGATTTACTGTTTTCTTAACTAAACGCATCCCTAAAACATACGTAAAAAACTTGTAGTTTTCTTCAGCACTGCTTGTAATAGCTGTTACGTGGTGCATCCCTTTTAATCCATTCATAAGATTTCCTCCTATATATAAGACCCTATTTATATTTAATTAAAATATCTTGAATTAAGTATAATTTATCATGATTATTATCTTTCTGTCAACACCTTCAACTTTATCGTCGACAAATAATGTTAATCTTCTATTGTTTTTTTAAGATTTAGTTGCGCTATGGCAAACTTTGTCTAACGATTTAATTACATTAATAAAGGAAAATGTTGATGAACGTAGAAAGTAATAAAATAAGGGGTGATGATATGCAAGGAGATATAGAAACAAGCGAGAAAGCATACTCAACAAGTGAAATTGCTTCTATGCTAGACATGGGAGTAACAACGGTAAGAAAATATGCACAGCATCTAGAGAAAGCAGGACATAAGTTTTTTAAGAACAAAAATAATGCAAGATTGTTTGTAGAAAAGGACATTTTGACCATTCGATATTTGAAAGAATTAAGAGAAAAAACAAATATAACCGTTGAACAAGCAACCAAACTTGTTATGGAGAAAGTCGGTAACGGAGGAGATTCACAAGATGCCGCAGCGCGCTCCACCTCACCAGCTATCGTAAAACCTCAGGAAAATAAATCTACTATAACACAAGAGCAGTATGAAGAAATAAAAGAATTAATCCAAAACCAAAATGAGTTGATAAATACATTAATCGAAAGGCTGGACCAACAGCAAGAAGCGATTAATGAATGGTTAAATGAACGTGACAAAGAATTAATGCGTACAATTACAGAGCGATTAGAAACACAAAAACAAATTGCAGCTGCTGAAGACGAAGAAAAATCTAAAGAAAAAAAATCTTTCTTCAGATGGTTATTCGCTAGATAAACAAAGAGTATCTAACACGTTTATTTTCCTTTTTATCGGCTCTTTTTTTGTGCAAAAACGAAATATGAATAAACCTCTCAGATACCTTAGGTCTGTTTACTACTTTTATCGAATCGAGTTCTCTAACAAATCATATTTCCAGTACCTGCTGTAATTTCTCATTGAACAATATCACTTTTATAATAAATACAGATAAATGCCCTTCCATTCCATTTCAACATGAATAAACTGTATTATCTTTTCAAATGGGATGGTGTCATATGAGAATTCCGTTTCTTTTAGCTGGTCCGATAATACGTCGAACAGAACCAACCCAAGTTACAATATGGCTTGCAACCAGTAAGGATGTCCACATAGAAGCTGTTTTATATACTATAGACGCTAAAAAAGAAAAAAATAATAAATATCACCTATTTCATACAAAAACATTCAATAAAACCATTCGTGCGGGAAAGAGAATGTATATCCACCTAATAAAAATTTCTCCAGAAAAATCAAACTTTCCAACGGATCATTTATTGGGGTATAATCTGCTATTCACTAACGGAAACGATATATTTGATTTAGGAGATTTAGATCTGTTATCAAAAAGCAATCCAGATTCGATTGTTTATGATGAGTGGAAATTCCCAACTTTTTACATTCAGGAGAAACTTCCAGCAAATATTCTATATGGTTCTTGTCAGAAACCACATGGCAAAGGAGATAATGCCTTTATAAGCGCTGACTTTACTACACAAGCACACCATTCTGACTTAAAAAAAAGGCCTAGTGCTCTTTTTTTAATGGGCGATCAAATATACGCTGATGATGTTGGCGATCCGGTTTTCCCTGCTATTCAGTGGTGGAGCGATCTATTAATAGGAGAAAATACAGATGCCATAACCGAGATGGAACCATTATTAAAACATGAGCCCTTTCTATCTTCCATCAATAAAGTTCAAAGTCGTCAATATATCATGAGTAATTTTGCGAACTTCACCTCAGGGAACGCAGCAAACCATATGATACGGTTTGGAGAATATGCTGTACTATATTTGCTTACCATGGGACCTTCGCTATGGTTAGCTCACGATTCAATTCCAACCTTCGAGGAGTTGACTGACAATAATAATATTTACTTTATGTACACACAGAAAAACGAAAAAAATTTTCAAAAAGAATTAAAACAGCATAAAAAAAGGTATGAGGAAGAAAAAAGTGAAGTTCTATCCTATTTAAAAACACTAGCACAAACCAGAAGAATTATGGCTAACACCCCAACTTATATGATTTTTGATGACCATGACATAACAGATGATTGGAATATATCATTTGATTGGGCACAAAACGTCTACCAATCATCATTAGGTAAACACACAGTAGCAAACGGTTTATCAGCATACTTGTTATTCCAAGCCTGGGGAAATGATCCAGAGAATTTAGACAAAATGATTGATAAATTATCTCCTCAACTCCCACACTATCTAAGAGAGTGTCGTTTTGAAGAAAACTGGATTCAAAGGATTATTCGATATGAAAGATGGTCATTTGTGGCACCAACTAAGCCGAGAAGCCTCTTTTTAGATATTAGAACAAAACGAAACTACGAACTTCAACCCAAACCAATTCGTGTGATTAATAAAATGGAAGAAGAACAACGAGCAGCACAATTAATTGGAGAGCATGGCTGGAGAATAAACACTACCATCTTAAAGGAAAGTGATTGGCAAAAAGGAGATCGCTTAATTATTGTATCTCCTACACCTTTATACGGAGTTGGAATTATTGAATCGTTTCTTAAACGTTTTGTCTATCCATTACGTATACTCGGGATTCCTGTTCACTATGATCTTGACTTTGAAGCCTGGAAATATAATGAAAAATCATTTAGTAATTTTTTAAATCACATCATAAATTGGCAACTAGATCAATGTATTATACTGTCTGGAGACGTACACTACGCTAGTGCAGTAAAATCCCAAGTCAGCTTAAATGATCAGAAAGAAATGAAAATCCTTCAATTTACCAGCAGTCCAATTCGAAATATGAGTTTTTCAGGCCTGTGGGGAAAACTCTTAAAAATACCAGTATGGCTAAACTCTTTCTCTAGAAAACATAGAACTATTTACAGATCTTGTAATGAACAGTATACGTTTTCAACTAGCAGAAAGGTTTATTCCAGAAACAAAAAATTAAAGTGGCGTGAGGAAATAAACTATCTATCCACGAGTCGTGGATCAGTCATTCTGACAGATAATAATATTGGACTTGTGACAATCGACAATGAAGAAGTTTCTAATAAACTATTACAATTTACTAGGCAGAAAGAGGAAGTTCGTTTTAAGGACTGAGTTAAATAGGTCATGACAGACATCTAATTATAACTGTCGTGACTATTACAATTTAAATCCCATTAGTAAATAATTTCTACCCGATCCACTTGATTACTATGTTCCAAATCATTCTTAGGCAATTTCATTACATCTCCCGATTAGATGAAGCATATATTATAATAAATATAAAGTAATCTTTGTTCACATATTTGACACAATTAATGTAATGGGTTATAATTTATTAATATAATATTTTAAATATTATAATTTTTATGTCGAAAGGATGTTGCTCATGATTCAAGTTAATGTAACTGTTGATTATGATGGCCAGTCTTATCATACTAACGTAATTACAAGCCGTGACACGGAGCATAATCAGATTTTAGAGTTAGCACTAAGTCAAATAAAAAAGCAATTGGAAGAGATAGATGATTAACCTCTATCTTTTTTAATTTTTCCCTCTCTATCCCCCAACAGCTTCCCCTCTTCTCTCCCCTCAATAAATCCTAAAAGGTGTTTTCAATAATTAATATAGTAAATTTTATAAACATTTGCTATTATGGTTTTGATGGTTTATCGGTGGTAATGATGTTGACTAAATACATTTATATTACATGTGAATTTTTTAACAAACCAACTTAAGAATGTTTGTTTTTTAATTGGGAAACATTAATAAGAACTGTTCATTTGCGAACATTCTATATGTTTGGAGGTGTCTCATTTGAAAATGAAAGAACGGAAATGGACTTTAATTATTTTTGTGATTATTTTAATTGCTTATATCCTACCCTATACATTGTTTACGAATGTCACAAAATGGTATGGCAGTTTTTTGTTATGGACAGTTCTAGCACTTATCACTATTATGGTAAATTATTTAATAACAAAGGATTGGGGTAAAGAAGAATGAGTACGTCATTAGTATGGATAGCTATTGCAATCTACGTCATTCTTGCAATAGTCATTGCGGTTATATCTAGAACCGGAAAACAAAATAATATGGTCAGTTATTTTCTAGGCGATCGGAAAATGAACGGTTTTGTGTCTGCATTAAGTTATAGTGCAACTACATACAGTGCCTTTATGCTCGTGGGGCTTGCTGGACTTACATATAATGGTGGGGTTGGTGCGCTTGGTTTTGAACTTATTTACCTGATGGGGGTGTCCTTAGTTGCCTTTTTCGGTCCCAGGTTTTGGAAGGTTGGAAAAAAATTTGGTTATGTTACACCATCGGAAATGCTTGGAGATCGATATCAAAATAAAACAGTAGCTGTCATTATTGCCATCTCCAACTGTATCTTCCTTATCCCATACAGTGCTGTTCAATTATCTGGTGTTGGCTATCTTATACAAGGGGTGACAAACAATGCCATTCCCTTTTCCACCGGTGTTATTATTGCAACAGTTTTAGCGCTTGTCTTCTCATATGTTGCCGGTATACGATCGGTTGTTTGGACAGATTCTTTACAAGCACTATTTATGATAGTCACTTCAACCATTGTAGTCATCATTTTGATTAAAGGTTTAGGTGGATTTACCGGGTTCTTTGGCACATTAGAAACAGATTTCCCCGAGTATTTAACTGTACCAGGAAATGGTTTTTTTAGCTTTTTAAACTTTCTAGGATTAAGTTTACCTTGGTTCTTCTTTAGTTTATCCAACCCACAAGTTAGCCAAAGACTATTTATGCCATCGTCTCTAAAAAGTTTAAAAAATATGTTACTGGGATTTTTAATTTTTGGCTTTGTATATACGATTGTTGCCGTAATATGGGGTTATTCTGCGTTAATGATGTTTCCTAATTTAGACAATGCAGATTTAGCCACTCCGTTGGTACTCCAGTCTGAACTAGTCCCTCCAATATTGGGAGTAATAGTAATGGTTGGTATAATGGCAGCTGCTATTTCCACTATAGATTCTATTCTTCTTACCCTTTCATCCCTATTTGCTAGAGATGTATACGGAAATATGAACAAATCAGCAAGTGATTATACGCAGCTTCGCGTAGGAAAAATAGTTATACCTATAATTGCTGTTTTAGCATTTTTATTTGCACAAATGGAAGTAAACCTAATTGCAGTGCTTTCTGTTTCTTCCTCTGCTGGATTATTAGTTGTAGTACCTGCTATTATAGGAGCTTTCTTTTGGAGAAACGGTACAGCTGCTGGAGTTATTTCCAGTGTCGTAGTGAGTGGAATTATCGTTATTATTATTGAATTTACACAAATAAAACCATTAGGACTCGCTTCTGGTATATGGGGAATTCTCATGTCCACTTTCCTTTATATCACTATCAGCTTATTAACAAAAGCACCCAAAGAAAAAGCAAAAGAATTCCTATCCATATGATTATACAGAAAGCTCCTAAGTAAAGAATTAAAGCTATGGACAAGCCCCCTTTTTTAGGGGGTTTTTATAATGAACTTTCATCTTTTAGACACATCCCATCAATAAAAAGACAAAAAAGTATGTTAAAATAATCACATAACAACATGAAAGGAGGATTCACAGCCCTCCAAGAGTTGGTCTGTGAGAATCTACTATGAAACTTACAATATCTGAAAATGCTAATAACTGGTTTAAAAATGAATTAGAACTTCATCAAGGTGATGCTGTACGGTTTTCTGGCAAACTTTATGGTAAAACAGAGGTACATGACAACTTCTCCGTTGGTTTACGAATTGACCAGCCACAAGATGTATTAGTTGAACAAACTATTGATGGTGTCACTTACTTTATTGAAAAATTTGATGACTGGTTCTTCAATGGTTATGACTTTAACATCGAATATGATAATCAAAATAACGATATCATTTACCGGTTTATAGAAAACTAACTTTTTTTCACCGCTGTTATGCTCATTGTTTCACAAGTACCTGTCACTTCCCGAAATTTGTCAATTCTCAAAGAAGCTTCTTTAATAAGAGGCTTCTTTTTGCACTGAAGCCAATTTTAAAAGTTGCTTAAGTCAATAAGGACACGAAAAGAATTACACGGTTATAATTTCAGCAAAAGCAGCATCTGTTATTTGCTTCAAATCAGCTGGATCCAATTCAACCTGCAGTCCCCTTTTCCCGGCTGATACAACAATCGATTCCATTGTCTCTGCTTTAGAAGAGAGATAGGTTTTATACTGTTTTTTCATCCCTAATGGAGAACAGCCACCACGTATATATCCTGTCGTTTTTTCTAATTCTTTCATAGGTAACATCTCGACTTTTTTGTTCCCACTCACTTTGGCTAGAGCCTTCAGATTTAATTCAGATGAAGACGGGATACATGAAACGATTACTCCAGTTTTATCACCAACTGATACGAGTGTTTTAAAAATTTTATTTAGGGGCTTTCCTACATTTGCAGCAGCTGATTTAGCATCTAGATGGTCCTCGTTCCACTCATATTCGTGAATATTATAACGTATCTTCTCTTTATCCAATAAACGAATTGCATTGGTTTTTATTTTTTTAGATTTCTTCATTTCTAACCCCCTCCTGACGTCCTCCATTTGTAAACCATAATAACATAATATAATAGGAAGAAACACATTCGACAAAAACCGAGGAGTGACAGGCACCTATCATATTTCTCAGGAAATAGAGTTGGTCTAGATTTCAATATTGAGGGTCACCCTTATCTTAGGCCCCTTCCTAATATACGTGCTATAATATAGTGAAATTATACAAGAAACGGTGTGAATACCATGTTGGAAGATACTGGAGAAAGGGTCATTCCAGAAAGAATGAAAATAACAAATGGATTATTGCTTGAGCACATTGCCAGATATCATTTTGCAGCACGTTATGCGAATGGGAGAATTCTTGATTTTGCCTGCGGTTCTGGATATGGCAGTCAGATTATTGCTAAACAATGTAAAAACAATATCACTGAATTAATTGGTATTGACTACGAGGAAGAAGCGATTAAATATGCTAAACAGAAGTATTATCACCCACTAGCTACTTTTATTCAAGGAGATGTTTTAGATACTTCTTTATCCGATAGACTAGGTCATTTTGATGTTATATTAAGCTTTGAAACAATTGAACACATTAATAAGGAAGAAAGATTCCTTTCCAATATATATCGTTTACTAAAACCGAATGGCATTCTTTTATTATCTACACCCTTTGGTGAAGGTAGAGGAATTCCTTCTGGTCAGGAATTTCATGTACATCAATTAACCGAAGAGGAGTTCAGAAGCTTATTTAATGAATATACTTCTAAGAAATTTTACTATCAAAAAGGTGTATTAATCGAACCCGCTGAAAACGCAGAGGAGGAACATTATCCATTAGGAATTGCTGTCTGTAAAAAATAACTCCCAATGGTGCCTGGCACTCCCCGAATTTTGTCGAATGTTCATTTTAGGATATGCTAAATGGGCTGCATTTCTGCAGCCCATTCTCCATTTAGTATTTCTTTTTTAATAGTTTTATTGTTTTATCAAATTCAACTTCTACTTCCTTGTTTGGTTTGTAAGTTACTAAACTAACAATATAGGTTACTAATAGACTCAATATGAACCCTGGTACTATTTCGTAAAGTACATCAGAGAGTCCAGTATTTCCCCAAACAAAAACGGTGACTGCACCGACACTCATTCCCCAAAGTGCACCAGTACCTGTGATTCTTCTCCAGTATAATGATAAGAGAATTATTGGACCAAACGCTGCACCAAATCCAGCCCAGGCAAAGGAAACCAAACTCAGAATGGTATCATTTTTTTGCCAAGCAAAAACTAATGCTGTTAATGAAACAACTAATACTGCTATTCTACCAAGGATTACATAAGTTTTTTCTGAAGCATTGGATCTAAATACGGCTTTATATATATCTTCAACTAATGCTGAAGATGTCACAATTAATTGTGATGATATTGTACTCATGATTGCTGCAAGTACAGCTGCTAACATGATCCCCGCAAGAAATGGATGGAATATAATTTGGCCCATTACAATGAAAATTGCTTCTGGATCTGTTAATGAAGCATCTACATTTTGTTGAAAATATGCTACTCCAATTAATGCCGTTAAAGCAGCACCAATTAATGCTAATATCATCCATCCAATACCTATTCTCCGAGCTGATTTTGTTTCTTTCACCGATTTAATTGCCATAAATCGAACAATAATGTGCGGCTGTCCAAAGTAACCTAATCCCCATGCTAAGGAAGAAATTACTCCTGTTAGAGATGCTGTTGCAAAGAAACTAAGCATATTTGGATTAACGGTACGGATGGATTCTACCGTTGATTCAAACCCTCCCGTTAAGGACAGTCCGAAAATCGGTATAATAATTAAAGCTAAAAACATAATTAACCCTTGAACAAAATCCGTGTAACTCACTGCAAGGAAACCACCAATTAACGTATATGTGATAACAACCGCTGCCACTATAAGCAAGCCAGTATGATAACTATATCCAAATGAACTTTCAAAGAAAACACCACCTGCAACTAATCCAGATGATACATAAAATGTAAAGTAAACTAAAATAATTATTCCAGAAACAATCCGTAGTATTTGAGAATTGTCTTTAAAACGATTATCAAAGAAACTTGGAATGGTAATGGAATTATTGGATACTTGTGTATACACCCGTAATCTAGGTGCTACAAAATACCAGTTTAACCAAGCACCAATTGTTAAACCAATGGCTAACCATCCCTCTACAAGGCCTGAAACATAAATGGCACCAGGTAAACCCATTAGTAACCATTGTGACATATCACTAGCTCCAGCACTTAATGCCGAAACTGCCGGACCAAGACCACGACCACCTAACATGTAATCATTCAAGTTACTTGTACGTCGGTAAGCGTACCATCCAATTAAAACCATTCCTGCTAAATAAATAAGTATTGCTATAAGCTGATAACTATTTTCTGACACTTTATCTCCCCTTCTGTTTTTTACACAACGTTATCCATAATAACACGATGAGAATATTAGTCAAATTTTCCGATAACCAAAATATTATAAATGGTGCCTGTCACTTCCCGTATTTTGTCGATAAGATTATTATGTTTGCGGGGGTTCTATCTTTCGTGAGACATAAAAAATGGGGCACAGTTTTGTGCCCCATTTAATAATTTCTTCATCCTATTTAGGTTCCTTCAACAATTCCATCGTTTTATTAAATTCTTCTTCCACTTCTTGGTTTGGTTTGTAAGTTGCTATACTTACAACATACGTAACAATTAGATTTAACAGAAAACCCGGCACTATTTCATAGAGATATCCGGAAAGTGCAGTATTTCCCCATATAAATACAGTTACAGCACCTACAATCATTCCCCATAATGCTCCCGTACCGGTAATTTTTCGCCAGTATAGTGCTAAAAGAATAATCGGACCAAATGCAGCACCAAATCCAGCCCAAGCAAATGACACTAAACCTAGAATTGTGTCATTTTGCTGCCACGCAAAGACACCTGCTACTACTGATACTATAAGAACTGCAATACGACCGAGGTTTACATAACGAGCTTCTGAAGCATTAGAATTAATAACAGATTTGTAGATATCTTCCACCAATGCTGAAGATGTGACAAGCAATTGTGAAGATACCGTACTCATGATTGCTGCAAGTACAGCGGCTAACATGATTCCTGCAATAAATGGATGGAAAATAATTTGACCCATTTCAATAAAGATTGCTTCTGGATTCGATAATGAGACTCCAGGATTTTGCTGGAAGTATGCTACCCCTATTAATGCAGTAAAAGCAGCACCTAATAGTGTAAGAATCATCCAACCAATACCAATTCTTCTTGCTGATTTTGTTTCTTTTACATCTTTAATAGCCATAAATCTTACAATAATATGAGGCTGGCCAAAATAACCGAGTCCCCAAGCTAAAGAAGATATAACCCCTGTAGCAGTTGCAGTAGCAAAGAAACTTAGTAAATTTACATCAACAGCACGAATAGATTCTACTGTTTCTCCAATACCTCCAGTCAAAAATATTCCCAGGATAGGAACGATTATCAATGCCAAAAACATGATCGAACCTTGTACGAAGTCCGTGTAACTTACTGCTAGGAACCCACCTAATAATGTATACGCTATAACAACTGCAGCAACTACTACTAACCCCACGTGATAATCATAACCGAAAGAACTCTCAAAGAATACCCCACCGGCAACCATTCCGGATGAAACGTAAAACGTAAAGTATACTAATATAATGATACCTGAAACAATACGTAATATTTTCGAGTTTTCCTTGAAACGATTGTCAAAGAAACTTGGAATCGTAATGGAATTATTTGATACTTGTGTGTATACACGTAAACGTGGTGCCACAAACAGCCAGTTTAACCATGCCCCAATCGTTAAACCGATTGCAATCCACCCCTCAACTAGGCCTGATACATATATGGCACCAGGAAGACCCATGAGCAGCCATTGTGACATATCACTTGCTCCAGCACTAAGTGCCGAGACAGCAGGACCTAATTTTCTTCCTCCCAACATATAGTCGCTTAAGTCACTTGTCCTCCGATATGCATACCACCCAATCAAAATCATCCCTGCTAAATATATAATAATAGCAACTAGTTGGTATGTGTTTTCTGTCATCCTAACTCCCCCTTTTGTTTTTATATTAATCTATAATAACATGAAGAATATTCATTTTAATGAAAAAATTTATATTCACAGAAAATATTTCAAAATACAATAATTTTTTTCATTTTTATATGAAATAATAATTTTCTGTAATTTATTAGTAAAAAAATAGATTATCCCTCATTATGGCAATCAACGCACTTCTTCTTTTCTTACTTTTCGTCTTGCTCTCCACAGCATCACTAGTGAAAAAGCAACTGCCCCAGTAATAATCGGTTCTTTCTTTAGTTGATTATCTTTTGAATAGAAAACGTCTTTCATTACTAGGTTCATGTTTTGTGGCCGCTCTGCCAATCGACGCATGAAATAGCCAAACCAATCATTGCCAAAAGGAATATACGTGCAAAAATTGTAACCTTTTTGTGCTATATCATATTGCATTTCTCTTCGAAATCCGTAAAGCATTTGGAATTCAAATTTGTCTTTACTAATGTTATTTTCTCGAATGAAATGTAATAATTCGTTAATGATATGGTGGTCATGTGTAGCAAGGGAAGTGAATGCATCTCCTAGTAATCGTTTCTTGGCTATTAGAATATATTCGCGATCAATTTCTTCTTTTGTTTGGTAAGCGATTTCTTCCCTTTCCTTATATGCACCTTTTACTAGCCGGAGACGTACATTTTTTAATTCTTCGAGGTCGTCTTCTGTTCTGTATAGGTATGATTGGATTACCGTACCAACATTATCATATTTCGCACGCAAAGCCTTTAAAACATCTAGTGTTTGTATATAATGTGCGTAATCTTCCATGTCAATATTAACAAACACATCATACTGTCTTGCTTTATCAAGAATCTCACGCATATTATCTACGCAGAATTCTTGTTCAATATCTAATCCTAACTGGGTTAACTTTACTGACAAATGGCAGTCTAGATTTTCATTATAAATGGCTTCTAATATAGCAATAATTTGTTCCTTTGCCTTTAATGCTTCAGCTTTCTCCGATACAAACTCCCCCAAGTTATCTATGGTACAGCTTATTCCCCACATGTTAAGTTTTCTTATAGTATGGATTACATCTTCAATAGTTGTACCTGCAACAAATTTATCTGCACCGAAGCGAAATCCCCAGCGTCTTGCATGTTCATTTAAGAATTTATTATTTGACAAACCGATGAAAAAGTCCCTAGTAAAATTTGTCATCAGCAAAACTCCCTTTATCGATACATTGTAAATATAAAATGATGTATCTGCGGCAGCTGACATTGCTGCCACAAATACATTACCTACTAAAGACTAAAAAGTTTCCGAAACGATTTTTGCTTCCAAGAAATGCTGTAAATAATCCGGTCCGCCAGCTTTTGAATCTGTACCAGACATTTTAAATCCACCAAATGGCTGGTATCCTACAATAGCTGCAGTACACCCTCGATTAAAGTAGAGGTTCCCTACATGAAAATCATAACGTGCTTGTTCGAGATGTTCACGGTTATTAGAAATAACTGCTCCAGTTAAACCATATTCCGTATTGTTAGCGATATTTAATAATTCATCGAAATTATCTGCTTTTGTAAAAGCAACGACTGGACCAAAGATTTCTTCTTGCATAATTCTTGCCTCTGGTGCTACATTCTTAAAAATAGTCGGTTTAATATAATAACCTGTTGAATCATCCGCTTCGCCACCATATACCAATTCACCTTCCGTTTTACCGATTTCAATGTAATCTTTAATCTTATCAAACTGTTTTTTATTCACTACTGCTCCCATATAAACATCCTCTTCAGCTGGGTTACCAACTGTTAGTTCCTTCGTTAACTCGATTGATTTTTCTAGTACTTCATCGTATACATCTTTATGAATCACAGCTCTTGAACAAGCAGAACATTTTTGTCCGGAAAATCCAAAGGCTGAATTTACAATTGATTCAGCAGCAAGATTCAAATCAGCATCACTGTCCACAATAATAGTATCTTTCCCACCCATTTCTGCAACAACACGTTTTAGGTGCTGCTGTCCTTCTTGTACTTTTGCTGCACGTTCTATAATACGTGTACCAGTTGCGCGAGAACCGGTAAAATTAACAAAATGAGTATCCTTATGATCAACTAAGTAATCACCGATTTCAGATGGATTGCCAGGTACAAAACTAAGAACCCCTTTTGGAAGGCCTGCTTCTTCTAATACTTCGACTAATTTGTAAGCAACTACCGGTGTGTTTTCAGATGGTTTCAATAATACTGGATTACCAGCGACAATCGGCGCTACAGTTGTTCCACATACAATAGCAAAAGCAAAGTTCCATGGTGGAATGGTAACCCCAGGACCCATTGGTTGATAAAAATAAGAGTTATGTTCATTTGCTCTATCCTCTAAAGGCTTGCCCTTGGCTAATTCCAGCATTTGTCTACCATAGTACTCCAAGAAATCAATACCTTCTGCCGTATCACCATCAGCCTGCCCCCAAGGCTTCCCCGCATCAAATGCTAACCATGCAGAAAATTCATGTTTACGACGTCGAACAATCGCTGCTGCTCTAAACAAAACATCTGCACGTGCTTCTGGTGCCATCTTTCTCCATTTTTTAAATGCTTTACCAGCGCTTTCAAAAGCCTTATCGATATGTTCTTTTG
This sequence comes from Oceanobacillus halophilus, assembly GCF_003628505.1. Taxonomy (GTDB): domain Bacteria; phylum Bacillota; class Bacilli; order Bacillales; family Amphibacillaceae; genus Oceanobacillus; species Oceanobacillus halophilus. Next base: position 16,018 of record NZ_RBZP01000017.1, on the reverse strand, counting down.
TAGCTTTAGAAACCTTACCAACGACTTGATCTTTTTTTCCAGGATTGACGGACACCAATTTATCTTCTGTGTAAATTTTTTCTCCATTAATTACTAAAGGATATTCCTTTCCTAATTCAGCCTTCACTTTTTTCAAAGCAGCTTCAAATTCTTTTCGATTATTTTCATTGGTAAAATCTGTAAAAGGTTCGTGTTTAAAAGGTACGACCATAGTAAAACCTCCCTAATTAATTTGCATGAATGAAAGAAAGAAGTCACAAAAAATTATTGTTCATTTCCTTCCACTTACATACTTGCAAAAATCATGCCAAAAAAATTTTTAATAACAAGAACACAAAATCAAGCCTCTTAAAGGCAATAATTGACCTGTGTAACATTCCGATTATACAAAATAGTCAAAATTAAATGTAAACTTTATTTACACTTATGTAAATCTAATGTACAATATATTTACTATTATTAAATAACTCAGGAGGTGCAAAGAAATGGATACTTTTTATTTGCAAGCTATTTTATCAGCAGAAGATGACGCTATTACCATTATCAACCATAATAAAGAAGTTCTATTTTGGAATGATGCAGCAGTTCATACGTATAACATTCAAAAAAGCGACATACTCAACCATAAAATTACTGATTTTTTTCACAATGAAGACCTCATGGTGCTGAACGTCTTAGAAACTAAGGAATCTGTAAAAAACACCTATCACCGGCCTCGGCATGATAAACATGTCGTCATTAATGCTTCACCTGTATTTAATAAACATCATCAATTAATTGGAGCAGTTTCAATCGAAAGAGACATTACAAAGATTGTGAAATTAAATGAAAACCTAGTAACTACCTCAGCTGAATTAAGTGAATTGAGGCAGAAGGTATACACCTCAAAGGAAGAATCACCTTTTTCAGAAATGAAAGGAAACAGCCATGCTCTCCAACAAACCATACAAATTGCCAAGAAAGCTGCAACAACAGACGCAACGGCATTAGTTCTTGGAGAAAGCGGTACTGGAAAGGAAATATGTGCAAGAGCCATACATGAGGCAAGTAATCGAAAGAACGGTCCATTTATCCCAGTTAATTGTGGAGCAATCCCAAGTGCGTTATTTGAAAGTGAGTTATTCGGGTATGAAGGAGGAGCGTTTACCGGAGCAGAGAAAAAAGGAAAAGCAGGTAAGATTGAAATGGCTGAGGGTGGAACTTTATTCTTAGATGAAGTCGGTGAACTACCATTAGAAATGCAAGTAAAACTATTACGTGTACTACAGGAAAATGAAATTTACCGCATCGGTGATTCTAAAGGAAAAAAAGTAAATGTACGGTTTATTGCGGCAACTAACCAGAATTTAGAATTATTAATGGAACAAAAACAATTCCGTTCTGATTTATATTACCGGCTAAATGTTATACAAATTCAAATTCCACCACTCCGAGATCGAATAGAGGATATACCCAAATTATCTCGATTGTTTCTCCAACAATTTTCCACTCAATATCAAACTCCGATACCAACACTAGAAGACAGTGCGTTACAAGTGCTTTTTCATTATGACTGGCCAGGGAATATCCGGGAATTACGTAACTTAATTCAACGTATCGTGATCTTATCGGAAAAAGCAATTATTACGGAAGATGATATCTATCTATATTTTCAACATTCCAAACCCATCTCTACAAATTCAATACAAAGTGAGACTGGATCCTTACCAAAAGAGAAAGAATCTATAGAAAAACAACTAATTGTAGAAACGTTACAACAATTGAATGGCAATAAATCTGCTACAGCAAAGAAACTGGGAATCTCAAGGGTAACTTTATACAATAAACTGAAAAAATATAATATATAGGGATATTAGCCAATCTTTGAATGATTGGCTTTCTTAATGACAGTCGTACAGGCAAGTAATTTGTCCTAATAATAAAATGAACTAAATGGTGTAAAAGGAGGTTACCTATGTATAATGATCATTTCTTTATGACTCAACTAACTGGATCAAAAGAAGTTCCACCAGTTCATACCAACGCTGATGGTCTAGCGTTATTTCATTTTGATACTAGAAAGAATATGATTCGTTTCCGCTTAGACGTGAATGATATTGGTCCAATTACACAAGCAAATATTCACCTAGGAAATAGAAATATCGTTGGTCCTATTGTTGCTATAATATTTGAACCAGAATATTCACAGACAATTTCTGGAAAGAAAGTTATTGAAGGAGTAATTAGAGAAAGAGATTTAGTTGGTCCATTATCAGGAAAATCACTATCTGAACTAATTCGCGAGATGAAGGTTGGCAAAGCATTTGTTAATATCCAAACATCAAGATACCCAAAAGGAGAGGTACGAGGAAAAATCAGTCAGAATTGACCTCTCATAGATTAAAAGAAGATTCAAATCAACTTCTAAGATGTAACTAAAAGCCAAAACATTCAAGTAAGACAGATACTTGAACGTTTTGGCCAGTTATTCTAGCACTCTCCATTAACTGTTTTCCAACAACAGTAATTCAACAAAGCGATTTCCAAGTTCCTCTGTAGAAGCATTTCCACCTAAATCTGGTGTTAAATATGTACCCTCTTTTATAATTTTCTTTATAGTGGTAAGAACCGCTTCCCCCCACTCTTCCATCTCAAAGAAATCAAGCATTTGACTGACAGACCAAATGGCTGCAATGGGGTTAGCTACCCCTTTTCCAGCAATGTCTGGCGCAGAACCATGTACAGGTTCAAACATAGAAGGATACTTTTTTTCTGGATTAATATTCGCACCAGTTGCTAATCCTAATCCCCCAGTAATTGCCGCACCTATATCTGTTACAATATCACCGAATAAATTAGAAGTTACCACCACTTCAAATCGTTCAGGTTGTGACACGAAGTACAAACTTGCAGCATCTACTAAATAGGAATAAGTCTGGACATCTGGATATTCTTTACCTACTTCTTCAAAAATTTGATCCCAAAATACCATCGAGTAGTTAAGAGCATTTCCTTTACTTATACTAGTTAAAGTACGGTTTGTCTTTCTAGCTTCTTCATAAGCATGACGAATAATTCGCTCGGTACCTTTCCTTGAAAACACTCCAGTTTGCAGGACTACTTCCTCCGGTTTATCTTTAAATAGCCATTCACCAGCACCAGCATACTCTCCTTCACTGTTTTCTCTGATTACTAGCATATCAATATCTTTCTCTGCCTTCGATTTGAGCGGGGTCAATTCCGGATGTAACAAAGTAACCGGTCTTAAGTTTACATATTGATCAAACCCTTTCCGAATCTTAATCAACAAATCTCGTAAACTAATATGATCTGGAACCCCAGGGTAACCAACTGCACCTAAATAAATAGCGTCATAATCTTTTAACTGTTCAAGCGCATTATCGTCCATCATTTTTCCATTTTCTAAGTAATACTCGCACCCCCATGGAAATTCAGTAAAAGAAAATGATACAGTGGAATCCACTTTTTCTATCTCCTTTAATACTTTAACACCTTCTGCTACAACTTCAGGACCAATACCGTCTCCTGGTATAAGTGCAACTCTATATTGTTTCGTCATAGTCTCGCCTACCTTTTAATTATGAAATATAGATCCTTCTAATTCGGTTCATTAGACTGGCAAGAACCTCATCCACATTGCTATTTATCCAATTTGCCACATCCCTGGCAGAAATCTGTTCGGATCCTTGATTACCAATAAGAATAACCTCATCTCCTTCTTGTACTCCTGGGATATTAGTAACATTTATAAATGTTTGGTCAAGTGCAATTGTTCCTACAATCTTCACACGTTGTCCACGGACTAAAACATAACCATTATTAGATAATCTCCTTTTGTAACCATCGCCATGTCCAATTGGGAGAATAGCAATGTTCTCGATATCATTGGTAATATAATCTCCACCATACCCGACCTTTGAATTAGCAGGTAATAGTCGAATGTGAACCAATTCCGTCTTTAACTTCATTACTGGTTTTAAAGAAATTAATTTTTTTTGCCGAATGTCGGGCTGATATCCAAATAAAGCAATGCCAGGCCGAACCATATCCAAGTGCATATCCTTCCGTTCGATGGCGATTGTGGAAGCCCCAACATGCTTTAATGAAAAATAGAATCCTTTGCCTTCTAACGTTTTTACCGTTTCACAAAATAAATGAAACTGATCTTCCGTTGTATCCCAATCTCCTTCGTCCGCATTAGAAAAATGGGTATAAATACCTTCCCAATAAAGGTTTGGTAAATGATAAGTCAAATGACAAAAGTCAATCGCCTGTTCAGGTTCAATTCCAAAGCGATGCAAACCTGTATTAATTTTTAAATGAACAATCGCATCCCTATTTTGTTTAACCGCAGATGTACTAATTGCTTTTGCAGTACGCTCTGAACTTATGGATGCAATTAAGTGATAATAAACCAAATCATCTGCTTGGTCTGTCGTAATCGTACTAAGAACATGGATGGGTACATGTATACCACTTTCTCTTAGCAGAGCTCCTTCTTCAACCGTAGTAACACCGAGACGATTTGCCCCTGCTTTTACCGCTTCCATTGCAATTGGTACTATTCCATGCCCATAAGCATTCGTCTTGATTACGGCTAGAAAAATGCTTTTATCTACTCTCTCTCGTAATGCTAAAACATTTGAGCGAAAAGCAGATAAATCTATCTCTGCAACTGTGTGGCTTTCAACAAGAGAATTTGAATGACGCGGCATACACAATCCCTCCAAGTCAAGTTTCCCTTATGACATGTGGTCGATTTCGAGAATAGACCCTCGAAATGCTTCAACTATTTCACGCGTGGTCTTTCCTGGAGTACCAAACCCAATTACTTGCTGATCAACCTTTACAATAGGAACAATATCTAATTTTGTTGCTGTAATAAAAACTTCATCTGCATCTAATAAATCTTTCACCTTAAACGTTTGTTCGTTAACTTTAATACCTAACTCTTTACAAATGGATAGCACTTTTCTTCTGGTAATTCCATTTAAAATATAATTATTTGCAGGATGCGTGTAGACTTCCTTGTTCTTAACGATAAAAACATTGGATGCACTGGCTTCTGTGATAATATCCCCACGGTAAAATATAGCCTCTACTGCATTGTTTTCTACTGCCTTTTGCTTAGCAAGAACATTAGGCAGTAAATTTAATGTCTTTATATCACAACGAAGCCACCTAATATCTTCTGTCAAAACTGCTGTCGCCCCATGATCCTCTTCTTTTCTTAATGTCTCTTCTAGTTTTGTATAGGCTACAAGTATCGGCTTTGTATCACTGCTCGGGAAGTAATGCCATCTCTCTGCTTCTCCCCTAGTAACCTGCAAATATACGACTCCTTCTTTTAGGTTATTCACATGCACGAGTTCCATTAAGTATTTTTTCAGTTTACTAATAGGATAAGGAAGGGATATTTGTAACTCTTTTGCACTTCTCTCCAATCGTTGCAAATGCTCATCTAACATAAAAAATACTCCATCATACACACCAATTACTTCATAGATTCCATCACCAAATTGATAGCCTCTGTCCTCTATATCAATTAACTTCTTCCTTTCAATAATAGAATCGTTAAATAATATCTTTGTCATAAGACAGTTTCCTCCTTTTGTATGACTAGAGTTCCAATTCCTGTTTTCTCCTAGCTATTATCACTCCCAGTTAAGAAGGTTTTCGCTGTCTCTGCTAATATTGTAGCACCAACCGGTAATACTCGTTCGTCAATATCAAAATGAGGCGTATGTAAATTCCTCACTTTCTCATCTTTAACTCCACAACCAAGAAAAAACATAGAAGCCGGTATTTCCTTTGCAATATGAGCAAAATCTTCTCCACCAAGGCCAAATGGCTTTTCTATGATCTTAAAATCTGGATAGTTATTTACTATTACATGTTTGAAAATGTTGTTTATATTTGAATCATTATTTAGTGAGGGATCTTCTTGAATGAATTCCAGTTCATATCTTCCATCCATTGTTTCAACTATTCCAAATGCTTTCTTTATTTCTTGACGCAATATATCTCTTGTTTCAGGTGTATAACTTCTAATCGTTCCTTGAACTTTCACTCGATCAGGAATAACATTGCTTGTTGAACCACCATGAATGCTTCCAATACTTATTACTGCAGATTCTAACGGAGTTATCCTCCTTCCTGAAATTCCATACAACATCTGCAACACTTGATTCAGCATCCAAAATGGATCTGTCCCTAAATGTGGGTATGCCCCATGTCCGCCAGTAGCTAAAATATCACCTCTAAACACATCCACATTTGCCATACTGTACCCATCATTTATTTGTACTTCACCAAATCGATTTTCCGGACTCATGTGAAGTGCTATCGCAGCATCTACATTCTCCAAACCCCCTGCTTGGATCATATATGGCGCACCACTTCTTCCCGTTTCGTCTACATGTTCTTCTGCAGGTTGAAACAGAAACTTTACCTTTCCTTTTATTTCTTCCTTCTGGAAAGATTTACTGAGTAAATGCGCAGTTCCAAGTGCGATGGCGGTATGTGCATCATGACCACATGCGTGCATCACCCCTTTATTTTTGGAACGGTAGCTTACGTTATTCTGTTCCAATATAGGTAAGGCATCTATATCTGCACGAACCGCAATCGTAGGTCCAGAGCCAGAGGAAAGTGTACCAACTACTGCAGTAGGATATCCTACTCCCCGTTCCACTTTTATACCAGGAATTTTATCCAGTTCCTTAGCAACAAATGTAGAGGTTTTTATTTCCTCAAAGCTTAATTCAGGATACTGGTGAAGATGTCGGCGCCAGTTTACAAGCTCTTTTTTTATTTCCTGCGCTTTTGCAGCAAACGTCAATACACTCTCCTCCTTTATTTATTCTTTTTTTCTGTAGGCTATTGCAGTAATCTCCACGCTGGTTTCCATTAGAACACTACCAACTGTTATTCTCGCTGGTTTACTGTCCACATTCTCAAAGTATGCAGCATATACTTGGTTAAATGCATAAACATTGTCCTTTGATAAATCTGCAAGGTGGCAAGTCATATGCACAATATCATTCAGTCCAGCTCCTGCTTTCTTTAAGATCTGTTCAATGTTCTTTAAACAAGCTATCGTTTGTTCTGTGATGGAATCTCCAGCAAGCTCTCCATTAGGATGAACTCCATCTTGACCAGAAACAAATATGAATCCATCTGCTTCCAATCCTTGTGAATAAGGACCAGTTGGCTGTGGGGCATTTTGTGTTAAAATTTCCTTTTTCACGGACAAACTCCTCTCGTTCAGTGGAAATTATATTCCAATTGCTACATATTGGGATTCTACGAAAGCATCAATTCCTTCGTGTCCGCCTTCTCTCCCTACACCACTTTCTTTCATACCTCCAAATGGTACTTGAGCTGCTGAAGGGGCACCATCATTCCAACCTACAATTCCAAAATCAAGCTGTTCAATGACACGCATTCCTCTCGCTACATTTTCTGTAAATACATACGCGGCCAATCCGTATGGAGTACTATTTGCAAATTTTATAGCCTCATCTTCTGTTGCAACTTTCTGCACAGGAGCGACTGGTCCAAATGTTTCTTCTTGCATCACAATCATAGACTCATCCACATCTTTCATGACGGTTGGTGAATAGAATACACCATCGTAATCAGTGAGAGCTGTTCCACCTGTTACAACTTCCGCTCCTTTATTCACCGCATCCTCGACGTGCTGCGTCACTTTTTCAAAACCATCCTTATTAATTAAAGGCCCTACATCAACAGATTCATCCATGCCGTTTCCAACTTTCAGTTCCTTTACTGCTGCTGCAAATTTCTCTACAAATTCATCATAAATCCCGGACTGAACATAAATACGATTGGCACAAATACAAGTTTGACCGGTATTTCGAAATTTCGAAGCAACCGCCCCTTTTACTGCAACATCCACATTAGCATCATCTAAAACAATCATTGGCGCATGCCCGCCAAGTTCAAGTGACAATTTTTTCACCTGATCTGCGCTTTGACGTATGAGTATTTTTCCTACTTCTGTAGACCCTGTAAAAGTGATTTTCCTCACTTTTTCATTTTCCATGATAGCTTTTGCGATTTTTGATGAAGAACCAGTAACTAGATTCACTACACCTTCTGGAAAACCAGCTTTCTCACATAACTCCATAAGTTTAATAGCCGTTAATGGACTTTCGCTAGAAGGTTTAATAACAACTGTACATCCAGCTGCAAGAGCAGGCCCCATCTTTCGGGTTAACATGGCAGCGGGAAAATTCCATGGTGTAATTGCCGCAACTACTCCAACTGGCTTTTTCCATACTTGCAACCGCTTACTTCCCACATGTGTTGGTATAGTCTCCCCGTAAACTCTTTTTCCTTCTTCTGCAAACCATTCAATAAACGTTGCAGCATATTGAACTTCTCCTCGTGATTCTTTAATTGGTTTTCCCATTTCTAGTGTCATGATTTCTGCTAACTCTTCTTGATGTTCCATCATAAGTTCATATAGTCTTTGCAAATAACCTGCACGCTCATATGCTGTTATACTTGACCACGTTTGAAAGGCAGTATGCGCTGCATCAATAGCTTTATTTGTTTCTGACTCAGCGCCATATGGAACCTTACCAACCATCTCACCAGTAGCTGGATTGGTTACATCCATTGTTGCTAAGCCCTCTCCAATCCATTTGCCGTTAATGTACATATTATAATCCTTCATTGTTAGCACTCCTATCTAAGTTTTTTCTAGTATTCTTTATACCATAAGTATTAAAAACTAAAACTTTATTCGGAATCTGTTTTTCGAACCAATTTTTCTTCTACAAAAGATATATGATTTTTTATCTTTCTTTCTACCGATACTGTATCTTTATGAAGTAACGCTTCCATTAATTCTTTATGTTCCCGATAAAATGAAACAGGGCTTGAATAATATTGATCAAGATGTGCTAAGTACACACGAATCTGAACACTTATAGATTCATATATTTTTATGATTCTTGAATTTCCACACATATTGACGACATACTGATGAAACTGCATATCTAAATCAAATAATGCATTCCAATTTCCATTTTCCGCTTCTTCCTTCATTTCATCAATAATACTCTGCAAATCTTGATAATGGGGTTCTTCCAAATTTTTCAATGCCTTCACAAATGCTTTCGCTTCTATCATTAATCGCAATTCGTTCATTTCATCTAAATCTCTTTCTGTAAACTCAGACACAAATGTTCCTTTGCGCGCCTTACTAGTAACCAATTCTTCCTGCTCTAATATTTTCAATGCTTCCCGTATTGTACTTCTACTTACATCAAAATTTTCTGCTAAATCTGCCTCTATCAACCTCTCTCCAAATTTTACTTTTTGATTATAAATATCTTGTTTTAGATGTTCAGCGATTAATTCGCCTAATGGTCTTTTAGCTATAATGCTGTCTTCATTCATCATGTTAAACTCCTTCACTTATTTTCAGCCTAAACACCTATGTCGATTGTCGACAATTTTAATTCCATTCTAAAAGATAGGCGTTTAATTGTCAATAAATATTAGAATTATATAAAAATTAGATTTTCAACTTGACTTCCAGCATTATTCCCGTTATTTTGAATTTATGTAATCCGATGACTGGGGGTAGAAACGTAGATGAAGATACTTGCTTATGAACGGGTAGAAAAACCTGTTTTAGACGCATTAAAGGAAAAACATGACGTACGTTTTTTTAAAAATATTGACACGAAACAAGATAAGGAATTTATTGAATTCCTCTCTGAGGCTGATGGTATAATCGGATTGGCACTAGATGTCAATAAAGAATTACTGGAAAAGGCTCCAAAGCTAAAAGTTGTGAGCAACGTTTCTGTTGGTTACAATAACTTAGATATTCCAGAATTAACCAAACGTAACATTATGGCAACTAACACACCAGGCATTTTGACTGATACAGTTGCTGACATGGCATTTGGACTAATTCTTTCTACTGCAAGAAGAATTCCTGAGCTTGATCAATTTGTAAAAAATGGACACTGGACAGAATCTCTTACGGAAGAACACTACGGTACGGATGTTCATCATAAAAAACTAGGTATTATCGGTATGGGACGAATTGGAAATGCCATAGCCAAACGTGCTCACCATGGATTTGATATGGAAATCATATACCATAGCCGGTCACGTAAACCGAATGTAGAGAAAGAATATCAAGCAACCTATATGGATTTAGATAGCTTGCTACAAGAATCAGATTTTGTTTGTCTGATTACACCACTAACAAAAGAAACAGAAGGTATGATTGGAAAAAGAGAATTTCAATTAATGAAAAAATCAGGTATCTTCATCAATGCATCCCGTGGTGGAACAATTGTTGAACAGGACTTAATTGACGCTTTAAAGAATGGCGATATTTTAGCAGCAGGAGTCGATGTATTTGAGCAAGAACCAGTTGACTCCAATAATGAACTTCTTAAACTGAAAAATACGGTTACATTGCCTCATATTGGATCATCATCCTATGAAACGGAATTGAAAATGTCTCAATTAGCTGCTGAAAATTTAGAAGCAGGATTAAGTGGACGTAAACCGCCAAATTTAATTAATCCCGAAGTTAGAGCAAAGAAAATATAAATCACAATGGCCTGGAGCAAGTGTTCCAGGCCATTTCTTATCAAACTCTAGTATGATGACTTTACTTCATATTCTATATAGTTTGTGAAGTAACTCGCACAGTTAGTTGGTGCTGTATTACAGCTATGGCAATATACTATTCATTCTCTTTAGGTTGATTTATTCCATTTTCAATATTAATCAATTCCAAATCAAGTTTTCTCTTTTCTAATTCGATTTCTTTCAGTTTAAGTTCATAGCTTTTTTTCTTATCATATCCATAATAAAGCAAGGAAAAACCTACAATAATTATGACAGTAACATAAAACAAATATTCCACATCCTTTGCCCCCAACGTATTGATTCTAATAATATAGTTTTTCAATTCTTTAATCAAAACTTAGAATACTAGTAAGATACAAGTCATTAAAAGGACCAATCTCCTTCAATTTAGAGGGATGGTCCTTTTTATGATGGTAAATATGAATTTATTAGAGTAACGATGACTAAAAAACCTCCTACATTCTAAGCCAAGCGAATATTTGGTTTAACAAGTAGTTCACGTGGGAAATCAGCTAATACTTCACAACCAGTTTCCGTAACACGAAAAGATTCGCTAATTTCAATTCCCATATTATCCAGCCATATTCCCGGAATCATATGAAATGTCATATTTGGTTCTAGAACTGTTTTATCACCTGCTCGCAAACTAGCAGTGTGCTCTCCCCAATCTGGTGGATAATTTAGCCCCATAGAATAACCTAGTCGCGAATCTTTTAAAATACCATGTTTTTCAATTACCTTTTTCCATACCAATTCAACTTCCCCACACGTCATACCAGGCTGTATAACATCAAGTGTTGTATTAATACCCTCTACTACAACATCAGCAATATATTGTGATCTTTCATCAGGCATTCCCAGAATAATGGTTCTTGCTAAAGGTGAATGGTAACGTTTATAACAACCACCAATCTCAATAATTACTGGATCTCCCGGTTTAAAAGTCTCATCTGTCCATGTTAAATGACATGCAGAGGTTTTCTCACCAGTTGGTAATAATGGTACTATTGCTGGGTAGTCTCCTCCGTAATCATCAGTACCACGTATTTGTGCGTGAGAGATAGCAGCAACAGCATCCGATTGCTTCACACCAGGTTCAATTGTATCAAAAGCAGCTTGCATTGCTATCTCTGATATTTGAGAGGCAATTTTAATACATTCAATTTCATTTTCAGATTTAATAATTCGTACCCAGTTAACTAGGTTAGTACCATCTTTAAATTTTGCATTAGGTAAACCTTCTTGTAATTTTAAAAAGTTCATTGCGGTAAAATAATAAGCATCAAACTCTGCTGCAATTCTATGTTTATCTCGATTTTTCGACTTAATGAAATCGCTAACAAATTCCATAGGATGTTTCTCAGTAGATTGCACATAATCGTCAGCATAAGGATAGATATGTTCCTTATCTAACCAGGAAGTATGAATTGCTGCACTTGCATCCTGCCCTCTCCCAATCCAATATGGCTGATCTTCTTCTATAAAAATAACCAGCAACTGATGCACATAAAATGACCACGCATCATAGCCGCTAAGATAGTTCATGTTTGCAGGGTCTGTTACTAATAATACGTCAATTCCACTAGCCGCCATACGGTGTTTTGTCTTTGTTAATCTTTCTTGATACTCAGAAATTGGAAAAAACACCATACAAACCCCTCCGTTTTCTAAAATAATAGGAATTAAAGCTAAATAAGGAATTACTTCTTACACTAGTGTATGCAAGCATTGCTCTTTTAGATTCCCTTTGACAACCCAAATTTATTCGATTAAAGGAAAGATTTTTTATCAAGCAGATGTAAATACAGTATAAAATTGTTAAGTGATATAGACAGAAGGAACTGTTGTATTCTCTTTAACATATTTCCTACTAATTTAGTCGATTGTCGTCAATTTTAAATAAAGCGTAAATCATGTTTTTGTCAATGTCAATATATATATTAAATATAATTTTTTATTTTTTTAAATATATTGTTTATTTTTAATCGTTGACTTATTTACAAAATTATGTTTTATTATAGTTAATTAATGTTGTCGACAAACGACATTCGACTTCATATGATAATGTAAATCCCCAATAAACCAATCATCCTATTTTCATCTAACCAGACACGTTAATAATGTCCTCAGGCAATCAAATAGAAGGGAGTTTTTTCATTGAAAAAAGAAAAACAGTCTCTACTGGAAAAAGATGAGAAATACTTATGGCATGCAATGAAAAAGTATAATCCAGAAGGTACAATGATAAGTACGAGTGCCGATGGTGTATGGATTACTGATATTGATGGCAATAAATACTTGGATGGTCAGGCAGGATTATGGTGTGTAAATGTTGGATATGGAAGAGAGGAATTAGCTGACGCTGCAGCTAAACAACTGAAAGAAATGCCGTACTACCCACTTACACAAAGTCATCTACCTGGAATTCATTTAAGTGAGAAACTAAATGAATGGCTTGATGATGAATATGTTATCTTTTATTCCAATAGCGGATCAGAAGCAAATGAAACTGCCTTTAAAATAGCACGTCAATACTACCAACAAACCAACCAGCCTAATAAATATAAATTTCTATCACGATACCGGTCTTATCACGGTAGCTCCTTTGCAACTCTTGCAGCAGGCGGACAAAATCAGCGCGCTTTTAGATATGAACCCCTTTCACCTGGATTCGTCCATGTAAGCCCGCCAGATTGTTATAGAAGCCCTTTTTCAAATGAGAATGGCGAATGCTGCATCCAGGCTGCAGATGAAATCGATAGAACAATTACTTGGGAAATTAGTGACACTGTTGCAGGTGTAATCATGGAACCCATAATAACTGGTGGAGGCATCTTAGTCCCACATGATAATTACATGAAACGCGTTCGGGAAATTTGTGATAAACACGGTGTGTTGCTAATCTCTGATGAAGTAATCAACGGTTTTGGGCGAACCGGAAAACCATTTGGATTCATGCACTATGATGTAAAACCAGACATTATTACGATGGCAAAAGGATTAACGAGTGCCTACATGCCACTTGCAGCAACAGCAGTAAAACGAGAAATATATGAAGCGTTTACTTCGAATGACGATTACAACCATTTCCGGCATGTGAATACTTTTGGTGGAAGCCCTGCTGCTTGTGCTGTTGCTATTAAGAATCTAGAAATAATGGAAAAAGAAGATTTAGTGAAAAATTCAGAAGAACTTGGCACATGGCTTTATGAAGAACTTCAGGAATTGAAAGACCACCCTAATGTAGGAGACATCCGCGGTGGAAAAGGACTGCTTGCAGGTATCGAATTAGTAAAAGACAAAAGGACAAAAGAACCAATTGAAGAATCCCGCGCCGCAAAAGTAGTAGCACGTTGTAAAGAGAAAGGTGTCATAATCGGAAAAACAAGCGATACAGTCGCAGGATACAACAACATAATAACCATGTCACCACCCCTATCAATCACCAAAGAAGAACTCCATTTCCTAGTAACCACACTAAAAGAATCTATCTAAAGGTGCCTGTCACTTCCCGAATTTTGTCGAAAGTATTAGTAGAAAAGGAGAATTTCTGAATGATTATTGGTGTACCAAAGGAGATTAAAAATAATGAGAATCGTGTGGCTATCACACCTGCTGGTACCACACAGTTTGTGAAAAATGGCCATCAGGTTATAATCGAAAAAAATGCTGGACTGGGTAGTGGATATACAGATAAAGAGTTTATTCGTGCTGGTGCAATTATTGAGGCAGAACCAAGCAAAGTTTGGAATCACTCCAATATGATATTAAAAGTAAAAGAACCATTGAAAGAAGAATACAAGTATTTTAGAGAGGATCTAATTTTATTTGCTTATCTGCATTTGGCGGCTGAACCTGATCTTTCTAAAGAATTAATCGATTCTGGTATCACTGCTTTAGCCTATGAAACGGTCGAAGAAAAAGGGAAACTACCACTTCTAACACCAATGAGTGAAATTGCTGGACGGATGGCAGCCCAATTAGGTGCACAATACCTTGAAAAAACAAAAGGTGGAAAAGGAATTCTGCTTTCTGGAGTACCTGGAGTACCACGTGGAAAAGTAACCATCATAGGTGGTGGTGTAGTTGGAACTAATGCTGCAAAGATTGCTATTGGATTAGGTGCAGATGTCACGATAATTGATCTTAATCCTAATCGTTTGCGTGAATTAGATGATTTGTTTGGGAGTGAAATTAATACCTTAATGTCTAACCCGTATAATATCGAGCAAGCTGTAGTTGAGTCAGACTTAGTAATTGGATCTGTATTAATCCCTGGGAGGAAAGCGCCAAAACTTGTCACAGAAGATATGGTCAAGAGTATGAGTTCCGGTTCTGTTATTGTCGATGTAGCAATTGACCAAGGAGGAAACTTTGAAACAATTAATAAGCCTACAACTCATGATCAGCCAACACACGTAATACACGATATTGTACACTATGCTGTTGCAAATATTCCTGGCTCTGTCCCAAGAACCGCAACAATAGCCTTAACCAATTCTACTATTCCATATGCACTACAAATAGCCAATAATGGACTGAATAAAGCATTACAAAATCAACGTTCACTAAAAGCAGGCGTGAACGTTGCAAAAGGGAAAGTTCTTAATAAAGCTGTAGCAGATGAGTTAGGTTTTGCACTTGCCAAAAACTGAATCTCTTAGGATTTAAGGAGCTAACCAGGACCTCCATGTTTATTCCTACTGTTGATGTATAGCCTGTTTTAGTCGGTCTTCCTAGGTTCTTTTATCAGTGTTGTCTCATCGTACAGAGGTTTGGGAAGTCTACTAGTTGCTGGAAAATGGAGCTGGACGCGACCATTACAATAAAAAAGCAAGCTACGTTTTTAAACGTAGCTTGCTTTTTTAATTGCCTGGCGGTGCCCTACTCTCGCAGGGAAAATTCCCAACTACCATCGGCGCTGGAGAGCTTAACTTCTGTGTTCGGCATGGGAACAGGTGTATCCTCTCCGCAATCACTACCAGACAATAATTATTACTATGGCGGTCCGGACGGGACTCGAACCCGCGACCTCCTGCGTGACAGGCAGGCATTCTAACCAACTGAACTACCGGACCTAAAATATATTATTTAGCATAATTGATTTATAGAAACTAATATTTTGATGACCCGTACGGGATTCGAACCCGTGTTACCGCCGTGAAAGGGCGGTGTCTTAACCGCTTGACCAACAGGCCGGTATGATTTTATTTTTATTGCTTGTACCTTAAAAACTAAATAAGAGTAAATCTAAGACATCTTGAAGAATTTAGTTAAGTCCTCGATCGATTAGTATTCGTCAGCTCCACGTGTCACCACGCTTCCACCTCGAACCTATCAACCTCATCGTCTCTGAGGGATCTTACTC
>NZ_RBZP01000016.1 GCF_003628505.1 Oceanobacillus halophilus | reverse complement strand
GAGTAAGATCCCTCAGAGACGATGAGGTTGATAGGTTCGAGGTGGAAGCGTGGTGACATGTGGAGCTGACGAATACTAATCGATCGAGGACTTAACTAACTTCTTCAAGATGTCTTAGATTTACTCTTATTTAGTTTTTAGGGTACAAACCTTTAAAACATTCAAGGAAGTTCGGTTAAAACTGTTCACGTCCTGTGAACACCGAACGACCTACATCATGTAGGCCTGGTAGCGATAGCGGAGAGGTCACACCTGTTCCCATGCCGAACACAGAAGTTAAGCTCTCCAGCGCCGATGGTAGTTGGGGATTCCCCCTGCGAGAGTAGGACGCCGCTAGGCAATTTAAAAGTACAGGATATGTTAAAAACATATCCTGTACTTTTTTGCAATTAAAATTAGTCTTTAAGAGTCATCGTTCTTAAATCTCCAGAGAAAAATAAAACCACAAAATATACATAAGGAGGAATCTCAGATGAATATAAGATTACTACAATCAAATGATGCAGAAATATATTGGCAAATTAGATTAGAAGCACTACAAAAAAATCCAGAAGCTTTTGCTACTAGTTATGAAGAAGCTAAAAATAGAAAAAATCCAATAGGACGTGTTGCGAGTAATTTGATAGATACGTATAATTTCACATTTGGGGCATTAATCGATGGAGAATTGATAGGTGTCATAACATTAATTCAAGAATCAGCACTAAAACTCAGACACAGGGCTAGTATTTTTGCTATGTATGTTACTCCCAAAATGCGTGGTGCTGGTGTTGGTCAAGCGTTACTATCGGAAGCAATCAAGAAAGCACAATCAATAGAAACCATTGAAAAAATTAATTTATCCGTAGTAACAACGAATAAGGAGGCAAAGGAACTTTATATTAAATGTGGATTTCAAACATTTGGTGTAGAGGAAAAAGCGCTTGTCTACCAAGACAACTACTATAATGAAGAACATATGGCATTGTTTCTTAAATAATGGAAATTAGGGAAGTACCGATGCTTACTACTATTGTAGAACTAACTCAAATAATGTTTCTTCCTCTTTTTCACCTGCAAGTTCCGTTCGTATATTGCTATACGCTTTGTTTAAATTAATTAAATATCGTTGTTTTGACTCCTGATTTTCAGCAATAACGGTAACTTCAGTAAGTAAATCATTATATATATTCTTTAAGGAATCAGGATGTTCATTAAATAAATTGTTCATAATACTGAATTTAAAACATTCAGTAAAGTAACTTTTTGTTCCATAGATACCTAAAGGATTGTCCTCTGTATTTTGCATTTAACTCCACTCCTTTAAAGGGGGATTTGGTTATTGCATCGATCTTCCCAAAGTGAAATAGTTGCTCACTTGTTAACTTACTATAAATCAACTTGAGTATACCACTTCCATTTGAAAAAACAACAAGGTTAGCAGTTATTGTAGAAAATACTGTGTATATGTTGTATAAGGGGAACTGGATATTCGTTGTAAAACATGATTTAATGAAGAAGAATTAGAAATAGAGATATAAGGAGACATACTAATGGTGCAATCAAAAGAAAATAAAGAAGAATTACTTCTGCAAGCAGTGAAAACTCAGTACTCTATTCTTCAATTATTAGATAATACGTTACACCAAACCTATCAATATGAAAAAGGATTACCAAAAGAACAGCAGAATAGTGAGGTTATCAATTTAGCTTATCAAGCACGAAATATTATTGCAAAGAAACCAAAGTTGAAAAAGATTTATAAGGAACTAGAAGAAAAATATGATGTTGAATTATAATCCGAAAGAAGCTTATTTATAATTCGTTCATAAACCTTTGTGATGTTTTTATAAAAGGATGGTTTTCAATTTATTGGACAAGGGATTTTTATTTATGATTTCCTTTGTCTTTTTTTGATTCACAAATTCGTAACAATATAATTAGTTAGATATGCTTCTTTCATGAAATTTTAACATTGGACAGGTATGGTAGGATTAGAAGGATTTTGAAATGGAGGAACAACCAATGGCAGCTACAAGTAAGATATTAGCCGTAGGAATCATGGTATTTAGCTTCATTATAGGGTTAATTACTTTTTATATGATGAGTGATCTGTCGAAAAAAGAGAAGAAAGAACAAGTAGAAGAAATAATATCACAACTCATCAACTTTGTAATTTTTATTTGGATAGGGAAGATTATTTTGAATATCTCCATCTTTATTGAAGACCCATTGGCAATATTAGCTTATCCTAGTGATTCAAGAGCTTTTTATTTTTCCGTATTACTTAGCGGCTTTGTACTTTTTTATAAATATAAAAAGAAGCAAATGGATATTGTTACGTTTATTCATTCCTTTATTCATGTATTTTTAGTTGCTTCGTTTTTATATGAATTTATTCAATTTGTATGGAACGACAATGCTTTCTCGTTTGGAAACATGGTGGTAATAGTCATTTTAATGGTTATTTTCCTTTTCATGCAGGGATATGTATCTAATTATATGGCATTTTTTACAATACTAGTATTATGGTCTATTGGAATGTTTCTCTTATCCTTAATTCAGCCATATATAACCGTTTTTGGTTATATGATTGATGTATGGTTTGTAGGAGTATTTCTTCTAATAAATGTCATCATTATCTATCTGAATAATAGAAAGAGGGATGTATAAATGAGTGGAATTGAAGCAGATACGTTATTAATAGTTGGTACAATGTTAGCAATTGGTGCGGGAGCATTATCTTTTCTGTCTCCTTGTGTTTTACCGATATTCCCAGCATACTTATCTTATATAACAGGTATAAGTGTGAAAGAGTTGCAAGGAAATCAAACGAATAAAATTCGTGGGAAATTGTTAAGTCATTCATTAGTTTTTCTGTTAGGTGTTTCTTTAGTATTCTTGAGTTTAGGTGCCAGTGCTTCCTTTTTTGGACAGTGGATTCAAAACTTATTACTAGGTGATTCAGGTCTATTTATTCAGCGTATTGCTGGAGTGTTTTTAATATTTATGGGCTTATTCATTGCTGGTTGGATCAATATTAAGTTTTTAATGAAAGAAAGGCGTTTACAACCTTCCAAAAGACCTACAGGATATGTCGGTACCTTTTTTATTGGGTTAGGGTTTGCAGCGGGATGGACACCTTGTATCGGTCCAATTTTTGGTTCGATATTGCTTCTGGCAGCAAGCAATCCTGGCCAAGGAGTGTTTTATACGTTTATGTATGTTATCGGATTTGCTTTACCTTTTACTGTATTAACTTTCTTTCTGGGATCTACCAGATGGATTGTCAAGCATAGTGGTATCATTATGAAAGTTGGCGGTGTTATTATGATCTTGATGGGACTTGTATTGTTTCTTGGCTTAATGCCAAGGATTTCTGCTTTTTTACTTGAGTTAATCGATGGTACGTGGTTATCTAGATTAGGATAAGATTGGAGGAGACATACATGAAAAAAATGGTTTTACTTATTATTGTAGTCGGAATGCTTGGTTGGGCTTTATACGATTTTGTTCTTTCAGATAACGATAACCCATCATCTAATGATGTAGAAGTGGGTATTGAACAAGGGCAAGTTGCTCCAGACTTTGAACTAACTACCTTAAATGGTGAAACGGCAAAATTATCTGATTTCCGTGGTAAACGTGTGTTCATCAACTTTTGGGCAACATGGTGTCCACCATGCCGAGCGGAAATGCCGGATATGCAGGAGCTATATGAAAATAAAGATGTAGAAATTTTAGCAGTTAATTTAACGGCTTCCGAAAAAAGTGAAGAGGGGGTTGTTGAGTTCGTTGAGGATTATGGATTAACCTTCCCGATTTTAATGGATGTGGAAGGACAGGTCGAAAGTTTATTTCAGGTGAGTGCCTATCCTACATCTTATTTGGTCGATTCAGAAGGCCGTATTCAGTACAAAGCGATCGGAGCAATGAACTATGATTTAATGGTACAAGAAGTGGATAAATTGAAGTAGCGTGTGGGGTGGATAGGGTGAAACAGACAATTTTAGTGGTGGAAGATGACCAGATGATTCGTCAGCTAGTCAGTACTTATTTGAATAAAGCTGGCTATCAGGTAATACAAGCATCAGATGGGATAAGAGCACAAGAGGAATTCTTAACTCATCATCCCTGTTTAATCATTCTGGATTTAATGCTCCCTAAATTAAGTGGTGAGGAATTTTGTCAATGGGTGAGAGAACAGGAACGGAATGAAGTGTCTATTATTATGTTGTCTGCAAAAGCAAGTACTGCTGACAAAATCAATGGCTTAAAGATGGGTGCAGATGATTATATGACAAAACCTTTTGAGCCAGAAGAATTAGTCGCTCATGTAGAAGCGGTTTTACGCAGAACGGGGCAATTTTGTCAAAAATTAACCTATAGTGGATTATGCATTAAACCTCGAAAGGGAGAAGTGCTTCTATATGATAAAAAGTTGAAATTGACCAAACATGAATTTAATCTTTTGTATCATTTTATGGAAAATCCAAATATCGTTTTAACGAGAGAGAATCTACTTAATCATTTGTATCCCTATGCTGCAAAAACAGTATTAGATCGTACCATTGATGCCCATATTAAGAAGCTGAGAGAAAAAATAGAGGATCATCCGTCAGCCCCGAGACGGATAGTGACCGTTCGAGGGATGGGGTATAAGTTTGTTGATGAAAAAATGGCGTAAATCGTTGTTACCTAATGAGTTTTTATGGCGTTTGACATTTGTAAACATTGTTGTTATTTCTTCTTTTATTATTCTCAGCAGCTGGGCGATTTATCATACAGCTTGCTTTTTAGCTGATGGAATGAGTGTGATGTCACCACAGAAGCAGAATCAATTTAATATCACTCTCTTTCAGTATCTTTGGTTACTTAGTGTACCGACAATTTTCATCGGAAGTTTCATACATTTTTATATAACAAAAAAAATGACCCAACCATTGAAAGACATGATAGATTCAACGAAAGAAATGAAAGAGGGACAGTTCCCGAAGAGAATTGAGGCAAATTCAGCAGGAGAAATAGGGCAATTAATTGGTCATTTTAATGACTTAGTCCAACAATTAAAAGACAATGAGGAACATCGAAAAAAACTCATATCAGATTTATCTCATGAATTTCGTACACCGTTAACTAATATTAATGGATACCTTAAAGCTTTAGAGAATGGTGTGTTAGAGGGGGATAAAGAATTATATCGTTCCCTATACCTAGAATCAAAGCGGCTAACAAGCATGTTGGAACAACTCGATCAATTGAAAGAATGGGATCACATATCTAAACAGAGTTTTATGCAAAAGGAAAAGACAGATATAGGTGTACTTATCGAACAATCTGTAGATATGTTTCAATTATTGATGGCGGAGAAAGATATGAAGGCTTCTGTACAAATAGAACCTCAACTTGTTCATGTATATGTTGGAGGTATTACTCAAGTTATCAGTAATTTAATTGATAACGCTATACGGTACTATGAAGGTGAAGGGCCAATCCGAATAAAAGGGGAAGTACTCAACACAGAGTATAGGTTATCTGTTAGTGGACCAGGGCTGCATATCCCAGATAACGAAAGAGATAAGATTTTTGAAAGGATGTACCGAGTTGACCCTTCCAGATCTCAGGAAACAGGTGGAAGAGGTCTAGGACTTGCTATATCAAAGGAAATCATTGGACATCATCATGGGAATATAGGCTTAGAGTCTAATGAGTATTATCATTCATTTTGGTTTACCTTGCCGATATCTGACTAAATTACATTTCTGGGAGTAAATGGATGAGTTAGTTTTATAAAACATTCAATGCTATTTAATTTTGGGGTGCAAAATCACAGAAGGTTTTGTGCTTTTTTGTGTTTAGAAAGAAATTAAATGGTTATCACCCCTTTCAAGCGAATAAACAGTATACACCTTAAAGGAAGCTAGATAATCTAATTTACCTTAAATATATCAATGTTAAGATAATTTAAGGTAGAAAAATAAGCATTCTTTTCCTAGCTTTGATAAAATAGAATATATTGATAATAGTTTTAGATAAAGGTGGTTCAATATGAATAATTCAGTTATGAATAAAAAGGTCATTGTTTTAGGAGGAGACGGTTTTTGTGGGTGGCCTACAAGTCTTCACCTGTCCAATTTAGGGCATGAAGTGATTATTATTGATAATCTTTCACGCCGCGACATTGACAACGAGTTGGAAGCGGAATCTTTAACACCCATTCAACCTTTAGGTACAAGACTAAATACTTGGGAAGAAATTTCAAAAAAGAAAATAGGTTTTTATAATATGAATATAGCAAGTGAATATGACCAATTATTAAAAGTATTGCAGGAAGAGGAACCGGATGTTATCGTGCATTTTGCCGAACAACGAGCTGCGCCTTATTCGATGAAGTCACCTAAAAATAAACGTTATACAGTAAATAATAATATTAATGCCAGCCATAATGTACTATGTGCAATTGTAGAATCTGGACTAGATGTACATCTTGTACATCTGGGAACTATGGGAGTTTATGGCTACGGTACAGCTGGAATGAAGATACCAGAGGGGTATCTTGATGTTGAAGTAGAAACGGAGGAAGGAGAAAAAGTTAGTCAAAAGATTCTTTACCCAACCAATCCTGGCTCTGTCTATCACATGACAAAGTCACTAGATCAATTGCTATTCCAATACTATAATAAAAATGATAATTTACGGATAACAGATCTTCATCAAGGTATTGTTTGGGGGACAAACACTAGAGAAACAAATCTTGATGAAAGACTCATTAATCGATTTGATTATGATGGAGATTACGGAACAGTATTAAATCGCTTCTTAATGCAGGCAGCAGTTGGGTATCCAATAACGGTTCATGGTACAGGAGGACAGACGCGCGCATTTATTCATATTCAGGACACAGTAAGATGTATTCAATTAGCTATTGAAAATCCTCCTGCTGATGATGAGAAGGTTATGATATTTAATCAGATGACTGAAACACATCGAGTGAATGATTTGGCTAAACTTGTTAGTGAAATTACAGGTGGAGAAATTGCTTATGTTTCTAATCCTCGTAAAGAAGCAGCAGAAAATGAATTGCATGTTAAAAATGATTTATTCCTATCCAAAGGCTTAGAACCGATTACCTTAAGTGAAGGATTATTAAGAGAAGTGACAGAAGTAGCTAGAAAATATGCTGACCGTGCAGACCACTCGAAAATTCCTGCAACAAGTACTTGGACAAGAGACCAGAAGCCAGGAATACCTGAAAAAGAGGAAGAGAATTTAATGAATTAATTAAAAATGAGCGTCAAAATAAGTACGCTCATTTTTATAAAAGGCTCTTCTCGTATAGTTTGTTGCTTTTTGAATTTTTATAGTTGCTAGAAATTCCTGATAAGCTGAAAATCAGAGTAAGGTGCTTTACTTTCACTACAGAAATATACTATGCTTTCCGCGGGAAGGCTGAGGCCGTTCCCGCGAACCGCAAGTATTCTGCCGGAGCGAAAGAATGCACAAAATAATCATCAGTGTAAGCTAGTGGAATACTATTTTGAATGAAGGATATCCACCGTTTATATAAAATATAAAACAAAGTCATGTTACAAAATGCAACAATCTTTAAAAAAGAGCCTTATAAAAATTATATTTGTGGGTTTTGCTGTTTTTTATCCATTCTTAATTTATCTTTTTTGATTGCTTTGTAAAAGGATATTATCATGAAAACCATGATAATGGAAAATGGTAACGCAGCTATAATTAAAGCATTTTGCAATGCTTGAAGGCCACCAGTATATAATAAAATTGCAGCAATGGCAGATTGGAAAAATCCCCATACAAATTTTACTGTATTCCCAGGTTCAAGTGATCCGTTTGTCGTCTGCATCCCTAAAACAAATGTTGCAGAGTCTGCTGAAGTAATAAAGAAAGTTCCAATTAATACCATAGCTAGAATAGATAAAACGATACTGAAAGGGAATGTGTCGAATAAACCGAATAATGCTTGTTCATCAGGGAGACCAGCTATGTCTGTTCCTTTGTTTTGAGCATCAATCCCTGATATACCGAATGCTGAAAACCATAAAAAACCAACAATAGACGGAACAAGCAGCACACCAGACAAAAACTCTCTGATCGTTCTTCCTCTAGATATTCTCGCGATGAATATACCAACAAAAGGAGCCCAGGCAATCCACCACGCCCAGAAAAATACTGTCCAATCCATCACCCATTGCCTTTGTTGTGGGTCATTTGGTGCCAACCTTAAACTCTCTGTTGGAAGACTTTGTATATATGTTCCTATTGTATTCGTAAAAGAGTTTAGAATATATTGGGTTGGCCCTAGTATTAGTGTGGATATAAATAGAACTATTGCCAGCCACATATTGACATTACTCAAGTATTTTATACCTTTTCCTAATCCGGAATAGGCAGATATCATGAATAAAAAGGTAACTACGATAATGATAACTAGTTGTACAAGAAATGAATTATCAAGTCCAAGCAGGTAAGAGAAACCACCATTGATTTGCGTTGCACCGAAACCTAATGTAGTAGCAACACCGACAATCGTAGCAAAAACCGCGAGAATATCAACAGTCTTTCCCCACGCTCCTTTCATACTTTTTCCAAACAAAGGTTCAAGTGTAGAACTTACTAAGCCTCGTTTTCCATGACGAAAGGTGAAATATGCTAATATTAAAGCGACAATGGCATAAATTGCCCATGCATGTACGCCATAGTGGAAAAAGGTCACACGCAACGAATCTTCGAGTGCCTCTTTCGTACCGGCTTCTGCGGTTGGAGGAGTTTTTAGAAAGTGGGAAACTGGAGAGGCAGCACCATAAAAGACTAATCCAATCCCCATTCCTGCACTAAATAACATGGCAAACCACGAAGAATAAGTGAACTCTGGTTTATCATCCTGTCGTCCAAGTCGAATTTTCCCATAGGGACTAAAAATTAAATACAAACAAAATATGACGAATAACGTGACGACTAAAAGATAATACCAGCCGAAATGGGTAGAAATATAATTCATCCATTTCCCAGAAATATTCTCAAAGCTATCTGGTACTAAAACGCCTAAAAATGACATAACTATTGCAATCGCTAGTGTTATCCAAAAAACAGAAGTGACGCCTTTCATATAATGCCTCCTTCGTCCAAATACTTTTGTTGTAACGGAATCATTGTTGTTATTATTTCTAATAGTAATCAGACTATACAGAAGTGAGAGGTTTGGCGGTAGAAAAGATATAGGACAAACAACCAATTTAATGAAGTAGGTTCGATAACGCCAAAGAAAGAGGAAATGGAAGTATGGTTCAGTAGATTAAATATAATCATTTAGAGATATAGCATTTGAAACGCGAAGAAAACATAATATTTGCTGAGAAAACAATATTGAAATTTGGGATGACGAGGAATTCTACTTTGTGAAAGAAGAACTTGAACCAATTTCACAGGACTTTCGCACTTTAAAATTTTATTCAATATTTCATTGCGGTGGGATTTATTTTGACTAAAAAGAGGGAGAAGGAGGATGGAAATGATAAGGGAATTGAAGTTAGAAAAGGATATACGTGAGGCATTTCCGGTTATAAGGCAGTTACGAACCCATTTAAGTGAGTCTGAGTATTTGAATCTTGTCTTGGATGCACAACAATATGATTGTTATAAAATGTTTGCTCTGAATGTAGATGGGGAAATGGTTGCAGTAACAGGATTCAAACCGATGATTACACTTTATTATGGAAGATTTGTCTGGGTTTGTGACCTGGTTACTGATTCAGAACATCGCTCAAATGGTTATGGAGAACAACTACTATCTTATGTCCACAATTGGGCAATAGAAAATAAATATGATCGTGTGGCACTTTCTTCAGGACTACAGCGGCAAGACGCACACCGTTTCTATGAAGAAAAGATGAATTATGACAAAGTAAGTTATGTTTTTAAAAAAGCACTTTTCTAATAGATTGGTGCTGCCATTCGCTCCGGCAGAATACTTGCGGTTCGCGGGCACGGCCTCAAGCCTCCCCGCAGCAAGCGTGAGTGTATTTCCACAGCGGGGTTAAGCACATTATTATGAATTCAGATTATCAACAATTTCGATCAACTCTAATATAGTAAAGCGCAACAAAACGTACGAAATGAGACAAAAATTATTCGATAATATAAAATTCCATGTTGGGGGCTTAAGATGATTGAATTAAAAGAAGATATCTTACTTGAAAATGAAGAAATCAAAAGATTATATGATGATGCTCAATGGACTGCATATACAAATGACATGCAAAAGTTGATTCGAGCTATTCAACAATCATTAAAAGTTGTCACTGCGTGGCACAATAATACACTAGTTGGATTAATTAGGGCTGTAGGTGATGGAGAAACGATATTATACATACAGGACATTTTAGTACTCAAAGAATATCAGAGATATGGTATAGGTTCCCAACTTATGAGACAAATGCTTTCCAGTTATGAAAATGTGCGACAAAAAGTTCTGTTAACGGAGGAAGCAAAAAAAGTGAGAGCCTTTTATGAAAAACATGGATTTAATTCTTGTGATAAAGGGACATTAGTTTCTTTTGCAAAGATGGATTGATGGATTCTGAGTGGAATTTGGTTTACCCTAGATATGTAGGTTTATTATTTTTCAGGGGAATTTCCATCGTTTATAACCATAAAATAGGAGAAGATAAACAGAGAAAACGGTCATTTTTGAACAGACACAAAAAAATTATTACAACAGATGAGGTGTGAACATGAAGTTACAGGTTACTGAAGATGCAGCAAAATGGTTTATAGAAGAAATGGGATTGGAAAAAGGAGAACTCGTACAATTTCGTTTGAAAATATATGGCGGTATTCCAACTGTACATCCGAATTATTTCTTAGGTTTAACTACAGGGGAGAACGGGAAAATTGCTATCAAAGATGAAGTAGAGGGAATTACCTTTTACTTTAACGACAAGGATGCCTGGTTCTTGGATGAACACGATATGAAAGTAGAAATGGGAGAAGAGGAAGTAGAATACCACTTCGAGGAACGGAAATAATGATGCTAGGTGGATAAATTCTTCCAGGCATTTTTTCTAATAGTAACTTAAGAATGAAAATGGGCTTGATATTAATTCAGGCTCGTTTTTTGCTTTCGCTCTTTTCGTAACTTTGTTGCTTTTTAATCGTTCGCTGTTGTAGAGAGTACGAAATTGATGATTGGTGTGTTTCCTGCTCTGGAAATACACCCGGCTATCTTTGGGGGAAGGTTATTTCAACAAGAAATGATAAGTTATCTACGAAAATAGCAATATATCAACAACTGGAGCAGATATCGACGACATTTTTTCTTGTGAACATTGGCTATATACATGTAAGCTTTGGCATTTCCGATTTATCACACTCCATCCAATTGATAATTATGTCGTAGTTTATATTAAAATGCGACGTAAAATTATTCGGTAATCATTTTAGAAAACAGCCTTTATTTTTAAATCTGTTGGTTTATAAGAAAATTCTGATTGACAATATTCCGTTCACAGAATAAAATAAAAATAAACCAATTGATTTACTTGGTATTTTAGAGGGGGAGTTAAGATTGAGGAAATACTCCGTGTATCTCCTGCTTGGTTTCATACTTCTTTCATGGGGATTAGGGATTTATTATGTAGCTGCCTTTTATACACCTACCACTGTTATTCCAATGTTTAATAACTTCTACTGGACTTCCACTTATTCAGCAATGTTAGGTCTAACAACTGCATTTACAATCACATCCATTTTATTATTTGTTATCCATAAGTTTTATAAGAAAATCTATAAATGGTATTTGGTAAGAGGAATAGGATTATTTGCTTGGGGATTTGTTATATTTTCTCAACTGAAAATTGCTGCTTTTAATTTAGGGATTTGTCATTAGTCTAAAGGCCTGGTTTTGTTTAGAATCTGGGCTTTTTTTATGAAATATAATATTTTAGTATTGAAGAATATCTACGCAGTATGATTTCAAAAGTACAAAGTATATGTGTAGCTAAGGCTCACGTACCTCTTTGCTATTTGGTATGTTGAGGCAAATGGTAGTATGATAGTTACAGATAAAGAGGTGTATGATGAAAACATTACAGAATAAAACGATTGTAATTACTGGAGCATCCTCAGGTATTGGTGAGAAGGTGGCGTTAAAAGTTGCGAAAAAAGGTGCACAACCTATTCTTTTAGCTCGATCAGAAGATAAACTCAAGGAACTTACAAGAAAGATAAAAACAGAGTCTTCTGTTGCATGTATTTATTTTCCACTTGATGTAAGTGATACGGATCAAGTAATAGAAGTTTTTGGGAAAATAGATGAAGAAGTAGGGGATATCGATATATTATTGAATAACGCTGGATTTGGCGTTTTTGATGCTTTTAATGGGGCTCGAATGGAGGATATCGAGAGAATGTTTGATGTAAATGTACTTGGTTTAATGGCTTGTACAAAACAGGTGTTGCCAGGTATGTTGGAAAAGGGCACGGGACATATCATCAATATAGGCTCACAAGCAGGGAAACTCGCAACACCGAAATCAAGTGGATACGCAGCTACTAAACATGCAGTGCTTGGCTTTACTAATTCTCTGAGAATGGAATTAGCAAAAACGAATATTCAAGTATCTGCTGTTAATCCGGGTCCAATTGAAACAAATTTCTTTTCGATTGCTGATCAGTCTGGAAATTACGTGCAGAATGTAAAGAAATATATGCTTCAATCTGAGTGGGTTGCCGATAAAATTGTTCAATTAATGATCGTTCCTAAGAGAGAATTAAATCTTCCAAGATGGATGAATATCGGGAGTGTATTATATACCCTATTCCCATCAATAGCAGATAAATTAGCAGGAAATTTGCTAAATAAAAAATAGACAAAGGTTAGCAATATTAGGTGTACATGGTTATAAAATATGTTACAATTGCCACTAACACTTAAAAAGAAAGGAACTTGATATGAATAAAAAGTGGTTATTAACTTTAACTTTTGTGTTAGCAGCAATAGTACTGGCTGCATGTGGAAATGACGAAGAGTCTGCTGAAGATAATACAGAAGAAGTACAAGAAGATGCAGCAGAAAACGCGGAACAACCAGAAATGCCTGAGCCTGATTTAGAGGATATTCCTGAAGTTGTGGCAGAAGTAAATGGACAAGAAATATCAAAAGAGGACTTTGTGTCAACTTACCAAGGGCAATTTCAACAAGCTGCTATGCAGGCGCAGTTTTCTGGACAAGAACTTGACCAAGAGTTGTTAAAAGAACAGATGGTAGAAAGTTTGATTGGTCAGGAACTTCTGATCCAGGAAGCGGACAACCGCGCTTTTGACGTATCTGATGAAGAGGTAAATGAAACCTTAGATCAGTTAGCTCAACAAAGCGGTCTTGAATCACAAGATGATCTTCTTTCAGCTTTGCAAGAACAAGGTATGGAAGAACAAGAAATAATGTCATTAATTAAAGTGCAGGTAAAAGTTGATAAGCTGATTGCTGAAGAATCAGGTGATATTGAACCAACAGAAGAAGAATTACAAGAAGCGTATGATCAAATTATTGCATACCAGGAGCAAATGGAATCAGAAGAGGAACTTCCATCATTTGATGAAATGAAACCGGACCTGGAAGCGCAAGTTAAGAGTCAGAAAGAATCAGAAGTAACACAAACGCTTGTAGACAAACTTCGTGATGAAGCAGAGGTAACTATCAATTTATAATAACTATAAAAAACCAGGTTCAGAGAGAACCTGGTTTTTTTGAACCTCATGACCAATATTATTCTTCTTCATTAGGTACACGTCTAAATCCCTCTTGTTGCAAGTAATCTGCTGCAGCATTATACGAGACATAAGTTCCATCTAATAAATCTCCTGCGTAAATATTCCATAAATCAAAGTCGTGAACAAGTTTTAATTTTTGATTTTCATCATTTACCCAAGTCTCTTCTAATTCAATTTCGGATAATGATGTGATGGACTTAGTTATTATTTCTCGGAGTTCTCCTTTTGAAAATTCTCGAATATTTACCATTCCTTTAGCATCTACATCATAATCTCCATTTTCGATTTTCTCAGCATATACATAGCCATTGCCATTAGGATGCAGGCGATACACAACTATTTTTTTTTCGAATATACTATCATCATAATGAAAGTTCACGCGACCTAGTGAGACGTTGTGTCGTGTTAATTCTGGAAAGGATTCTATAATTGAAAGTTTTTCTTCAAATGTAAGCATATTTCCTCCAAATTTTTTTAGCAGATCGGAAAGTAAATACTTTCTTCCTGCATAGGTTTAACTAAGGCTGTCGCCGAAAGGCTTGGCGATAGCCAAGTTTTCTAATGAATTCTACCATATTATACCACTGTTTTTGGGAAAAATACGAATAGCTGGCTTCTATCTTTGACTTTTATCGAACATTAAAAAGTGCTTGTTTTATATGTATATATTTGATACAGTAGAGTTAATATATAATACTTTCTTATTTTAGTGTTTTTAAAGTAAGGATAGAGGTGCAGAAACCATTAGTACTTATGTGGAGGAGGATGAGCTCCTATGAAGCCTAAGGAAAGGGGAATTTGCCGAAGCGGATGGAATCTCATAATCCTGAAGTTGGTTCTGTTATTGAATAAATACAGGACTGTCATATAGGAGACTATATGGAGGGCTATCTAGCTAAGAACGTATACAAATGTTCTAGCAACAGCGGCCTCTCTCGTTGTTGCTTTTTAATTTGGTCCTCCGCACTCTCGAGAAACACGAAAAATATTAGAAAAGGGTGTGTAGTTATGCATTTCGGTAATGTATTAACAGCAATGGTAACTCCATTTGATCAAAGTGGAGATATTGATTTTGAAGCGACAAAAGGATTAATCAATTATTTAATTTCAAATGGTTCAGATGGATTAGTTGTTGCTGGGACAACTGGGGAATCTCCAACTTTATCCCACGAAGAAAAATTAAGTTTGTTTAAGTTTGTGGTAGATGTTGTGGGTGGAAGAGTACCTGTTATTGCTGGGACTGGTTCAAATAATACAAAAGCATCTGTGGAATTAACAAAAGAAGCAACAGCAATCGGTGTAGATGCGATTATGCTTGTTGCCCCATACTATAATAAACCGTCTCAAGAGGGATTATATCAACATTTTCGTACTATTGCAGAAAGTACAAATTTACCTATAATGGTTTATAATATTCCAGGTCGTAGTGTAGTGAATATTGAACCTTCAACAATCATTCGTCTTTCACAGGTGGATAATATTGTTTCCGTTAAGGAAGCAAGTGGAAATCTAGATAACGTCGCTGAAATCATTAGTAAAACGGCTGATGACTTTAGTGTTTATACAGGAGAAGATGGTTTAACATTACCGACAATTGCAGTGGGAGGAACCGGTGTTGTTTCTGTTTCATCTCATATTATTGGTAATGAAATGCAAGATATGATTCAGCATTTTAAAAATGGGGATGTAGCATACGCTGCTTCTATGCATCGTCATATTTTGCCTATGATGAAAGCATTGTTTGCTGCGCCAAGTCCAACCCCATTGAAGGAAGCACTAAATCACATTGGGGTACCAGTTGGTGGTGTACGTTTACCATTAGTTCCTTTAAACGAAACAGAACGTGCTGCACTATTCCAAGTATTGGCTAATTATGAAGATAAGGAAGAAGTAGCTGGATATTAATAGCTAGGGGATAGGTCTTTGAGGCTTATTCCCTTTATTTATATGGCAACATTTTCATACATAGGGACCCGGGCACTTTGACAAAATAGGTGTATGGAGGTGTTCATGAATGACTTTCAAAAGAAAACAACCAACTGTACTGAGTGATGAACAAGCTGCAAGAAAGCATATGTCCAAACAGTTTGATCATGAATTTGCTAATGAGCCACTGAAGGCAAATGAAAAGTTTAACAATAAAAAAACAAAGAAACGTCAATAAGTGAACATTTTCGAAATCCCCCTCCTAGGATAAAATGAGGGGGTATTTTCAAATAATAAAGGAATATCTACGATAAATGTAGAAATAGGAAATAAGTTGGAACTCGGAATTTATGGACAGAAATAAGAGAGGGGTTACAGGGAATGGAAGAGAAAGGAAAGTATCGCATTTACCCTATTATGGTAGATGATAGGAATCTGAAAACAGTTAATTTTTATTTGGTTAAAACAGATTTAAAATTAGTTTTAGTTGATGCTGGGTGGAACAATGAGGAGAGTTTTGCATTACTACATAAAACATTAGGGAAGAATGGCTTTTCTATAAGTGATTTGGATGAGATTATTTTGACGCACAACCATATTGACCATGTAGGGCTTGTGAATCGAATTACGGAAAAATACTCCATACCGGTATTTGCACACAAAGAAGCAATTCCACGTTTAAAAAGAGACCCTGACTTTTTCCAAATGAGACTAGAATTTTATGTTAGTTTATATAAAGAAATGGGCTGCGGAGCAGAAGGGGATAAACGAGTAGCTTATTTAAAGAAAGCAATGGAAAAAAACAGCAGTCAAGCACTCGAAACGGATATTTTACCTATTGGAAAGGAACATTTGGGTTTCGAAGTAATTGAAGTTCCTGGCCATGCTCCGGACCAGATAGCTTTGTTTGATAAACCAAGAGGAGAGCTTATAGGTGGGGACCTCCTACTTGAGCATATTTCTAGTAATGCCTTGGTGGAACCTGATTACGAAGGTAGACGCCTTCCCTCATTAATTCAACACAAGAACTCCTTAGAAAATGTTCAAAACTTAGATGTCTATCGAATATATCCTGGGCATGGGGTAGTTATAGAAAATCCACATGAATTACTAACTAAAAGAATAACTGGTATTGACAAAAAAGCTGAGAAACTGAAGAAATTGATTAATCAAGGATATAGGACTGGAAATGAGATTGCGAAGAATTTTTATAAAAAGAGCTATGAAACTCAATTTTCACTCGTGATGTCAGAAATTATTGGTCATCTTGATTATATGGAAGCTAATCAAGAGATTACTAAAGAGAAGGAAGATGGGGTATGGCATTATTATATCGTTGAATGATCATATTCTGGGATGACAGGCGCTATTCAATTCAGTATGTTTCAGTTGTACAAGGCCGATAAAAGCATAAAAAAGAATCGTTATCCCCTTTCTGAGGTAGACGATTCTTGTGTTTTATGCGGTATAGGTTGTCTTTTTTGGTCTTTGTCTTTCTTGTCCTTAAATCAAGCTGTGCGTACGGGCTTCGGTTAATTTCAGGATTTAATCTCCCTTCTCTAACCTGCTTTTTACGTTGTTTCTTGGCTTTTGATAAAGTCATTTTAGTCCCTCCTAAATGGTTCTCATCCTATCATACACAATATTCTTGAAAAATAAAAAAATTTAGTTTACAAGCGTCCGTTAATTTATTACTCTGTTTAACTCTATACAAATTTACATATTAACTTTCTCATTGGGAATACTAATTCTCAAATTAGGAGAAAGTAAGGTGAAAATGTGGATGTAAACCAAGAATTCAGACCAGGAGAAGTAGTATATATGATCATTCGTAATCCTCATGCACAGGATGTAGCGCACGTTCAACAAGCTGCAATTGTAGAAAATCCAGAACGACCAGGTGAACTGGCTTTATTTGCACACGAAAACTATTTTCCATTATCTGAGGAATTTGCTCTGTATAAATCGGAGGAAGAAGCCGAACAAGCATATAAAGAGGCATTCGGGACATTGGATGAGGGAGATTATTATGGTTAAACCATTTGTTCCACAACTTGTCTATGTTGAACCGCGTGCTTTGGAGTATCCATTGGGAAAGGAATTAATGGATAAATTTGAAAATATGGGTATAGAAATTAGGAAAACTACTTCGCATAATCAAATTCGTAATTTGCCGGGAGATAATCATTTTCAAAAATATCGGACAGCTAAATCAACGTTAGTAGTCGGAGTACGAAAGACGCTAAAATTTGATACGTCTAAGCCATCTGCTGAATACGCGATCCCGTTTGCAACGGGTTGTATGGGACATTGTCATTATTGCTATTTACAAACAACGATGGGGAGTAAACCTTATATTCGAACCTATGTGAATGTGGATGAGATTTTTGATGCGGCAGAAGGATACATGAAAGAACGAGCACCAGAACCAACACGGTTTGAAGCATCCTGTACTTCTGATATTGTCGGAGTCGATCATCTAACACATACATTAAAAAAGGCTATTGAATACTTTGGAGAATCTGATCATGGAAGGTTACGGTTTGTTACAAAGTTTTCTCATGTGGATCATTTGCTGGATGCTAAACATAACGGCCGTACGCGGTTTCGTTTTAGTATTAATGATGATTATATCATCAAATACTTTGAACCTGGTACGTCAAGGCTAAACGAAAGAATAGAAGCTGCAGTAAAAATAGCAGAAGCAGGATATCCACTAGGTTTTATCGTTGCACCTATCTACATACATGAAGGATGGAAAGAAGGATATCGGGAAATGTTTGAAAAGTTGGAAGCGGCATTACCTTCTTTTGCTAGAAAGGATCTAACTTTTGAAATGATTCAGCACCGATTCACTAAACCCGCTAAAAGGGTAATACAAGAGAATTATCCGATGACAAAGCTTGAATTAGACGAAACAAAACGAAAAACGAAATGGGGAAAATACGGTATTTGGAAGTATGTCTATCAAGATGAGGAACAAGAAGATATTAAAGATACAATAGGATCATATATAACCAAATTCTTTCCGGAAGCAAAAATCGAATACTTTACATAAACCGAGGAGTGCCAGGCACCCCTCGGTTTTTTTCACTCTTACCAAGCAGGCCCAAAACCATAATACATATAGGTTCGACAAATCCTGACAAAATCCGGGGAGTGCCAGGCACCACGGAAAGGGTAGAACATTAGACTATGTTGGATAAAATTCGTTATAATGCAGATAGATGGAGCGGAACAAACGCTTTACATTTTCGAAAAGGGGTAGATAATTATGTATAGAAAAGTGGAAGACTTTTTACAAGATTGGTCCAATTCATCACAGGGGACGCTTCAGGTTTTAGAATCCATTACAGATGAAAAATTAGGACAAGCTATAGTTGAGGGACATAGTACACTTGGGTGGCTAGGCTGGCATTTAGCAACAGCACCAGCATTTTTCGCAGGATTAGTAGGATTAGAAGTAAAAGCTTCTGGTAACCCGAGTGATGTACCAGCTAAAGCAAGCGAGATTGCACAAGCTTATAAAAAGATTACTGAAGATGTAAAACAAGCAGTTGAAAAAAACTTAACGGATGAAAAACTGGAAGAAACAGTGGATAGTTTTGGTAAAGAAACACCTAGGGGTGTCCTGCTGCGTACCCTTATCGATCATCAGACCCATCACAGAGGTCAAATGACAGTACTTCTTCGTCAAGCAGGATTACCTGTACCAGGTGTAATGGGTCCAACTAAAGAAGAACAAGCTAAATAATATAAAAGTATTTCCCAAGCCTACGAATCGCAAAAGTAGGCTTGGGATATTTTGATTGGAAAAAAATATAAATCTCCCACCTGCATTACTTCGACTTAAAAACTTGCCAAAAAGGTAGCATTGCCCCAGTTTCCTAGTACATAAACTATGACAGGGGCTGTAGCCGTTTAGCTTCAGCGAATTCGACACCAAATGACAAAATCCGGGGAGTGCCAGGCACCTTAGAATTTCCTGCCAAATATGTTTAAGTAGCCTAAGTAGTATGATATTGCTACAACGGCGATAAATGTTCCTACAATCATTGTAAGGAAGTACCAGTCTTTTTTGCTGACTGTTAGGTCGTGATAATGTGTACGTTCTTTATCGCCGGTGAATCCTTTAGATTCCATGGCTATTGCTACCCGTTCAGCTTTACGAATACCGTTAGCTAATAATGGGATAGAGTAACGGCGGAATTGATTAATCTGACCTTTTATCCCTCGTGTTCTAGATACGCCACGTATTCGATGTGCCTGTCTCAATACATGCAGCTCATGCTTAAATATGGGAAGAAAACGATATCCAGCAAGAATCCCATACGTAATTTTTGGTGGGAGCTTACATTGTTGCATTAAACTTAGCATCAACTTGGTCGAATCCGTGGTCAGGGCAAATAACAAAGATAACGCGACAAAACAAAGTGATCGAAGTGCAAGACTAATTCCAGTTTGGATACTGCCTGTTGTAATTTCAAAATGCCATAATTGGAAATGAACTTCTCCATAAGAATAGGTTTGATTACTATATAAGGCAGCCATCCAAGCAAATCCCAATGCAACCAGAACAAATGGACTAAAAATTTTTATCCATTTGCTAATAGAGATGTTAGTTAGTGTAAAGGTGATTGCTAGAACAAAAAGTAAATAAATAAGAGGTGTAAATACATCAAAGGTAAAGCTAAGAAAAATTCCGGGTACCAGTATGGAGATGGCCTTAATAGTTGGGTTGACCGAAGAAATCATAAGAAAACACCTGACTCAACATTTTTTCTTATCCAAGAGGGAGGACGTAATCGTGTTTTCTTTAATAGTTCTTCTTGTTGCCACAGTGTTTCTGGTACCCCTTCGTAAATGACCTCTTGATTATGGAGAACCATAGCACGATCTGTTAAATCTACAATATCCATATCATGAGTGACAAAGATAATTGTTGTTCCATTCTGCTTTAATTTCCAAATCATTTTCATTAATTCTTGTGTTGTTTTTGCATCCTGACCAAATGTAGGTTCATCAAATAGAAGAATATCTGGTGTTTCATCCAGCATAGTAGCGACGCTTAAACGGCGTTTCTGACCTCCACTTAAAGAGAATGGGTTGTCATACTGATGTTTTTCTAAATGAAATTGTGTCATTAGAGTAGAGGCAATCTCCTTCATATCTGTCTTAGAAATATTATTTAATTTCATCGCAAACGTAAGCTCATCATATACCGTATCGGTTATAAATTGGTGTTCGGGGTTTTGAAAAACATAACCCATCTGTTTACGCAGTTCATTCTCCTTCCAGCAAATAAGTGATTGTCCCTTAAATAGAACTTCCCCTTCGTCTGGTAAAAGAAGTCCCGCCATAAGCTGTAATAGTGTGGATTTACCAGCACCGTTTTCTCCTATTAAAGCAATAAACTCTCCATAGCGAATTTTTAGATTGATATTATTTAGTATCGCTTGTTCTTTTCTAGTGTATCGCAAATGTTCAATGGTAAGAATCCATCCTTTTTCAGAAGGGGAAGCAGTCCCGTAATCCTGACACCTGTATATATCCATAACATCATGGGGCTGAAAAATGCCCTCATTTGACAACAACTGCTGGTACTTCTGAAAGAAATTATCCGACGTATCATCTACTTTTATTGTTCCGTCCTGCCCAATGACAAGTACTCGATTAATTAATTCGGTCCAGTCATTTGATTGATGCTCAATGACCAGAATGGAGAAATGCCTCTTTTTTTGAAGTCTTTCAATCAATTTTATAAATTCCAAGGTTGAGTAAGGATCTAAGTTTGCAGTCGGCTCATCCAATATTAATAATTTTGGTTCTAGCAACAAAACAGCAGCTAATGCAACTTTTTGCTTCTGTCCTCCGGATAATTCATGAATTTTTCTTGTTCTAAAGTTTTCCATTCCAACTAAGTGAAGTACTTCCGTGATAAGTTCTGACATTCGGGAAGTAGGGACTTTCCTGTTTTCTAGAGTAAAGGCTAGTTCATCTTCCACAGTAATCATACAAAATTGACTTTCTGGATCTTGAAAAACAATCCCAATTTGCTGATTTACTTCTCCCTTTGGATAGTCACTTATATTTTTTCCCTCATAATAAATCTGACCTGATGTTACCCCTTCTACGGTATCAGGATATAAACCGTTTAGACAGAGAGCTAGGCTGCTTTTGCCAGAACCACTGGCCCCAAGAAGTAGGGTAACTTCGTTTTCATATAGGCAAAAATTCAGCTCTTTGAACAATGGCTTGTTGATATTTTCATAGGCAAATGAGAATTGATCTACTTTTAGTAGTGGATTTTGTTTAGGCTGCACCTTTCTCACGACGTCGCTGAAGCTCCTTTCCTAACTTATATCCTCTAAGTACTCCAGTTTTGGCAAGCTGATCACTTATCCATTTACCAAGTACACCAGCCAAAAGCGCACCGCTTACTATTCGTGTGATGAGCATTGCAATCAGCAAACTTGGTGCTAAGGCGATATTCCCGGATGAGTATAAATTCCATACAAAACTAAACAATGCGGCAAAAATACCAGATAATATTAAAATTCTAAGTCTATAATCGCGCCATTTAGTTATAGCAAAAGCAAATTCAGCACCTAGACCTTGAATTGCTGCAGCGAGAATAAGTCCAGGACCAGCTGCTGAACCTAGCAATACTTCTACAACTCCAGCAATAACTTCAGCAGTAAAAGCTACACCTGGTTTCCGTAAAATATATGCAGCGATAATAGATACAATAAACCAAATCCCGAAGATAACTTCATAACCAAGTGGACCGAGACCAAATGGGACAAGGATATTACGAATACCTTGCCCAACTAGGAAAAAGGCTAAATAAATGACACCAAATACAACACCTAAGATAGACATTAATACAATCTCTTTCAACTTCCATTGATTTACCATAGGTTACACTCCCTTAACGATTACTTGGACTATTCGCAGAAATACTAAATGTCATTGTTACATGCGACACTTGCTCCTGTACACTATCAAAGGATTGGTACAGTGCCTGGAAGATATCATGAACATCACCGTCAAGTCTTGTTGCATAATGTGTTGAGCTTACTTGAACATTTCGATGCTTAGATAAATCGATTTGTTCATAAATCGCGTTCATATAATCTTCTCTCCCTAATGGGTAAAGGGAGAATTTGCAGCCAGCTTCTTGATTGATTTCCTTTACATTTGACTCGTTTATAGGGGTATCGGTCTTATCCATGTATACATCAGCATCAGAATCACCAGGACATCCAATGGAGAATGTTCCACTCATCGCTATATGTTCACCTGTTTTAGCAGCGTGAAGGAAGATTGCTTTCGTCACGTCGAAAATATGAACCATTTTTCCGCGTATACACGTACTTACATCATCCGTCTGTTTCCAGACCTTTGATGTATCCACCTCATTTAGTGCCGATAATATGATATCTACAAATTTATCACTCATCGGATATAGGGTGAACTGACATCCAGAAATTCTACTAGTTCCACAATAATTATTCATAAAATCTCCTCCTAAATAATTTAAATAAGACAAAGAAAAACTGCACTCCGACGGGGGAATGCAGTTTGAATGTATGTATGGTAACAAAATGTACGCAATTTATACAGCACGAACTGCACTTCCCCACGCTAGTATTATCTAGATCGGGTTATAAGGGTCAGACAAGTTTAGTCTTCTCAGCCACATTTCAGTAGCTCCCCTAGTGCTATTTTTCGGATATGCAATTTTCTATATTATTAGAATAACCATAATACCTGATTCTGTAAAGGGATATTTTAAAACGAATTGAATGTAGAAATATAAGTGAATCTTAATTTATCTCATATGTTTCCTTACTAGCTTCGTTAATAAACATACAGGGTTCCCCAGCACTGATCATTGTTAAATCATGCATAGCTCTTGTACAAGCAGTGTAAAAAAGAGCTCGGTCTGATTCATCGCTATATTGCTGTTTGGAGGCTTCTGGTAGGATAACAGCATCAAATTCGATCCCTTTGGCTAAGTAAACTGGTAAAACAAGCAGTCCTTTTTCAAAGGCATATGTCTCCTCGTTAATTTGGTAAATAGTGTGTTTGTCTTGCAATAAGTGATACATTCTATTGCTTTCCGCCAGAGTCTTACAGATAATTGCAATAGTTTCATGACCATTGTTTTTCTGTTTATTAATTTCCGTTGTTAAAATTGCAGTTAGGTCTGCATCTTCCTTTGTTTTTATCAATTTTGGTTTTTCCCCTTCACGCTCGAAAGCTTCGATTGTTGCTTGTCCTGGGGCGAACTGTCTGGAAAATTCCACTATCGGTTTGGTTGAACGATAACTTTTTGTAAGTGTGAGTCGTTCATGGTTAACAGGGATGGCCTCCGGTATAAGAGGGTTTTCACTTGTTGTATATGCGTATATGCCTTGGTTAATATCACCTAGCAAAGTCATTCGCGTATATGGAAAAATATGTCTGATAAAAGCGAATTGGAATGCAGAATAATCTTGTGCTTCATCAATAAACAAATGACGGATGGAACGATCTGCGTCATCTCCGAGTAATCTACCTTTAAAGTATAGATAAGGAGTAGCATCTTCCCAAGTCAAATAGCGATGTGCTAATTGGTAAACAGTGAACTGGCATATATCTTCCCAATCTGATGGTTTATTTTTGGGTGTCCAAATCTCAAATAGACTTCGATATGTTCCAAGTATGTTCACGAATTTTAGATGCTTTATTCGTTTTTTTATGGGTGCAAACGCTCGCTTAATTACTTCTTTCCTCAAGTAGGCTTCTTCCAGCATAGGATCATCTTCATCACCATACATATCCTGACTCTTGAAAAATGCATCCTGATAATCTTCTTTTTCTAATAGTTCTGCTTCTTCCATAACCCAGTCTTTATAAATTTCTTTCTTTTGGTGTCTGCGTATCTCTGTTAACAGCCACTTCGCAACAAGTTCCATTTTGTTAGGTAAGTCTATATTTACATCAATAGAGTAAAAATAATCGTAAATTTCTTCTTTAGAAATGAGAATTTGATCTCTGAATTTAATATTCTTAAAGCGGATGCCATCATTTTTTAAATCAGAAATAAAATCGTCAAGCATCGTTTTAAAACGAAGACTGGATTTATAATCCATGTTTCTTAAGCGAATAGAATAATCATCAGCATTTTTTTCTGTGAGGGTGAATTCCATTTGTTCAAATGGAGACTCAATTTCCATGTATTTTTCAATCCGCTTTCTTAGAAATTCCAGAAAAGTTGACTGATTAATATTGGCTTCTCCTAACTCAGGAAGTACGTTGGCAATATAATTAGAGAACAGCGGATTTGGTGAAAAGAGATGAAGGTTATTCGCATTCAATTCTTCTCGAAATCGATACATTAAGTAAGCGATACGTTGCAGGGCAGCTGAAGTTTTCCCACTTCCTGCAACGCCTTGAACGATTAGTAGGTTACTTTTTTCGTTACGGATGATTTTATTTTGTTCCTTTTGTATAGTAGCTACAATACTTTGCATCGTGGTACTTGCATTGTTCCCAAGAGCTTGCTGTAGTAACTCATCTCCAATAGTTACTCCGGTGTCAAACATCCCTTTAAGTTTACCTTGTCTAATAATAAACTGTCTTTTTAGAGATATTTCTCCAGTAATTGTTTCTTCGGTTGTTTTATATTGGGCTGGACCAGGACCATAATCGTAGTACATGCTGGAGATTGGTGCTCTCCAATCATAGATGAGGAAGTTTTCCTGGTCTTTATCCATTA
The DNA here is from genome assembly GCF_003628505.1 of Oceanobacillus halophilus. Classification (GTDB taxonomy): domain Bacteria; phylum Bacillota; class Bacilli; order Bacillales; family Amphibacillaceae; genus Oceanobacillus; species Oceanobacillus halophilus. Next base: position 47,188 of record NZ_RBZP01000016.1, on the reverse strand, counting down.
AAGAGGAAACTCCAATATAAATTTTATCTACTTCATCTTCACTCGTTTCCTGAAAGTCTATTCTCCCAAAATAAGGAGAGCTTTTTAAACGTTCTAACGTTTTTCTTTCCTGATCCATTTTTCCATGTGAACGTTCACGTTCTGCTAAAAACTCAGCCTGTTGTTTCAGACTTGCTTGGGTTTCAATTACATCGTCTGGTTCATCTAAATTGACGGTAACATCGTCCCAAAAATCCTTTCGTAAATCTACAATACTTTCTTTCAGACCAGATGTTTTGGTTTTTATTGTTTTTTGTTTTTCATCAATAACGCTGTGGACATACTTAACTCTATGCTCCTCTTCCAACCGGTCTTTCGTTAGACTTTCTGTTTGATTTTCTGATTTTTGATTCATTCAAATCAACCCCGTTCAAATCCATAATATATATCAATGTTTACTTTTTATAATAACGAATCGTATGTAGTTTATTCGATAATGTATCTCAATATCCATGCTTTCCCTTATAATCGGTTAAAAAAACTGGAATTTTAATTGTTAAAGAAGAGTTTTCCATCTTTATATGTCTCGTTGTTTCCTTTTTGATAACTTGGAAAAATAAAAGTCCAAGGCATACTTGTCCCTTTTTCTATTGTTAAAGAAGGCAGATAGAACGTAGATGATGCCATAACTTGATTATTTTTTGAATAAGATAAATTTGTTTGATTAAAGGTAAAGTCTTCCTGCGTCGAATTATGGATAAGGACAGTTATCAATAATTCACGTTTATGATTAATAGCTTGCTTTAAGGGAGTGAAACTAATCCTTTTCGGTTTTATTTCGGTATTTCGAAAAACTTCTATAATTTCTTTTCGATCCTTATCTGCAATAGTTCTATCCCAGGCTGATTCAAATTGTAACTTTTGCTTCACTCTATAGCACCTGCTTTCTTATAAAAGATACTAACCCCATTTTACAGCAATAAATTAGAATACCCAACAAATTCGACAAGTGCCAGGCACCAGCCACTAAATTTAATCTGGATAAACCAATATACACTAGCAGTCTAGCATTCGACAATAATCGGGGAGTGCCAGGCACCCAAGTAGGCTCATCCAAAATGTGGGGGTCTCATTGGACTTTATAGATGTTATAATAGATTTATGTTTTTTTGACAGTTAGAGAAATTAGGCTGTTTTTCCTTTGGTACATCATGATTTTTTAAATAGATTAAATGAAAAGAGAGGGGTTACCGTTATGAAAATTTTTCATACAGCAGATTGGCATTTGGGGAAATTGGTTCAAGGTGTATATATGACCGAAGACCAAGGCTATATACTCAAGCAATTTGTAAAAGCTATTGAGGAGGAAAAGCCGGATGCCGTCATAATTGCGGGAGATTTGTATGATCGAGCCGTGCCTCCGACAGAAGCCGTACATTTACTAGATGAGGTGCTGGAAACAATCGTATTAAAACTGAAAACACCAGTGATAGCAGTAGCAGGTAACCATGATAGCCCAAGCAGATTGAATTTTGGCAGTAGAATGATGAAAGCAAACGGTTTTCATATTGTTGGGAATTTCTCCAAGGAACTAGAACCCGTAGTCATAAACGATGAGCATGGAGAAGTACATTTTCATCTTGTTCCATATTGTGATCCAAGTGTGGTGCGTACTGTTTTAGAAGATGAGGAGATTCGCTCCCATGATGAAGCTGCAGAGAAGACTATCCAAAAAATCACGATGGACATGGATCCAAATAGTCGTCATGTTTATGTAGGACATGCTTTTGTAACTCCATTTGGAAAAGCTGAAGAAAATACAAGTGACTCCGAAAGACCACTATCAATTGGCGGAGCAGAATATGTTAACGCCCAACATTTTAAAGCCTTTCATTACACCGCGCTTGGCCACTTGCACCAGGCCCACTATGTTTCCGATGAAACCATCCGTTATTCCGGTTCTATCTTAAAGTATTCAGTATCAGAAGAACGCCATAAAAAAGGTTTTCTGGTTGTTGAGATGGATGAAGAAGGAAATGTATCGATTGAAAAAAGACATCTTACCCCAAGACGTGATATTCGAACGGTTGAAGCAACCATGGAAGAACTACTTACACAGCCTGTTAATGAAGATTATGTTTTCGTCCGTTTACTTGATGAAGCACCTGTATTATCCCCAATGGAGAAGGTTCGCTCGGTTTATCCAAACGCAATGCATGTGGAGAGGAAGAATCTTAACATAAACCTTTTCGATAATGGTGAAGAAAAAACGAAAGTTAATCGTAGCAGCATGAGCGATTTTGACCTTTTTAAGGCGTTCTATAAAGAAGTGTCAGGAAAAGTACCAAATGAAGATACAGAAAATCTTTTTAAAGAGGCGCTTGATGAAATGCTTAAAGAAGAAAATGAATCAGTAGATAATAGAAAACGAGAAGCCATTAAAAACTAATACTTAAAGGGGAGTATAGACTTTTGAAGCCAATCAAATTAACAATGACGGCGTTTGGGCCTTATAAATATACCGAAACAATTGACTTTCAAGAACTAGAACAAAATCATCTCTTTGTGATTTCAGGCAACACTGGTGCTGGTAAAACAACTATCTTTGATGGGATAAGTTTCGCCCTATATGGAAGTGCTAGTGGTTCAGATAGAGAGAATACTGCGATGCTCCGCAGTGATTTTGCTGAAGATGATACACATACTGCAGTTGAACTAGTGTTCGAACTTCATCAAAGAACCTATCGTATTCTTCGGCAACTTGGACATGTGAAACAAGGGAATAAAACAAAAACCGGTGAGAAGTATGAATTTTATGAAATAGTAGATGGAACAGAAATTCCTTGTGTAGACAGACAAATTGTTTCAGAGATTGATAAAAAGGTAGAAGAAATTATTGGACTGACAAAAGATCAGTTTAAGCAAATTGTCATGTTGCCACAAGGTGAATTTCGTAAATTACTTACATCAGAAACAGAAAATAAGGAAGAAATTCTAAGGAGAATTTTTAAAACCGAATCCTATAAGCAAATAGGAGAATTGTTGAAGCAGAAAAAATCCATTGTCAAGCAGGAATTTGATCAACTAAAACAAACGAGAGATAACCAAATTCAAAATATTTTTGCTGTCTTACCTGAAAGAAAAGACTCTCATTTATTTCAAGTACTATCCGAGGAACACTTTAATGTTAATCAAATTATTTCGGGTTTGGAAAAAGAAGTATTCTTTTATCGCGAGAAAATTGATTTGGATCAAAAGAAATATGATGAAGCGTATAAGCAGCATGACAAGCAGCAAAACATTTATTATCAAACAAAAGCAGTTAATGATCGTTTTATCGAACTAGATCAAAAGAAAGTAAAATTAAAAGAACTGGAAGAAAAGATACCAAGCATGGAAAAGCAGGAAAAGCAATTAGCAGATGCAGAGCGGGCCAGTGGTATTGAAATTTATGAAAAACAAGCAGCGGAATGGAAAAAGGAAGAAAAACAGAAACTTCTACTCTTACAAAATGCCCAAATTAACAAGAAACAGTCAGATGAGCAATTTAAGAATGCGGAAGCTGCCTACAACGAGGAAGAGAAAAAGAAAGACATACGCGAGAAGATCAGTAAAAAACTAGATCGCCTGCATGAGTTTTTACCAATGGTTCAAGACATAGATCAAATGAAAAAACAGTTGCAAGTGCTAAGAAACAAAGCAAATCAAGCATACAGTGATCTAGAACAAGTACAAGCTGACTGGAAAGACAAAAATCAAACAGCAGACGAAAAAAGTAAAAACATTAAATTATTGGAAGAAGCTACAAGCCACCTACCATCTAAACAACAAAAATTACATGAAATGCGTGAACAGGCACGCGTATTACGAGATTATATTAATTTAACCAAAGAAATAACTATTAAACAAGAAGAAATGAAGCAAAAGAAACAAGCTTTTCAACAATTAAAAGATACCTATCGTGAGAAAGAAGCTTTATGGATGAATAATCAAGCAAGTATGCTAGCAGCACATCTACATGATGGGGAAGCATGTCCGGTATGCGGGAGTTTGGATCATCCAAAAAAGGCCGCTGAAAATGGCCAAATAACTACAAGAGACGAATTAGACAGATTAAAGGTAAGGCTCGATGAATTAGAAAGTTCTTACCGCAATGCACTTGCGATTCTTGAAACTAAAACTACTAATCAAAAGGAAAAAGCAGAGGAACTTGCTGAATTAAATGTTCCAGTTACAGATGCTTTTGCTGTTAATGAACAGTTGATAGCAGATGGTAAAAGGCTTGGTACGGAAGTAGAGCAGCTAAATAAACAACATGAGCAATTACGTAAGTTAAGAGTTGCTTATGATAGGGAAGTTACTTTAATCAAACAGCTTGAATCTAAGAAAGAGCTATTAGATAAAGCTTTTCAAGAGCAAAAAACATCCTATGAAACAACAAAAGCACGTTATGAAGAAAGAGTGAGTAAAATCCCAGAATCTGTACAGGATCTAACGATACTTGAAAAAGAAATTCACGAAACCGTGGAACTATATAAGAGATTAGAAAAGAACTGGGAGAATGCCCAGAAGTTATTAGAAAAGGCAAAAGAAGAAAACACTAAAGCAGCTACAAACCTAGAGAATAAGGAACAACAACTAAATGAAACTCAAACTAGGCGAGAAAAGGCAGAAATAGCATTTGAAAGTCAGCTTTCAGACGCCAAGTTTACTTCTGTGGATCTATATCACCAAGCAAAGATACCTCTAACAGAGCGTGAAAAGATGAAAGCAGCTATTCAAGGGTTTAAAGAAAATCTATCTAGTTTGAAACAGCAAGTCATGGAATTGGAATTAACATTGAAAAATAAAGAAAGAGTTGACTTAACTGTTCTCGAACAAAAACTTGTCGAATTAAAGAGCGGCTATGAATCTGCTTTACAGCAATTAAATTTGTCCAAAGAATATTATCAAGAATCTGCAAAAATGATTACAAAAATTATTGAAGTGAATGAACAAGTGGCCAATTATGAAAAACAACTAGGAACGATTACAGATTTATATGATGTCATTCGTGGACAAAATGACTCGCGTATATCTTTTGAACGCTATTTACAAATTGAGTATTTGGAGAGAATTATTGAAGCCGCAAATCAGCGTTTAAAACGACTTTCAAATGGGCAATTTTATTTAATTCGAAGTGATCGTCAAGAATCACATGGAAAACAGAGTGGACTTGGACTTGATGTTTATGATACGTACACTGGACAAACTAGGGACGTAAAAACATTATCAGGAGGAGAAAAATTTAATGCTTCTTTATGTTTAGCCCTAGGCATGTCTGATGTCATTCAAAGCTTTCAAGGAAACATTTCAATTGAAACGATGTTTATTGATGAAGGTTTCGGTTCTCTAGATGAAGAGGCACTAAATAAAGCCATTGATACTTTAATTGAATTGCAGCAAACAGGAAGAATGATTGGTGTCATATCCCATGTACAAGATTTAAAAAATATGTTCCCGGCAATTTTAGAAGTCGCTAAAACAAAAGAAGGATACAGCAGTACTAAAATCGTTGTGAAATAAATAATGAAAACAGGATCCTTGGATGGATTCTGTTTTTTTATGTTGGGAATAATTAGAACTAAAAATACAAAGTACTAGTATTGCAGTACAAGTAGAGTTAGGTAAAAAAGTTAATTGAGTTTGGCGCTTTTCGTATATTTTGTTGCTTTTTAAATGTCGTAGTTGATAGAAACGGTTGATATATTTAATTCAGAATAAATAACTAATGGAGCGATTCGTTAACCCCGCTACGGAAATACACTCCGCTTTCCGCGGGGAGCTGGTGAGGAAGCCTACTTCGGAGCGATACTAGTAGACGCAGGCGCAGGTATGTTTTTCCGAGAGGAGGCTGAGGCCGTGCCCGCGAACTGTAAGTATTCTGCCGGAGCGAATGATCGCACATATCAAACATAAGTGTGAGCGAGAGCTACACTATTCTGAATTAAAGATATTAGAACTCTATACAAAATATGACCAAAGTCACATTACAAAAAGCAACAAATTTTAGAAAAGAGCCTCTGAGTTTTAACCTCTAGAAAGGAATAGAAAGCAATTAAAAACATTAACTACAGACTAAGGAATGGTACGAAATGAGAGACATCATGCTAATTTTAATGTTGGTTTTCGCAGTATTAATCCCTGATTCAGCCAAAGCAGCTTCTTCTGAAGATATGATGCACGTTCGATTAGTAAACTATATTGGCAATACATCAAAGGTTAGTTTCCAGTTGAAAGGGGATTATTTCACATTTGACCCTACCATTGAATTAAAAGAGGGTGTTACTTATCAGTTAGTTGCAAAAAAAGGCTCTCTCTTTTTGAGAGAAGGAAAGGAAACGTATAGAATCCAAGAATCACTTGTACTTATCCCCAATAATTATGATTACCAACATGTGATTCAGATAAATGATCGGCCATATTTAGGTGCAGTGGAGTTACGATTGGAGGATAAGGAATTCATTCGTCCAGTTAATCAGCTCCCTTTAGAAGATTATTTGAAGGGAGTTGTTCCATTTGAGGTATTCCCGGATTGGGGTCTTGAAACGTTGAAGGCACAGGCGCTTGCAGCGAGAACATATGCTGCATCCCATTTGGACCAGGAAATTGATGATACCATCAGTTATCAAGTTTATGGTGGTTATACTTGGAATGAAAATACTACAAAAGCCGTCGAGGAAACAAAGGGAGAAGTTATTACTTACGATAATCAACTTATCGATGCATTTTACTCAGCAAGTAATGGGGGAGTTACGGAAAACAACTCTCATGTGTGGGGAGGAAAGGCGCTGCCATTTTTCCCGATAAAAGATGATCCCTACGATCCAACACACCCGTGGGAATTTACTTTAAACAAGGTACAGGTCGATGTTGATAATATGGATTGGTATAATCCAGATTGGTGGGGAAGTACAAAAGAGAAAGATAAAGAAATTACGTCATCTATAAAAAAATGGTTAAACAACCATGGGTATCCTGGTGAGATTAAGATTCTTTCAATCCCAAAATTCGAGTTAACAGATCAACAGCTTGCGTCCGACAGAAGTGTAAGAGGATCGATTTCAGTTGAATTTTTATGGAAGTTATTTGAAGGAACCGTATTATATCAACGGATAAACCTTGATGATGTAAAATTAAACCGTATTCGTCCAATGATAGGAGGAACGATATTTAAAAGTTATCTTATTGATTCTTTAGAAAATGAAGATGAAGCATATACCATGAAAGGAAAAGGGTATGGTCATGGAGTAGGTATGAGTCAATGGGGTGCCTATGTAATGGGAGAAAAAGGAAAAAACTATAAGGAAATTATTCAATTCTACTTCCCAAAAACGGACATATCCCAAATAAAATAAACATGTTAGCCGCAACCTCTTCCAACCAGAAGAGGTTTCTTTATGAGCATTCGACAAAAATCGGGGAGTGACAGGCACCAAAATAAAGAAATCATGTTTTTTTCTTTTTGTAGAATACTAAAACATATACTCCGCTGATAAAAATACAAAAGGAGACCGTTTCGATGAATGAAATACAAAAATATGAAATAAAACTTGATAAACAAACCAATGAATATACATTATTTATTTATCTTAATGATTCTATGACGGAATTTGCTAATGAATTAGGAACTGTTCCTAAGACTAAACGCAATTTTATGGCCACTGCGAGACAAATCATCCATACGCGCTACCCTAATGTAAAAGTTAGTATGGTTAAAATTATGGCAGGTGGAATGGTTGTCACATCCTTAGCTATGGGCACAAATATATCTACTTCTGAAGCAGCTGAATTATCAAATACCTCAGAAGTTATTAATTCTAGTGGGATATATTATAAAGTGGAAGCTGGAGACACTCTCTATAGTATTGCAAAAAAATATAATTCTTCTGTAGCCAATATAAAGCGTGCAAATAATCTAACCTCAGACACAGTGAAACTCAATCAACCTTTAATTATTCCTAAGGCCATTCATACGGTTCAGCCTGGTGACACGTTATGGTCTTTAATGAATAAATTTGGAATAGGTATTAACGAAATAAAGGATGTAAACAACCTAACTGAAGATACCTTAACAATTGGACAATCTTTAATAATACCAGCTCCAATTGGAGGTGCAAACAATGGAAATGTATCTTCAACTAAAGTAACCAAAACTAGTACCTACAAGGTTGTGACTGGAGATACATTATACTCCTTGGCTAATAAATTTGGGACGAGTGTAAACGAGATTAAAAGTGCCAACCACTTAACAACAGATTCTTTGAGTATTGGTCAAACGTTACAAATTCCAGGAAATGCATCTAGTGTAGATACAACTGAACGCAGCGCAGATACAACACAATCTTATAAAGTTACTTCAGGTGATACTTTGTATTCTATAGCAAATAAATTTGGAACAAGTGTGGATAGTATGAAACAATCCAATAATTTAACATCCAATCTACTAAGCATTGGACAAACGTTAAAAATCCCAACTACTTCAAAACCTGAAACTACACCTAATTCTTCAACTGCTAATCAAAAGTATACAGTTAATGCAGGAGATACACTATGGTCAGTTGCGAAACGATTTGGAATGACAGTAAATGCATTGAAGAGTGAAAATAACTTGACATCTGACACCTTGCAAGTTGGACAAACCCTCACAATTAACCAGAAAGAAAATAGTACCCAATCTACACCGAAAGCAAGCGAACAACAAAGTGAAAGAACAACATTTCAATACACAGTTAAGTCTGGCGAAAATTTATCTGTTATAGCTAATCGCTTTGATGTTTCGGTTAATGCAATTAAATCAGTAAATAATCTCAAAGCCGATTTGCTTCAAGTTGGCCAAATTCTAGAGATACCTGATGGTTTAAATGCACCAGATCTGTCAACAGTAAATTCAATATCGTATACGACACATACCATTGAATCTGGAGATAATATTTGGGATTTAAGTATTAAGTATGGAATACCGCAAAGTGAATTATTAAAAGTAAATAATTTAACTACAAATAGCAGACTTTCTATAGGACAGAAATTGAGAATTCCTGTACATCATATAGCAGTCAAAGAAGTAGTTAGTGAAAAACATGGAGAATATATGGATTGGTGGACGGAAGCACAATATGTATTTACTATTGGAAAAAAAGCAAAAGTAACGGATATGAAAACTGGAAAAAGCTTCTTTATCCAACGGACAATTGGCGCCAATCATGCCGACTCAGAAACCGTTTCAACTAATGATACAAATATTGCTAAGTCTATTTGGGGAGGTTTTTCTTGGACACCAAGGGCAGTAGTCTTGGAAATAGACGGAAGAAAAATTGCAGCAAGTATGAGCTTTATGCCACACGAGCGGGAATTTATTGCAAACAATGGTATAACTGGACATTTCGATGTTTATTTTGGCAATAGCACAAGGCATAAAGATGGGAAGGCCGATGCTTCACATGAAGCTCGAGTAAAAGCTGCTGCAGGGATTCGGTGAAGATGTTAAAAGAGGCTGAGTCATAAAAGAAAAAGAGTATATTTCCGAAGCGAATTTACCCTTAAATCTACTTCGCATTTTTATTCTCCCGAAATTTCTTTTGTCTCAGCCTCTCTTTATTTATTTTGCAAATCGATGATTACCTATTGTAATGGTTACGTCACGTGAAAAAATCCAATCGCTTGTTGATGTTTTTGGATTGTAGAAATAAATAGATCCATTACCCTGGCCACGATATGCAACAGCTTCATCTACTGCTTTCATATCTTCTGCTGTATATCCACTGTTAATTGTTCCATTTTGTACAGGGGTAAAAGCATAGTGACCACCTGATTTTTCATAAATGACTTCTTTAACTGTGTTCGGAAATTCATTATGGTCTACACGATTTAACAACACCGTAGCAACAGCCACTTTCCCTGCGTACGGCTCGCCCTTCGCTTCTGCATGTACAAGCTTCGCCATTAATTCTTTGTCAGCAAAAGAAACTGTATCTGGAATTTGAATAGATTCTCCAGTATATATTGTACTGCCAGCACGATTATTCGCGATTTGTAAGTTTGTAAGGGTAATTCCAAATTTATTGGAAATGGACCAAAAACTATCTCCTTTTTGAACAGTATAGGAAGCTGCATCCGCACCAGCTGGAAGTGTGAATATACTTATAGTTAATGCTATTGTTAATAGTAATTTAGTAATCTTTTTCATCTTTTCTCCTCCTAGTAAATAGGTCACAATAAAAGATTACTAGATGTAATATAGTTTATCATTAGCCAAAGTTTTCCTTTTGGAGAATGGTCCAACAAAATATAGAAAACATCTATATTTATAGTATGATTGGAAATATCTCCCTCAGACGGAGATGGCGTTAATATATGGATTAAATACCAAATAAAGGATGTTATGTAACGATTGTTATAAGTTTGAAATATAGCAAAAACTTATTCTCCCCATACTTCGTTTAAAGTTTCACGAAATATATTATCTAAAGGTTCAATAAGTGGTTTAGTAGGTTTTGGTCCCAGTTTATTTAATGTATTCTTAAGGCGGGTAATCTCCTTTACAGAAAATGACTGAAGTACTTCTATTTCTGGATTACTTAAAGTACTCCTTCCGCTCTTCTTCACTTGTATCAAGGAATATATAAAATCTATAATATCCTTTTTAAGTGTTAAGTTTTCTAAAATAAATGGAAGGTTAACTGATGGAAATCTCTTGTTCTCTTCTATCCATTTCGCTAATAAAATAGGGCGTATCACATTAAGAAGTTGCTTTATATCTAAGAAGTCAGCTTGTTGATATTTTTTAAAATTATTCTTTGCCATATTTACATAATGATGAATAGATGATTTAGCTGAAAAGACGTCATTTTCAATGTCTTTTATTTTTTTAATTGTAGTAAATGCTTCAGAATAGACTAACTCTGAGTGTAACCACTCCAGAAAAGAGGGATTTGATTTTCTGAAAAGCCGTAATGCTTTCGTACATTCCCAGCCAAACATATCTAGCTTATCGCTAATAGGAACTTCCATTACATCGGTTTTCTTACCAATTCCCATAGGGTCAATACTTAAATAATCATTGGTTGGATGGATATAAATAAACCTAACATCATAATCACTACTCTTATTTTCTAACCCCCATGCACGGCTGCCAGCTTCGCATGCGTAGAGTATTTTAACTTGATGCGTTTCTTCGATAGAGTGTAAGTTTCTTTTAATAATTTCTCTCATATGAATCTCCTGTATTTTTTATAGTTGCTCTTAATAATTATTATAGAGGGAGTTGCTTTATCTTAAACAAAAAACAGAGAAAATAATAAGTATGATAACAATCATCATTAGCAAGGTGTATTTCGGGTTTGGGAAGTTATGGTATAAAAAATCCGAACCATTGTACTAAAAGTTCGGATTCACTTCAATTAAACCTTTTGAACCAGCTACCTAGATTAAAAATGAATATTAATTTCCTTTCCTTTTTGAATAGATTCATTATTTTCGTCAAAGATGTCACTGGTTGTAATCTGAATCTCAGTTAATTTGTCTGGGGTTGTCTCATCTAATATAAAGGCTAATTCTCCCGATTTTTGTTCGTTGGCTAAAAGAATCCCGTGTAAATTTTGCAAATAAAAATCATCTTCAAAGTTTTTCATTTCACCCTTATTTGTTTTAAGAATGGAAACAGGAGCAAAATTGACGTCTTCTGAAGATGTATTGTTTATAGTTACAGCAAGTTTTATATAATGGAAATTGGTTTCGTTATTTGTGAATCCATGAAAGTAATCGATTAAATGGAGGGCAGGAGTATAATCCATAACTTTAATATCCGTAATGCTGAGTTCGACTGGGCCAATCCTATGTGTATCCATATAATCTGAGATTGCTTTTAAAATAACTTTCCCATTTTCATCAGTAAATTCCTGACCGATATTCTCTAATGAGCGAGTATCTGGTGCTTGTGGATTATGCATATAAGGATCATTTTTCTCTGTTGATTCAGCGTGAACACGGTCCGTTTCTTTTTTCTGATGGAATTCATCATTAACGGGTTCAGATTGTTGATCCGGATTTATACATCCCGAAAGAACAAGAGTTGTAATAATCATTAATAGAGCATTTTTCATATATTTTCCTCCTACCAAATAGAAGACATGAATCCCGCATAGTAAAAAAGAGCGGGATCCTATTTACTAAAGTGGAATATTTAAATTCTTATTTCTTGTTTCTCTTATTGCTTAAAACATCTATTACCATTTGACCAACTTCATGGTTGTCGTGCAATCCAACAAATTTATCCGCTTGTGGGCCATATGCATATACATTCACGTCTACACCGTCATGGCCTCCAGTTGTCCAACCAGTACCGGAACGAAGGTCAAATATTTGTTCAATCGCATTATCAATGGTTGTTACGTCGTTCGATTTTGCTGCATTTTGAACGGATTTAACTTCATCATCCGTTAGATTGAGATCTATATATTGTTCTAGTACATCTTCTACATCTGCTCCGTTGGTGATTTCAGAAGCCATGAAGTCAGGTGTGCGTTTAGCTGCTTTTAATGGAGCTGGATCCCATTTATATACTCCGTCAATTCCCATGGCAAATCCACCCGTTGAGTGATCGGCAGTAGTGATAACAAGTGTTTGCCCATCTTCTTTAGCAAAATTAATCGCTGATTCAAAAGCTTGTTCAAAGTCTTCCATTTCACTTAAAGCAGAGACAATATCATTGTCATGTCCAGCCCAGTCAATTTGGCTACCTTCTACCATTAGGAAAAACCCGTCTTTATCTTGGTTTAAACGATCAAGTGCAGCATCTGTCATATCGGCAAGTGATGGTTGATGTTCTTGACGATCGATAGCTTTATCTAAACCAACTGGTGCGAATAATCCTAACACCTGTTCATTGTCATCTTTCATTAGTTCTTTTTTAGTTGTCACATAACTAAAACCTTCTTCTTGAAATTCACTCGTAAGATCACGATCAGAGCGATCGAAATATGAAGTTCCGCCACCAAGAATAACATCAATCTTAGGTTCGCCGTTTACTTTTTCGTCGATATAATCGTCTGCTATGTCATTGTAATTATGGCGTGATTCATCGTGGGCACCAAAAGATGCCGGTGTTGCATGGTTTACTTGGGAAGAAGCAACAAGTCCTGTTGCTTTACCATCTTCTTTCGCTTCTTCCAGTACAGTTTTCACTTCGTTCTTTTTTACATCTACGGCTATAGCATTGTTATAGGTCTTTATGCCAGCAGCCATGGAGGTAGCAGCTGCTGCAGAGTCTGTTATGTTTTCGTCCGGATCCCATGGATAGGTTTCTTGCATACCTACTAAATACTCATCAAAAGCTGTCTTTTCCATATACGGTGTAGATTTATTATCTTTAAATGAGCGGTATGCGGTGTTGTATGTTGGCCCCATTCCATCCCCAATCATGAAGATAACATTCTTGACTTTCCCTTGGTTTGGACTTACCTTTGCGTCAACAGTTGGTACATCACTTGCAAATGTTGAGATGGCAAGTGTGGATACTATAGCTATCGGCAATAGCTTTTTTCCTATTTTTTTTAACAAAAGAAATTCCTCCTTTAAGTGATTAAGTTTCTTTCAGTTATCAGTCTACTAATACTCTATTGAGCTAGTATAAATAGAATATTAGAATAATATAAAAAAAATAGGTACGTAATGCTTAGGTATGAAGAAGGGGATTCGGTTTGGTATTGAAAATTACTTATTAACAAATAAAATATTAATTTATTTTATTCAAAATAATGAAATTATTCTATAAAGTTGTTACTATAGTTAATATAAAAGAAAAATAGAAATGATAGGGAGGAATACGAATGGCTTTAACTACACAAGTATTAGATTTAACACACGGTAAGCCTGCCGAAAATGTTTTAGTAGAACTTTATATGCGACATGAGCAATCTTTTCAAAGAGAATTAATTAATGCAAACTATACCAATACAGAGGGACTGTTGGAGGCTCCACTATTAACAGAAAAACAGATGATGAAAGCTGATTACGAAATATTGTTTTATATTGGGGATTATTTCAGGAAAAAAAATCTGGAGTTAGAGGAGCCAGTTTTTCTTGATATTATTCCCATACGCTTCGGTATCAATGATGAAACGTCACATTATCACGTTCCATTACATGTTTCTACGTGGGGATATCAAATATATCAAGAAAAATTATCTTAATGTAATGACCCAGTCTTACATAAAAAAAGCAGGTAATCCTCTTTTTAAGGATTACCTGACTTTCTTTAAGCGATGTCTTTCTTCCTATCTATCCCTGATATTTTATATCACCGCCAATAATGGACATAACAATCTGGGTATTCAGTAATTCATCTGCATCTTTCATGTTAAATGGATTTTGTGAATAGACGGTCATATCAGCTAGTTTCCCACGGGATATTGTTCCTTTTAGTTTTTCTTCGTTTGTTGGGTATGCACCTAATTCAGTAAATAATCGAAATGCTTCATGCATGGATAATTTCTCTATAGGATTGAAACCAATGTGGTCCTCACCAGGAATCTTCCTTGTAACAGCTGCATGGATGCCAAGAAGTGGATCAACTGGTTCAACAGGAGCATCAGATCCCCCTGCACATATAACCCCAGCTTTCTGCATAGATTTCCATGCATAGGAAAGTATAATTCGTTCTTCACCTAAGCGTTCTTGCACCCATGGAAAATCACTTGCTAAGAAGCGCGGTTGTATATCAGCAATTCTACTAGGATGAGCAAGTCTCTTGATTAAATCTTCACGAAGAACTTGTGTGTGAATCAGTCGGTCGCGATAAGATACTGAAGGGAACTGGTCTAAGACTTCCAGGACATTTTCCAAAGCTTGATCACCTATAGTATGAACGGCGACAGGCATGTTTAAGTCGCGTGCTCGTTTGACAATGCTATAGAGCGCATTGTTGTCAAACATGGCTTCACCGTAATTACCCGCTTCATCACTATATTCTCCTGAAAGAAGAGCTGTTCTTCTGCCAAATGCTCCATCGGCAAATAGTTTTACAGCCCCAATCTGTAGTGTGCTGTTACCATAACCTGTATACATTCCAGCATCTCTTAGATCATCTAAGAAATCATAATCGATTAATAGATTCGTACGTAAGCCTAACTTTTCACCATTTAGTAGTTCATCATAAATACGATATGTTTGCTGTAATCCACCAAGATAATGAGGATCATTGGTATGGACGCTCGTTATTCCTTTTTTTACAGCAAATTGTATAGCTTTGCGCATCGCATCTTTTAGTACTGGATACGTATTTTCCGGAATGTGTTTTTTAATAAGGTCTCTGGCAGATTCAAGTAAGAGACCTGTTGGTTGTTTGGTTACTTCGTCTAGGACAATTGTTCCGCCTTCAGGAACTGTAATGGATGGGTGATAATTACTAATTTCCAGAGCTTTGCTATTAACTACTGCTGCATGCTGACAAATTCTACTTAAGAATAAAGGATTACTTGGTGCGACGTAATCGAGCTCTGAAATTGTTGGAATAGCCCCCTTTGTAAAGAGATTTTCATCCCAACCACTTCCTAACAACCATTCTCCCGGTTCTAGTTGTTTTGCTCTTTTTTGAATCATTTCCAACATATCTTCTTTGGAAGTTATTCCAGTCAAACCCAAGTTAAGGAAGTTATCTGCTACCATTGATAAATGTAGATGACTATCAGTTAGACCAGGTGTAACAGCTTTTCCTTGTAGATTAATAACCTCACAGTTAGGATTTTTCCAATGCAATAGCATATCATCAGTCGTACCCATGTCAATAAATCGACCATGTTGAATGACTACTGATTCGACAATTGGATGTATTTTATCAAAGGTATAAAAGATTCCATTTATATAAATTTTTCTCATGTGAAAAACTCCCTTTTGAAGTAGTATCTAGTATATTTCATTTAAGCTTTTTATTTTGGCTATTTTCTAAAAGATTATTGCTTTTTGAACATAGCTTTGTTTCATATTTTGTATAGAGTTCTAATATCTTTAATTCAGGATAGTGTAGCTCTCGCTTACACTTTTGATTTGTGCGATCATTCGCTCCGGCAGAATACTTGCGGCTCGCGGGCACGGCCTCAGCCTCCTAGCGGAAAAACCGTTACTGAGCCTGCGTCTACTAGGATCGCTTCGAAGCACTACTGGAAGACGCAGGCGCACACGCTTTTCAGCACGAAGGAGGCTCACCAGCTCCCCACGGAAAGCGTAGTGTATTTCCGCAGCGAAAGTTAAGCACATTACTCTGAATTCAGATTAACAACAGTTTCTATCAACTGTGTCATTTTTTGAAAATAAAACTTGCACAAAGAGCCATTATTTACTAGTTCGTATTTTATACAAACTCCGTTCACTTAGAAAAGTAATATTCTATTTTGTTTTTAGAAATACTGTTTAATGCCAGTTTTGATTAAGGAAACTTTCTTGGAAAATAAAATTAAGAAAGAAGAAGGAGTCTAGGAACGAATGGGGAGGTGGTGGTGTGAAATATGAACTTTATCAATTCAAAAAACAATGATAGATAATAACTATCATTGTTTCATTCTACAATATACGTTATCCTCCATTTCGATCAGTAGTTCTCCATACTTGGTTAAAACAAGCATGACAGTCTGCCCCTTATTCAGGGAACATCCCAGCAGCAATAAGATGGACGCTTATTACGCTTCGGCATCTAATCCTTTCATCAATCATCAGGCGATGTCATACTCCGATTGATTACTTATATTAAATGCACCTCTACCTCACCGATCTGATAAGGTATCTATGAAATTTACTATCATACTATCAAAAGATAAGAAAGAGTTCAATAGTATTTTGAAAATTAGAGAATTATTTTATCGATTTCCCGTGTTAAAGTGTGTTATTATAACAATTAAAAAGTTCTGAAAGGGTGGAAGAATAGTTGTCAATTGAAAGTGTGAAAAAACATTTTAAAAAATTTGATCGAGAACAAGAAGTGATGGAGTTTGACTCTTCTAGTGCTACTGTAGAGGAAGCGGCGAATACAATTGGGGTTAAACCAGCACGAATTGCTAAGACTTTATGTTTTAGAGGGGAAGTGGAAGGGACGATACTTATCGTTGCAGCAGGAGATGTGAAAATTGACAATAAAAAGTTTCGTCATACTTTCGGTTATAAAGCAAGAATGCTTTCACCAGATCAGGTGCTGGAACAAACTGAGCATAAAATTGGTGGTGTCTGTCCGTTTGGATTAAAAAAAAACTTAGATGTCTATTTGGATAAATCTATGAAACGATTTGAAACGGTCTTTCCGGCTTGTGGAAGTACCAATAGTGCTATCGAATTAACACTAGAAGAATTGGGTATCTATGCATCTGCAAAAGATTGGGTAGATGTATGTAAAGGTTGGTTTAATGAGGAAGAAAGGGTGGAAAAAATGGTCGAAAAATAAGCTCAATAAATACATAGCAGGAATATACATTCAAATTAAATGAATGCACAATCTTCTGAAGGTAAAAGGTTCGGACATAATCCGAACCTTTTTAAATGGATTTTTTTTAAAGAAATGCCATGTTCATATATTTAGAATCACTTCTCTAATTGACATTAACAGAATAGTTATTATATACTGTATTCAACAAAGTTGAATAAAAAGAAACTTCGATGAATAAAATGCATATAGGTTTATAATATTCACCAAAAAGAGAAAGCGATTTCTTAAAGGTTGAACTATTTATTATACAAACACATAAACTATAAAATCCCTACCTCAATAAGACCACACAGACACTCGTAGACGAAAATAATTTTTCATGATTGGATCTTTTCTAAAAGATTGTTGCTTTTTTTAAGATGACTTTACTATACATTTAACATAGACTGTTGAAAACTTTAATTCAGAATACTGCTAAACATGCGCTACGGAAATACACTACGCTTTCCGCGGGGAGCTGGTGAGCCTCCTCCGTGCTGAAAAGCTTGTGCGCCTGCGTCTTCCAGTAATGCTTCGAAGTGGGCTTTCTCGGCGCAAGGGAACAAGGAAGATTATTCATGTAGTTGCCTCACTACGTAGTCTCACCGATGCTCTTCTTCCCGCAGGACAAGGAACGCTTCGGCAGGGTTACATCGCACGCAGAAAAAAGTGGTCTTCTTTTTTCAAGGAGTCTTCGTGTATTTCCTCCGCTAAGTTCCTGCTCTACTTGATTTTAACTAGAGTAATTCTATTTACGAGGAACAACTGCCCCAAGCGCGACATTATAGACTATAGCTTTAAAAATATCTAGAGGGTATATCATAGCGGAGGCAGAATACGTAGACTCCTGTGGGAACAGCACGTATCCGAAGACCCCGCAGGAAGTGGTTTTCTTCCGAGGAGGCTGAGGCCGTGCCCGCGAACCGCAAGTATTCTGCCGGAGCGAATGCCAGCAAAAAACATTCATAAGTGAAAGCGAGGGCTAACTATTCTGAATTAAATAAATCAGGAATCTCTAACAACAGTAAAACTTCAAAAGCAATGAATTCTGTGAAAAGTGTCTGATGAATTAATACCAATGAACAGGAGGGTTTGATATGGAGAAATTGCCTGGATCTGTGAGAATAAAGGAAGTTGGCCCACGTGACGGATTACAAAATGAGAAGACATGGGTACCTACTGAATCGAAAATTGCCTGGATTAATATGTTATCCAATACAGGAATTAAAGAGATTGAATATTCCTCTTTTGTGAACCCTAAGATGATTCCAGCGCTCTCTGATGCAAGAGAAGTTGGTAAACAAATCAAGCGGAATCCTCAAGTAACTTACTCTGCTCTTGTACCAAACCAAAAAGGTTTAGAATATGCATTGGAAGCAGGAGTAGATGGAGCCTCTGTGTTTATGTCTGCGAGTGAAACCCACAATAGAAAAAACATAAATAAATCGATAAATGAAACATTTCCTGTATTAAAGGGAGTAATTGAAGACGCTAAAAATGAAGGGAAATATGTGACAGGGTATGTATCCACAGTATTTGATTGTCCATATGAGGGAAGAATGGATCCAGAAAAAGTAATTACGGTATGTGATAGATTATTAGAATTAGGCGTTGATGATCTGTCACTAGGTGATACGATAGGTTCAGCTGTACCTTCACAAGTAGAAAACCTACTTGATGTCATATTGAAAAGGTATCCGCAAGAGAAAATAATTATGCATTTTCATGATACAAGAGGAATGGCTATAGCCAATATACTTACTTCCATACAGTATGGTATTACTCGCTTCGATAGCTCTATCGGAGGATTGGGTGGATGCCCTTATGCGCCTGGAGCAGCGGGAAATGTTGCTACAAATGACGTATTGTACCTATTACATGGTTTAGGAATAGAAACAGGAATTGATGAAAAGAACATACAAGAAGCTTCTTTGTATATTCAAAGTAAGTTAGGAAAAGTATTACCTAGCAGGTCATTATTAGCAAATGCACAATAGCAGCTTTATGGTACCTTTAATACCTTTATATGGTTCGTAGGTGAAAGAGAATCAAATATTGTTCCGGGAATTAGTAACATGAACAGAGGCAGAATACTTCGCTTTTAGTATTCTGCCTTCACGGTATAGATTATACAAAGGCTTGTTCTTTCTATTATATATATTTGTATAAAGGACATCATTACATTAGCATTCCAAAAAGTTTTCCTGTCATTTCTTGACTGTAAACACTTAGCTATTCTATGATAAAAGGACTACATAATGGAACGTAGCAGAAGGGAATGAGTTTCGATAGATTTAAATAAGATTGGACAAAAAATTAAAGGTCTGCGCTTAAGACAAAAGAAAACCCAGCAGCAGATTGCTGAAGAATGCGGTATATCCAAAAGTATGTTATCCAAAATTGAGAATGGGCAAACTGCTTCAGCGGTAGCTACACTTTCTAAAATTAGTGAAGCTTTGAATGTAACATTATCCTGGCTACTGGACGACAAGGTTGATGATACGCTTGTATTACAGAAAAGGTCAAACCGAAAATCCAAAGTAGGGGATGCACATATGGGGTATTCCTATGAATTACTTGCAAATCGGTCTCAATTTAGTGGAATAGAACCAACTATTGTACATGTTACTCCAAAAAATATGAATATGAGAACGGAAACCTATACTCATACTCAGGATGAATTTATTTTCATACTGGAGGGCTCTATCTATTTATTGTATGATGGTGAAAATTATTATATGGAAAAAGGGGATAGCGCTTATTTTGAGGGATCTAAACCTCATCTATTTGTACCTGTTACAGATGAAGAAGCACAAGTGTTAGCATGCTTTATTGATCGAGCAGTATAAATGGAATAGAGGACTTAAAATGGTATACAGCTGATGTACACCATTTTTTTTGTGTAATAGTAATGTAATTTCACGTAATACATAATTTTGTGATAATATAGAAAAAGGTAAAAACAATATTTAAAAACAGAGAATTCCTCTTAGTTCTACCATGTTGGGGGTGGAGAATTGGACTATATTGAAGCAACTATCACTAATTCACAACTACATACAAATGAAGACTGGATTTATATTATTGTTGATAGAAATAAAAGAAAGATAATACATATTGGTTCTTCATGGCTACACCCGGTCGCACAAATGGAAAAGCACATTTCAGATGGGATTCTAGCGAGTACAGACAATCTATTAAAATTATATGGTTTTCCATTACCTGAGTTTGTTGATAGTAGATTGTTGAAAAAGATACTTGTTAGTGAATTTGAATCAACAGAAGTAGGAGATGAATTTAATGAACTAAAACTGGATTCTGATAGATGGAGTAAGATTCGTGATTTTTCTGATAAATTAATTAAACAAATTAACAGAATTTTGATCGAACAAGGATAACGCAAAAAATCTTACTAATTAAAAACGAATGAAAATTACTCGTTGACAGTTTATTGTTCCAGACGTATAATAATAAACATCATTTACAAATTGAATATTTTATCTTATCTAGAGAGACCGAGGGATAGGCCCTATGACGTCCGGCAACCCCCTTCATTAATTGGGAAGGTGCCAAGTCCTACAGAATGAGTATACATTCTGAAAGATAAGCGGAAGATACATAAATGTGTGTCCATGCTCCTTTCAGATGAATGGAGCAT
The DNA here is from genome assembly GCF_003628505.1 of Oceanobacillus halophilus. Classification (GTDB taxonomy): domain Bacteria; phylum Bacillota; class Bacilli; order Bacillales; family Amphibacillaceae; genus Oceanobacillus; species Oceanobacillus halophilus. The sequence continues at coordinate 26,066 of NZ_RBZP01000016.1, read as the reverse complement.
TTTTTTTATTAACATAGTGGTGATACAAGTGAGGGGAAATAGATGATTACTATTAACAACCTTTCAAAAGTCTATCGAACAAAGAAAGGGGAAATAAAAGGCGTCGATAATGTTTCATTAACAATAAATGAAGGGGAAATCTATGGGATTGTTGGTTACTCGGGTGCAGGAAAAAGTTCCTTGGTAAGATGCATCAATCTACTGGAAAGACCAACGACTGGGAACATCACAGTGGATGGAGTAGATTTAACCACATTAAAAAGTGAAGAACTGCGTCAAGCTCGATTGCGTATTGGGATGATTTTCCAACATTTTAATTTAGTGAGTCAGAAGACCGTATTCGAGAATATTGCTTTTTCACTTAAGGCAGCAAGAGTACCAGCGAGTAAAATCAACGATCGGGTGGAACAGCTGTTAGAAATGGTAGGGTTATCCGATAAAAGGGATGTTTACCCTGGTCAGTTAAGTGGTGGTCAGAAGCAGCGAGTTGGAATTGCAAGAGCGCTTGCGAATAATCCAAAAGTTCTTTTATGTGATGAAGCGACTTCTGCGCTCGACCCAACAACAACCAAGTCTATCTTAAAACTATTAAAGAAGATTAATAGAGAATTAAATATAACAATCGTATTAATTACACATGAGATGGATGTAGTAAAAGAAATCTGTCACAGGATGGCTATTATGCAAGGTGGTAGAGTGGTAGAAGAAGGTAAAGTGTATGATATTTTTGCTAGTCCTAAAGAGGAATTGACAAGAGAGTTTATTGAAAGTGTTATCTCCTTTGAATTACCTGAGACCATCTTAAAGAAGGTCTCAGGAACTTTAGTAAAAGTAGTGTTTAAAGGTGAAGTAGCTGGTGAAAGTGTTGTTTCAGATACGATACAAAAGTTCGCCATAAACGGGAATTTCTTACATGGGTCGATTGATTATATACAAGAACAGCCGTTAGGAATTTTTGTTATGGAATTGACAGGCGGGAAAGCTGAAATTAAAAAAGCCTTAGACTATATTGGCAAACGAACAGCACTAGTGGAGGTGATACGTCATGGAGTTTGATGTAAACCATTTGATTGAATTTTTGCCAGAAATTAACCTTGCGTTTATGCAGACTTTATATATGATTGCTATAGCCTTATTTGTAGCAGTGATGATTGGTCTACCAGTAGGTATCTTGCTGTTTGTTACGGATAAAGGATTGTTTTGGGAAAATCGTATCATTAATCAAGTGATAGGTTTTATCGTAAATATGATTCGATCAATTCCTTTTATTATCTTGCTGGTTGCATTGATCCCTTTCACAGTTTGGCTTGTAGATTCAATGATTGGGCCTACCGCTGCGAGTGTTTCCTTATCTGTTGCTGCCATTCCTTTTTTTGCTCGATTAGTAGAGACAGCTTTTCGCAAGATTGACTATGGAGTAATTGAAGCAGCAATAGCAGCAGGTGGTACACCATGGATGATTATTAAAGATGTATTATTACCAGAAGCCAAATCTGGAATTATCTCAGGTATTACGATTACGGTTGTGAGTTTAGTTGGAACTTCTGCCATTGCGGGAACAGTTGGTGGTGGCGGTATTGGAGACTTAGCCATTCGATTTGGTTATTATCGATATGATGACACGATTATGATAACTACGGTAGTTATATTGATCGTTTTTGTTCAGCTTATTCAACTGATTGGGGACAAAATAGCCAAGGTAGTCGACAAAAAATAAAGGATTTATGTTGGCAGTTTTTCTAAAGAAATAATGGTTTTCTTGGAAAGTGCCTGATAATAAAAATTATACACAAAAGGGGAAAATAACATGAAGAAGAACGTCCTTGCACTGATTGTTTTTATTACAATCTTGCTATTAGCAGCATGTGGAAATTCGGAAGGTAGTGATTCAGAGTCTGCAGAAGAACCTAAAGACATTAAGATAGGGGCAACACCAGGACCATACAGTGACATGTCTACTAAAGGTCTGAAACCCGGGTTAGAAGAATTAGGGTATACAGTAGAAGTGGTTGAATTCAGTGACTACATTCAACCCAATAACGCATTGGATAATGGAGATATTGATGTAAACCTATTCCAACATACTATTTACCTGGAAAACTTTGAAGTGGAAAATGATATGGATTTAACTGCACTTATTACTGTACCAACAGCACCAATGGGGATTTATTCAGATGTATATAATTCTATAGAAGAAATTGAAGATGGAGCAACTATTGCCATTCCAAATGATCCAACAAACGGAGCAAGAGCTTTTAATACACTTAGAGATGAAGGATTAATCGTAATTGATGAAAATGCTGAAGAATTAACGGTTTCTGAAAAAGATATTGTAGAAAATCCAAAAAACTTAGTATTCCAACCAATCGAAGCTGGTCAACTACCACGCGCAGTGGAAAGTGCTGACCTATCTGCTGTACCTGGGAACTATGCTTTAGCAGCAGAAATGGACTTGCTAGATGCATTAGCATTAGAAGATATGAATGATTCCTATCGTAATGTAGTAGCAATAACAGCGGAAAATGAAGATAGTGAACTAGCAACAGACTTAAAAGAAGTAGTAGAGTCAGAAGCATTTGAAGATACCATAGATGAAGAATTCCAAGGATTTGGAAAACCAAGCTGGATGGAATAAAAAATGAGGAGACAAACGTCTCCTCATTTTTTTGTGTTCAATAAAGCTCTTTTCGTAAGTTGTGTTGCTTTTTATCTAAGTCGGAGTTGATAGAAACTGTTGATAATCTGAATTCAGAGTAATGTGCTTAACTTTCGCTGCGGAAATACACGCTTTCCGCGGGGAGCTGGTGAGCCTCCTTCGTGCTTTCGCACTACGTAGTCTCACCGATGCTCTTCTTCCCGCAGGAGTCTCCGTGTATTTCCTCCGCTATGCGTCTGCTCTACTTGTATAAAAAAGAAATATGCTGTTTTAAGGATTATTACGGTCTTAAAACGTAATTTTTAGAGATATAAGCTCAAAGTAATCTTGAGCGCATATTTAAGCGGAGGAAGAATACGGAGACTCCTGTGGGAATAGCACGTGTCCGAAGACCCCGCAGGAAGTGGTTTTCTTCCGAGGAGGCTGAGGCCGTGCCCACGGAAAGCGGAGTATTCTGCCGGAGCGAATGACTGCACAAAATAATCATCAGTGTAAGCGAGAGCATTACTATTCTGAATTAAAGATATCAACAGTCTATATAAAATGCGAAGTAACGATAAAAAACAACATCCATTAATATGCTTTTGTTCAAAGTTTTGTCACGAAATCTGTAAAAAGTGCCTTAAATCACATCTTGGGTGTGATGTGGTTCACTTATGTAAGGTATGTAAAATCATAAAATGAAAGTAAGAAATCTAAGGGAGGGGTTATGAATGGAAACAAATAAAGAAGTTGTATCAAAAGAAAATGTTAACGAAGAACACTCATTTAAAGGCGCGCTATTTTCCTCTTTGGTATTTGTAGGGGGAACGATTGTAGCTTGTATTTTACTGCTATGGGTGCTTTATATGGTCAGACTTTAATAGGGAGGTTATAACATGAAATTACATCGTGCCGAAGAAATTTGGCTCATTATTGGAGTAGCAATTATTATTCTTTCAATGGTTTTAACTGGCTATCAAGCTTTTGCACAAGGGATGGCTCCACCAAGTGGAATGGAAACTATTGATCCGCAGAAAGTTTCAGAAACAGCCCCTTTCGATAATCCTGGTGTTTTCGAAGTAGGAGAAAATAAATATGAGGTTGTAATGACATTACAAGCTTTCAGTTTTACTCCGAATGAAATAGAGGTACCTGCTGGATCAGAAGTAGAATTTATCATGACTTCTAGAGACGTGGTACATGGATTTCAAGTAGCTGGTACAAATATTAATGCTATGGTAACTCCAGGACATGTTCAAAGAATTACACAAACATTTGATGAACCTGGTGAATATTTAGTTCTTTGTAATGAATACTGTGGTGCTGGTCACCAAATGATGGCAACAACCATTATTGTGAAATAAAGGAGGGGTAATAAATGGAATTAGCTGAAAAAAGGCCATTTAATGAAAAGCTGCAACACGCGTTAGGTGTTAATCCTAAAGACGCCAAGCTTTCATTAACTTATTTTACAGTATCATTTATCGCATTATTAATCGGAGGATTCTTAGGACTTTTTCAAGGTTTAAATCGTGCAGGACTTATGGAACTACCGACATGGTTTGATTATTATCAAACATTAACTACACACGGCATTTTACTCGTTCTTGTATTTACTACTACATTCACAGTCGGTTACTTTTACGCTTCTCTTTCTCATACTCTTGGAGGACTTCTTCCGAAAGTAAGAAAAATGGGATGGACTGCATTTGGAGCGATGGTTTTAGGTGTTGTTCTTGTTGCAACAACTGTAGTAATGGGTAATGCATCTGTTATGTATACATTTTATCCACCTATGCAGGCTTCACCAATATTTTACATTGGTTTAGTATTTCTTGTAGTTGGAATTTGGATTGCTGCATTCGGTGCTTTTATTAATGTAGCTCACTGGAGAAAAAATCACAAAGGTCAACATATTCCATTACTTGCATTCTTTGCAACTGGTGTATTCGTTATGCTTGTATTTGGAAGTCTTGGTGTGACAGTTGAAGTCTTAATGTTAATCCCTTGGTCACTTGGCTGGACAGAAACTATTAATGTTATGCTTAGTCGTACGTTATTCTGGAGTTTCGGTCATACGTTGGTTAACATTTGGTACCTAACTGCAATATCAGCATGGTATGTTGCTGTTCCGAAACTAATTGGTGGAAAACTATTTAGTGATTCCCTAACACGGTTAGTTGTAATTTTATTAGTAATTCTTAATATCCCAGGAGGATTCCACCATCAAATTGTTGACCCTGGTATCACAGAAGGTTGGAAATTCATCCACGTATTTATGAGTCTCTCAATTGGATTCCCATCCTTGATGACTGCATTTGCCATGTTTGCTATGTTTGAAAGAACAGGTAGAAGAAAAGGTGGAAAGGGTTTGTTAGGCTGGTTCAAGAAATTACCATGGGGAGACGTTCGATTTTTAGCACCATTTATTGCCATGGTAGCATTCATTCCTGCCGGTGCAGGTGGTATTGCTCAAACGAATAACCAATTAAACCAAGTCGTTCATAATTCACTATGGGTAGTTGGACACTTCCACCTAACATTAGGAGTTACAGTTGCACTAACTTTCTTTGGAGTTGCATATTGGTTAATTCCACATCTATCCAAACGTGTATTAACACCACAAATGAATAAATTAGGTATTATCCAAACAATCATCTGGACAATTGGTATGCTATTTATGTCCGGAGCTATGCATTTCGTAGGTCTACTTGGTTCACCAAGAAGAACTTCTTATACAACATACGGAGATAACGCAACAGCATTAAGTTGGGATCCATATTTAATCTTACTAGCTGTCGGTGGTACATTCCTTATTATCGGTGTTGTACTTATGGTCTATATCGTATTTAACTTAATGTTCTTTGCACCAAAAGGTAATACGGAATTTCCTATCGGAGAGCCGGAAGCAGACGCTTATCCTACACCAAAATGGACGGAAAGATGGGGACTTACCATTGTATTGTTAATTCTAATCGTAGCAATGGGATATGTTGTTCCAATAATGGACATTATCAACGTACCAGGATCCCCACCATTCATCACATGGTAGGAACAAAAGCGAAAACGATCGTAAAATAGAATACTAAAATTAAATAGAGATAGTCGATTGACTATCTCTATGGTATTTTCAACGTAAAATATGAATGGTAGGACGTGATCGTATGATCAAAAATAAAAATCTTTTATCACTGTTAATCGTTATCGTATTTGGTTTTGTCTTGTTTTTTGTTGGAACAGATGGATTCAGGGCATATACAGCTGAAACAGCTCGAACATTAAAGTTAACAGAAGAAATGCCGGAGTTTCCAAACGTAACACTAGAGGATAGCAAAGAAAGAGTTTATTCATTCTCTGAGTTTGAAGGGAAATATGTAATGCTGACTTTTATTTATACAGCCTGTACCGATGTTTGTCCGGAATTAGAAATGAACCTTGCACAAGTTTATAACCAGGTGCCAGAAAAATATATTGGTGAGGATATAATATTCTTAAGTATTAGTTTCGATCCTGAACGTGATGATGCAGCAACACTTGAAAAATATCGTTTCTTCTTTAATGCAGATGGTGATACTTGGCGTATGGCTAGAATAGGAGATCAAGAAGAATTAAATGAGTTATTGGAAGCATTTGGTGTCATTGTTATTCCAGATGATAATGGGAATTTCACACACAACTCCGCGTTTTACTTAGTAAATCCACAAGGTAAGTTACAAGAAGTCATGGATTATCAAGAAATTGACGAAGCTGCTAGAAAAGTTAATAGGATTCTTGAGAAAGAAGTGGGTGATCAATCATGAAACAAGCAATCTATGGATTAGTACTATATATCTTTTTGATGCTCCCACCCGTGATTACTGTAACAGAATCAATTATGGTTGTTCATATGCACATGCAAATGCCTTTATTAGTCTTAGTTGGTATGCTTTTTACCCCTTACCTCAAGCAAATATTCCCCGGATTTTTCAATAAGTGGAATGATAATGGAATACCAGGAATTGTTTTATTTATTATTGTTATTTGTTACTGGATGATGTTGCCGCGGACGATGGATGAAGCATTAACTGTGCCCGCCGTTGAAGTTTTTAAATTTATCAGTTTGCCATTTCTAGCTGGCATTCCATTAAGAGATAGTTGGAAAAAATTAAATTCTTTTGGTAAAAATACTGTTTTTGTTAGTTTAACGATCTTATGTGGGGTAATGGCTTGGGTTTACATTGCTGCGCCAAATCAATTATGTAATAACTATATTGTAATCGAGCAAAAAGCACTTGGATGGACATTTTTAATTACGGGATTATGTATTTTGATATATTTCATACAGTCTCTGTTCGTTGATGAGTCACTATATGAGGAAGAACCTTCAACAGAGAATAGTTAGTTATGATTCTGCTATTTGTACTCAAAAAATAGGATGGGATTTATGTCCATCCTATTTTAATAAGGCTCTTTTCGTATTGTTTGTTGCTTTTTGAAGTTGACAGTTGATAGAAATTGTTGATTTATTTAATTCAGTATAGTGCTTCACAACCGCTACGGAAATACACTTCGCTTTCCGCGGGGAGCTGGTGAGCCTCCTTCGTGCTGAAAAGCGTGTGCGCCTGCGTCTTCCAGTAGTGCTTCGAAGCGGGCTTTCTCGGCGCAAGGGAGCAGGGATGAATATTCAAGTAGTTCCCTCACTACGTAGTCTCACCGATGCTCTTCTTCCCGCAGGAGTCTCCGTGTATTTCCTCCGCTATGCGTCTGCTCTACTTGTATAAACAAGAAATATGCTGTTTTAAGAATTATAACGGTCTTAAAACGTAATTTCTAGAGCTATAAGCCCAAATTAATCTTGAGCGCCTATTTAAGCGGAGACAGAATACGGAGACTCCTGCGGGAAAAGCACGTGTCCGAAGACCCCGCAGCGGTGGTTTTCCGCGAGGAGACTGAGGCCGTGCCCGCGGAAAGCGAAGTATTCTGCCGCAGCGAATGATCGCACAAATCAACATAAGTGTGAGCGAGAGCTATACTATTCTGAATTGAAGATATCAACAGTCTATATAAAATACAAGGTTAAGCCATGTTAAAAAGCAACAATCTTTTAGAAAAGAGCCTTTAATAAAGACTCATTCAAAGTCTATATAAAATACGACTTAAGTGGTGAAAAGCAGCAAATGTTTTTCGGTGGGTTGAGTTACCGCAGTTCCAATCTTTATAATTTTTTTAGTGCAAAAGGAGACTATTAAAACAGTTCTTCTTTTAAAGCTTTTGTATCTAAAACCATTTTCCCCTCGTTGTCAGTTGTTACGAGATTGTTTTTCTTTAACTGTGTTATGGTTCTGCTTACCGTTTCTCGGCTGGAACCGATCATATTAGCCAAGTCTCTATTGGTGAAATTGGTTGTCAGGGTTACTTGATCATCTGCATCTATCTTCCCATGTTTTTTTCCAAGTCGTATTAGGAGCAAAATAATCTGTTCATATGTATTCCGTAAGATTTTTTCCTCTAAGCGGTTTTGCAAGTCAACAATCTTGTCACCTAAGACACGAAATATTTTTATGCTTACCTCCGGATTGTTGATAAGAAAGTCTTCAAATAAATGGATAGGAATATAAATAAGAACCGCATCTTCCAGAACTTCTGCATGTGCTGGATAGTTATCGTTTCGAAAAAAGCCTTGATGAGGAAACATTTCTCCTGCACTTAAAATATTGATTATTTGTTCCTTTCCTTGAATATCGGTTCGATAAATTTTTATTTTTCCCTGGTGAATAAAATATACATTGGTTAGTGGGTCTCCTTGCATGAATATATGGGAACCTGACCGATACGTACGGTTTTTAGCTATATCTAGAATAGGATCTATTTCATAGTCGGTTAAGCTCTTAAATAGCGGAAACCGCTGCAATAATTTTTTAACTGAATCTGGATACATTACAGTCATCCTTCCAATATAAATACTCTAAGTAATATACTAACATTAATAACATATTTTTGTTGTGACAATTTTCATAGACTGCGTTCCCAATACGATAAAATGAATGTTAGTATACCATAGTGAGCAAAATCACAGGAGAAGAGTGCGGTACCTCACAGTGGTACTAGAATGATAGGGGTATGCTAGAGATGTAAACAAAAAAACAGTCAAGGAGGAATAAACATGAAGAAATTAATCATAGCAAGTCTTTTTATAGCTTTAATATTACTTGCAGCTTGTGGAGGAGAAGGTAATGATACAAGTGAAACAGCGAATAGTACGGAGGAAGAAGCTACTGAACAAGCAGAGGATTCCGGTTCTTCTGAAGGGACAAAAGAGGCGAGCAATGAAGTGAATGTAGTAGCAACTAACTTCGATTTTAATCAAGATGAATATGTTGTTAATGCAGGTGAAGAAGTAACAGTTTCATTAACGAATGAAGAAGGTCACCATGGTATTTCCATCGATGAACTTGGTGTAAATATTGAAGGAGAAGGGGAAGCAGTAATTGTACCTGAAGAGCCCGGTGAATATAAAATCTATTGCAACATCTTCTGTGGAGAAGGCCATGCGGAAATGGTAGCTACTTTAGTAGTTCAATAAACGTATCATTATTTATCTATTTTGGGGGTTCAAAATATGAGTGAAAAACAATATACCGTAAAATTACATGCACCTGATATTGAACCAAGAGTTCGACATCCAAGAATTATGGAAGTATTCGACGGTCTAAAGTCTGGTGAAGTAATGCACCTTTCAAACGACCACGATCCCAAGCCACTTCATTACCAATTTTTGATTGAAAGAGAAGGAACATTTAATTGGGAATACTTAGAGAAAGGCCCTGAACTATGGCGAGTGGCAATTGAGAAAAGATAAAAGTAGTAGTATATAAGTCCTTGAATAGATATTCAGGGGCTTATTTTATACGAATAGAAGAAAGACTTAAAAGTTATCATTCTATTATGTGATTTTTGTCACTTATTTTTTACCTCATTTATATTAAGATTGTATTAGACTTTAAGAAGGGTGGGAAAATATTGTTTAACAGAGATTATAATGAAAACCCGTTCATCGTTATTTGGGAATTAACACGTGCTTGTCAATTGCATTGTTTACACTGCCGTGCAGAAGCACAGTATCATAGGCACCCATTAGAATTAACATTTGAAGAAGGAAAGAAATTAATAGATGATATTTATGAGATGGATAATCCAATGCTTGTTTTCACAGGTGGCGATCCATTGGAACGTCCAGATGTTTTTGATATAGCGGAATATGCAATCAAAAAAGGTGTTCGTGTCTCCATGACTCCATCTGCTACTCCGAATGTAACGAAAGAAGCTATGCAGAAGGCGAAGGATATTGGACTTGCCAGATGGGCTTTTAGTATTGATGGTCATTGTAAAGAGGTGCATGACCATTTCCGAGGTACAGAAGGATCTTTTGATTTAACCATGAACGCGATTAACTATTTGCATGAACTGGATATGCCTTTGCAAATCAATACGGTTATTTCCAGGTATAACTATGAGTATTTGGAAGAGATGGCAGAAATGGTTGAAAATTTGAATTGTGTATTATGGAGTGTGTTTTTCCTTGTACCAACAGGGCGTGGGAAAGAATCGGATATGATAACCCCGGCAGAACACGAAAAGGTATTTAGGTGGTTGTATAAACTGTCCAAACGTGTTCCATTTGATATTAAGACAACGGCAGGACAACATTATCGTCGTGTAGTAATCCAACAAAAAATGCGAGAAAATAGAGGAATGAGCGATAAAGAACATATTTTCTACGAAGATGCTATAAACCAAGGTAAAACTGGTCAGATAGATGGGTTGGGACGAGCTCCAAAAGGTGTTAATGACGGAAATGGTTTTGTCTTCATTTCTCATACTGGTGATGTATATCCAAGTGGACTACTGCCAGTTAAGGCTGGTAACGTTCGTCGAGCTCCGTTAGCGGAAATATACCGGGAATCAGAAGTATTTAAAAATTTACGAAATCCTGATAAATACAAAGGAAAATGTGGGATATGCGAATTTCGTCATGTATGCGGAGGATCTAGGTCTAGAGCATATAATGTGACAGGAGATTACATGGAAAGTGAACCATATTGTGTATATATCCCTAGAGCTATGCGTGAAAAAAGAAAGAAAACAAAAGTATAAAGATAAATGGAAGAAGCCAGTGATTTTGCTAGGCTTCTTTTTTAATGGAAAGAAAATAAAAATGTGGAGCAATCGCTGGTCACAATAAAGATAAACTAATCCCACAGTACATATTCGGTAAATATTTAAAGAAAAGAATTCCAAAAGAAACGGTATTATCTGTATAAAAAAGGAAATCAAATCTCATAATGAAGTATGTATATTTTTTTTAAAACCATAGTAACAAACTATTGACAAGAGGAGGGATAAAATGTCAGGTAAAGGATTAAAGCATGTTGACAGTCATTCTGCTATTCATGAAGCTGCATTAAATGAAGCGAAAGAAATTAACAATATCCTTTGGAAATTAATTGAGGACAATCAAATGGACAAAGCGCTAGAAGCGGCGTACATTGCTGTTGAACATTGGGAAACACGTACACTTAGACATGCTGATGCAGAAGAAAGTGGTTTATATAAAGAGTTGGTAAAAGAATCTCCTGAGTTGAAGGAAGAAGTAATCGCTTTAACTCGTGATCATAATACGATGCGATTTTTAGTAAGTGAAATTAAGCAGTCATTGGAAAAGGAAGGATTTAACAAACAAGTATTAGAAAAACTCCATGCCCTAGTTTATGTGGACGCTTTTCATAATCAGGAAGAAGAACGAATTTTGCCAGAACATTAGTATATGAGTGAGAGGTGATGATTCATGAGTGAAAAGACAAAGAAAGAAAAAATAAATTCTTTAATATCAATTTCTCCCAAATTGTATCGGTATATCACATCCGAGTTGCAAAAACGCTACCATGTTCACTCTTATGATTTGCAAGCAGGAGCTATAAAGAAAGAGCATGGAATACATGTTTTTCTAAGATTTGGAGAACGATTTTCTCATGAAAAAGAACAATTTTTCTCAGATGAAAAGTTAGAAGACGGTAAGGAGTTAGATGCCTTTATAGAAGAAGCTGGTGAAGCTTGTAAACAGGTACTAATCGATGATTATTTTAAGCGAATGACACCTTAAGAAAACAGGAAACTCCATTATATTTGAATAAAAGGAGGAGAAAAGTTGTTTCTATTCGAAAATGAATCTGATTTTGTTCAGGATCGGGAAGATTTACTGCACATATTACGAATGCGCTTTGGTGATATAGCTCCCGGAATAGTTGAATCTATTTACAATATAGATGATCTAAATACATTGGAACGACTTATATTGGTTGCAGCCAATGCCCCAACATTAAAAATATTCTTAGAAGAACTGGAAGCAGGTGATGGCAGTTTCCGGCTAATAGGTGAACGGTTTAATCCAATTGATTCGATGGTGGAAGGAGGGAATGCATATGGGCAAGAGAAGCAATAAATTACTTGAATCATTTAAGTATATAAAACGAGGCAAAGTCATAAATGATGGTTGGACAGAAGAAAGTCCTCGTTCGAGAGATTCAGAAGAAATTTATCGAAGAAGATGGCAGCATGATAAAATAGTGCGTTCCACACACGGAGTTAACTGTACAGGCTCTTGCAGCTGGAAAATCTATGTGAAAGATGGGATTATTACTTCTGAAACACAGCAGACCGATTATCCTTCCACAGGAGATGATTTTCCGGAATATGAACCACGTGGATGTCCAAGGGGTGCGAGTTTTTCTTGGTATACATATAGTCCAGCAAGGGTGAAATATCCATATGTTCGCGGGGATTTATATGAGTTTTGGAAAGAAGAAATAAAACAGGGACATGACCCTGTTAAAGCGTGGGAAAACATCCAAAGTGATCCCGAAAAGCGAAACAAGATTGTAAAAGCAAGAGGAAAAGGCGGATTCGTTCGTGCTGAATGGAAAGATGTGTGTCAATTAATTGCAAGTTCTATCATTTATACAATCAAAAAATACGGTCCAGATAGAATTGTTGGGTTTAGTCCAATACCGGCAATGTCCATGGTCAGCTATGCAGGTGGCGCACGTTTCTTATCATTACTTGGAGGAACTTTGCTGAGTTTTTATGATTGGTATGCTGACTTGCCACCAGCTTCTCCACAAGTGTGGGGAGATCAAACCGATGTTCCTGAAAGTGCTGATTGGTACAATACTAAGTATTTTATTATTTGGGGTACGAATTTGCCACAAACCAGGACTCCGGATGCTCATTTTATGGTTGAAGCAAGGTATAACGGTACCAAAGTCGTCGGGGTTAGTCCAGACTATGCAGAATATGAGAAATTTGCGGATATGTGGCTTCCAGCAAGAGCCGGAACAGACGGAGCTCTAGCAATGGCGATGACACATGTTATCTTAACGGAATTTTACGTTAAACAACAGACCCCATATTTTGTAGATTATGTGAAGCGATTAACGGATCTCCCATTCCTAGTAATTATAAGGGAACATGGTGAAGAGTATCGTTCCGACAGATTTCTACGAGCGTCAGATATCCATGATTCTCATAAGTTGGGTGAGTGGAAAACGGTAGTTTGGGATGAAGATACCAATCAAATGGAAGTTCCGAATGGAAGCCAAGGATTTCGTTGGGATGATGGAAATCAATGGAATCTAGACTTGGAAAAAGAGGATCATTCAATTATTAATCCAAAACTGAGTTTCATTGATGCATCTGATGAAGTTACACAAGTGACATTCCCTTATTTTGCTGAAGAAGAAGGGGGAACTGTTAAACGTGGAGTACCTGTGAAATATGTAACTGACACAGTAGGTAATAAGTTAAAAGTAACGACCGTTTACGACTTAATGATGGCTCATGTAGGTGTAGATCGTAAGCTCGATGGAGATTATCCAACTGATTATAATGATCCAAAGCCATATACGCCTGCATGGCAAGAAAGTATTACAGGTGTAAATAAAAATCATGTAATTAAAATTGCAAAAGAGTTTGCTGATAATGCTGCAAGAACGAAAGGAAAATCGATGATTGCTCTTGGTGGAGGGTCAAACCACTGGTACCATAGTGATCAAATCTATCGCTCCATATTAAACCTTATTTTGCTAACAGGATCTCAAGGGGTTAATGGTGGCGGCTGGGCTCATTATGTAGGCCAGGAAAAAGTTCGACCAGTAGAAGGCTGGAATATGGTATCTTTTGCGTCAGACTGGGGAAATGTACCAAGATTGCAAAATGGTACGTCTTTCTTCTATTTTGCTACAGAGCAATTCCGCTATGAATCAGAAAGTAACGAAGTAAAGACAACCTGGAATAGTAAGTACAATAAAATGCATCCCGCTGATGTCAATGCGCTTTCTGCAAGACTTGGATGGTTGCCGTCATTTCCACAGTTTTCACAGAATTCAATTGATATCGTGAAGGAAAGCCGTGAACAAGGGGCGAAAGATGAAAAGGAAATCATAGAGGATGTCGTTCGTAAAATAAAGTCAGGAGAAATTGAATGGTCCATTGAAAACCCGGATGATCCGAGAAATTTTCCAAGGGTATTTTTTAACTGGCGTTCTAACCTTTTAGGAGATAGTGGAAAAGGCCATGAATACTTTGCGAAGCATTTAATTGGTGGAGATAACCAAGTAATGACCGATGTGGAAAATTCTTGGCAACCAGAAAATGTAAACGTTTCAGAAGTACCTCCAGAAGGAAAAACAGATTTATTTGTAAGTATTGATTTTCGGATGACAAGTTCTGGTTTATTCTCGGATATTGTTCTTCCTGCAGCTACATGGTATGAAAAATTTGATATTAGCAGTACAGATATGCATCCGTTTATCCACCCATTTAACGCAGCAATTTCACCGCCATGGCAAGCGAAGAGTGACTGGGATACGTTTAGGGAAATTGCTAAAGTATTTTCAGAGTTGGCAAAAGAGCACCTGCCTGCAACGGAAGAATTAATGATGCGTCCACTTGGGCATGACTCTCCAGATGAGATAGCTCAAGTTTATGGGAAAATTAAGGATTGGCGAAAAGGGGACGTGGAAGCTATCCCTGGAAAAACGATGCCTAACTTACAAATAGTTCCTCGTGACTATCCGAATGTCTACGAGAAAATGACAACGATGGGACCTAATATGAAAAATGGTTATGGTGGAAAAGGTGTTAAGATTCCAGGTGAAAAAGTATTTAAAGAATTAAAGGATCGGCTTGGAACATCAAAACGAGAAGGTATTGGAAAAGGAAATCCGGACCTTATGACAGATAAGAAAGCTATTGATGCTATTTTACTTACCTCCGGTGCGACGAATGGCAAAAGAGCCGTAGAAGGTTGGAAATCGTTAGAAGTGAAGACTGGTAAGAAATTAACGGAGATTGCAGAGGAGCGAGCAGAAGAAGATTTTACATTACGTGAGTTAACCATTCAACCACGTACTTCGATTTCAACACCAATGTGGAGCGGAATGGAAAAAGACGGAAGACGGTATTCACCATTTACTGTAAATACGGAGTATAACATTCCGTGGCGTACCCTAACAGGAAGACAGAGTTTCTATTTGGATCATGAAATGATGTTGGACTTTGGTGAAGGACTTTCGTTATATCTGCCTCCTCTTAATAAGGGGCCTTTTGTTAAGAAGGACAAAGGTGTAGAAGAAAATGGGAAGTCGATTACAGTCCGTTATCTAACCCCACACCAAAAATGGGGAATCCATACGATGTTCACAGAAGCCAAGCCAATGGTGCAATTATTTAGAGGATGGCAAGTTGTCTGGATGAATGAAGAAGATGGAGCATCAATAGGAATTAAAGATAATGACTTTATAGAAGTTTACAATCGAAATGGTGTGATAGCAGCGCGAGCGGTGTTAACATATCGAATTCCTAGAGGAATGGTGTACATGTACCATGCTCAGGACAGAACGATGGGGGTTCCAGGAACAGCTGTAAACAAAAAACGTGGAGGAACGCATAACAGTGTAACTCGAATTACGTTAAAACCAACACATATGATTGGTGGATACTCTCAACTAAGCTATGGATTCAATTACTATGGCCCAACTGGTCATCAGCGCGATACGATGGCAATTATCAGACCACTCAAGGAGGTTGATTGGCTTGAGAATTAAAGCACAAGTTGCAATGGTTATGCACTTAGATAAATGCATAGGCTGTCATACATGTTCTGTAACTTGCAAAAATACGTGGACAAATAGACCTGGAACAGAATACATGTGGTTTAATAATGTAGAAACTCGTCCAGGACCAGGGTATCCAAAACGCTGGGAAGATACGGACCGTTATAAAGGCGGCTGGGAGCTCCAAAATGGAAAATTAAAGCTTCGTGCTGGTGGACCAATCACCAAACTAGCCAATATTTTCTATAATCCAAATATGGCTGAAATGGAAGACTTCTATGAACCATGGACATATGATTATGATAATCTCATTCATAGTCCCAAAAAAGAAAATTTACCAGTTGCGAGACCAGTTTCAGAAATAACTGGTAAGTATATAGATAAACCAGAGTGGGGTTCCAATTGGGATGATGACTTAGCAGGCGGAAGTGAAATTGTTCCACTAGACCCTAATGTGGAAAAAATGCAGGAACATATCAAAATGGAATATGAAAAGACATTTATGATGTATTTGCCAAGAATCTGTGAACACTGCTTAAATCCGTCATGTGTAGCATCCTGTCCTACAGGTGCTTTATATAAGCGTGATGAAGACGGAATTGTTCTTGTAGACCATGATGCTTGTCGTGGATGGCGTTTTTGTCAAAATGGTTGTCCTTATCACAAGGTGTATTACAACTGGAATACTCACAAAGCAGAGAAATGTAATTTCTGTTATCCAAGAACGGAAGCAGGTCTACCAACGATTTGTTCTGAAACTTGTGTTGGACGAATTCGTTATATTGGTGTTGTTTTATATGATGCAGATAAAGTAAAGGAGGCAGCCTCTGTGGAGGATCCACAGGATTTGTATGAAGCACAGCTTTCCTGTTTTCTAGATCCTTTTGATCCAGATATTCAAGAAAAAGCTAAAGAGGCTGGAATTACCGATGCCTGGTTAGAAGCGGCAAAGGAATCTCCAGTTTACAAAATGGCAATGAAATGGAAAATTGCACTGCCATTGCATCCAGAGTATCGTACAATGCCAATGGTTTGGTATGTACCACCATTAAGTCCAATTATGAACCATATCACCAATGAGGACGAGCTTGATACAGATGGTTACATCCCAGCTGTAGATCAGATGCGTATACCTGTTGAGTATTTAGCTTCTATTTTAGCTGCAGATGATACCGAGGTCGTGCGCAAGGTTCTATTGAAATTGTCAGCGATGCGTGTTTATATGCGTGGAAAGACAGTTGGAGGGGTGGATGAATTCAAACAAAGTGAATTAGTGAAAGAAGCAAACACTACCCCTGAAGAAATTGAAGAAATGGCAAGATTATTAGGGATAGCAAAATATGATGAACGATACGTAATACCTACTGGGCGAAGAGAAATGGACGACGACTTACATTATAAACAAGGAACATGCAGTTTGGAAGATTTAGCTCCAGCTGAGGGAGTTAATCCTACGTTTGGAATGATGAAAGTGAGAGACAACCTATGAACCAGGAAAAACGTGTGATTCTCATGATGGCTTCAAGGCTATTGGGTTATCCAAAAGAAAATTTTAAAAGTTTGAAAGCTGATTTCGATGAGTTAATCGAGGAAATGATTAAAGATAAAAAACTTAAAAGCGAATTAAAGAATTCCTACGTACCTCTTTACCCACTTAGTACAACGGAACTGCAAGAGTTATATGTGGAAACATTTGATTTAAAGTCAAAAGTAGGCCTGTATTTAACCGCTCATGAGCTTGGTGATAGTAATAGAAGAGGCGCGGCGTTAATTAGATTGCAAAGAGTCATCAATCAACTGGGATTTGAGCGAATTGGGGAAGAATTGGTGGATTATATCCCGATGTTATTGGAATTTTTGGTGGTTACACCAAGAACTCCAGATGTAGAAAGGCTCGAGAGACGAATTGCAGCAGCCATATCTTATATGGTAGAACATATAGATCAGGGCAATCCATATAGGGGAATCTTATCCATTTTAGTGCAACATGTATTTCCGACTCCTACAACAGAAGAACGTAAACAATTGGAAGCAGGAAGAGAAGAAGCAGACTTAGAAGAACTGCCTTATCCTATTTTGTACCAATAGGATAGGGCATCCAATTAAAACCTAAAGGAGGGATTTATATGGCCGATATTTTTTGGTGGGTCATATTCCCATATATAACTTTGACAATCATGATATTAGGTCTCCTTTATCGATATGCTTTTAGACAGCTTACATGGGCAGCACCATCGACTAACTTTTTCGAAAAAAAATGGCTGCGAATTGGATCTCCGCTATTTCATTATGGAATTGTGTTCGCTTTTATTGGGCATGTGATGGGTATGGTTATCCCAATGGAATTTTATCAGGCCCTTGGTATATCCGACCATTTATATCATATGGGAGCTATCTGGGGTGGCGGATTAGCTGGCTTAATGGTTGTAGCTGGGCTTATCATTCTACTTATTAGAAAAATGACAATAGATCCTGTTCGTATAAAAGCTGGATTTGCTGATTTCTTTTCCGTATTGGCTCTGCTTTTTGTAGCGGGAACAGGAACATATATGACCATTATTTTCAATACAATGGTGATTGAATATGAATACCGGGAAACAATAGGACCCTGGTTTCGCAGTCTTTTTGTGTTCATGCCAAAATATGAATTGATGAGTGGTGTTCCTTTTATTTTCAAGCTTCATGTCGTTTCGGCTTTTGCTTTATTTGCATCCATACCATTTACGCGTTTGGTTCATATCTTTAGTTTCCCTATCAAATATCCAGCAAGACCACCACAACAATATCGATCAAGGTCAAATTACCGAAAACAAGGTTTATAATCTAAAAACAGGTATCCAGATTGCTTTGAGGTGCGGAATCACAGAAGATTTCGTACCTCTTTTATATGAATAGAGATAGGTAGCATATGTTAAAGAGGTATATTGAAATTACTGGATCTAAAGAAACAAAAACAACAAAAAATCCTGAGTAAAAACTCAGGACATTCCTTCATCTGTAATATCGTTAAATACCCCTACATAATATTTAATTTCACCAACATTATTCGTAACTGGACTGATGCTCAGTAATTCCTGGTAGAGATCTCCATTTTTACGTTTGTTCCAAATTTCTCCTTCCCAGAAGCCTTTCTCATTAATGGAGTCCCACATATTTTCGTAAAAGGTTTTATCATGTTTTCCAGAACTAAGAAGTTTAGGTGTGTTTCCTATAGCTTCTTCTTTCGTATATCCTGTTATCCGTTCAAAGGCAGGGTTAACGTTTTGGATAGTGCCTTTTTTATTCGTAACCATAATACCTTCTGCTGCACCCTCAATAATTTTTCCTTCGGTGCTTACTCGTTCTTGATAATACATAAAGATAACAATAACGAAACTTACTAATGCAAACTCCGACATTAACATGAAAGCAATCGCGTGATGTCCAGTTATATTGTTTACAGCAGTTAATAATAATGGTGGGAAAAATCCGCCTAATCCCCCCATTGCTGAAACGACACCATTAACGATTCCGGCTTGTTTAGAAAAGTAGAGTGGAACTAATTTAAATACTGTCCCATTCCCAATCCCTACTGTTACTGCAACTGCTAAGGACCCTACTGTATACCAGATGATGTCAGGTGAAAAGGAGAGTAAAATTCCAGAGAAGGCAACGCCGATAAATACAAACATTAGAATGATAAAGGCGTTGAATTTATCTGCAAGGAATCCCCCTATAGGTCGTAGTAAAGTTGCAATAATGATAAATATGGCAGTTCGTACTCCAGCATCTACAGCATCCAATCCAAAATTATCTACTAAGAAACTTGGGAGGAACATGGTAAATGCTACAAATGCTCCAAAAGTTATGAAATAGAATAAGCAAAGGAACCATAATGTTGCATTTTTGTAGACACCTTGAATTTGTTCTACCATTGATTTCTTTACTTTTTCTTCCTTTCGATCACCAAAAATAAATACTAATGCTGAGAAAGCTAATAAAAGAATAAGAAATAATCGCATGGTATCTTGCCAGCCTATCGACTCAGCAATAATTGGTGCACCAAATGTAGTAACAGCCGTACCAATATTACCAACCCCATACACACCATTAATAAATCCGTGCTTCTCTTTTGGGTAGTATTTTGGCAGGGAAGTTACCCCAATAGAGAATATAGCTCCACCAACACCTAAGATAAGCCCTCCGATAACTAAGTCTGCAAAGGAATCTGCAACACTTAAGTAAAAGACAGGGAATAGCAAGATGAGAAAACTTATTAAGAAAATTAATCGAGCTCCAAAGCGGTCTGCATAAAAACCGATTGGAATTCTTAATAAGGACCCTAATATAACAGGTATAGCAGTTACAATAGATGCTTGCCCAGATGTTAATGGAATATCTACTGTGATATAGGACATGAGGGAAGAAATCAGAACCCACACCATAAACCCAACTACTAAACTGGATGTTTGTAATGATAATTGTAAACCTGGTTTCTTCATGAAATCGTACCTTCCTTTAAAATTCTTGAACTTATTGTTTGTTAATTACCCACAGTTTAAACATTTTTATTGGGGGAAGTAGTGAAAAACATCACATAAAATGTGTCAGCTTTTTGAATTAATGTTAGTAATATATTTGCAATGATAATTATGACCAAAATTTGACATTGTTACCAGGTGTGACGTAATTCACAACATATGAAATTTTTGGGTGGTTAAATGGATATAGGTTAACAAAGCAACTTATTTGGAGGGAAAAAGATGAAGAAGACACCATCTCCACTTTGGCAACGAATGAATTATTTAAAACCAAAAGAGACATATTCCAATAACCATAGCCAATTACAAGAAGGTAACCGTGATTGGGAAAATGTATACCGAAGAAGATGGCAGCATGACAAAGTCATTCGATCCACACATGGTGTGAATTGTACTGGTTCATGCAGTTGGAATATTTATGTGAAAGATGGAATTGTAACATGGGAAGGACAGGCATTAGATTATCCATCGACTGGTCCAGATATGCCAGATTTTGAACCGCGTGGATGTCCAAGGGGAGCAAGCTTCTCTTGGTATATATATAGTCCGTTACGTGTGAAATATCCATATATTCGTAAAAAATTATTACTTTTATGGCGTGAAGCGTTAGATTCACACGCGACCCCGTTAGAAGCTTGGAAAAGTATTGTTGAAGACAAAGAAAAAGCAAAACTTTACAAACAAGCGAGAGGAAAAGGTGGGTTAGTACGTGCTGAATGGGAAGAAGTAACAAAACTAATAGCAGCATCAACACTTTACACAATCGTGAAATATGGTCCTGATCGTAATGTTGGATTTTCACCAATCCCTGCCATGTCCATGATTAGTTATGCGGCCGGTAGTCGGTTTATGCATTTAATGGGTGGACAAATGCTCAGTTTCTATGATTGGTATGCAGATTTACCACCAGCATCACCGCAAATTTGGGGAGATCAAACCGATGTACCTGAAAGTTCAGACTGGTTTAATTCCAGTTATATAATGATGTGGGGTTCCAACGTACCAATGACACGTACACCGGATGCGCATTTCTTAGTAGAAGCAAGGTACAAAGGAACAAAAGTAGTTAATGTAAGCCCAGATTATGCAGAATCAACAAAATTTGCCGATGATTGGTTATCTGTCAAACAAGGAACAGATGGTGCTGCTGCAATGGCGATGGGGCATGTTATATTAAACGAATTTTATGATAAAAATAGAACCCCTTATTTTGAAGATTATGCCAAACAGTACACCGATTTTCCCTTTTCCGTACGTTTGAAAGAAGTAAATGGCAAGTTTGTAGCAGACCGTTTCCTGAATGCCAAAGATCTTGGCGTTGAATCTGAGAATGATGAATGGAAACCTGCAATGTATAACCAAGTTACAGATGGCTTTTCTATTCCACATGGAACAATGGGTTCCCGCTGGGATGAAAAAGGGAAGTGGAATTTAAAACTAATTGACGAAAATACCAATGAAAAGATTGAGCCTGTCTTAAGTTTCCTTGGTTTGGAAGATGAAGTTGTTCATGTAGATATGCCTTATTTTGATGCACAGGAGAAAAAAGTACTACCACGTGCTGTACCAGTGAAAAAGATAGAAATAAATGGAAAAGTTG
This sequence comes from Oceanobacillus halophilus, assembly GCF_003628505.1. Classification (GTDB taxonomy): domain Bacteria; phylum Bacillota; class Bacilli; order Bacillales; family Amphibacillaceae; genus Oceanobacillus; species Oceanobacillus halophilus. The sequence goes on along the minus strand of NZ_RBZP01000016.1, from coordinate 4,160 downwards.
AATATATCGCTACTGTTTATGACTTAATGCTTGGAAACTACGGTATTGACCGTGGACTTGGTGGGGAAGCTGCAAGTTCTTATGATGATATTGCTGCATTTTCACCAGCTTGGCAAGAACAAATCACAGGTGTAGACCGTAACTTAATCATAAAAATAGCCCGCGAATTTGCACAAAATGCTATTGATACAAAAGGTCGTTCCATGATTATTATGGGGGCTGGAATTAATCACTGGTACCATTCTGACACCATATACCGTGCCATTATCAACCTTGTACTAATGGTCGGTGCGCAAGGTGTAAATGGTGGAGGCTGGGCACACTATGTTGGTCAGGAAAAACTTCGCCCTGTGGAAGGCTGGACTACTATTCAATCTGCCAAAGACTGGGGAGGTCCAGCAAAATTACAAAATGGTACATCCTTTTTCTACTTCGCAACTGGCCAATGGCGTTATGAAGAAACACCTGTATCAGAACTTACTGCCGCAACCGTTGATAAAGCGAGATATGATCATCCTGCAGATTACAATGTATTAGCAGCACGGTTAGGATGGTTACCATCATATCCAACGTTTAATCAAAATGGTATTGATTTATATAATGAAGCGGTGGCAAATGGAAATGAAACAACAGATGAAATCGGAAATTATGTTGCTAACCAATTAAAAGAGAAAAAATTACAATTTGCGATTGAGGACCCAGATAATCCTGTTAACTTTCCAAGGAATTTATTTGTTTGGCGTGCTAACTTAATTTCTAGTTCTGGAAAAGGACATGAGTATTTCTTAAAACATTTATTAGGTGCATCAAATGGACTATTAAACTCTGATGAAGATAGTATCCGTCCAGAAGAAATTAAATGGCGTGAAGAATCACCTGAAGGAAAAGTTGATTTATTAATTAACCTAGATTTCCGTATGGCAGGAACAGCACTATACTCTGATGTTATTCTTCCTGCATCAACATGGTATGAAAAGCATGATTTATCAAGTACAGATATGCATCCGTTTGTACATCCATTTAATGCTGCTATTGCATCACCATGGGAGGCAAAATCAGATTGGGATATATTCAAATCTTTAGCAAAAGGTGTTTCTGATTTAGCAGAAGAAATCGATATGGACACCATTAAAGAAATAGTTGCAACACCTATAAATCATGATACACCAGGGGAAATGGCACAACCACTGGGTGAGATTAAAGATTGGTCAAAAGGTGAATGTGAACCTATTCCAGGAAAAACGATGCCACAAATTCATGTTGTTGAACGTGATTTTAAACAGATTTATCACAAGATGACAGCTCTTGGACCAAATATAGCGACTAAGCCCTATGGTGGAAAAGGAATCAACTGGTCCATGGAAAAGGAATACGAACAGGCAAAACGTACATTTGGTACGGTGGACAATGGAAGTATTGCTGATGGATATCCAGATATTACTAGTGCAAGGGATGCGTGTGATGCGATTTTAATGCTCTCTTCCACAACAAATGGAAAAGTTGCCGTTAAAGCTTGGGAGGCATTGGAAAAGAAAACAAATGTAGAGCTAAAAGATTTAGCTACTGAAAGAGAAGAAGAGTTATTTACATTTGAAAATATAGTCACCCAACCAAAGACAGTTCTTACTTCACCAGCTTTTAGTGGCTCAGAAAAAGGTGGTAGAAGATATTCACCATTTACAACCAACATTGAACGTTTGATTCCGTTCCGAACGATTACAGGACGTCAGTCTTATTTTGTGGATCATGAAATGATGAAGGAATTTGGCGAATCATTAGCTGTATTTAAACCAATCTTGAATCAGAAACCCTTCCGTTCCAAACGACCTGAGGTGGAAGGAAAAGAGATCACTTTAAATTACTTAACACCACATAATAAATGGTCGATTCACAGTATGTATTTTGATGCACAGCCAATGTTAACCTTATTCCGTGGGGGACCAACAGTTTGGCTTAATAAAGACGATGCAGCTGAAATTGATGTGGAAGATAATGAGTGGATTGAATGCTTCAACCGAAATGGTGTGGTGGTAGCCAGAGCAGTTGTTTCGCACCGTATTCCTAGAACGATGGCATTTATGCACCATGCTCAAGATCGTCATATTCATACACCTGGTACGAAACTAACGAAAAACCGGGGTGGTACTCATAACAGTCCTACAAAAATTCATGTGAAGCCAACTCATATGATTGGCGGATACGCCCAACTAAGTTATGGATTTAACTATTATGGTCCAACCGGAAACCAGCGTGACTTAAACGTAGTTATTAGAAAAATGAAGGAGGTAGATTGGCTTGAAGATTAAAGCACAAGTAGGTATGGTAATGAATCTGGATAAATGTATTGGGTGTCATACTTGCAGTGTAACCTGTAAAAATACATGGACCAATCGTCCAGGTGCAGAGTATATGTATTTTAACAATGTAGAGACCAAGCCAGGTATAGGGTATCCAAAACAATGGGAAGACCAAGAGAAATATAAAGGTGGCTGGGAACTTCATAACGGTGAATTACGATTAAAATCAGGTTCAAAAACTAATAGACTATTAAACTTGTTCTACAACCCAAATCAACCAGAAATGGATGATTATTACGAACCATGGACTTATGACTATGAAACGTTAACAAACAGTAAAGAAAAAAATCATCAACCAGTAGCCCGTGCAAAATCCGCTGTTACAGGTGAATTTATGGACCTTGAATGGGGTCCAAACTGGGAAGATGACTTAGCTGGTGGTCATATTACAGGCCTTCGTGACCCAAATGTTGTGCAAATGGAAGAGTCTATCAAGACCGAATTTGAAGATGTATTTATGATGTATCTTCCGCGTATTTGCGAACACTGTATCAATGCACCTTGCGTTTCTTCCTGCCCATCAGGTGCAATGTACAAACGTGATGAGGATGGTATTGTTCTGGTTGATCAAAACGCATGCCGTGCTTGGAGACATTGTACAACTTCCTGCCCGTATAAAAAAGTGTACTTTAACTGGCAAACCAATAAAGCTGAAAAATGTACGATGTGTTTCCCAAGAATTGAAAATGGTCAACCAACCATTTGCGCAGAAACTTGTGTAGGACGTATCCGTTATATCGGAATTATGTTGTATGATGCTGATCGCGTATTAGAAGCAGCGTCCGTAGAAGATGAGAAAGATCTTTACGAAGCACAACTTGGAATCTTCTTAGATCCAAAAGATCCAGAAATTATTAAGCAGGCCAAAAAAGATGGTATACCAATGGACTGGATTGAAGCAGCACAGCAATCACCGCTATACAAAATGGTTATCGATTGGAAGATTGCATTACCACTTCATCCAGAGTACAGAACGATGCCAATGGTTTGGTATATTCCACCACTTAGCCCAATCATGAATATGATTGAAGGAAAAGGGAGTAATGCAGATACAGCTGATATTTTCCCAGCTATTGATAATATGCGAATTCCAATTGAATATCTTGCAAATCTACTAACTGCCGGTGATACGGGACATATACGAACAGTACTTAAGAAAATGGCAACCATGCGTAGCTTTATGCGCGCTGAACAAACTGGAAAAGAATTTGACCAAGATATTATTCACGAACTTGGTTTATCAGAAAAAGCAATAAAAGAAATGTATCGGTTATTAGCGATTGCTAAATATGAAGATAGATTTGTTATTCCGCATAGCCATAAAGAAGAAGTTGCAGATTTATATGACGAACAAGGAGCATGTGGCCTAGACTTCGCAGGTGGCCCAGGAAGCTGTGGTGTGCTTTCTTAATAATTATTTTAATACAGAAAATGTATAGATTCCTAATTTATTTAATTAAATATAAATCTCTAATGTAGTGCTCTGTTGATTTCCGCTCCGGGCAGTCGCTTTCCGCGGGCGGCTGATGAGCCTCCTCGTGCTACGCACTGCGGGGTCTCATCTAGGCCTCTTTTCCCGCAGGAGTCGACTGCCCTCCGCTCCAATCAACACTGCTTTAAGGAGCTAACAATCAATTAATAAAAGGTTTAACAGCACAAATCAGCGGAGGAAATACACGGAGACTCCTTGAAAAAAGAAAACCATTTTTTCTGCGTGCGGCGTGCCCAGCAAGCCGTTAATTGCTGGTTGATGAAAGTTCAACCCAAGTAAGTGTCAAGGCGCTTGGTAGCTGACAGGCAGCT
>NZ_RBZP01000015.1 GCF_003628505.1 Oceanobacillus halophilus | reverse complement strand
GCTTTTAGAAGTGTTACCTTCTATTGTTAAAAGAAAACGAGTTTCTTTCGTCTTAACATACTGGTTGTTTTGTTCAGTTTTCAAAGAGCAAATTTAGTTCACCGCTTCACAAAAGCAGCTTATTAAATATACTATATCGCGCATCATTTGTCAATGCTTTTTATTTAACGGAAATTATTGACGCGATAGATACATAATAATACATCACCATCCAACAAAAGTCAATATTTTTTTGAATGGATGGGCCTGAGTGGACTCGAACCACCGACCTCACGCTTATCAGGCGTGCGCTCTAACCAGCTGAGCTACAGGCCCACAAATAAAAATGGAGCGGGTGAAGGGAATCGAACCCTCGTCATCAGCTTGGAAGGCTGAGGTTTTACCATTAAACTACACCCGCATGGTAATTTATGAACTTATGAATCTTATACTGGTCGGGAAGACAGGATTCGAACCTGCGACCCCATGGTCCCAAACCATGTGCTCTACCAAGCTGAGCTACTTCCCGTATTATAAGATGGCGCGCCCGAGAGGAGTCGAACCCCTAACCTTTTGATCCGTAGTCAAACGCTCTATCCAATTGAGCTACGGGCGCTAAAAAGGCAATAAGTAAATCATATCAAAATATCTTGATAAAAACAACAATAAACTCAGATGCGGTCGAGAGGACTTGAACCTCCACGGGATTAACTCCCACTAGGCCCTCAACCTAGCGCGTCTGCCATTCCGCCACGACCGCGTGTAAAATCAAAAGTGAGCCATGAAGGATTCGAACCTTCGACCCTCTGATTAAAAGTCAGATGCTCTACCTACTGAGCTAATGGCTCGTGATTATAAACACTAGCAGTTAAAAAATCGATGCCACTTTATAGAATAAACAAGATAAATCTCATAAAAAAATACTATTGTATCAATAGTATAATCTACTCATGCTATAAATTCACGATAAATAAATGGCTGGGCCACCAGGATTCGAACCTGGGGTACACGGGATCAAAACCCGATGCCTTACCGCTTGGCTATGGCCCAACGAGTGGCGGTCCGGACGGGACTCGAACCCGCGACCTCCTGCGTGACAGGCAGGCATTCTAACCAACTGAACTACCGGACCTAACTACCTCTAATGTCAAGTTATCAATGATGACCCGTACGGGATTCGAACCCGTGTTACCGCCGTGAAAGGGCGGTGTCTTAACCGCTTGACCAACGGGCCATTTTAAAATGGCGGAGAAGGAGGGATTTGAACCCTCGCGCCGCTTACACGACCTACACCCTTAGCAGGGGCGCCTCTTCAGCCACTTGAGTACTTCTCCGTTATGGCTCCACAGGTAGGATTCGAACCTACGACCGATCGGTTAACAGCCGATTGCTCTACCACTGAGCTACTGTGGAATAAATAAGTAATGTGTAACTCTCTTTAAATTGCATCAAATTATCCAATCTCTTATATCGAGTGATAAATATCAGCAACGAATTATATAATATACCAGATGAATTTGATTGTCAATATTTTTTATTACTTTTTTCTGTTTTTCTCTACCAAATTCGATAGCTTAATTAATTTATCATAAAAGCTATTCTTCGTCAACACATACATATCTATCAGTAGAATCACTATTAAATAACTAATCAGTGATTTTCCCTTTCTGCCAAGTATTACTGAATAGATAGCAGTGTAAATTCCATACTCCTAAAAGATAGAACAGTTACTTCATATATTAATTATCTCTTCCTTAATACATTAAGTTAGCAATTTCAACTACTTATTTAGTATATAGCTTTAACACCCCACCACATTTTCCACATCTATATTTTTTCACATCTACTCTTCTCTTTCTTTTATATTCGAAATGACACTTCTTACATAAATATAGATAGTTGAATTGACTTCTCTGTGAAGGTAGCGGGTTGCAGTGTCTTGGTGATCCCGTTTCTTTTAAAAGCTGTTTGAATGCTGCGTCACCATGTTTATATCCTTTTCCCACTATGTGCAAATGATAGTGACATAATTCGTGTTTAATAATGCCGATGAATTCATCGCCATCCATCTCTTGTACATATTTAGGATTCAATTCAATAACCTTTTTTGATGGAATATATCTTCCCCCAGTTGTACGTAACCTATGATTAAATACAACCTTATGCCTAAAGGATTTATTAAAAAATTGTATAGACAGTCTATTAACTAAGTTATATAAATCTTTCTCATTTATTGGATCCATTTGCAAAAAACACCCTCATAAAAATAGTAGATAACATTATAACATAAATAACAAAGATACCGATGTGCCAATTGTAACAAACATTAATACGTTGTTAATTAAAATTATTGTAATTAAATATTGATTTTTATTAATAATGTATTATAATAACAGTGAAGCTCCTATGTTTTAGAATTTTTGTATTAGAATGAAAAAAACTAAAACTACAATTCTATACATGGAGCTCCATAGATAGATAGATAGATAGATAATAGTTAGTTATTTATTCTCATTTACCTGCAATCTAATTGAGAATGATCCATCATATTTCTATGTGTCTTTGATATATACACAGTGCTCAATCACTTTGTTTATTGGTTCTACAGTGTAACCAGTCTAAATAAATAGTAATTTTAAAATTACTATGATATTATAATAATTGTATTTAAACACATGGGAGGGTTTATTTAATGAGTGAAGAAAAGAAAAGAATGACTACAGCATTTGGTGCTCCTGTACCGAATGACGATGATTCCAAAACTGCTGGTAAGCGCGGACCTTTACTAATGGAAGACTTTTGGTTCCTTGAAAAACTTGCTCACTTTGACCGAGAAGTTATTCCAGAACGCCGTATGCATGCGAAAGGCTCAGGTGCATATGGAACATTTACCGTAACAAAAGACATTACAAAATATACGAAAGCTAAAATTTTCTCTGAGGTTGGTAAGAAAACCGATATGTTCATACGTTTCTCCACTGTTGCAGGTGAACGTGGTGCTGCTGATGCAGAACGTGATATTCGCGGTACGGCAATGAAATTCTATACCGAAGAAGGTAATTGGGATTTAGTTGGTAATAATACTCCAGTATTCTTCTTTAGAGATCCTAAGAGATTCCCAGATTTAAACCACGTAGTTAAACGTGATCCGAAAACGAACATGCATAGCGCTCAAGCTAACTGGGATTTCTGGACCAACCTACCGGAAGCACTACATCAGGTAACGATTATCATGAGTGACCGTGGTGTTCCAGCTAGCTACAGAAATATGCACTTATTTGGAAGTCATACTTATAGCTTAATTAATGCTGATAATGAACGCGTATGGGTTAAATTCCATTTCAGAACAAAACAAGGCATTAAAAACTTAACTGCAGAAGAGGCAACTGAAGTAATTGGGAAAGATCGCGAAAGTCACCAAAGAGATTTATATAACGCAATTGAAAATGGTGATTATCCAAAATGGACACTATACATCCAAGTGATGACGGAAGAACAAGCGAGAAATCACAAAGATAACCCATTTGATTTAACGAAAGTTTGGTACAAAGGCGAATATCCACTAATTGAAGTGGGTGAATTGGAACTAAACCGTAACCCTAATAACTACTTTGAAGAAGTTGAGCAAGCAGCATTTGCTCCAACCAACATTGTTCCTGGAATCGGATTTTCACCAGATAAAATGCTACAAGGTCGCCTATTCTCTTACGGTGATGCCCAGCGTTATCGTCTAGGTGTAAACCACTGGCAAATCCCAGTTAACTATCCGAAGAATGCGAAAAACTTCCACCCTTATCATAGAGATGGGGCAGGAAGAGTAATTCCTTCTCAAGGTGGTCAAGTCTCTTATAGTCCAAACAGTTATAATGAATGGCAAGATAGTAAAGAGCATCAAGACCCTGCATTGCAATATGCTGGAGATGTTGATTACCATGATTTCCGTGGTGATGATGATAATTACTATGAACAACCAGGTAAATTATTCAATCTATTAAGTGAAGAAGAACAACAAAGATTATTCGAAAACACCGCTTCTGAAATGGAAGGAACAACAAAAGAAGTTCAACTAAGACATATCAATAATTGTTATAAAGCTGACCCGAAATATGGTGAAGGTGTAGCTAAAGCATTAGGTGTTTCTTTAAGTGAAGTAGAAGCTGCTAGTGATGTAGAATAATAGTATAAAAAACTGCCCGAAATTAGAATTCGGGCAGTTTTTTGTCTGCTCTTTTTCGGTGCCTGTCACCCCCCGAATTTTGTCGAACAGGGGATTATGTTGGTTGATTTTGGTGTTTTTTCATTCTAGTTCAAACGTTTGATTTAATTTGTTTGTCCATGATCAAACGTTTGTTTAACTTTCTTAGGATATTTTTCTCTCTAAAATAGACATAACAAAAGGCTAGCTGCATGAAACTTTTCGCAGCTAGCCTCTTCCATTCATACTTATCCGTTGATCATGGATAAGGCTACTCTTCCTTTATCGACATCAATTTGTTCTACCCATACGGTAACAACATCTCCTACTGAGGCGATGTCCATCGGATGCTTAACAAACGTATTTGCCATTTTCGAAATATGTACAAGACCATCTTGTTTCACACCAATATCAACAAAGACACCAAAATCCACAACATTTCGTATGGTACCTTGTAATTCCATTCCTGGTTTTAAATCTTCTAGCGTCATCACATTTTGCTTTAATAATGGCTGCGGGAAATCATCACGTGGATCTCTTTCCGGACGACTTAAGGCACTCAAAATATCAATTAGGGTTGGCTCTCCTATTTCCAACCGATTGGCCATTACTTTTTTATCTAATGCATTTATTTTTTCCTGTATCGCTTCTGTTCCAATATCTGTGATATCACATTCCAACATTTCAAGAAGCTTTTCTGTCGTTTTATAACTTTCCGGATGAATCGGCGTGCGATCTAAAGGATTTACTCCATCTATTATTCTTAAAAATCCAATTGCCTGTTCATACGTTTTCGCTCCAAGTCGAGGGATTTTTTTCAATTCCTGTCTCTTCGTAAACTTCCCTTCTTCATTTCTTCTTTTTACAATATTGTTGGCAACGGTTTTACTTAAACCAGAGACATATTGTAATAATGAAGATGATGCGGTATTGACATTTACTCCAACTTGGTTAACGGCTGTTTCAACCACGAAAGTTAACGATTCATTCAGTGCTTTTTGGCTTACATCATGTTGGTATTGTCCTACTCCAATTGATTTTGGATCAATTTTTACTAATTCCGCCAAAGGATCTTGAACACGTCTTGCAATAGAAGCCGCACTTCGCTGCTCTACTTGTAAATCTGGAAATTCCTCACGGGCTAATTCAGATGCCGAATACACACTAGCACCCGCTTCATTGACAATGATATATGGAATGTCTAAGTTATTATTGGAAATCACATCAGAAATAAAATGTTCCGTTTCGCGTGAAGCAGTCCCGTTTCCAATGGCAACCAGTTCTATATCATATTGGTTCATTAATTTCATGATGATTTTCTCTGCACCTACTACATCATTTTTCGGTGCTGTCGGGTACATCACCCCAACATTCATTACTTTTCCGGTTTCATCTACAACTGCTAACTTACAACCTGTCCGATATGCAGGGTCCACCCCTAAAACCGTTCTACCTTTTAATGGTGGTTGTAATAATAAATTTTTCAAATTAACGGCAAAAACATCAATTGCTTGCGCTTCTGCATTTTCTGTTAAGCTAGTGCGGATTTCACGTTCAACGGATGGTTGAATCAACCGTTTGTAACTATCTTCCATAGCTGCTGTTAAGATATCTTTTATTTTCGCATTTGCTCGGTTCGTAATAACTTTTTTCTGTAAAAACTCGAGGATACGCTCCACTGGAGGTTCAATAGAAACCTTCAGAATATCCTCTTTTTCTCCGCGGTTTAATGCAAGAGTTCGATGGGATACTAGCGAACGAACAGCTTCATTGTACTCATAATGCATTTCATAGACCCGTTTTTCGTCTTTTTCTTCACTCTTAACTTGAGACTGAATTGTTCCACGTTTGAATGTTTCTTCACGGATATAATCACGATATTCCGCATCATCGGAAATCCATTCCGCGATAATATCATTCACTCCCGACAACACATCTTCTATTGTATGTAATTCATGTTCTTCCGAGAGAAACTTAGTAGCCTCGTCTTCTACATCCGTAATTTCTTGCTGCCAAATAATTTCTGCAAGTGGTTCTAACCCTTTTTCTTTTGCGATGGTTGCCTTGGTTCTGCGCTTTTGTTTATAAGGGCGATACAGGTCTTCTACCCGTTGCAATTGAGTCGCCTGTTTAATTTCTCGTTCCAGTTCCTCCGTTAGCTTCCCCTGTTCATCGATAATGCGAATCACTTCTTGTTTTCTTTCAGCTAGATGTACGGCGTATTGCCATCGGTCTTGCACATTTTTAATCTGTACTTCATCTAGTCCACCGGTAATCTCTTTTCGGTAACGCGCGATAAAAGGTACTGTATTTCCTTCATCTAATAGTTCAATTACTTTCTTTACTATATTTGTATTAACGCTTGTCTCTTTTGCTACTAATCCAATTAATTCTGAATCCATTTCAATTGCCACATAGTTTCCTCCTTTGTTCACCATCTCATTTTACCATACCGTACCCTTATTTTATAATAGTCTTCAAGCAGTCTAAAGGCTGACATCTATTTCTAGTGCCAGCCTTTAGGGTTGCTCTGTATAACGAATCGCAATCAATGTGGTATCATCCTTTTTTTCTTCCTCGCTAACATATACATAAGATTTGGTTATCTCATGAACATCGCTATTTTTCATACACATTTTTGCTAATTCTTTATCTTTGACTCCGTCTGAAAACATGATGAAGTTCATCGCCGATTCTAATTTCCCTTTAATTACTTTAAAAGGCCGCTTATAGCCAGCTAAAAATCCAGCATTAGGGATGCTGCGTGTTTTTCCTTCTTTGGTTGCCCGTATGATTCCAACATTTCCGATTGATGAAAAAGAGTAAGTTTTGTGGTCATATTCTATTTTCAATATACCTAAAACCACTCCTCGTTTCCCTAATAACCGCTCATTAGCCTTCTCTACAAGTTTTTCGATACTGATGTTTTTGTTATCTTTAATAATGTCAATAACGATTTGGGAAGACTCATTGGCGAATTCTCCACTTCCTAGACCATCTGCCAACGCACATATAAAGCCATTTTCCATCTCCGCATAAAAGTAGCTATCTCCACAATAAAAGTTACCTTCCTTCGGCTGCTGAAAAACGGAAACATCCACCAGATATTTTGCTATACTCAATCCAAAACCTCCGCACTATTTGATTGAATCGCTTCTCTCAGCTTACGTAATGAACGTCTTTGCAGCCTAGACACATGCATTTGCGATATCCCTAATAATTCACCAGTTTCTTTTTGACTCAGATTCTCAAAGTATGTATACTTCAAGATTTGCTGTTCACGCTCAGAAAGAATTGGTAGTACTTTTTCAAGCATCAGTTGATAGTCAATCGTATCATAGCCATCTTCTTTCTTACCGATTAAATCGATTAACGACACTTTACTTCCATCAGAGTCAGCTTCCACTTTTCGATCAACAGACAACGCATTATAACTTTTGCTCATTTCCATCGTTTCAAGCACTTCTTCTTCAGAGGCATTCAAGTACTCAGCAATTTGCTTTACTGTTGGGGATTTTTGGTTTTGAGTGGTCAATTCATCCACTGCTTTTTTAATTTTTGGACCTAATTCCTTTATACGACGAGGCACGTGAACACTCCAAGTTTTATCACGTATAAACCTTTTAATCTCTCCAATCATAGTGGGAATTGCAAAAGATTCAAATGATTTTCCATACGAAGGGTCATACCTTTTGACCGCAGCTAGCAAGCCAATCATACCTACTTGAGCCAAATCTTCATGTATCGCAGCATTTTTGGAATACTTCATCGCAATTGATTTTACAAGGTGTTCATACTTTAAAACAATTTTTTCTTGTATTTCTTTATCTTCGGGATGATTTTGCAGATGCTCAATCCATTGATAAACCTCATCTCTTCCCTTATTATCTGGTTGAGACTTGGTCGTCATCAAGGTCCACCTCTATTTCATGTAAATACTTTGTCATCAGCACCATAACCCCTTGCTTATTGTTGATTTGAACTTTATCCATCAATGCATCGATTAAAAATAAGCCAAAGCCGCCTTCTCTCAAGCTCTCTATTTCCTCTGAATCCGTATCATCGAATGGCCCTAGTTCCTTCTCCACTTCATTTAATCGAAAACTATCCCCATTATCTGCAACCATTATTTCCAGACGGTTTCCATAAACACCAAAGCCAATGGATACCTCTCCTTCTTCGTCGTTTTGATAGGCATGAGTTACTGCGTTCGTAATTGCTTCTGATACCGCAATCTTGAGGTCTTCAATATCTTCATAGGTGAAGCCCATGCGGCTAGCAATACCTGATAGGCTCAGTCGAATAACACCGACATATTCTGCTTTAGCAGGTATTTTCATCTCAATAAAGTCAAAGTTACCCATTTCTTCTCTCCACCTTATTCCGGGGTTCTAAATCCATAATTTCATCTAAGCCTGTAATCTTAAATACACGATATACACGCTCATCTATGTGAATCAATTTCATCTTACTATTGTTCTCTTTCGTTGACTTAAGGGCACTAATAAAAACCCCTAGTCCCGTACTATCCATATATTGAACTGCTTCCATATCCACTTTGATTAATGTCCCATTTTGTTTAGTTAACGGTAACAATCTTTCTTTTAGTTGTGGTGCCGTATAAGCATCTATCTCTCCAGATAAGTGAATAACCAAAGAATTATTCTTTTCGGTCAAATGAATCGAGAGTTCCATCCTTTTTCCTCCTGTTTGTTATTTCTCTAAGCAAATCACCTTTACTTAGTAAAACAACACAATTACTCTTAGTCTTATTTACCCTTTCCCTCAAGTATCTAAACTTTTTTTCGTAGAATAATCAATGTAAAATCATCTCGGAGCTGAAAGCCCTGTAACCGTTCAAAATGTTTATACACTTGATTTACTATTTCCTGTGCAGGATGGTCTTTAAATCGTTTAATAACATCCAATACTTCATCCACCTCTATAAACTGTCCCTCTTCTCTGCACTCAGTCACTCCATCTGTTAAAAATATCACCATATCATCTTGATCCAGGTCTACCCTATATTCTTGATATTGGACATCTGGAAGAACCCCCAATGCTAATCCTTTTGTCTTTAACTCTTCAAATCTATCGTTCGCCTTATTATAATAGTATCCTGGCTCATGTCCTGCTGAAGAAAATATCAGTCTTCTGCTCTGAGGAAGATATTGAGCATAAATCATCGTTATAAACATACTAGAATCAACGTTACGCTCTACTACACGATTAAGGTTCTCCAAAATCATCTTTGGTGCCATCGATTCCTCTGGATAACTATCAATAGCATATTTGATCATCGACATACATAAAGCTGCTGGAATTCCTTTTCCAATCACATCTGCTATAGCTAAACCAAGCGTACCATTCTTTCCTTTCACAAAATGATAATAATCCCCATTCATTTGATGTGCAGGCACACTAATAGCACCTATTTCTAATCCGTCTATTGAGGGAATATCTGCTTTCAATAGCGTTTCCTGCATACTAGCTGCCACTGATATTTCTGATTTTATTGCCATCTGCTGTTCTTTTAATGTCTGGATTTCTTGCTGTTTAATGCCATAGGAAATCATCGCCTCTAAAAGGAAATCCATGGAATGCTTTATATCCTCAGATAAGTCTGGATAGAGTTCTTGTAAAACTTGGATATGTAAATTAACGATTTCCTCAGGAAGAATATTATTTTTTAAAAAGGATTTGCTAACCATATCTACGCCATATAAAGATTGTTCATCTTGATTAGCAATATAGTTCTTTAATAATGATTTATAATTTTCAATATTTGAATGGACCACTTTCCCCATATGTTTCCTCCTAATTAGGTCGATTAAAAAGTGAAAGTGTGTACCAAGGCAATGTACACACTAAAGGTTTTAACGAACCCATTTCTTCACATATATCACTGTTCCTACCCCTTTTTCTGACTCGATATCAAATTCATCCATTAGTCTTTTTACCCCAGGTAGTCCAGCACCAAGCCCACCGGAAGTAGAAAATCCATCTTGCATAACTTCTCCTATGTCTTCTATTCCTGGACCTGAATCTATCACTTTAATATTCATACCTTTTCGGTCTACTGAATCAATGATATCAAAATAAATTTGACCTTTTTTCGCATAAAGATAGATATTGCGTGCTAACTCTGAAACAGCTGTTGCAATTCTTGCCTGATCCACGGTACTAAACCCAAGCGACCTTGCCATATCTCTTGCAACATGCCTAGCACCTACTATATCCCATTCTTTTTGTATGGTTACACAGGACGTTTGAGGTTCCATTAACTATTCCCCCAATTCCTGATGCAATTTAATAAGACCTTGTTCTAAATCTAATGCAGTTGGAATGTTCTGCATGTGAATTCCAAGATCAATTAATGTCATTGCAACTGCTGGTTGTATCCCAGTTAAAACAACTTTCGCCCCCATTAAATCAGACATAGCTACTACATCCCCAAGAACCTTGGCAATGAAAGAATCTATTATCTCCACAGATGTCAAATCTATGACTACACCTGATGCACCAGTTTTATAGATTTTATCTAGTAAATTTTCCTGAAATTTTATTGCGGTTTTATCATCGATTTCCGTTTGTATAGACACTAATAGATAGTTGTGTAACTTTAATATAGGTATGGGCATCTAACTCACTCCCCTTGTATAGATTCAATCAACTTCTCGATGTCATTTTCACTTGATTTTACATTTACTACTTTTCGATTAGTGATTTCCAATGCAGTTAAGAACCCTTTTTTCAATGTACTTTTTGTTGGGAAATCGGTTAGATTTATTCCTAAGTTTACAATTGTTTGTGCAATTTCAGGTCGAATTCCTACTAGGATACATTTTGCTCCTATTAGACGAACCGCTTCAGCTGCCTGAATAAGATGATGTGCTACCATTGTATCCACAACAGGAACTCCAGTAATATCAATTAACACAACCTCTGAATTATGTGTAATGACACCTTGCAAGAGGCTTTCCATAATTAATTTTGCACGATCTGTATCTACCGTACCTACTAAAGGCATGATAGTTATTCCATCTATCACCGGAATAAGTGGTGCAGATAATTCCTGAAGCGCAACACGCTGAAGGGAAACAATATGTTCCCAATTCCCAGAGTAATCGTTCACGAGAATCCGTATTATCGGCTCTACCCATTCATCAACACTCGATAATACGTTGGAAATATATTCTGTATCTACACGTTCTGATTGCCGGAGAATAAAATCGATAGTCACCCGCCTAAACACTTGCAATCCATCTGTTATGTAACTTAAAGGCCAGCCCAAATTGATAATTTTCTCAGAGAATTCCTCAACAGCGTTGGTGGAACCATGACTTTTAATACTTGTAAATATCACATCCACAAATTCACGATTCGTACTTTCATATAAATCTATGGAAATAGACTCTGTCCGATTCTCTTTCCTTAATGTACCTATTTCTTCTAACCACATTTCAACGATCTTCTCACTATTTTCCAGGACGATTCCTTCAAATTTAGAATTCATATGTGTAAAGCTCCCACCTTGTACTTATATATAAAGTTATGATTATTGTTCCATAATAATGTATTTTCTGCAAACAATATAAACATGTGACTCATAGCAGCCTTAAATGACTGCAAGGATGAGTTACTTCTATTTTAAAAATTAGACAACAAAAAATACCCTTTCTCTTTAGGTGGAGAAGGGCATTCATTGACCAGTATAAAGTTCCTTTAAACCAAGACTTATTTCTAATGCCTGGTTGATCTTTCTCATCATATCATCATCTAGTTTGGTGATCTTATCTGTTAATCGTTGCTTGTCTAATGTCCGAATTTGTTCTAACAATATTACTGAATTACGATCAAACCCATATTTTTTAGCGTCTATTTCAACATGGGTTGGTAATTTAGCCTTTTGAATTTGCGCAGTAATGGCAGCAACAATCACAGTTGGGCTAAATCGATTCCCTATATCGTTCTGTAGGATCAATACTGGGCGAACGCCCCCCTGCTCTGACCCAACAACAGGTGAAAGATCAGCGAAATATACCTCGCCTCTTTGAACGATCAAAATGTTACACCCCGATCACAGTGCGTTTGAAGGTGATTTCAGCCTCCTCTTCAGCTTGAAAAGCTTCCGAAGCAATTGTTAGATTAATGCGGCCCATCTCTTCGTAACCACGTTGCATTGTTTCGCGAAATTGCTGAATATGTTCATCTTTTTTATGCTGTAGATAATTTTTTGTTGCCTGACATATGAAATCACTTAAATCGCTATTTTCATATTTCATTAATCCATCCACCTCATTTAGTAGGTTTGTTGGTAATTTTACCAATACTTCTTGTAAACTCTCTGACAAACCAATGCACCTCCGCCAACTGTTGAACGTTCTTATAAAATGTCTCTTATATAATAGCATTGAATACCTTAGTTTGCAAAGGGTTCTAGGGGCTTTTTTAAGAAAAACTCACATTCGCTCGTTTTTTATCGAAGCAACTATTTTTTCTTCCCATTTTATGATGACAATTCACTTCCTGGCCAAAATACTGATAACGCAGAGATAGCAAGTAATCACCTTTCATTTTAAACAATCATATCATAATAAGATGCTTAAATAAATGCACTCCTGTACACTATATGTTATTTTTGGAAAATCATGCATACATGAGGATATTTTTTGTGATAATTTTAGTAACAAATATACAAACTTAAGAACAGGTCACTTTTCATATAGTTTGTTGATATTTGAAGTTTTACAGTTGATAGAAACTCCTGATTTATTTAATTAAGAATAGTGCTTTATATCCGCTACGGAAATACACTACGCTTTCCGCGGGCGCTGCTGAGCCTACTCCGAGCTATCGCTCTCCGTAGACTG
Source organism: Oceanobacillus halophilus (assembly GCF_003628505.1). GTDB lineage: Bacteria > Bacillota > Bacilli > Bacillales > Amphibacillaceae > Oceanobacillus > Oceanobacillus halophilus. The sequence goes on along the minus strand of NZ_RBZP01000015.1, from coordinate 61,047 downwards.
CCCGGAGCGGAAATCAACAACGCACTACATTACACATTTATTTTTCATTAAGTAATCAGGATTCTATATAAAATGTAAAGGAAAGTTATGGTAAAAGGCTAAAAAGCTTCTTAAACAAAAAAGCAGACCCCCTCTCCTTCTAGTGAGCCTGCTACTACTTTTCACTTTACTTCACTGCTTTTCCTTGGACAGATTGTGCTACTTGAATTAACTCATCTCTCGTTAATTCGTCACTTGCTAATGTGTAATCAACACCGTTGTAATTCCATTCAATCTTATTATCACTTAGAGCTCCAATCGTATTTCCTAGATTAACAATATCTCCTTCTACTTCTTGCGGAGAGGATAGGGTTGATACTACTTCCAGTTGTTCTTGCACTAACGTAAAGTTTTTCTCTCCATCAAAGGTTAAGATAACTCGTTTCCCATTTTCTAATTCGACTTCTCTCTGTTCCATTACTTCTGCCCCAGCAGTAAACTCTGGCATGATTACTTCCAGAACATTTTCTTCTCCGTCTGCAGAGGCTGGTGCACTAGCATCATTGGAAGCCATGTTTTTATCCATAGAGAAATCATCTTCATTAAATGTTGGATTCATCTCAAAACTTGAGAATTTCACTTCAACTAAAGCATTTTCATCCTTATCCAATACTTTAACTTGAACTGGTGTGTAGGATTCTTTATCAAAATGAATTTCCTGGAAAGGCAAGTTATTATTGCTCTGATAGTTCGTTTTGGTTTTAAATACATATGCTGCTTCTGTTGTTTCAAACGCTGCTTCTGGATCAGCGATTACATCTTCCACAAGTGATTGATATAAATATGGCTGACTTCCATTATCCGGCCACTCTGTTTGGAATTTAAAACTCTTTTCCAAAGCAGGTGTCAATACAAAAACACCCTCTTCATTCTTTAAAATGATTTGACTGCCTTTTTCATCTGTTTCACTTGATAGTGCAACCCGATAAAAGTCTTCTTGCTGATGCCAAATATCAATATTAAATTTTTGTTCTTCTTGCCCGGTATTCATCAGCATTTCTGCCTTTGCTTTGTACCCCGTCATCTCTTCAACATTTTTTTGCAGTTCCCCTACAACGTCTTCTTGAGATTTCTCTCCACATGCAGCCAAAACAAAAATCAATAATCCGAAAACCATCAATCTCAAACTAAAATTTAGTATTTTCATATACATATCTCCCTTGTCTCAAACATCAGGGAACATGTCATGCAAATTCAAGAAATCGTACGATAAACCTTTGGTATCCCATTAATCACATCGGATGCAAGCAAGTCATAGACAGTATTCTGTTCATCTACTTGCATATCCGCTGCCTTTCCATGCAGGTAACAAGCATTACACAACGATTGGAATATATCTTGGTGCTGCATCACCATCGCTAGGGTAATCCCCGTTAGAACATCTCCACTTCCACCTTTAGCAAGTCCTTGATTTCCAGTACTGTTAACCGTTTGCTTTCCATCTGGCGTTGTGATGATGGTATGCTTCCCCTTAAGGACAACGTGTACGCCAAATTCCTTCGCAAATTGTTGTGCATAGCTAAATGGAGATGCCAACACTTCTGAAATTGAGGTACCCAATAACATGGCCATTTCTCCTGGATGTGGTGTAATAATGGTAGCTGCTTGTCTTCTTTTCACTTCAGAAAGAGTTGCCTTCATGTGATATACCCCATCTGCATCAATAATCACAGGACAATTTGCTTGATTAATAATATCCCGAACCAATTCCGTTGTTTCATTTGCCCTGCCCACCCCGATACCTACAGCGATGGCGTGATAATTGAAAAGAGAGATTTTTCCTTCATTGGTTAAAAAACCATTCTCTCCAGGTAAAGGTAAATACATGGATTCTGAACATTTGGAAGCAATGATAGGAATATTTTCTTTTACCGTTCCAGCAGTTATTAATCCCGCTCCCGCTTTTAACGCAGCTTGTACCGTCATGGTAATGGAGCCTGGCATTCCGACACTTCCACCAACTACGAGACCCTTACCATGGTTTCCTTTATGAGAATATTTTTCTCTTTTTGGGAGCGTTTCTTTAAAAAGTTGTTCTGTCCATTGATTTCGCTTGGAAAATTGATGGATAACTTTTTTTGGAAACCCAATTGATACAACTTCCCAATTCCCATAATAAATTGCCGTAGTTGGTATAAAAGCACTTTCCTTAGCAGCACCGATAACGTATGTGTAGTCAGCTTGTACACTGACAAAATCTCCAAAACCCTCATCCGCAGGCAAACCAGAGGGAATATCCACGGATATAACGGTTGCTTTTGAGTGGTTTACTTTTTCAACAATACTTGCTATCGGTTCTCTAAGTTTTCCTTTCACACCAATGCCAAGTATCGCATCAATGATTAAGTCGGCTTCGGCAATAACCTTATCCAGAGTACTATTAGATTCCAAGAAGGTTACCGTTCCTCCAGATTTGATCAATAAGTTTTTATGGTAATTGGCATCACCAGTAACTTTCTCATCTGGAACTACTTGTACCGTTTTAACACAGTAATCTTCCTCTAATAGCGTCCTTGCTATAACGAATCCGTCACCACCGTTATTGCCAGGCCCAATCAGGATAATAATCTGTTCCCCTATACCAGCTAATTGCTTCACTTTCTCACTTACAGCTCTACCTGCATTTTCCATTAGCAACTTGCCATCCATTCCAATTTCTCTGATAGTGTAATGGTCAATATCGTACATTTCTTTTGCAGTGACAATATTCACTTTGTTCCCTCCTGCTGCATTAAAATATATGAGACAACCTAGGCAAATATGCAAAGCTTATTCGATTCGCTTTCATGAAATAGTTATAATTCAATGATTACTTGTGCAACTGCATATTCTTTACTGTGGGTGATAGAGACAAAGAATTGTTCTTTTTCCATTCCCTTTACTTTGATTGTTGGGGCACCGTTGTGGTTAGATACGATTTCTATGTGCTGAAAGCTCAGTTTTCCAATGCCAGTTCCAACAGCCTTTGCACAAGCTTCCTTTGCAGCAAATCTCCCTGCCACAAACTCAACCTGTCTCCACGGTTTCTTCAATTCTTTATAAGCTTTGATTTCTCTCTCTGTTAAGATCCGATGTAAAAACTTTTCATTTTCAATGCTTTTTTGAATACGCTTTAATTCAATTATATCAATTCCAATACCTTTTATCATAACTTTTCTCCTAACATTTACTTGCTTTCTAATCGTCGCAGTTGATAAAATGGTTGATTTATTTAATTACCCGCTACGGAAATACACTACGCTTTCCGCGGGCGCTGCTGAGCCTACTCCGAGCTAACGCTCTCCGTAGTCTCACCTAGGCTTTTCATCCTGCAGCGATGTAACATTGCCGAAGTGTTTCAATTTAAGTTATTTTCAATAGCAACCATCTTTTCAATAAACCAATAAAATCTCTAAGGAACAGCTTTTCCTAAAATAAATGCTCCTATTGGTCATAGGCTTGTTTTTCACGTATTATATATAGTAAATATGATGAACAAAATTTAACGAATTTAATATGGAGGAGGGTAAACCTTCAAATATGTTTTTACGTTACGAACGAAGTATTAAAGAATTTATGGAATATTACCCGATTGTTTCTACCCTAGTAATAATCCATTTTGCGCTATGGCTTATTATAGATTTCTTGGCACTGCCACTAGGACATACATTGGAAAGCTGGGGTATTGGGATGAATTTCCTCATTGCCCAAGGCCAGTATTGGCGATTATTTACCCCCATTTTCTTGCACGGGGATTTAATGCATGCTTTATTCAATTCCTTTTCCCTTGTCCTATTTGGCCCAGCGTTGGAACAGATGCTTGGAAAATCCAAATTCCTACTTGCCTATTTCGGTGCCGGTATTATTGGTAACATTGGTACATTCTTTTTCGGTCCATTAAACTATTGGCATTTAGGTGCATCTGGTGCCATTTTTGGTCTTTTTGGGATTTATATTTTTATGGTATTAAATCGAAAACATTTAATAGACCAAAGCAGTGCACAAATGGTAAGCACCATTCTAGTTATTGGCTTAATTATGACATTCCTTCGATCTGGAATAAATATTTATGCCCATATATTCGGATTTATAGGCGGATTCATCATCGCACCACTAGTATTATCAAAAGCTCAGCCTTATTCACCATGGCGGAATCAGCGTCGACGCAGAAGGTATTCTGAAGGGGAAATTCAATTCGACCCAAACAGGTGGAGAAAAAAGAGATGGATTCCAGCAAAAATACGGAAAAATTGGCTGTTAATTGTTATTGGTATTCTGGCTTTACTTGGTTTATTAAGGAGATTCTTCTAATTTTACTGACGAAGTTCTTTTCCAGAAACAGGAGGCTTGGATTACAAATCCAAGCCTTTTATTTAGGCCCTTTTCTAAAGAATTGTTGCTTTTTGTAATATGACTTTGTTTCATATTTTATATAGAATGCGAATTACTTTAATTAAAGATAAATGTAGTGCCTTGTTGATTTCCGCTCCGGGCAGTCGCTTTCCGTAGCGGCTGATGAGCCACCTCGTGCTACCGCACTGTGGGGTCTCATCTAGGCCTATCTTCCCGCAGGACAAGGAAGGCTACGGCAGCATTACATCGCACGAAGAAAATTGCCCTTTATTTTCGAGGAGTCGACTGCCCTCCGCTCCAATCAACCTGCTTAATAGTGGTCGCCTTATCTATATCTATAGAGTCTTTATAACATGCTTGGAAGTTATAAAGCACCAAATTAGCGAAGGAAATACACGGAGACTCCTGCGGGAAGAAGAGCATCGGTGAGACTGCTTTGTGCGCCAGCACGAAGGAGGCTCACCAGCTCCCCGCGGAAAGCGTAGTGTATTTCCGTAGCGGCTGTAAAGCAGAGCACTATTCGGAACTAAATAAATCACTATCAACTACGCCATTAAAAAAGCAACAAAATATAAGAAAAGAGCCTTTTATTTATTACTGACAGAATAGGAATACCAATCCGCTAACTTGTCCGCATTCTCTTTATCCAACTCTTTTACTTTATAAACCTTACCCGCTCCCATTTTCCCCAGAACAGAAACTTTAATCGTAGCTAGGTTTTCTTTTTGATGTAGTTTATGCTGTTTTTCCTCAAAGGCCTGTATCCGTTTATGATATACCATAACTGTTGTTTTGCTTAAGTTTCGATACTGGATAATCAATCGGTTCTCATCTATTTGATACGCCGCATTTTTAAAGCGTAAGTAGCCTAGACCTAAAAATACAAGTAATACCGGAATGAGGAACCAAATAATTTTCGGTAATAAAAATATAGTTCCAATACCGAGTAAAACAAATATTAGACTGGCTCTTATAAGGTAATACTTTAATCCACGTTTCGGTACCAAAATGCTCTTACTTTGATCCATCTCCACATCATATCCTGGCAAAATAGCATCAAGAAATTGTTTTACTTCTGTTTTTCTTAGAATAGGAAAGAGTACTGTGGAAAAATCCTCTCCTTTATCCAAAGAACTTCCTGCTACTTCTGCGAATAACGTTACAAATCCAAAAGGCTGTCTTATAACACTCTCATTAATTCCAACTGCTTGAATCCTTTTAATTGGTATAGTAATCTGCTTCTTCTCTAATAATCCTCTCGTTATAAACAGTTCATCATCTTTTTTTGTGATAGTGAATTTCCAGTATTTTATCATCGTTCCTAGAATACCTAAAATCCATATGAAGAATAAAAGAAATATACCTAACGTAATGATAAAAATAAGACTTAAACCAATAATCCATGCAGTCATTGAATCATAAAAATGTTCAGGGATGAATTGTTCAATTTCAGAAAAGCCAACACCCACAAACGCTAAAATAATTCCTGCACTACCCGAAGTTGCACCAGCTAACCATAATCTTCTGGATGATATACTAAAAACAGGATCTGAATCTACTTCTGGCTGATCCTCTTGTTCAGGATCTATGACATGCCCTTTAAATTGATCCCGGATTCTTTCTCCTTCAGCTAGCTTAACGGCTTTCAAAGATGCTTCTGCATCTGTTCCACTACTTGCTGTTTCTATTTGTACTTTGGTTAAGTTAAAAATACGGTGGATAACTCCTTGTGTTAAGTCGATTGACTGTATTCGATTCTTTGAAATATACCGTTTTTTTCGAATGAGAATACCATATTCCATACGAAGTTCATCGGCTACAATTCGATAAGTAAAACGATACCAAGATAAAAAACTAAATGTAAAGATTATAAGCAGCAATGCCAATAAGCCCAAAATAAAATAGAGAATGGAACTGTCTCTTAATGCAACAAAACTGATAATAATATAAAATATCCAGCCTTTTAATCCTTGAACGAAATTAAATACAATAGCTGCAGGATGTAACCGTTTTGCTTTAGACATCATCTTCTTCCACCCTTGCAAGAGAAGAGATCCCATCCCTGAGGTTCGCAGCATCTTCCTCATGGAGAGCTGGAATGACATGTTTTGTTGCCGCCGTTGAAATGGTTACACTAGCAAGCTTAAACTTTTTCATTATCGGACCTTGTTCAGTATCAACATGCTGCACTCGTATCATTGGCACTAACGTTCGAGTTGTAATTAAAATACCATGCTGAATATATATTTCCTGTTCAAAGATTTCATATTTCCATTTCTTCCAGCGAAGTTCTGGAATAACAAAAATAAATAGATAAGTATTTATGGCATTTAGGATAGCTGCTGTTAAAATAATCCAAAATGGAAAATCAAAAATATAAAATAAGACTCCCACTGCAATAATCAAGAGCCAAAGTACTCCAATATAAATTGCCGCTGTTATTTTCCACACTTTAATAGCGTCCAATGCTATCCTATTCTTAGGTGGTTCTCTCATTTCTACTTCTCCCCCTTTAATTCCGTACGGGTACTAATACGACCCAGCACCGGAAAAGTTTCATGCTCTTCCTAATATCATAAATGTAAGCTAGAGCTAACTATTGTGAATTAAATAAATCAAGAGTTTCTATCAACTGTAAAATTTCAAAAAGCAACAAACTATACATAAATAGCCTCATAAAAAAAGCCCCTTTAATAAAGGAGCTTTTTCTTCCATTTACTTATTACGATTACGGCTCTTTTGGTAATTACCTTTGCGGTTTCTACCACCTTGGTTTCTTCCGCCTTGACCGCGTCCACCTTGTCCTCTACCGCCATAATAACGTTTATTATTATTTCTGCGTTTGTCTCCTTGTGCTTTCTTCACACTTATTGGTGCTACTGAAGAAATTTGGACAGGTGTATCTTTACGTTCTTTTGTTAACATTTTTAATGCAGCTGCAATAACCGTAACGGAGTCATTGTCCTGCAATAGGTCATTTGCTGCTTCATGGTAATCTTTTAAGTCCTGTCTTTCGATTGTCTTTTGAAGTTTTTCGATTGTTACTTGCTGTTGTCCTCTTTGTGCATCTTTATAAGATGGAGGCATTAAGCGTTTCATCTTACTTTTCGTTGTTTTTTCAATTAAATGCAGATGTGCCATTTCTCTTGGTGTAATAAATGAGATAGCCTCACCGGTTTTACCAGCTCTTCCTGTACGACCAATACGGTGTACATAGCTTTCCGGGTCTTGCGGAATATCGAAATTGTATACATGCGTTACACCAGAAATATCTAATCCACGTGCTGCCACATCTGTTGCAACTAAAACATCCACACGTCCATGTTTAAATTTATTTAAAACTGACATACGTTTCCCTTGTGTTAAGTCACCATGAATCCCTTCTGCACGGTACCCTCTTGCTTGAAGGCCTTCGGTAATTTCATCAACACGCTTTTTCGTGCGACTAAATACAATTGCTAAATCTGGTGAGTTGATATCCAAATGATTGTTCAACGTTTCAAATTTATGCTTTTCAGGGATTTCAATGAAATACTGGTCGATATTCTCTACCGTCATTTCTTTTGCTTTAACTTTTACTTCTTTTGGATCATTCATTAAGTTTGTTGCAATATCTCGAATTTCTTTTGGCATGGTTGCTGAGAACAGCAAGGTTTGATGACCTTCTGGAATATTCTTAAGAATTTCCCGGATATCATCAATAAAGCCCATATTCAGCATTTCATCAGCTTCATCTAATACAGCAACTTGTACCATACTGATATTAATGGTTCTTCTTCTCATATGATCCAGTAATCGTCCAGGGGTTGCAACTACAATCTGTGGTCCATCTTTTAAAGCACGGATTTGTCGTTCCATATGTTGGCCACCAAAGATTGCTAAGGCACGAATCCCTGTGAATTTTCCAATACGATTGATTTCTTCGGCAACTTGTATGGCAAGTTCCCTAGTTGGTGCTACAACAAGCCCTTGGATTTTCCGTTGCTTGGTATTAATCTTTTCAATCATCGGTATACCAAATGCTGCTGTTTTCCCTGTTCCTGTTTGAGCTTGCCCAATTACGTCGTTACCTTCCATACCTAGTGGAATTGTCTGCGCTTGTATTGGTGTTGCTTCCTCAAACCCCATATTGTTTAATGCTTTCATAATTGGGGCGGAAACACCTAGTTCGTTAAATGTTGTCACCTAATAGTCTACTCCTTTTTTTGTGAAAATTTCCGCAAAAGAGGCCTAAATATTTTCTCATACTTTAATTTAAAATTATTGTTTCCATCTTATTTAAACGTAAACTCATATCTTCAAATGAATAGAAATTCTTATATTTTCGTAATCAATTGTAAAGTATAAAAAAGGCATCACCATAAAATTAGCAATAAGTGGTAAGAGGCCTCTAAACTATGCACGTTTAATCATAACACACTTAAGTTATTGATTCTACTAGCCAGTTTCGTGATTTTTCCAATCGTACATGGTAAAATGAGTTTATTCACCATAATATTATATCCAAAAGTAGCTTCTTCTTACATAACACGACATCTAAAAGAACGAAAGGGAGGTTAACATGCGTATCCCTCCATTTAACCCATATATTGCAGTCGTTATAGGTGTTATCGCAGTTTCTACTTCAGCTGTTTTGGTTAAATTAGCAGGGGATGCCCCGGCGGCAATCATTGCAAACTATCGATTGCTATTTGCAGTTTTAATTATGTCTCCCCTCGTCTTAACTAAATATTTACATGAATTTCGTAACATTAGTAGTAAAAATTGGATATTATCGATTCTTGCAGGCGTATTTTTAGCGTTTCATTTCATTCTTTGGTTCGAGTCGCTAAATCATACATCTGTCGCTAGTTCTGTTGTCTTAGTGACCATGCAGCCTATTTTTGCATTTATAGGTACTTATTTACTTTTTCAAGAACGCTTCTCTTCAGGTACAGTCATTAGTATGATTATTGCTGTATTTGGTAGTGTCCTTATTGGCTGGGGAGATTTTCAATATAGTGGGATGGCACTTTTGGGTGACGCACTTGCTATTTTAGGTGCGATTGCTATGACCGTATACTTATTATCAGGTCAGCAAACACGTAAAAATCTGTCACTCATGACTTATACATTTATCGTCTACGGGGTAAGTTCCATCACATTGATCATTTATAATTTAATCGTACAAAATCCGTTCTTTGGCTACCCAACTGAGTATTGGTCCATCTTTTTAGCACTAGCAATTTTTCCAACTTTCTTTGGACATACCTTATTTAATTGGGCGCTGCGTTGGTTAAGTTCTTCTACAATATCCATGGCCATTGTATTTGAACCAGTTGGTGCCTCCATACTCGCCTATATTATTTTAGGCGAAGAAGTTACCTGGTCCCAACTATTGGGTGGAACCATCGTGATCTTTGGTCTATTCTTATTCATTTTAAGTACCTCACGAAAAACTAGTGTCACCATATCCAAGAAAGCAAACAAATAATTTAAAGCAGGTGAAAGACATGACTATACAATTAATGACTGACAGTGGTGCAGATATTCCACAACATCTCATTGATTCTTTGAGCGTAAAAATTGTTCCGCTCTATTTACATTTTAGTGATGGGCATTATAACACCGATGAAGTTAATCTAAACAGTTTTTATCAAAAAATCCGTGACTTAAAAGAACTGCCACGTTCTGCTGCCCCTAGCCCAAATGATTTTTATGAAGCATATAAGGAAATTGATCCTGAACATCCAATTGTTATGTTCAGTATATCAAAAGGCTTAAGCAGTACTTATGAGAATGCAGTAGCAGGAAAGAACTTACTGTTGGAAGAAGAGCCAAATCGTAAAATAGAGGTAATTAATACAAAAACAGCATCTTGCGGAGTTTCCTTATTATTGCATGAGGCGGATAGCAAATTGAAGGAAGGCTATTCACTGGAACAGCTTGTCCAACACTTACATGAACGCGTAGAACAAACTACTACTTTGTTTGTATTAAAAACATTAGAAAACCTAGTTATTGGTGGGCGACTAGATAAGGTAAAAGGAAAAATTGCCAAAACACTAAACATCCGTTTACTAATGCGAGCTAGCGAAGAAGGGACAATTGAAGTTCTGGAAAGAGTACGCGGCGATAAAAAATCAGTGCGCCGATTTATTGACCAAATCGGTGAATATACTAAAAATTTTGAGGATAAAATCATTTCTATGACCCACGGAAACGATGAAAACCGAGCAAAACAAATCCTCTCTGAAATCCGAAGCAAGTACGCTTTTAAAGATGCACTTTTAACGGAAACAGGTCCTTTAATTTCCACATATGGTGGAGAAGGTGCTATTGTTATAGCGTTTTTTAGAGATAAATAAACCCATCGTAAAAAACACTCGCAAAATCATACAGATTTTTGCCAGTGTTTTTTTGTAGATGGAGGGTTAGGTTTTTCCTGAGGAATGGGCGGTCATCCTAGGTTAGGAGCATGCTCTTCCTCTTTCAAAAAATCAAACACCATTTCATTCAAAGTATCTTTATCTTCTCCTAAACAAATTAAATGCTTGGAGCGCTCGAATAATACCAGTTTCTTCTGCTCGGAGTTAATTTCCTTGTCCAAATAATACACTGTTTTATATGGTACCATTCCGTCTTGTTGTCCTTGGGCAATCAACACTGGTACTTTTACTTTACTTAAGTAAGGCCTCGTAAATTTTACTAATTTCATAAATTCGATATTTGCCCTCATTGGTACCATCCCAAGCTTCCTTTTATAATGGTTATATAATTTATTATCATGAAGCGCACCCTTTACACCATCCCCTACTACCTCACCAATATCATGAGCTATTTGACGAAATGATAAGTACTTTCTGGCGGGAGCTAATAAGACCAGTTTCTCTATTTTGTATTTTGCTGTTAAATAGGCAGCAATCATACCACCCATAGAAAAACCAATAACATAGATTTTTTCATATTTCTCTTTCATCTTTTTTAATTCTTCTTCAGCTGCAATAATCCATTCTTTAAAAGAAGAATCCTTTAGATCCAGCTCACGACCATGACCAGGCAATGTTGGAATCTCTATATGCCAGTTTGTACGTTCCTTTAGAAATTTTGCTAAAGGACCGACTTCATATGGACCTCCAGTGAAACCATGAATTACTAAACAACCAATCATTTAAATTCTCCTCTAAAGATATATTCAATTAATTATCCTTATACTTCCTATTATCCAAGAAAATATTTGTTTTTTCCTATATTCTGCTTAAAAGATACTATTTAAATGACTTTTGATCTGGTAGCTAGCAGGACAGGTTCCTTCATCCCATCAGCCACCAATTATCTCCTATCAAAAAGGAAGCTGATTTCTTATACATGGTTATCAGCTTCCTGCTCTAAAGTTTTTCATAAATGATCCGAATTGTTGCACGATTGGAGCAACTTGATGGTACGTACTAGCAAGCTGACCTACTGTACCGAGGACCTTATCAAGATCTAATTGGCCATTTTCCTTTTGGAAATGTGACATGACATTAGGAGGGGTTTGAGGCTGCTGTGAAAATTGATTCTGTTCAAAAGGCACATTATTCGGCCAATTCATCGGTTGTTCGGGTTTTTGAAAATAATCGTATGGGGTCATGTTTGCTGATTGTCCGCCAATCGGTGCTTGTGGATAATTCATCTCCTGTGGTGCAGCAGGTGGATAATTTGAATAATCATAAGACCAATATTCTGGGTAAGGAGACGGACGATTATAATAAGATCTAGAATACATCATAACACCTCTTTATTCATTCATACCTATAAATAAAATATGCATTCACCGAAAATGTGTGAGATATTAACCCTTAAATCAAACTTACGGATACTCCTCGAAAATAAGATCAATTTTTTTTGCCCGATGACAAGCTTCTGAAGTATTACTTGTCCTACGGGAACAGCGTGTTGGAAGACACAGCAGCGAGGTACTAATTGATTCATCTTCTTTGATCCTTGCAATCAATAGGTAAAGGAGAGAAACAAAAATTTTACAGATAGTTAACAATAATTGATGTTCACGACAGAAAACAAACGTTTTTAGTTATAACCAAAAATAACGTTTGTAAATTAAAAGTAAAAATTTTATAAAAAGGCTGGTATTTTTTAGCAAGATAGTATTTAATAACTATGTAAGGTATTTTAATTTTTCTAATACATAGGAGGGCCAAAATGAGAAAGTTATTAAGTCTTTTGCTAGTACTTGCTTTGGCAATTTTTCTAGCAGCGTGTGGCGGATCTGATGAATCCGATTCAAGCAACGGAGGAGAAACAGAGGATTCTGGATCTGAAGAATCTGCTTCTGATGAAGAAAGCACCGAAGAAAGTGAAGGTATGATTCCAGAAACATTAGTTATAGGATTTGTACCATCTCAAGATTCTGATACAATTGCTGACACAGTCGAACCTTTAGCAGAGCGTTTAGGGGAAGAGTTAGGAATTGAAGTTCAAGGACAAGTAATGACTAATTACAACGCACTAGTAGAAGCTATGGGTGCTAATCAAGTACAAGTTGGATTTATCCCTGCATTTGGCTATGTTTTGGCAAATGAGCAATATGATGTAGAAGTTATCTTAAAATCCATTCGATATGGTTCTGGTACGTATAAAGCACAGTATGTTGTACGCTCCGATTCAGGTATTGAATCCTTAGCTGACTTAGAAGGAAAAATCTGGGCTTACGGTGATCAAACATCTACTTCTGGGTATTTATTCCCTGCCAGTCAATTGATGGAGGAATTTGGTTATGACACATCTGCTGAATTAGAAGCTAATTTCTTCAGTGGAACAACTCAAACTGGTGGTCATGACAACTCTGCAATTGCTGTTTACGAAGGAGAAGCTGACGTCGCAACTACGTTTGATGATGTTCGTACGGAATTAGAAGAAGAATATCCGGATGTGATGGATGAATTAACCATTCTTGGTTATACAGATGAAATTCCAAATGATACGATTTCTGTAACCAAAGAATTGGATAAAGAATTCGTACAACAGATTAAAGACGTCTTCTTATCATTTAATGATGACGAAGAAATGATTTCTATCATGAATGAAGTATACAACTGGGATGCTATTGATGAAGCAACAGATGAAGAGTACCAAGTTGTAAAAGACACGTATGCGAAGTTTAAAGATAATATTACACTAGAATAAATATAAAAACTTAAATCTATATAACTACTGTAAAGGGGAGATTGTACTCCCCTTTTTTTGCAGAGTAGATAATTTAAAAGCTGTTTTCTGCATAAGTATAACTTAGGCTAACAATGAGAAGCCTTTGTTTCTATCCTGAAGTTCAATGTAATATACATAAAAATATTGGGGGATTTTCACAGAATGATAGAGTTTAAAGATGTTAGCCTTGTTTACCCAAATGGCACACAAGGCTTAAAGAACATAAACGTAAAGATTAATGACGGAGAATTTGTGGTTATTGTCGGACTCTCCGGTGCTGGAAAGTCTACATTCATCCGCAGTATCAATCGTCTAGTTACACCTACCTCTGGCTCTCTATTAATAGACAATGAAGATATTCTTTCCTATCATGGGAAGAATTTACGCAAACTCCGGACAAAAACGGGCATGATATTCCAAAATTATAATTTAGTAAAACGTTCTAATGTGTTAAAAAATGTATTAGCAGGACGTTTAGGCCACACCGGGACATTGCGTTCTATTCTCAACCTCTATAAGAAAGAGGATATTGGACTAGCATATGAAAGTTTGAAACGAGTAAATATTGAAGAAAAACTCTATAATCGCGCAGATGAATTGAGTGGCGGACAGCAGCAGCGCGTCAGTATCGCACGTGTCCTGACACAACAGCCAAACTACATATTAGCTGATGAACCTGTTGCATCTCTTGATCCACCAACCTCACACCAAGTAATGACATATCTAAAAAAAATCAATAAAGAAGATAATATTACAACAATCGTTAATTTACACTTTATTGATATGGCGATGGAATATGCAGATCGAATTATTGGAATGCGTGCTGGTGAGGTCGTTTTTGATGGGCCAGTATCAGAGGTTAGTGAACAAACCTTTGAAGAAATCTATGGCCGTTCCATACGAGAGGACGACTTGCGTGGGGGGGCTAATAAATCGTGACAAAGGAAAAACCTTCTTTGACCGCTGATAAAACACCATCCATATATCCCGCCAAAACAAAAATGCAGGTAACACTTATCTTTTTCGTTATCATAGGAATTTACCTGTTTAGTATGTACTGGACACAGCGAGAAATGGTCGGTGGAATTGGCGGCGCATTAGGAAATATGTATGTTGTAATAGAGAAGTTCTTTCCGCCGAATTTCGCCGTATTACCAGCAATATGGGAACCAATGGCACAGACCATTCAGATGGCTATTTTGGCAACAACCGTATCTGCCATCTTAACTGTTCCACTTGCTTTGTTATCGGCGCAAAATGTAACAACATTTAAGCCTCTTTATTATTTAACAAGAACGTTCCTAAATATATTACGTACAATTCCAGACTTAGTTCTTGCAGTACTATTTGTCGGGCTATTTGGGATTGGTCTTTTCCCTGGGATATTAGCATTGATTGTTTTTTCGTTAGGAATATTAGCTAAGTTAATCAGTGAAACGATTGAATCCGTTGATATGAATCCAATGGAGGCTATGCGTGCATCTGGCGGAAATACGCTGCAAGTTATCTGGTATGCGCTCGTACCACAAGTAGCACCACAATTTGCATCACTAGTACTTTATGTATTTGAAATTAATATACGCGCATCTGTTGTACTTGGTTTAGTTGGTGCGGGTGGTATCGGGTTAATTCTAAATCAGCAATTAGGTTTCTATAATTATCCAAATGCTATGGCAATTATAATTCTTATATTCGTTGTTGTTATTGTCATTGAGTTTATTAGTAATAAGATAAGGGAGGCCTTGTTATAATGGAAAATTATTCCCTTCCTCCAAAACCGAAGAATTCGTTATGGAAAAAAATAAAAACAATAGTAATAACCCTTTTAGTAATTGGGTTGTATGTATGGACCTTTACAGGAATCGATATAGAATGGAGCAGGGTCATTGAAAGAGCGTTGAATAATTTTCAGCGAGTTATCCCTAAACTTCTTAGCCCTGATTGGTCAGCAACCAGTGAAGTTGCTCTTGCTATGCTAGAAACCGTCTTTATTGCATTTGCAGGGTCCCTTATGGCAGCAATTTTAGCAGTTCCAATAGCATTTCTAGCTGCTAACAATATGATGGGGAAATATCTGTCTGTCATCGGCAAATGGATACTATCTGCCGTTCGTGCATTTCCTGACATTATATTAGCCATTCTTTTCGTAGTTGCTGTTGGTCCTAACGCCTTTGCCGGGGTACTCGCCATTGCAATTGGTTCTACCGGTATGTTAGGGAAAATGTTCTCTGAAATTATTGAATCGATTGATATGGATATTGTGGAAGCAATGCAAGCCAATGGTGCTAACCGCATCCAAATACTTTTCTATGCGGTTATGCCACAAATTATTCCAGAATTTCTATCCTATGCTATTTATCGATTTGAAGTAGACATTCGTGCATCTTCCATTTTAGGTATTGTGGGTGCAGGTGGTATTGGAACGATGATTATTTTCGCATCCAATAATCGTAACTGGAATGAAATGGGCACCATACTACTAGCCATTATTATCGTAGTTACCATTATCGACTTTGCTTCTGCGAGAATTAGGCGTAAGATTGTATAATAGATAGGATCATGCCCCGCTTTTTTAAGTGGGGCATTTACTTACATGAACAAGAACATAAACAGAGCCGGATTTTTTTAGAAAGGATGTATTCATTTGCCTAAAGATAAAGCAACTATCACCGTCTTATATACAAGCGATGTACATGGTAATGCCATGCCTGTAATATATGGAACGAATGAACCAGCAGACCTTGGACTTGCCAAGTATGCCACTGCGGTTAAACAAATCCGAGAAAATAATGAACATGTCCTTGTTATTGACAATGGTGACTTAATTCAAGGAACGCCATTAATGACACATTATGTAAAAGAACATAACCGTCGTGAAAATCCCATGATTGCCATCATGAATAAAATTAACATAGATGCTGGTGTTATTGGCAATCATGAGTTTAACTTCGGAAAAAAAGTGCTTACTGATGCTGTTCAGCAGTCAAACTATCCTTGGCTCGCAGCTAATATTCTGGATAAAGAAACAAAGACTCCCTACTTTGGCCCTCCCTATATGATGAAAACTTTATCTAACGGAATAAAAGTGGCAATTGTCGGAGTAACTACGCATTACATTCCAAATTGGGAATCTCCTAACCATATTGAAGGATTGCAATTTGCCGACGCATTCACCAGCTTGCAAAAGTGGGTTCCTTATATTCGGGAAACAGAAAATCCTGATGTTCTAATTGTTTCTTACCATGGTGGTTTGGAACGAGATATAGAAACTGGGGAACCAACAGAAAATTTAACTGGAGAAAACCAAGGTTATCAGATGTGTGAGGAAATTGAAGGTATCGATATACTACTAACCGGCCACCAGCACCGCAAATTAGTCAGTGAAATCAATAATGTACTAGTTATCCAACCAGGAAACAATTGCCTTAACTATGGAGAAGTGCAAATTTCTCTTGAAAAAGAAAAATCTAAATGGAATCTCACACATAAAGTAGGTCATCTTCACTCTCTAGATAATACCGATTCGGATACGGAAATCTTAGACTACATGAAAGATGTAGAAGATTCCACTCAGAAATGGCTTGATCAACCAACTGGATACATCAAAGGAGATATGACCATTAAAGATCCTTTTAAAGCAAGACTAAAAAAGCATCCATTCATTCAACTTATACAAGAAGTGCAAATGAATGCAAGCGGGGTCGATATCTCCGTGACTTCTTTATTAAACAATGAATCTACAGGATTTAACTCCGTTGTTACCATGCGGGATATTGTCTCCAACTATATGTACCCAAACACGTTAGTCGTGCTCGAATTAACCGGCAAAGACATCAAAGCCGCACTAGAGAAAAGTGCTGCCTATTTCATACTTGATCCAAATGGAGAACTTAACGTTAATCCCTCCTACATCACACCAAAACCACAGCATTATAATTATGACATGTGGGAAGGAATCAACTATACAATTAATGTGAGACAACCAATCGGTTCAAGAGTAGAATCCATTTTTTATCACGGGGAACCACTAAAAGACGAAGCATCCTATCATGTCGTTTTAAATAACTACCGTGCCAGTGGCGGCGGAAATTACGATATGTTTAAAAATAAACCGATTGTGAAAGAAATACAAAAAGATGCTGTTGAACTAATTCGGGAATATTTTGAAAAGCACCAAACAGTGCATGCGACGGTTATAGATAATTTTGTTGTGAAATCTTAATGGGATGATAAGACGGCTAATACACTGATGGGTATGGCCGTCTTTTTATTACATTTTTTTGGGGTTGGTTTGGCACGGTGGCGGGTCTATCGATCGAATCTGGTTCTCTATCAACCGACCTGAGATCTCTATCAACCGCGACTTCCTTTCTATCAACCGACCTGGGCTTTCTATCAACCGCGACTTCCTTTCTATCAACCGACCTGGCCTCTCTATCAACCGCGACTTCCTCTCTATCAACCGACCTGGGCTCTCTATCAACCGCGACTTCCTTTCTATCAACCGACCTGGACTCTCTATCAACCGCGGCTTCCTTTCTATCAACCGACCTGGGAGCCCTATCAACCGCGACTTCCTTTCTATCAACCGACCTGGACTCTCTATCAACCGTGACTCCCTTTCTATCAACCGACCTGAGCTCTCTATCAACCGCGGCTTCCTTTCTATCAACCGACCTGGGAGCCCTATCAACCGCGACTTCCTTTCTATCAACCGACCTGGACTCTCTATCAACCGCGGCTTCCTTTCTATCAACCGACCTGAGCTCCCTACCAACCACCACCTCCGCTCTATCAACCGCCCCCACACTCCCCTAACACAACAAAAAATGCTGCCCGACCCTCCATGACAGCATTTTTACATATATCTTATTTTAATCATCATCGTCTTCTGTTTCAATCTCTATAACAAGAACTTCACCAGTATATGCATCAATTTCAATCTCTGCTTCACTGTTTCCTTTATACATTTCGATTTCATAAACTAACCGGCCGTCATCGTCATCTAATTCTAACTCTTCAATTGTGCCGTCAAAGTTTTGTAAGGCTATCTTCTTCGCTTGATTGCTACCTATAACTGTTTTCTTAGAAGAACTTTTATTGTCTTTTACATCATTGGTACTCTTTTTCGGTTTATCATCCTGCTTGGCATCTGACTTGGTCTTCGCCTTTTTATCATCCTGGCTGTCATCTGACTTGGTCTCCGCTTTTTTATTGTCCTCCGTCTTGACCTCTTCTGCCTTATCTTTGTTTGTTGATTCTTTTTTCTCGGTAATTTCTACTTTCTCTTTTTTCTGCTTATCATCAGCCTGCTTGTCGTCTTTATCATCTGACTTTGGTTTTGTTTTTTGAGAAATAACCTTTTCTTCTAGTTTTATTACTTCCCCTGTATCACCATCTATTTTTAATTCATATTCCTTACCCTCTAATTCAACCTCTACTTCGTATACAGAGTTTTTTCCTTTTTTATCTAATTCCAATTCTGTAATTGTACCTGGATATTCTGCATTTACTTGTTCTCGGATTTCATTCGCCGAAAGCTTCGGATCAGCATTGACAACTCCTGACTGAGAAAATGCAAAACCAATTGTTCCAGCAACAGCCATCGCACCAATTGCAGCTATAACTTTCTTCTTCATAGTGATTACCTCCTATTTATTGGTTACCTTTAGTCTAAACAAACTACATGAAAGGAGGATGTGATAAAGATTAGAATTTGATGAGAAAATAGTAAAGACTTATTATATAAGGCTTAACCTCAAAGTGAAAGTTGATCCTTCGCCAAGTTTACTTTCCACAGACAAAGACCCTCCATGTGACTCTGCTATTGATTTTGCAATTGCCAAACCTAATCCAGTGCCACCAGTATCCCTGCTCCTAGCTTTATCCACACGGTAGAATCGATCAAAAATTCTTTCCTGTTCTTCCTTAGATATTCCTTGTCCATAATCTTTTACACGGAAGACAGCATAATCATCTTGCTGATACGCCTGTATTTCTATTGCCTCTTTGCTGTACTTAATGGCATTATCAATTAATATATATATAACCTGCTCTAACTGATCGCTGTTGCCAGGAATAACTAAGTCTGAATTGTCCATAATAAGTTTCAAATCCCGGTCATGTATTCCGCGAAACATAGAAACAGTCTCTTCTATAATTTCCTTAACATTAACTTTTTCACTATAGTTAATCTGTTGATTTTTCGCTAAGGAAAGCATCTGTTCCACTAATTTTTTCATCCGTTCCGCTTCCGTGTCTATTGCTTCTATCGATTCCTTTGTAACCTCTGGATTTGCCGTTCCCCTTCTTTCTAATAACTGCGCGTAGCTTTTAATTATCTGGATTGGTGTCTTTAACTCATGAGATGCATCTGATACAAACATCTCCTGTTTTTCGTAACTTGTTTTCAGATAGTCAATCATTTCATTAAATGTTTTTTCCATTTCATAAATTTCATCGTGTGTTCGATTTTCTACATTTATCTTTTGCCAATTTCCTTGTTGCGTATTCCCTTTCATTGTTTTAATCAAATTTTGTATTGGTTTGAGTAAAAATTGACTCAATACCGAGCTTGCAATGATAACCGGGATTAACATAATGATGGATAAGATACCTAGAACATAAAGCAATGTATTCATTGTTTCATGGAGGGACACCATATGATTTGATACTTGAATTGTAACAATTTCCCCTTTGTGATTGCCTGTTGCCCATATCATTGGCTTTTGAATAACAGCAATATCAGGTGCATCTTTCTTTGAAACAATCTCCTTTGATTCCGATTGAGAAAATTCCCATCCAAGTGCTCGATAATCTTCTGACCTCATTGATTCCAACATGGCTACTTCGCTTTCTAATACGACACGAATCATCCCATTTGCTGGTAAATACGCTTTCAGTAAATCACCCGGATCGATCGTAGGGTTGTCATTCAAGGCCTTAATGACATCATTCGTCACCACTTCCAGTTCTTCTAGTTCCGTATTGGCACTCATTTTATAAAAGAAAAAATAAATAGAAGTATTAGCCATTAGTACTAACACAAGCATAAACACACTTGAAAAAACCTGAATTTTTGTTTTTAGTTTCATCTATCTGAATCCTTTATCGTATAACCAACCCCTCTAACGGTTTGGATATATGGCTTATCAAATCCTTTATCTATCTTCTGTCTTAGATAGCGAATATACACATCAACAACATTGGTTTCACCGTAATAATCAAATCCCCACACTTGTTCGATAAGCTGATCCCTAGTTAGTACTATATTTTTATTCTTTAACAAACAAACCAGTAAATCGAACTCTCTGACGGTAAGATCTATTAGCGTATTCCCTCTTTTCACTTCATGACTGTCGACATCAACAATTAAATCACCAACAGAGATTTGATTTCCTTCTACTTTTTTTACTTCTTTTGGCTTCCGTAAATGAACACGAATCCTTGCTAAAAGTTCTTCGATTTGGAATGGTTTAGTAATATAATCATTGGCACCTAAATCCAATCCACTCACCTTGTCATGGATCTCATCTCTTGCAGTCAACAAGAGAATCGGAGTAGTCTCATCTGTTCTTCGTATTCTTCGTAAGACTTCAAGCCCACTCAGTTCCGGAATCATAATATCCAATAGTACCAAATCCCAGTCCTTTTCTTTCATTAATTCAAGAGCAAGCTTTCCGTTATCTGCAATCTCGGTAATATAATTTTCATATTTCAGTTCAAGTTGCAGCACTCTGCTAATCTTCTGTTCATCTTCTACTATTAATATTTTTGCTTCACTCATCATTTCACCTGCTTATTCTCTAACTTTTGCATAGATACATGTATCACGTAAGTCTGCATGCTTGTTTCCAATGGAATTTTTCCGTAAAATCCCTTCTAGATTATATCCTAAACGCTCAGGGATAGCTCTGCTCTTCTTATTCTCTGAATCTATTCTCATTTCCACTCGATTCGCCAATAAAGCATAAAAGGCAAAAGTTGTCACCCCTTCAACCGCTTCTGTCATATATCCCTTGCCACTATATCTCGTATCAATCCAATAGCCAATTTCAAATTTTCTCACGGCCCAATCAATTCGGTGTAATCCAGTTGAACCAATAAATATACCATTTTCCCGTTGAAAAATATGGAGCCTCAAATCTTTTCTCCTTAGAAAATCAATGTGTGATTCCCTAACACTAAGTTCTGCTTCTTCTATTTCTTGTTCACCTCTGGCAAAGGTCAGCCACTTCGCCAATTCAGGCTGGCTCGCTTTCATCGCATCATACACCAGTTTACCATCCCCTGGTAAAGGCAAGCGCAGAAATAGACGTTGTGTATGAAATTCATGGGGAAAATCAATAAGCAATGGATTTTTCACCATATAACTCCTCCCATTCCCAGCTATCAACCTGTATTCAATTATCTTTTCTAGTTTCCATTATACAAAGAACCAATTATAATTACGATATAATCGTTTATATTTTCATATTATTAACAAATTGGAGGTTCTTTATATGTTAGCTTTAGATCATATCGTCATTGCATCAAGAAATCCTAAAGCAGATGCAGAGGAATTTGCTAGAAGGTTTGATGTAGAAGTTATAGAAGGAGGAAAGCATGAGATTTGGGGAACCTATAATTTTTTAGCATATTTTCAAAATGACTGTTATTTGGAATGGCTCGGAGTGATGGATATAGCTACTGCGAAACGTTCTGATAATCCACTTATCCATCAACTTGTTGCCGCCTTGGAAAATGGTATAGAAGGCACCATTCAATATGCATTGCGCACCAACCAAATGGATTATTACGTCCGATACTTCTATAAGACGGACATTTCTTTTATCGGTCCTATTCCAGGCAGCAGGAAAAAACCAGATGATACCATGTTGGAATGGAAAATGCTCTTTCCTATGGAATCATCCAATCTCCCCTTTCTAATCGAATGGAATAATGGAAAAAATATCCCAGCTGACAGCAGTTTGATTAACAATAGGCGTATAAAGGTTATGAAAACTCCAGCTGATGAAAATCAATTTAGCAATATATATCAAACTAAATTTATCAATAATAATAGTTCCTTAGAAAATTCCCTTATTCGAATAGGCGATCGAATGTCCTTTGAATTAAACTAGATTTGTTGTTGGATAGCAATATCGCTAAGTGGCTTTACTCGCATGTTCACCGTGTGTTGTCACATAGAACGGTTCTACACTATCTTTTCCTTGTATTAAAGCCTCTTGTCGTATTTTATGTTGCTATTGAATGTCATTGTTGATAGAAACTCCGAATATATTTAATTTCGAATAAATGACTAATGGAGCGATTCGTTAACACCGCTACGGAAATACACTACGCGCACCTTAGGGGAGCTGGTGAGCCTCCTTCGTGCTGAAAAGCGTGTGCGTGTGCGCCTGCGTCTTCCAGTAGTGCTTCGAAGCGGGCTTTCTCGGCGCAAGGGAACGAGGAAGATTATTCAAGTAGTTCCCTCACTACGTAGTCTCACCTATGCTCTTCTTCCCTCAGGACCAGGAACGCTTCGGCAGCGAAACATCGCACGCAGAAAAAAGTGGTCTTCTTTTTTCAAGGAGTCTTCATGTATTTCCTTCGCTAATTGGGTGCTATGAACTTCCTAATATGCTATTATGCTATGCCGATAAGTCTGTCCCACAATCAACAAAATACTAGATTAAATATTTATTCTTATTAAAGAATTAGCAATATATACAAAAACTAAGGCTAAGTCATGTCAAAAAGCAACAATCTTTGAGAAAAGAGCCTTTTAAAAAAACGCACAAAAGATATTTGCTATCTCCTGTGCGTTATTAAATACCTAATCTACTCTATTTTCTTTAACCTAATTGCTGATGCAGGAATTCTGTAACAGATTCTGGGGTCTTTGTGTAAGCACTATGCTGATGTGCTAGTTTTTCTCCATTTTGGAAAATAAGAATACTTGGGATTCCCATCACTTCATACTCTTCAGCGATTCCTTTTATTTCATCTGTGTTAACTTCATACCACTCATAATTTTTGAATTCCTCTAAAATGTCACCAATAAACATGTCCATTCGTTTGCAGTCTGGACACCAATCTGCAAAGAATTTTATAATGACAGGCTCTTCACTCGCTATAATTTCATTAAATTTTTCTTGTGTTTGAATATGTTCCATTTTAGTCCACCTCTTTTGTTTACTTTTTATTATCTTCCATATGCTCAAGCCTTTTCTTTATATTCTACTCTACCAAGAATATAAGCAACAAACAATCCCGCTGCAAATGTTGCAACACTAAGTATTAACAAAGGAGTTGTTGTCGGCCACCCAGGAAATACAACGAAAATCGATCCTATCACTAGTCCAATAATGATGGCAAAGGTCCCTGTGTAATAATTGGATAAAAAGTAATTGATTACTTTACTCATCACAACAATGCCCACAACGATTCCCATACCCGTTACTGCGATAATATCTAATTGCAAATTACTTATAGCTGAAATGATTGTTGCATACATACCAAGTAGTAGTAACATAAACGAACCACTAATTCCAGGAATAATCATTGCACTGCTAGCAACAAACCCAGAAAAGAATAACATCACATAGGTTGATCCTGTAACATCTTCTATAATTGTACCTTCATTCGGATTGAAGAAGCCCATAGATGCTACAATCAATACGCCTATTCCTAATAGGATCAAGTGATTCACTTTAAATGAGTGCTTTGCATCGGCTTTATAAAACAGGTAAGGTAATACGCCTAAGATTAATCCCAAAAAGAAAAATTGAGTTGGACCAGGATAATGTTCAAAAAGCCATTCAATAATATTAGCTAATAGAAAAATAGCTGTTAGAATTCCAATTCCTAATGGTATTAAAAACCCTAGATGTTTCTTCCATTCCTTGCTTAGAAAACCATTAATAGATGTAATAAGTCGATCATAAATTCCTAGTAATACAGCAAGTGTTCCTCCACTTACACCGGGAATTACATCACTTGCTCCCATTATTAAACCACGGTAAATATTCTTCCATTCCATTAATGTATATCTCCCTTACATTTCATCGATTCAAAACATATCCTCATCATACCAAAATTCACTTGATATTTATATATAAAAATGTATAATAAACCTAAGCTACTTTGTATTGCAAGGTAGCTTATCTAGGAATTTCTATATTGCAATACAAGGTAGATGAAAATTATGTCCCAACGAAGTCAATTACTAAAAGGTATCCTAGAGGGTTGTATTCTTTCCATCATAAGAATGAAACCAACGTATGGTTATGAACTCTCCATGAAATTGCAGGAGTTTGGCTTAACGGATGTCAGTGAAGGTTCCATTTATCCAATCTTACTAAGACTTCAAAAAGAAAACTTAATTATTGGGGAAATGGTAAAATCAGAATCTGGACCGAAACGAAAATATTATCAGTTAACGAGAGAGGGAGAAAAAGCTTTAGATTCGTTTATTTACCATTGGGAATCCTTAAAGAAACCAGTGGATACGATTATAAGGGGGGGAGATTAAATGATTGCCAAAGATTATATTCAATTAAATAACGAAAGAAGAAAGAAGTTAAATAAGGAAAATGAATCGCTTTACCTTGATATGGTTGTTTATATTCGAACAAACGCAAACAAATCAGAACAGCAAACCGAAGAAGTTTTATTAGAATTATTGGATCATTTATTAAAAGCACAAGCCAATGGGAAAACTGCAAAGGATGTTTTTGGGGAAGATTTAAAAGCATATTGTGATGAATTGATTCAGGAAATACCCGCTGAGAAAACTTCCAATCATGTTCGTTTTATACTTTTTATGATTCTCAATCTATTTGCGATTATCACTCTATTTACAGGGATAGGTGGCTATCTTTTACATCTATTATTTGATATCGGTTCCGGCAGTTTAACCTTTCCAATCGGATCAGGTATTTCCATTGTCATTCTCGATTTGCTGTTATTAACTATATGGATCATCATCCTCCTTAAATGGATAAAATCCTCCACTTTTAAAGAAAAAAAACCCAATAAATGGATCGAGTTTCTTCAACTCTGGCTTATTTGTACTGTATACATTGGTTTATCATTAGCTGTTTTATTTCTTATGCCTGATTTCGGAACTACTGTTAATCTTTACTACCCAGTTATTATTGGTTTAGGACTAGTTCTTCTCGTTGCAACTATCTTGTTCAACCATAAGTATCGAATGACAAAATAAAAATAACGGAATAGATTGCCTCTATACATGGAGGATGAGGCAATGTAGAACAAGCCTCTGCCGGGGAGTCTTGTCCGTTAACATTTTAGCGATCAGGCTCCATTAATTCTCTATGAATTCCAATTCAGGCATCCATTGAGACATATGATCCTTGATTTTTTCATAGTGGTTCTCTGCTCCTGAAAGTTCCTTGTTTGTTAACTGATACATTGGTACAACCTGATAATCCGACCAGTCCGAGTTGAATGTCACATATGTAGGTAAGAATTCAGGAGAGTGAACTTCTATATCGACTTCATCCCCTTTCTCCGTCTTTGTAACAGAGAAATTCAAAATCCCTCCAATACGTTTATATAAGCCTTGTTGATTGGATAAGAAGTTACCTAGTGAATAAGCGACCAAGGTTTTATTTCCGTTCTTTCCTTCCACCCAATCTAGGGGTTGAAGCACATGGGGATGATGCCCGATAACAGCGTGCACGCCTTGATCGGCTGCAAATTGGACCAGATCTTTTTGTGACTTATTAGGAAGCCGCTCATACTCATTGCCAAAATGCAGACTTAAAATAACGACATCTGCTTTATTTTTTGCTTTTTCTATCTCACCGGCAATCAATTCTTTATCAATAAGGTTGACTAAGAAATCTTTCCCATTTGGGACAGGAATCCCATTTGTACCATAGGTGTACGATAAAAACGCTACAGAAACTCCTTCTTTCGTCTTATAAACTCTTAACTTTTCTCTATCTTCCATATCTTTAAATGAGCCTGCATACATCATGTCAATACTTTCCCAATGTTCAATCGCACGTTGTATCGCCTTTTCTCCTCGATCCAATGTATGATTATTAGCGATAGTTACAACATCAACTCCCACTTCTTTTAAAGCATCCCCTACTTCATGCGGACTGTTAAAGGAAGGATATGTGGACAACCCTAGTTCTTCTCCACCTATCATCGTCTCTTGGTTCGCAATGGTTATTGTTTCCCTTTCTAAATAGGGTCGAACTTTCTCAAGCATCGGCACAAAATCGTAACCGCTTTCAGTCTTTGCATCGTGATAAACGGGACTATGTATGAGCATATCACCAATAGCTGAAAGTGTTATCTCGCGTTGGATGACCTTCTGTTCCTTCGCTTGCAAAGTAACTTCCTTGATTGCAGCATTCTCACTGCTAAGACTGACATTTGTATTCCCGCACGCTACCAAAAAGAAACTAAACATAAGAAGAACTGTAGCTATTCTTCTATACATATTATTACTCCTCTGCCTTTTTATTTTTATCATATCACGAATACTAGCGCTATATGACAAAAAACTATAGATAATGACAAAACAATCCACAAACACCATTTACGTATGTGAAACATTTTTCTAATTTCAAACGTATGGAACGAAATAACACTGGTTAGTAACCACCAGTAGATTTTGATTTTCGATATCATTCTACAACTGTATTTTTTTATTTGCTATACTATAAGTAGGTTTTAACATATATTCCTTTTTACGAATATACATATTGTAATAAAAGTCGTCTTACATTTAGGGGTGGTTTTTTTGAAACGCTATTTAACGTCTATATTTATCTTATTAAGTATCTTTTTTATTTTCATGGGAATTAAACTAGATTTGTATTGGAGTGGGATAGCTGGCTGGGGACTTGCGTTTATTTGTCTTATTTTTGCAGCGTATTACACCAAATATATTCCTAATGAAAAGAAGAAAAACAAACGAAAATAGTCTAACATCAGGTTAATTGGGAGGAAATAAAATGAAACAGAGAAACACAACTCAGAATACTAAAATTATTTGTCATAATGAATATAATCCACTAAAACAAGTTATCGTAGCACCCCCTAAATATATGGAAATTAAGGACGTTATTAATACTACCCAGCGCCATTACTTGGAAGAAAATATCGACACTGACATTGCTCTTGAGCAACATCAGCAATTTGTACATACATTGGAAACAGAAGGTGTAGAAGTTATCCAGTTTGAAGCAAGAAAAGCTTTAAATGAACAAGTATTCACAAGAGATATCGGATTTACCATTGGAGAAGAACTCTTTATAGCATCACTAAAGAAAGATTTAAGGAAACCAGAGGAATTGGTTTTGAAAGAGTGGTTAAACGAGCAGCGTATTCCATATCAAGATATTAAAGTAGCTCCTATAGAAGGCGGAGATGTCATTATTGATAATAACAAAATTTGGGTTGGTGTAAGCGATCGAACTTCTCTTCGGGCCATCCACTTTCTAAAGGAGACACTTCCTGCTTATGAGATTATTCCCGTTCGCCTTCGTCAAGATATATTGCATTTAGATTGTACTTTTAACATTATTAGTGAAGACACAGCAATTATTTTCAGACAAGGGATAGACAAAGAAGTTTATAAAAAGATTAAAAAAACCTACCAAAACCTGATTGAAGTAACCGTAGAAGAACAATTTACGATGGGGCCAAACGTACTTTCCATCGGGAACAAAAAACTAATCAGCCTTCCAGAAAATAAACGATTAAATGATGTATTAAGACAACATGGGTTCCAAGTGTTAGAAGTAGAATTTTCTGAGATAATTAAATCTGGTGGCTCATTCCGCTGCTGCTCCTTACCACTTGTACGTGAATAGAAGGATTTAAGATAGCAACCGATGTTTTTCTTTTAAAGATGGAGGAGCGACCTTCACCATTTGCTGCAACAGGAAAAGTGCTATTGTAATATCATCTACAATGCCAAAGAAAACTAAAAAATCTGGAATGAGATCGAATGGTATAATGATATAGGCAACCAATAGAATGACAAATAATAATTTAGTTGTCTGTTTCACTTCTTTGGATACAAAAAAATCCTTTAGAAATGGAATCGATCTATGGAATTTAAACAAGAACTTTAACCGATGCAAAAATCGTCGCATATATTCACCTCATTTAAAGAATGGAGCTGGTTGTGACCTGTAATGGAGTGGAGTGTAGTAGTATTATTAGCCGCCGTGAAAAGTGTATTTCCGGAGCGGCTAATAGCACTCAAGTTTCGTCTACATATTTTCCTGATTAAAGCAGTAAACTCTCATCTTTTAACTCTTCGTGCAAAATCGACAAACCGAAATTTATCTGGCCTATGTCTGGATTCTGAGTATTGAAATAAAGATGTATCCTCTAAATGAACGTGACTCTTAATAATAACGACATTATGATATCCTTCTAAGTCCATTAAATCTCTATCTTCCTCTGTTGGTTCTTCCACCACTATTTCTTTATGCGCAAAACTAATAGGTAGACCTAGTTCTTCTTCTAGATGTTTGTAAATGGAGCCCTCACAAATTTCCTTCATAAGTTTAGGGACAAACCGTTCAT
Organism: Oceanobacillus halophilus; assembly: GCF_003628505.1. Taxonomy (GTDB): domain Bacteria; phylum Bacillota; class Bacilli; order Bacillales; family Amphibacillaceae; genus Oceanobacillus; species Oceanobacillus halophilus. The sequence goes on along the minus strand of NZ_RBZP01000015.1, from coordinate 31,923 downwards.
TATAATAATCTTTATCTAAAATGACTTTTTCCCCAGAAATCTCTCGGATTCTCGTAACGTTCCAAACCTTGTCCCCATCCGTTGCATCTAATGTTTCCAGTATTTCACTTTTATCTGTGTAATCAAGGTTTTGCACAATGGTTCTGCTGGATAATCCTAACTCCTCAACTAGTTCACTAAAACTTACAATACCTGACACTGGGAAGGAGAATTTATTGAAATCAATGACGACCGATCCTTTCCCTCGAACCTTTTGTATATATCCATTTTGTGCTAGCAAATTCAATGCCTTGCGAATGGTCTCTCTGGATGTGTCATACATAGATGCAAACTCATTTTCTGACGGTAGCAAGGAATTTTTAGTCCAAACGTTTGTTTGGATTTTTTTCACTAAATCATGGTAAATGGTTAAGTACTTTTTATTCCCCGACATAAAATTCGACCTCTTTAAATAATAATTTGGTTTCGTTTTCTATATGTATGTGTTCTCAATTTTTATAGGAAGATTCCCCATTCTATTGTCGAACGAGGAATCTATCTACATGTTTTTTATTTTATTCGATATACAATCGATTCATATGGTCTCAAGATTTGGTTGTTGCTGGCATCTGCATAATTACTAAGAAGTATTTCCCTATTATCATCCACTGGTAAATCAACTTCCACTTCTTTTGCGTAAAAATTACTTACAACTAACAGTTTTTCATCTTTCCAGTTGCGTGTATAGGCAAAAATTTCCGGATGATCTTCCATCAGAAGCTGGTAGTCTCCATAAGTAATAATATCATATTTCTTACGTAACTCGATTAACTTTTGATAATGATAAAAAATCGAATCAGAGTCTTGTAGTGCCTTTTCCGCATTGATTTCCGGATAATTTTTAGCAACATCAATCCACGGTGTTGCATTCGTAAAACCAGCATGATCAGCGTTCTCCCATTGAACCGGCGTGCGGGCATTATCACGTGACTTTTGCTGCAGGATTTCCAGTATCTCCTGTTCAGACTTACCTTCATCTTTCAGCATTTTAAATGCATTTAGTGATTCGACATCACGGTATTCATCAATCGAAGTGAAATTTGGATTGGTCATTCCGAATTCCTCTCCTTGATAAATATACGGAGTTCCCTGCATCATATGCAATGTAGTTGCGAGCATTTTGGCAGATTCCTTATGATATTTCTCTTCGTCACCAAATCTGGATACCGCACGTGGTTGATCATGGTTACACCAGAACAACGCATTCCAACCGTTTCCTTCATGCATCCCTACTTGCCATTCTGATAAAATTTGTTTTAATCGGGTAAAATCAAATGGGGCCTTAGTCCACTTCTCCCCGTTCGGATAATCGACTTTTAAGTGATGGAACTGGAATGTCATGTCCAATTCTTTTCGTTCCGGATTCGTGTATAATACACAATTCTCTAATGTTGTGGAAGACATCTCTCCTACGGTCATCATGTTATAAGGAGAAAATGCAGCTTGATTTATTTCATGCAGATATTCGTGAACACGCGGGCCATCGGTATAAAATTTACGCCCATCTCCAGTGTCATCACTAGGAAAGCTTTGGTCTTTAGAAATTAAGTTGATGACATCCAGTCGAAAACCATCTATTCCTTTCTTTGCCCAAAATTCAATCATCTCCACTAGTTGTTTTCGTAATTTCTCATTTTCCCAATTTAAATCTGCTTGTGTTACATCAAACAAATGTAAATAATATTGTCCAGATGCTTCATCATACTTCCAAGCTGAACCACCAAACTTAGACTGCCAGTTATTTGGTTCTTTTCCATCGACTGGATCTTTCCAAATATAGAAATCACGATACTGATTATCCTTTGAGGAAGATGCTTGTTTAAACCATTCATGTTCTGTTGAGGTATGGTTAATGACTAAGTCCATAATCAACTTCATGCCACGTTTATGTGTTTCGTCTAATAATTCTTCAAAATCACTCATAGTTCCGTACGTAGGCTCTATCGAATAATAATCACTTATATCATAACCATTATCTTTTTGAGGAGATTGATATACAGGGGTTAACCACAATACATCCACACCTAATTTATGAAGATAATCTAATTTTTCAATGATGCCTTGAATATCGCCTATCCCATTTCCCGTAGTATCATTAAAACTCTTGGGATAAATTTGATAGATGACTGCTTTTTTCCACCATGGTTCATTCATAGCTTTTACACACTCCTCGATTCTAGTTGTTCTTTGTTATGTTTATTCAGTGGGGAAATCCCCCACTGAATAATGATCACTTATTGCGTTTTGCAATAATGAATGTAATGATAAACGGTATTACAATAACAATGACCATCCCAATGAGGAACGAAACCACACCAGATGCAATAGAAAGTGGTGCCGGAATCCCACCTACACCGATTGAAGATGCTTGAACAGATTGGATAGTAATCCATGCTCCTGCAATAGCGGTACCGATAAGTGCTGCATAAAATGGATATTTATATCTTAGATTAACCCCAAACATTGCTGGTTCTGTTACCCCGAGATATGCCGAAAGACCAGATGTACCTGCTAAACCTTTCAGCTTCTCATCCTTCGCTGTTAACATCATCGCAAATACGGCGGAACCCTGTGCAATATTGGATAATGCAACAATTGGCCACAAGAAAGTTGTTCCCGTACTACCAATTAACTGTAAATCAACCGCAAGAAATGTATGATGCATACCTGTGATAACTAATGGTGCATAAAGTGCTCCATATAACAAACCACCTACTAAAGGAACTGCCTCAAATACACTTACAACTCCACCTGTTATCCAGTTACCTATCGTATACGTAACAGGTCCAATAATAATAAAAGCTAAGAAGCCTGTAACTAATAAGGCAATAGGAGCAACCACTAATAACTGTAAAGAGTCATGAACACGTTTTTTCAGCCAAAGTTCAATCTTAGCTAGAACCCAAGCAGCCACTAATACAGGCAATACTTGGCCTTGATAGCCTAATTGATCAATTTGAAACCCAAATACATTCCACGTAGGAGCAGTTCCCTCTAATTCTAATTGAGCAAATTCACTTGCTGGAGTAAGGGCTGGATGTACCAGAATCAATCCTAATACGATACCTAATAACGGACTTCCTTCAAATCGTTTGACGGCAGACCAACCAATTAATGCAGGAAGGAACGTAAATGCTGTATTCGCAATAAGATTAATTATTTCCGCAACACCTGCTACATTTGGATACATTTCAACTAATGGCAAGTCTGTAAAAATAGGATTTACTAATAAATTATTAATACCTAAAAGTAAACCGGCAGTTACAATAGCTGGCAATATCGGAATAAAGATATCTGCTAATGTTTTAATTCCGCGCTGTAAGGCATTCTGATTATTTTGTGCCCCCGCTGCCTTTACTTCATCTTTTGTAGCTTCTGTAATTCCTGTTTCCTGAATCATTGCTTTATACACTTTATCTACAGTACCTTGTCCAATAATGACCTGGAACTGCCCACTGGAAGCGAATGAGCCCTTAACAATACTCATATCTTCAAGTGCTTTTTTATCTACTTTATCCTCATCTTTTAACGCAAACCGTAATCTTGTTACACAATGGGTAGCCATGTCGACATTACCTTCGCCACCAATTGCTTTAACTATTTCTTGTGCCTCAGAACCGTACTGAATAGAACTTGACGGTTTGCTTTCATTTGATGTTTTCTTTTCTTCTTGTTGCGCAGGCTTTTCATTAACTTCAAATAATTTAGTTTGACCTGCAATAGCGTCCGTTTCATCCGCTATATTTTGTGGTACAAAATCGTTTCCATTTGTAATAATTACAGGTGTGATGTGACTGGATGCATTCTTTTTAATAAAGTCTAAATCGAATGTAACGAGGGTATCACCCGTTTTAATCTGATCACCTTGTTGTACATGTACCTCAAAACCTTCACCATCCAAGGCCACCGTTTCTAATCCAATATGAATTAGAATTTCTACACCAGAACTTCCTTTTACTCCTACAGCATGCTTCGTCCCTGCTACAAGCATAATTTCTCCATCTACTGGAGATACAACTTTCCCTTCCGTAGGCTCAATTGCCATACCGTCCCCCATCATTTTTTGGGCAAACGTTGGGTCAGGGACATTCTCTAAACCTGTAATCGCACCACTGAGGGGCGCGTAAATTATTTCATTGTGTGACAATGCAGTTTCCTCCCTTTATTACCTTCTTCTTTATATCAGGAACATGTATATACAAATTTCGCAACTCTCAGTATAACTTGTATATACATATTTTGCAATTGCTTTCACCTACACTTACTATTCCCTAATTTAGTTCCCTCATAAGAATTAATTGAAACAAAAGGTACTTTTAATATAGAGGTAATTTTTTAAAATTCTGTCGTACAGCACAAACACGGAATTATACTGGAGGTCCACTTGAAATCTGTGGTGATGCGCCTATAAGTTATGGTTAACGCCACTGAATTACGAATAGCGCTTATAAATCATCGTTAACGCCTATAAATATCCGCTAACGCCTATAAACCTACGCTAAACGCCTATAAACCTCCACTAACGCCTATAAGCAGCCAAACAAAAAAAGCCAGCAGAAATTTCTGCTGACTTTTTTCATTAACCGATTTTATTTCGTTTTGCGGCTTTTTCACGTTCGTTTTTATTTAGTATCTTCTTACGTAAACGAATGGATTCTGGAGTTACTTCACAGTACTCATCTTCATTCAAGTATTGTAAAGCTTCTTCCAAGGACATGGTACGAGTTTTACGAATGGTAGATGTTTGGTCTTTGGTTGCAGAACGAACATTGGTTAAATGTTTTTCTTTTGTAATATTAACAGTTAAATCATTTTCACGGTTATGTTCTCCAACAATCATTCCAGCATAAACTTCTGTACCTGGATTGACGAAAATTACACCACGATCTTCTAACTGCATAATTCCATAGGTTGAAGCTTTACCTTTGTCCAATGCAACTAGAACACCTTCACGACGACCGCCAACTTGTCCTTTAATAACAGGTTCATATGCCTCGAACGTGTGATTAATAATACCATATCCACGGGTTTGAGACATGAACTCTGTAGAATATCCTAGCAACCCACGAGATGGAACTTTAAATTCTAAGCGAACTTGTCCATTACCATGGTTTACCATATCCAGCATTTCACCCTTACGCTCACCTAAGGATTCCATAACAGCACCAGTATATTCTTCTGGAACGTCAACTTGTACTCGTTCTACTGGCTCACATTGTACACCGTCGATTTCCTTAATGATAACTTTTGGCTTGGAAAGCTGTAATTCATAACCTTCACGACGCATGTTCTCAATCAATATGGATAAATGGAGTTCTCCACGTCCAGAGACAATCCATGCATCAGGGGACTCCGTAGGATCGACACGTAAGCTTACATCTGTTTCTAATTGTTTCATTAGGCGTTCTTCGATTTTACGGGAAGTAATATATTTTCCTTCTCTTCCTGCAAACGGACTGTTATTAACTAAGAAAGTCATTTGTAATGTTGGTTCATCAATACGAAGCCATGGTAGTGCTTCTGGTTGATCTTGTGGACAAACCGTTTCCCCAACATTAATATCTTCCATCCCAGAGATAGCTACAATATCTCCTGATTTTGCTTCTTCTATTTCAATCCGTTTTAGACCAATAAATCCAAATAGTTTCGTTACACGGAAATTCTTTTGTGACCCATCTTCTTTCAAGATAACTACTTGCTGACCAACTTTTATCGTTCCACGAACTACACGACCAACTCCGATTCGTCCAACATAGTCGTTGTAATCCAAAAGAGTTACTTGAAATTGTAGTGGTTCCTTACTGTTATCAACAGGTGCTGGTATATGATCTAATATGGTTGTAAATACTGGATCCATTGTTTCTTGCTGGTCTTCCGGTTCTGATCCAGATGTACCATTTAATGCAGAAGCATAAACAACTGGAAATTCTAATTGTTCATCATCTGCGCCAAGCTCAATAAATAAATCCAACACTTCATCTATTACTTCTTGAGGCCTAGCATTTGGACGGTCAATTTTGTTTAAGACCACAATTGGTGTTAATTTTTGTTCCAGTGCTTTCTTCAAAACAAACCGGGTCTGCGGCATCGTTCCTTCATAAGCATCAACAACTAAAGCAACACCATCTACCATTTTCATGATACGCTCTACTTCTCCGCCAAAGTCAGCATGTCCTGGAGTATCTAGGATATTAATGGTTGTGTCATTGTATTTCACTGCTGTATTTTTCGCTAAGATGGTAATTCCACGTTCGCGTTCTATATCACCAGAATCCATTGCTCTCTCATCAACATTTTCATTTTCACGAAATGTTCCGGAGTATCTTAATAACTGATCGACGAGGGTTGTCTTCCCATGGTCAACGTGCGCAATAATTGCGATATTGCGAATATCTTCTCTTAATTGCATAAACGTACGCTCCTCTTATATAACAAGATGCATTAAACCAAACTATTATATCACAAATACTGTATGATAATAGGTTTTTCCATAAAAAAATTTATTAATCCTTATTCTCAGGTAATGTAATGACAAATTTTGCTCCCCCTAGAAGAGATTGGGTAACAACAATTTTTCCATTAGAATGTTCAATTATTGCACGGGCGATAGCTAATCCTAAACCTGTTTCTCCATCTTTCCCTTTTACAAAACGATGGAATATATTTGGTGCTATCTCCTCTGAAATACCAGTTCCATCATCCTCTACTATGATGGTTGTCCATCCATTATAATTTGTCGCTTCTATATTCACCTGAGTCTGTGCATGTCTGATTCCATTAAAGACTACGTTCAAAAGGGCCCTTAACAGTTTTTCTTCATCTGCAAATATTTTTATATTATTTTCTACTTGTTGATTCAAAGCTATTCCTTTTTCATTCACTAAAGGTAATGCCCGATCAACGACAAGCTCTATTAGCTCTTTCGCTTTTACTTCCTTCGGCTCATATGCAGTCGGTTCCGTATCTAATTTTGCAAGTAAAATCATTTCATTAATAATCCCTTTTAACCGATTCACTTCGGTTACCATGACTTCCAATCCTTTTTCCGTCTCTGCTTTATCAAAAATTCCGTCCTTAATCCCTTCTGCATATCCTTGTATCGTCATAAGTGGCGTCTTTAGTTCATGACTAGCATTTTGGAAAAAAGTTTGCTGAGAATTCATGTACCGCTGCAGTTCTCTTGCCATATCATAAACACTATCGGCAACTTCTTTTATTTCACCCGTTGCTTTAATATGCTCTATGTTATCAAATTGCCGTTTTTCAATTTTCTTCAGTTGTCGTTTCAATTGAGATAACGGAGTCACTAGTTTTCTCGTGAAGTAATAAGCCAATAGAACTGCTATGGATATACCAATTAGGAAGATTAAAAACAAACGAAGGAAAAAGTTTTGCTGAACTACCTTTAAATCATCTAATGGCGTCAATAAAATTAACTCAATACCTGATAACTCTGGTAAAAATAAAATTCTCGATGTAACATACTTTTCGTTTCCATAATTCCAAAGAGAATCATTCGTATTAGCAAAATCATTGTTTTCATAAAACCCTTGCACAACGGGAGTAGCCATCGTGGAAAATAATACGGAATCACGGTTCCTGTCATACAAAAATAACTGTAAATCCTGATCTTCCAAAACCTTATAGAACTGCTGAATATTGTTGGAAGAACTATATTGCTCATTTAATATATCAACCAATATCTCACCAGTTTGTTCGAGTTGTCGTTGCTCATCTTGTATTAAAAGACTCAAAATAAGCGAGTAAATCACATACCAGACAATTGTCATTATTACTAATAGTAATGAAGTAAATGCAATACTAAGTTGAGATTGTAGTTTCATACTTAATCCTCATCATTTCTCATTCGATATCCATATCCCCAAACTGTCTCTATGGGAATATCATTAAGTTTTTTCCGAATTCGTTTAATTAAATCATCTACAGCACGATCACTGCCAAAATAGTCGTTTCCCCAGATTTTCATTAACAAATCCTCGCGTGAAAAAGCACGATTTGGATTTTCAGCAAGTAATAGTAACATATCAAATTCTTTTGTCGTAACTTCGTACTCTTTATCGTGCCAGAAGATTCTTCGTTCATTTTTATGAATAGCTAATTCCTCTATTTTTACTAGATCATCATTTTCAGAAGGGGTCATTTGTTGTATAACCATTGTCCGTTTAAATAAACGTTTAACTCTAGCAACCAGCTCCCTGGGACTAAACGGTTTGGTTAGATAATCATCGCCACCTAGTTCTAACCCAAGTATTTTATCTATTTCATCATCCTTTGCTGAAATAATAATGATAGGAACTTCACTTTCCTTCCTTATCCTTTTGCAAAATTCATACCCATCCATACCAGGTAGCATGATATCCAAAATCCACATATCTGGTGGATTATCTTCCCAAAGACTTAAAGCATCTTCAGCAGAATCGATAACTTCAACTTTATAACCTTCCTTTTTCAAGTAGGCAGACACTATGTTTTGGATATTAGAATCATCTTCAACCAAACCAATATAATTGTTCATATCATTCACCTTTTCGCTATATTTACTAGTTTTATTTTGACATATTTAAAAGAATGTTTACACCCTAAAGCATTCATTACTTTACACATTTATGCCACATTTCTTCCTAATCCATCCCGCTAGCACGGGCTATACTATAAATAGTATAATTATTATAACAAAAGAAAAGGAAGTGATTTTCATGGAACACAATAACAATCATTACCCCAAAAATCCTGAGCAAAACAATCAGGAAAACCTAAGTGATTCTGTGGAAAATCAGGAAACTCAACCTAATAAACCAGATTCAGAATATCAAACGACAGAAGAACTTAGTGATTCTCAAAGAAATATTTATGAAAAGAATCCTATAGAAACGTCAAGTAGCAGTCCTTATTCGGAGAGTAACTACACTACTACAAAAGAATATAACTCTGACCATCAAACACCCCAACCATCAAAACAGAAAAGCAGTTTTAAAAGTGGAATCGTTGGTGGGATAATCGGTGGGATTATTTCTGCCGTTATTGTCACATTGTTATTTACTGGTGGAATCCTTAATATTCAGAGTCCATCTTCCAATGTCTCTTCTTCAACCAACCAAAGCCAGGATGCCGTAGAAGTCGATGGAACACCTATGATAGAAGAATTATCTTCAGAAGATGCAGAGGTCTCATCCAATATACAGGAAGTCTCAAAAGCAGTTGTAGGTGTGGTTAACCTTCAGCAGCAAAGTGTTTGGACAGGTAGCCAAGAAGCAGGAACAGGTTCCGGTATAATATATAAAAAAGAAAACGGAAAAGCTTATGTCGTCACCAATCAACATGTTGTTCATGGGGCACAACAAGTAGAGGTTGTTATTGCGGAAGAAGAAAGAATTCCAGCAACTGTCCTCGGAGAAGATTCTTTAACCGATTTAGCTGTATTAGAAATTGATGGTGCAAAAATTGATACGGTTGCAAATATCGGCACTTCAGAGGACCTTATTGTAGGTGAAACTGTGTTAGCTATCGGAAATCCATTAGGGTTGGAATTCGCCAACTCTGTTACGAAAGGAATCATAAGTGGATTAAATCGTTCTGTCGAAGTCGATACAAATAGTGATGGGCAAGCAGATTGGGTAACAGAAGTTTTACAAACCGATGCAGCAATTAATCCTGGGAATAGTGGTGGGGCATTAGTAAATGCCGATGGCGAAGTAGTTGGTATTAATTCGATGAAGATTGCTCAGGGCGCTGTTGAAGGTATTGGTTTTGCCATTCCAGTTAACGCAGCATTACCAATCATGGAACAATTGGAAACTAACAGGGAAGTCGTTCGACCCCAAATCGGAATTTCCACCGCACCTTTATACCAAGTACCTCCTCAAGTTCGTTATGAAATCAACTTACCAGAAGGGATAGAGGGAGGAATGGTTATAGCAAGTGTGCAACCAAACTCTCCAGCCGATCAAGCAGGTTTACAGCAATTTGATATTATAACAAAAATTGATGGAAACGAAATAACTTCCATTTTAGAGCTAAGAAAATACTTATATTCGGAAACCACCGTTGGAGATGAAATAGAGATTGAATATATCCGTGACGGAGATACGCAAACAACTAACTTGGAACTAGCAGAGATGGAAAACGGGGAGTAATTTTGAAAGAGATCGCGATGGCGGTTGGCAGAATTTAATAAAGCCACTTTCTAAATAAAAAAGAACAGGTTCCTCTCAAGAATGAGAGCCTGTTCTTTTATTATCCAAAGAATAAATCCATTAGGTTGCTTCCTTTGGAACTTTGCTTGTTGTAAAACTCTGAATACCCGCAGTCTTCACAGTAAACTACTAAAAATTGGTTGTTTTGGACATCAAACATTTTTGATAATCCAGTACCTGTCATTGCTACCTCTTTTTGATTCGCTCTCGTGCTACCGCATTTTATACATCCTTTGTTATCACGCATTACACATCACCTCTTCATTGTAATACGTTAACTTCAGAAGAAAAGTTTCAGAATTCTTCATTTTCCTCATCATCAATTTCAAACTTTTTATGGTTTGGAGTTACACCGGCAAATTTACCATCAATATCTGCTGCAGCAAATTCCTCATAATCCTCTACGGATCCAACATTTTCATCACTGTTCGGATACATGTCATCGTAATTTTCAATATCTCCATAGAAATCTGCTGTTGTTTCACTTGTACCATACCTACTTACATCTTGCCACGTGTCTTCTGCATCATAACCTACTTGTTCTTCATCTGTTACTTCATTCGGATTGATATTAGGAGAAAAAACTTCCTCTTCCATTGCACGTGGGTGATCGAACGTGTTGTTTTTCGCATGTTCTACACAACGGTCGGCTGTAGGAACAGCAGCTAAGCGTTCATAAGGGATATCCGCACCACATTTCGTACAAATTCCGTATGTCCCCTCTTCAATGGCATGAAGCGCTTCATTAATCTCTTGCAATTCTTTTTCCGCGTGTTCGTTTAACGCTGTATCTTTTTCTCTTTCAAACAGCTCCGTCCCCATATCACCTGGATGGTTATCATAATTGGATAGTTCTCCAACAGATTCTTTAGCCATCTCGAGTGTTCTTCCGTAGTGGTCCTGTATATGATTAATTAATTCATTTTGTCTTTGGATTAAGCTATTTTTACACTGTGATAGTTGCTCATTTGTGATCATTGTGACCAGCCTCCATTAATTTTGGAATATGTGTGGCTAAAAATGATTACTATCTATACTATGTGTAACTCCCGTAGATTGATTCTTTATCCGCGTTTCCAAATCATGTCTATATGGGGAATCCCATCCTCTATGTATATTTCGGAAATTTGCTTAAATCCTAAGGAAGCATAGAAATCCTTTAGACGATTTTGTGCTTGGATTTTTATTTTATCGCTTTTCCATTGGTGATTTATATAGTTAATGGCCTTTTCTAAAAGCCGCCTTGCAAATCCTTGATTACGATATTTTTCCACAACCAGCACCCTCCCGATGGATGCTTCTTCAAATTTGCTATGTTCTGGCAATAATCGAACATAAGCGGCTATGTTTCCATCAATTTTTAAAAACATATGTACGGAAACTTGATCATAGTTATCTAACTCAGGATATGGGCAGGTTTGCTCTACAACAAAAACATCAACTCTTGCCTTGATTAATTCATACAATTCCTCTATGGTTAAATTCTTAAAATTCTTTACATACCAATTCATACAGTTATCCTCTCCCCTATTATTGTAAATATAACATTAAACACGATATTATTAGAATATATAGAATTACATAAATAGGAAGGGGTTTTTTAATGATTACGCAACAGAATAAAATAGGGTTTGTTGGTATAGGGGTTATGGGGAAGAGCATGGCTGCCAATTTACAAAGCGAGGGATATTCCATCAATGTTTATACTCGTACAAAAGCAAAAGCGGAAGAACTTATACAAAATGGTGCTGCTTGGAAAAGTACCGTAAAAGATTTAGCAAATGATTCCGATGTTATTATTACGATGGTTGGATATCCTTCCGACGTAGAAGAAGTATATTTCGGATCAGAAGGAATTCTTGAAAATGTAAAGCCCAATTCCTATGTAATTGATATGACAACCTCTAAACCAAAATTAGCAAAAAAAATATATGAAGAAGCTGCAAAGAAAAATATCTATTCTTTAGATGCACCTGTTTCTGGAGGAGATGTCGGTGCAAAAAATGGTACACTTGCAATCATGGTTGGTGGAGATGAAGCTGCCTTTCAAGAAGTTCTCCCTCTTTTTGACATTATGGGTGAAAATATTGTACTGCAAGGAGAAGCTGGTGCTGGGCAATATACGAAATTAGCAAATCAAATTGCCATTGCATCCAACATGGTTGGTGTCTGTGAAACCATTGTATTTGCCAAAAAGGCTGGATTAAATCCAAAAACTGTTTTGAAAAGCATATCAACTGGTGCTGCAGCAAGCTTTTCACTATCCAACCTAGCTCCACGCATGTTAAAAGAAGATTACGCTCCTGGATTTTATGTCAAACATTTTATAAAAGATATGTCCATTGCCTTGGAGTCTGCAAAGGAACTCGGATTATCTACCCCTGGACTCGAGCTCTCCTTAGATCTGTACAAAGAGCTTGCTGAAAAAGGGGAAAAAGACAGTGGTACACAAGCATTGATTAAGTTATTTGAGGAGTAATAATTATAGTGAAGTGGGGACTTAGTTTCTTCCCCGCTTCTCTATTTCACTCTGGACAATAAAAGCTAAATCATCATTTCCAAAAATTTGTAACACATTTAAAACCGTTTCATCCGCAATTTCTTCTGCCTCATTTTTCGGGATAGTTTCCTCTAAGACATCCGTTAGAATTTGGTTTTTAGGTTGATTGGGATAGGCGTGAGCATACAACTTCTCCGGATTCAGGTCATGATTGACGCACCACTGCGCGAAAATCAGAATCATCATCTTCTCATTCTCTTGATAATTTTGAATTACTCTTTCATCCTTGTTATTCATTTATAATCACCAACTTTTAAATGTATTAAACAGCATTTACCACTTAGATTAAATCCGTTGTTCCTAAATGCGGCACCGTAAGTGTGAAATTTAGCATGTTAACGTTTCACACCCGTATTTTCTCAACGCCGTCAACTCCAAAATTTAGGTACATCAAAAAAGGTTTATCCCATGAATGAGATAAACCTTTCATATCATCTTTGTTTTATAGACGAGTTACATTAGCTGCTTGTGGTCCACGGTTACCTTCTACGATTTCAAATTCAACATCTTGACCTTCTTCAAGAGTCTTGAAACCTTCAGCGTTGATTGCTGAGAAATGTACGAATACATCGTCTCCATCTTCGCGTTCGATGAAACCGAAACCTTTTTCTGCGTTAAACCATTTTACTTTACCAGTCATTAATATGACCTCCTTATAACGTTTTGCTGCAAAGTAATTGAATCAAAAATACTTACAGCTCCCTGTCAGGAGGTCGTAAAGTATTGCTCCAATTTCCTTTTGCTATTTTAACTTTACCCTTTTCTATATTAAAATGCAAGCGTTTATAAAAGTTTTTTGCAAAAATTTCCTGTATAATCAAACATTGTAACATTTTTTTAATATAGTCTTATTTACAGATAAAATTCTACATCGTCATTCAATGGCGGATAAAACTTTATCTGAACTAAAAACCAATATTCACTTCAAAGATTAAGAAGCCTATGCATGTAGCACAGGCTCCTATTTTGTTTGTTGTTTACCCTATTTTCCGCATTCTTTTTTTGGATTTTACGGTTTGGGTTAAAACATTGTTAATGATTCTTTTCTGCTCTACTTTATGAACAAGTGGGTCTCCTTCTGATGGGCTTGCCATGTCTGGTCTACCGTTATAGGCTATTTCTATATCTTTCGGTGCTAATTCCTGTAAACGCGGGTATATATATGACCATGCCCCCATATTTTGTGGTTCTTCTTGTGACCATACAATTTCTTCCAGATTTTCATATTTGTTTAGCACATGACTAATTTTCTCTTTCGGAAATGGGTATAGCTCTTCTACCCTTATAATATCTAACCAATCATAAGCATCCTTATCCTTTGCTACAGTCTCTGATAACTCAACAGCTAAGCGACCAGTAGTAAATACAATTCGTTTGACTTTCTCCGGATTCGTACCAAGACCTGGCTCTTCTATAATTGGTTCAAATCCTCCATTGGTTAATTCCTCTAGATAAACTCCTGCTGCAGCATTTCTTAACAGACTCTTAGGAGACATAATAACAAGCGGGCGAACCTCATCTGTTTGCAATAGAGCTGCTTGCCTTCTTAAAATATGGAAGTAGTTACCGGAAGTTGAAAGGTTAGCAACTGTCCAATTGTTCTCAGCTGCTGATTGCAGAAAACGTTCAAGCCTTGCACTGGAGTGTTCCGGTCCCTGACCTTCGTATCCATGTGGGAGAAGCATCACTAATCCAGATTTCTGTCCCCATTTCTCTCTTCCGGATGCGATAAATTGATCAAATATCACTTGAGCACCGTTAGCAAAGTCACCAAATTGTGCTTCCCAGAAAACAAGTGTTTCCTTAGCAAAAACATCGTAACCATACTCAAAGCCTAATATAGCCGTTTCTGAAAGTGTGCTATTATGAACCGCAAAAGAGGCTTTAGATGTACCTACCGTGTGAAGCGGGCTAAATTTTTCTCCCGTCTTTTCATCCGATAAAACAATATTGCGATGAGAGAATGTCCCCCGCTCGGAGTCCTGACCAGTTATTCGTATAGGTGTACCATCTTTAAGTATCGAAGCAAAAGCTAATACTTCTGCATGTCCCCAGTCAATCTTCTTGTGATTGTCTACGGCATCTTTTCTGCGATTTAATATTTTTTTCAGTTTACCAAACACGTTAAATCCTTCTGGCCATTCTAATAATTGATTATTGATTTGGCTAAGTGTCTCATTATCTACCGTTGTATCCACCTTAGGAAGGTCACTTTGGTATGCTGCATGACGCTGCGCAATGGTACGAACAGGCTCTTGGTCTTGATTTATATTTTGATATGCAAGGTTTAATTTATCTGAAATTTCTTTTTCCATTTCCTTTATTTTCGACTCTGATAAAACTTTATTTGTTAAAAGTTGCTTTTTATAAATCTCGGTAATGGTAGGATGCTGATCAATTGCTTGATATATTAATGGACTTGTCGTACGTGGTTCATCCATCTCATTGTGACCAAGCCTGCGATAACCAATCAAATTGATAAGCACATCTTGATGGAATGTTTGCCTGAATTCAAATGCTAATTTCACAGCTTTCATACAGTTTTCTGGATCATCTGCATTAACATGGATAATCGGGACATTATATCCTTTGACAATATCACTTGGATATTTAGTCGAACGATCATCCTCTGGTTCTGTAGTGAAACCAATACAGTTGTTTGCGATAACATGTATCGTACCACCTGTGCCATATGCTTTTGTATTGGCGTAATTCAGAATTTCTGTTACTACCCCTTGCCCAGTAAATGCAGCATCTCCATGTACCAATACAGCTACTGCCTTCGATACATCTTGTTGCGGATACCCTTTCTCCGTACGAACCTCTTGCGCAGCTCGTGTATAGCCTTCTGCAACGGTACCAGAAAATTCCAAATGACTTGGATTATTTGCCAACGTTACCGTAATTTTTCTGTCATTTATTTTCTTCTGTTTCTTTGCACCTAGATGATATTTCACATCCCCAGTTTCACCTTCTGTGAGTTCTAGGGTTAAATCTTTATTTTTCCACTCAGAATGTTGAAATTGAGATAACATCGCTTCATATGGTTTATCCAGAACGTGTGTCAGTACATTAAGCCTTCCACGATGAGCCATCGATATCATGACATCATGGATATTATCCATTGCTGAAAGCCTAACAATCTCATTCATAACGGGAACCAATGACTCTAATCCTTCCACAGAAAATCGTTTCTGGCCAACGTACGTTTTACCTAGAAATTGTTCAAAAGCTTCCGCTTCAACTAACCCTTTTAAAAGTTTTTCTTTCTCCTGATTTGAAATAGCTTCATTCGTAAAAGTAGATTCTATTCGCTTTTGCAGCCATTCTTTCTTCTCTGGCTCCAAATGCCGGACTTCAAAACCAATAGCAGATGTGTATGTTTGCTTGAGATATGCTATTGCTTCCACACCATCGTTTAAATTGTTGTTTTCTTTACAAATAAATTCTGCTGGTATTTCTCTAAGATCTGCTTCCGTTAGTTGGTAGGATGCTAAATCTAATAAGTTATTGGTTGGCTGTTTATCTAATGGAAATATATCAGCTTCTGTATGACCATATAATCGAATATTATCAGCTAAGGAGATGGCTGCTACCAATTTCCTCATTTTATTAAACAAAATATTAGGACTTATAAAGGACCCTTCTGAATCATGCGCTCCACTATCCTCAAAGGATGGTTCACCCCATTGATCGAATAATTCTCTGAAACTTTGATCCACTGATTCAGGATTCATTGAATATAAATCATATTGCTCTAAAAGATAGCCCATATTCGGTCCACTCACATCTGCCCATGGATTTGTCCCGTTGTTATCATTCATCTCAATTACACTCCTAAGATTTATTATATAATGTTTTATTTTCCCATCATTACAATTCCCAATTTACGTTTCTTATAATCAGTAAAAGGTAATTTTATAAAGAATTTATGACATTTCGTATTTAGAGTACTCTCCAAAGAATGTCGTTTCAAATTATCCTATGATGTTTTGTGCTTTTGTTATAGTAAACGAACCCAGTGCCATTACAAAATAGCTAATAATCGAATAGATTTTTTCAGTAAAGTAATTGAAACCTTCCGTTGCGTTTTGGTTAAAATGGATGCAAAATTCCTTTTTCATACCAAATACTTTTACTTGCTATGACAGTCCCCAGTACGTCATCCCAAAATAGCCATTATAATAGAGCTCGTTACGATATACAAGAACCTATTCCCGCTAAAATTATGGTAGAGTTATCACCTTCCAATGTAAGTGCTTACATAATTTTTCAAACAATAAGCTTTATATTTAAACTTATCCTATTCCATTCTATTCAATTATGAAAGGACAACCACCCATTTGCATTCATTTTACCTTATTTTTCACTATTAAGGTAGTATTTAACTTATAAACGTGATAAAATATTTTCTTGCAAGATAAAAATCAAATCGACTACCAATAACATTTGTATCTTGCAAATATAAATGGAATAGGTGGTAATAAAATGGAAAAGAAAGATTATCGTGTTTTACTGTACTATCATTATGTAGATATTGAAGACCCAGAAAGTTTTGCGGCAAGTCATCTTACATTCTGTAAAGAACTTGGTTTAAAAGGACGTATCTTAATTGCCCATGAAGGCATTAATGGTACTGTATCAGGAACGGTTGAGCAAACAAATGCTTATATGGAAGCTATGCGTAATGATGAACGTTTTGCTGATATTGTCTTTAAAGTAGACGAACATGAAGGTCATGCATTCAAAAAGATGCATGTACGCCCACGTAAAGAATTGGTTACTCTTCGTTTGGAGGAAGAAGAAGATGTTAACCCACAAGAACTTACTGGTGAATATCTTTCTCCAAAAGAATGGTACGAAGCAATGCAACGTGAAGATACCGTTGTGGTGGATGCTCGTAACGATTATGAATATGACTTAGGACATTTCCGTGGTGCAATTCGTCCGGATATCGAAACTTTCCGCGAACTGCCGGAATGGGTCCGTAAAAATAAACATTTAATCAAAGGTAAAAAAGTCCTCATGTATTGTACTGGTGGAATTCGCTGTGAGAAATTCACTGGCTGGATGATTAAAGAAGGCTTTGAAGATGTTGCTCAATTACATGGTGGAATTGTCACTTATGGAAAAGATCCAGAAGTACAAGGTGAATTATGGGATGGACAATGCTACGTATTTGACGAGCGCATTTCCGTACCAGTAAATCAAAAAGAACATGTTGTAGTCGGCGTGGACTATTTTGACGGACAACCTTGTGAACGTTATGTAAATTGTGCAAACCCTGAATGTAATAAACAAATACTTTGTTCCGAAGAAAATGAGCATAAATATATGCGCGGATGCACGCACGAATGCCGTGTCCACCCTCGCAATATGTATGTAAAAGAACACAACCTAACAAACGAAGAAGTTCAAACTAGATTAGAAGCTCTTGGTGAAACATTAGAAACTCAAGAAGCTTAAGTTTCAATGGATGAAACGCTCAGGATATACTTGAACTGCACCCCAATTGTTGGACACAAACAATTGGAGGTGCAGTTTTTATATGGCTAAATTTACTGAAGAAGATAAAATAAATGCAGTTCAAAGTTATTTAGAAGGAAAAGAAAAAATAGGAGTCCAGATATTTGTATAAATATTTTGACTTCTATACTTTTTCATTGATATCCTATCCTAAAGAAGGAGGAGAATTCCAATGAGTATATATAAATTTTCAGCAACTACGATAGACGGAGAAGAAAAATCATTTGAAGCGTACAAAGGCAAAGTGCTGCTTATTGTTAACACGGCGAGTAAATGTGGATTCACACCACAATTTGAAGGACTTGAAAAACTTTATGAAAAATATAAAGATCAGGGATTGGAAGTTCTTGGCTTCCCTTGTAACCAGTTTGGCAGTCAGGATCCTGGAACAGAAGAAGAAATTGCTAGTTTTTGTCAAAAGAACTACGGAGTTAATTTTCAAATGTTTAGTAAAATCGATGTAAATGGAGATCATGCACACCCTTTATTTAAATACCTTACCACACAAGCAAAAGGATTACTTTCAGAGAAGATTAAATGGAACTTCACCAAATTCCTAGTGGATAGAAATGGTGATGTGATCAATAGATTTGCTCCACAAACAAAACCCGAGAGCTTGGAAAAAGATATAGAGAAATTGCTGAATGCATAGTTAGTTAAGGGGTTGTCCGTGATGGTGGGCAACCTTTTGGGTTGTACCTATTCTTCCATTTATAATATCTATCAAGTGTCTCCGTCTTTCTATCAAGCTCCTTGCTCTCTCTATCAACCGACTCGTGCTCTCTATCAACCGCTTTCGTGACCTCTATCAACCGCTTCGTGCTTTCTATCAACCGCTTCGAGCTCTCTATCAACCGACTTGAGCCCTCTATCAACCGACTCGTGCTTTCTATCAACCGCTTCGAGCCCTCTATCAACCGACTCGTGCTTTCTATCAACCGCTTCGAGCCCTCTATCAACCGACCAGCGCTCTCTATCAACCGCTTCGAGCTCTCTATCAACCGACCAACTCTTTCTATCACCCAGCATCTCCATAAATTAAAAAAGCCACCCCATAAGAATAGAGTGACCTCCTTTTTTTATAGGACTTTATCTAAAAAGTCTCTAGCTCGGTCTGTTTGCGGCTTTTCAAAAAATTGCTTTGGATCTGCCTCTTCTAACAGAACTCCATCATCTAAAAATAGCACCTTATCAGCAACCTCTTTCGCAAAGTTCATTTCATGCGTCACAATTACCATCGTCATTCCGGTATTCACTAAATCTTTCATAACATCCAGTACTTCTTTAACCATTTCTGGGTCAAGAGCGGATGTCGGTTCATCAAAAAGCATGATTTCTGGTTCCATCGCTAAAGCTCGAGCAATAGCCACACGCTGCTTTTGCCCACCGGATAAACGATTGGGATAAGCATCCTCTTTATCGGTTAACCCCACTTTTGCAAGCAGGTCTTTTGCTATTTTTTCAGCTTCTGTTTTGCTTTGATTCTTCACCTTTTGTGGTGCATATATGACATTTTCCAGTACCGTCATATGAGGAAATAAATGAAAGTGCTGAAATACCATTCCAATATTTTTTCTGATTTCTAATTTGTTTGCCTTTTTATCATTTATTTTCCTATCTTGAATAAAAATCTCACCAGATGTTGGTTCTTCCAATAGATTTAAACATCTTAAAAAGGTGGATTTACCTGATCCAGAGGGTCCGATGACTGTGACAACCTCACCCTGATTAATTGTTGTTGAAATATTCTTTAATACGGTATTTTTACCAAATACTTTAGTGATGTCTTTCGCCTTAATCACTCTGTCTCATCCTCCGTTCCACTGCTTGCCCGACTTTAGTCAATACGAAAATCATGATCCAATAAATAGCACCAGCTACTAATAAAGGTTCGAAGTTACGATAGATATCTGCCCCAACGATTTGCGCCCGTCGCATCAAGTCTAAGTAACCAATCGTCGAGACAATGGCAGACTCCTTCGTTAATGTAATGAACTCATTCATTAATGCGGGTAAGATATTTTTAATCGCTTGCGGCAAGATGATATTGAACATCATTGGTCTATAAGGAACGCCTAATGCCTCTGCAGCCTCGGTTTGTCCTTTGTCTACCGCCATAATTCCTGCACGAATAATTTCAGAAACATATGCAGCTGAATTCAGACCAAATGCTAAAATTGCTGATAAAAATGCTGGAATATCATAGCCCGTAAGCTGCGGTACTGCAAAATAGATAATCATCAATTGCAGAATTAGAGGAGTTCCGCGAAAGATGGATGTGTATACGTCAGCTAGTCCCTTTAACAAAGGAGCTTTAGTGATTTTGCATAATGCTAGTAACGTTCCTAGCACTAATCCTATTAAAATTGACACAATAACAAATTCTAATGTAGCCCATATTCCTTCTAACATAAAAGGAATATAAGGCACGATTTGGCTAAAGTCCAAATTCATGCCCTAACACCTCATTTCTAGTTCTTTGCTGTTTATTCTTCCGTTAGTTCCCATTTTTCTTCTAACTCTGTTATGGTTCCATTATCAATTAACGTTTCTAAAGCTTCATTAATTTCATCGATAAGCTCACTTCCCTTAGGAAAAGCAATAGCCATTCCTGGGGAGACGGTTGTTGGATCATCAAAACCAGCTAAATCCTGTTCTTCAATAAAACCTTCCGCAACCGTTTTATCCATATAACCGACATCAATACGATTCGAGTTAAGCTCTTGTACTAAAAGTGCTGCTTTATCAACCTTTTTCACTTCAAAACCATATTCTCCACTAAGCTCATCAGCACCTTCTTCTTGAATGGTACCTAATTGTACACCAACAACTTTTCCTTCTAAATCTTCTAAACTTGTAATCTCAGCATCCTTTTTCGTTACAAACATTTCACCTGAACGATGATATTCAACGGAAAAATCTACGTTTTCTTTCCGTTCGTCTGTCGCACTCATTCCTGCCATAACCATGTCTACTCGTCCACTTTGAAGAGCGCCAATTAATCCATCAAAGTTCATATCTTCCATTTCTAATTCATAGCCTAATTCATCTGCAATTGCTTGGGCTATATCAATATCGAAACCTTCAAAGTTGCCTTCCTTATCAAAGGATTCAAATGGTGGAAAGTCAGCGGAAGTAGCCATTTTCAACACTTGTTTTTCTTCACTGTCTGTTTCTGCAGCTTCTTCTGTTTCCTGCGTGGTATCCTCTGCACCATCTGCATTACCTGATGCATCTTCCGTCTCACCTGCTCCACACGCTGCAAGCAGTCCAATTAATAATGCCATAAAGAATAATTTAAGTGATAATTTCATTTTTCTCTTCCCCTTCTATTTTGTTTTATTATTTTGCTCAAATTCTTCTTTTATCATTTTTAATAGACTTTGATCTGAAATAATATCCAAGCCAGTGTGCGCTAAAGCAAGTGCACCACTTGTTAATGTTTCAAGTCCATCCTGCGAAACAGTCTTATCTGCAAATTCCTTTGTATGGTGTATTAAACCTGGTTGATTCAATCCAATATACGGGTGAATCGCTGGTACGACATGACTGACATTTCCCATATCAATCGAACCATTATCTTTTTTGGCTGGGATTATTGGATGTCTGCTCGTCTCTTTCAAATTTTTGGTAAAAGCATTCGATAAGGTTTGGTTGGTAATCATATTGTCATAGCTTAATTCATAGTTTGATATTTCTAATGTTGCACCAGTCATAGCTGCTGCACCCTTTGCTATACTCTCTACTTTCCCAACTACTTCATTTAAGTATTGTCTATCTTTCGCGCGAACGTAAAATTGAGCAACTGCATAATCTGGGACCACATTAGCGGCATGTCCACCTTCTGAAATAACTCCGTGGATTCGAACATCTGACGTAACATGCTGCCTCAATGCATTTATTCCATTAAACAATTGAATAACACTATCCAATGCATTAATACCTTGTTCAGGAGAAGCTGCAGCATGAGCAGTTTTTCCTTTGTAAGCAAATTGAATGGCATCCATAGCAAGAGAATCGCCGCTTTCATAGGACTGATCACTCGGATGCAGAATCATAGCAACATCAATGTCATCAAATATATCTTCTGCACTCATTGGTACTTTCGCTCCATTTGTCTCTTCAGCTGGGGTTCCCAGTACAACAACCGTTCCGCCAACTTCCTGAACCACTTTGCTAAGTGCAATACCTGCTCCAACACTCATTGTTCCTATTAAATTATGACCACATCCATGGCCAACACCTGGCAATGCATCATATTCAGCAAGATAGGCAATGGTTGGTCCAGATTTGTCACTTTTATACACTGCTTTAAAAGCTGTTGGTCGATGAACCGTTCCTGTCTCCACCTGAAATCCATGTTCTTTAAGAAATCCTGTTAATCGTTTCATAGACTCAAATTCTTGATCACCTAATTCAGGGTTTTCATACAATTGATTATTAATTTTCCAAAGTTTTTCTTGAATATTTTTTATTTCCTTTTCCAATTGTCCCTTCATGATGGCCTCCACTAATTTGTATATTTATAAGTTTTTATGCATATTTATAAGTTAATATGTATATTTATACCATGATGCGACAGATTGTGCAATAGTTTTTTTAAACTTTCATTATTTATTTGATATTGCCTTTTCTACTTTGTCCGGAATAATTGAATCTATTTTAAGTCATTTGATTTGGGGTACAGATGTATGTTTCATGATCGGTGAGGAAGGATAAACTATTAGTGTAGCAATTGCTATATACATACTTGGAGAAAGGAGCAATAAAATGAATAATTTTATTGGTATTGTAGGGACAAACTCAGACAACTCTACAAATCGCATGTTGTTGCAATTTATTCAAAAGCATTTTGCAGATAAGGCAAACATCCAACTTTGTGAAATAAAGGATTTGCCTGCTTTTAATAAACCGGAAGACAGAAAAGCGCCTGATAAAGTGCAACAACTATCGGATAAAATTACAGAAGCAGACGGAGTAATTATAAGTACTCCAGAATACAATCATTCTGTACCAGCAGCTTTAAAAAGTACATTAGAATGGTTATCTTATACCAATCAGCCATTAATTGATAAACCAGTAATGATAACTGGTGCTTCTTATGGAAGATTAGGTTCTTCCCGCTCCCAAACGCATTTACGACAAATGCTTGATGCACCTGAATTGAAAGCACGAATTATGCCCAGTTCCGAGTTTTTATTAGGATTTTCCTTACAGGCCTTTGATGAAGAGGGTAATCTAAAGCATCAAAATAAAATAGAAGAACTTGAACAAATCTTCGATGACTTTGTACAATTTGTTGATATTACGAATCAATTAGTCAAAACGAATCATTCTCCTAAGAAACAAACAAAAAGCTTCTCATGGGAAGACAATTAAACAAATAGGAGGTATTTAGATGAAAATCGTAGGAATAGTTGGATCAAATGCAGATTTTTCATATAATCGTCTATTGTTAAAATTTATAGCTAAGCATTTTAATCAAATAGTGGATGTAGAAGTTTTGGATATACAAGATATTCCTTTGTTTAATCAATCAAATGATCAAACAAACAGTGAACCAATTCAGCGGTTAAATAGAAAAATTATGGGAGCAGATGGAGTCATCATTGCCACACCCGAATATAACCATACAATCCCATCTGCATTACAGAGCGTTTTAGAATGGCTATCATTTAAAATACATCCTCTCGATGGAAAACCAATCATGATTGTGGGAGCTTCTTATGATGTACAAGGGTCTTCCCGTTCCCAATTACATTTGCGGCAAGTATTAGATGCCCCTGGTGTAAATGCAGTAGTCATGCCAGGAAATGAGTTTCTGTTAGGAGAAGTGCATCGAGCATTTGATGAGAATGATAACCTGAAAGATAAAGAAACCATCCAATTTTTAGAAACCTGCCTGAAGAAATTTATTCGCTTTATTAATGTAGTCAACGTGATGGACTCTCCTGAGGGTATGAAAGATTTATCAAGTACAGAGGATTTACATGCTACTGGAAAAATCGAAACAACGATTGAAGATATTGATATGTTAGCCGATGACTGGGTAGAACAAGCATCTGACAAAACGAAAGCGGTTGAAGGCGATACGTATGTGAAATTAGATCGAGGAGTATTAACGGTTAATCAGTTAAATTACTTCTTAAAATCTATGCCAGCAGAATTAACTTTTGCGGATAGCAACAATCAATTCTTGTACTATAACTATAAGTATGAAGACGAAGATATGTTAGCAGCTCGCAGACCCGAACAGGTAGGAAATCCATTAGCTAATTGCCATCCAGAAAGAGCCTTTAGCAGTGTAGCTTGGGTTATTCAACAATTACGAAATGGGAAAGAAGATGTGGTCAGAACCCATGTACCAACACATGGACCAGACAAGTTTGTTGTTCATAGTTACCAAGCAGTCCGTGATGAAGATGGCAATTATGTCGGTATCAATGAATATGTGAAAGATATTAAACCAATTATTGATTGGTATTTAGAACAGACAGGACAACAATTAACAGGGGGCGAAGTAGACGCAGTATCCGGAGCAACTTCTAAAGTAGATACCGTTTCAGGGGCGACTGTTAAAGATAATTAATTAAAAGAGGTCTTTATGGCCTCTTTTTACCTAATAGTTTTGCCTAAACTACGAAAGGGGGATTATAACAGAAATGGAAAGCCGTGAAATACATAGAATGGGGACAATTATCCAATTATCCATACAGCATAACCATGCAAATGTAATTTTGGATGAAATAATCGACCGTTTAAAACGTTATGAGAAGCGTTTTAGCGCCCATGATTCTGCTTCAGAATTAATGGAAGTAAACAATAATGCAGGATTGAAACCAGTGAAAGTAAATCCAAGTTTGTACGAATTAATTAAAATTGGAAAGATACATAGCTCTGCTCCCAACAGTTCCTTAAATATTGCAATTGGCCCTCTCGTTAATGCTTGGCGTATTGGACTTGAAGATGCTAAGGTTCCATCACAAAGGATGATACAAACTCTTCTAAGCAAAACGCAAGTTCGTAACATTATCCTTGACGACCAGAATCAAACAGTTTTTCTAAAACACAACGGGATGTTTATTGATTTAGGCGCGTTAGCAAAAGGATATATTGCGGACCTTCTAATCCATGATTTAGAATCACTGAATGTTTCATCCGCTTTAATTAATTTAGGTGGAAATGTCATGACATACGGAATTTCCCCCAATCGAAAGGATGGTTACTGGCGAATAGGAATACAGCACCCTTTCCTTCCACGAGGAAATTACATCGCCATTTTGAAAGCTCTTAATCAATCCGTTGTTACCTCTGGAATTTACGAAAGAACGTTTACGATGAATAATCAAACCTACCATCATATATTGGACCCTAATACTGGCTATCCAATAAAAACAGAAGTCGCTGGCTTAACCATTGTTTCAGAGAAATCAGTCGATGGAGAAATATGGACTGGGCGATTATTCGGACAGACTCCACACCAAATCATAGATACGTTAAATCAATTAAAAGATATTGATGGAATTATCATTACTAAGAATAGTGAACTTCTTTACACAGAATCTCTTAAAAGCTATTTGACGGAAGCTGTTTCGTAATTTCCAGGAGGATACCTATAATTCCTGTATCCTCCTTCTCTATGATTCAACAAAGCAACCTAATCGTTTACACCTACGATTTTTTTATCTAAGAGTTTTTGTCATAATAAAGTCCGTTTGTTCTTCATCACCCATATAAAATGAGTGGGAGCCAGTATGAACAAATCCCATTTCTTTGTAAAAAGATATAGCATTTTCATTTTTTTCCCATACTCCTAGCCAAATTTTCTTTTTATTACCTTCCATTGCAATTTCAATTGCTTTATTTAACAAATATTTGCCTAGTCCTTGTTTTTGGAAGTTCTTTCTTATGTAAATTCTCTCCACTTCAAGCGAATCATCACCTATTTCTTCCGTTTGAGCCTCATTCGTATTTACCTTTAAATAACCAGAAATTTCATTATTTACATAGACAAAAAAGAATTGCGAAGCAGTATTCAATAATTCCTTTTCCAACTGTTTTGAATGAAATGCTTTGTCCAGATAGGCTTTCATATTTTCAAGTGAATTCTGGTCTTTAAATGTATCATTAAATGTTTCTATACTTATTTTTTGGAGAATCTGCAAATCTTCCCTTTTACACTTTTCTATTTGCACAACCATTTTAATATCTCGCCCCTTTACATTCATTAATAACCTCTCTTGGTTCCCCTTTATTCTAAATTAATTTCCTAAATGCCAAAAAACAAGCGCCATTACTGACTGACGCTTGTTTGATCTTAATATGCTTTTGCCCAGTAAACCATTTCTTTTGCTTCTTTTCCACAGCATACACAGGTATCAGTAACTTTTTCTTGTTCAAATGGAATACAGCGGGATGTTGCCGTTGTGTCTTCCTTAATTTTCTCTTCACATGCGGTATCTCCACACCACATCGCCTTAATAAATCCACCTTTTGAATCAAGGGTTTGTTTGAAGTCCTCCATGTTAGTTGCTTCAGAGGTCATTTCATTACGATGTTCTAATGCTTTATTGTATAAGTTTTCCTGAACTTCTTCTAATAGCTTAGGAAGGCGTTCTTCCAAGTCGCTAAGCGCAACGAACTCTTTTTCACCAGTGTCACGGCGAACTAATACCACTTGTTCTTTTTCGATATCCTTAGGACCCATTTCAATTCGCACTGGGATACCTTTCATTTCATATTCATTAAACTTCCAACCAGGCATTTTATCACTTGCATCAATATCTACACGTACAAGATCTTTTAATTGATCTCTTAAGGCATAAGCTTTATCCAGTACACCTTCTTTGTGCTGGGCAATAGGGACAATCATCGCTTGTGTTGGAGCAATTCGTGGCGGAACAACCAATCCGCGGTTATCTCCGTGAACCATGATTAACGCACCCATAATACGAGTGGATAGTCCCCAGGATGTTTGATGTACAAACTGACTTTCACCATTTTCATCCAGATAAGTGATATCAAAAGCTTCGGCAAAACCAGAACCAAAGTGATGGGATGTACCAGACTGCAATGCTTTTCCATCATGCATGAGACTTTCGATTGTTAAGGTATATTTTGCACCAGCGAATTTCTCTTTGTCTGTTTTTCTTCCTCTAAGTACAGGAATCGCTAAATAATCCTCTACTAAATCTGCATATACACCCAGCATTCGGTCAGTTTCTTGTGATGCATCTTCATCCGTTGCATGTGCTGTATGCCCTTCTTGCCAATGGAATTCAGAGGAACGCAAGAATGGACGTGTTGTTTTTTCCCAACGTACCACATTCGCCCATTGGTTATAAAGCTTAGGAAGATCACGATAGGAATGGATATTTTTAGAATAATAATCACAGAAAAGCACTTCTGATGTTGGGCGGAATGCCAATCGTTCTTGAAGCTTTTCCTCCCCACCATGTGTAATCCAAGCAACCTCAGGAGCAAATCCTTCTACATGATCTTTTTCTTTTTGCAGTAAGCTTTCAGGAATAAAAACTGGAAAAGCCACATTGGAGTGTCCTGTCGCTTTTATCTTTTTATCTAATTCTTCCTTAATGTTTTCCCAAATGGCATACCCATATGGTTTAATAATCATCGTTCCGCGTACTAAGCCATAGTCCACTAGTTCTGCTTGTTTTACGACATCGGTATACCACTGTGCGAAATCATCTTCCATAGCAGTAATTTTTTCGACAAACTGTTTATTTTTCTTACCCAAAATAGACACCTCTTTATATTTAATTTTCATTTTTAACACAAAAAAATCCTCCATCCGAAAAGGGACCGAGGTTTGGCGTTACCACCCTTGTTTGCAAAATAAAGGAGTAATCCTTCAGTTTGCACTCTCTACTTTGTAACGGTAAGGAACCGCGCACATCTTACAGCTAAAAAGCCTTTCCAATGGCGAACTCTGGAGGCAGGTTCTAACAAGTATCTCCCGGAAATTCTCACCAACCATTTCCTCTCTGATAAAGACATCATGTTATACTAATCCTCTTCAACGTTTCGTATATGGTCAATATAAACTAATATATATGGACTGCTTTATAAAGTCAAGATTTATGGGCGGTTCTTCTAGTGTTATAGGCGTTTGGCCTGGGTTATGGGCGCTCAACTCTTACATTATGAGCGTTTATGAGTGCCCAACCATAAAGTCATTAGCGTTCTTTCCTGATAAGAACTTCCCCCTCATTTATCAACCTTTTTAAAGCACTTTTCATAGGCCGAAAATCTATCCCCGTCCATTTCTACATACTTTTTAAAAGTAAATCCTGTCTCCTGATATAGATGATTCAATATTGGATTATCTGCAACACAATCCAAGCGAATACATCTATCTGTAAGTCGAATATTCTCATCTATCCAATGTAGAAGTTTTCTCCCAAGATTTTGATTTTGATATTCTCGATTGATAGCTAGTCGATGGATATAATAAGCTTTGTCATCTAGTTTACCCCACATTTCCACGTCCCAATCATTTTGCTTGGATGAGAAATTAAAGGTTGCTGCTATTTTGTCCTTCTCTTCTACTATATAAGTAACACCATTTGAAATATCGCGAATTATTTCTTCGTTTTCCTCACCAGTAAGTAGATGCTCCCATTGCGAAATTCCTTTTGATTGCAGCCACTTTGCTGTATTTGCTAGCAAATCTATGATTGCATCGGAATCTTTTGCGTCAGCAAGTCGTACTCTATACTTCTTAAAACTTGTACTTTTGAAGATTTCCTTCATTAGCAACCTCCTCTTTCACCTGACCATTGCTCCTAATGAATCTCTAAAATGCCCCAATGCCCATTCGTGCCCTTGCTTATTAAAGCTCGCCACTGCATCTTTATGAATGACGATTTGAAACCCTTTATTATACGCATCTACTGCGGTATGCAAAACACAGATATCCGTGCACACGCCAATAATATGGACTTCCTCAATTCCTCTTTCACGTAATTTTATTTCTAAATCAGTTCCAGCAAATGCGCTATACCGTGTTTTATCAAAATAATAGACATTGTCTTTTCCTACATTTTCTGCGTAAACATCGGCTAATCTACCATATAAATCTCTGCCTGAAGTACCAATGATATTGTGCGGAGGGAATAATTTCGATTCTGGGTGAAATTCATCCCCTTCCTTATGAGCATCTATAGCAAATACAACATAATCTTCAGCATGGATGAATTCCTGTGTTAAACCGACTACTTTTTCTTCAATCGCTTGCCCTGGCTCCCCACATGTTAAAGCCCCATCTGTTGCAACAAAATCATACGTATAATCAACATTAATCAATGCACGCTTACTCATTTGCAAAACTCCCCCATTATTGTAGTGTGTCAATCTTAATCTTATAGGCTTCCCCGTATTTTCTCTCAGCTGCATGATAGGTCGGTCCTACGATTTCGGTATAAGAAAAACCATGTTCAATAGCTGTTGTTACATAACTTTTTGCACGTCTGACTGCTTCTTTCACCGGTAATCCTTTCGTTAAATTGGCAGCAATTGCTGCAGAATAAGAGCATCCCGCTCCACTAGTATGAACCGTGTCTATTCGCGGTGCCTCGTAGGTTGTGATGGTTTCTCCATCATATAGTACATCAATGGCTGGACCTTTTAGGCGACCACCTTTTACTAGAACATTTGGAGCTCCAAGTTGATGCAAATCTACTGCCGCCTTCTGTAAATCTTCTATAGTATGTAAAGGTCTATCCTCTAATAAAACAGAGGCCTCTGGAACATTTGGTGTGATAATCGTGGCTAACGGAATAAGTTTTGTTTTTAATGCTTCTATCGCATCATCTTCCAATAATTTAGAATTCATTTTTCCTATCATAACAGGATCAACAACTATTCTTTCTACTCCTGAACGTTTCAATAAGCCGGCAACAGTCTCAATAACTTCTTTTGAGAAAAGCATTCCCGTTTTTAGCCCGTCAACCCCAACCTGTTTTATTGCTGTTGCAAACTGCGCTTCAATTGCTTCAATACTCACAGCATGTACATTTTTATTTGTTTCAGGATGTCTGCCAACAATAGCAGTAATGATACTCATGCCATAAACATCTAATTCCTGAAACGTCTTCAAATCAGCCTGAATACCAGCACTACCACCTGCTGCAGATCCTGCAATACTCATTACGCGTGATGGATGTTTCATAATATACTCCTTTCTTACTTGCTAAAAAATAATGACAACAAAAAACCAGAAAATCATCACTAATTGAACAAGAACCTTTGCTGCAGATCCTCCTAAAAATCCAAGCAGCGACCCAACAGATGCACGTGCAGATTCTTGAGGTGTACGTTTTTGAATCAATTCAACGAGAAAGACCGTGATAAAAGGAACAATAATAATTCCAAATGGCGGTACAATAAACGAACCAACAATAACTGCTATCGCTGCCCCTCGTTCCCCCCACTTACTTCCTCCATATTTTTTCACAAAATAACTGTTCGCCAATATATCTGCAACAAAAAGGAAAATCGTGAAAATGACCATGACAATCCAAAACGATGCCGTCAATTCATTCGCATTTATGATGAACTGATAAAGTAAAAACCCCACCCATAAAACAAGAACAGAAGGAATAATCGGGTAAAGTATTCCGACAAAACTTAATACAAATAAGGCGATAATCACAATCCAAATGATAAAATCCAGCACGAAAGTATCCTCCTATTAAGAAATCTTCTTTTTATACATACTCGAAAGTCTTGTTTCTTGCTTTTTCATAATACGTTTATAGTTTTCCAAATGTTTCATAAAACTTAATACAGATAGAAATAATACGACGATCGCTGGCTCTACTCCAAAAAATACAGCTGTCGTTATTAAAAAGGAAACGTACATGAATAAAACACCAATAACCAGGTAGTCCGTTGCAATGGTGAATAGTAGCAAAATCCCAATTCCAATGACGGCCACTTTCCAATCTATAGCTAATAGAGCCCCAACTAAAGATGCTGTTCCTTTACCGCCGCTAAATTTCATCGTTATTGGATAATTATGACCGATTATCACAAAGAGTAGAGTGATATAAATAAGCAGTGTCTGCAAGTCACCAGTAATTCCATTTTCGTTCAGTATATATAATACTAGCAGGATAGCCAATGTAGCTTTGAAAATATCAATAATTGCAACAAAAACACCATATTTCCAGCCTAACAGTATAGTTGTATTGGAAGCACCGGCATTTTTAACCCCAGAATTTTTAATGTCTATCTTCTTTAGTTTACCAACTAGCTGTGAACCATGCAGACAACCAAACAAATACCCAACCAAGCTAACAATGAGAAAATACATCCTCATTCTCCCCCTTGTTCATTACTGATTACTAGCTGACTGTATCATTTTACTATTTTATTAGCGCTTATTATAGGCGTTATCCTTGATTTTGTCGGCGCTTTTCTCCGTTTATAGGCGCTTCCTATCTTTTATAGGCGTTCACGCTCTTTTATAGGCGCTCACAGCTTTTTATAGGCGCTCACAGCTTTTTATAGGCGCTCACAGCTTTTTATAGGCGCTCACAACCTTTTTATAGGCGTTCACAG
>NZ_RBZP01000014.1 GCF_003628505.1 Oceanobacillus halophilus | reverse complement strand
AGCTGCCTGTCAGCTACCAAGCGCCTTGACACTTACTTGGGTTGAACTTTCATCAACCAGCAATTAACGGCTTGCTGGGCACGCCGCACGCAGAAAAAAGTGGTTTTCTTTTTTCAAGGAGTCTCCGTGTATTTCCTTCGCTATGCGTCTGCTCTACTTGTATAAACAAGAAAAATTCTGTTTTAAGGATTATAACGGTCTTAAAACGTAATTTCTAGAGCTATAAGCCCAAAGTAATCTTGAGCGCCTATTTAAGCGGAGGCAGAATACGGAGACTCCTGCGGGAAAAGCACGTGTCCGAAGACCCCGCAGCGGTGTTTTTTCCGCGAGGAGGCTGAGGCCGTGTCCGCGAACCGCAAGTATTCTGCCGGAGCGAATGACTGCACAAAATAATCATCAGTGTAAGCGAGAGCATTACTATTCGGAATTAAAGATATCAACAGTCTATACAAAATACAACATAATTTTATGCTGAAAAAGGTACTATCTTATAGGAAATAGCCATTTAATATTAGCAAAGTGGTGCGATGATGTTTTGATAACAGCCTCAAATATTTGGAAGACATTAGGGAATCCTACTGCATGAGGAGGCGATAGAATGGACATGGAACATAAAAATGGGAAAATAACTCCACCGAAACAAACACAAGGGAAACAACCTGGTATTGAAGCCAAAATGGATCCACGACCAGAATATATCCGTTATGATTATCAAGGTAGCAATAAATTAAAAAATAAAGTAGCTATTATCACAGGTGGGGACAGTGGGATTGGTCGCGCAGTCAGTGTACACTTTGCAAAAGAAGGTGCCGATGTAGCAATTCTATACTTAAATGAACAAGAAGACGCAGAGGAAACAAAGCAACTGGTTGAGCAGGAAGGCAGTAAATGTTTGTTGTTAAGCGGAGACATTGGAAATGAGGCATTTTGTGCAGAAGCTGTTCAAAAAACATTTGATACCTTCCACAAAATCGATATTTTAGTAAACAATGCTGCGGAACAGCATCCGCAACCAAGCTTTTTGGATATTACAAGCCAACAATTGGAAAAGACATTCCGCACCAATATCTTTAGTATGTTTTATTTAACAAAAGCAGTTCTTCCCCATCTGAGAAAAGGAAGTTCCATTATTAATACTTCCTCCATTACTGCTTATAAAGGAAATGTTGATTTAATAGACTACTCCGCTACAAAAGGGGCTATCGTTTCATTTACCCGATCCTTATCCAGCGCCATTGTAGACCAAGGAATACGAGTTAATGCCGTAGCACCTGGACCTATTTGGACACCACTTATTCCCGCTTCATTTAACAAGAAGAAAGTGGATTCTTTTGGTGGAAATACACCTATGAAGAGGCTTGGCCAGCCAAAAGAACTGGCTCCAGCATATGTCTATTTAGCTAGTGAAGATAGCAGTTATGTAACAGGCCAAACCATTCATATAAATGGTGGAACCATCGTAAATGGTTAGAAAAATAGCCATCAAGTACGTAACTTGATGGCTATCTACATGAATTGATAAACTATTCCCAAACCTCACTAAAAATAATAGATCCAAGACTTACACAAACGGTTAATGTTAATGTAATTAGTGCTAGCATCTATAACACCTCCAAGTTTTTAACATCAAAATATATAGTAAAAAGGAATAAAATCCTTTTATACTTTTTCTTCTTGTTTCTTTTGCTTTCTGCTTAAATATATTACAGCAAAAATGAATAAAACAAAGACTCCACCTACGAAACTAATAAATCCCCAATTCAATCCCGTATTCGGACCTACAGTATAAACTTCAGCAGTTTCACGCGCTAATCCAAGACGATATACTCCATCCTGATTTTCGCGAACAGTATTATCACCTAGATAACCTCTCAACTGCATGCCAGATTCAATGTCCGTTAATGAAACTTCTTTTGATTCACTGCTATTATTAATCGCTATAAATACTGTTTCTCCTTCATAAGAACGACGGAAAACACTCATAGCACCACTTGAACCAACTAACTCAAAATCTCCATGTTCTAACGCTGGGAAATGCTGTCTAAGGGAAGATATCTTCTGGTAATACTCTTGCAGTTCATCTTCTCCACTATTAAATTGCACAAGTTGCTGTGCTTCATGTGCGTTTCCGCCATACATGGGGATTTCTGATCCTTGAAAAATCATTGGAGTTCCTGGAGTTGTGAACATATAAGTTAGAGCTAACTTCCACACGGTTAAAGAATTACGCCCATTTTCCGAGAACTTCTGTGTAAATCTTTTCGTATACATATCGTCCACGTATAATAGTGAAGATGTACTTTCATTCTCTTTCCAAACATCATAGATTTCTGATACCTCATTATCTGGCATAGAAAACACATCCGACATTACCGTTGCAATCGAGCGATTTTCAATGGCCTGTAATGTCGTGTTTTCTAAAATCTCCTGATTATTTTCATCAGTTATTAACGTATCACCCAATAAGTAAAAATTAGGATTATTTGCTTGTATATGTTCTGTTAATTCAGTTAGAAACTCCATAGGCACTCGATCAACCCCATGAAGCAAATAGCCATCTATATCGGTTTCATTTATCCAATAGTCAGCTACATCCATCATGTAACTTTTCACTTCTTCATTTTCTAAGTTTAATGATGCTGTATGATCTAACCAATCTGGTCCACTTTGTTCTTGATCTGTAAACCAGTCTTTTTCTGCTTCATTTACGATGGGATGACTTTCTGCAACATATTTCGTGACAAACTCAATAATAATTTTCATATTTCGATTATGAGCTTCCTCTACTAATAATTGAAAGTCCTCCATTGTACCAAATTGTTCTTCAATTTTATAGAAGTCCTCAATCCAATAACCATGATAACCATCGTCAGCATTTGCCATAATTGGTGACAGGGAAATGGTTGTTACTCCCAATTCCTTTAAATCATCCAACTTATTGATAATCCCTTCAAAATCTCCACCATGATATTTAAGAGGATTCTCTACATCTACTTGTTGATCAATCTGATGATTTCTATTATTATAGCGATCAATTAAGACGTTATATATCACTTCTTCCTGAACTTTTTCCTCCGCAGAAACCAAAATGGATAGATTTGTGCCAAGAAAAAAGATACATGTCATTACAAATATTCCAAAGAACTTCTTCATCAAATTTCCCCCAACCAATAAAATGTCTTTCTGATTTGCCCTTTCTACTTTCATTATTAACGAAACAAACAAATAGTCAACATTATTTCCCATATTGTTAAAAAGGGTTCACTTTTTGCCCTATTTTTATCATTGCAATATAAAAAACTGCATAAAAAAAGACTGTCCCAAGACGGACAGCCTTTCCTATTTTATAAACTAACACCATATGGTAGACGCACAAAACCTAATACCATTACGATAATTAGAGCAATAATAAATTGAATCCACCAGCTTTTCACAGGTTTTCCTTTTGCTTTCTTCACTAAAATAAGTTCCATCGCTGCAATCAACCATATACCAGCGACTGCTTTGGTAATTGCTTCTGCAAATAACGGCATTTGAATACTAGCAAAATAGCCCCCAATTAAATCTCCACCAGTGTACAAAATAAATAAATAATCAAGACGTAAAATCATTTGTACAATTTTAGCAGGTTTTTCTTTTCCTTGATTGAGTAAAACGAGTGCTACTGCAAATAGAATAAATCCTAGTACCCATGAGGTAATATGCATATGTGTCATATAGAATGTTTCCTCCCTTTCATATATCCCTTGTTCCTTTGAATCATTATTAGTAAATAATTAATTTACTAACGATATCATACCATGACAGACTCGTTCGGTCATTTAATATCTATTCAACATTGGCTACATCTACTATTTTTTTCTGTCCCCAAGGTGCCATTATTAACGTAATTGCCCATTTTTTAGCACTTGATAAATGATAATGATTAGGAACTCGTTCACTTTAGTTGTTTTCGAAATGGCTGTCGCTTTTGATAAGTTAAACTTCTCCATACCCATTCAAGAGGTCCAAAACGAAAATGCTGGAACCACCATATGCTGAAGAAAACTTGAAAAGTAAATACTAGGACAACAATGATAACTCCGGTAAATGGTGTGATTGATCCATATAAACCAAACCCATAAAATAGGATAAAATTAATGATAGATTGTGAAATATAGTTGGTTAATGCCATTCTTCCAACATAGGTAAATGGCTTTATTATTTTCATACCAAGAGGAGTACCAGTGAGTAAGGTAATCAGTGTAATGTAAAACAATGCGGAGAAAGTTCCGCCAATATTATCTTGTATGTAGGAAAACCACGTCGGATTACCAAACATATATGGTCCCATTTTTATAGCAATGAAAAGGATTAATGAAATTATACATAATGTAACTAAAATAGATTTATATTTTTTCGGTTCATGCAGCCAGCGTTTTTCAGCCAGATACATTCCAAATAGAAATAGCGGCAATAATACGAGAGTTAGGAAAAACAATCCAAATATACTATTCGAATAGGTCCAGTCCTGGAAATTCTGTGCCCAGATCGCCAGTATTTCCCCACTTTGGTAATTTTGATAGGATTGTTCGATAGCAGCGTAACCGATATAGTCTAAATAATCTCTGGATAAATAATATAAAAAGGAAAGAAAGCCAACACTTCCTCCCAATAAGAGTAAACCTATTATGAGTTTTGTTTTTGCTTTCCGTTTTAAAAATACTAACAAAATGATACCAACCATACCATATGACAGTAAGATATCTCCATGCCATATGAAAAATGCATGAACTGCACCGAAACAAAGTAAGATAAACAGCCTGCGAAATAAAAATGGATACAATTTACTATTCCGAGCTATGATTCTTTCTTTCATCATTTGAATTCCAAAACCAAACAATATCGAAAACAGGGTATAAAAACTAGCCTGAAAGAAAATATCTATAAAAACTTGTGTAAACTGATTTAAACTGGATGTCCATGCTTCCTTATCTCCACCATATAGGAAGTACGGGGCACTAAAAGCACCGATATTGACCATAAATATCCCAAAAATAGCGAAACCCCTTGCTGCATCAATCCAAACCAGCCGATTAGATTCTTTAATTGGGGATGCATCCTGACTCATTTGTCATTTTCCTTTCTTATCAACAAACTACTTTTCTTTTATCATACCATGTTTGGATGTCATTTTATTGTATAGAATTCTAGATTGCCGATTGCATTACCTCTTTTATTTTATTGAAAGGCTGTTTACTAAAAGATTTGTTGCTTTTTGCACAATAATTTTATTCAGCATTTTGTATAGACTGTTGATTACTTTAATTAAGAATACTGCTATATATCCGCTACGGAAATACACTCCGCTTTCCGCGGGGAGCTGGTGAGCCTCCTCCGTGCTGAAAAGCGTGTGCGCCTGCGTCTACTAGTATCGCTTCGAAGTAGGCTTCCTCGGCGCAAGGGAACAGTGAAGCTTATTCAAGTAGTTCCCTCACTACGTAGTCTCACCGATGCTCTTCTTCCCGCAGGACAAGGAACGCTTCGGCAGCGAAACATCGCACGCAGAAAAAAGTGGTCTTCTTTTTTCAAGGAGTCTCCGTGTATTTCCTTCGCTAAGTTCCTACGCTACTTGATTTTAAGTAAACAAATTTATTTTATATGAGGAAGAGCTATCCCAAACGTGACATTACGGACTTCAGCTATAAAAATATCTAGACCATCTAACATAGCGGAGGCAGAATACGTAGACTCCTGCGGGAAAAGCACGAGTCTGAAGACCCCGCAGCGGCGCTTTTTCCGCGAGGAGGCTGAAGCCGTGCCCGCGGAAAGCGTAGTATTCTGTCGGAGCGAATGATAGCACAAAACTTTCATTAATGTAAGCGAGAGCTATACTACTCTTAATTAAATATATCAACAGTTTCTATCAAATCCATAACAACAAGCTTTGCGAAAAGAGCCTATTGAAAAATGTACTATATTTTTTCTTATCAATCCTTGTTCAAAATTCTTCTGCAACCATCAACTTTTTTTCGTTTTGTCATAAACTATGGAGAAGGGGGATTTGTATGCCTGCAAAAGTTGGCGCGGTTAAAGTGATTACTGTATCTTCATCCAGCATCTTTAATATTGGAGATGTATATTCTATGGCACCAATAAGTTCTGCAAAAACTTATGCTGGTGGCGGCTCCTTCAATACAGGTAATGGGATCCGAATCAATCTAAACAATTCAAGTACGAATGTTACTGATTCTGACAAAGTCGATCAGCCTGCCAGCTAGTTGGAGTGAATCAAATGAACATGACCGTTCAACAAACCATTAATATTCATTTATTAAAAATTGGTTCTGTAACCAATTCATCCGTTGTACAAATTGGCAGTACCGGAAGTATACATGCACAGTCAGATATCTATAATACTGGTGGTTATACGGAACTTGCAGAACAGGCACTGCCTCAAGACATTGAACCTCCCCTGGTCCCACTTGCACCCCAAACATAATAAACATATTCTAACTTTCTGCATAATATATATCTAGGCATTCGTCTAACTTACAATAGGCCAAACTAATACCTACAGGGGGGCGTTCTTAATGTATGGTAATGATTGGAACCAGTTTATGTATGAAATGCAACAACGCATCCAACAACAAACGATGAGGATTCAAGAACTGGAAGAAAGGGTTCGTACGCTTGAAGAAGCACAACAAAACAGTAAGAGTACGAATATAGAAAAAATAGAATATAAGTTTGATCAGTTAAAAATTGAAACATTATCCGGTTCCCTTCATATCGGTCTAACCCCTGATGACTTAAAAAATATGGAAGATTTGACACTTGGGCAACAAACCCAACTCAATCCAACCAATAGCATGTCACCCTTCGATCAACAACTTACAAGAGAATTGCAGCAATGGTTTCAATCGTCAGGTCCACCATTAATCCAAGACTTGGCTAATCAATACAGATGCTCTATTGATGAATCTCATCAATCCATGTTGCTTCAAGATGTTTTAAATCAATTTCCTGAACGTATACGTTTTTATAAAGATCAAGCATCATCCACAACAAATGAAAAAGAACTTAAAGAATATATTTTAAATCATATAAAAGAAGAAATATATCAATCCCTATCCAGATATATGAAAAATAATAAAGGAGAAGAAAAAAATGAACATGGAAATTCATAACTGGGGACTTAATGTTGGTAAAGTAGAAATTACTGCTGTAGGTTCTTCCTCTGTATTTTTAATTGGAGATAATGATTCTATTGTACTGTCCTCTTTTTTTGATACACCACCTGAGAGCTTTACAGTAGGTAATATCGTGCCACTATCGCTCTCATAACAACTAGGGGGAATAACTCTATGCACGACCGAATATCAAACGTTGGTCAAATATATACAATCGGAATTTCTAATGCCGGCATATTAAATATTGGTGATTCTCATCAAGCTACTCCCAAAGCAAGAACCATGGCCATTCAAAAAGAGGGTCCTACTATTAAAAAAGATTTACAATTTGAAGACTACTCCATTTTTCGCCAGAAAGCGAATTGGCCTAAAACATTACAATCTGCAAAAGTACGAAAAAAAACAATCCATCATGATGTGAATATTAATGTTCGGCAAGTATCTCTTATGGCGTTAAGTACCTCATCCATCTTTCAAGTTGGCAATCTAAACAAAATATCATCTGAAGCTAGAGTTAAACATTTTAGGATGCTTCAAGATAATGAACAAAATTGAGGTTCCCTTCATATTTTGTATATAAATAGAACTAGAAAAGTAGGTGTTAACATGCCATCCATTGTTGGGCCGATAAAAATAAACAGCGTTGGCGGTGGAGTAGTAAACTTCGGGGACGCTTTCTATCTCTCACCAAAAAGCAGTTCCAAAACAAACGCTGGTTCTGGTGCGTTGAATACTGGAGACTTTATCAATACTAATACGGGGTACAGCGCAACAAGAACATTAGACCCTGACGTTTCAGATCAAAATGTTACTGCCAATGCATGATAAATAGCCAGCTTTCCTTAGTGAGAGCTGGCTGGATTGTTATAGGGAATGAATAAAAGTTAACGCTGTCATGTGAATATGAGCATTAATATTATGAACATTAGTTTTTTCACCTTAAATAGTAGTATTTCTCCCCATCTCAGCAAAAAAACACCCTGCAGCCTAAACTGCAGAGTGCGATTTTCAATCCTTTTTTGGAACTTCAACCAACAATTGCTTGGAAAAGAAGTACAGATATGTTTCTTTCACTGGCTGTTTCCAAATTGCTTCAATAGCATGACGGTAAAGATCCATTTGTGTTTCATATCGTTTAATTAACTTTTGCTTTAGGTCCTCGGAAATACTATCCTCTAATATGGCATCTGTCTTATAATCCAGAATAATCCAGCCGTCCTCCCAAGGGATGAGGCAGTCAATTACCCCTTGGATAAGTACACGTTCTTCTGTGCTTGACCAAGCTGCGTACACATCGCTTGCAGGTAGTGTCAAACTAAATGGAACTTCACGCCTAATAGAAGTTGATTCCTTCATCATTAGAGCAGCGATGTCCGTACCAAAGAATTCCTCAATTGCGTGAATATCAATGATCTCAGCCTCTTGTCTTGATAAAATCTCTTTTTCCACAAAACCTTCTAATGCTTCTTCAATTTCTGCGTAATCAAGGACTTTTCTAAGAGGTAAATGCTGCATTACTGTATGCATGGCTGTTCCACGTTCAGCAGCTGTCACAACTTTTTCCTTTTGCATGAAGTTTGGACGTTTTACAATTGGTGGCTTAAACTCTTGTACCAATTGATCAGCACTATATTCATCTTTTATCTCTCGTTGTCGTTTAATTTCCGTGACAGATTGCTTTGCACGTGATTTTGCCGCTTGTTGATATGGATATTCGTAGGACAACATCCCATTCACTTTTTGAGCAAGCTCTTCATCTTTCACATCCACATGTTGCCACTTCAGAATTTTTTCTTGTAATTCCATATCAGATTCAGCGGAAGATTCTTCTAAATTCGTATATTCACTAGCATGAACAATTGTGATATCCCATTTAGACGGATCAATCTGTATATCTTTCAACACGACATCCTTAACTTCACCTGCATGTAATGCATCACTATCCTGATGACGAATTAAAGCTGGTCCTACCCAATCTAAGAAAGTCTTCGCACCTAAGCGGAAATAAGCTGGAAGCACCCACTGAGAATGATCAATCATATTTTGCCATTTCTCCAGTTTCTTTTCAAAAGAATGGACATTGCCTATCATCACTAACTTTTCTTTTGCACGTGTTAAGGCAACATAAAGTACACGCATTTCTTCTGCTAGCAATTCACGTTTTTCTTCTGCCTGTAGTGCATAATGGAAAAGCGTTGGGTATGTGATTCGTTTAACTGGATCAATATACTTACTGGCAAATCCTAAATCTTTATGTAAAAGATATTTCTGGTTCAGATCTTGCATGTTAAACTGCTTG
Organism: Oceanobacillus halophilus; assembly: GCF_003628505.1. Lineage (GTDB taxonomy): Bacteria > Bacillota > Bacilli > Bacillales > Amphibacillaceae > Oceanobacillus > Oceanobacillus halophilus. Next base: position 74,582 of record NZ_RBZP01000014.1, on the reverse strand, counting down.
TCCATTGCTCCCATAATGACAACAGGAAATTCCAGTCCTTTACTTTTATGAATCGTCATAATTCGAACAACATCTTCCTGTTCACTCAATGCACGTGCAGCACCTAAATCATCGCCCCGCTCTTCCATTCTTTCAATAAAACGTAAGAAACGGAATAACCCACGAAATGATGTTTTTTCATAGCCTCTAGCCCTGTCAAATAGTGCACGTAAATTTGCTTGTCGCTGACGACCACCAGGCATCCCACCAACAAAGTCATAATAACCAGTCTCTTGATAAATATCCCAGATTAATTCCGATAAAGCCCCTTGTCTGGATGCCATGCGGAATTGATTCAGTTGCTGTAGAAACCTACTCACTTTTTCAGCCGTGTCATCCGATTGTTGTTGTTTATATTTTTTTAATGCATCATAGTATGACTTATATTTATCTGCTAATCGTATTCTAGCTAATTCATCTTCCGTCAAATCTACAATCGGAGATTTTAATACGGATGCAAGCGGGATATCCTGTCTCGGATTGTCTATCGCTTTTAACAGGCTAATCATTATCTTTACTTCAATTGCCTCAAAATAACCAGAAGAAAGTTCTGCATAAACAGAAATTCCCTGTTCTTTCAATTCATCTACAATCGTTGGTGCCCATGTCATAGAGCGTAATAAAATAACTATATCACGATATTGAACGTCACGCTGAGCGCCAGTTGCTTTATCAAAAACTTGTAGTGGTGAATTTCCATCCCCACTACCTATCCATTTTTTTATTTTTCCAGCATACGCTCTCGCTTCAATCTGTGCTTTCTCTAAATCCTGAAAGCTTTCTTCATTCTCCGTCTGATTCTTAGCATCCTCTGTTTCCTCCCTGTCTATAATCAGTAATTCTGGATGAGGCTCTGAGAACTCATATTCATCATACGTTTTATTACCGTAAATTAGCTCGGCCTTTTCGTCATATGCTATATCTCCTAATGCTTCGTCAAGTATTTGCCGGAAAATGTAATTGGCACCAATTAATACTTGTTCCCTGCTTCGGAAATTCCTTGCTAAATCAATTCTTCTCCCTACTGCATTTGCATCAGCAAATTGTTTGTATTTTTGAATAAACAAGGATGGTTCTGCATGCCGGAAACGATAAATGCTTTGCTTAACATCTCCCACCATAAACCGATTCCCCGGTCCCGTTTGATCACTGATTAATGACAAAATCGTTTCTTGTACCAAGTTCGTATCCTGGTATTCATCAACCAATACCTCACTAAACTGATTTTGAAATTGAATCGCCACACTAGATGGAATAATCTCCTTAGAAGTAGAATTCTCATCTACTAAAAGTTTTAGGCAAAAATGTTCTAAATCTGAGAAATCGACCAAAGCTTTTTCCCGCTTTTGTTCTGCAAATCTTTCATCAAATTGTTTAACCATTTCCGTTAGTTCTTTAATAACAGGAGCAAGCTCCCTCATGTCTTCAATATGACTAGCTAGTTCCCTACTAAACCACTTCTCTTTCATGTTTTTCCATCGACCTTTATAACTGTCACGCAAATTCTTCACTTTCTTTTTCTTTCCTTCATCACATTCCTGCTTCTTCCCTGATAATCTTCCAAAATCATTATCACTTATAAAAGCCTGCAAGGTTTCCCAAGAAGTGAAATTGCCTCTAGCATTCTGTAACAATAAGAGGTCTTTGTCGATCGTTTCTGCGTACTGATATGGGCCATCATTCTCTCTAGTAATTTCTAACGCAAGTCGCATCTCTTGTTCCATTGCAAAAAACTGTTCTTTTACTTCTCGTTTCATCAGATTTAACCAATGTAAATCTTCTTCCTGCCATTCTTCTGGGATATCATAGCTTTCTGCTAATCCTTCCAACCATAAAGATGGCCAGGGGTTTTGAATAGCAAAATCATATAACTTTAAGATAACTTTCTCAACATCAACATCACTTCGATCACTGGAGAAACGATCTACAACAGCAAAGAATTGATCTAAAGCTTCACCTTCCATGCCATACCATTCTTCAAATAAGTCATCTAGCACTTCTTGTTTGATTAAATCAGCTTCCATATCATCTGCAATCCGAAAGGCGGGATCAATATCAAGCAAATAGGCATATTTCTTTACTGCATCTAAGCAAAAGGAATGCAAGGTCGAAATAGATGCACGCTGTAATAAAGATAACTGCTTTTTTAGGTGAATGGAAGTTGGATTTTGTTCCAATGCTTCTTCTAACGCAAGACCTACACGATTGCGCATTTCCTGTGCTGCAGCATTGGTGAATGTTACAACAAGCAAGGAATCAATATCAACGGGAGAATCTTTTTTCAGCAGTTTTTGAATTATTCTTTCGACGAGCACAGCTGTTTTACCCGAACCTGCAGCTGCTGCGACAAGGATATCACTGCCATCTGTATATATTGCTTCTTCTTGTTCCTTCGTCCAACTAACCATCGATATTACCCTCCTTACTAATCTTTTCAAGTATTTCTTCATCTTTCATTGCTTTTAATTTTCGGTAGTTATTTTCTTCTAACATTGAATCAAATTGACAGACTGAGAGGAATGGACAATAGGTGCATGGAATATTCTTATCCTTATCCTGATACGGATTTAAGTGCACTCCACCTGAAGTAATGTCAATTCCAGCTTGCTTCATCAGATGATGAATATGATTTTGCAGTTGAGAGAATGTTTCTCCTTCTGCGACCTTTGAATCTTTGTCAAAATCTCCATCTTTTTTCAGCCCAGCAGGAATGACATCACTTTTTATTCGTCCGTTTGCCTCTTCAAAAGTTGTATCCATCATCTTAACAATTTCAGTGTCTGATAATAATAACCCCTTCATCTTAAACTTCTTAAAGATTTCCTCATTAACCTTGTCCAATTCGATTTTCCCGTTTTTCGAGATCATTGGATTATGCACATGGAAGTAAAGAACTCCAGCTGGTGTCGCTTTTTGTTGGAGCCATTTCTCAGAATGCGTTATTACCACATCTAAATAAGCAAGCATTTGTAAGGCTAAACCATAATAAACCTCTACTAAGTTTAATCCTTTGGAACTTGATTTATAGTCAATGATTCGTAGGTATAAATCATCGACATTTGTCGCCTTGTCTATACGGTCAATCCGCCCTCTTAACAACAATTCATATCCATTTGGCAGTTTCATTGAAAGAGGAGGCAAATCTTCTCCTATTCCAAATCCAAGTTCCAATCCAACTGGTGAAAAATTACTTCTCCTTGCTTGTTCACTGAGGATAAACGTCGCTCTTGCTATAATCTCCTGCAACTTTTGGCTAATATATTTATGCCGATTAGAACTATGCAAAATTTGATGTTGCAATATTGGAGCTAAATTACCTACAGCTCTTCCAGCATAATTATTTGCATCATTTTGATTTAACTGAGAGTAGTCCCTGCCCTCTGCTTGAATCCATTCTGTAATAATTTTTATTGCCTCGTGAAAGAGCATTCCAATGTCAGGAGCATCTAATTTATATGTTTTGCGCTCCTCCAATTTCAGACTATATTTTGCAAAATGCTGATAAGAACATCGATAATAAGATTCTAAACGACTGACACTCGCCTTAATCTCTTTTGGATATAGTTCTTCTACCGTATCTGGAGTAAGGTCCATTGGCTTATTTTGATAGTACAAACTTTGTAAAATTTTGTATGTGGTACTTTTCTTGGAGTGATTATCCACATACCAATTCAATACATGCCACCAAATATTCTGTATAGGGTATCCTTTTCTTGTACGAGATAGCTGAGAAGTAAGTGCCGACCTAGTTTTTACTGGTGTTGTGATAAATCGCTCTGCCTCATATAGTTCATCCGGATCTTGTAGAAGCATATGCTCTGCATTTTTAGGGAATAAATCTTCCATTCGTTTCACAAGTTGAGAAGGCATCCTTGCTTTTCCTTCTTCATCACTTAATGGGTAACTGATCCATAGCCTATCTTTTGCTGCAGTAAAGGATAGGTACATATAAAACCAGTCATCAAGCAATTGTCTTTTACTGCTATCTGCAAGCTGAACCCCTTGTTCCTTTAACCTTTCTCTCTCCTCTTCACTAATCATTCCATCTCCAGATGGCTTCATTGGCCAGCTTCCTTCATTAACACCAAGTAAAAAAGCACATTTAATTCCGCTAATTCTTGAGCGATCAATGGAGCCTACAATAACATGGTCAATACTCGGTGGTACATGGGAAAATGATAGTGTTTCAAATCCTGCATTTAAGGCCTTACTAAATGTAGAGATAGTCATTTCTTCTTCTCCAGCTATTTGCACCATCTCATCCAATAGTTGAATAACCGCACTCCAAACTTGCTCCTGTTCTCGCCCCTTTTCTAATAAGCCTTCTTCATCATAGTACGTACGCATTCTTTCCAGACGGTTTGGTGCACCAACTTTTTCTAACAACATGTAAATTAGCTCACATAATTCTTTTACTGTTATTGCCTGACGAATTTTCTCATCAAATTCCCCTAGTGCAAGTACTACTTGTTTACGATAACGGTTAATGCGAATTTGCGTCTCTCGTTCATGGTTTGTTTGAACAGCTTGTTCAAAGCCACGAAAGCGTTGGAACTTCCATTCTTTATTACCAAACCAGCGTTCACGGGACCTGATTCCATACTCTAAACAATAGTTCTCCAGTTCATCAATGGCATCATTAGTTAAAGGATACTCTTCATCTGATTGTGGTATAAAACCCGTTTTTAACACACGAAATATTGCATCGTATCGCCAATTGCCTTCCACAATATCTAATACCGACCGAATAAACTCAATCAATGAATGGTTTAGCATTGTCCTTTTTTCATCGATGAACACAGGGATATCATGATCATCAAAAATCGTATGGATCAAATCATGGTAAACTTCCGACTGTCTTATAAAAACTGCAATATCCTGAAAACGATAATTTTCATCTCGGACGAGTCGAAGGATTTCTTGTGCCGCCCCTTCCACTTCTGCCCGCGGATGTACCGCTTCTGCTAACTGTATAGGTGCTTTCTCCTTAAATGCAGGTGCCGGTCGTGTTTCAAAATATTGCTCCAAATGAGCAAAATGGGCACGATGACGGAATTTTCCTTTTTCTGGTAGCATTCGTATCGTATCGTTAATGGGTATATCATTCTCGAATGCAATTTGCTGTAATACCTGATATGTTTCTGTTGTCTGATAAAATAAGTCTAATTCATTTGCATCCTTGTTCGGATCATCTAATGTCAGTGTAACCGTAATTGACTGGCAGGTCCTCATTAACTGTTCCACAACCTGTAATTCTTGAGGGGTAAAACGATGAAAACCATCGAGATAGATTTCTGCACCTTGTAAGAGCTTAGATTCTTTTACTTTTTCAGCTAACAATTGTAATTGATCTTCACTATCGATGTATTGATTTTCCAAAGCAAGCACCAATTTATCATAAATATAAAAAAGGTCCTCTAACTTCTGAGCAAGTGCTTCTTCACCCGGTTCTTTATGTACAAACATTCTCATATGTTCAAGTTGTGCTTTCAGAACCTCTGGTGTCACTTGATATCGTTTGAATTCCGTTATCATTTCTTCTAATTGCTTTAGAAATCCCTGTTTCTCCATGGCTTTATTGAAAGTACGCCATTCCCCTTGCTTTTCTTCAATTATTTTTCGAAGCATCATCTGAATCCCGACGGAACTAATAAACTGTTTCGTTGCGCCACCGGTTTCCTGCAGTATACGCCAAGCAAGTCTAGAAAAACTCACTACTTGTGCACGAATACTTCCTTGCAGTTCCTTATCATTGAATAATGTGTATTCCTGCTGAAACGTCATTTGATCAGGTACTATATAAAAAATCGGTTTACCCAATGGATCATGCATCTGTTTTTCTTTTATCTCATCAAGCATTCTACCACTTTTTCCTGTTCCAGATCTCCCTATAATGAATCGGAGTCCCATGATTCATCCTCCATTCTTTTCCATATCTATTAAGAGTGTTGACTATGTAGTAAAAGTTTTAAAAGATCTTCGACAAAATAGAGCCTCTACCTTCTATTTTACCAAAGGCAGAAGCTCAGTTATAGCTGATTGTCTGATTCTCCAATTTTCAACTTTTCTTCTTGCTCCATTCGTTTCTGCAACCGTTTTTCAATAAGTTTTCCTATCATCCAGAACAATCCGATAATAATAAGTACAATAATAGTTTTCATCGGATTTTCAGCAAATTCCATTATACTTGAGCCAACATAGGAAATGGAAAATATCATTACCGATTTTCCTAATAGAACAGCTAAAGCGAATTGTTGAACACTTACCTTGGACAACCCAGCTACGACATTGATTACTGCAGAAGGAGAAAATGGAAAAGCAAGCAATAAAAACAGCGGTCCAAATCCGTGTTTCTCCACCCAAGTGGTTACAGCTGTTACTTGTTTGGTGTGCCGAATTTTTGTGACCCATTTTCGATTCCTTAAATGCCGTATAATCATAAATACAGTGATAGCTCCAGAACTAGCACCTAGCCAGGATAATAAAAATCCTTCAAACAAGCCGTATGCAGCAGCATTTGCTATAACAAATACAATTAATGGTAAGAATGGCAGGAATGCTTCAACAAAAGGAAGGAAGAATCCTGGTAATGGTCCCAAACCCTCGTATTGATCCAATAACTGCAGAATAACTTCTTCTACACCTTCTTGCTTAAGCATAGCTTGCCAATTTGAAAAGGTAATGGTCTGCATGTAGTTAATATCTCCTCATTCATATAAAGAATCTTGTCCTATTAGAGGTTACATAATTATATACATACCCTCATTTTAAATGAAATCATGACAATTGCATAATTCTAAGCTGATATAAGCTACTTTCTTTTCATTTTACTAAAAAATTTATAATTATGTTGTATTTTCACTTCACTTTATCATATAATAGCATAAAAAGAACAAATGTTCTATTCAGGAGGGTTTTTCATGCGCTATCTTAATGATGAGGAATTACAAATTGCTACAAGATTCCTGTTCCTGTCCATGGCTATCGTTGTGCTAAAACAAGATATTATATACATGCAAAATGGTAAATTTAAAATTAAAGAGCCTTATATTGAACTTTTAGAAAAAATGATTTCCATGGCGATTAATGAACGAAGACAACTCCGAAAGATAATGATGAGAAAAAACATTCAAGTAGTCAACTTAAATAAAAACGACTCATTCTCTTCTTTTCTTTTCACCTGTCAAGGGCGGGAAGAGAAAAGAAATTATTTTAATCCTGCCATCCGAAAAAAAGTAGAAATAATTATTCAAAATCTAATGAAGAAGGCTCTGCAACCACCTCATGCTGCAAGCGTTGCAAATACTTAAGTCTTCTATCCAATAAATAACGAAATTGAGCCGTACGCTGCACCTGATTGAGTATTGTACCGTAAGAAATATTAAGTTTTATGGATCTCGTGTTCTTAAAAATTATTTCTGTATGGTGATTAGTCAGCTTGTTTAGTTCATCGATATGAGAATGGGCTATCCAGGAACACTTAGGATTTTTTGGAGATGTTGTAGGAAAAAAATACATTCCACTTGAAGGATCAATAGAAATGGGTGTTTTGTGAGAAATACCAGATATATCTTTGGTTCCTTCCTGTCTACCTTTTAGACTTGAGCCAAATAGTTTGCACGCTTCATCAATGATTTGGTATGGGGATTTATCTACAATGAAATCTGTATCTTCATCATAAATTTTAGTAATAACTTCATTATCGAAACTTCGCTCAGCAATAAGGGCCAATGTAAATGGATTAATCTCAAAAAAAGAGGCTTCAAAATCTGTTTTCAATTCAACCTTCCTTTCATTATAAATAAAAAGAAAGTAGCTTAGCCCTAATTTAACAAATTCCGACCAAAAAAGACAGCAAAAACACAAAATATTTAAAAAACAAGATTATTCCACTTTTAATTTGCTGTTTTCTGGCTCTTCCTTTTCCGCATCATCTCCACTTCTCTTCATACGAGTTCCATTACTATCAACTACAAAGTCTGGATTTAATATTGTGAATGTATCTAACTCTGGATTCTGATTGTCCATTTCCACCAACTCCTCTTCCTTATTTTACCTATTTATTAGTTTTTTCATACATCCCAGGAGGTAAGAATACAACTCTTGACTATTAATAATTCAAGCAAATAAAGTCACTAAACATACTTTTATATATCACAAAAGCCAGATTACCAAAAGAACCTTTTCATAGTAAAAATCCGAACTTTAATACAATTAGAGTTCGGATTTTTATTCGCCTGTTTTGATGAATGTTTTTACCAATTTATTGATTAATCAATTCTCTAAGATTTTTTCTCAGGATTTTACCTGTAGTATTTTTAGGTAATTCTTCTAAAAAAGTTATCTGAGAAGGAACTTTATATTTTGCTAAGTGGGCACGTGAAAATTCAATAAGCTGCGCTTCTGTTAAAGCGTTATCATCTTTTACTACAAAAGCAAGTACTTCCTCCCCTTGTTCTGGATGCGGACTACCTATGACAGCTACTTCAGTAACATTGGGATGCGAATATAGTACTTCCTCAACTTCCCTTGGATAAACATTATACCCCCCAACAAGAATCATGTCTTTCTTTCTGTCTACAATATAAAAGTAACCTTCATCGTCCATCCGAGCCATATCACCTGTATATAACCATCCATCTCTTAAAGCAACTGCTGTTTCTTCTGGAAGTTTATAATACCCTTTCATAATATTTGGTCCCCTAGAAACAAGCTCTCCAACTTCACCAACTGGAACTTCTTCTCCCATCTCATCAACTACTTTATTTTCTACGTTACTAATATTTCTTCCAATGGAACCAGGCTTTCTCGGTCGATCCAGTGGATTGAAACATGTAACCGGAGATGCTTCGGAGAGTCCGTAACCTTCTGAAATCGTCACATTAAATGTTTCTTCAAATGCTGTCAATAACGCAACTGGCATTGCGGCTCCTCCTGATATACACAAACGAATACTATTAAAAGTAGCAGTGGCTTCACTATTTGTTTTCGCTGCTTGTAATAGAAAATTATACATAGTAGGTACTCCTGCGAAAACAGTAGCTTCATATTCATTTGCAATTCTAAATACTTCTTGAGGCGAAAATTTGGGTAATATTAGGATGGTACCACCATTCATTAATGGCGCGTTCAAAGCTACTGTAAGACAAAAAACATGAAACATCGGCAGGGCTGCAATAACACGATCGTTCTCATTAATTGTTAAGTAATCTGCTACATCTTTGGCATTTGAAAATAAATTTTTATGTGTTAGCATAGCACCTTTGGGCTTACCCGTTGTCCCTGAAGTGTATAAGATAATGGCTACATCTTCTTCTGTTACATTAGGACCTTTAAAACTAACATCCCCATGCTTTATTAATTCAGAGAACGTGATAATTTTGGAAGCAAATGGATATTGTTCCAATTGCAGATTTGGATTACTCTCACATGAAATAACATGATTAACCATAGGAAGCTCTTCAGCAATTCCAACAAACTTATCCAATAATACATCCATAGTGAAGACTGCCTTAACATCACCATTTTTCAAAATATACGAAATCTCATTCTCGGTATAAAGCGGGTTAATCGGAATGACAACTGCCCCTGCCCGTAAAGCACCATACAGACCTATAATATAGTATGGACTGTTCCCTAATACTAACGCAATATGGTCTCCCTTCTGAATGCCCATATTACTAAGCTGAGAGGCAACTTTACTTACGGCTCCTTCCAATTCCATGTAAGAAGTTTCGTTGTCCTGAAAAATATAAGCTGGTTTCTTGGACTGCTCTTTAGCTACAACCGACAACTGCTCACTTAAATTCAATTTTAATCCCCCTAGTTTGAATGAATACTCACTCATTTTTATACTACAATGTTTACAATCTTTTAACTTTTTTAAGTATAAATTATTTTCTTTTACATTTCAAGAGAAAGCGCTGCCATATCATAAAGAATTATGTCATAATATTGATTTTCCGCTCACATTATGCCAGCACTTTCATTATGAAGAGAATTTCGATCTGATCTTGTGGCAAGTCAAAGAATGTATTAAGATCCAATATTACTTAAACAGCGGCTCTTTTCTAAAAGATTGTTGCTTTTTAACACAACTTTACCTTACCTTACATTTTGTATAGACTGTGAATATTTAATTTAGAATACTGCTTAACCCCCGCTACGGAAATACACTCCGCTTTCCGCGGGGAGCTGGTGAGCCTCCTTCGTGCTGAAAAGCGTGTGCGCCTGCGTCTACTAGTATCGCTTCGAAGTGGGCTTTCTCGGCGCAAGGGAACAGTGATGTTTATTCAAGTAGTTCCCTCACTACGTAGTCTCACCGATGCTCTTCTTCCCGCAGGAAGTGGGGTTCTTCCGAGGAGGCTGAGGCCGTGCCCGCGGAAAGCGAAGTGTTCTGCCGTAGCGAATCCTAGCAGAAAATATTCATAAGTGTAAGCGAGAGCTAACTATTTTTAATTAAATATATCAACAATTTCTATCAACTATACAACTTCAAGAAGCAACAAACTATACGAAAAGAGCCTAAACAAATGAAAAACAGCCCATCAATACTAGATGAGCTGTTTCCTATTAGTAAAGAAGTCCGATAAAATCGTCTTTAGAAATTTTTCCTAGATAATGTGGCACTTCCACATCTTTTAATGCTTCTTCTATTGCTTGTCGTTCATGTCGTATACCAGTTAATTTTGCTTCTAATTCTTTAATATTACCTACCCCGAAGAAGTCACCGAAAATCTTACAATTTTCAATAACCCCTTTTTGTACATCCAAACGCACATCAACTAAACCTGCAGGAAATTTATATGATTCTTGAATATTATATTTTGGTGATTTGCCATAATTCCAATCCCATTTTTGATATCTTTTTTCAGAAATCTCGTAGATTTTCTTCCAATCGTCTTCTGTTAACACATATTCAGGAACGTCATTAATATCTTCTACATCAAACACATTTTTTAATATTTCCTCTTTAAATTCTTGCATCGTGATTTTTTCATCCATAAATTCTGAAATATTTGCTACACGACTACGAATTGATTTAATCCCCTTAGATTCAATTTTTTCCTTTTTCACTTTCAATGCTTTTGTAACCTCTTCTAGTTCAGAGTCTAGCATTAATGTACCGTGACTAAACATGCGGCCTTTGGTGGAGAACATAGCATTTCCTGAAATTTTACGACCTTCTACCGCAACATCATTACGTCCTTGTAATTCAGCAGGAACTCCTAACTTATTCAACACTTTAGTAATTGGCTGCAAGAACTTAGCAAAATTTTGAAAACTCTCACCGTCATCTTTTGTAATAAAACTAAAATTCAAATTCTGTTCATCATGGTAAACGGCTCCTCCACCAGATAGACGACGTACAACTTTAATACCTTTTTCGTCAACATAGTCAGTGTTAATTTCCTCAATCGTATTTTGGTTTCTACCTATAATGATAGATGGTTTATTAATATAAAATAGTAAATATGTATCTTTTTCACCAAAGTTTTCCAAAATATATTCTTCGATAGCTAAGTTAACCATTGGGTCTGTAATCCCTTTATTATCAATAAATTTCAAATCATAACCTCCTATAAAATAGTTCCCTATAATAGTTTAAACCAAAAATTATTGGTATTCAAAGATTAACACTTTTGCACTTTTTACTTATCCGTTCCATACGAACCCTTCTCTTGCCAATTTAATTTGACCATCAAACTTTTGTTTCGCTTCTTTCACTAGTTTAGAAATTTCTCCATATTGTGGAAGGTGTGAAAGCATTAATAACTCAACATTTGCTTGTGCTGCTATTTTTCCTGCTTCCTCACTATTCATATGCCCAGCCTTTGAACCATCTAAACCGGCATAGTAATTACAATCTGTAATAAGTAAATTAGCCTCTTTAGCAAAACTTCCCCATTCTTCCTGATAACTAGAATCTGCTGTATATACGATTACGGATTCGCCATCCGTAATACGCATTCCATAACATGGAACAGGATGATTTGTTTTTAAGAATGTTATAGAAAAGGGACCAAGTTCCAATGTTTTCGTTGGGTCATAGTTTACTCCTTTTGTATAAGTATGACTAAGTGACTCGAACCCCTCTTTATCTCCATCATGTCCATATATGGGTAATACAGCATTTTTTCCTGTTACATAATACTCAATTAATCTTGCATATTGCAAAACACCAATATCAGCAACATGATCATGATGATAATGAGAAATGATAACTGCATCGATATCAGCAACTTGTTTATACTTCTGTAGTTTTGACAATGCGCCACTTCCAACATCAATCAACAAGGAGAAATTATCTTTTTCCAATAGATAGGAAGAAGTAGCTCCATCCTTGGCAGGATAGCCACCCCAGCAACCAATAACTGTTAATTTCATAATATCACTCCTATTTTTTTAAAAAATGTTATAAAACAGTATTGACACAAGTAATACTGTTATAATACAATAATAGTACATTAACTTACCAAGGGGGAAACAAACATGGTCAACGTTCTTGAGTTTTTTAAAAATTTACCGAAAAAGCAATGCACTGAATGCGGTGGAGTAATCCACGAAAAAGCCGACTGCTACGGCAATGTCTGTGATGAGTGCGATCATCCAGCAAGATAATAAATCGTAAAACAATTTTAAAAGTATGTTATACAACAACTATTATAACAAAAAATTTCATGTAACAATCTACTCCTTCCTATCGATATTATTGATACAGCTGCTAATTAAGTAGTTGTATTTTTTCATTTTTTCATTTATTACCAAAACATTCCATGATTACTTTTTATTAGGCTGTCCCATATTTTATATAAAGATCGAATATCTTTAATTCAGAATAGCGCTCTGTTCCCGCTACGGAAATACACTACGCTTTCCACGGGGAGCTGGTGAGCCCCCTCCGTGCTGAAGATCGTGTGCGCCTGCGTCTTCCAGTAATACTTCGAAGCGGGCTTTCTCGGCGCAAGGGACAAGGAAGATTATTCAAGTAGTTCCCTCACTACGTAGTCTCACCGATGCTCTTCTTCCCGCAGGACAAGGAACGCTTCGGCAGCAAAACATCGCACGCAGAAAAAAGTGGTCTTCTTTTTTCAAGGAGTCTCCGTGTATTTCCTCCGCTTTGTGTCTGCTCTACTTGTATAAACAAAAAATATGTTGTTTATAAGAATAAAAGAACGTTCTTAAACGTGTTTCGATGAGTTATGATTTCAAAAATATTTTTGCATCTATCTTAGCGGATGCAGAATACGGAGACTCCTGCGGGAATAGCACGTGTCCGAAGACCCCGCAGCGGCGGTCTTTCCGCGAGGAGGCTGAGGCCGTGCCCGCGGAAAGCGAAGTATTCTGCCGGAGCGAATCCTAGCACAAAACTTTCATCAGTGTGAGCGAGAGCTACACTATTCATAATTAAATAGATCAGGAGTTTCTATCAACTACGATGTTTAAAAACAACTAGATATACGAAAAGTGCCTTTTTGTATTATAATTATTTAGAGTAACGAAATATATCTTTGAGAGGAGAATATGATGACAGATTTAGCTGCACAAAGCCGTAGAAGAAATGAGATTCCAGAAGAACTAAAATGGGATTTAACAGACTTATTCCCTTCACATGAAGCCTGGAAATCTCAGTTGGAAACCATCCAAAAGGAAGTCGATAACCTTACAGTATATAAAGGAAAATTAAACAACAGTGCTACCATCTTATTAGAGGCAATAAAGGAAATGGAGGCTTATCAACAAAAACTTATCCGTATTGCGACTTATGCTAACTTACGCTCCAGTGCTGATGGATCAGACCCTAATAATCAACGAGACTCTGCAAAAGTATCATCTGCATTAGCGGAAATAAGCGCCAAACTTTCTTTTTTTCAATCAGAATTATTAACATTATCCGATGAAGTGATAATGCGTTTTCAAAAAGAAGAACCTAAACTAAAAGAATATAGCAAGATGTTCACTGATTTATCAGAAGAAAAACCCCATACACTTCTACCTGAGGTTGAAGAAACACTTGCCGCATTAGGACAAGTACATAATGCGCCATACATGATCTATCAACGCGCAAAAGTATCTGACATGACGTTTGATTCTATTAAAACAGAATCTGGAGAAGAACTACCAATGTCCGCACCACTTTACGAAGATCGTTATGAGTTATCAGAGGATGCAAGCATAAGAGAAAAAGCCTATCATTCATTCACAAAAACGCTAAGTCAATATAAGAATACTTTCGCAGCGACATATTCTACCGAGGTGTCAAAACAAGTTACATTATCACGTTTGAGAAAGTACGATTCGGTTACAGACATGCTGCTTTCTTCCCAGCAAGTAACCCAACAAATGTATCATAATCAGTTAGATATTATCCAAAAAGAACTCGCTCCACATATGCGTAAATTAGCTCGTCTAAAGAAAGAAAAATTAGGTCTAGATGTCATGCGCTTTTATGATTTAAAAGCACCCTTAGATCCTAGTTTTAATCCAAATACAACTTTTGAAGAAGCAAAATCAACTATACTTGAAGCAGTAAACATAATGGGACCAGAGTATACCAAAATAATGGAAAAAGCATTAAATGAACGCTGGGTAGACTTAGCGAATAATATAGGAAAAGCGAATGGTGCCTTTTGTTCCAGTCCATACGGGGTTCATCCCTATATTTTAATTACTTGGACCGACACAATGCGTGGAGCTTTTGTTTTAGCTCATGAATTAGGGCATGCAGGTCACTTCTATCTTGCCGGTCAAAATCAATCATTAATGAATACTCGGCCTTCTATGTACTTTGTGGAGGCCCCATCAACAATCAATGAGCTATTACTAGCAAATCACTTATTGGAAAAACACAAAGATAAACGTATGCGCAGATGGATTATTACACAATTACTTGGTACTTATTACCATAATTTTGTTACCCATTTATTAGAAGGCGAATTCCAGCGTAGAGTTTATAATCTAGCTGAAAAAGGCATTCCATTAACTGCAGATGTACTATGCACACAAAAGCTGGAGGCTTTGAAAAACTTCTGGGGCGAAGATGTTCAAATCGACGAGGAAGATGGGCTAACATGGATGCGCCAGCAACATTATTATATGGGACTATATCCATATACATACTCTGCTGGCTTGACAGTATCAACTGCAGTATCTAAAAAAATTCAAACACAAGGTAAACCTGCAGTGGATCAGTGGCTTGACGTTCTTAAATCAGGTGGCACCTTAAAACCACTTGATTTGATTAAAAAAACCGGTGTCGACATGTCTAAACCAGATGCAATCAAGTTAGCTGTTGACTATGTCGGTTCACTCGTTAAAGAATTAGAAAAGAGTTATGAATAAGTAGCTGTTTAAGGAGAGGCTGGGGCAAAAGAAGTTTAATTGATATATGTTCGGGCATAACCGCTCCGGAAATATACTCGCTTTTTGTGTGAATTGTGGTCGTCTTTTGAATTAGACTCTTTAGTTCTCCCAGTCTCAATTATTGTTTGTCTTTGGCTAACCCACTGTCTTCTCCCCCAAATACCTACCTCTTCTTCAATACGACAAAAAGACCCCAAACATAAGCAATGTTCAAGGTCAATTTTGAATTATTTTAAATATCCTAATACATCCAGAGCTGCTTTTTCGCCGTTACTGATACAATCTGGTATACCTGCACCATCGTACGAGCTCCCGACTAAATACACTCCTGGTAGTCTATTCAACACATTCTCTCTCACCTTGTTCACTCGGTCCAAATGTCCAACTGTGTATTGCGGGCGAGAATTCTTCCAGCGTGTAACAAGTGTGAATTCAGGTTTTCCTTTTATTTTCATCGTTTTCTTTAGGTCTTTTAATACGATATTAATAATTTCTTCATCTGATAAGTCAACAATGTCCTGGTCACTAGGCCTTCCTACATAGCATCGTAAGAGCACTTTCCCTTCTGGAGTAGTAGTCGGCCATTTTTTGTTGGTCCAAGTACACGCGGTAATACGATAATCATTACTGTTGCGAGCTACTTGGAAGCCAGTTCCTTCGACTTTATTTTTTATCACTGTTTTATCAAAAGCAAGTACAACATTTGCAGATGAAGTTAAGGGAATGTCATTCAAAGTTTTAAAGAATTCATACTGGCTAAATACTTTTGGTACAGCATCGTGTTGCGTTGCCATAATAACAGCATCAGCCTTGTATACTTCTCCATTTCCTAACAAAACATGATAACCGTCATCCTTTTTCTCAATATGATCAACCGCTGTATTCACTTGGAGCATCTCATCATCCAAAATCTCTACTAAGCGACGGACCAACGTTTCTAAACCATCTTTAAAAGAGAAAAACATACTTACTGGTTTTGACTTATTTTTTTTGTTTGCTTTCGGCATGCTTTTTTGCAGGCCTTTCATTACACTTCCGTATTTCTGTTCCAATTGGTAAAAATTCGGATAGGTCGCCATAAGACTCATCTCGTCTATATCACCAGAATGAATCCCAGATAGTAATGGGGATATTTGCGCATCGACTACTTCATTTCCAAAGCGATGACGCATAAATCCGCCTAGAGATTGGTCTCCTTTTTTCTTACTCTTTGACAATACCAAATCAGCTAGGGCTCGTAGTTTTCCATTGAAAGAAATCATTCCTGAGGATAATAAAGCACTTACTTCTTTTGGTACCCCCATAAAGGTACCTTTTGGTAATTTATGTAATTTACTTTTTGCTAATATATAAGACTGCCCTGTTGCATTTCTAATCATTTGGTCCTGTAACCCTAATTCATTTACAAAATTTACGGCAGCTGGTTTGCGGGCTAAAAGAGAATCTGGACCTTTATCAATTGTATATCCATTATGCTTTAACGATTCAATTTTTCCGCCGAAGCGATCACTTGCTTCTATAAGTTTCAATGTGTAAGGAAGTTGTTTTTCATTAATTGTCTTTTGTAAATGGTAAGCAGCGGATAATCCAGTGATCCCGCCGCCTACAATAACAATATTTTTATGTTTCATTACGCTTCACTCTTTGCAGTATTTAATACAACTTCAGCTAAAGTATTAATGAATTGTGGATGAACATTTGGCATTTCTGGACGATAGTAGTTGACACCTAGTTCATCACAAACTACTTTACACTCATAATCATTATCATATAAAACTTCCAAGTGATCTGCTACAAATCCTACTGGTGCATATACAAATGAACGATATCCCTTTTCTTTATATAATTCACGAGTTAGATCTTGTACATCTGGTCCTAACCATGGATCAGGAGTATTTCCTTCACTTTGCCAGCCTAGAGCATAGTTTTTAACACCTGCTTCTTTTGCAACTAAGTCAGCTGTTTCTTTTAATTGATCTGGGTATGGATCACCATTTTGCAATATTTTCTCTGGTAAGCTATGTGCTGACACGATGAGGACTGCATTTTCACGCTCTTCATCGGACATTTCTGCATAGATTTTCTTAACTCCATCTGCCCAGAATTTAATGAAGCCAGATTCGTTATACCAGCTTTGGACAGAATGGATGGCAATACCATGCTTCTCCCCTTCATTGGTTGCACGCTCATTATATGATTTCACACTGAATGTAGAATAATGTGGTGCTAATACAATAGAGACAGCTTCCTTAATTCCGTCTTTCGCCATTTCATGTACAGTATCTTCAATAAAAGGGTGAATATGTTTTAAACCGATGTAAGCCTTAAATTCATATTTATCTTGACTAGAATTTAACGCTTCTTCTAAAGCTCTTGTTTGTTCTTCCGTTATTTTAGCTAAAGGAGATATACCTCCAATTGCTTTATATCGATCTTTTAAATCTTGCAAAGCCTCTGGTTCTGGTTTTCTACCATGGCGAATATGTGTGTAGTAAGGTTCAATGTCTTCTTCCTTGTATGGCGTACCATAAGCCATAACTAATAATCCTAATTTCTTTTTACTCATTTAAAGCACCTCTTTATGAATTCTCATTTCTGTGAATATCGATGAATTAACTCAGTTAATTTTTTTAATGTTGCTGGTTTAATATCTGGTGTTACACCATGCCCCAGATTAAACACGTAGTTCCCTTTCTCTAATCCCTCATCTAAAATAGCTTTGGTACGATTTTCAATAGTCTCCCATTCTGTTAATAAAATCGTAGGATCAAGGTTCCCTTGAATTACTTTCGTAACACCTAGTTCTCGGGCTTCCGTAATAGAAGTGCGCCAGTCAAGACCAATGACATCAACCGGCAAATCATTCCACTCAAGCAATAAATGTCGTGCACCTACCCCAAATATGATTAACGGGACTTGGTGTTGACGTAATTCAGAAAGTATTCTAGTCATAACAGGTTTAATAAATATGCGGTAATCAGGAGCACTTAAAGCTCCAACCCAAGAATCAAAAATCTGAATCGCACGTGCACCTGATTCAACTTGAGCTTCTACATACGTTATGATCATATCAGCTAATTTATCCATTAGCGCAAACCATGTTTCAGGCTCACGATACATTAACGCTTTCGTTTTACTATAGTTTTTTGAAGGACCACCTTCAATCATATAGCTAGCTAACGTGAACGGAGCACCACTGAAACCAATTAAAGGAACCTCCAACTGCTCCTCCGTCAAGAGACGAATCGTATCCAAGACATATGGAACATCAGCTTTCGGGTTGATTTCTCCTAACTTTTCAACGTCATGAATATTCCTTATTGGGTTATGAATAACAGGACCAATTCCAGATTTTATTTCAACGTCTATTCCTAATGAAGGAAGTGGGCTCATAATATCTTTATAAAGAATCGCAGCATCCACTCCATAGTTTTCTACCGGTAAACGTGTCACATAAGCACATAGTTCTGGTTGATGGGTAATTTCGAACAAGGAATACTTTTTCTTCAGTTCACGATATTCTGGCTGTGAACGTCCAGCCTGACGCATGAACCACGCAGGAATATAATCGGTTTCCTCTCCGTTATATGCCCTAATAATTGTATCATTTAGTTTTTTTGACATAGTTTTTCATCCTTTAGCTGTTTCTACTATAACTACTATAATATAACGACAAAAAAAGTGTAGTTATAATGGATTATTGTCACGAAATTGACTAATTTGACTTTTCATGCATTATTTACTTCAACAAATTAATTCTACCGCTTCCAACCCTGTTTCTTCAAGTTTAGTCCATGAATCATCGGAATAAGTAATAATTGCTATTCCTAATAAAACACTCACGACACTCGCTGTATTGCCTGGGAAATAGTAACCACTTAGATTACTTATCTACAAAACTTTACTAATTATAGAAAGTATTTCTGAAGAAGTCACTAAAGAGTATTATACGACATTTTTTGCAATCAAGGAAGAAATAAATACTATATATTATTTGATAATAATTATAAATTATAACACCTCTGTTACATATTCTTTTTATAATAATTTTTATTAGCAATCATATAGGGTAAAATGGAGATAAAAGAGAAGGAAGGATGATTTCATGAAAGCTTATATGACTAACGGAACATTAGATTTCCTCCAAAAAATAATTGAAACACACACAGGTATTACGTTTTACCTAATGACAAACAGCTCTGGTGCATTAGCCTATTATGAAGAAAAAAAGAAAAAAATATTTAGTTCTGGACGCACCTATGAAATCCTAAAGAATGAAGGAATTATGATTCAAGAAGGCTATATTGTTATGCAAACAATTCCAGTTACAGATGATGACCAGGCAGTATTTGAAGACCGTATAAAAAATAATCTTCTAGATAAAATGCCTGGTTTACAAGCATTTCGATTTTTAAAACCTGAGAAAGGAAATAAGTATGTAATTTTAAGCCAATGGAAATCAGTAAAAGATTATGATAAGTGGAAGCAATCGCACCGGTTTGAATTAGCACAACAAATTCTTTCAAATAAAAAACCTGCCTATCACGGCGACATACCGTTTACAACAGCATATTTTATCCATCAAGATGAAGAAAACAAAAAAAGCTAACTGAAGGAGAAGAAACTTCAGTTAGCTAACGCGATGTAAAATAAAGTGTATCTCTAAAAAGAAACTAATTGTTGAAGAGAGCCTTAATCTAAGACGTAATCATCAAAAAATGCTTGGAATTCTTCTTCCGGTCTTTGACCTACGATTCTAGCTACTTCCTCCCCCTCTTCATAATGAATCAATGTTGGGGTTGATTCAATAGCATACGGCCTAGCTTCCTGACCGAACTCCAATAGATTATATTTCACCATATCAATTCCATTTTTTTCCGCTAAGGGTACTAAATATGGTGTTGTGTTTTGACAATAGACACAAGTTGGACTATAAAAATAAACCGTTACTTCTTCCCCATTTTCCATTTTTTTGTTAAGTTCGTCCGGCAATATTTGATTTTCATAATTTGGATCATCCAACTGATCGATAGTCGCTTGATCCAAATCATCTGTACCATATGGATTATCTGCTAATGCTTGTTTATTTTGATATTGAACGACAAAGAATAATGCAATCATTAAAACAACAATGAATCCTACTATAGCTATCATTTTTTTGCCCATTAATTATTTCCTCCTTTGTTTTTCCGAGTGTTGATTAAAAGTGCCACATGTAAAATGGAGATAATGGTAAAAGCAGTTAAAGCTAGAAATGGGATAGTAATAAACCCTAAGTAGTCGACGTAAACTACATTACAAGGCACTCCACCAATACAGGCCCCCCCCATCTCCTGAAATGCTGGTACTTTTTGGATTAAGTAATGGTAAGCAGATACGAACATGCCGATACCACTAAAAACAAGCCCTGGCAGCGCAATATTAATTTCTTTTTTGATAGCTGCAACGGCATATATAACAACTAGTGGATACATCAAAATACGCTGAAACCAGCAAAGTTCACAGGGGATATAACCCATTACTTCAGAGTAAAACAAACTTCCAGCCATTGCAATAAAAGCTTGGGCCCATGCTAGTATTAATAAATTCTCTGCTTTTTTGGTTAATTTCCCCATCGATTAGATTCCTCTCTCTATTTTCTTCTCAAAGATTTACTACCCTTGTATTATACACGAGGAGAATTTCTTAATACAACTAGATTACTATAAATAACTGTTGACGCTGCAAATCAACCTTTGCATTATTTCATCAAATGATTTCGATGTACATACACCGCTGCTTGCGTGCGATCGTGTAACTCTAGCTTTGATAGAATATTACTAACATGTGTCTTCACCGTTTTAATTCCTATATATAGTTTGTCACTAATCTCCTGATTTGTCATCCCATTACCAATACACAATAATACTTCCATTTCACGCTCAGTCAAATCATCATGTGGTTTCTTCTGCTCACCACGAAAACCTGACATCATTTTTCCAGCTACTCTCGGTTCAATCACATTCTCCCCTTTAACAGCCTTTCTTATTGCCTGAATGATTTCTATTGCAGAG
Organism: Oceanobacillus halophilus; assembly: GCF_003628505.1. GTDB lineage: Bacteria > Bacillota > Bacilli > Bacillales > Amphibacillaceae > Oceanobacillus > Oceanobacillus halophilus. Next base: position 53,127 of record NZ_RBZP01000014.1, on the reverse strand, counting down.
GAAGTTTTTAAAATATAGCTAAATGCACCAGCCTCAATAGCAGGAAATATTTGTTCATCATCATAGTAGCTTGTCAAAATAATTATTTTACAAGCCGGAAAACTTTCCATCACTTTTTTGGTTGCTTCAATTCCAGTTCCATTATCCATAATAAGATCCATTAATACAACATCTGGTTTCAGCTGTAATATAAGATCAGCACCTTCATTACCACTTGATGCTTGGCCAACAATATCAATGTCGTCTTCTGTCTGCAAATAGGCAACTATTCCTTTTCGAACCACTTCATGATCATCGACAACGAGCACACGTATCACTTAATAACATCTCCCTTTTAATCTTTATATGGTATGCGAATATCAATATATGTACCTTCATCTTTATTGGAACGAATAGTGAATGTCCCACCAAGTTCCTCACTACGTTCTCGCATCGTTTTTAATCCGTAAGAAGTTTTCCTCTCAGAATCATTGCTAATATCAAATCCTTTACCATTATCCCTTATATGAATAAACAATTCCTTTGTGCGAGTGGTTATCTCTAAATTCACCTCTGTAGCATGGGCATGACGTAAAATATTGGATAATGATTCTTGAATAATTCGAAATACGTGTTCTTCAATCGCTTCCGAAAGTACTAAATCCTCCGGTATTACTACATCAAACTTCATTTGACTTTTCTGTTTTAATTCAGCAATTAATTTGTGTATCCCCTTTGCTAACGAATCCCCAGATAAATGGACAGGTCGAAGGTGTAATAACAACGCACGCATTTCCGTTTGTGCTTGCATTGCCGCTTGTGTTACATCTTGCATTTGAGATTTGGCTAATTCAGGATTTTTTGCTAATTGTTTGCCAGCTGCTTCTGACATCATTGTAAGTGCAAACAATTGCTGACTTACTGCATCGTGTAAATCTCTAGCAATACGCTGTCGTTCTTCTATGACAGCCGCTTTATGTGCCGATTTGGCAAAATCGGTTTTTTCATCTGCCATACGCTGTAACGATTTCACTTGGCTTTGCAGCTTTTTTCCTAACTCATTCAACTCTTCTGTAATCCTACTGAATTCATCGTCATCGATTGATTGAATGTAAGATTCATAGTTTCCATTCGCATATTGTGTGATTAGTACAGACATCGCATCTAAACGTGATTTAAGAGAACCACTCGTTTGGAACCCAATAAATAAAGAAATAAAAACGGATAATATAATATATAAGATAATAAACAAAAAGATACTTTGTACAGACAACCACTCTGGATGAAATAACACATATACTGATAGGAGAATAGCTAATAAGGTAACGACGGTTAAAAACACCCCATAAAGATGAGAACGTATAAAAACATAACGAATACTAGAAAACCTTCCCTTCAACTTCCCTTCCCCCTTACACCTGATCAACTCGAATGGATCCAGCTTTTAAATGAATCTTAAAATCTATCTTCCGCTCAACATCATCATAATCATCCGTTTCATATATTAGAGTTCTATTAATACCATCTGCTGTCTGTCCTAACACCTCAATATCCCCCGCATTTACAGATGCCTCCACCCGAAATGCAACATTTTCAGGCATAATGATATTTACATCTCCGGCAAAGCTATTCACCGTAATAGGTATGTTCTTTTCCGGTATAAAAGCCTTTGTAAAATCAAAATAGAAATCACCTGCAAGGGTTCGCAAACTCATTGGCTGGACTTTCCAATTTTCTTTATTATATTCATGACTTCCCACTGTAAAAACGGAGTTACCATATTTCTTTTCCTTCGTTTTTCCTGAACGCTTTCCTTTATGTTCAATGACAATGTGTGATTTTCCAGATATCAGCATAACCCCAATATAAACAATTAATAATGGCCATAGTTTAAAAACATCCCAAAACGTGAAGTAAATGATATGGAACCAATCTAGAAGTAGCAGAGAGCCAAATATCAAAAAGAACGAACCAAAAACCCAACTCCCACCTTTTTTCATTAAAAAATCAACTAGCCATTTCAATCCAATAACAACGAAAAATATCGAGTAGATAAGCTTCCAAGTATTTCCAAGATTAAATTGTACTGCCCCAACATTAGCCAAAACTAACAAGATTCCAATAATTATGAATAATACGGCTATAAAATAACGAAAAATTTTCAAACATAAGTCACCCTTTCATCGGAGCAAATATTATAATGCTCTTTTCTTAAGTTCTGTGCATTTTATATAGACTGTTGATAACTTTAATTCAGAATAGTGTAGCTCTCGCTCACACTTATGTTTGATATGTGCGATCATTCGCTCCGGCAGAATACTTCGCTTTCCGCGGGCACGGCCTCAGCCTCCTCGGAAGAAAACCACTTCCTGCGGGGTCTTCGGACACGTGCTATTCCCACAGGAGTCTCCGTATTCTTCCTCCACTTAAATAGGCGCTCAAGATTACTTTGAGCTAATATATCTAGGAATTACGTTTTAAGACCGTTATAATTTTAAAACATCATATTTCTTGTTTATACAAGTAGAGCAGACGCATAGCGGAGGAAATACACGGAGACACCTTGAAAAAACCTTGAAAAAAGAAGACCACTTTTTTCTGCGTGCGATGTTTCGCTGCCGAAGCGTTCCTTGTCCTGCGGGAAGAAGAGCATCGGTGAGACTACGTAGTGAGGGAACTGCTTGAATATACTTCCTAGTTCCCTTGCGCCGAGAAAGCCCGCTTCGAAGCATTACTGGAAGACGCAGGCGCACACGCTTTTCAGCACGAAGGAGGCTCACCAGCTCCCCGCGGAAAGCGGAGTGTATTTCCGTAGCGGTGTTAACGAATCGCCCCATTAGTTATTTATACTGAATTAAATATATCAGGAATTTCTTTCAACTCCAACTTAGTTAAAAGCAACGAAATTTTGAATAACTAGGTTTGGTATTTTCACAAAAGAATAATTCGAACTCCCATGGGGAAGTTTAAATTTTTCTTTTGTAATTCTATTTTACTTGGTATAACTTTGATTAGATACCTACTGCAGATGGCTCTTCCCTCGGACTTGAGGCGGAGATTGTTTTGCTTGTGAAATTTCAAACAGGAAAAGAAAAGAAACCATACAAATTAGTCCTATTACATAGCCTGCCAATACATCCGTTAAGTAATGGACATTGATCATATATCTGCTAATTCCTATGAGAAAAATGATAGAGAAAAGCGTAATTTGAATACCAGTAACCTTACTTTTGGATTTTATCTTTTTCGTTAAAAAGTAAGCTAACAAGCCGTAACAAACGGTAGAAATCATGGCATGTCCAGATGGGAAACTATTTCCGATTGCGTTTGCTTCTTCTAGAATACTTGGCCGCTCGCGTTGTATAAGGTTTTTCATCCAGCCATTTAATTTATATGTAATATATGTTCCACCCGAAAAAATAATGGCAGGGAGCCACTTTCTGTAGATTATTCTTATGATAATCGTCAGTAGCAGTACAAACGGTAGTAAAAATTCTCTAGAACCTAAATTTGTTATGGTAAAGAAGATTTCGTATACAGTTGTATTTTCAACTCTAATCACTAATTCGCGTGTCCATTGATCCATATAGGGCATGTATCCATTAGTAATTTGAACAGTCCATATTATCGTAGGGAGAAAAGCGATAATAAGCATAAATGTAATCAATTTTTGAATTCGCAACTTTTTGTGACTCCTATTAGATTAATGTTTGAAATTACTGAGAAATGGTATAGTGGTAGTATAGCAAAATTTTCACAAAAAATAGTGTTTAAAGGGAGGAATATGTAAATGAATCAAGAGTTACAACAATTAATAGAAGGATTAAATGAAGATTTATCTAACGAATATGGCGCTGCTATTCAATATACCTATAGTGCGTCAGTTGTATCTGGGTTATACCGGTCTGCTCTCAAACCTTTTTTTGAAGCAGAAGTAGCAGAAGAAATGCAACATGCATTGTACCTTTCCGAAAAGATAAAATCACTTGGTGGCACTCCTACAACGAAGGCAGCCGAAATCCCACAACCAACTGATGTAAAAGATTTGCTTGAAGCTACTTTACAATCTGAAACCGATACAATCGAACGGTACGAAAAGAGAAAAAAACAAGCAGAAAATCTAGGTTTAACAGAATTAGTTGTTAAACTAGAAGATTTAATCACTGATGAGACAAACCATAAAGAAGAAATTGAACGATTATTGGAAGACCCAAGACTTGGTTAATGAATATATATATTTTTTGGATGGTTAAGCGCCATCCTTTTTATTGCGCATTTAATATGTCACAATGGCTAGAAAACAACGTTCTGTAAAATCAAAGAGAGGGAATGCCCCTCTCTTAAGCCAATTTTGCTTTCACATAACCATTAATAAACGCAACTGTGAATAATACTCCCCCGCCTAAGGCTAGAAGAAAACCCAAATAATCTTGTGTTACGATAAATAAAATAGCAAATATTACAGTTTGGATTAAACTAAGCTGATATAAAATTTTGATTATCGATTGTTTTTTATCGTTTGATTCAACAGGGTATAAATCCAACCACATAATAGTACGGTGGTGATGAAACAACGTCATCATTTGAAAAGTACTTAAGTAGATGAATAATATACTAAATATTACCTTAATCCACATATTAGGTATTAAATAGATAAATATTCCACCAATAACCAGTAAACGTAAATACATACCTATATAATCGCCACTTCTCACAAACGTAATTCGAAATAAATAATCGAAAGTGTTTCGATTTTCAAAAGGTATACCTTTTGTAACCAAACGGACCAGCCACTGGCGTTTTCTCACTCGCGCTTTTAAATGTGGTACATCAGCAAACATATTGGCAAATCGATAAAATGCTTGCATGCGATGCTGGTCTTTTTCTATTAATAATTCCCAATTCACACCTGTCTGCTTTTTTGATACGGTATAGTCATACAAGAATAACAGCACAAAAATAATTGTTGTTATTCCTGCAAAGAGTGCATCTCCTCGAACGATAAAATAAAATATAGCAATATTAACGAATGTCCGGACAAGAGTATCTACATTTCGAATGTTTTTATCCCTTACTTTTAGCATCCACCAATTTGCTAATAAGTTTCCAACTTTTATAATTAGCAATACAAGAATGGATAATAGATAAATATTCCCTGGTCTATCTTCATATGCAGCAAAATATAGGGGGCCCAATGCAGCTGCCAATAAAAAAATTAAATATAGCTGGATTACAAAGCTATAAATAATGGTATTTCGAAAATAGTACCCCATCCGGTCTTCTGCAACAATAATAAATACTAAGTCCGGTTCCTTTAATAAAGTACGAACAGGACTGTAACTTGCAATCAACCCAAATATTCCCCCAATAATTAACGCAGTAGGAAAATTTTCCGGAAGTTGTGTTAGCCATTGCTGGTAATATACAGCCATCGTAGATAACAAAAAGAATATAACAATAAGCATGTGTCCATTTAAAATATATCGTAAATAACGCCCTAATTCTTTCATATGGGCAGACAAACGAGATTTATAAAAGGCATGGGAATCAAACATGGCTATCTTCCTTTGTTAACTGTACATATAAATCATCTAGTGTTGCTCGCGGCATACTGAAACTTTCACGCAATTCCTCAAGAGTACCCAATGCACGAATTTTTCCATCATGTAGAATAACAAAACGATCACAATAACGTTCAGCTGTTGCTAAAATATGTGTAGACATTAAAACACCTGAACCATTATTCTTCATCTTATTCATTAATTGTAAATATGACTGAATCCCTAAAGGGTCCAACCCCACAAAAGGCTCGTCCACTATATATAAAGGTGGCTCAATTAAAAATGCACACATAATCATAACCTTCTGTCGCATTCCTTTTGAAAAATGAACCGGAAACCAATTTAACTTTTTTTCCATACGAAATTCTTTTAATAGTGGCTCTAATCGCTTCTCGAATATTTCTTTTTCAATGCCATACGCTGTTGCAGTCAAATGGAGATGTTCATGTAACGTTAATTCATCATATAAAATGGGCATCTCTGGGATATATGCCATCTGATTTCTGTAAGTTGTAGGATTTTCCTTAAAGCTTTTTCCATTTACAGAGATTGTTCCTTTTTTCGCTTGCATCAGACCAATTACATGTTTAATGGTGGTACTTTTTCCCGCTCCATTTAAACCAATTAATCCAACAATTTCTTTTGGCTTTACATCAAATGAAATACCATGCAAAACATTTTTATGTGTATATCCACCATAAAGGTTATCTATATGCAGCAATGAATCCAAATTAGTTCCTCCTCTACACTACTTTCGATTTTATCATTTTTGCAAATCTTTTCCAAAACATACTGCGAGTAAAATTTCGACAAGATTTGTACCAAAAAAATTTTTTATCTTTTTTTGTATATTATATGCGAAACCAGTACAAAATAGGTACTGAAGAAACGGGATGCAGCAAACACTTACAATCGTGTGAATCACAAATGAGGTGTTAGTGATCGAGTTACTAATGTAATTTCGTGTTATTCCAACACAAATGAGGTGTTAGTGAACGATAAACTATACTGAATTTCGTGACCAATAACCACACAAATGAGGTGTTAGTGTTGGCGTTCTAACTAATGAACAGAAAACCCTTTTGCCAGACCCCATCTCATTAATGAGATGCTGACAAAAAGGTTTTGTAAACAAGGTTAAATTCGATTTAACTGCAAGTTTACAGGTCCCCACTCATTAGGTTTACCATCCCGTTTCTTCATAAAGAATAGGTCTAGTTCGTCTAAAAAGCGGACTAGGCCTATTTCTTTTGGTAATTTTAGCCTAATCACTTTACTTTGTCCCCATTTCCTAGATAAAATATAGAATAATCAAACTTAAGGAGTGTGTTATTAAGTGAGTCACGAGGATTGCATTTTCTGTAAAATAATTGATGGGGATATCCCATCAGCAAAAGTATACGAAGACGATCATGTTTATGCCTTTTTAGACATTTCACAAGTCACCAAAGGTCATACGCTAGTCATTCCAAAAAAACATACAAAGAATATCTTTGAAACACCACCTGAAGTTGCAAAAGAATTATTTGAACGTGTTCCTATAATTGCAAATGCGATTAAAGACACTTATAAGCCACTTGGGATGAATTTACTAAATAATAACGGAGAAGATGCTGAACAATCTGTCTTTCACTTACATATTCATTTGATTCCTCGATATGGTGATGGAGATGGATATTCTCCTAATTGGACCGTCCATACAGACGATTATACTAGCGAGAAATTACAACAAATTGCAGCAGAAATTAATCAAAATATTAATAAATAATCAGAAAAAAAGGAAATTTAAAATTAGTACTTTTTATTTAGTCAAATCTTTGGTATAATAACAATACATTCCGCAACTGACAATGAGTGTACAGTTGGGAAGAGAGTAGAAGAGAAAAGCATAGACGAGGAGAGGAAAAAATGAATATTCGCGTATTAATCACGTTATCACTACTAGTAGGGATTGGAACTGTGTTACATGCTGTAGTTCCAGGTTTCGTATTTGGTGTCAAACCTGATATGCTGTTATCCATGATGTTTTTAGGAATTTTCTTATTTCCAAAAGCAAAATATGTTTTATTACTTGCACTTGTATCTGGAATTATATCGGCATTAACCACCCAAGCACCTGGAGGACAAATCGCTAACATGATTGATAAACCAGTCACAGCATTTGTCGTATTAGCATTATTTCTATTGTTACAAAATAAAGTTAAGAGTAACAACATTAATGCACCTTTATTAACCTTTGTTGGAACCTTGATTAGCGGATCTATTTTTGCTACAGTTGTTGCGTTAATTGCAGGCTTAGGAGAAGGTGGATTTATCGCACTATTTGTAGGTGCTATCTTACCTGCTGCGGCGGTAAATACTGTGATTATGGTAGTTGTTTATCCAATCGTACAATCCATTATGAAGAGAACAAAGTTTGCTACGGCATTTAATTAATAAAAGAAAATCCTCTGGCATATTTGTCAGAGGATTTTTTAAAGATTGCAAAATACATATAAAAATTATAGAGGATTGCTAGTAGTATCACAATTAATAATGATATACTATAAGTGAGGAAAGGAGCGTTTTTATATGTCAAGAGCAAAATCACTTATCTTAGGTATTGTTGTTGGTGGGGCAGTAAGTGCTACTGTGGCATTATTAACTACACCTTCGTCCGGAAAAGAGATTCGCAATCGAGTTAAAGACCAAAGTATCGATCTAAAAGAACTACTTTATCATTTAAAAGAAGATGGCTTACGTTTAAAAGATCAAATTACCGAAACTTCTAAAGAAAGTGCCGTATTAATTAAAGACTTAACACAAGATATTAAACAATCAGTAGAAGATTGGAAACATACAATCGAACCTCATCAAGAAAGTATACATGAATATCTAGAACAAATCGAAAGCAGCCTAAAAGATTTAGAAGAAAAAGTTAATACTAGCAAATGAACAAAAAGCTTTCTCAACAGGAGAAAGCTTTTTCTATCGATATATAGCTGTCTTTTCGCTGGTAATATAGCATGCACCTTCTTCATTAATCCCATTAAAATGTTTCTCACTTTACCCAATATTTATGTTCATGTCACTTTACTCAAATATTGGAACATCGCTTAGTCATCGTTGCTTCTTGAGGTATATAACGCATAATATATAGACAGCTAATTTCTTTAATTAAGAATAAGTATCTACTTTAGTGCTTTGTTGATTTCCGCTCCGGGCAGTCGCTTTCCGTAGCGGTGTTAACGAATCGCTCCATTAGTTATTTATTCTTAATTAAATATATTCGGAGTTTCTATCAATTCCCAAACAAAAATTACTGCAATACGCCCAAATTGTGCGATAAATAAACGAACATTAAGAAAGGCTGATACATTTTGCATGTAACAGCCTTTCTTTTATAACTTTAAATTATTATTCTATTCCTTCTGTCCATTCAGCAACTTTATCAGAATTTTCTTCTACCCATGTAGCCGCTGCTTCTGCAGGGTCTGTACCGTTTTGAATAGCTAACATTACTTCTTCCATATCAGCTGTATCCCAGTAGAAGTTATCTAATACTTGGTAAGCCTCAGGAGCATCTTCTTCTAAACCTTCACGAACCATTGTTTTAATTTCTTCAGCTTCTCCATAAGTTCCCTCTGGATCTTCTAAGTATTTAAGATCATATTTTTGGAATTTCCAGTGTGGAGACCAACCAGTTACAATGATTTCTTCTTCATTCTCGTATGCTTGACCTAATGCAGTAGCCATCGCACCACTCGAAGATGTTTCAACTTCCCAATCTGCTAGGTTGTCATAATCTTCTAACGCTTGTTCAGATGCAGCAACGACACCAGCACCTGGTTCAATACCAGTAATTGTTTGACCAGCTTCATCTGTTAAATCAGCAATTGAATCTACATCCATATAAGATGGAACAACCATACCAATTGCAGCGCCTTCTAAGTTAGCACCTAAGTCAACCATTTGATCGCCATATTCAGCATACTGAGCTTCATGCGTACCTGGCATCCATGCAGCTACCATACCATCTGCTTCACCAGTTGCGACAGCTTCCCACATAACTGCATTGTCAAGTGGAGTTAATTCAACATCATACCCTAAATCTTCAAGTACTTTACCCACAACATTTGTAGATGCAACTTCTGTATCCCATTCTACATATGTCAATTCAATTTCTTGACCATCTACGGATGCAGATTCTTCTGTACCCTCTTCTGAACCATTGTCCGTTTCAGGCTCTTCCTCTGCAGCGCCACAGCCTGCAGCAAATAATGATAATGAAAGTCCAGCAGCGATGCCTAGACGTTTCCAATTAAGTTTAGCCATAACTTAAATACTCTCCTTCTTATATATTTTTTCTATTGTCCAGAAAGTCTCATTCTGGACAATAGATATTTATATGGACTTTTCGTATAAAAAAATTACCAAATAAATTAATCTTTCTTCTTATTCATATTTTGTGTAAGACGATCAATAATAATCGCTAAAATAACAATACCAATACCTGCTACAAATCCAGTACCTGCTTCTGCACGTTGTAAGGATGAAAGAACCTCTCTACCAAGACCTTTAGCTCCAATCATAGAAGCAATAACAACCATCGATAGTGCTAACATAACCGTTTGGTTAATACCAGCCATAATAGTAGACTTAGCCATCGGTAATTCCACTTTGAATAGTTTTTGAGAACCTGTACTACCAAACGCATCGGCTGCTTCAACTAACTCTTCAGACACCTGTCTAATACCAAGATTTGTAAAACGAACAGTTGGTGGTGTTGCAAAAATTAATGATGCAAACACACCTGGTACCATCCCAATACCAAAGAATGCTACAGCTGGGATTAAATAGACAAACGCCGGCATTGTTTGCATAAAGTCAAGAATTGGTGTAATAATAGCATTCGCAATTTTACTCTTCGACATTAATATACCAATTGGAACACCAATTAATACGGATAAAATACTAGCTAATAATACTAGCGTTACTGTATTCATTAAATCTTCCCAGTGTCCTTGATTATATATAAACCAAAGACCTACTATAGCAAAGCTTGCTAACCCAAATTTCTTCCCTGAAACAAAGAATGCAATGATTGCGACAACAAGGATAAAGATGACTGATGGAATTGCCATCAGAACATCTTCAGCAACAAATTCCATAAAATTTCCAAAATGCTCATTTATAGGATCAAATAAGAAAGAAAACATATCTGTTATTTTATCTGTTAGCCACTCTGTCCCTTCAGCAACAGGAATTTTTGGTGCAAATTCTAAGATTGAGTTAAGCATCTAAATTCACCTCGCTCTCTCCAGCAAGTGCAGCAATTACAGATCCACGAACAATAATACCTCTTAATTTTCCATCTTCAACAACCGCAACTGGTACTTGTGAATCATGAATAATGGTAAATATCTCATTTAATGCTGTTTCTTTTTCCACTTTTGGCATATCTGTTTTAATAATTTCATTTAATTCTTTAATTTCTTTTTTGCGTGCATCTGAGGCATCATCTGCTGTGACATAGCCTTTTAGATTACGATTGTTATCAACGACATAGATACTAGAAAGTCCTTCCTCACGCATTCTTTCTAAAGCAACACGTGGTCCATGTTTATGAATATTAACCGTTTCAGGACGCTTCATAATATGTTGTGCCGTTAACACTTTCGAGCGATCAACATCTTCCACGAATTTTTCAACATAATCATTTGCTGGATTTACTAAGATTTCCTCTGGTGTACCGATTTGTACAATAGATCCATCTTTCATTAATGCAATGCGATCACCTAGACGTAATGCCTCATCTAAATCATGAGTAATAAATACAATGGTTTTTTTCATCGTTGTTTGTAAATCAATCAATTCATCTTGCATTTCTTTACGAATAAGTGGATCGAGTGCAGAGAAAGCTTCATCCATCAACAAGACTTTTGGATCATTTGCTAAAGCCCTAGCTAATCCAACACGTTGTTGCATCCCGCCAGATAACTGGCCAGGATATTGACTGATATATCCACCTAGGCCAACTAATTCTAGTGCATCTTTTGCCTTTTTTTCTCGTTCATCTTTCGGTACATTTTGTATTTCCAAACCATACTCCGCATTTTCTAATATAGTTCTATGCGGGAACAAGCCAAACTTTTGGAATACCATACTTAATTTTTCTCTTCGAACCTTGCGAAGAGCAGCTTTATCCATTTTAGATAGATCTTCTCCATCTATATAGATACTTCCTGATGTAGGTTCTATCAATCTATTAATAAGTCGAACTAATGTTGACTTCCCACTTCCTGATAACCCCATAATGACAAATGTTTCTCCAGGCTCTACAGAAAAGGAGGCTTGATTAACACCAACCGTACTTCCAGTTTCTTTCAATATGGCTTCCTTAGATTTGCCTTCATCAAGTAGTTTTAAAGCTTGTTTCGTATTTTTTCCAAAAACCTTCGTCAGTTTATCTACTTCTATGATTGGCATATCTTTCACCTCTTCTTTCTATCAATCTATTTACGAACTAGTGTTTATTCAATCTTATGGACTCAAATAATACCCAATCGAAAGTTCTAAACAGCAAATTACTACTTTACAACTATATACCTATTCGTTCATTTTGTACAAACTTTAAATTCCGTTATTTAAGAACATTTTTTACGTACAGTTTGAACTGTATGTAAATTATATAGTTAATCCTTCAAATTCCTTCAAATTCCTTGGGAATTCGACACAAATATAGATTTTTAATTATTTTCGTTTTGTTGTAGGGTAAATGATAGAGGGGAATGGTTAGATTTATGGATTCAGTACAAGATGAAAAAATCACACAACAAATTATGGTTGAATTTTCTAAAACAGTTGAGCTGTTTGGATTAAATCCACTAGAAGCTCGACTTTTTTCCTATTTATATTTGTCTAGAAAAGCGCTTACACTAGATGACATGAGTGAAGCTTTAGGAAAAAGCAAAACTTCTATGAGTACAAACATTCGAAGTCTGCTAGATTTAAATCTAGTCACAAGAGTTTGGAAAAAAGGAGTGCGAAAAGATCTATACGAAGCAAACTCGTCATTATTTAAATCATTTATGAGTTTTTACATCAATAAATGGATGGATGCAGCAAATCACCAGAAAGAAGCACTAGAAGAAATAGAGAAGTTAATTGATAAAGATGCAAAGGAAACTGATCCTTCAACAGATACAGTGGACGTAACGCATCGATTGAAGGAGATTATTGAATTTCATAATCAATTGGTGACATTGTTTAAAAAAATCGAAGAGTAAATTTACTTACCTCGATATTTTGATTCTGCAGCAATAATTTTTGTAAACTCATCCATTAAAGAAGGATAATATCCTTCTTTTTTTAGTGCGAAAATTGTCTCATTCGGATCCAATTTTTCATTTAACATACCAGCAAATCGAACTAATAGTGAAGTGAAATCAATGAGGCCTTCTTCTTTCTGTTGTTGAAAGGTATCTTCTAGTTGAGTGAGCAATTGAAATAAATCCTCATATTCATTCTCAGAGATATTATTTATAATCATTAATTTAATAAATGGATATTGATCTATATCAATAATTTTAGAAAGTAATTGTATATGGAATGAAGAAGTATTACAATTCCTGATATCCTTCAACTCTAAAAACCTCCGTTTGTAATCATTAACCTTTTAGTAAGAACTCAAAAACTTTTTTATGATTAACACACATATTTTACCTTTAAGTCTACTCCACTCTCATGTAAAATCATACACTAAAAATATGTTAGAAAAAAACTCAAAAAAACTATTGATTTTTTATATAAATCGTACTATGATTCTTGAAGTGCTCTTGATGCATGTAAAATTTAAAGCATGGGAGTGATTCAACATGAATTGCTGGAAATCCATTAAACTAAAAAAAGAATTTGGACATAATCGAACTCTACTAATCTCGACATTACTAGGCCTGTTAATATTTATCGTTCTTTATGTACCCTTTTCTATCTATCATGGTACAAATCGTTCCCATGATTCAGGTATGATAGTATTTATTATTGCTATGTCCTTCTTACCGACTTTACATTCGTTTGTGCATATTCTTCCATTAATTATGATGAAAAAACGAGTGAAAATTGCTTATAAATTAAAAATGAAAATTTTTCCTATTTTTACCTATTATACAAAAACTCACGTAACAAAAAAAGTTTCTTTAATCGTACTAATTGCACCAACTGTTATGATTACTTTACCAGGAATTATTTCAACCTATTTGTTTGGTGAATGGTATCTATATTTGTTGTTATTCACTTGTACTCACATAGGTGTCACGTTTATTGATTTTTGGTATATGAGCCAAATCATTAAAGCTCCAAAAAAAGCATTTATACAAAATGATAATGATGGATATGATATATTAGTGAAAGCCCATTAAGACGCTGAAAATTGCTTCAGTGTCTTTTTATATTGGTCATTTATTGTTTCGCCGGTCGCGTACAAAAAGCGAAATGTATTTTCCACAGCAGTAGATATTGCACATATTTTTCACCTCTCAGAGAAGGAAGTTTACGTTTACATTTTATAATGACTTCGACTACCACATAGGAACATTACGATAATAAAATGCTTTGCCTTTGTCATAATTTGTGGCACTTTATAGGTATTTTCTAGGGAAATTAGTTGGTACTATTATTTTTATAACAAAATATGTTATATTTATCTTTGTATAAAATAAGTTGGAAGTATAAAGATTAGGAGTGTTCAAATGAAGAAATTAGCTGTTGCTTTAGCCTTATCTGCTAGCGTTCTAACATTAACTGCCTGTAATTCAGATTCAGGAGAGGTAGTTGTCGAATCAAATGCTGGCGACATCACTAAAGAAGAATTTTATGAGGAGCTGAAGGACCGTTACGGTGACGCTGTCTTGCAAGAGATGGTGACTGTAAAGGTATTAGAAGATAAATATGAAATCAGTGATGAAAAGGTAGATGAACAAATTCAATCCTTAAAAGATGCTTATGGGGATTCTTATGAAATGGTTGTAACTCAAAACTTTGGCGGAGAAGATATGCTTCGTAACCAAATCCATCTATCTCTATTACAAGAGCAAGCAGCTTCTGAGGATATAGAGATTACAGATGAAGAAATACAGAATAGATATGACCGCATGCAGACTGAAATCGATGCACAGCACATTTTAGTTGCTGATGAAGATACAGCAAACGAAGTAAAGAAAAAACTTGATGATGGTGAAGACTTTGCTGAACTTGCTGAAGAATATTCAACGGACGGATCAGCTCAAGAAGGTGGTAACTTAGGTTACTTCTCTGCTGGACAAATGGTTCCAGAATTCGAAGATGCTGCCTATAGCATGGAAAGTGGAGAAATTAGTGACCCTGTTCAATCAGAGTTTGGTTATCATATCATTAAAGTAAATGATAAACGTGAAGTGGAAGAAGAAATTGGAGAATTTGAAGACATGAAAGATGACTTACGCAGTCAGTTGATTTATGAAAAAGTCGACCAATCTGTACTTCAACAAAAGATAAGTGATTTAGTACAGGGTGCAGACGTGGATGTAAAAATTGATGAGTATGAAGACTTATTTAACCAAAATGCCGAAGAATCTAGCCCAGATGCAGCGCAAGGTTAATTGGTTAAGAGGCTGTCCATATAGTGGACAGCCTCTTTTTAATTTAAGTTCTTTATGAAATTTGCTGCCTTCTTTTCTCCCTTTCTTCCCTCTCCTTTTTCATACGTTCCATATAAATTTTCCCTTCCTTTTCTGCATACTGCTGTTCTAACTTTCTTTCAGCAACCATTGCCTTAAATGACATGTATCCACTGAAAAAAATTAACACAATTAATGTAAAAACCCACCAAGGCACACCTGCAATAAGCATCACATAACCTCCCTTGTCCACTTTTCTCTATCCAAATATATATGAACCAATAACAAAAAATATAACTATATCACAAGAACATCCTTCATGACTCAAAAAAGGCTATCTAAAAAACTATTAATTAAGTTACAATAGAAATAAGTTTTGATTACTTTCTCAAAGAATTCATGCTTTTTGGATAGTAGTATTATTTAAGATTTTTTATAGATTGTTGATACCTTTAATTCAGAATAGTGCTTATTATCCGCTACGGAAATACACTGCGCTTTCCGCGGGGAGCTGGTGAGCCTCCTTCGTGCTAACGCACAAAGCAGTCTCACCGATGCTCTTCTTCCCGCAGGACAAGGAACGCTTCGGCAGGGTTTCATCGCACGCAGAAAAAAGTGGTTTTCTTTTTTCAAGGAGTCTCCGTGTATTTCCTCCGCTAAGTTCCTGCCCTACTTGATTTTAAGTAAATAAATTTATTTTATACGAGGAACAACTATCCCAAACGTGACATTATGGACTTTAGCTATAAAAATATCTAGGCCATCTAACATAGCGGAGGCAGAATGCGGAGACTCCTCGAAAATGAAAGACCACATTTTCTTCGTGCGATGCTTCGCTGACGTAGCCTTCCTTGTCCTGCGGGAAAAGCACGTGTCCGAAGACCCCGCAGGAAGTGGGTTTCTTCCGAGGAGGCTGAGGCCGTGCCCGCGGAAAGCGAAGTATTCTGCCGGAGCGAATGACAGCAGAAAACATTCATAAGTGTAAGCGAGAGCTAACTATTCTGAATTAAATAAATCAGGAGTTTCTATCAACTATAGAAACCACAATAAACAAACGTTAAGTTTTTAACATGGAGTGATAATATGATGGATGGACAATTGTATTTTTATAACAACGTACCTATACAAGTAAATTTAACAGAAGAGCAGAAAGTGGAAATACTTGAGCAGTTCCCAGTTCCACAATTGCCAAACGGAAATGAACAATTCAATATCGATCAGGAAGTACAAGGTAATCCAATTCACGCACGATTGCTGGTAAATGAATATACCGTTCAACTAACAAGAACGAATAAACAGTTTCTTAAAATAAGATTTAGTAATAACTTAGGCACTTTGAATGCAAAAATGTGGGATAATCAAGGTGCTGTTGACCGTACTCTTCCTCTTTTGGAATCTAACTCTGTTTTTGATGTAATTGGTAAAGTTGACGAATTCAACGGGTTTAAATCTATAACTATTGAACAAATAACACCATGTCAAGAAGATATCAATCCTTTCTCTTTGTTGCCGTACACAAAACAAAATTTGGAAGAATTTACTATAGAACTTTTCTCTTATATTCGTGAGTTACAATCCCCATATCAAGAGATTGCCTACAGTGCCATGAAACGTTTCTGGAATCAGTTTCGCATTAGACCAGCTGCGAAAGGATACCACCATAACTACCTAGGTGGGTTACTGAAGCACACAGTGGGGCTAATGCGATTTGTAAGATATATATTAAAATATGAAGATAATCACTATAAAGCTACAATGAAATTAATTAACATCGTAGAAAAAGCACATAAAAATGAGCTTTGGTCCCAAATTCAAGGTGACAAAGATAAACCGTTAATATGGAAAGATACCATAGACCATTTATATAAAATGTTCTATGGGATGATGCAATACGAAGAAAACCAACCTAACTATGATTTATTAATGACAAGTATTTTGTTTCATGATATCGGTAAATTACTAGAATATGACCATGCTGGAAAAACATTTGAAGAATTTGACTTTCTATATCCTACAGCTATAAAAGAAAATTTCTCCAACAGAAAACAGGCTGGTATAACAATGGATGACTTAGGCGTCATGATTGGGCATATTCCATACGGGGTTCTTATACTCACAAAAATCATAGAAATAGAAAATATTCAATTATCGTTAGAGAAAATTCATCAAATGTCCCATTGTATCCTTTGTCATCACGGACTTCCAGAATGGGGTTCAGCCGTTAAATATCCACAAACAATTGAAGGTTTTCTTATTCATATAGTAGATTATCTCGATAGTAGATACGAAAACACAGAAGGAATAAAGTAAATGCTATCTTCATATTACCACCATGAGGATACACTACACTTTTCAAGGTAACTGCTGAATCAACGTGGATTAAGCACTCTTTAGCAAAGTTTTATTTCCTATACAACAAAAAAAACAGCATCATGCCACATAGATGCAGCAAGATGCTGTTTTGTTATTTATTCTTTGGAATGTAATTAAATATCTCACCTGACTCCACTACCTTAATGAACTGCATGAGCCACTGATAATATTTTTTAGCATATTCTAACTTTTCCAGATCATTATTCAATCTTTCTTTTAACTCTTTATCCTCTGTTTCACTAATCATTTCTTGTAAAATTTCAATTGTCTCTTCGGTTTCTTCTATATTGGTCTCCGTTTGCTTCCGCCAACGTATACCAAATAGTGATGTAAATGATTTATACCAATCTTCTTCAGATTGATAAAGATCTTTTCGCGTTCCTTTTCGAAATGTGGACTCCACCATTCTCATATCTGCTAATGTCCGTACACCCGTAGACATGCTTGTTTTACTCATTGATAAAGCGTCACGCATATCGTCTAGTGTCATCGGTTCATCATTAAAATATAAAACACCATACAATCTTCCTATTGAAGGTGTAATCCCATAAAGATTCATGTTTTTACCAATAACTTGAATAAATTTTTCAATTGTTTCTTCATGTTTTTTCCAGTTCTTTTCATCTCTATCTTCTTGCAATGGAAGTCCCTCCACCTACAGTAATCTGAAATTAGTGTACCATTAATTTTTAATTTATGCGAATGGATTCTATCATAGTTATCATAATAACCAAAAACTCTAAGTTTTAACTTCTTTTGGAACCATACTTTGTAAATATATTTTTTCAAAATCTTTTATGGAATCAATAATTTCTTTCTTACAAGTAAAGAGAATAATTTGCTGATACGTTGAAATATCTTCGATTATTTTTATGATACGCTTTGTTCTTATTATATCAAAGTGTAAAAAAGCATCATCTATCATAAAAGGTAATCTATGTTTTTCACTCATTGTTTGACTAATAGCCAGTCTTAAAGATACATACAATTGATCAATTGTCCCTTTTGATAGTTCATTTACCGCGTATCGTATACCATTATCTGTCTCGACTTGAAAAGTTCTGTTTTCCATAGGTGCATATACTTGAAGGTATTTATTTCCTGTTAATTGCTTAAAGTAAAAAGAAGTCTTTTCTATTATTTGCGATAAATAATTTTCTCTATAAGCTCTTTTGGTCTCTGTTAGAAGCTCTTTTGCTGTTTTTATTATTGTCCATTCTCTAGCAAACTTATTTAATTGCTCTTGTTCCATTTCAAACTGATGCAGACAATTTGAATACGATTCAGATGATTCCATCATTTGAAGTTCCGCTTGTGTCGAAGCTAGCTGCTCTCTCTCCCTCTCTATGGTTTTCTCCGTATTTTCTATAGTCTCTTCCGAAGTGTCCTTTGCCAGAATTAGAGTATTTTCATCCGCCATTTCTTTCAAGAACTTTTTCCATGTCCCATCTGGAAATAAACGTTCTAACTGGATGATCACTTTTTCTGCATTTCGCTTTAATTCGGACCTTTCTATTAATAACTTCCCTTTTTGGTAAAAATCTTCTTCTGTTTCAACCTGTGCTATTTCAAATAATGCTTTCATTTCCTTTTTATAAGTTGATATTTTATGATTTAGTTCTTGCTGTGCTTGTTTGTTCTCCTTCATCAATTCTTGGTATTTTGACTCATCTCTAATTAGCTCTTCCTGTCTGTAAAGTATATCGTCTAAGTACTTGATTTGCTGTTCAAACTGGTTAGAACTATCTAACTGGTTATCTTCAAAAAACTGATTGAACTGTTGTTTATATTGGTTCATTTGTTTCATCATCTTATCTTTCTCATAAAGATGATGTTGAAAATTTTTATAATTCGATATTAATTGTTTCATTGCATGAAAGAATTCAGGCCAATAAGTAATTTCTACACGTTGTAAAAATGGATAACTCTCATACTGCGCATCTAAATGTTTAGTATTTATATGCTTTCTCTGACTAATAATCTTTTTCTTTTCTGTTATATTTAACCTCTTAATTTCATTGTCTTTCAGTTTATCCTTTATATTCTCCAATTCATTCATTCGGTTTTTATGCCGTAATAACCGGCGTTCCGCTTCCTGCTTTTCTTCTTTAGATATTTCCTGCATTTCGCTTGCGTATTGGTCGCTTTCCATCATTATTTCCATTTCTTTAAGAGAATTTTTGCCAAGGAACCATTGTCCGATTCCCAGAACTAATAAGAGCACCGTAATACTATATATCCAGGATCGATCTAGAACAACCGCAGAGCCCCCTGATATCACAGCAAATAATATAGCGACCATCAAAAAAAGCATTATATTTTTATGCTTTTTTTCCTTTTTAAATTTCCAACTTTTACGATTTTGTTCTATTTGTTCTTGCATATTTTGAAGTAATTGAAACTTATAGTGTTTATTTACCTTCTCATTCAACCTGTGAAATTCTTCTTCTGGTAATAGTTGGTCTTCTATCTCTTCTAACTGATTGTAGAGATAGTTTCTTTCTTGTTTTAACCGGTTTTCTTCGACAGAAACATGCTCTATTTCGTTGGTTATTTGTTCTGTCTCATTTTTTAACTGTATCCACGTTTTCTCTAAGTGAAAAGGAAACGATAATTCAGCTAATTCTTCAATACTTAAACCAATACTTAAACGGTTTATTTCAGCTTCTACTTCCAATCGGCTTTTAGTGATATTGTTTTCTATTCTTTCCAATTCTTTCTTATTATTATGGTATTCCTGTTTCTTTAACTGAAGCTCCTTAGCTTTATTTATAGTATATTCGTCTACTTTGTCTGCTTGAATTTCCTCTATTTTCTGCTTATATTTTTGTTCATTATCTTTTAATATCGCTAATTCACTCTGTAATGGCAGTAAAGCAGATTTTAATGTCTCGAGTCGCTCATTACCATTTTCAGGGAATGACATATTAACTTTTTTTTCATCTAATTGCGACTGTATATAATGATAGTCATGAAGTACTGGCAAAGCTTGCAACTGTTTTTCGATATTCATGAGGTTCCTTTTCTCTGTTTGCAGTAATGCTTGCAGTTCATCTAATTTGTTTTTCGTAGCTGCTTCTTTCATTATCTTTTCCCTATATGTAGCCTCTTTTGCCTTATAATCCTGTAATGAATTAAATCTTTCATTCAGATTCTCCAGTTGTTGGTTGATAACTGGCTTTTTTCCATAAGGTTTAAACAATTCACCCATTCGATTATCTAACTGTTTCTCAAGTTTATATATTTCTGTTGATCCTGCTAATCCGATACCCAGAAGAACTTCCCCTAGGTCATCTTCTTTCATATCAGTAATGCCGGCCAAATCAAGTGCGGAAAAGGAAAAAATAGATTGATATGTTTGTGCCGTCATCCCTTTCAATCGTTCTGTCAACCAAGATTCCTTATGCTGATTTCCATCGGGGGTATACACGATGGCGTCCCCATTTTTCACTCTGTCTGAACGTTCAATAGTGAAATCACCTTTGATTGAGTCATAAATACTTAACCTACCACCCATTTGTCCCCCATTTTTCGGACGGTAAAACTCTCTTTGTTTAGGCGGGAGACCGAATAGCATAAATAAGATGAATTTCTGAATAGTTGATTTACCAGCTTCATTTTCTCCATAGATACAAACACCCTTTGAAAAATCGATACGATAATCCATCCATTTTCCAAAGCCATACACATAAGCTTGCGTAATTCTCATTCTTTTCACCCCTTTAATAGTTCATTTAGTAACAAGTTTTTTGCTTCTTCCTTAATCGATTGCTCTTCTGTCGTGGAGAGTGGATCTAAATACTTACGTGCCTGCTTATGGTGAAATAATTCATTTACGTATGGCTGAATGCTTGCATCTTCTACTTGTCGAATAAGTTCTCCTATAAAGTGTTCCCCTTTTTCAAGGTCCAAACTGCTGATATCCGCTCGTACCTCTGTGGTTACGCGAAAAATATATTTCCAATTATCTTGAGAACTTGTCGTCTCATTTATTAATTCAATAATTTCATCAAGCTGTTTATTCGCTTCCCATTCTTTTAAGTCATGCTGATTACTTGTTAAATAAAGGTCTATTAGATAATGGTAAGTATCACTTATATTCTGGAATGTTTGC
This sequence comes from Oceanobacillus halophilus, assembly GCF_003628505.1. Taxonomy (GTDB): domain Bacteria; phylum Bacillota; class Bacilli; order Bacillales; family Amphibacillaceae; genus Oceanobacillus; species Oceanobacillus halophilus. The sequence continues at coordinate 31,465 of NZ_RBZP01000014.1, read as the reverse complement.
TGTATCTTAGTCTCTAATTGATGTAGATTCGTTAAATCCGAAACATCCATATGTACAGGAGTAATGATGACCTTTTGCAGTGGTATAAAAGTCAATTCTGTTTGATTCTCCCTCAACACTACATGAAAACAGCCCTTTTCTCCTGTTTCTTTTCGATTACGGCCTTGAGTATTTCCTGGGTATACAATTGCTGGATTCTCTTTTAAAATTTCTCGCTTATGTATATGACCTAATGCCCAGTAATGGAATAGTTCTTTTTGTAAATCTGACAATTGAAACGGAGCATACACATCGTGATCTGAATTGGTTCGGATACTTCCATGAAGCATTGCAATATGAAACGGAACTTCTGTATCAGATATATGAAATTCTTTAGCTTTCTCTTCATGTACCGCTCGATTCTCATAGCTAAACCCATAGATTTTAGCCAGTGCTTGCTGATCTTTTACAAATGTAAAATTAGTTACCTTTTCATCAGGGAATATAAAGACATTATCAGGATAATTCACTGGGTAAATATTCCCATTGATAAAATCATGATTTCCATAGGATGCATACACCTTAATGTCGTGATTGTTCAACTCCTCAAAAGCTTTCCTTAGACGAATCTGTGCTTTTAAGCTTTGCTTTTCATTATCAAATAAATCTCCTGAAATAAGAATAAAATCTACTTTCCTTTGAATGGCAGTAGAAACTAGATTATCCAGTGCATGAAAGGTGCTCTCTCTAATCTCTTTAAAAATATGTTCGGGTGTATGTGCTAGCCCTTTGAATGGACTGTCTAAATGCAAATCTGCAGCATGTATAAAGGAAATTTCCTTCATCACCTTGATTGACACCTTCTTTCCTTTTCTATCTAATATAGTTTTATTCTAGCAAACAGAGAATAAGAATGCACGTTCTGCTATTAGTTAGGTATTTATTTCAGCATGAATGTTAATATTTTAACTTTCCTGTACAAAGAAAAAAGCCGCAAATTATTGCGACTAGTAACCTAAGAATCTCTTTTTGATAACGATATTGCTTTTTTGAAATCCTTCCACGCACTGGATTTACCGTACATTAAAACGCCACCTTTATAGACTTTTGCACCTATCACACCGAGTAATGCTATGGTTGCAAGTAAGAGCCCAATCGATAATGCGACTTCCCATGCTGGGACATCCAGCATTCCTACTCTCATAAACATAATCATCGGTGAAAAGAATGGAATAAAGGAAGTTATGTACACTAGCGATGAATTAGGTGCATTCATTCCGAATACAGCAATGAAGAATGCAATCATAATTAAAAATATCATCGGAAACATCATTTGATTGGCATCTTCCACCCTGCTTACTAAAGATCCTAACATAGCAGAAATAGTGGCATAAAGGAAATAACCTAATAAAAAGAAAAGAATAGCATAAATAAAAATAGAAATGGAGTCTCCTTGAAACCCTAGATACTCAAAAACGCCCCCAGCAAGTTCTTCCTGCTTCGATTGGATAAGAAAATACCCCACTACAACCAGCGAACCGATTTGTGTCAATCCTACTAATGCGATTCCAACTATTTTTGCAAACATATGGGTGACAGCGGAGGCACTGGAAACCAATAGTTCCATTACCCTTGATGATTTTTCATTAGCTACATCCGTCATAATCATTTGCCCATATACCATTACCGTTAAATAAAGGACAAACAGCATGATATTTACAATTCCTCTTGCCTGATTCATCTCTTCCGCAGATTTTGCCGATTCATCTAATGCAACAGCATGAAAAGAAACTGGTTCATTAATTTGAGCGAGGATAGCTTGATCAATGCCCGATTGCTGAGTAGCTATCGTTGCTTTTAACTGCTGTAATTGCTGTTCAAAGAATGTTTGATTCCCGAATTCACCTAAAGAATTGGCATAATATTCGGCCTGTGGCAATTGATTTTCATCCAAAGTAATGACCAAGAGAGCATGGTACTTATCTTCTGAAACCGCAGACTTCCCTTCTTCTTCTGACCCATCAAAAGCAACCAGTTCCAAATCATCCCTTGTGCTTTCCACACTGTTAGCTAAAGGTTCCATGAACTGATTAGAATCATCCATAACTGCAATCCTATCTGCTTCATCTCCTGAGAAAGTTTCAATGATAGATTGAATATTTACTAATCCTATAATAAATAAGAAAGAAATTGCTGTACTAATAATGAATGATTTCGATTTGATTCTTGAAAGATACGTATGTGACATAATCACCCAAAACTTACTCATAGGAAGCACCGACTTTCTCAATAAAAATATCATTTAATGATGGTTCTTCTAATTCAAATTTACGAACAAATCCTTTTCCTTGCAATTCGGAAAAGATCCGCTGTGCCACGTCTTCCCCCTGAACTTGCATTTCACAGCCCTCAGCCACTTTTTTATATCGCAACACACCAGGTATTCTCTCAAGAAACGCTAATTCCATGTCTGCATGAACAACGATGTTTTTCTTTCCAAAGGAACTTTTTATCTCACGCAATGATCCTTGTACGACAGGGGTTCCTTTATGCAGAATACATAAATGCTCACACAATTCTTCTACATGTTCCATTCGATGGGAAGAAAAAACAATAGACGTACCCTGCTGTTTCAAATCAATAACAGCTTCCTTCAGCATTTCTACATTCACTGGATCTAAACCAGAAAATGGTTCATCTAAAATTAATAATTTTGGTTTATGAATAACCGCTGAGATAAACTGAATTTTTTGCTGATTCCCTTTGGATAATTCCTCTACCCGTTTCGCCATATATTCAGGAACTTTAAAACGCTCTAGCCATTGCTCGAGTTCTTTTATAATTTCCTGCTTATGCATCCCACGGAGGCGTCCTAAATAAACAATTTGTTCCTTTACCGTCAATTTGGGATAAAGCCCTCTTTCTTCAGGAAGGTAACCGATTAAATGGCTTTTATCATAATTAATCGGCTCTCCATTCCAGGTAATATCCCCTTCTGTTCTATCCAAAAGGCCTAGAATCATACGGAATGTCGTTGTTTTTCCAGCGCCATTTCCACCTAAAAAGCCAAACATTTCTTTTTCTGGTATTTCCAATGATAAGTGATCTACCGCTGTAGCCTTTCCATAGCGTTTAGTGACTTGATTTAACAATAATGTCATTTCCCGTGCTCCCTTATTAGACTAATTTATCTTTTTCTTTTTCCAATAGGCTCTCTTCTAAAAGATTGTTGCCTTTTTAACATGACTTTACCTTACATTTTGTATAGAGTCCTGATATCTTTAATTCAGAATACTGCTCTGTCTCCGCTACGGAAATACACTACGCGCACCTTAGGGGAGCTGGTGAGCCTCCTCCGTGCTGAAAAGCCTGTGCGCCTGCGTCTTCCAGTGATGCTTTGAAGCGGGTTTCCTCGGCGCAAGGGAGCAGGGATGGATATTCAAGTAGTTCCCTCACTACGTAGTCTCACCGATGCTCTTCTTCCCGCAGGACAAGGAACGCTTCGGCAGCAAAACATCGCACGCAGAAAAAAGTGGTCTTCTTTTTTCAAGGAGTCTCCGTGTATTTCCTCCGCTATGTTCCTGCTCTACTTGATTTTATCTGGAAAAATTTATTTTTACGAGGAATAACTATCCCAATACGTAGCCTCCTCGCGGAAAGACCAGAACTACGCCTGCGTCTACTAGTCATAAGTGTAAGCAAGAGCTACACTATTCTAAATTAAATAAATAAGGAATTTCTATCAACTGATAACTTCAAAAAGTAACAAACTATATGAAAAGAGACTTCCGATAGATAAGAATGACTTTATCAATCATTGAATAGAGTGTAAATATCTTTCCATTATATTTACTATAATTTTACATACGGATTAAGTTAGTTATTAGTTTCAATCTTTTATTCTTTGTTCAAAAAATACATATTGGTGATTGCCGCTGTCATATTATGAAGAACTAGGAGTGCAGTCAGCAAAAAGAAACTGAAAGAAATGCCGTCAAAAATGATAACGATTACCCATGCAATCATATAAATGACAATCATTGCGTCCCAGGATCTTGCTTTTGCTCGATTGGTTTGCTGCTGATAGCGTTCATCAAATAGATGCTTTTTCTTTCCAATTCGCCAATTAATGAAAAATACTATCAATAACACAATTCCTGCACCAATTACCCCTGACAGACCATAAAGCGTATTTAACAAAGACTCACTCAATATTCTCATCTCCCTCAAATATAAATAATTCCTCAATGGTACATCCAAAAGTCTGGGCAAGTTTATGAGCCAACACCAAAGAAGGTTTATACTTACCCTTTTCTAGTGAAATTACCGTTTGTCGTGATACTTTCAGTTTTTTCGATAATTCTTCCTGTGTAATATTCATTTCTGTCCTTTTTTCTTTGATTAAAGTTTTCATCTTTATTCCGCCTTCAGGTTAAGTGTTAAGTCAACTTAACGTAAAGTATACTTTACTTAGATGGCGTTGTCAAGTTCACTTTACAATCAAACTAATTTCCTTTTCATCTATATTGATTTATAATAATATTTAGAATATAAGATGTTTTTTTATTTTAACTAGGAGGGATTAATATGAAAAACTACATAATAACGGTATTCGATAAAACTGGGGAAAAATTATTAGATGAGACATTTCAAGCCAAGGATAATAATGAAGCTAAAACACTTGGGCAGCAACTACTAGATGAAAAAGGATACAGTGAACACACCCACCGCTGCGTCTCACCTGAAGCAAAATTAGTATTATTTCATCGTTAAAATAATTTTCCAAAAGATACAATTCTTTAGTATGTTTGCTTTTATAGTTTATTTCGGATTTTGTATAGAGTCCTGATATCTTTAATTCAGAATACTGCTCTGTCTTCGCTACGGAAATACACTTCGCTTTCCGCGGGGAGCTGGTGAGCCTCCTCCGTGCTGACGCACTACGTAGTCTCACCGATGCTCTTCTTCCCGCAGGAGTCTCCGTGTATTTCCTCCGCTTAGTTCCTGCTCTACTTAAATTTTACTAGAAAAATTCTGTATTCTAGGAGGACCAACTACCCTAAACGTAAAATTATGAAGTATAGCTTTAAAAATATCTAGTGCATGTAATATAGCGGAGGCAGAATACGGAGACTCCTCCAAAATGAAAAGCACATTTTCTTCGTGCGATGCTTCGCTGACGTAGTCTTCCTTGTCCTGCGGGAAAAGCACGAGTCTGAAGACCCCGCAGCGAGGGAACTCCTTGATTAAGCTTCTTTGGCCCTTGCGCCGAGGAAGCCTACTTCAAAGCATTACTAGTAGAGGCAGGCGCAGTATGTTTTTTCCGCGAGGAGGCTGAAGCCGTGCCCGCGAACCGCAAGTATTCTGCTGGAGCGAATGCCAGTAGAAAACATTCATTAGTGTAAGCGAGAGATAACTATTCTGAATTAAATAAATCAGGAGTTTCTATCAACTACTACATAATTCAAAATTCTCTTTTAGGATTGGACTTTGTACTATATTATTGCAGGAATTCATTTCAATAAAACTTGATAACAAAAAACGACTTCATTGCATTTCAATGTGCAATGAAGTCGTTTTTTGTTATTGTTGCGGGCTATTTGGGTCACCATAAAGTTCTTCTAATGGCTTAGTAATAATACGGCTTATATCATTAATTAATAGATTTAAGCGTTGCTCTTCTTCCATTAATTTAGAAATATCAGCATGTTGTTGAACTTGTTCTACAACGGCACGAGCTTTTTCTACTTCCTCTTCCGTAATATCTTGTCCTTGCATCTGTTTTTCTTGTAATTGCATTTGTGTATCGCGGAAGCTTTCGAACATTTCTTTTGCCTGAGGATTATTCATAACCGCTTCATACGAATCCTTTAAACTATTGAACTCCTCACTTTCACGAATTGCTTTTTCTAAATCATACGCGCTATCATGTATATTAGACAAAACATGACCTCCTTCATTTATTTTCTAGTCCACTATAACAGACGTATTATTCAATGTATAGCATAACGGTATAGCTTTCACAGCTCTAATACCTACCCATCTGTGCTGTCAAAATCTATTTGCTTTATCATACATATTTAAAATTAAGAAACATGTTAGAATAAGAATTGCAATATAGCAACAAAAGAAAAGAGGATTTTTGTAATGGAGCAGTTAAAAAAAATTTTCCCATCGATGCGATATTTTGAAGAACTAGATACTTTACCACAAAATTATCGCTGGTTTATTACCCAAGAAAATAAAGTAATAGGATTCGACAATAATGAATTGACGAATAAAGACGTTGAATTGTTATCAACCTTTCTTAAACCACACAACATCCATCTCCCTCAGCCGAGTGAATTAGAACAGTTATGGAGAAAACGTATCTCTCAACCGATAGAAAAGAAGGTAAGTCCATTTCGGTTTGTGTATTTCTTGATAAAATCGGACCAGATTGATACACAACTCTTTAAAGAAGCCATTCCTAATACTTACGGTAAAGATGTTCCAATTTTATGGGAAAATGAACATGAAGGAATAATTATCGAAGAAAAACCAGCAATACCAGAGGAATCCATTTCCTATGAACAAATAATTGATGTACTAATGAGTGATTTATATGTAAATATTAGTTTTTTTGTTGGACCGTATATTGATACACTATCAGAATTAGATCAATACTACGAATCATTTGTTACGAGCAGCAACATTGCATTTACCTATTCAGACCAATCTGTTGTTACGTATATAGATGCGATATCCTACCACTTTGTTGACCAAGCGGAACAAAACTTTTTAGATAGTGTCAAACAACTGGTCTTAAAAGAATTAATTGAAGACCATGAACTTCTCCACTCTATTAAAGTATTTATTCAGAGTAATTTAAATGTAACAGTTGCTTCTAAAAAGCTACATCTGCACCGAAATAGTTTACAGTATCGATTAGACAAATTTGTTGATAAAACAGGAATTGACGTACGCCAATTTAATGAAGCAATGGCTGTTTACTTAGTCATATTGTCTATGATGCACAAAGAATAAGCGAGATATTTGTGCACCATTGCCATTAACAGAAAACGCTTTCCATACTACAATGTAGTTACCGCTTACAAATATGGAGGTAATGAAAATGGCAGAATTAAGACTAGAAAAGATTCAAAAAAGATATGATAAAGATGTAATTGCAGTAGATGATTTTAACTTAAACATAAAGGATAAAGAGTTTATTGTTTTCGTTGGTCCTTCTGGTTGTGGTAAATCAACGACATTACGTATGATTGCAGGACTTGAAGAAATCTCAGATGGCGAGTTTTATATTGATGACAAAAAAATGAATGATGTTGCTCCTAAAGACCGCGACATTGCAATGGTTTTCCAAAATTATGCATTATACCCACATATGAATGTTTACGATAACATGGCATTTGGTTTAAAACTTCGTAAATTCAGCAAAGATGATATTGATAAACGTGTAAATAATGCAGCAAAAATATTAGGTTTGGAAGCATACTTAGATCGTAAACCAAAAGCTCTATCTGGTGGTCAACGTCAGCGTGTTGCGCTTGGCCGTGCTATCGTACGTGATGCTAAAGTTTTCTTAATGGATGAACCTTTATCAAACTTAGATGCTAAATTACGTGTGCAAATGCGTGCTGAGATTCAAAAACTACATCAACGTTTGAAAACAACTACAATTTACGTAACACACGACCAAACAGAAGCAATGACAATGGCCACTCGACTTGTTGTTATGAAAGATGGTATCATCCAACAAATCGGTGCACCAAAAGATGTATACGATAATCCGGAAAATGTTTTCGTAGGTGGGTTTATTGGGTCTCCTTCCATGAACTTCTTTAGCGGAAAACTTACGGATGGTTACTTCCAAATGGGTGACATTAAAGTAAAAGTTCCAGAAGGAAAAATGAAGACATTACGTGACCAAGGATACCAAAATAAAGAAGTTACTTTAGGTGTACGTCCAGAAGATATTCATGATGAGCCAGCATTCCTAGATGCTTCACCAGAAACTAAAATTGATGCTCACATAGAAGTAGCTGAATTAATGGGTGCTGAATCCTTCCTATATTCTAAAGTAAATGGTCAAGACTTCGTTGCTCGTGTCGATTCTCGTTCTGATATCAAAGGCGGAGAAACAATTGATTTAGCATTTGACATGAATCGCTGTCATTTCTTTGATAATGATACCGAACTCCGCATTAAATAATTTTCTATAAAGCTTGAAGAGAAATGTTATTTCTCTTCAAGCTTTTTATTTACCATCAATTCTATATAATATTTCACGCACCCGAGTCTGTAATAAAACTTTCCAAAATAAACAGAATTATCACACGAATTATTTGACTGCATTTTATATTTCAATTAGTATGAATAATGTGAATTGACATTTTTTATGCTAGGAGGTGTAAAATATGAAGAAGAAACTAAGAAATATTATTGTTAGCACTGCACTTATCGTTTCTTTATCTTTTGCTTTTTCATCTGTTCAAGCTGAGGTTGAATCTGCTGCATGCTTTGCTATAGGGGGTAACTTTGGTTCTCCTATTCTTTGTGGGGTTTAATTTAAAACATAATAATAAAGAGGGAAGCCTATATAGACTTCCCTCTTAGCCATCTTTATATTATTGTGAACCACCGTTTAATTGTTGTTGAGCAGTTTGTACTAAACGTTTTGTGATTTCTCCACCTACAGAACCGTTAGCACGAGAAGTTGTGTCTGCTCCTAAATTAACACCAAACTCAGTTGCAATTTCATATTTCATTTGATCAAGAGCTTGTTGTACTCCAGGAACAACTAATTGGTTTGAGTTGTTGTTGTTAGCCATGTGATATCACCTCCTTGTGATGTTGTATTTCTATTGTCTGTCGTTAACCCAAATCTTATAACTAAAAATCACTGGTAAAATGTAGATGTGATTCCAGTAAACACATCAACAAATAAAAAGCCCATTACATCAATGTGTAATAGGCTTCCACTTAGTTTTTGTTGTACTTTTACATCTGAAATATTATTTAGGATACGTCATTTCTTCCGGTTTTACGTATTGGTCAAACTCTTCTTCTGTTAAAAGTCCTAATTTCACAGCTGTTTCTTTAAGAGTAGCATTCTCACTAAAAGCTGTTTTCGCAATCTTAGCAGCATTTTCATATCCAATATGAGGATTTAATGCTGTTACAAGCATTAGAGAATCATTTAAATTCTTCTCAATTTGCTCTTGATTTGGTTCAATTCCTTGAGCACAGCGTTCATCAAAGGAAACAATGCTATCAGCGAGCAACTGACAAGATTGTAAGAAATTATATGCTATAACAGGCTTAAATACATTTAATTCAAAGTTTCCTTGACTTGCCGCAAATCCTATAGTTGCATCATTACCCATTACCTGAGCAGCAACCATTGTTACCGCTTCGCTTTGCGTAGGATTTACCTTTCCAGGCATAATAGAGCTTCCAGGTTCATTAGCAGGAATTGTTATTTCTCCAATTCCACAGCGTGGACCACTCGCTAACCAGCGAACATCATTAGCAATCTTCATGATATCTGCAGCTAAACCTTTTAATGCACCATGGGCATATACGGATTCATCATGACTCGTTAAAGAGTGAAATTTATTCGGTGCAGAAACAAATGATTTGCCCGTATAGTCACTAATGGCTTTACAAACGCGTTCAGAAAACTCTGGATGTGCATTGAGGCCTGTACCAACTGCTGTACCACCAATTGCTAATTCCTTAATATGTTGTACACTTTCATTAATCATCATCTCTGATTTTTCCAGCATACGATGCCAGCCACTTATCTCTTGCCCTAATGTTAGTGGAGTTGCATCTTGGAGATGAGTTCGTCCAATTTTTACGATATCAGAAAACGCATCCATTTTTTCTTTTAATGTGTCCTTTAAAGTTTGAACTGCTGGAACTACATAATCTTCCAACTTTAAAACGAAGGCTATATGCATTGCCGTTGGATAAGTATCATTGGAGCTTTGTGATTTATTTACGTCGTCATTTGGGTGCAATCTAAGGTCACTGCCATTTTCAGCAAGCCATTTATTCCCTACGTGCGCAATTACTTCGTTTACATTCATATTAGACTGGGTACCACTTCCGGTTTGCCATACTACTAATGGAAAATGATCAAAAATCTTTCCTTCTATAATCTGATTTGCTGCATATTCTATTGCTTCTGCTTTCTTTTTCTCCATCAGTCCTAAATCACTATTTGCTTTTGCAGCACTTTTTTTCAAAATTGCAAATGCCTGTATAACTTCCTTTGGCATTGTTTCATTACCAATTGGAAAATTTTGTTTGCTTCTTTGTGTCTGTGCCCCCCAGTACTTATCTGCAGGTACATTCACTTCCCCTAATGTATCTCTTTCCACACGATATTCCATCCTGTTTTCCTCCCCTAATATGTAATCTTCTTCACTCCTTTATTGTAACAAATTTCATAAATAATAGAATAGAAAATAACCTTGAATCAAGGAAATCTTTTCACAATTGTCACATTCAACCGGAAGACACAAATTTGTTCATTTTATTTCACCAACTTTTAGACTTTTTCCTATATAATATATGAGTATATTATAAACCTTTGAAATTAAAGAGAAATAATAAAGGGGGATTTCACTGTGCCGAATATATGGACACATATACTTTTTAGTGAGGATGTAGTGGATGCAGTAAATCAACCGTTTCTCACTTCACATAATGAATCCTATTTAAAGTTAGGTGCACAAGGTCCAGATCCGTTTTTTTATTATAATTTTTGGCCGTGGATAAAAGAGGAACCTGTTCATCAAGTGGGAATGGATTTACATACAAAACACTGTGGCGAATTTATAATGGACCTTATAAGAGAGGCAAAAGAAAAAAGCAAATGTGTCCAAGCCTTTGTAGTGGGTTTTCTAACGCACCATATTTTAGATAGAAACACGCATCCATTCGTTCATTATTTTGCAGGATACGAGGGTAGTAATCATCAAAGACTGGAAATAATTATTGATACCTTAATGATGGATAAGTATCATCGTATTAAAACATGGAAATCTCAAGTATACAAGGAAGTAGATATTGGCAGTAAGTTGGATGAGGACATCATAAAACTTCTCCACACAACAATTAAAAAATACTACCCTAACCAAACAAGAGCATCAACTAAATATATACAAAAAGCATATAGGGATATGATACTTGCATTAAAGCTTTTATCAGACCCTCACGGCTGGAAAAATAAAATATTACGAACCTTTGTCTCACCTTATTCCCACCAGCCAATAAAAAACAATAAAGATTACTTAAATTTGAATCATGAAACCTGGTATCATTCGGCAACACAGGAACCTTTAAACGAAAGTTTTATTGATCTTTATGAAAAAAGCCGTATTGAAGCTATTGAAATTTTAACGGAGATAATTAATTACTGGAGAAGCAATGACAAAATCTCTCTACAAAAATTGCAGAAACTAATTGACAACATTTCCTATGATACTGGAAAACCATTAGCTCTTGAGTTAGAAAATAAATACTGTCAACCGATTGTATAAAAAGCGGAAATCGATATGATTTCCGCTTTTTTTCATTTGGTGTCTATTGTTCCTTTTGCTTCTTCTATTCCTTTCTCGATATCTACTCTTCTTAAAATAAGCATCCCTGCAATAAAAAATACAACAAGTGATATAATGCCATATCTACTATTACCAGTTACTTGCCCTACGAAAGCAAAAGCAAAAGGACCAATAACTGCTGCGAATTTAGATGAAATACCATAAAAACCAAAGAATTCTGCTTTTTTATTTTCGGGTACCATACTGCCAAAGATGGATCTGCTTAATGCTTGTGCCCCCCCTTGGACCATCCCAACACAAATAGCAAGAATATAAAAATGCAATGCTGAATTCATAAAATATCCAAGAATAACAATTCCTAAATAAGTAAAAAGAGTAATAAACAATGCCCTTTTAGCTGTAATCTTTGTTGCTAACCAGCCAAAGAAGAAAGTAAAAGGAATCCCTACGAACTGAGTGATTAACAATGCAACAATCAGATCATTGCTTCCAATACCAATGGAACTGCCATAGACGGTAGCCATACGAATAATCGTAGAAAGCCCATCATTGTATAGCCAGAAAGCGAATAAAAAAATTAATAATTGCTTGTAACGTTTTATATCCTTGAAGGTGTTTCCAATACGTGAAAAACCAATTGCAACATAAGATTGATCACTTTTTCCATGATTTTTCTTCTCTTCTTTTACATTTTTTATTAATGGAATGGAGAAAATTAACCACCACACACCGACTGTCACAAAGGAAATCTGTGTTGCTACGGTAGTATTAGGTAAGCCAAACCAATTAGGGTTTAAGATCATTAGTATATTAATGGCTAATAAAATTCCTCCACCTATATATCCATAGGCAAATCCACCAGATGAAACTTTGTCAATCTCATCCTTTTTTGCTATTTCAGGTAAAAAAGAATCATAAAATACATTGGCACCTGAAAAACCGATGGAACCCACTATAAATAAGATAGAAGCTAATATGTAGTCTCCTTCACCAACAAAAGCTAACAGAACACTTGCAATAATCCCCATAAACGCAAAAAACTGCAGAAATTTCTTTTTTGCTGATGTAAAGTCACTAATGGCCCCCAAGATTGGTGCTAATACTGCTACAATTAATACTGAAATTGACTGTGAGTATCCCCAATAACTAGTAGCTAAATTATCGTCCAAACCAGAAGCAGCCACTGTTGAATAATATACTGGTAACACAGCTGCCATGATGGTCGTTGCAAATGCAGAGTTCCCAAAGTCATAAAGCATCCAGCTTCGTTGAATTTTTTTCCTCTGTTTTTCCTCCATATCCCCCACTCCATTCCCTTAGAGTATAACAAATATAACCATTTATATTATGTATATTTCAGAAACTTTACAGAGATTTATTAAATGTTTATTATTTTGGGCAAAATTTTTAAGAGATTTTGCTTTATGCATATAACTTAGGACCATATAATGTATAGACTGTTAAAATCTTTAATTCAGAATAGTATTGTTCTCGCTCACACTGATGATTATTTTGTGCAGTCATTCGCTCCGGCAGAATACTTCGCTTTCCGCGGGCACGGCCTCAGCCTCCTCGCGGAAAACCACCGCTGTGGGGTCTTCGGACACGTGCTATTCCCGCAGGAGTCTCCGTATTCTGCCTCCGCTAAGATAGATGCATGAGATATTTTTGAGATGAATGTTCTTGAAATCACGTTTAAGACCATTATTATTCTTGAAAATAGCATATTTCTTGTTTATACAAGTAGAGATGACAACATAGCGAAGGAAATACACGGAGACTCCTGCGGGAAGAAGAGCATCGGTGAGACTACGAAGTGCGACAGCACGAAGGAGGCTCACCAGCTCCCCGCGGAAAGCGGAGTGTATTTCCGTAGCGGCTGTAAAGCAGAGCTCTATTCTGAATTAAATAAATCCGAAGTTTCTATCAACTGTAACATTTAAAAAGCAACTAAACCTACGAAAAGAGCCTTATTCTTTACTTGAGGCACTTGACCCCCGTTTTAGTTGGTACTAAATTACCACTACGGAAATCGTAATAGGCTACTGGTGCTAATGCAAAACTCACTAAATCAGCAGTGTTGTGAACAAACGAAACCTACTTACGACAAATAGTTTGAGTCACACATTATAAACTTCAACAATAAACAAAACTTACATTTATATTTTCACATTGCGATAATTCCAGTTATAAGCCACAAAAAGCCACACCATAATTGGTGAGGCTTTTTCTATATTACTCCCATACAAATTGCTTGTACGCATTACTAAACGAAATAAAATCATTTTTATTACCAGTTTCAATCGAATGGTTCAGCTTCTCTACAATCTTCTGTTTATTCCAGTTAAAACAAATCTCATCTAATAATAACTGGGCACTGAACTTTAATTCATAAGGGATTTCTTTTCTAGCATGAAGTTTTTCACCTTTGTAACGACAAAAACGATAGACGACCTTTTGCTTTTTCAACTGAGAACTCCCCCTTATTCTTTTATACATTATCCTAAATTTTTAGAAAAATTGCAACTAATTTAAACTGAAATAACTTTACTATTTTTTATCAATACTAATATTGCAGTTGTGTTTTTAGCCAAATGAAAAATAATTAGTTGGTGTCAATACATATAACCATAGCTTTTAATGTTTCTCTAGACCCAACAGGATTTCATTTGTTAAACTATGATAACTACATAATTGCATGTTCTTGAATTGCGGCAATGATTAAATTAGTGGAGGAAACTGAATGAGTTACTCAGAAAACTTGAAACAAGGTGAGAAAGGAGCATGGATTAGTATTATCGCATATATCCTCCTTTCTATCGCCAAACTTGTTATCGCCCAAATTGGGAATTCTGATGCATTACGAGCAGACGGATTGAATAACGCATCGGATGTAGTTGCGTCTGTAGCGGTTCTTATTGGTTTAAAGATTTCGCGGAAACCACCAGATGAAGATCACCCATATGGGCATTACCGTGTAGAAACAATAGCATCCCTCTTTGCTGCATTTATTATGATGTTTATTGGTTTACAAGTTATATTTGATACCATAAAAAAAATAATAAATGGACAAGTTTCTCACTCACCTGATTTATTAACTGCATGGACTGCTCTTGTTGCTGCTATTGTCATGTTTCTAGTCTATCGTTATAATCTAAATCTATCTAAAAAAATTGAAAGCAGCTCTTTAAACGCAGCAGCCCAAGATAACAAATCTGATGCTCTAGTTAGTATCGGTGCTTTTGTTGGTATCATTGGAGCACAATTTGGATTATTTTGGCTGGATCCTTTAGCAGCACTAGTTGTAGGAATAATCATTTGTAAAACAGCTTGGGAAATCTTCAAAGAGTCAACCTTAACTCTTACAGATGGTTTTGAGGAATCTAAATTACTAGAAATTAAAACAAGTATAGGAAAAGTAGAAGAAGTGAAAAAAGTAGTAGATGTAAAGGGACGTGTTCATGGAAACCAATCTCTTCTCGAAGTAACAGTATTAGTCAATCCCCAGTTAAATGTGGAACAAAGCCACCATATCACAGAGGATATTGAAAATTATTTATATAAAAAACACGGAATCACTCATGCTCATATTCACATTGAGCCCTATCATAAGTAGGCTGCTGGTATCGCAGCCTATTTTCTACTTGTCCAGAAAATTTCAGATCGACAAGACAGCTGGCTTATTCATAAGCAGTCTTTACATCACTAGTCGGGTGTTTTGAGCTATTATTCTATGCCTCTTTTCGTCAGTTTTGTTGCTTCTGAGATGTCTCAATTGATATATATTGCTGATGTAATTAATTAAGAATAAATATGAAAAAAGTGCGTTGTTGATTTCCGCCCCTGCCAGTCGCTTTCTGTAGTGGGGATAAATAAAGGAATTCACAGTCTATTTAAAAACAACAATCTTCTTTAGAGAAATAGCCTATTCTTTACATCGTCATTAAAAATACCGTGGCAATTGCGCCTATCACCACTAAAACAACATTTAATCCAAATGTAGCCAAAACTATAGCAACAATACCACCAACTATTCCTACCATTGGTTGGTCCGGTATAACAGTCATTATGCCTGGAAAGATAAGTGCACCTAATGCTGCGTATGGAATGGCACTTAGCCAACGATTTATCCAAGGTCGGAACTGCAACTTTTCTACAACAAAAGCAGGTATTACTCGCGGTATCATCGTCACCAGTGACATACCAATAATAATCAATAATATCGTCATTGTTTATTCTCCTTTAAAAAGTAAAGTCCACTAAAACCTCCAAGCACAGTTCCGACTACAATAGCCCACCCCGTACTCATTCCAATCCCAACACAAGCTGCATTTATTAACATAGCAACAATAGCGACAAGGCCAACTCTTAAATTCTTTTTAACAGATGGAATTAATAGCCCTATGAACATGGCATATAAAGCTATCCCCATACTTTGACTCAATTGTTCAGGTATAATATCCCCTAAAACTCCACCAAGTAGAGAACCTAGCACCCATGATAAATAAGCAATGATAATGATACCGGCATAATATAATGCTCCATGTTTTTCTTTTGCCTTATCAGGATGAAGGGCTGAAACAGCAAACGTCTCATCTGTTAATCCTAGTGTTAAAGGTATGTTCCATTTAAGCGCGATACCACGTAACTGGTTCATAAAAGAAAGGCTCATAACAAAGTGTCGAAAATTAAGTACAAATGTTGCGATAATAATCTCCACTGCACCTGCTCCAACAGCGATCATATTTGCTCCCATGAATTGTGATGCGCCTGCAAAGACCAATAAACTCATTAGTGTTAGTTCTGTTAAGGACATTCCTGCTTGTCTAGCTAATACCCCAAACGTAATCGCTATTGGTAAATAACCTAACATAATCGGAACACCAGTCAGGAGACCTTTATGAAACATATGTATTTTTTCCAAACTTCTATTTTCCTCTGCAGTCTTCACTCCTGCTTCAGTCCCCATCTAATCTCCCCCAAATTACTTTTTAAATTTAAACTATTATAACGAATTTACTGAATGAATAAAAGAGATAAACACTGGAAATTTGTCCTATTGACAAAACCTAATTAATAATTGTATATTCAATACTATCATAAATTTTTATAGATTAGTCCAAGAATGCTAAGTAGGTTATTTTCCAGCAGCAATAAGAGACAAAGTGTTAGGTGTAAACTTTGGCAGAAAATAATTGAATTACACATTTCATGATAATGGATGAATATGCCAAGTGGATGAGTATGATATGTCTCATCAATCAGGGTGGTACCGCGGAGAAAACTTCGTCCCTATTAGGGATGGAGTTTTTTTATTTTGAGCTACTTTCTGAAGCTTTGCGTTTTTTACCATAGCTCTTTCGAAATTTTTCTTGTTCTAAGTGGCAATATGTATAGAATCCTGATTAACTTAATTAAAAATAAATGTGTAATGTAGTGCGTTGTTGATTTCCGCTCCGGGCAGTCGCTTTCCGCGGGCGGCTGATGAGCCTCCTCGTGCTATCGCACTGCGGGGTCTCATCTAGGCCTCTCTTCCCGCAGGACAAGGAAGGCTACGGCAGCATTACATCGCACGAAGAAAA
Organism: Oceanobacillus halophilus; assembly: GCF_003628505.1. Taxonomy (GTDB): domain Bacteria; phylum Bacillota; class Bacilli; order Bacillales; family Amphibacillaceae; genus Oceanobacillus; species Oceanobacillus halophilus. The sequence goes on along the minus strand of NZ_RBZP01000014.1, from coordinate 14,331 downwards.
TTGCCCTTTATTTTCGAGGAGTCGACTGCCCTCCGCTCCAATCAACACTGTTTTTAGGAGCGTGACCATTTTTGGCTAATATCAGAAGAATTATCATTTATTCATTTATTAAAAGATACCCAATTATATAAGAAAGTTGAACAGCACAAATCAGCGGAGGAAATGCACGGAGACTCCTTGAAAAAAGAAGATCACTTTTTTCTGCGTGCGATGTTTCACTGCCGAAGCGTTCCTTGTCCTGCGGGATGAAAAGCCTAGGTGAGACTACGTAGAGCGATAGCTCGGAGTAGGCTCAGCAGCGCCCGCGGAAAGCGTAGTGTATTTCCGTAGCGGTGTTAACGAATCGCTCCATTAGTTATTTATTCTTAATTAAACTTATCAACAGTTTCTATCAACTGCAATGTAAAATCCTATATTATTTTACAACAATACAGGAGGTCATCATATGTTTCCTATTCAACCTAAATACCAGCCATCCTGGCAAGAATCGTTATTATTTTTAATTTTAATCGTCGGTCTTATTAGCTATTTCATTATTGGCCTTGGAACTAAACCTCATATTCCCATTTTATTAGGAATCTTTTTGCTCTTAGCTTATGGTTTCTTAAAAGGAATTACATTTAAAAATCTTGAAACTGCAATGATTGCTGGGGCTAAATCTGGTATGGGCGCTATTTACTTATTCTTCTTAATAGGTATTTTGATTAGTAGTTGGATGGTTAGCGGAACAATCCCTACAATGATTTATGCTGGATTTTCAATCATTAATGGAACTTGGTTTTTCGCTATTGTATTTGCTATAACTGCAATTATCGGTGTGTCACTAGGAAGTTCTCTAACTACAACAGCAACCATTGGTGTAGCATTTATAGGTATGGCTAATGCGATGGATGTCTCACTGGCAGTTACTGCAGGAGCTATTGTATCTGGCGCATTTTTTGGTGATAAAATGTCTCCACTGTCGGATACCACAAACCTAGCATCAACCATTGTAGGTGTTGATTTGTTTGAGCATATCAAGCATATTAGTTTAACTACCATCCCTGCATTTATTATTTCATTTATTATTTTTGTATTTTTATCTCCTGAGAAAACCGTATCATTGACAAATATTAGCGACTTTCAAGCTGCTCTAGTGAATTCAGGCCTTATTTATTGGACCTCTTGGATTCCATTAGTTTTTCTCATCTTATGTACATTTTTCAGGGTCCCTGCATTCGTGGCACTAGCATCAACAAGCTTGGTAGCAACTTTTTTTGCATGGCTAAATAATCAGTTTACCTGGCCTGAAATTTGGTCCGTTTGGTTTAACGGTTATACAGGAACGACTGATTTCGAACCAGTAAATGAACTGTTAACCAAAGGTGGGATTAACAGCATGTTATTTACTATTTCACTTGTTATTCTAGCTTTGAGCTTTGGAGGCTTATTATTTGTAACAGGAATTATTCCAAGCTTGCTTAATGCCTTTAAAGATAAGATTAAAAACATCCGTACAACGATTTTAACTACTGCCGCAACAGCTATCGGGACAAATGTCCTAATCGGTGAACAATATCTATCTATTTTGTTAACAGGTGAAACTTTTAAAGGACTTTACGAAAAAGCCGGTCTGTCTAAAAAAGCATTATCAAGAACGCTGGAAGATGCTGGAACTGTAATAAATCCACTTATACCATGGAGCGTTTGTGGTGTGTTTATTGCCGATGTCCTCGGGGTTTCCGTTTTAGAGTACTTGCCATTTGCCTTCTTTTGCTTGCTTAGTCCGGTGATTACCGTATTATTTGGTGGACGCTCATTAATCGGAAAAACGCCAAAATAAATTCATACTCAAGGACATATTGATGGAAATTATGTCCTTGAGTACTTTTATCTAACAAGATTGCATCTATGAGTTTTATCTTATCAAAAACGCCTCTAAATTGCTTCTCCCCATCATAAAACATGGTTCTTTATTCCAGTACCTTTATTAGCTTTTTTAATCCTTCTAATAGCCTAGGAGAGGGGCGGCAGAATAGTGATTCTTCCAAGACATGGATATTCCCCTTTTGAATAGCTTTCATTTCTTTCCACCCTGGTCGTTTCATGACGAGCTCTGGCCGCATTTTTTCTTCCTTCACTCCAACCCATACCATACAGATATGATCGGGATTACGTTTTTTCACAGAGTCCCAGTCTGTTTGATGACTAGCTATTTTTTCAGTTGCGAAAACATTTACTCCTCCAGCTAGTTCACTAATCTCCGTTAACCAATTCAACCCACCAGGTGTAAATATGGGCTTTGGCCACCATTCCCAATAAAGACTGGGCTTATCTATTTTCTTGTTAGCACATCGACGATACCCTTGCACTTCATTTAAAAATTCCGCTGCTTTCTGATTTCCTAATTCCTTTAATCCTATAACTTCCCCAACTTTTCTGATATCTTCAGCAATTTCCTTTAAAGAATTTGGATTTAAAATTATATAAGGCAGTTGTTTTTCATCAAGTGCCTCAATGTTTTTTTCCATACCAGGTACACTTAATGAAGCTAATACAAGGTCTGGCTGTAGTTCAGCTACTTTATCCATATCAATCGTAAGATCAGGTCCTACTTTGGGTAAATCCAATACAGAATCTGGCCAATCAGAAAAATCATCCACACCAACTAATAAGTTCGTTTGATCTAAATAAGCTAGTATTTCTGTATTACTCGGACAAATAGAAACGATTCTCAAGAAACTCTCCCCCTAAACACTATAATTTTTTACATATAGGCCCTAAAGACTGTCGCTCTTTAACATGACTTTACTTTACTTTTTGTATAGATTGTCAACTTCTTTAATTCAGAATAGTGAAGCTCTCGCTCAGACTTATGTTTGATTTGTGCGGTCATTCGCTCCGGCAGAATACTTCGCTTTCCGCGGGCACGGCCTCAGCCTCCTCGCGTAAAAAGCATACTGCGCCTGCGTCTACTAGTAATACTTTGAAGTAGGCTTCCTCGGCGCAAGGGCCAAAGAAGCTTAATCAAGGAGTTCCCTCGCTGCGCGGTCTTCGGACACGTGCTATTCCGCAGAGTCTCCGTATTCTGCCTCCGCTAAGATGGATGCTCAAGTCTTTTTTAATTTATAACTCGTGAAATCACGTTTAAGACCGTTATTCTTCTTAAAAACAGCATATTTTCATATTCCTTATTTAGTAGAGCAGATAACATAGCGGAGGAAATACACGGAGACTCCTTGAAAAAAGAAAACCACTTTTTTCTGCGTGCGATGCAACCCTGCCGAAGCGTTCCTTGTCCTGCGGGAAGAAGAGCATCGGTGAGACTGCTTTGTGCGTCAGCACGAAGGAGGCTCACCAGCTCCCCGCGGAAAGCGTAGTGTATTTCCGTAGCGATGTTAAGCACATTACTCTGAATTCAAGTTATTAAGAGTTTCTATCCACTGTAAAACTTCAAAAAGGCCAAACTATACAAAAAGAGGCTTCATACATAAACAAAACCCAAGAGACTGACTATTTCTAGCAGTTCTTGGGTGTGGAATTAATTATTCTTTATCTTGATCGGTAATAAGTAATGGACCATCTTTTGTAATAACAATGGTATGTTCATATTGTGCAGAACGACTTTGGTCAACTGTTCTTGCCGTCCAATTGTTAGAATCCATTTTGCTTTGCCAATCGCCTTCATTTATCATTGGTTCAATGGTAATAACCATTCCTTCTTTTAAACGCAAACCCTTATTAGGTAAACCGAAATGTGGAATATGTGGGTCTTCGTGTATGGTAGGCCCGATTCCATGTCCAGTAAAATCACGAACAACAGAGAAACCTTCTCCCTCAGCATAAGTTTGGATGGCATGACCGATATCACCAATTCTGCTCCCAACTTGCGCTTGTTCAATACCTTTGTAAAGAGATTCCTTTGTAACTTCCATTAGTCGTTTTCCTTTTTCATCAACATTCCCCACAGCATATGTCCAAGCTGAGTCTGCTAAACCTCCATCTAAATTAACAACCATATCAATGGTAACAATATCTCCATCCTGCAATGGTTCTTCCCTTGGAAACCCATGACAAATTTCATCATTTATAGAGGCACAGATAGCATAAGGATAACCGTTATAACCCTTTTGTTCAGGCGTTGCGCCATTTTTTGCTAAAAAGTCTTCTACAAAAGTATCGATTTCCATGGTTGTAATTCCTGGTTTTATCATTTTGGCAATTTCTTTATGTGTTTGTACAAGCAAATCACCTGCCGCTTGCATTTTCTCAATTTCACGTTTACTTTTACGAGTAATCATTTACATCTTCCTCTCTTTGATTGCACAAAAAATCATTAATACATATTTAAATAAATCATTATTTAACGTAAGATATAATAGTAACCTTTTAAATTCTATCACAAACTCGAGTGTTCTGCAGAAGTAACAGTATTTTGGACGAAGAAATTACCTTGTTATCCATAAATAATAGCCAAACCGCCCACGAAATCACGATTATATTCAATCACCATTACTAAAACTGCATAAACTCTTAATGTGGAGTTTGTATAGACTGTTGATATCTTTAATTCAAAATACTGCTTAACACCCGCTACGGAAATACACTACGCTTTCCGCGGGCGCTGCTGAGCCTAGGCTTTTCTTCCCGCAGGAGTCTCCGTGTATTTCCGCTAAGTTCCTGCTCTACCTGATTTTAACTAGAAAAATTCTGTTTTTACGAGGAATAATATACCAAACGTAGCATTATTGACTTTAACTTTAAAAATATTTAGTGCATGAAACATAGCGGAGGCAGAATACGGAGACTCCTGCGGGAAAAGCACGTGTCCGAAGACCCCACAGCGGTGGTTTTTCCGCGAGGAGGCTGAGGCCGTGCCCGCGGAAAGCGAAGTATTCTGCCGTAGCGAATCCTAGCAGAAAATATTCATAAGTGTAAGCGAGAGCTAACTATTCTAAATTAAATAAATCAACAGTTTCTATCAACTACGACAAATCATAAATAGCAATAGTCACTAATAATGTCACAATCACTAGCGATAAGCAAGGAGGAATACAATGATTGAAATTAAAAATGTGACAAAAAGTTTTTCGTCCAGAAGAACGATTGATCATTTAAACTTAACAATACCCCATGGGAAAATTGTTGGATTCTTAGGCCCAAACGGAGCAGGGAAATCAACGACAATTAAAATGATGACTGGGATTCTCCCAATAGATGAAGGTACCATCACTTTAAATGGCTATGATATTGAGAAACAACCAATGGAAGCTAAAAAAACCTTTGGTCTTGTGCCTGATCATCCAGATATGTTTTTACGATTGAAGGGAATGGAGTACCTAAATTTTATTGGTGACATATTTAATATCCCATCAGACATTCGGAAAGAGCGAATTGAAAGAGTTACCAAACAATTTTCCATTTATACAGCATTAAATGATTATATACAAACTTATTCCCATGGTATGCGGCAAAAAATTATTGTGACAGGAGTCTTACTGCATGATCCACCTATTTGGATATTAGATGAGCCATTAACTGGGCTTGATCCAAAATCATCTTACCTATTAAAGGAAATGTTGCGTGAACATGCAGAAAAGGGAAATACGGTATTCTTCTCCAGTCATGGTTTAGAAGTTGTTGAACAGTTGGTTGATGAAGTTGCCATCATTAATCATGGGAAATTGCTATTTTATGGAACGTTACAAGAACTACGCGAGCAAAACCCTTCCAATGACTCTTTAGAAGAAGTATTCCTGGAGATGACGAATGATGCATAAAACGTTTCTACTTGCCAAAACCATGTTAAAAATGCAATATCGAAATCCTGACAGAAAAGCTTCACAAACATTCATGTATATTTTTTCGTTTATCATCTTGTTACCTATTTTATTTGTATACATCGATATTATGCGAGGCCTAGTACAAAGTTTATATCAAGCGTTTGAACCAATTGGCCAGGAATCAGTGATTCTGGGATTGTTATTCTTAACATTACATTTTCTTTTATTCTTTATTAGCATGTTAACCATACTAACGACATTCTATTTTTCTGAGGACATAGAATCTTTTATTCCTTTTCCGTTTGAGCCATATCAGTTATTAATAAGTAAAGCCATTAATCCCTTTATTTATTTATATATAACAGCAAGTGCTTTGTACTTACCGTTTTATTTTTTCTACGGAACGATAAGTGGCGCTTCTATCTTGTATTTTATTGTTGGTATAATCCTTTTACTTCTTACGCCTATTGTGCCATTTTCACTGGCGGCAATTCTGATTATGTTCGTCATGAGATTTGTCAATGTTGCCAAAAACAAAGATCGCTCAAAAGTTATTGCCGGAATTGCTACTTTAGTGTTCATTATTGGCATAAATGTTCTCGTACGTATTAATACAAATGATGATGCCTTTATTGAAAACATGGTAATGTTTTTGCAGGAACAGGATGGACTATTACAAATGCTAACCGGATTCTATCCACCCGCTTACCTTAGTACAAAAGTGCTTATTGGAATTGCAACAGGTGTAGGAGTTCTTTCTTTATTGGGCGTTATCACATTATGTATACTAGGGTTTGTCCTATTTCTATGGCTCGGTCAATTGTTATATTTAAAAGGGGTTCTTGGAGTCAATACAGGAAATAAAAAATCCTTCTCAGAAAAGAAAATTAATAAGAGCTTACACAACAATTCCGTTTGGATTAGTTATATAAAAAAAGAATTAAAGACAATAATACGTACACCAACATTCCTAATGCAATGCATCGTACAAAGTTTATTTGGTCCATTTTTTCTCGTGATAATCCTTATGCTTGATTTTGGAAATAATTCCTTGGCAAATTTCTCAGAAGCCTTTTCTGAAAAAAGTATGATTCTTACCTTGTTTATGGTCTCTATATTTATATTAGGTGCTAATCCAACCTCTTACACCTCTATATCACGAGAGGGTAAGAACTGGTATACTAATTTATTCTTACCAATTAAGCCAAAACAAATAGTTTTGAGTAAAATAGGGGTAGCCAGTCTTATTGACCTACTAACTATCGGACTTTTATTAACGATTATGCTTTTCTTTCTCCATGTCCCAGGAGAAATACTTGCTATTTGGCTTTTTCTCACTTTATTAGGGAGCATATATACAAGTAGTATGGGTACCTATTTGGACTTTTTAAATCCAAAGCTTAATTGGACAGATGAACAGGAACTATTTAAGATGAGGTTTATTGGACTCGTAGCATTATTATTTACGGCAGGGATTTTTGGTATTATTGTATTAATCCTGTGGAATATCCAATATTTCCAAGGTTCACTTCAAATTGCGGGAATATTATTCCTTTGTTTAACTTCAGGTATTACCATTATCCAAAAATTATTAACGCATAAAATCAAAAAGAAATATCATTTACACTATTAAAAAAATGCAGTGGAATTTTCCCACTGCATTCCTTTTTAATAATATCCTCCACCGTAACCGCCAGTATATGCGGTTCCAATGATTATTAGTAAAATAAATAGCACGACTAAAAGCGCGAAGCCTGAGCCGTAACCTCCTCTACCTTCTTTACCCATAACTTTCCCCTCCTTATTTTCAAGGCTAATTTACTATATTCAAGAAGACTTGAAATGGAGCGGGCGTATCGCCTAGTTTTTAAAAGATATGCTGGAAGCGTGCTAAAAATAAATCAAAGATAATTTTTCACATTATAGATTTTTCCGTTCACCACGTCTTCATCATTAATAATATCAATCAACACTCCTGCAACATCAATGGGACTATTTAACTTATTCTCTTCTTTTAATTTTTGATAGCGCTCTACATCAGAGAATTCCTCTTTGGATCTTGAACGGATGGTTTCTTGCATTTCCGTATCCATCACCCCAGGATTAAAAGCAATTATTTTATTACCTGTAGCTAATTCATCCTGCTCCAAAGCTACTGATTGTGTATACATATTCATACTTGCTTTGGTAGCGCAGTAGGTACTCCAACCATAAATCGGACGGTCCGCAGCACCAGAGGTAACAATAACGGCAATTCCGGGGATTTCATGCTGGTGAGCTTCTTTTAAAAATAAATTGGTAAGTATCATAGGTGCTACAGTATTAACTTGAACATGTTGAAGTATATCTCTTGTTTTTAGGTTCATTGCCTGGTCCATTGGTTCAACAGTAGCTGCATTATTAATAAGAAAAACCTCAGATGTCTCTTTCGTAAAAACATGATTTTTTATTTCATTAAATATTGTTTCTACTTGATCAGCATCACCTAAGTCACAACTATAATGCTGGTACACAAGATTATTCTCTTTAGCAATATCAGGCACCACTAGATTTTTACTTCTGGATACCCCAATAACATTAACTCCAGATTCCAACAGTAATTTAGCTATCCCTTCTCCAAGGCCCCGTGATACACCAGTAATAATGGCAAATTTCTTCATCTATTCATTTCTCCTTTTATTCCTTAACTTTATTCCAGTAATATACAAGGGTTTCCATTCCTTTATCAAAACTGTCTAACGGAAAACTTTCGTTCGGTGAGTGCAATCGATCTTCTGGTGTCCCAAACCCTAATAAAACAATAGGAATTTGATAAATTGCTTCAATCCATTCAACTACTGGAATGGAACCACCCATACGAATATAGACCGTGTCTTTACCAAATGCTTTTGTATAGCTCTCTGCTGCTTTTTTTATAAGTGGATGGTTTGGTTCGACTTTATAGGCTTTGGCTGATAACTTTTCCTTCTTCACTTGAACATTTACACCAGAGGGAGCTACTTTTTTTACATGATTTTCAAGTAACTGTTGGATTTTTTCTGGGTCTTGTCCAGGAACTAAGCGACAGGTAATTTTTGCTGTTGCAGAAGATGGAATAATCGTTTTTGTCCCCTCTCCTTGATACCCTCCATAGATTCCATTAATTTCAAATGTTGGACGACCCATGGTATGCTCCTGAGCAGTATATCCTTTTTCAGATACGGTATTAGGGATTCCAGTAGATTCCTCAAAGTCTTCAGAAGGAACGTTAGCTATTATATTCCTTTCTTCATCAGTTAGCGGCTCCACATCATCATAAAATCCTTCCACTGTAATAACTTCATCTAAATCTTTCATGGATGCTAAAATATGATTTAATGCCATGATCGGATTTCTGACCGCTCCACCATACATTCCCGAATGTAAATCATGGTCTGGGCCATCTACGGTTATTTCAATACCAGTAAATCCTTTTAAGCCATAAAGAATCGTTGGCTGATTTTTGGCTATCATACCTGAATCTGAAATCACAGCAAAGTCAGCTTTAAACTGTTCTTTCCTCTTATGTAACACCTCATAAAGGTTCTCACTTCCAATTTCTTCTTCCCCTTCAATGCATACCTTTATATTGATAGGAAGCTTGCCTTCTGTCTTTAGATAGGCTTCAAATACAGCTAAATGCATAAATACTTGCCCTTTATCATCACTGGAGCCACGGGCAAAAATTCTTCCATCTCTTACTTCGGGTTTAAATGGGTCACTTTTCCATTCATCAATCGGATCAATTGGCTGTACATCATAATGTCCATAAAATAGCGCTGTAGGTGCATCAGGACCAGCACCATTATATTCAGCGTATACGAGTGGATGACCAGCTGTTTCCATTTTTTGTACCTTTTCAAATTGAATTTCTTCTAAATATGTAACAATAAAATCAGCAGCTGCATGTACGTCGTTTTTATGAGCACTATCTGTACTTACACTTGGAATAGATAAAAAATGATTTAGTCTGGATAGTAACGTTTCTCTATTTTCTTTTAAAAATGCTAATGCTTTTTTACTCATCAAATTTTCCTCCAATATCTTGCTTTTCTTCATTATTTTAGCACAATTATCAATCAAACCAAAAAGAACAGAAAATGAGTGCCTCATCACCTTAGCCATGAGACACTCCATTGTTAACTTTTATTTATTCTGAGGGAATAATCGCTCGATCATATTACCAAATTGATCAAAAAACCCTTCAATTGGCTCGCCACGGTCAACATCTTCTACATAGTTATTGGTTAGATCAAAGAAATCTGGATTGGTGGAAACGTACACATTATCAATATCCTTATCCACAGACTTGACAATGTCAGATATTTCTTCTTTTACTTTATCCGATAACTCATCATCAAACCTGTTTTGATTATCATTTTGATTTTTATTACGGTTTCGATCTTTTTTATCTGTATCAAGCTCGGCTGCAACATAAGCATTGTTATCCGTAGTTACGACATATACGTTATCTATTTCCTTAACTTTATCTGAGATTTTGTCTGCAGCTTCACTTGCGATTTCATATCGATTTTCGTTATCATTGTCATTCACACGGTTTTGGTTTAGATTCGTGTAATTGTTGTTTTGTGCATTATTGTTCATATTTCTGTCATTGGTTCGATGGTTTATATTTCGTGCATCGCGATTTTGAAAATCGTCTGCATCACGTTGCATCCTATAATTTCGTACGTTTGTCATCCCGTCACCAGTATCGGTACCATACCTAGCATGATCCAAGTTGCCAGCACCGTTTGGACTTGCACCTTCTTCAGCAGCTTGACAACCACCTAAAGCTAAAGAAACAACAATAGCTCCGGCAATCAACTTTTTCTTCAACTAATCTCCTCCTTTTATTTATGGATCTAGACATAGTATGTTTCGCGTAAAATAACATTATGCTAAAGTCCATTAGCCTTTTTATGGCATTCACACCAAAAAAGTTTTGCACATGTAATAGTAAAAACGGGGACACTATTTAATGACCCTTTAATTTAAGGAGGGGAATGATATTTTAGATTACGACAAAGCTCTATACTACACGCTATGGGGACAATGGGATGACTTATTAGTTCTAATGGTTCGAACCAACGATGATTTACTTTCTAAAAAAATCCAACATTTTTTACATTCCTATAACTATTCACTTGATCAAAGGCAAATCATGGAATCCCATGATAATCTTCTCTATTATATAGATCACGCTATGAAGCAAACCCCTGCTGTCACCATGAAAGTTTAAAAAGATAAAAAAATGGAAAAGCAAGCTTTAAGCTGCTTTTCCATTTTTACTCAATGTCTTTCTGGTTACCTTTACCTTTGTTATTTCTGCTTGGATTATTAGCTTCGGGATTTCCATTCTTTACTTTGTGATTTTCATTCTTTCCTTTATGTTTACCATTATTTTTTTGTTTTTTCTGTTCCTTTGCATGGTTTGTTTGGGATTTAGTTGAACCATTATTTCCTTTTATAACATTTCTGCCATTTGAATTTATTTCACCATTTTTACTTTTTAAATTGCTTGGATGATTTTCGTCTTTTCTAGATGAATTCGTTTGTTTTTCTTTTGCTGCTTTGTCTTTTTTATCTTTGCTTATGATAACAGGTGCATTTTCTTTTTTATCCTTCTGCTCAGCTAATTGTTCTTGATTTTCTTCGTTGCGTTCATCGGTGGTCTGTTTAATCTCTTCCGTTTCTTCTATTTCCTCTGCATCTGATTCTTCTTTTTTAATTTCACTTTCCTCTTCAACTTCCACTTCTTCCGTATTATAAAAAGAATCAATAATTTCAATTTCATGTTCGTCTAAATTACTATTATTTGAATCATCTGCAGAAAGATTCGAATCTTCCAAAAAAGTCGTCGCAATGACTTCATTCATGGAAAGTTGCTGTTCTTTAGCCTGGTTTCGAATATTTTTCGGTATATCAAATGCTGCTATTTCCCAGTCAGGCTCACTTAATTCCAAGTGATCTTCCAACAAATATAAAATTTCCTCATCTGAATCAGTATCACCAAGAAAGCTTACTCCAACCAGCATACTCTTATGTTCATTAATAAGTCCATTTTCTTCACTTTTATCCATAATCATTTGAATTACTGTCTCAATTTTTCTGTTTTGATAATCCTCTAATTGATCAACAACTGTTGAGGCATCTGTATTAATTGGCCGAATACTGCGAACTTGATAATCTTTATTTATTTCTAATTCGATACTTGGATTGATATCTACAGAAACATAAGCATAAGTTTTATTAGCACCTGTAATAAAGTAAACCGGAAGAATTAACAACAATAGGAAACACGCTGCACTTAGAAAAAGGGCAGATACATGTTTCCGATTTCCCTGGGCAAAAACAAACGATTTCTTCTTGGTGCCAAATGGCTCAAAAAAAACTTCATCACCAATCTGACCGCTACCTGTTATTACTTTTCCCTTTTCAAAAGCACCGTCTTTTGTCAAAAGGATGGTGTAATTTCGATGTTGCTCAAGTATAATTCCTCTTTTTTTCACTGACCCACACCCTTAAGATAGTCCTTTAGATAGATAAAATCTTCACTTAAAACGATAAAGATTGCTAAAATAAATTTACGATTTCGCTCTAACGTTTTTTTGCTGACATCTACTTTTTTATTAAGATTCTTTATAGGAAGTTTCTTTTTCTGATAAACATACTCACGTAAGACTTCATCTTCATATAGTACTCTTGCTGTATGAATAGCAGATTCTCTCGCATCTCTATGTTTAGGAGAAATCTCAGTCAGTTCATACAATGACAACTTATACTCTTTCAGTTTTTCTTTAAACTCCAATATCTCATCTCTAAGCAGGGAATTATTCTGCTTTTCTTGATATTTCTCTCTTGCTACATGGATTTCAATTGGATTTTCCATTTGAACTTCATCATAACTTTCATCCAATGATACAGCCTTTATTGCTTTTTGATTGGCGCGGATATAATCAATTACTTTTCTTTTTATAACAAGTTTAGCAAATGGTAAGAAGGCATTTCCTCTTTCCGGTGAATATGAAAAGAGTGCTTCATTAAATGCAGATAATCCAACACTGAATTCATCATCCATTTTCGGGTTGATGTAACGTTTACAGACTTCTGAGACGCATTTAGCAATAAATGGCTGGTAACTTTTAAGTAAGTAGTTTTGTACAGCAGTATCTCCGTTTTGAGCAGATATAACCATTTGTTCAAGGGGTTTTTCCTCTAAGGTCTTACTCATTATCAAACAGAATCTCCCCCTGGTCTTATATTTTTCGTTATATGACATACCTTTTTGGGTGTAGTTTGTATGATATTATTCTTTTCATTAAATAAGTTTATAATTAACATGATGATCTCACCATCTTTTTCATTTTACTTCGACAAATTTCTATTTTATTGGACACTATCTATCGTAACTTAACGTGACTTATGTTGCTATCTCAAAGTCATTACAATTTGTTTAAATATCAATTACTGACAACACATTTTGTAGTAATATTGACCTACTTTCATTTAAAATGTCCCTAGCTAAGGCTAGAGACATTTTTCAAAGATTTTATCTTTACTATGTTTGATATTTATAGAATAAATCTATGGGGACAAATAATCCTACTTTTCCATACATATCAGAATTTAGTGTAGCAAATATAACTCCTATAACTTCTCCATTACTGTTTATAATTGGACTACCGCTATTCCCTCGATACACAGGTGCTTCTAGCATGACTACTTGTTCATCCCAATCATCGAGTTGTGTATAACCTATAATATTTCCTTCATTAGCAATTCCATTGAACCTTAATGGATTACCAATAAACTTGATTGCTTCATTTGGTGAGATTTCAGCATTATGCGCTAACTCAAGGTAAGGTAGGTCCTCCCCTTCTACTTTTAATACAGCTAAGTCTATAGATGGATGTTCTTCGATTATTTCAGCTTCAAACAAACCATCATCAGGAAAGGCTACTGCTAAATGATTTTTATCTTCAATAACGTGGTAATTCGTTAGTATGGTTCCGTTGCTGGAAATGGCAAAACCAGTTCCCTTGTTATCCTCTGATTCTACCACAACCACTGCTTTCTTATAGGATTGAATGTCTTCATTCATCATTAAGTTAGCTGATGTTTTTAGAAATTCTATAGCGGGTATAGAATAAGTTTGTGGGATTAAAGCAAACACATTAATAAACATTGCGATGGCTATTAACCAAAAGGCCCACTTTGGAAATGGACGTTTGGTTGAAGTGTTTTTTCTGTTTTTAGCTTTTTCTAATGCCTTTTTTCGCTCTTCCTGTACGAGTTCATATAATTCCTCGTCATCAAACTCCTCATATAAATCTTCATCTATGATATCAGGTTTATGGTTATTATCTTTATTATCCATGCGTCACCTCACGCAGTACATAGATTATAATTAAACTCTTTTTTCCTATGTTATTGCCTTTAAATTTCGCAGTTGATAGAAACTCCGAATATATTTAATTAAGAATAAATAACTAATGGAGCGATTCGTTAACACCGCTACGGAAATACACTCCGCTTTCCGCGGGGAGCT
>NZ_RBZP01000013.1 GCF_003628505.1 Oceanobacillus halophilus | reverse complement strand
CGAAGGAGATCAGTTAGCTTCCCGCGCTCGACTTGCATGTATTAGGCACGCCGCCAGCGTTCGTCCTGAGCCAAGATCAAACTCTCCAAAAAAGTTTGTTTTGTGATTAACACCAATCAATCACAAAGAGAATTCTTAGCTTCCAGAAGTGTTAACTTCTGTATTTTATAAAGAAAAACGAGTTTCCTTTATGTCTAGCTCAAGCGTTCAACGACTAGCGCGACTTCCCTCACCTCCGTACGATAAGTCAACATCGATTCACTACGTTCATCGTGTTTCCTTTATCTCCTGCGGTTCAGTCCAGTCCGTACGTCGTTAACCGAACGCTTTCGCCTTTCATTTAACATACTGGTTGTTTTGTTCAGTTTTCAAAGAGCAAATTTTGTTCATCGCTTTGTAACAGCGACTTTTATAATATATCATAACTATTCACGAAATGTCAACAAGTAATTTTTAATTAAATGTCGTTATATACATTCGTTTTTTTTTGCGACAAGAAATACTTTAACACGGCTACTTTATAAAAGTCAATACATTTTTATATCTTTTAAGATTTAATATTAGCTCTAAGTAAAAACTCATTAACTGCAACCGTGTATATACTACGTAACACTAATCAGCAATGTGACTAAAAATCACTTATCTTATAATTACGTTGAAAAACTTCTTCTCCTTTTGTTTCTTCTAAAACAGCAAGAATAATCTCTTTTTCTTCTAAATATGAAATAATTGCAGAGAGATCAAGTGTATAAGGCTTGATGGAAGGTACATTTTTCAATTCAGCATATGACCATGGTTCGTTTTTTGTTCTCATAATTTCCAGGAGATGCTCAGCAGAAACCTCCGCTCGGTTGTTAATAACATAATCCATTGCTATGATCATTAATTCAATTCGTTTACTGATTTCTTCTCTACTCTCAATAAACTCTTCATATAGTTTATATATTTCCAAATCAATGTTTTTCACTTGATTCCAAACGGTCACTTCAGGATAGAATCCTTTTTCAATTACCGCAAGTCTAGCTAAGTAATGTAAAGAACTGAGAATTTTACTATTTGCATCTTTATAGTTTTGTGATGCAAATAAAGCTTTTGCCTCATTAAAGCTTTTTACTAGTTTACCGAATTCAATTGCTTTACGTAAATTCCTTTTAGCCAGTGGAAAATCTCTCAATTTTTCTTTTAGATTACTAATATATTCATTACGATCAAATACGACTCTGCCATTAATAATCCATTCGACTGCTCTTCTATATGTACTTGTATCAATCCACTCCAATAGCGTTTCTTCTGTAACAATATGTAATGCTGCCGTTTCATTTGCACTTTCATAGTGTTTTACGTACCATGAATGATTGGCTTCTTTTACTATAATAAGCAAAATGATATCAAAATTATCAGTTAAAGGGCTATTGGGATTTGTTTTTTCCATTGTGAGGATACCTAAGGTGTTTAAATCACTGGCACGTTCTTGATAAATAGGTCTTAGGAAATTTTCCATCCTGACTTCCTCCACTCTTCGTAAATATGTTTACTATTTTAAACAACTTCTATATTCTATCATCAAACGCAGGCAAATTTAATGCCTTTTACTATTATTTCGTTACAATTGAGTGAAATCCTTTTTTTCTAAAACGAAATTCCTGTAAGAATATGCTATACTACAAGTGGATACTAAGGAGGAAGATCATGGCTGAACCAAGATTAGTCTATTCAAGTAAAATCAACAAAATAAGGTCCTTTGCACTTATATTAATTTTTGCCGGTATTCTGATTATGTATGGAGGTATTCTGTTTAAGGATACAGAATGGCTAATGTTAATCTTTTTTGCTTTAGGGGTATTATCTATTGGATTTAGTCTTGTGGTATATGTTTGGATTGGTACCTTATCACTAAGAGCTGTCCCGGTAGAATGTCCAAACTGCGGAAAACCGACAAAAATGCTTGGTAGAGTAGATGCTTGCATGCATTGCAAACAACCATTAACATTAGATAAAAACCTAGAAGGTAAGGAGTTTGACGAAAAATATAACTCACGCCGCAGAAAATCAAAAGAAACATAATAAGCTATTTCTCATTAACCATAAAAAAATCCAAATGTCATTAGACATTTGGATTTTTTAAGTTTCAAAGCATCTATCTTAGTGTTTTTGTGTTGCTACTTTTTGACAGTCTTCACAGGTTCCATATACTTCTAATCGGTGATGACTAACATCAAATCCTGTTACCTGCTCTGCTAAAGACTCAACCTCATCCAACGAAGGATAGTGAAAATCGACAATCTTTCCGCATTCATTACAAATAATGTGATAATGATCTGATGTATTGCAATCAAATCTGCTGGATGAATCACCATAAGTAAGTTCACGTACTAGACCGACTTCACGAAGGACACGCAAATTATTGTATACAGTTGCTACACTCATATTTGGAAATTTTCCTTCGAGTGCTTTATATATTTCATCTGCTGTCGGATGAACCATTGAATTTAAAAGATACTCAAGTACCGCATGACGTTGTGGAGTGATACGGACGCCTGATTCTTTTAATGTATCAATAGCTTGTCGTAATCGCTTTTCAGACACAGCCATCCACCTCACTTTCTATAATAAATGCATTCTAATTGTCTCTCCCCAGTGTTAAGCATCAGCATACCCAAAGAATAAGGTATTTTCTTTCAGGAGACATCGTACACCGAAAAACTAGAGTAAACGCTATTCTATTAGTATTATTAATTTATAATCTTTATAATTAGTTTACCTGTTAGTACAGTATTCTGTCAATATAAGTACCTTATTAATGCTCATATTATCAATTATGCTCATTTAAACTCTTCATTAATTAATATTAGTTCTTTTCTAATTTATATACAAATATGAATAGGGAATTCTAAACATCTGTTTTTAAGACGCGTTCCTCTCCCCCCATCTGTTTATTTGCGAAGCGGGCAGCAACGAATAAGAAATCGGATAACCGGTTCAAATATTGACGAACTAATGGATTATCCAGTTCATCCCCCAGAGCAACCGCTGTTCGTTCTGCTCGTCTAGCAATGGTCCTTGCTGTATGCAACGCACTCGAAACACTGGTACCAGACGGTAAAATGAAATTTTTCAATGGCTCCAGTTCCCTGTCCCATTCATCGATTTTCGCTTCTAATTCATCGATATGATCCTGCTTTAATTTCCAGCTGACTTCTTTCCCTTTTGGTGTAGATAGTTCCGCACCTACATGAAACATTACTGTTTGTACGCGATGCATTACTTCGATAAATTCTTCCTTTTTGTCCCACTTCTCCTGACTCAAGAAGCTAAGTGCCAGTCCTATAAAAGAATTCGTCTCATCACATGTTCCGTATGCTTCCACACGTAAATCGTTTTTAGGAACGCGTTCTCCGTAAACAAGTGATGTAAGTCCTTTATCTCCTGATCTTGTATAGATTCGTGCCATAATCTAATACCCCCTGCTTAAATTAATAAGATTAATATAATTATCATTCCTTGTTATATCGATGTTTAAATTATCCTCAAAAATTTTCAGTGCACGTTTCATGTAGCTTGGTGATAAACCTGAGATATGTGGGGTAATTGTTATGTTTTCCTCTGTCCAAAATGGATGATTTTTGGGTAACGGTTCCTCTTTAACTACATCTAAGACGGCATGCGCAATTTCTTTTTGCTGGACTGCTGTTAATAAATCTTCTTCCACTACTGCATTTCCTCTTCCCATATTTAAGAATACAGCATGATTAGCCATTGCTCTAAATTGCTCTAATGTAAAATAATTTTGCGTTTCTGGTGTACTTGGTAAAACGGATATGACAAAATCAGCATTAGATAGAACATTATTTAATTCATCTATATTATAATTCTCATCAAAAAATTCGACTTGTCTGCCACTTTTTGAAATTCCAATCGTATGCATCCGAAAAGCTTTTCCTAGTCTTGCCACTTCACTTCCAATGGCACCAGTTCCTGCAACAACCATTGTTTTACCTGTTATTTCATTTATTCTTACAGATTTATCCCATATCTGGTTTTCTTCATTCTTGATGATTTTCTTTCCTTGTCTGTACACTTGCATTAGCATAGAAATAGCATACTCTGCCATTTGAATCGCATGAATTCCTCGAACATTGGTCAGTATAATATCTTTTTCCTGTAGGATTTCAAAAGGAAGTTCATCTACACCAGCAGATAATACTTGAATCCATTTAAGCCTTTTTGCCTCTTTCAGGAATGATTCATTTATGTCCGATCCAAAGGTAACATAAATAACTGCATCTTTTACATAGTTTTTTGCTTCTTCGCTATTTTTACAAAATACAAATTTCTGTTCTGGAAAATTAGTTTTCAATCTATTTTGGTGTTTTTCTGATATTTTCGCGGAAAAGACAATCATTTGCTCATCCCCCATTTTCTTCAATTTCCTCTTATTTTACCTGAAAACTATTAAGATTGGGAGTATTTAACTTAGAGCATCTCCTTTTATCGTACTCCAAAGTATTTTCAAATCCATTTTTAGTGAGCGATTCTGAATATAGAAAAGATCGTAATGAATTCTTTCCGTATATTTCATATTATCTCCTCTAGTAATTCTTGCATATCCGGTTAATCCTGGTTTAACCATTAGTCGTTTCTGTTGCCAATCATTATAACAGTCAACGATTTCTTTCTTTTCAGGCATGGGACCGACGAGACTTATGTCTCCTTTTAACACATTCCATAATCTCGGTAAAAGTTGAAGGTTGTATTTTTTCAGCCAAATGCCCGTCGGAGTCATGGTGCATTGCTTATCGTTTTGAAAAGAAAATTCATCCGGCACTCCTTCCTTCCATTTCTCAGAAATAGGATATGGTGGCAATGCCCAGATAATTCTAGAGGGGTTCGTCATCATACGGAAGCTGTACATGATAAAATTACGCTGATTTTTTCCCACCCTTACTTCTCTATAAAAAATGGGTCCACCTTCTTTTTTGTAAATTCGATAACAGATAAATAAGAATAAGGGACAAAAGAATACAAGTAAAAAAGAGCTAACCAAGATATCTATTATCCTCTTCCAAATTAAATATAGTCTCCTATCCTTTACAAGATTCGTAGAGTTAATATTTTCCATACGTACACCTCTTTTAATATAGATGTAATAGACTTTGTACTACATCCTATTCTCAGTAGAGGTTGTATATTACTATTTATATATAAAAAGAACCTTCCATAGTCATTATGAAGGTTCTCTCTTTATATCAGTAACTTTATATAAACTAACTTAAGACCGGTTCCTTACTGTTCAATCCAAGAGTCTGTGAAGTGGTTGCATTCACTTCTTTCAACAGTTCTGGATTCTCCATTAAGGATAAGCCGTAGGAAGGAATCATTTCTTTGATTTTCGGTTCCCACTCTTTTATTTGTTCCGGGAAGCATTTACTTAATAATTCAAGCATGACCTGTACAGCAGTGGATGCACCTGGAGAGGCGCCTAACAATGCCGAAATAGACCCATCCTCAGAAGTAATAACTTCTGTACCAAATTGAAGGGTTCCTTTCCCGCCAGCTTCTGTATCTTTGATAACCTGCACTCGTTGTCCTGCTACTAGTAAGTCCCAATCCCCACTTTTAGCATTCGGTATAAATTCCCGCAACTCTTCCATACGCTGTTCTTTTGATAACATCACTTGCTGTATTAAGTATTTTGTTAAGGAAATCTCTTTTACTCCCGCAGCAAGCATCGTTAAAAGGTTATCTGCTCTCACAGAGGTAACTAAATCAAGCATCGATCCCGTTTTTAAAAACTTCGGTGAGAAGCCAGCAAACGGCCCAAATAACAATGACTTTTTATTGTCAATATACCTTGTATCTAGATGCGGTACAGACATCGGCGGAGCACCAACTTTAGCCTTTCCGTACACTTTTGCTTCGTGTTGAGCTATAATATCTGGGTTATTACAAACCATAAATAATCCGCTTACAGGGAATCCGCCGATATGCTCGCCCTCAGGGATACCGGACTTTTGCAATAAATGCAAACTTCCTCCACCAGCTCCGATAAAGACGAATTTCGCTGTATGACATTCGATTTTGCCATTTTTATTATCACGAACAGTTACTTCCCAATTCCCATCACTAATACGTTCAATATCCTTTACATCATGCTTATAGTTTATTGCAACATTTTGACTTTCTAAGTGCTCAAATAACTTGCGTGTTAGCGCTCCAAAATTAACATCCGTTCCTGAATCAATTTTAGTTGCTGCTATGGCTTCATCACTGGAACGGTTTTCCATTACAACCGGAAGCCATTCCTTCAGTTTTTCTGGAGCCTCTGAATATTCCATTCCTTCGAATAACGGATTTTGTGATAACGCTTCAAAACGTTTCTTTAAAAATTTCACATTCTGTTCTCCATGAACTAGACTCATATGTGGTAATGGCATGATGAAATCTGGTGGATTTTGTATCAGATTTCTGTTTACAAGATAAGACCAAAATTGTTTGGAAACCTGAAATTGCTCGTTAATTTTTATTGCTTTACTAATATCTAATGTTCCATCTGGTTTTTCAACTGTGTAGTTTAGCTCACAAAGTGCAGAATGCCCCGTTCCCGCATTATTCCATTCATTTGAGCTTTCCTCTCCGGCTTTGTCAAGTTTTTCAAAAACTTTAATATTCATATCAGGTACTAATTCTTTCAACAATGTTCCTAGTGTCGCACTCATGATGCCGGCACCAATTAAAATAACATCTGTATTCGTGTCTTTGTTGCCCATTTGTACCAACCTTCCCCATAAAAATTTGCAGAAAAGATGCATATGCATGGGTACACCTAGATAAGGGTGCTACCTTTACACACCTTCTCTATCCCCTTTTCATTGTATCATAGTATTTAATAATTACTTATAGTTTAAATATCTACTATTATATGACAATTATTAATTATTTAAAAGTACCAGGAACCCAGAAGTCGTAATAAATGAATAAAATAGTTCTAACACTCTACACGAAAAGAACACAAAGGGATGTCCCTTTGTGTTCCTATAGATCATGTTGATACAGTTACTTTAAATTCTCTCTTATAAATTCCAACGCTTGTTCCACATGGCCTTGGACTTTTACTTTGCGATATTCTTTTTGAAGTACTCCTTCTTTATCAATAATGAAAGTGGAGCGTTCAATACCATAATACTCTTTGCCAAAATTCTTTTTCAACTTCCAAACATCAAAGTCTTCAGCTACTTGATGGTCTTCATCTGCAAGTAGCAAAAATGGCAGATCATGTTTATCGATAAACTTCTGATGTCTTTCTACTGGATCTGGGCTAATCCCTACTATCACAGCATCCAATTCCCCGAAGTTCTCATGGTTATCACGAAAATCACATGCTTCTGTTGTACATCCTGGGGTCATATCTTTTGGATAAAAATAAAGGACTACATGCTTCCCACGAAAATCAGATAGGCTCACATTTTCACCGCCCTGATTAGGTAACGTAAAATCTTTCACTTCTTGTCCTACTTCTACTGTCACAAAAATCCCTCCCAAATCTTATATAACAACACTATATCATATCGCCAGGTGGGATTCATTTATCTCTTCCTCGCTCTCGTGTTTGAAATAATTTCATCACAAAAGCAGTAGGTAAAACATAACCAATCAAGGCCTCTAACACCGCAATCAACCGACCTATCCCGATTGGAGTAATATCTCCATATCCAATCGTGAGTAAGGTTACCCCACTAAAATAAATAGAATGAATGATAGATCCGATAATACTAGTCTGCCGCAATTCGCCATATTCTACCAAGATGATGCCTTGAAACGATAGAATAAAGTAGATTAAACCAAATCCAATAATCACAATAATATATATTACTAACAATGTCATGAATAACTCACTTGAAAATCGACTATCTCTCATTTCAAATTGAACATGAAGTTTTTTCCCTTTAATAAACTCGAAGATACTAGTCACTAGTACTGCAATGATTAAAATAAAAATAACCCATGGAATAAGAAACATGATGATTGCCCCTTTTTCTTTCTCTATAATCATGTATATGCTCAGTAACACCTTAGCTTGTCTAATTTATAATTTTCATTTTAGAGCATTGATTGACTGGGCTTTTTCCCTTGAAATTTTGTTGATTGTAATTTTCAGTGTTGATGGAAATTGTTGATTTATTTAATTAAGAATAAATATGAAATAAGGTGCATTTTGTTGATTTCCGCTCCGGGCAGTCGCTTTCTGCGGGCGGCTGATGAGCCTCCTCGTGCTATCGCACTCCGGGGTCTCATCTAGGCCTCTTTTCCTGCGGGAAGAAGAGCATCGGTGAGACTGCGTAGTGAGGGAACTACTCGAATAGGCTTCACTGTTCCCTTGCGCCGAGGAAGCCTACTTCGAAGCAATTCTAGTAGACGCAGGCGCACACGCTCTTCAGCACGAAGGAGGCTCACCAGCTCCCCTAAGGTGCGCGTAGTGTATTTCCGTAGCGGAGACAGAGCAGTATTTTGAATTAAGGATATTAGGACTCTATACACAATGCGACATAAACAATAAAAGACACCATAACAACTATTACTTAAAATAGACTATTACCTATAACTGAGCTATTTTTGATATAGTTAAGAATGGATACCTTTTAAGGAGGAATAATGAAATGAATTTCGCAAAATCAGAAGAACTACATAAAGAAGCACTCGAGCATATTGTTGGCGGTGTTAATTCGCCTTCTCGTGCATATAAAGCAGTAGGTGGTGGTGCACCTGTTTACATGGAACGTGGAGAAGGTGCACACTTCTACGACGTTGACGGCAATAAGTACATCGATTATTTAGCGGCTTACGGTCCAATTATCACAGGACACGCCCATCCACACATTGCAAAAGCAATCACAAATGCAGCAAATACCGGAGTTCTTTTTGGCACACCAACACGTTTAGAGAATCAATTTGCCAAAATGTTAAAAGAAGCTATCCCATCTTTAGAAAAAGTACGTTTTAATAACTCTGGTACAGAAGCTGTTATGACAACAATTCGTGTAGCTCGCGCTTACACAGGGCGTACGAAAATCATGAAATTCGCTGGATGCTATCACGGACACTTCGATGCAGTGTTGGTTGAAGCAGGATCAGGTCCCTCCACATTAGGTACGCCAGATTCAGCTGGTGTTCCTAAAACAACTGCAGAAGATGTTATCACCGTTCCATTTAATGATTTGGATGCGATGAAAGAAGCACTCGATAAATGGGGAGACGATATTGCAGCAGTTATGGTTGAACCAATCGTAGGGAACTTCGGAATTGTAGAACCACACGAAGGATTCCTGCAAAGCGTAAATGACCTCGCTCACGAAGCTGGCGCACTAGTTATCTATGATGAAGTTATTACTGCTTTTCGTTTCACCTACGGAAGTGCCCAACAATTATATGGAGTAGAACCGGATATGACAGCAATGGGTAAAATCATTGGCGGAGGACTTCCTATCGGTGCTTACGGGGGTAGAAAAGACATTATGGAACAAGTAGCACCACTTGGACCAGCCTATCAAGCAGGTACCATGTCCGGGAATCCTGCATCCATGGCTTCTGGAATTGCTTGTCTGGAAGTATTAGGACAAGAAGGCGTCTATGAAAAATTAGAAGAATTAGGCGCACGCTTAGAAAAAGGTATTCTTGCTAAAGCAGATGAATTCGGTACTAACATTTGTGTTAATCGTCTGCGCGGTGCATTAACGGTTTATTTTGGAGTAAATAAAGTAACAAACTATGCAGAAGCTGAAGCTAGTGACGGCGAAGCATTCGGTCGTTTCTTTAAACTAATGTTGAATGAAGGAATAAATCTTGCCCCATCTAAATATGAAGCATGGTTCTTAACAACGGAACATACTGAAGAAGATATCGATCAGACAATCGAAGCAGCAGGTAAAGCATTTGCTAAAATGGCGTAATCTTTTTTAGATAGGCTTCGTTCTTATAAAATTTCCATTAAAAAGGAAAAGGCTAATACTTTAAAATAATCCTATTTCTCACACTGAATTGGTGTAAGGATGAAAAATCCTTATACCAATTTTTCTTTTAGAGTTTGATCAGTTAATTATTATTATCAAAAGCTTTAGTTCAATTGTAAAGTAAAGTCGCATCCCTCGACCGCTACACACCATGTCGGGCCCCAATACACAAGCAAAAAAACTCCCCCACTACCTTAACGGAGGAGTTATATCCTTATTTATTTTTCATTAGTTGCTTATCACTGTCTAAATTTTGTACTTGATATAAATTATAGTAGCTGCCTTGTTTCTGCATCAATTCATCATGAGAACCAACTTCGGTAATTTCACCACTCTCAATCACTACAATTCGATCAGCGTGCGTAATTGTTGCTAGCCGATGAGCAACGATAAAGGTTGTTCTGTCTGAAGCTAATTTTTCCATCGTTTCCTGAATAAGATGTTCACTTTCCAAATCCAAAGCAGATGTTGCTTCATCGAAAATTAAGATAGGAGGATTTTTTAGAAAAACACGCGCTATAGCGATACGCTGTTTTTGACCTCCAGATAATTTCACTCCTCGTTCCCCTACTAATGTATCATAGCCATATGGGAGACCCTCGATAAACTCATGAGCGTTTGCCGCTTTTGCCGCAGCAATCACTTCTTCATCCGTTGCATCCGGGTTCCCCATTCGAATATTTACAGCAATGGATTCACTAAATAAGATATTATCTTGCAGAACCATTCCTATATTATTTCTCAAGGAACGTGCTTTCACGTCACGTATATCGGTTCCATCTACTTTAATCGAACCCTCTGTTACATCATAAAAGCGCGGAATCAGGCTAACAATCGTCGATTTTCCTCCACCACTCATTCCGACAAATGCGATGGTTTCCCCTTTTTTCACGTTTAAATTAATTCCGTTTAATACTTGATTATCCTCTTCGTCATAACGAAAAGAAACATTTTCAATATCAATAGCTCCTTCTACTCGCCCAAGTTCTTTGGCATTTTGTTTATCCTTGATATCGTATTTTTCATTCATAAATTCCATCACACGGTCTATAGATGCAATCGCCTGCACCAACGTTGTTGAGGAATTAATTAATCTTCGTAACGGACTATACACTCTTTCCATATAACCGACAAAAGCAACTAAAGTACCAATACTAATGTTTTCGCTTATCACTTGATACCCACCAAAGGCTACCACTAATAAAGGGGCCAAATCTGTTATCGTGTTCGTCACGGCAAAAGTCTTAGCATTCCAGTCCACATGTTTCATGGCACGATTTAAAAACTCATTATTTCGGTCCCCAAATTGTTCCTGTTCATAATCTTCCAAAGCAAAACTTCTCGTTACCGGTATCCCCTGTACTCTTTCATGCAGATGACCTTGTACCTCTGCTAACGCTTGGGATCTTTCTCTCGTTAATCGACGTAATTTCCCATAAAAATATTTTATCGAGAAACCAAATAAAGGGAAAAGAATGATGGATACAATCGTCATTCCAATATCCATGGTTAGCATAATACCGATTGCAATAATTATCGTAATTAAATCCAACCAGACATTCATTAAACCAGTCATGACGAAATTCTTTGTTTGTTCGACATCATTTATCACCCGGGAAATAATTTCCCCGGTTTTTGTCTGTGAATAGTACTTCAAACTTAATTTTTGAATGTGATCAAACAGTTTATCCCTTATATCATATAGAATTCTGTTTCCAACCCATTGCGCTAAATATTGTCGAATATACTCAATTGGCGGTCTTAATACAAGGAATACAACGAAAGCTACTCCCATTATCCAAGCTAGTTCTGTTAGCTTTTCTGCGTTCGTCATGTTTTCTGGATATATAATGTCATCCAGCACATATTTTAAAATCAATGGCAATAACAATGGAATTCCAAATTTAATAATTCCAACAATGATTGTCCAAAATATTTTCCACTTGTATGGTCTTACATAATCCATATACTGCCTAACTGGCCCCATATTAAAACTTCCTTTTTGTTGATATTTAAATAGAAAAACCTTGTTACAGCTGTAACAAGGATATTTATTCATTTACCTTTCTCATCGATAGGTTAAAAATCGCTCATACCAATTATCTACAAAGTCTGGAGAAAAAGGACCTTTTCTTTGACGAATCCATCTTAACAAATAATCCAAATTTTTGTGTAAAATACGATCTAATACTAATGGATAATTCATTAAGTTTTTATGTTCTTCATATTCATCTTCATCTAAGAGGTCATAAGTCATATCTGGATATACTTTCACATCTAAATCATAATCAATATATTTTAGTGCTTCGTCATCGAACACGAATGGAGAACTAATGTTACAATAATAGTATATCCCATCATTACGAATCATTCCTATTATATTAAACCAATACTTTGCATGAAAATAGCATATAGCAGGTTCCCTAGTAATCCAAGTACGCCCATCACTTTCATAAACCGGTGTTTTGTCATTAGCTCCTATTACAATCGTTTCTGTCCCTTTTAACACTAAGCTATTTTGCCATACTCTATGTAGTTGCCCGTTATGTTTATAACTTTGAATTTGTATTTTAGTTCCTGCGTTTGGAGCAACCATTTTATCTCCCTTTCTTAGAAAAATCAGGCATTCTTTTTCTATTATTGGTGTTTTCTATGTAGAACATTTCTATATACCTTTATGTTGGAAAAATTATCTTCTTTATCTTCATTTATTATATAGATTATAAACGAAAGAATAAAGTATAACGCCCAGTAAAAAAAGAGCCTCCTAAATAATAGGAAGCTCTTTTCATCAAAAACAATGTAAACAGAATTTATTTTTTGTTTTGCTGTGATTTTTGATTTTGTTTTCTTACTTCCTGAGCATTTGTCTCAGAAGCAAATTCTGTGCCATATTGTCCTTGTCCTTGCGCTGCTTGTTGGTTTTGTTGTTTTACATGCTGAACGTTTGTACCTGAAGCAGTTTTCTTAGGATTTTTAGCCATCAATATCACCTCCGCACTACTTAATCTGTCCATGATTCGAATTATTATCCAAAGAATTTCTGAAGTTTTATCTGACAGCTATGGAAAGAAGTCCCTAGAGATATTTTATAGAATTCACACAAATTATTAGTGACGTACTTCTTACCTGGAGGAATAAACAATGGATGAAACACCAAGAGATTTCTCAGAACTTTCTATGATGAGCAAAACAAAGTGGAAAAATGATGAATTAGCATATTATCAACAAGCCTTATCCCAAGTGCTTCCTTATATTAACGCAGAAGGCCTAACCATTCTGCATGAGATAAATGAAGAACTGCATAGCAGAAATTAAAAAAGAGAGAAAACCTTCTTGAATTTTAAGGAGGTTTTACTCTCTTTTTTAAAGTATCTTTTCGTAAGGCTTGTTGTTTTTTATTGGCACAGTTGATACCAAATATGAAATAGATGAGAATAAATACACGGAGAGCAAAGCATCGGTGAGACCCCGCAGCACGAAAGCACTAGGAGGCTCACCAGCTGCCCGCGAAAAACGTAGTGTATTTCCGTAGCGGATATAGCGCTGTATTCTTAGATATCTATAAAAAAGTGCAACAATCGTAGAATACAGCCTTTTTAAATTAGCATTTGTACATCAAAACTAAAGGTATTTCATCATTTTCTGATGCGACACTGGAAACGGATATTCTTCTACTTCCTGCTTGTCAACAAACTTTAAACGTTCATCTTCACTTTTGGCATCGGAGGTTACCGCAGCATAGACAACAAGTTCCCACTTCAAATGAGAAAAGACATGGCTAATATCACCTAGCTTTTCTCCAAGCTTTACCGACAAACCATATTCTTTATATAGCCAATCACTAACATGATCAACAGTCACTTCATCTAGTGGAATCATAGGAAACTGCCATAGATTAGCAAGCAAGCCATTATCAGGCCTTTTTTCAATAATGTATCTTCCTGCTTCATCTTTAATCATTAATACGGCGTATGATTTTTTCTTTTGTTTCTTTGCTTTGGTCTTTATTGGCAAATCTTCTTGGACTCCTTCGGCAAATGCTCGGCAATATTCCTGAACCGGACATAACAAGCATGCAGGAGATGTTGGTGTACAGATAGTTGCACCCAAATCCATAATTGCCTGATTAAAAGAAGAGGGATCTTCTTTAGAAATTACCTCTCGGACTACCGATTCAAATGTTTTTTTCGTCTTTGCCTTAGCAATGTCTTCCTCTATCTTTAACACGCGAGAAAAAACACGCATGACATTCCCATCAACTGCGGGCTCTGGCTGATTATAGGCAATGGAGAGAATCGCTCCCTTTGTATAAGGACCAACGCCTTTTAATGAACCTAGCTCATCTGGAGTGTCTGGAATTTTCCCTCCGTATTTTTCAACCACTTCTTTTACAGCTGATTGTAAATTCCTTGCACGGGAATAATAACCTAATCCTTCCCATGTTTTTAACACGTCCTGCTCATCCGCTTTTGCTAAATCATAAACTGTGGGAAACTTTGTTAAAAATCGTTCAAAATACGGAATCACCGTATCTACCTTCGTTTGCTGAAGCATGATTTCTGAAACCCACACCTTGTATGGATCCTGACTTTCCCGCCATGGCAAGTTCCGTTTATTTTCATAATACCAATCGAGTAAATCATATTGAAATCCAAAACTGTTAAAGTCTTGTAATATTTGAGCTCTCATACTTGCACTTCCTTTATGGTACAATAAATATATATTTGTATTTTCTCATAAGGCTCTTTTCTTATCTTTTGTTGTTCGTAAATCCTCAGGAGCCGTTAAAAATTCCTGTTTAGAGGATGTTTACTACAACTATTACCACCGCTATGAAAAAACACTACGCTTTCTGTAGGGTGTTGTTGAGCATACCCATCTAACAAAAACAACAATTTTTAAGAAAATAGCCTTTGGTCATACTAATAAAAACATGTAATTCCAGTTCATTATAACCCATACTAACTAAGCCGAAAAAATAAGGAGGACCTTAAAGATATGGACACTGGAACTCATATTGTAATGGGGATTGCACTTGGTGGATTAGCCACGATTGATCCAGTAGTGCAAAACGATCCAACACTTTTTCACGCAGTACTTGTCGGCACCATCGTAGGTTCTCATGCACCTGATTTCGATACCGTATTCAAACTAAAAAATAACGCAACTTATATTCGTCATCACCGTGGCGCCTCACATTCTATTCCAGCTATTATATTATGGGGTCTTATTGTTTCTGGAATTATTTATTCTGTTGTTCCAGAAGTAAGTTACTTCCATCTATGGTTCTGGACGTTTCTAGCTGTGATTATCCATGTATTTGTTGACTTATTCAATGCTTATGGCACTCAAGCATTTCGTCCATTTACCAATCGGTGGATTGCACTCGGGTTTATCAACACGTTTGATCCGTATATTTTCATGCTTAACATCGGTGGTGTAAGTGCATGGTTACTAGGAGCCCACCCTGGTTATACATGGCTGATCATATATACGGTAATTGCTCTATATTACATCAAACGGTACATGGATAAAAGAGAAATCGTCAAAAAAATTAAAGACTTCATTCCAGAAACAGTGGAGGTTGCTACATCCCCAACCCTCAAACAAAACAACTGGAGGGTCGCAATAACTACAAAAGATATGTTTTATGTAGCTGCAGTTGAAAATGGTCATATCGAGATTGTTGATGAATTTGATAAAGTTCAATTACCAGATACACCGATGATGGAAAAAGCATTGACCGATAAGAACATTGCTTCATTCCTTAACTTTTCCCCTGTATATCGTTGGGAAATAAATGAATTCGATGAGTACACAGAAATTCGTTTCATTGATCTACGATACCGCTCGAAGGAATATTATCCGTTTGTCGCTGTTGTACAAATAAATCCGGATTTGGAAATTATCAGTTCCTACACCGGATGGATTTTTTCCGAGCATAAATTACAAAACAAGCTAGTCATCGAAGATAGCCCGGTTTAAATTAAATCAATACAAAACAGCAGGCTCACACCTGCTGTTTTGTTATTTAACCTACTTTATTCCCAAGTAATGAAATTGGCAAAGCTTCTTCTTTCTCATACACTTCATTTAATAAATTTACTCGATGCCCCCAAGCAAAGACACCATTTATATAATCGATTTTAAATGTAAAACCTGGATCCATTTTTAATTGATAGATCTCCCCTGGAAGAAATTCATCCGGATTCATCGTATATGCCATCGCAACTTGCATTTTTCTCTCATTAATTTGTACTTCAGAAATATTTCCTAACTGCTCTGCTTTTTGAGCTTTTTCTTTTAAATTCCCAATTTCCCTATATAACTCCTCTATTGAGTAATCACTGTAAAGATAATTCATCATATCTCCCCCTATGCTATCATTTTACATATTACATAGAGTTTAGCACAATAGATATGAACAAAAATTAAAAAAAGGTGGGAATTCCATGCCAACAATCGCAATAACTGGGGCTGGCAGCGGGCTCGGTGAAGCATTATCCTATCAATACGCAAAACACGGTTACAAAGTCTATCTATTAGGCAGAAACGATAATAAACTACAGTTAGTAAAAAATAACATTCGGAAAAACGGTGGCCAATCGGAAATTATTCTTTGTGATGTTAGTGAACCTGCTTCTGTCAGCATCGCATTTCAACAAATAGACCAATTAGATGTTTTCATCAATAATGCTGGAATTGGAATTTTCGGTCCTATTGAAAACTATCGAACCGAAGAAATGGAAGTCCTGCTTGACACAAACGTGAAAGGTACCATCTTAGCTGTACAATCAGCTCTTCCTATTATCCAGGAAAATAATGGTCGGATTTTAAACATAATCTCAACCGCTGGACTACGTGGAAAGGTAAATGAATCCATTTACTGTGCTAGTAAATTTGCCGTACGTGGTTTTACGGAAAGCTTGCAAAAAGAATTAGAAAATCAACCTGTTACTATTACAGCCGTGTACATGGGTGGAATGAATACACCGTTTTGGAATCAATCAACTCATGTTGCTGATCCAACGAAGTTAAAAGGACCAGAACTTGTCGCAGAACAAATTTTCCAAGAGGATGACGGAAGAAAGGAAATCTTCGTGGATAAATAGCAATACAAGCATATCTGTGGTTGTACATGGATATGCTCTGCTTATTCATTCCGCACGTATTCATCTATATAACGGCTGATCAGTTCCATCGTAAAACCTTTACGATACAAACCTTCTTTAATCTTGTTTTGTAACGCAAAGCCTTCCTGTTTCTTTGAATGTTTCCGCAACAGTTTATCTCCTTGATAAATTACGGCTTCCCATTCTTCATCTTCATCTTTTTCTTCTTTAACCTCGGAGATTGCATCGGTAATAACAGCTTGACCAAATCCCTTTTGTATTAGGTTACCTTGTATTTTTTGCAGTTGCTTTTGAAAGGATTCTTTTTTACTCGTTTGCAGTTTTTTCTCCAGCATTTTCGCTACTTTTTCATATTGAACATCATAAGGGTATAGCCCAATAGCTTCACTGGCAATATCTGCTTGAACTCCTTTTTCCATTAACTCCTTTTTTATCAACATCGGACCCTTATTTGAAGTACTCATTCTCGTCCGAACAAACATCTGGGCAAATTGTTTGTCATCAAGTAACTTTTCGTTCATTAACCGGTCCACAATTATTGGTATATGTTCTGGTTCCACTTCTTTTTTCACTAAATAATCTCGCATTTCCTTTTTCGTACGCATTCGGTAACTCAAGTAATTAATTGCCATGCCATAGGATTTTTGGATTGTATCCTTTTCGACTAATGTTTGAATCATCGAGTCTTCGAGTTCCAACCCTTTTCGTAGTTGGAATTCAACTAGTATTGCTTCATCTACGCTAAAAGCATACTCCTCTTTTTCACCGTCTGTTAAGAAAATATTATATCGGTCTTTTCGTTTCTTTTGTATGGTAATTCTAGCAATTTTCTTCATCGCACACACCTCTGTCCCATATCGTACCACGAAAAATTTTACTTGACACTATCGAAAGCGGTATCAAATTGTGTAAAATAGATATAACCATTGGCTCTTTTTGTATAGTTTGTTCGTTTTTGAAGTTTTCGTTTGATAGAAATTGTTGATATATTTAATTAAGAATAAATATGAAATAAGGTGCATTGTTGATTTCCGCTCCGGGCAGTCGCTTTCCGTAGCGGGTATTAAGCAGTATTCTGAATTAAAGATAACAAAAGTCTATACAAAATGTAAGGTAAAGTCATGTTAAAAAGCAACGATCTATTAGAAAAGAGCCTAACTATTATAGTTACTATCAGGAGGTAAAAAAGTGAATTTTTTAATTACTGGCGGTACCGGTTTTGTTGGAAAAAAACTCTGTGAATCACTGAATCAAAAAGGACATCATATGTACATCCTCACACGTACTCCTGAGAAATACGTAAATACAGAAAAAACTACTTATATAGATTATCAATATCCAGTATCAAAACTTCCTACCATATATGGCGTTATTAACTTGGCAGGTGAATCTCTGTTCGGATATTGGACAAAGAAGAAAAAAGATGACATCCTCAAAAGCCGGCTCCAAGCTACACAGGCTGTCATAGACATTATGAAGAAATTAGAAAGCAAACCTAAAGTTTTTATAAGTGGATCAGCTATAGGGTATTATGGTTCATCAAATGAATTTATCTTCACGGAAGAAACAGTAGATTCAGGGAAAGATTTCTTAGCCAAGGTTGTTGTCCAATGGGAAGAAACCGCAAAACAAGCTGAAGATTTGGGGATTCGAACTGTTCTCGCAAGATTTGGTATTGTACTAGGTCACGGCGGATCTCTTCCATTAATGAG
Organism: Oceanobacillus halophilus; assembly: GCF_003628505.1. Lineage (GTDB taxonomy): Bacteria > Bacillota > Bacilli > Bacillales > Amphibacillaceae > Oceanobacillus > Oceanobacillus halophilus. Next base: position 69,811 of record NZ_RBZP01000013.1, on the reverse strand, counting down.
TTTGCCAGTAAAAATATTTGCTGGTGGAAAGATTGGCGATGGGAATCAGTATATGTCCTGGATTCACATTCAGGATGCTATGGATATGATTGACTTCTGTTTGTTTAATACAGAGATTTCCGGTCCAGTGAATCATACTGCCCCAAACCCAAGACAAAACAAAGATTTTATGAACATGTTAGCAATGGTTTTAAATCGTCCTTATTGGCTCCCAGTCCCTTCATCCATGATTAAAATAGTCGTGGGAGAAATGGGACAATTAATCACAGAGGGCCAATTTGTCCTACCAAAAAAAGCAATGAACCACGGGTATCAGTTTAATTATCCTGAGTTAAGAGCGGCATTAGAAGATATTACAAAGCGTTCACGAATTTGAAAAATTTTCTAGAGAAAATTTACAAAAAAACCATTTCCTTTTGCTAAAAATCATTGTAAAATATTTTTATCAAACGATGAAAGAGATGAATCTTATACAAGAAAATTTCTCAGTTAAATAGGGAAGGCAAATGGTGCGCCACCAGTCAATACTGGTTCTAGTGGGTTCGATTCCCACCCCGAATTTTTGTTGAAATTCTAAATAAAAATTCAGGCGGTGGGTACCTCACTATTTCCCTCAGCAGCATTATGCTGTTTTGGATCATACCCACCTGGAATTAGGAGGGTATTTTTTTATGTTAAAAAACCGTGAATTACACGAAGTGCCAGTATTATATGAATTAATGTCACATCCGGAAGTCTTCCCATATGTTAGACATAAAGCTAATTCTGCTGACGAATTCTACTTCATTACTAAGAAAACAATCGAAGCTGAAGAAAACAGAGAACTAATCTCACGCACTATCTTAGATGAATACTATCATCCAATCGGTACTATTAACTTATTTGATATAGAAGATAATCACGGATTTCTAGCGACATGGATCGGTCAACCTTACTTCGGAAAAGGATATAACAAACCTGCAAAAGAGGAATTCTTTGATGAATTATTTTTCTCTGAAAATATCGAAGGCATCTTTATGAAAGTAAGAAAGGCAAACACCCGCTCCTTAAAAGCTGCACTTAAGCTTCCTTACGTCGCACTAGCCAACACAACTTATCCTGAAGTTTTCAATAAAATAAATGAAACCGAAGATATTTACGATTTATTTGTTATTACGAAAGAACATTATGCTGCATACAAACAATTTGCAAACACCGAAATCACCTCTACCGGAGAAGAAGTTTCTTAATGGATGAACTTCCTGGTGGAGGTTCTTTTTTTGCCTATTTGTGTTGATATCCTTTCTTCCCACAGTTGCAGCAACACAAAAACTCGTCCCCCCACTAAAAAAACCCCTTAACTGTCCAATTTATTTAAAAATACCGACAATTCAAACTATATCAATCCTAGTATATTAACCATTTTCTAGGGAAAGCTATTCAATAAAAGCGAGGGATGTTCAATGTCTAAATATCCAAATCACAAAAATCACCGTGACAAAATTCTAAACAGTACACAGGAAGTACTTTATCAGAAAGAGTTTAAACGTGCGGATAAGGTGTACAATCAATACTCTCAAAAAGGCCGAAGCTAAAATGCTTCGGTTTTTTTTTGCAGTAACCTTCACAAACAACACTTATACACAGCATTTATCCACAAATTAACCAATACTGTTAATAAATAACTTCAATCCTTTACTAACAGTTATTATTTGTCCACGGGATATTGTTAGCAATTCCAAAAATTAATGTGGATAACGTGGATAACTATAGCCGTTATAACCTATTCAATGCTCAAACCCTGTGGATAAATCCGGCCATTATTCTCCAGGATTTATACTATACAATTAATCTGCCCAAACTGCAAATAATATATTGTCCTCCTGTGTAACATCTGTTATACTATAACTATAACAGATGTTACTTATATATAAGGCAGGTGTTTTATCATATTTATTCAATTGGATTTAGAATCTGCTGAACCGATATACATCCAATTACAGCATCAAATTATTGAAGGTATTGCCAAAAAGAAACTATTGCCTGGTGACTCATTGCCATCAGTAAGGTCATTAGCCTCTGATATCGGTGTTAATCTTCACACCGTCAACAAAGCATACAAACAATTAAAGCAAGATGGGTATATTTTAATCCATCGTCAAAAAGGAGTGGTGGTTAATCCAGAAGGTGTACCAAAAGCTGATAATTCCTATCGAGAACTTTTAGCAAAAAATCTAAGACCTTACATTGCTGAGGCTGTTTGCCGTGGATTTACAGAAGAAGAATTCATCCAGACTTGCAAACAAATTTACTCTAATTTTAATGAAAGAGGTGAGTGAATATGGATCAATTAATGTTTATCTTATTTCTGATAATCTTCCTTCCCGTTTTTTTGATTTCCATTTTCATTCCTTATTGGACAAGAAAAACAGAGAGCTTTGGGGTGTCTATTCCAGAGGAAATCTATCACACACCTAAATTAAAAAATATGCGGAGAAGATTTGCGACAGGAACAGGAATAGTAAGTATTCTTACTTCCATCATCTTCTTTATACTCAGTGGATTATTAGGGACCACTGAGCAATCATTAAGCATACTCTTTTCCATTTTACTGATCGTTTTTTTAATCGCTAGTTTTCTTATTTACCTTAAATTCCATTCGGAAATGAAGGCAATGAAGAAGAAAGAAAATTGGGCCAAAGAAAAATCCCAGCAAGTGTTTATAAATACGAACTTCCGAGAACAAAAGCTGACCTATTCTAATTTCTGGTTTGTAATTCCTATCGTCATAGCAATCATCATGATTTTTATCGCATTTCAAGCCTATCAGCAAATTCCTAACCGCATACCTATAAAATTTAATTTTAACGGAGAGATAACAAATTGGGCAGAAAAATCCTATCGTTCGGTCTTGCTTCATCCAATAATGATGATCTATTTAACCTTTCTCTTCTTCTTTATTAATGTAACTATTTCCAAGGCTAAACAACAGATTGACCCAAATAATCCGGAATCTTCTATTAAAAAAAATATTATGTTTAGAAAAAGATGGTCAGCTTATACGATTGCATCTAGTTATGCTTTAACCATCCTATTTTCCATAAATCATCTTTCCTTAATTTATCCAATCGAACCCTATGTACTTTCCATTACATCGATGATCATTACTGGGATAATCGTTATAGGAGCGGTAATCCTCTCCATCACAACTGGGCAGGGTGGTAGTCGAATTAAAGATTATCAAATTGGAAATGGCTCAGTCATTAATCGCGATGATGATAAGTATTGGAAGCTTGGCATCTTTTATTTCAATAGAGAAGATCCAGCCTTATTTTTGGAAAAACGATTTGGTGTGGGCTGGACGATAAATTTGGCAAGGCCACTAGCATGGATTATTTTCACTGCAATCATCGGTATTGCCTTTGCACTCCCCTTCTTTCTAGGAAGTTAGCCATTAGTCTTTAACAAACAGGAGGTACACAAATGGAAATACTTGAATCAATTAATTGGGCTGTTATTGCCCCACTTATTTTTATACAGGGCATCCTACTCATTTTCGCCATTATCGACTGGGCGAAAGCAGAAGATACAAACGGACCAAAATGGTTGTGGTTCTTTGTGATTATTTTTGTGAATATCATTGGGCCCGTTGCCTACTTTCTCTTTGGAAGGAAGCGATCGTAATGACTTTATTAAAAGCGAAAGATTTAACCAAAAAGTATGAAGATAAGACGGTTGTAAACCATGTGAATTTTGAATTTCAGGAAGGCAATTGTATTGCACTTATTGGGCCAAACGGCGCCGGAAAAACAACCATCCTACGTACATTAGCTGGTTTGCTCAAACCCACTTCTGGCAGTATTATTTTCAACGGAAAAGAAAATCAAGATTTCAGAGCTTTTATCGGCTATCTGCCCCAATATCCAGTTTTCCACCCTTGGATGACCGGTCTGGAATTCCTGATTTACAGTGCACAGATTAGCAACTTTTCTAAGAAAGAGGCAAAACAACGTGCAGAAAATATCCTTCACAAAGTAGGAATTGCTGATGCAAAAAACAAGCCGATAAGCAAATATTCCGGGGGCATGAAACAGCGTCTAGGTATTGCTCAAGCAATTATCCACAAACCTAAACTCTTGATGCTGGATGAGCCAGTTTCCTCGCTTGACCCAATTGGACGCAGAGAAGTTTTAACATTAATGGAAGAATTAAAACAGGACATGACCATCCTCTTTTCTACCCATATATTAAGTGATGCTGATGAAGTGAGTGATGAACTATTACTGTTAAATCAAGGTGAAATCGTGGAGTCTGGTTCCATGAAAGGACTACGGGAAAAATACCAAACTTCTATGATAGAATTGGAATTTCAATTTGATAGGGACAGCTACCTTGAAAAAGTTCAGGACATACCAAGTGTCAATTTGGTGAAAGTGGAACGAAATATACTTTTTGTATCAGCAAATGACATAGAAAAAGTAAGGAATGACATACTGACTCTCGCTGCTAAGGAAAATTGGCCATTAATGAGTTTTCAAGTGAACCGTGCGTCACTGGAAGATATGTTTATGAAAGTGGTGAATCAATCATGCAATGGATGACACTTTTCAAAAAAGAGATGGTGGAAAACTGGCGTAATAAAAAATGGGTGTGGGTTCCATTAGTATTTATTCTACTTGCCGTCATGGATCCGATTTCCAATTATTATATGGCCGATATCTTGGGAGCTGTAGGTGGATTACCGGATGGAGCAGTATTTGAAATGCCAGACTTTACACCTCCTGAAGTTGTTATGATGAGTCTGGGACAATTAAGTTCTTTGGGAGTACTAATTATTGTTCTCATTTCCATGGGAACCATTAGCGGGGAAATAAAAAACGGTGTATCCGAACTCATTTTAGTAAAACCAATTTCTTATACGAATTACATTACAGCCAAATGGACTGCGTTAATGTTATTATCCTGGGGAGCCCTCATTATCGGAATGTTAGGAAGCTGGTATTACATTAATATTCTCTATGGAGAAATTTCTATTGCAGACTTCTTAAGCACTGTCTTTTTCTACGGACTATGGTTGACGTTTATTGTCTCACTTTCTATTTTCTTTAATACTATTTCCAAAACTCCTGGCCTTGTTGCATTCCTTACCATCTTAACAATCATGGTTATGAGTGCACTTACCAAAGTTTTTCAACACTTACTGGAATGGAGTCCGAATAACCTATCTAGTTATATTATGCAAATGCTGATCGAAGGAAATATTCCTTCGAATCTTACTGGGACTGCTTTAACAACAGTTGGTCTATCTATTCTATTGCTTATTTTTTCGATTGTCATTTTCCGTAAAAGAGAGATTGCAAATTAAATTACGAATTGACTTACTACTCCATTTATTAACATAATAGATGTAGTAGTTTTTTTACATGATTTTGACGAGGGGGAAAAGGCATGAAAAATTACAAGAATCCTAGAATTGCAGCCATCCAAGCCGCTCCAATACTTTTTGATATAGAGGAAAGTCTTGAAAAAGCAGCCACATTAACGAAAGAAGCTGCAAATATGGGAGCAGATATCGTTGTCTTTCCTGAATCTTACCTACCTGCTTATCCTAGAGGAATGAATTTTGGAGCGATAATTGGCAGCAGAACAGAGTCTGGACGCAAAGATTTTACCAGATATGTAGAAAATTCGGTTATCGTACCTTCGAAAGAGACTGAATTCCTTGGAAAGATTGCTAAAGAAAATGATGTTTATCTAATCATGGGGATAACAGAACGGGATAATGAGTGGAGTGACACAACGCTCTATTGCACCGTACTATTTTTCGCCCCCGATGGTACATTGCTTGGCAAGCATCGAAAATTAAAACCAACAGCATCTGAAAGATTAATCTGGGGAGAAGGAGATGGCAGCACCATGCCTGTTTTTGATACTCCTTTTGGTAAGATCGGTGCATTAATTTGCTGGGAAAATTACATGCCACTCGCTCGAGCGAATATGTATGCAAAAGGGGTTCATATCTATTTAGCCCCAACTGCTGATGCACGTGAATCCTGGCAGTCCACACTAAGACATATAGCCATGGAAGGCCGCTGTTTTGTTATTGGTGTGAACCAATATGTAACCAAGTCTATGTACCCTGATAATTTAGCATGTTACTCGGAGTTAGATACCGCTCCGGAGGAAATGTCTAAAGGTGGAAGTGCAATCGTTCATCCATTAGGTGAGTATATCGTTGAACCATGCTGGGGAAAAGAAGAAATTTTACTAACAGAATTGGATTTAGACCAAATTACCAATGCAAAATTCGACTTTGATCCAGTTGGTCATTATGCCCGGAATGATGTATTTCAGCTCCAAGTGAATGAAAAGAAACAAAAAGTGAGGGGAGAATTATGATTTGGGTAATAAGTATCATTATCACGATTGCGCTTATAGGTGCGTTAATCATTTCTATTTATACATTAAAAAAAGAGGAACAAAAAGCAAAAGCTTCTACAGTAGAAGATGAATTAAAACGTTCGCATGAATACGAAACTAAATCATTGACTTCTAATATTCGAAATTTACTATGGATCTATGCGATAGTCATTATTTTATCCTTTGTTGTACTGGCAATTTATATCTTTTTATTATAGTGTGTGCTCAAAAAGGAGGATAAAAAAGAAAAATCCAAACTTAGCATTTATGGTTTGGATTTTTCTTATACTTATTTCGCCTTTATAATTGTAATTCTCCTCAATAAAAAATACGAAACGCCATAGAGTACAAGGCTTACACCAAACAGCTGTAAGAAGAAAACAAGATTAACATCTGTAAATAATTCAGTGAAGAAGTCAGCTACCCAGCCTTTTGCTATACCTAGTAAGAGTGCAATAAGCAAAATTCCTACGACGACCCCACCGCCTGCTAATCCTGTTTTATAAAACAAAAGGCCAAACAGAAACATCACAGCAAACAGGAAGAACATGATAGAAATATCAATTACTACCCGATTCAACCACGTATCCTCTAAAAAACTAGAGAGATGTAAAAAATGAAAGGTAGTAATTCCTGTTGCTTCGGTAAAAGCTAAAGTCAGTGACTGTAAAGTATTACCTATTAAGGCCTTCGCAACTGCTATAACGAGGCAATACAGACCAATTCCTACAAATATATTTCTTCTAGTTGCACCCATCTTTATCGAAAATGGAATGTTGTCTTTTACAACCATAAAGCCAAGAACGGCAACGTAGAAATAAATCGCAAATCCGAATCCAAAATAAAACTCCCCGTCTTCCACGCCTAGCAAGAAATAAGAGAACGATATGGAAAGAATCAAAAACCCAAATAAAATGCTCCAAAAAATCATTACCGAGTAACGGATGTTTGTTAGGAAGAAATACAATAACCCCTTTATTTGTCTGCCCATGAATTACGCTCCTTTTTTCCGTTCAGTTAAATGAATCATTAATTCCTGTATCGGTATGCCTTCTACTTGAAGTCCGCTACTTTTCGCTTCCTCTACATCTCCATAAACATATGCTGTCATCATTCCAGCTAATTGTTTTTTCTCAATCACTTCTTTGCCCTTAATAAATCGTTCCACATCATCAATCGTTCCTGATACAGCACACGTGCTTTTCCTTAAAATATCTGCTTCTTCCTTCATTACTAACGAGCCTTCACTCAAAATCAATACTTCCTCAAATAAAAGGCTCACTTCATCGATCAAATGAGTAGAAAAGATAATCGTCCGCTTTTCCATTTGATATTCTTCTAGTAGGATTTCATAAAATTTCTTTCTGGATGGCGCATCCAACCCAATATAAGGTTCATCAAAAACCGTAATCGGCGCTTTGCTTGCAAGCCCCACTATAATGCCTAAAGCTGACTCCATCCCTTTAGAAAGAGTTTTTACTCTAGCATTCAAATCTAAGTTATATTCCTTCATCAAGCTATCTGCTAATTCCTGATCCCATGACGGATAAAAATAGGAATATATTTTTAATACATTCTTCACTTTTAAATCTTTCTTAAAATTATTCCCTTCTTTGATAAGGCAGATGGATTCTGTTAATTTCTGATTATCGAAAGGATTTTCTCCGTCAATCCGAATCTCCCCACTGGTTGCTAAAATTTGCCCAGACAATATATTCATAAACGTCGTTTTTCCCGCACCGTTTCTCCCAAGCAGTCCATAAATCTTCGGTTCATCTAACGTAAAAGAAACATCATTTAAAGCCATTTTGTCCTTATACTTTTTCGATAGATTCTTCACTTCAATCTTCATGCATATCCTCCCTTTTCACCATTTCTAACAGTTCTTCGGTGTTCATTCGAAGTTTTTTTGCCTCTTTTTTTAATGGCAGCATATACTTCTCATAAAATGATTCTTTCCTCTTTTCAATCAAAATCTCCTTGGCATCTTCTGTAACAAACATCCCAACACCCCTTCTTTTGTAGAGAACTCCTTCTGCGACTAGTTCATTAATCCCTTTTCCAGCAGTTGCTGGATTTATCTTATAAAAGTTTGCAAATTCATTCGTTGACGGCGCTCGCTCTCCTGCCTCTAAATTGCCATTGATGATGGAGTCTTCAAGTTGTTCTTTAATTTGAAGGAATATTGGCTTATTTTCGTCTAAAGTATTTTTCATGTTTTGCTCCTTCAGTCTCTTTTTCAACGATAAATGGTTCATTACTTATGTAACTAACTATATAACTAATGAACTCAGAAGTCAATATTTTCTCAGAAAATTTTAACGGATAGAGAATTAGTCTAATATTAATAGTGGGGGGGTTGTGGTAATATTCATGGTATTACAAAATGAAAACGCCCAGAGTATCTCTGAGCGCTTATCTAGTATTATCTCTAAAAAGCAACAATCTTTTAGAATAGAGCCGAACTAAAAGATTAGTTGTCTTCATCTTCTGCATTCTTCTTCTTTGGTAATCTCCCTGCTTTTTTCACCTGCTCCCGCAGCAGGTATTCTATGTGGCTGTTGACACTTCGAAACTCATCTTTTGCCCAAGATTCAAGGACTTCATATAGTTTTGGGTCAATACGTAGTGGGAAATTCTTTTTTTTGGCCATGAAATCCCTTCTTTATTGATATAGTGATCCTGTATTTATTACCGGCTGTGTGCCATGATCAGAGACAATTGAAACAAGTAAATTATTAATCATCGCCACTCTTCGTTCTTCATCTAAATCGACAATTCCTTCTTTTTCAATACGTTCAATCGCATCCTGCACCATTCCAACAGCTCCATCTACAATTTGTTTCCGAGCAGAGATAATAGCACTTGCCTGTTGCCGCTGCAGCATTGCTTGTGCTATTTCAGTAGAATAGGCTAAATGTGTCAGTCTCGCTTCGATAACCTCCACTCCCGCTACCGTTAAACGATCCTGCACTTCCTTGTTTAATTCGGATGCTACTTCCTCTGCATTTCCCCGTAAGGATAAATCATCATTATCAAACGTATCATACGGATATCTTGTAGCAACTGTTCTGATTGCTGTTTCACTTTGTAAATCCACGAACTTTTCATACTGATCCACATCAAAGACCGCTTTTGCCGAATCAACTACTTTATACACGATAACCGCAGCAATTTCAATTGGATTTCCATTAATATCATTTACCTTAAGCTTTTTGCTATTAAAGTTCCTGACACGCAACGAAATAGTCCTTCTAATCGAAAATGGAATAGTTAATGCAATCCCCTCTTTTCTAATCGTCCCCATATATTTTCCTAGAAAGATAACAACTATTGATTGATTAGGCTGTACCAACGTTATTCCAGATGCTACTGTAACTGCGAGCACCACAAGTATACCACCAAGTACAAATTGCTCTTGTAATACACTGAACACCGTTCCGGCTAAAAGTAATGCAATAATAAAAATTCCAGCAAAACCATTCATCCTCCATGCATCTGTTTCTCGAATCGTTTTCATTAACAATCCCACCTTTAGTTTAATTTCAATTTCATATTATTATGATATCATGTTTATGAATTTTCTCAAAACTTAAAGTCCATAAATAAAAGGAAGTCCCCTTTTTCAGGAAACCTCCAATCTACGATGTCTTTCGTAAAATATTCTCACTCGGGCTTCTTTTTGGAAATACGAAATAATCGTAACCATTTGTTTTAATTACTACATCACCATATGCAGCAGTGGAATATATATTTGCGTCTATTCGTTCTAGGTTTTCAATAACTCTTTCTACTGGGTGGCCATAATCATTTCCAACACGATACGTTAAGATTGCTATTTGCGGTTTCACATATTCTAAAAATGCTAAAGATGTACTTGTATCTGAACCATGATGAGCAACTTTGATAATATCTGCAGAAATATCATATTTTTCCATTAAACTTCTCTCCTGCTCCATTTTGACATCACCCATGAGCAAGAAATCGATATCATCATAACTTATTTTTAATACAATAGATGATTCGTTATTGGAATTATTATCGTTTTGCGAATTTAATACCTTTATCCTTAGTTCTCGATCAATACGGATACGCTGATTCTTTTTGGCAATCTTGGTGGGAATCTTCTGTTTGCGAATCTCTGATACATACTTGGCAAAAGACCTTGTCAAATGAACCTTTCCTGTATCTAAAATTTGTTTTACTTCAATAGATTTCATGACCTTTACAAGGCCACCTATATGATCAAAATCTGGATGGGTAGCAATTAATAAATCAATTTCTCTTATTTCTTTGTCTTTTAAATAATTTACCACTTTATCCCCCGCTTCTGGTGGGCCCCCATCGATAAGTATCGTTTTTCCAGAAGGTGTTTCAATCAGTATGCTATCCCCTTGCCCAACATCAATAAAATGAACATCCATATCCGGCTTCGGTTCAGCAAAAGAATGAATCGGTGTAATAAATAACATAAGAATAATTGCAACTTGGAATTTTTTCATACATCCACCCTTTTTAGATAAAGATACAGTGTTAGTTTGTCACTGATTAAGTGTTATTATGTTAGTTGATTTGATAGCATGTATGATTTTTATGGTGATATATGACTTTCTCATGTCGATATCAGACTATTGTTCGTTGATATCCTCCCCAAATGTTGAACTTACACTTCTTCTCGTTCATTTCCCACCATAGCTTAACTTCCTTATGTAGTAAAAATCCCCGCTAACATAAGTCAGCGGGGATCCTATCAATATCTACGCTTTATTCACAACAATCTCACTATCAACTACGTCCACTTTCACATTCTCTACTGTTTCTTCTTCAAGAATTAAGTCTGTCAGTTGATCTTCAATTTTATCTTGGATGACTCTGCGTAAAGGTCTAGCACCAAATCTAGGATCATAGCCAAGTCGTACTAATTCTTCTTTTGCTTCTTTAGTGATATTAATTTTAATATCATTTTCTTCTATTGTTTCTTCAAGTTCTGCAAGCATCAAGTCAACAATTTCTAATAGGTTATCTTTTTTCAATTCATTAAAGTTTACGATTGAATCAAAACGGTTCAAGAACTCTGGTTTGAAATAATCACTTAACATTTCAAGCGTTGATACAGATTCATGAGCAGCTTTGTTAAAGCCAACATTCACTTGTTTTGTACCAGTACCAGCATTACTTGTCATAATAATAACTGTTTCTTTGAAGCTTACTGTACGACCGTGTGAATCAGTTAGATGTCCATCTTCCATAATTTGCAAGAACATGTTTTGCACATCTGGGTGAGCTTTTTCAATTTCATCAAGCAAAATGATGGAGTATGGGTTGTGTCGTACACGCTCGGTTAATTGACCAGCCTCTTCATGACCCACATATCCTGGTGGTGAACCAATGATTTTGGACACCGAGTGTTTTTCCATATATTCACTCATGTCAAGACGAGTCAAGGAATCACGAGAACCAAACAACTCTTCAGCCAAAGCTTTTGTTAATTCGGTCTTACCTACCCCAGTCGGTCCAACAAATAGGAAGGAACCAATTGGACGGTATTTTGACTTCAAGCCAGCACGACTCCGGCGAATGGCTTTAGCAACCTTCTCAACAGCTTCATCTTGGCCAATTACTTTTTGAGCTAAGTTTGTTCCTAAATCTTTCATTTTTTGTTGTTCGTCCGTTTGCATTTTTGTTACAGGGATTCCTGTTTTTTCTTCTACAATTAATTGGATATCAGATACGTCTACATCTAATACTTTTTCACGATCGTCTGCTTTATCCAATTGTTTTTGCAATTGAATTTCTTGGTATCTTAAATTGGCTGCACGCTCATAATCTTCGCGTTCTGCTGCTTCTTGTTTCTCTTTTACTACTTCATCTAGACGTGCTTTAATGGAGCTCGCATCACTTTGTGCATTTTTTAAGTTTAATCTTGATCCGACTTCATCCATTAAGTCGATTGCTTTATCTGGTAAGAAGCGATCTTGGATATAACGATTAGATAGATTGACAAATGCTTGGACCGCTTCATCAGAGTAGCGGACTTCATGGAATTTTTCATAACGGTCTTTAATACCATTTAGTATATGAACCGCATCTTCCACAGATGGCTCTTTCACAATGATTGGCTGCAAGCGACGTTCCAGCGCTGCATCTTTTTCAATTTTGCGATACTCTTTTAGTGTTGTTGCACCAATTAATTGAAGTTCCCCACGTGCAAGAGCTGGTTTCAAGATATTCCCTGCATCCATTTGTGATCCTTCAGCAGTACCAGCACCTACTAGTAAATGAATCTCGTCAACAAAGACGATTACATCTTTTCTGTTTCGAAGTTCTTCAATTAATTTTTTCATGCGTTCTTCAAATTGACCACGAATTCCAGTATTTGCTACTAAAGAAGCAACATCTAAAATATATATTTCCTTATCAAGTAGTTTCGTAGGTACATTACCTTCTACAACTTTCACAGCAAGTCCTTCAGCGATTGCTGTTTTACCTACACCTGGCTCACCAATTAGTACTGGGTTATTTTTATTTCTTCTATTTAATGTCTCAATGACACGTTTAATTTCATTATCTCGACCGATAACCGGATCGATTTCACCTGCTCGAGCGCTGTCTGTTAAGTTCTTACCTAGTTGATCAATAAGACCGTTTCGTTTATTGGTTTGTCTTGTTTTTGTTCTAGTGTTTCCTTTTCCTTGACCATTATCTTGATAGAAATTGTTAGAAAATGCTTCTGCATTGCCAAACGGGAAACCACCTGAGAAAAAGTCAGATTGATTTAGCATTTGACTTTGAATTTCCTGAAAACAGCTATTGCAAAGGTGCATTTCCATCTTTTGATTGTTAATTTGCATTGCTGCATTAACATTAGCTTCATTAACACCACATTTTTGACATAGCATTTTCCATTCCTCCTTAAGTATATATAAAACTCATTTTTTAACGTTGACTAAAAGGCTTTGACTTTGACTATCTTTGACCTTTGACTTTATTATACTCTGACCTTTTTTGACTTTCAAGTGTTTTGGTCAAAATTTTTTTATTTAATGATAACTAATATACTATGCAACTACTCTCGAAACGTTTCAAAATATTAATCTTGCAATCACCAATTGATTCAGAAGTTATATTTTCAGTTAGGCTGTTTGCGTATAGTTTGTTTCTTTTTGGAGTTTTACAGTTGATAGAAACTCCTGATCTATTTAATTAAGAACAGTTTGCTCTCGCTTACACTTATGAAAGTTTTGTGCTAGGATTCGCTCCGGCAGAATACTTCGCTTTCCGCGGGCACGGCCTCAGCCTCCTCGCGGAAAAACCACCGCTGCGGGGTCTTCGGACACGTGCTTTTCCCGCAGGAGTCTCCGTATTCTGCCTCCGCTAAGTTACAAGCTTTTGATTTTTTAAAACTATAGTCCATAATGTCACGTTTGGGGGAGTCTTCCCATAAAAAGAGAAATTTCCATGTTAAAATCAAGTAGAGCAAGAACTTAGCGAAGGAAATACACGGAGACTCCTTGAAAAAAGAAGACCACTTTTTTCTGCGTGCGATGTTTCCCTGCCGAAGCATTCCTTGTCCTGCGGGAAGAAGAGCATCGGTGAGACTACGTAGTGAGGGAACTACTTGAATAATCTTCCTTGTTCCCTTGCGTCGAGAAAGCCCGCTTCGAAGCATTACTGGGAGACGCAGGCGCACACGCTTTTCAGCACGGAGGAGGCTCACCAGCTCCCCGCGGAAAGCGGAGTGTATTTCCGTAGCGGGTATAGAGCGTTATTCTGAATTAAAGATATCAACAGTCTATACAAAATGTAAGGTGAAGTCATGTTACTAAGCAACAAGTTTTTTGAAAAGAGCCATAAAAAAGGCCCAATTCCTTGTTTGAATCGGGCTAATGGTTAGATTCTATTTCTAAACCTTAACTAAATTATTTTCCATGCTCCAGTGCTGTACGCTTTTCCGTTTTCTCAATAATCGAAGTTCCAACTAGGTCACCTGTTACATTAAGTGCGGTGGCACCCATCCCTACAAGGGCATCAATGGCTGTTAATAAAGCAACTGCTTCCATCGGCAGACCAAGTTGAGCGAACACTGTTGCTATCATGACGATGCCTGCACCAGGGACGCCAGCCGTACCGATGGATGCTAATGTTCCCACTAATACCACTTGAAGCATCTCAGGAAAACTTAAGGGATCACCTATAATATTGGCAGCAAATACTGCTGAAATCGCAATCCGAATCGCTGCTCCGTCCATATTAATGGTCGCCCCTAATGGCAAGCTTAATCCGTATAAACTTTTAGATACACCTAAGTTTTTTGCAGCATTTAGTGTGAGAGGTAACGTACCAGAACTACTTTGACTAACAAAAGCTGTAATAATTGGTGTCCGAGCATGAGTGAAAAACTCACCTACACGCACCTTAAATATGACTAGCATAAGAATATAAACAACAATCTGTACAAGTAAAGCTATATAAAGCACGAGAACCATATTTCCCAAGGACTTTAATGTGTCTGCTCCTTGATTCCCTACTGTTTCAGCAATAATGGCAAAGATTCCAATTGGTACATACTGCAGAATCACTCTCATAATTGCTAAGGTTGCTTCATTCAGTCCATTTACTAATTTATAGACATGCTCTCCTAGCTCTCCATACGCTTTGGAAGACCTCAATGAAGATATGGCAATTCCAAAGGCTAAGGCAGTAAAAATAATACCAAGTAAATTAAGCTCACTGAAAGCGGTGATTATATTTTCAGGCACAATATTTAATAAGACACTAATAAATCCTGGATTATCAGGAAGCTCAAACTCACTTACACCATCCAGACTCATTCCTGATCCAGGTCTAAAGATGCTAGCCACAATTAACCCGACAATGATGGCCAAGGCAGAAGTAATCACATAATAGAGAAAAACTTTGCCTCCCATTCTTCCTAAATTGCTTATTTTGGTTTGATTAATTCCTACAATGAGTGTGAATAAAATGAGTGGAACAATTAAGAATTTAAGCAACCGAATTAAAAGGTCCCCAAAAGGGGCTAGAATAGATGCCTCCGGACCGAATATAAACCCAACAATAATTCCTAAAATGAGTGCTATTGTAATTTTCATAATTAGTGAAGCTTGCAAATAACCTTTCCAAATTGCCTTCATTATAATTCTCCAATCTAAAATAATATTTTCTTCACTTTGATCTGTAAGTCTCGTTGATTCCCTATCATATCTTGTTGATATAACTCCCCTGTTCGTTGTTATCCCTGCAATATGCCAAGGTACATCCATACCAGGCAAATAATCCGATCATCATTCAACCTTTTCTTTCAATTCAAGGCAATACAAATCAAAAAATACATTTTAATAGTGTAGAACAAAGTAATTAGTGATGTCAAAATCTATGTTTATCAAAGGATTATTCTATACTCCTCCATAATGTCAATGATGCATAGCTTCTGTACGGCTCCCACTCTCTGCTTATCTCGGTTAATTCATCCATAGTAGGTTTTCTATCCATATTCCAATATGTTTTTACAGCATTCTGAATTCCAATATCCGCCTGGGGTAAATAATCTTTTCTTCCTAGTCCAAACATGAGCCAGTTTTCAATCGTCCAGTTTCCAATTCCGCGAATCTTTATAAGTTCTGAAAATATCTCTTTATCAGATTTTTTACGAAACCCTTCTAAGTTTATCTTACCTTCAGCAATTTTCTTGGATGTATCTATTACATATTCCGCTTTTCTCCCACTAAATTGAAGTTTTCGTAGCTCATCTATTGAGATATTTGCTATTTTCTCAGGGGTAGGATAGAACCACACACCATCGACTTTCTCTCCATACTTTTCAACAAACCTGGTCGATAACACAAAAGCGAACTTCATATTTAACTGCTGATGAATGATGATTTTCATTAAACTAAAGTATAAATCGAAATCTTTTACAATGGGAGTGGCAGGAAATTGTCTAAATAGCTCGTCCAAGTTCGTCCCTTTAAAATGATTGTGTATCTTCGTCAAATCAACATGCCACTGAAATAAATCATATATATAATATATAATGTCCATTTTCCGGTTGATATCTGTACTGCGAACAATAAACTGTGGCTCATTTGTTGTTCCTACTGCTTCTAAGTGAACAATGTGCTTTTCGCCATCCAGTACCAACGGAACTCTTACCGAACGTTCGTTTAAGTTTACTGCGATGAGGGGATCAAAGGATATTCGGTATAATGTATAGTCAAAGTCATACATGGTACGCAACGCTATTTTTTCTTCCCACACAGTGAAAACCTCCTTTTGTCATATAGTAACAAAAGATAACATAAAAAAGCGAGACAATACTGTCCCGCTTTTAGAGTTCGAGAACCCCTTTTGGTAATGAGTTTTTTAACAATAAATGATCTAAGCTCTTAAATTCATAACCTTTTCGCTTTAAATCTTGAATAATTCTCTCCAATGCTTGGGCATTATCAGACGAAACAGCATGTAACAGAATAATGGCTCCAGGATGCATTTGTTTCATAATCTGATCATATGCATAACGCCACCCTTTTTGATTCCCTGTATTCCAATCTGTAAATGTTAGGGACCAAAATACATGTGTGAGACCTAGTTCATTTGCCCATTCTAAGGTCCTTTCATTAAACATACCACGAGGAGGTCTTAATAATTTAATTTCCTTTTGATCGGTATGTTCTGCTACAACATCTTCGAGTGACTCTAATTCTTCTTTCATGGATTCCTTGCTGACAACGGTAAAGTCAGGATGATGGTAGGAATGATTTCCTATTATATGTCCTTCCTCAACCATTCTTTTTACAAGTTCAGGCTGACTGGTCACAAAATGCCCAGTTACAAAGAAAGTAGCTGGTACGTTTTCTTGTTTAAGTACATCTAAAATATCATCTGTGTATCCTTCTTCATAGCCATTGTCAAAGGTTAAATAAATTTCTTTGTCACCTGAAAGGTCTGCATAATAAGCTCCATATTTTTCAAGTATTTGCTGATACTCCCCTATATCTGGCACCTTATGCTCATCATTCTTTTTAAATCCCCATCCATACCCACTTGCAGATATATGAACGGGATCCATAAGTGCAAGAAAAAGGGTAAGAGACAGGAGGATTGATGTGTAAATACGTTTTTGCATAACACCCCACCTTTTCTCTTACCTTTCCCCGATTGGTAGTAATTATTCTTTTAATTGTTCCCTTTTCTAAAAGATTGTGCGTTTTTGGTTACTATTTTGTATAAACTGCTACTTTCTTTAATTAAGAATAATTATCTAATTTAGTGCTTTGTTGATTTCCGCTCCGGGCAGTCGCTTTCCGCGGGCGGCTGATGAGCCTCCCGCAGGAGTCGACTGCCCTCCGCTCCAATCAACCTGCTTAATAGTGGTAGCTATATCTATATCTATAAAATCTTTATAACATGCTTGGAAGTTATAAAGCACCAAATTAGCGAAGGAAATACACGGAGACTCCTTGAAAAAAGAAGACCACTTTTTTCTGCGTGCGATGTAACCCTGCCGAGGCGCTCCTTGTCCTGCGGGAAGAAGAGCATCGGTGAGACTGCTTTGTGCGTCAGCACGAAGGAGGCTCACCAGCTCCCCTAAGGTGCGCGTAGTGTATTTCTGCAGCGAGAGTTAAGCACATTAATCTGAATTCAAATTATTAAGAGTTTCTATCAACTACAACGTTTAACAAATAAATAGGAGAAAGAGTTTTTAATTCTTCCCTTACAGTACTATTGCTGCTATCCATCCAAACAGGAATAATGGAATATTGAAGTGGATAAATGTCGGTACTACAGTGTCCCAAATGTGATTGTGCTTTCCGTCTGCATTTAATCCAGCTGTTGGCCCTAGTGTACTATCGGAAGCTGGGGAACCTGCATCACCTAATGCACCTGCTGTACCAATCAATGCTATCGTAGCCATTGGAGAAAATCCAGCCGAAAGACAAATTGGAACATATAAGGCAGCAAGAATTGGTACCGTACCGAATGAGGATCCAATTCCTAAGGTTACCAATAGACCGACAACTAATAAAACAAACGCAATTATAACTTTGTTATCTCCTAAAACTCCAGATGATACTTCAACTAGTGCGGTTACAGCACCAGTATCTTTTAGAACTTTGGCAAATCCTGCGGCAGATAACATAACAAATGCTATGGTTCCCATCATTTTTATCCCATCTGTCATCACTTGATCAAGGTTTTTAAACGGAACTACAATGAATACAAACATAACTAGTAATCCAGTTAAAGCACCTAAAATTAGATTTCCCGTGATTATCTGTACGACAAAAGCGGCAATAATAGCTAGGAGCGTAAAACCATGCTTCTTATTAAATGTAATCTCTTTTGCTTCTTCCTCCGTAATGGATGATTCCATACCACCTGCACCCAGAACAGCATCTCTTTCCTTGCGATAAGTAATAAAGATGGCAATTAACAATCCAACAACCATCCCTAAACCGGGAATAATCATCGTCTTCCAAATCTCATCCATCGTAACTGTTAAACCACTCGTTTCCATCGCATCAAAAATCGTTTGATGAAAAATATATCCGAATCCTGCTGGTATCATAATATATGGGGCTTTCAATCCGAATGTCAAGGAAACGGCAACTGCCCGACGATCTAAACGCATTTGATCAAATAATTTTAATAATGGCGGAATTAGGATTGGAATAAATGCAATATGAACAGGAACTAGATTTTGTGATAACGATGCAACACCAGCAATAGCAAGTAATAGCATTGTTTTCTTACCAGTTAATACACGAATTAAAAATCTTACTAAAATACTGGTTATACCTGTATAACTAATCGCTACTGCAAAAGCTCCAAGTAAAACATAACTTAATGCAGTATTTGCTTGATCTCCCATCCCACTTACAAATAATTCAATTGTAACTACAAAAGATAATCCCGATAAAACCCCTGCTGTTAATGCTGCTGCTATAATTGCTATAATAACGTTCACACGTAATAAACTAAGTATTATCATAACGAGCACCGCTGCTACAACGACTACCCATTCCATAATGTTTCCCCTCTCTATCTCTCTTATTTCATTCAACTTTAATACTTCACTATGATAAAGTATTAAAGGATTAAAATCAACCCCTTATTAAATAGTTGGAATTATGTAACATTTTGCATACCCCAATTAAATTTCTATTCATAAATCTATTGATGAAGCAGATACTTTTATGTCCAACAAGAATGAAAAATCCCCTGTAATCTTAGGGGATTTTCTAACTTCCTATTTAACAGATAATGAAAAAGAAACATGATCCTGAATTGGAATCCATCCTCCAATTCCTTGTTTCGTTACATTTTTAATGACAATCGCTTTTTTCCCACCTTTTAACTCAATATACACCTCACCAAATGTAACCCTTCCTTTTTCATTCACTGCAGGTGCATAGGCTTGTAAAGTACCGTATTTTTCAGTAGGAATATTGTAGGAATTGTCTTTTTTCGTATTTTTCCCGATAACTGTATTATATGAAAGAGGCAATTTCGTCTTATCTTTTGCTTCCAGTAACATCATTTTCTTTACATCATCTGGATTATTAATCTTATTTGTCAAAGCACCTTTTATTTCTTTTTTATCTTGCTGGATGTATCTCATTTCTTGATTTTGTTCGCCACCGATGTTATTTAGCTCATTGGTATTAATTTTTTGATATTCCCAGTTGATATTCGTTTCTAGTGACTCATAGTTTAATGGCCATCTTCCCAAATAGACCATCCCACGGTAGCCAATTGCAATTGGAGATGGCTTTAGTGTGGTTTCATTTAACATCTTAATTAAATCAGGATTTTTAATTGGAACTTTCATTTCCTCAATTAATTCTTTCGTTAGTTCACTAGGCTCGATAACTTCCTGATCTTCTGTAGAGTTTGGGTATGTGTTTTCCTTAGAAATATCTAATACATGGCTTGGGATTTCAAAAGGGTCCTTTTTCTCTTTATCTTCACTTTTTTCTTCTTCAGCAAAACTTGTTAAGGGAAATACAAGGGCATAAAGACATACAAATAAAATAACCATTACATTTCTTTTCATGTTTCCCATTCCTTTCGTGTAGTCATCCAGCTCTAGAGCCCAGCCATCACTCTGAGCACTTACGCTTTGTATTAGTTTTTTCTTTGGAAGGGAAATTATACATTTATTCTTGGTATTCAAGCAGATTCCATTTGATATTTTGAGATAGAACAGATAAATTGATTGTAGGAATCATCTTTTTTATTGGAGGCCACCATGGTATCAACTAACACAAGATTTTGGATTTTAATTTTACTAGTTACAATATCAGGTTTTTCTCAAGGGATGCTGCTCCCTCTTCTTTCCATCATATTGGAACAGAATGGTATATCCTCATCTGTTAATGGTCTCCATGCTACCGGCATTTATCTTGGTGTACTTATCGCTTCACCTTTTATGGAAAAACCACTACAAAAGTTTGGTTATAAGCCGATAATTATGGTTGGTGGTTTACTCGTTATTATTTCCATGGCCCTCTTCCCGTTTTGGCAAGCTTTGTGGTTTTGGTTTGTATTGAGAGTCGCAATAGGTATCGGAGATCAAATGCTTCATTTCGGGACACAAACATGGATTACTACAACAACACCAAAAGAGATACGAGGTAGACGAGTTGCTTATTATGGCATGTTCTTTGGATTGGGCTTTGCCATCGGACCATTAATGACAAGACTTCTTTCTATCCATGAAGCTGCTCCATTTATAGTCTCTGCGGTACTTAGTTTGGTGGTATGGTCTGCAATGTTAGTGGTCCGTAACGAAGTGCCAGAGGAGTCCATGAACATAACAGCACAAACCGGAAATACCTTCAAACGATTTTCCCAAACAGCAAAAATTGCTTGGGTTGCTCTTCTTCCTGCGTTTGGCTATGGATTTTTAGAAGCGACCTTACATAGTACTTTTCCAATCTATGGTATGCGAATCGGACATGAAGTAGGAATTATATCTTTAATTATTCCATGTTTCGCTGCTGGAAGCTTAATCACACAATTACCCTTGGGAATTTTAAGTGATAAAATAGGCAGAAGGAGCACTCTTTTATATGTACTTTCAGGTGGATTATTCTGTTTTATACTTGCCGCTATATTAGAAGATTCGGTTCCAGCTTTATTTTTGACCTTTACTGTAGCAGGGATGCTAGTTGGTTCCCTGTATTCCATGGGGATATCCTATATGACGGATTTACTCCCAAACGTTCTGCTTCCCGCTGGAAATTTAATGATTAGCATTATCTTTAGCATTGGCAGTATTAGTGGTCCGTTTTTAGGAGGAGTATTCGTCGAATTACTTCCTGATGTTTCGTTCTTCTATTTAATTGTAGCGATTTTATTGTTTGTCACTGCAGCTATTTATTTTAAAAAAGAAGAAAGTACAAGTGAAAGAGGATAATGAAATATCCAATACGATAAAAGGGGCATTCTTCCCGCCCCTTTGTTGTTATCTTGTAATTCAGTACACCTCTAATTATCTTTCCCTTTAAAGATAAGACTCTTTTCGTATATAGCAGTTGTAATCTAAAGCAATGTGCTTAACCCCGCTACGGAAATACACTACGCATAGAAAACAGCCAAGAAAAAACACCCACCTAGGTGAGTGTTTTTGCATAAACTTATAAAAACCTGCTATATCGCTTTTCTAATCTTTCCTGCATGTACCCGATTATCATACAAATTGGCCAGTAAATCAGTGCAACTAAGATGTACATGGTCATTGCGTCAAATTCTCTTCCAGCAACAATCTGTGTTTTTTGAAAAAGCTCTGGTACCGTGATAACTGCTGCTAAAGAAGTTGCCTTTACAATATCCATAAACGTATTCGTCAAAGGTGGTATTGCAATTCGGGTAGCTTGGGGTAAAACAATACTTCTTAGCGTCATTCCATAGCTCAATCCAAGGGATCTAGCAGCTTCCCACTGTCCATCGTCCACGCTGCTTAATGAAGAACGATCGATTTCTGCAATATAAGCTGCACTATTTAGACCAAAGCCAATAATAGCTGCTGTTAATGCCGTTAATTCAATACCTATGACAGGCAAACCAAAATATAATATAAACAGGAATACAAGGATTGGTGTTCCTCGCATGAAGGAAATGTATACACGTGCTGGCCATCGTAATAAAATTGTGTTTGCACTTCTAGCCAATGCCAAAAAAAGACCTAAAATTAATCCAATTCCCATAGCTACTATAGAAATAATCAGGGTATATTGTAATCCTCCTAAAACAAATGGCAAACTCTCCCAAGCTAGCTTTACATCGAATAAACCACCAAAATCAAACTGAGTAATCTCCATCATTTATTGCCCCTTACAGGTCTAGGCCTTCGATTACTTCAATTTCATCCTCTGGCTTTTGTGAGGCATCTTCTTCATAAAATTTAATGGCTAGTTCAGAAAGTGTTCCATCTTCACGCATTTCATCTAAGACGTTATTTATTTCTTCCGTCAGTTTATCCGCATCTTTAGGTAGGATAACCCCTTGTTCAGTAGGATGGAACTTTAGTGTTGGATGTAAATGAATGTCAAAATCAGGGAATGCTGCTACTCCAAATTTTGTTAAATAATAATCATTTACCACTACATCTGTACGACCATTATCAACATCTCTTAAATATGCCTCATTAGATGCATTACCATAAGTAACAATTTCAGCGCCATAGTGTTCCGCAATTTGACTGTATATTGTCGTTGCTCCGCCACCTGCTTTTTTGCCTTCCAGATCTTCTAAACTCTCGATTCCGGAATTATCTTCTTGCCTTACTGCCATCGTGGTATAGGAATATTTATAGGGTTCACTGAAATTGAACTCTTCCTTTCGCTTGTCAGTAATCTCAATATCGTTAGCTGCAACATCAATTCTTCCACTTTGAATCGCTGGTAACATGCTGTCAATTCCCATTATCTCAAATGAGATGTCTAAATCTAGGCGGTTAGCAACTTCCTTCATTATCTCCACATCATAACCAGTTAAATTCTCTTCCTCATCATAATAAGAGGAAGCAATTAATGTTCCTGAGGTACCAACTACCATTTCACCAGCATCTTGAATCTCTTCCCAAACTTGATCTTCAGTGGCTGAAGTATCATCGTTTGCTTGCTTGTCTTCTTCCTCTGATGAGCTGCCACATGCACTTAGTAATGCAATGATTATTAAAAGAAAAAATATTTTTTTCAACTCTTTCACCCTTATCTCCCCTTGTTATATTAAAATTATTATAGATATTGTAACAGTGTATTTCAATTATTTCTACATTTTTTAACTCTTTTTTATAAAAATCATACCCTTATATATTACACATATCAAACTTCAGTGCTCCCTTGACATACGTATAGATAATGATAATATTATAATAGATATTATTTTATAATAATTATAAACAATATCATTATAAATAACATTTTTACCATTATTACAGTGCGTATAATGACTAAATGCTAATGATTATTATTTTCAATTAGAAGGAGGCATTGAGAATGGAAACAAATACAAAGGTTATTCAAAAAACGAATAACAATCAGGAACATAATCCCCCTGAAACCCCCAAATGGTTCCCTAAGGCACTAGAACACATCGAATTAATCGCAGCATTGTTAAGTGGACTTCTCATTCTGATTACTTGGTCGTTAGAAAGCATCCTCTCAGAACCTATGTGGATATTTCTTCATATTATCGCCTTTTCTATCGGTGGATTTGCTAAAGCAAGAGAAGGAATTACCGAAACAATTCGCACCAAACGACTTAATGTTGAAATGCTAATGATTTTTGCTGCTATTGGATCAGTTTCTATTGGATACTGGACAGAAGGCGCGATACTTATTTTCATTTTTGCCTTATCAGGAGCTTTAGAAACCTATTCTATGAATAAAAGTAATAAAGCTATTTCATCTTTAATGGAACTCCAGCCAGAAGAGGCAACTGTAATAAAAAATGGTCAAGAACAGATTATTCCAGTTTCCTCATTAAAAATGGATGATGTTATTCTAGTCCGTGCAGGAGAGCGGATTCCTGCTGATGGGACTGTTATCAAAGGATCTAGCGCAATTGACGAAAGTGCTATTACTGGTGAATCCATTCCTGTTAATAAAGGTAATAGCCAGGAAGTATATGCTAGCACTGTAGTATTAAATGGAACACTTCATGTACGAATCACAACAAAGCCAACGGAAACATTGTTTCAAAAAATTATAGCCATGGTGCAAAATGCTCAAGAAGAAAAATCACCTTCTCAGTTATTTATTGAGCGCTTTGAAGGAATGTATGTAATTATTGTATTAATTGCAGTCGCAATTATGATGTTTCTTCCTTTTCTAGCATTCGGCTGGACAATTTCAGAGAGTATATACCGTGCAATGGTACTTTTGGTAGTTGCTTCTCCTTGTGCCCTAGTTGCATCAATATCCCCTGCAACATTATCAGCGATATCCAATGCCGCAAGAAAGGGAGTACTTTTTAAAGGCGGTGTTCATGCAGAAAATGTAAGCAATGTTAAAGCAATCGCTCTAGATAAAACTGGAACTTTAACGAATGGTAAGCCCGTAGTAACAGAAGTAATTATTCACCCTGATTTTGATAGAGAATATATCATAGCCGCAGCTGGTGCCATAGAAAATGAGTCCACCCATCCGCTAGCACAAGCAATTACAGCTTATAGTGACAAACAGCTTCGTTCAAAACCTGGTATACAAGTATACGATATGAAAACCATAAGCGGAAATGGCGTGACAGCAATTGTCGATAATAAAAAATACGAAATTGGAAAACCTGATTTTGTTGGTCGTGAGGCAGCTAGCAAGTATCTAAACGGCATTGCTCCTGAATTAGCCTTACAAGGTCAGACGATTATCTTTGTAAAAGTAGATAATAAGATTGTTGCCGTATTTGCGTTAAAAGATACAATACGAAATACAACTAAAAAAGCGATTCGTGATTTAAAAGAAAGAGGAATTCAGCCAATCATGTTAACAGGTGACAACGAGTTAACGGCTAAGGCTGTTGCCGAAGAAGCTGGAATTGACCAATATATTGCCAATTGCTTACCTCAAGAAAAACTGGAACATGTAAAAGAATTAAGAAAAAAATATCACAATATTGCCATGGTTGGCGATGGAATCAATGATGCACCAGCACTAGCAACTTCTAATGTCGGGATTGCTATGGGAGAGGGTACAGATATTGCTTTAGAAACGTCAGATATTGTTCTAATGAAAAATGACCTTTCCAGAATTACAAATACCATTACGCTATCCAGGCGAATGAATCGTATTATCAAACAAAATATATTCTTTTCCTTAAGTGTGATTATTGTTTTAATCCTTACTAACTATTTGCAAATATTAGACTTGCCGCTTGGTGTCATTGGACACGAAGGAAGTACGATATTAGTTATTCTGAATGGATTGCGGTTATTAAAATAGCGAGTAGTTTATTGCAATTTGGAGAAAAATTTGTTCTTAGTCGCTATTAATTTCGTTGGTTTTGTTGCTTTTCCCATTGTAATGCTCTTCCTTCGACAAAATAAAATAGCTGCCCTTATTGGGCAGCTATTTTTTCAGTTTATATGTGCCTGTTTCTTTTTTGTATTTCGTTATTACTGAGTTAATCACCCCACCAAGGATGATGATAATCCCTAGTAAGTAAAACCATATCATTAGGATGATAATTGTCCCCAAACTACCATAATTCACAGAGTAATTGGCAAAAGTATTAACGTAAAAAGAAAATCCAAACGAAACAACTTGCCAGCTAACTGTACTTATAACTGTACCCCATATTGCATCCCTAAAGTAGATGTGTTTATTCGGAGCGAGTTTATATAAAAACAGTAACACGATAAAAAAGATAACAGAAGATAAAACCCATCGAATGGTCTCCCAAATATTTAAGAAGCCATCTAGCCCAAAAAAGGAAAATATATATTCCCCAATGACTCTTCCGAAAACTGGTAGTAATAGTGATACAACAATAACGAGTACCATCGCAATGGTTAAAACAATTGCAATTAATCTTGTAACAATGAATGAGCGGTTTTCCCCAATGTTATATGCGCGGTTAAAAGCTTTAATGATGGCATTAATAGCATTCGAAGCAGCCCACAGTGTACCTATAATCCCAATTGATAGCAGCCCACCATTGTTTTGATGAAGTAACTGATCAATATTGGAATTAATAAGTGTTACTACCTCTTGTGGCGCATAATAGCCAATCATTTCAAAAATCATTTTTTCATCTATAGGGAGGTAACCAATTAAATTCAATAAAAACAATAATAAAGGAAAGAGTGATAACAAGAAAAAATAAGCTAATTGTGCAGCTAAACCAAAGACATCCACATCATCAATGCGTTTAAACAACTGCTTTCCAATTAAAGATAATTTTTTCATTAACACTCTCTCCCATGAGTCGATTATCGGCTGTTCTGTCTAATTTTCTTAAGCTATCACCAAATATGTACGATGATAGCCTTCATTTCAATTATGGAGACAGGATGTTTCCTCGTTTAGTCTGTGCTATATTACTGTATTCTTAGTCCTCAATTTTATTCGTAAATTTATCTATCGTTGTTTCTACTTGTTCTAACGCATTAATGGCATTGTCTGCTCCACTTGCAACTGTTTGATTTAATCGATCAACCGTATTTCTTACAGTCTCTACTGCCTCTGCTGGATGTTTAAAATAATAAGTGGTGTTAGATTTCGCATTATCTGTTAACGTCTTTGCATAATCTCTTGTATCCTTGTCAAATAAAGCTACTACAGTCCCTACCGTTGCTCCTAGAACCATACCCGTAATTAATCTGCGTTTACCCATGTTTTTTCTCTCCTTCTATATAATTATGTAAGTGAATGTTCTTTTTTAATACTTTCTAACAGTTGCATGCAGCCCTCAGAAACTAATTGATACGTATAGTCAAAGTCTCCAGTAAAATATGGATCTGGTACATTTTGTTCCTTTGGCTGATTCACGTAACTCATAAGCTTTGCTACAACAATATCCTTATGATTCTCGCGTAATGCCTTTAATCCTTCTATGTTTTGTTCATCCATCGCGATAATATAATCAAACTCGTCCCAATCCTTCTCTTTTACTTTTCTTGCTACCATTCCATCATAGGAAATCTTTTCTCTATCCAACACCTCTCTTGTTCCTTTGTGCGGTGGATTCCCTATGTGCCAATCACCAAGTCCACCTGAATCCACTTCAATTTTATCAGATAAATTTTCTTTTCTCACCATATCTCTGAAAAGAGCCTCTGCCATTGGTGACCTGCAAATATTACCTAAGCATACAAATAAGACTTTTATCACCTTTAGTTTCTCCTTTATACGTTTACTCTTATTATAATCAACTATGGAGTACATAAGCAAAGATTATTATATATCGTTAAAAGTTCTCAATAAATGAAACTAGACAAACAATATATTGCATTTCGCCACATATTGTTTGTTATATATTTCCAAAATGATTAATTTTCTCTTGACTTTTATCTATATTTTCCGGAATATAAAAATATAAGAGAATATTTTTACAACTAGACATTAAGCTATCTTTTTTGATTTTACCAAAACAAAGGGGGAAGAATCATGGAAGACATTATTAATGCAATAAGTGGCTTTGTCTGGGGTCCACCAACTTTAATATTAATCGTTGGTACTGGTTTGTATTTAACTTTCCGACTGGGTTTCCTTCAGTTTAAAACAATGCCTTATGCGTTAAAGCTTGCATTTAGTCCAGCCAAGCAGGATAAAAAAGCAAAAGGGGATATTACGCACTATCAGGCTCTATCAACCGCAATGGCTGCAACGGTCGGTACAGGTAATATCGTTGGGGTAGCAACGGCAGTTATTATGGGAGGACCTGGTGCGGTATTCTGGATGTGGATTACTGCGCTTGTTGGGATGGCAACCAAATATGCAGAAGCAATCCTTGCTGTTAAATATCGCGTTACCAACAGCAAAGGAGAAATGTCTGGTGGACCAATGTATTACCTTGAAAGAGGATTAAAGCAAAAATGGCTTGCAGTACTGTTTGCTATTTTCGGTGCCGTTGCTGCATTTGGTATTGGAAATATGGTTCAATCCAACGCGGTTGCAGGTGCATTAAGTGAGTCGTTTAGTGTTCCTAATTGGGTTACTGGTGTTGTTTTGACGATACTGACAGGGCTAGTTATCCTTGGCGGAATTAAAAGTATTGGCAGAGTTACAGCTTTTTTTGTTCCAATTATGGCCTTATTTTATATTTTAGCAGGACTAGTTATCATTGCCATGAATTTTGACTTGGTTCCAGCAGCTATTAGCTTAATTTTCACTGACGCATTCACTGCTCAAGCAGTTGGTGGTGGTTTACTTGGTACGGTAATCCGTTACGGGGTTGCACGTGGGGTATTTTCTAATGAGGCTGGTTTAGGTTCTGCACCAATTGCAGCTGCAGCAGCGAAAACAGACTACCCTGGTCGTCAAGCATTGGTTTCGATGACACAAGTATTAATCGATACAATAATTGTTTGTTCTATTACTGGTATTACGATTGTTATGGCTGATTTATATGGATCCGGTATCGAAGGAAGTACCCTAACTGGTGCATCTTTTGCTGCATTCTTAGGTGATTATGGAGGATACATGGTTACCATTGCAACGGTATTATTTGCCTATTCTACTTTAATTGGCTGGTCCTATTACGGAGAAAAATGCTTCAGCTATTTAATCAACGATAAAGCCGTACCTTACTATCGTGTTATTTTTGTACTTGCAGTAGGATATGGCGCAGTTGAATCACTTAATATTGTTTGGGGTATCGCGGATATCATGAACGCACTAATGGCAATCCCTAACTTAATCGGACTTTTAGGATTATCTGGTGTAGTTGCTTATGAAACCAACCGATTCCTTAAAATTGCGAAAGAAGAAAAAGCCCAAGAAAAGGCGAAAAAAATGGAATCAGCTTAATAAACAACAAAAAGTGCTATCTTCCGTCCATGTGGAGTGGATTGATGATAGCACTTTTTTATGGAATGGTGTTCGGATGTTGTCTGTGGGCACTTTTTTAGCGCGATGCCCCTTCTATAGACCGTGGGTGCTCTCTCTGATTAATCGCGGGTGCTCTTCTATCAATCGCGAGCGCCCACCTATCAACCGCGGACGCTCTTCTATCAACCGCGAGCGCTCCCCTATCAACCGCGAGCGCTCCCCTATCAACCGCGGACGCTCTTCTATCAACCGCGAGCGCTCTCCTATCAACCGCCTGCGCTCTCCTATCAACCGCCTGCGCTCCCCTATCAACCGCCTGCGCTCTCCTATCAACCGCGAGCGCCCACCTATCAACAGCGGACGCTCTTCTATCAACCGCGAGCGCTCCCCTATCAACCGCCTACGCTCTCCTATCAACCGCCTATGCTCCCCTATCAATCGCCTGCGCTCTCCTATCAACCGCCTGCGCTCTTCTATCAACCGCGAGCGCTCCCCTATCAACCGCCTGCGCTCTCCTATCAACCGCCTGCGCTCCCCTATCAACCGCCTGCGCTCCCCTATCAACCGCGGACGCTCTTCTATCAACCGCCTGCGCTCTCCTATCAACCGCGGCACTCATGCAATCGGCTGAATACATGTCTCATCATTATTTTTCGCTGCATTAACATGCGAAGTTACATTATAGGCAGTTAAATCTTCCATATCAACGGAGCGCAAAAAGGCACTTGCTTCTTCTGGGTGAATTTTTGTAGGGGCAATCCATTCACTTTCCTTGTCTTTGGGCAAAATAATTGGCATTCGATGATGAATGTCCTGCATAAACGGATTAGCTTCTTTTGTCAGTATTGTGCACGTGAAAAGTGTATTATTCTCCTGAACCCATTTATCCCATAATCCTGCAAATGCAAAAAGTTTACGATCTTTTAGCTGAATGCGCTTCGGCTGTTTGCCCTCTTCTGTCTTTTTCCATTCATAGAAACTGTCAGCTACAATTAAACATCTTTTTTGAGACATAAGGCGCTTGAAGCTTGGTTTCTCATGAGCCGTCTCACTTCTGGCATTAATCATTTTGTAGCCTATTTTCTCATCTTTAGCCCAAGAAGGTACAAGCCCCCAACGCAAATATCCTGCTCGCTTTTCTTTTCCGTCATGGATTATTGCTAAGACATTTTGTCCTGGAGCTATGTTGTAA
Organism: Oceanobacillus halophilus; assembly: GCF_003628505.1. Classification (GTDB taxonomy): domain Bacteria; phylum Bacillota; class Bacilli; order Bacillales; family Amphibacillaceae; genus Oceanobacillus; species Oceanobacillus halophilus. The sequence goes on along the minus strand of NZ_RBZP01000013.1, from coordinate 39,208 downwards.
CTTGGATGATAAGAATCAATTGGTTGCTCTATATTAAATTCCTCTAAAATTTCCAGTTCATCTGCAAGTAATGTGTATCTACCACACATAATTAGTCATTCACCCCATTAAAATATACTCAAATCCCATTGTTTTGCTATATGTCGGAGTAAGCGAATTCCTGCAATACTATTCCCTTGTTGATCAAGTGCCGGTCCATAGACTCCTATTCCGCAACCATTTATAAATGGTAATTCCTCATTCCTAGCTCTTGGTGGGGATACGGCAATAATTCCACCTGACACACCGCTTTTTGCTGGAATACCAACATAGGCTGCAAACTTCCCGGAAGCATCATACATTCCACATGTCAGCATTAAGGCTTTTGCCAGTCGAGCAACCTGCCTCGGAATAATCTCAAGACCAGTTTTCGGGTCTTCTCCATCATTTGCCAGAATCATACCTAAACGAGCTAAATCCTGTAGAGATATTTCAATTGAACACTGTTTAAAATACGTTTCCAGTGTTAAATCCAAATCAGATTCCAAGTACCCTAGCTCTACTAAATAATAGCCAATAGCTCGATTACGGACAGAGGTTTCTTTTTCAGACTTGAATACATCCACATTTAACGGTGGGTGGTAACCCAAGATTTCTTCAAACAGCTGAAACAATGGCTTCAATTTCTCATCGGACGTTTTTCCGTTTAGCAAGGAAGTCACCGTTATTGCCCCTGCATTTATAAACGGATTAAACGGCTTTTTCAACTGTTTCATTTCCAGATGCATAATGGAATTAAATGCCTCACCTGTAGGCTCAACATCTACGCGATCTAAGACATACGTTACTCCTCTTTCCATACATGCTACAATAAATGTAAAAACTTTGGAAATACTTTGTATCGTAAAAGGAATATTAACATCTCCAGACTCAATCATAGCCCCGTTATTTCCTATAATAGTGATTCCTAGATGCTCTTTATTTGATTGCTGCAACATTGGTATGTAAGATGCAAGCTCCCCTTCATTCGTGTGTTTCCGATAAAAGTTCACCCAATCATCTACATAATTTTGCAGCCACTCTTTTGTTAATTTTGTATTTTGATTAACAGCTCCTTGTACCAAAAAAACCACCTCACATGGTAGTAGTTTGTGTATCTATTCAGGAAAATTGCATCAAAATTAATATTGTTTTTTTAAGTTAGGAATCAACATACTAGCACTTGTAAGAAAAATTTAATTGCGCCTTCAAATTAAAGACACACAAAGTTAAAGGCCAAATCAAATCGATTTGACCTGCATAATTAATATATTTCCTGTGGGGCTCTCTGTTGAATTTCCAGCAAATTTGCCTCCACTTCTTCTTGTACTTTCACCGCTAATTCCTTGCTTTTCCATTCATTGTATTTCTCTGGATAAATAGGATCAAGAATTGTCAAGGATATGGTTGAAGATTTAATTCGGCCACCATTCGCTTCAAGTATAGGATATGTCCCATCAATTGCTAGAGGAACAATTGGTACGTTAGCCTTTGTTCCTAGCCGGAAGCTACCAGCTTTAAATTCATTAATTTCTCTTCCTTCTCCCCTTGTTCCTTCTGGGAAAATAACCATCGAGTGTCCGTTCTTTAAATTATTTGTTCCTTGCTGTATGGCCCTAATCGATTGACGTCTATCTGCTCGGTCAATGAATACACAGTGAATAAGCTCCATCCATGTACTAATAATAGGAAGTCTCTTTATTTCCTTTTTAGCAATAAATCCAACTGGTTTTCCTAAGTAACCTAAAATCGTTAGGATATCAAATAATCCTTGATGATTCGCGACATATAATACCGCGCCATCCGGTATCTTTTCCTGACCCTTTACATGTACATCAGTTCCTGTATATTCAATCACTTTTCTTGAAACATGTTTTGGTTCCACAAATAATTGTTCATCATTCGTCTGTTTTTTCGCTACCAGTTTCTTCGACTTTTGTAAATTAAAAACAGTACCGATAACAAGAAATGCTGCATATATGTAAGTTCCTACGGTGCGTAACAAGATAGCAACCCTCCCTATTATGAAATTATACTATTAAATCGTTTCTATTGGGAATATAAAAACACTGCAGTATAAGATAATTTACATTAGAAAAACACGCATGCGCAGTTATGCTTTTTACGCGAGGAGCTGAAGCCGTGCCGCGAACCGCAAGTATTCTGTCGGAGGGAATGGCAGCACAAAACATCCATAAAAGCGAGAACTACACTATTCTTAATTAAATCAACAATTTCCATCAACGGTACAACTTCAAAAAGCAACAAACAATACGGAAAGAGCCTTTCAATAAAAAAACAAAGACATTCACACATTAAATGTGCAAATGCCTTCGTTTGTGTTAATAGCTTATTTTCCGATAAATTGTTGGGTCCAGTGGTTTCCTTGTTCAACATATCCAACACCAATATGAGTAAAGTTTTCGTTTAAGATATTGGCACGGTGTCCTTCACTGTTCATCCAGCCATTTACTACTTCTGCTGGAGTGCGTTGACCTTTGGCAATATTCTCACCTGCTGTTCGGTAAGTTACACCAAAGCTCTTCATCATATCAAATGGTGAACCATATGTTGGACTATTATGGTCGAAATAATTGTCCGCTGCCATATCACGGGATTTTTCTCGTGCTACCTTACTTAATTCTGTATCAATTTGTAGAGATGATAAGCCATGCTTTGCTCTTTCTTGATTGGTTAATTCGACTACCTCTTGTTCAAATTGACTTAGTTCCGAATCTGCGCTTTGTTCTTGCTCCGTTTCTTCTGCTTGTTCAGGTACAGGTTCGTTCACTTGTTCCTCTGCAGGTTCATCAGAAACTGGATTTTCGGTTTTTTCTTGTTTAGGCTGCTCATTTTGTTTTGGCTCTTCTTTTGGAACTGGCTCTGATTGATAATTATCCCAATTCACATTGTACTTTTTCATGAATTTATTCAATAGATTATTTATTTTTGCTTGAGCTTCTTCACCATTCAGACTGCCAATTTCTCCATTAATAGAGTAATAGACTTGATGTGAGTTGTAAGATTCAGCGTCTACTGTATCAAAAGCTCCTCCAAAAATAAAAGCAGCTGATAAAGCAGTTACCATACCGATTTTTTTAAGCATTTATTTTCCTCTCCTTTTTTAGGTACATCTGTATATCTGTCTTGCCCCTTCATCATAGCACGTGTTTTTTGTAACAATTCAGGAATTAATTCCCATTGATCGCTTAAATAATTTTTGTGTTTTTTTTCTAATTAGACTGAACCCTTGTCCTAGCTCATAATGATAGATTTACGTTAGTATCTACACGTTTGGAAGCAAATTCATAATTTGGAATTAAATTCCTGCAAAATAATATTGACAGCATATTAAACACCCCACTTTTGTTACAAACTAAGTTTACTTGTAATTGAAATGTTACTTGCTTTGTTGGTGTGTTAGGTTTACTTTTATATATAGCTTCATATGACTGTGAAGAAAATGCCTTAGAAAAATAACTTTTCATCTTACTTTGCAGAAGAAATTTTTCTGTAAAAAATATCATAAGAATAACATGGATAACACCCCCACAAATCATCCATATTAATAGAATTCTTTATATAAGAAGAAATTGACATCATTGGAGGAAGTATTATGTTTTCAAATGCAGAAATCGGCATAGATTTAGGTACTGCAAATATTCTTATCTATTCCAAATCAAAAGGAATTGTTTTAAATGAGCCATCTGTTGTGGCAATTGATATAAATACAAAACAAGTAGTTGCTGTAGGTGCGGACGCAAAAGAAATGATTGGTAAAACACCAAAAAACATTGTTCCAATACGCCCATTGAGAGATGGTGTTATTGCGGATTATGATGTCACTGCTCAAATGTTAAAGGCACTGCTTAAGAAAGTAAGTAAGAAGGCTGGAATATCGACCAGAAAACCAACTGTCGTTGTATGTACACCATCTGGCAGTACCTCTGTGGAAAGACGTGCGATTCATAACGCAGTAACCAGCTATGGCGCAAAAAATGTGCATTTAATTGAAGAACCAGTAGCTGCAGCAATTGGAGCCGATTTGCCAGTAGATGAACCAACGGCAAATGTAGTTGTCGATATCGGTGGCGGTACTTCTGAAGTTGGAATCATTTCCTTTGGTGGTGTCGTTGCATGTAACTCTGTACGTGTTGCCGGCGACAGTTTAGATGATGAAATTATTCAATACGTGCGTAAACAATACAATGTTCTCATCGGGGAACATACAGCGGAACAAATAAAAATGGAAATCGCCTATGCCCACCCTAAACACGAAGAAATGACGATGGATATTCGTGGCCGTGATATGGTAACAGGTTTACCGAAAACGATCGAGATTACCTCCATGGAAATCTACCACGCCATCAAAGAATCCCTGGAACAAATTCTAGATACCATTCGTGCTACACTGGAAGAATGTCCACCAGAATTGAGCGGCGATATAGTCGACCGAGGTATTGTGTTAACAGGCGGCGGAGCTCTTCTAAACGGTATGAAGGATTGGATAGCTGATAAAATTAATGTCCCTGTTCACATGGCTCCAAATCCACTTGAATCCGTAGCTATTGGTACTGGACGAGCATTAAAAATGATAACCAAATTACAAAAAGCAGCAAAATAAAGTTGAAAACTCATGTATAAATTAAGTACATGAGTTTTTTCATGCTGTAATCGCACCTTTTTCTGTTACGCCGGTGTGGTAAAACCTCTTTTCATCATCAGTTAATCGTAAACGTGAAAACAATATTACTTATTTTTAAAATAATTTTAAAAAATCAACAAGAAACCGTTTACAAAATGTTCATCCTGTTCTATAATAATAAATAATCAATCGTGTTCATAAATATTGTGTTTATCACACGATTCATTAAACCTACTTATATGTTACTGCCTAATCTGTTCACATTCCTTTTCCAGGTCTGTTCCAACAGATAAAAGCCAGTTCAATGTTAATTTACAGAGGTGATCTGTGATTAATTTGAACTGGCCTTTTTTTATATCGAAAAGTTGAAAGGAGTGAATAACAATGCCCGATGCCTTGGATAATATAAGAATTCTCGACTTATCGAGAGTATTAGCTGGCCCTTACTGCACGATGATTCTCGGTGATTTAGGTGCAGAGGTTATTAAAGTCGAAGCACCTGGCGGAAGTGATGAAACGCGCACTTGGGGTCCACCTTTTAAAAATAATGTTAGCGCCTATTATCTTAGTGCCAATCGGAATAAAAAGAGCATTACGGTCGATTTAAAATCGACAGAAGGCGTTCAATTAATAAAAGAACTGGTGAAGGAAAGTGACGTTGTTATCAATAATTTTAAGGCTGGGACAATGGACCGGCTAGGAATTGGCTATGACACACTTTCAGAAATTAATCCAAAACTGGTGTACTGCTCCATTACTGGTTTTGGTGAAAATGGGCCATATAAGGACTTACCTGGTTATGATTTTATCATCCAAGCCATGAGTGGACTAATGAGCATTACGGGAGATGAAGATTCCGGCCCACAAAAACTTGGTGTCGCAATCACCGATGTTTTGACAGGTCTATATGCTTGTATTGGTATTCAAGCTGCACTTTTAGAACGTACGCAATCAGAAAAAGGACAAAAACTAGATATTTCCTTATACGATACAGCGGTTAGTTCCCTTGTTAATATCGGCAGTAATTACTTAATGTCAGGAAAAATTCCGAAACCGCTTGGTAACAAACATGCCAACATTGTCCCGTATCAAACCTTCAAAACAGCAGATGGGGAAATGGTTATCGCTGTTGGCAATGATCAACAATATAAAAAATTATGTCAACTATTAGGGGTACCGCATCTTAGTGAAGATCCACGATTTATCACCAACCCAGACCGAGTCAAGCATAGAGAGATTTTAACCCCATTATTGCAAGAAGCATTTTCAACAAACGTCACTGCTTATTGGCAAGAAAAATGCAACGAAAACAAAATACCATGCGGACCTATTCAAAATATTGAGGAAGTAGTAAACGATCCGCAACTGCAGGAAAGAGACATGTTTATTGATTACGACCATCCAACTGCTGGTCCAATAAAAATGATTGGCAGCCCTTTAAAATTGTCAAGAACGCCTGTAACCGTAAGACATCACCCGCCTAATGCCGGTGAACATAATAACGAATATAAAATAGATGAGGAGAGGATAAAATGAATTTCGAATTCACAGAAGAACAAGTATTACTAAGAAAAACGGTAAGAGATTTTGTTGATAAAGAGATTATGCCTTATATCGGCGATTGGGATCGTGAGGGCAAGTTTGATCCAAATATCTATAACAGACTGGCTGAACTAGGATTAATGGGAGTTTGTATCCCCGAAGAGTATGGTGGAGCTGGCATGGATTATAATTCTCTTGCGATTGTATGTGAAGAATTAGAGCGTGGGGACACAGCATTTCGTACCGCAGTTTCTGTTCATACCGGATTAAATAGCATGACCCTTCTCCAATGGGGATCGGAGGAACAAAAACAAAAATACCTTACTCCACAAGCAGAAGGGAAGAAAATCGGTGCATTCGGTCTTACAGAACCTGGTGCCGGTTCAGATGTTGCTGCCCTTCAAACGACTGCAACAAAAGATGGAAATTACTATATTTTAAATGGACAAAAAACGTGGATTTCCCTATGTGATGTAGCAGATCATTTCGTGGTTTTTGCCTATACTGGAGATCGATCAGAAAAACATAAGGGTATCTCTGCATTTATTGTGGAACGAACTTGGGAAGGATTTTCATCGAAAGCAATTAAAGGAAAACACGGAATCCGTTCCGGTAATACTGGCGAGTTATTTTTTGATCAGGTGAAAGTACCGAAAGAAAACCTGCTTGGAGAAGAAGGGGAAGGATTTAAGATTGCAATGTCTGCCCTTGATAATGGCCGCTTCACCGTTGCCGCAGGAGCAGTGGGTCAAATCGTCGCCTGTCTGGAAGCAAGTGTGCAATATTGCCATGATCGAGCAACCTTCGGAAAAGAAATTGGAAAACATCAGCTTGTTCAGCAAATGATTGCCAAGATGGAAGCTGGTTTACAAATGAGCAGTCTGCTTGTATATCGTGCAGGAGAGTTAAAGAATCAAGGGAAACGAAATACTAGAGAAACTTCCCTAGCAAAATGGCAAGCATGTGACTTTGCCAATCGAGCTGCAGATGATGCCGTTCAAATTCACGGTGCCTATGGCTATTCCGATGAATATCCTGTTGAGCGTTACTTACGCAATTCAAAAGCACCGGTAATTTATGAAGGAACGCGCGAAATTCACACTGTCATGCAAGCGGAATACGTATTAGGATATCGAGAAGATAAGCAATTAAATAAGATGCTACCTGCATGGGAATCGCAGGAACTTGTAAAATAATTGAAGATTAAATACCTGCCTCGTGGTTTTGGATGAGGCAGGTATTTTTTAATTAATTTTCAGTTTTACTTTTGGAATTGGTGCGTTTAGCGGGGGGGAAGGGAGCTTTTCTCTGTTTATAGGTGGCTGCTGTCGGTTTATGGGCGTTTGTACCTGGTTTATAGGCGCTCCTCCCAGTTTATAGGCGCTCCTCCCAGTTTATAGGCGCTCCTCCCAGTTTATAGGCGTTCCTCCCAGTTTATAGGCGCTCCTCCCAGTTTATAGGCGCTCCTCCCAGTTTATAGGCGCTCCTCCCAGTTTATAGGCGCTCCTCTCCACCTGTTTCCACATATCCCTCATACTGCTTATACAAATCTTTCAATGCAGAGGCTAGTGCATTTCCCGCTTTTCCTAAATAATGCTCTTTGATAATACGAACTGGTTCTTCAATTCCTTCCTGCAAACTGTATCCTCTAAGGGAACGTTGTATAAAATCTCTTCCATGCTCTGTTGCTAGCGTACAGTTTGCTGCTACAATTACTCCGTACTTTTTATCAATCTCAGCAGTAATTGTCAGCGTTTCATACATACTTTTAGCTGCCATTCCAGATGGTAGTCGCGCATGTCCTGCTATAAATACGGTATTCATTCGTACTCAGATCCTTTCTGCGATAACTAGTTTAATAGATGCATATTATACTTCCTTAATTGTTACTCCACGTTTGGCCATTTCTTTGATGTATACATCTCCTGGGACGATTTTTTCCGGTGGATATACACCTTTATCTTTTATTATGCCACTTCCTATCATTTGTGCAACAGCTGAGATTGTATTTGCTGTTGCTCGGGCCATTGCCGTGACATTGGTATTTCTGTCTTTATAGGTAACCATTTCAAATTGGTGGGTTGCTGGTTTTCCATCCTTTGCCCCTGACACAGTTACTCGCAGTAAGACTACATCGTCTTTGTCCCCTAATTCCACGATTGGATCAAGGACTTTTAAAAATACTTCTCTTGGACTGATTCGGTTCCCATCGACAACCACTTCATAATCCTTGCGTGTTAAATTTAGATCAACCAATAATTTAAATTTCTCCGCATGTCCCGGATAACGGATGGTTTTATATTCTAGTTCTTCCAAATCAGGATACGAGATGGATAAAGTCGAGGTCCCACCAGAAGTATGAAAGGCCTCCAATGGACCGAATTTCTCGAAGTGCACCTCTTCCACTTCGGTTAGAGAAGGTATTTCTTGCTTCATCCCATCTCTAATAATCAATGCAGGATCTGTGTAATGATCAAAAACCCCTTCCATCGAAAAAACATGATTATACTCAAATGGAGCTTCCGGCCTTAAAGGAATGCCACCAACATATAATTTAATAGAATTTGGATTATCTAATTTACTAGCTCCATAACCAGATAAAATATTAATCATACCTGGAGCCACGCCAAGATCAGGAATTAACGTAACTCCTGCCTGCCTGGCTTCATTATCGAGCTCCAACACTTTATCCGTAATATGTCCGATATGCCCACCGAGATCAACAGAATTCACTCCAACTTTTATTGCAGTCTTGGCTACGATCTCATTAAAGGAATAGAATAATGCATTGATAATAACATCAAATTGTTTCATGTAATCCTCTAACTCTTTTGGATTACTAGCATCCACTTGATAAGCAGTTAGTTTATCTGAGCCAAGTAAATCGCAAACTTCCTTTGCTCTGTCCATATCAAGATCTGCTAAACCAACTGCACTCACTCCTTGACTGCTTGCTAAGTCTCTCGCTGCTTCCTTTCCCATTAATCCTGATCCTAAGACACCTACTTTCATCTCATTACCTCCAGTTATTTCCAATGTTGTCTTTATAAAATGAACCACTAATTAGTCAACATCAATTTGTGCGCGCTGCAATTTTCCGCTGTAATCCACATATACTGCTTTCCATTCTGTAAATACATCCAAAGCCTGGACACCGGAATCACGATGACCATTCCCTGTACCCTTTGTACCTCCAAATGGCAAGTGAATCTCTGCACCTGTTGTCCCCGCATTAACGTAAACAATACCTGTATCTAAATCACGTTGTGCCTGAAACACACGATTGACATCTCTTGTGAAAATGGAACTAGACAGGCCAAATGAAACGCCATTATTCACTTCGATTGCTTCTTCCAGATTTTTTACAGGAATTAAAGAAACGACAGGTCCAAAAATTTCTTCTTGTGCAATGCGCATATCGGCTTTGGCATCGGTAAATAAAGTCGGCGCAAAAAAGTGTCCACCTTGATAGCCAACACCAGTCAGTTCATAACCACCTTCTAAAAGGGTAGCTCCTTCTTCTTTTCCAATATCCATATAACTCTTGATCTTTTCAAGTCCAGCTTTATTTATAATGGGGCCAACTTTAATCGACTCATCCAGACCGTTTCCAATGGTTAAATCTTTCATTGCTTCAAGCAGCTTATCCTCCAATTCTTCCTTGACCGATTCATGAACAATAACCCGACTGCATGCGGTACAGCGCTGACCGCTCGTGCCAAACGCACTCCATAATATACCTTCTACTGCAAGATCTAAATCGGCATCATCCATAACAATGACCGCATTTTTCCCGCCCATTTCCAAGGATACTTTCTTTAATTGCTTGCCACAGTCTGAAGCAATGTTTCGACCCACATCATTGGATCCAGTGAAGGAAATAACACGTATGTCTTTATGATGCACCATTTTATTTCCTGTTTCTGATCCACTTCCAAAAACAACATTTATAACGCCTTTAGGAAGTCCCGCTTCTTCAAAAATCTTTGCTAGCTCATAAGCCATAATGGGGGTTTCTGTTGCCGGTTTCCATACGACAGCATTTCCAGCAACAATAGCAGGGAAAGATTTCCATGTTGCAATGGCGATTGGAAAATTCCAAGGTGTTATAATACCAACCACTCCAACAGGAACACGCTGACTCATGGCAAATTTATTTTTTAGTTCAGCAGGTGTCGTTTGGCCGAATAAACGTCTTCCTTCTCCGGCCATGTAAAATGCCATATCTATCCCTTCCTGAACTTCCCCTCTTGCTTCCTCCAGTACTTTTCCATTTTCCATCGTTAACAGTTGCGATAGCCTTTCTTTTCTCTCTTTTAATAGATTTCCAACTTCATAAAGAATCTCTGCGCGTTGTGGTGCTGGCACTAATGCCCATTCTTTTTGTGCTTTCTTTGCTGCAGCAACTGCCTCATTAACACTACTTTCTCCCGATAAAGGGACTTGAACGATTTCTTCTCCAGTAGCAGGATTAATAACTGGTGTAGTCTTCACTGGCTCTATCCATTTTCCATCAATATAATTTGCTAGTTTCGTCGTATCTAAAGAAACTGCCATTTAACGAATCCCCCTTTAACGTTTTCGAATTTGTGAGATGGTACTCGAAACAGAAATTTGTTCTTTATCCGTTAAAATTTCAATTACGACTGGTCCCTTCCGCTTCAGGGCATCATCAAGCGCTTTCTTAAAAGCATCCGATGTAGCGACTTGGAATGCATCTACCCCCATACTCCCTGCTAAGTCTTTAAAGGACACAGAACCTAGATCCGTACCAATCACTTTTTTGGGAAAGTGAATTTCTTGATGCATGCGAATCGTTCCATACATACTATTGTTGAAAACAAGACATATGACAGGAATGTTGTACCGTACTGCTGTTTCGAGGTCTTGAGCAGTCATGATAAAACCGCCATCACCAGATAATGAAACAACCTGCTTCTTCGGAAGAGCAAGTTTTGCCCCAAGCGCTGCCGGCATCCCATACCCCATGGCCCCAGAAGTAGGACCAATGTATGTATGCTTTTTTCTGAAAGGATAATAACGATGTAGCCAACCGGCAAAATTTCCAGCATCATTGGTCAGTAAACTGTCGTTCGAAAGCTTTTCTTCTAAAATGGAAATTACATGCTTATGAATGGAGTCATTATCTGAAACTTTTAAATCGCTCACTAGTTCAAATGCCTTTCTTTTATCTTCCACCCATTTCTGCCATCCAGATTTTGGTGACGTGTTCCTATTTAATAGAGCTAATGCTTCTCTAATGTCTGCAACAATCCCTACATCAGGAGCAAAAACTTTTCCAATTGTTTCATAGGATATATCCATATGGATTAATTTCTTATCTGCTGTAATGATAGAATAGTCCTGTGTTGTTACTTCCGATAACCTTGTGCCGATTGCTAAAATAGTGTCGGCTTCTCTCACGGTTTGCAAAATCTCTTTCGGTGTTCCAAGCCCTAAATGACCAACATATAATGGATGATCATTTGGGAAGACATCCTGCCGACGAAAAGCAGCCATAACTGGGATTCCCCATTTTTCTGCAAAGCTTACTAAAACATCTTCTGCATGTGCACTCTTCACCCCACCACCAGCAATAATCAGCGGTTTCTTCACATATAAAAGCAGTTCTTTTACTCGATTGATTTCTTTGTTGGACGGTGCGGGTCTTGGAACAGGAGTTACTGGAGCAAATTGCATGACTGCTTCTTCTGGTAGAACATCTTCAGGCAAAGAAATAACAACAGGACCTGGTCTGCCAGATTTTGCAATACGAAAAGCACGCTGAACCAATTCTGGTGTTCTTTCTGGGTCTCTTAGCTCCACTGCCCATTTGGATATAGGCTGCAGATACTGATCTAAATCAACTTCCTGAAATCCTTCCCTCCCTCGAAATTTACTGCTAACCTGACCTAAAAATACAACCATTGGAGTAGAGTCCTGATAAGCAGTATGGATGGCGATGGCTAGGTTACTAGCTCCTACTCCCCTCGTTGCGAATACTACCCCAGGGGTAAAGGATGCCTTCGCGTAACCTTCTGCCATAAAACCAGCACCACTTTCATGCCTAGCTGAAATTAGTTCAATAGAACTTTCATCATAGAAGGCATCGAGTACGGGCAAATAACTTTCACCTGGGACACAGAAAACATGGCGAACCCTTTCTCGTTTGATACATTCCACAATGGCTCTAGCAGTTGTTAATTTCTGCCTTTCTATATTCCTATTCACGAAGAATTCACCTCATTCAATTTTAGCTCTTTCCATCTTCTAATCACTTCTTCTAAACGGGCAACAGGTACCGTTAAGGCAATACGGACAAATCCTTCCCCACGTTGTCCAAATGCACTTCCAGGCGTAACGATAATCCCTGCTTTGTTTAATAGTAAATCCGCAAATTCCATGGAAGTGTAACTAGCTGGAACTTTTGCCCAAATAAAGAATGTTCCCTTTGGTTTTTGTGCATAAATCCCCAGTTTTAACAAAGCTGCATGAAAAAAGTCGATTCTCTCTTTATAGATTTGATTATTTTCCTTCACTGTTACAAAGTCACTTTGAAGTGCATGAGCAGCAGCTTTTTGGATAGCTAAAAACTGACTCGTGTCAATATTGCTTTTTAATGTAGCGAGTGATTGAATCATCTCTTTATTTCCTACTACATAACCAATCCGCCACCCTGCCATACTAAAGCTTTTAGATAGTGTGCCAAACTCTACCGCATGTTTTTTTGCATCTGCAACTTGCATAATACTTGGCGCTTTGTATCCGTCAAATGTCAACAAATCATAAGCAGCGTCATTGGCAATAGCAATCGAATTCCTTTTAGCAAATGAAACTGCTCTTTTATAAGTTGCTAAATTTACCGTTGCAGTGGTAGGATTGCACGGATAGTTAAGAAACATTAACTTTGCTGATTTGACATCTTTCTTCTGGATCCTTTCCAAAAGTGGTGTCCCGTCTATTTCATCTAAAGGCAAAGAAATACTCTTCCCGCCAGCAAGGTGGACAGCAGAACGATAAACAGGATAGCCCGGGTCAGGTACAAGCACCTTATCACCAGGATTTATGACCGACTGAACTAAGTTGGCAATCCCTTCTTTCGTACCAATTAATGTTAAAACTTCTGTCTCCGGATTCAAAGATACAGCATAATGTCTCTGATAAAAGTCCGCCACTGCCTCCCTAAATTCGTTACACCCACTATACGGCGAATACTTATGATTCTCAGGCTTCTTTGCTTCTTCCACCAGCTTTTGATAAATAAAGTTTGGTGTTGGTAAATCAGGTGCGCCAATTCCTAAATCAATCACATCCACACCTTTTGCTTGCAGTTCTTTTTTCTTCCGCTGAAATTCGGAGAATAAATAGGCCGGCAAGTTCTTCACTTTTCTGGAAACATACAATACCATCCCTCCTCCAAAAAATTTAGTGCTCTATTAAATCTTATTTCAAACGATAAAAGTTAAGACCAAATTCCATTTTATTAAAAGAGCGCTTATGATATACTGAATGAATTGTAAAGATTAATCCGTATAATCGTGTGTATTTGGCGGTAAGGGGAAAGTATCTTTTTCACAACGGACGCATGCACTACTCATCATCACAAGTTATATCGGACTGTAGCAACAAGAAAGATTTACCCTGAAAGGAATTCTTCTATGCAAAGAAAAAAACAACAATGGTCATCAAAAATCGGCTTCATTCTATCTTCAGCAGGTGCTGCGATTGGACTTGGAGCAATTTGGAAATTTCCATATATGACGGGTATGAATGGTGGAGGAGCATTTTTCTTACTATTTATAGCCTTTACTGTCATCATCGGGTTACCTATATTAATTGCAGAGTTTGTGGTTGGACGAGGAGCTGGTGAAGAAGCTGTTCGTGCGTATCAATCTCTTGCACCTAAAGGTATCACAAAATATATCGGGCATTGGGGAGTAGTCGGAGCCTTTTTGCTTTTATCTTTTTATAGCGTGGTTGGTGGTTGGGTGCTAATCTATAGCGCTCTTTCCATACCAGGATTCATTATACAAAATGGAGCTAACTATCCAGAATTATTCGGAACTATCACTGGAAGTCCGTGGATTACCATACTAGGATTAGCTTTATTTCTTTTAATCAATATCATTGTCGTCTCATTCGGAATTCAGGACGGAATTGAAAAGGCAAGTAAAATCTTAATGCCACTATTATTTATATTTTTTATCGTATTAGTAATTCGCGCTGTTACATTTGAAGGTGCGATCGAAGGAATTCGTTTCTTTCTGGAACCAGATTTTTCGAAATTGAATGCTGAGAACGTCTTATACGCACTTGGGCAATCCTTCTTTTCTTTAGCTGTCGGAATCTCTGTTATGGTGACTTACAGCTCCTATTTAGGAAAAGATGTTAGTCTTCCTGCGTCTGCAGGATCTGTTTCTTTAATGAATATCTTTGTATCACTTTTAGCAGGTCTAGCTATCTTTCCAGTTGTTTTTGCTTTTGGACTGGAACCAGCGGAAGGGCCTGGATTATTATTTATTGTCTTGCCAGAAGCGTTTGCAAGTATGCCATTTGGCGAACTGTTCTTAAGCATGTTTTTATTATTATTTTTATTCGCCGTGTTAACTTCATCATTTAGTATGTTGGAAATTATAACAGCTGCTTTTTCGAACAAGCATAATCGTTCTAGAAAAAAAGTTGCTACGATTACCGGGATCCTAGTTTTTATTGCTGGAATTCCGGCGGCGTTATCTTCTAGTACACTCGCTAACTTTAAAATCTTTGATAAAACGGTATTTGATGCCACTGATTTTCTAGTAAGTAATATCATGCTTCCAGCAGGATGCTTATTCATCGCTTTATTTATCGGGTTTAAAATGGATCGCCAGTTAGTCAAACAGGAATTTACAGCTGGGAACAATTTAGGTAATTCACTCTTTACAACATGGTTCCAAATTATACGCTGGCTTGTTCCAGTAACGATTGTGATTGTCTTCTTAACTACATTAGGTATTATCTGAAAAAAGTCCCACAATTTGGTTTATTACCAAGTTGCGGGACTTTTTATAATTTTGCATTAAGAGTACTTTAAGATGATTCATACGCACATAACCTTAATATCAACAAATTTCATTAATGAAAAGGCTCTTTTCTAAAAGATTGTTGCTTTTTAACATGACTTTACCTTATATTTTGTTATAGAATGCGAATTTCTTTAATTAAAGATAAATGTAGTGCCTTGTTGATTTCCGCTCCGGGCAGTCGCTTTCCGCGGGCGGCTGATGAGCCTCCTCGTGCTATCGCACTGCGGGGTCTCATCTAGGCCTATCCTCCCGCAGGAGTCGACTGCCCTCCGCTCCAATCAACCTGCTTAATAGTGGTAGCCTTATCTATATCTATAGAGTCTTTATAAAATGCTTGGAAGTTATAAAGCACCAAATTAGCGAAGGAAATACACGGAGACTCCTGCGGGAAGAAAAGCCTAGGTGAGACTAAGGAGAGCGTTAGCTCGGAGTAGGCTCAGCAGCTCCCGCGGAAAGCGTAGTGTATTTCCGTAGCGAATGTATAGCAGTATTCTTAATTAAGTAATTCTGAATTAAATAAATCAAGAATTACTATCAACTGAAAACTTCAAAAAACAAGAAGCTATACGAAAAAGAGCCAATAAAAAAACGCCCTACTTGAGCGTTTTTTATCATTCCTAGTCTTCATCAAATTGATAGAGCAATTCATAGCGGTTTTCATCAAGGAGTTCTGCTACGTGTACTCGTACGCCATGTCCGAAAACCACTTCATCTTCTGTCATAGCGACTATCATAGCTTTTGTCTGATTCTGTACATCTAAATAGATGTCACCCACTACTGGTTTTAACGTATCATCTTTCTCTGCTAAGTACGAGATGGACTCATCTTGTAATTGTTGTTCTTCTGGAACTAGACTCTTATCAAAATAAGCGATTTCCTGACTTGCGTCTTTCTTCCCAGGAACCATAACAACATATTCATTATGTTTTACACCATTGTCTCGTGTAGTCACAACGTTTCCATCTTCCACACTTTCCACTTTTTCAATCTCATTTAAAGAATAATGGTCAAGGAAATCTGGAGCTGGTTTTACGATTAAAATGTAGTCACCAGGTTCTGCCTTTTCATTTTCATCAATGGTATACCGTTTCCCGTAGAAAATAAATGTATCATTATTTTTAGGTTTGTATAGTTGAATTTCGCTCGCTTGGGTTAGAACCTGTTGCATATCCTTTAGTCGATATAAGTGCACGGACCTTTTAAACATTGGTTTTACGGAATAGACTTTATGCAATTCATTTTTGTAGAAAACAAATTGACCTTTTCTTACCTGAAAAAGTTTCATTTTGTTCCTCCTTTTTCTTCTTTAAGTAATAGAAATAAAAGTAGGACTATGAATGGTTTGAATGTCCAACTCTTATTCGTGAATTCTACTTTCGTTTAGTATAAGTTCAATTATGAGTTATCATTCCATATTCGCCAACTTTTACTCATAAATTTCCATTAAATGAGCAATTATATAATAGATAGCTGCTCGCTTTTTCATGCAACCTAGCAGAAACACATCTTTTACTAGTTACTTCTATGGTTCCTATGTCCTTTTTTGAGACTAATTACCAGTTTAAACCATTCGATGACAAATGTGAAGTCTCTAATTTACTTTATATATATCCGTATGAACAATATTAAAAACCTCTATTACTGCACTTTCTGTTCCATTGTAAAAAGGCAACGTTCCAAGGGGCTTCGCTGCCTTTTTGTTTAATTACTATTTTCTATTTCTTCTATTAGTAAAGATAATTCTTCCCATCGTTCCATCTTTTCCTCGAGTTCGGTCTCTACTTTTTGTTGTTCTTTGAATAAATCTTGTACCTTTTCTGCATCACTTCCAGCTTCAGCAATGTTAGCCTGGTACTCTTCAATTTTAGCTTCTAATTCCATAATCTGATCTTCAATTTGTTCCCATTCTTTTTGATCATTATACGAGAGTTTTTTCTTCTGCTTCTTAGGTTTTGGTTTTTCTTTCGCCTTTTCAGTGCTTGCTTGTATGCTTTTTTCTGATTCCTTTTTCTCCAGGAACTCGCTATAGTTACCGTAAAAATGATCAATATTTCCTTGACCTTTAAAAACTAATAAATGGTCAACTACTCGATCTAGGAAATAGCGATCATGGGAAACCGTAATGACCACACCTGGAAATTGGTCAAGGTATTCTTCCAAAACACTTAATGTTTGTGTATCCAGATCATTGGTAGGCTCATCTAAAAACAGTACATTCGGTTCTGTCATTAATATCTTTAGAAGATACAGACGGCGCCTTTCTCCACCTGAAAGTTTTCGAATATACGTATACTGGTCTGCTCTTGAAAATAAAAACCGCTCCAACATTTGCTCTGCAGTAATCACCTGACCATCTTTCGTGTGGATTACTTCAGCAACTTCTTTAATATAATCAATAATTCGTAAGCTGTCATCCAGTTCCTCATCGCCTTGTGTATAATACCCGACTTTTACCGTTTCGCCAATATCTAATTCGCCCTTATCAGGCATTAAGCGTTCAGCCATAATATTAAGAAGAGTAGACTTTCCAGAACCATTTGGCCCTACAATACCAATACGATCCCCAGGTACGACCAAATGACTAAACGAATCAATTAGCAGATTCCCAGCAAATTCTTTTGTAATGTCATTTAATTCGATGACCTTTTTCCCAAGTCTGGTAGAACCAACCTGAAACTCTAGATTTTCCTTTTTCGTATCAAACGTTTTTTCTTTCATATCATGAATTCGTTCAATTCGGGCCTTCTGCTTGGTAGATCGAGCTTTTGCTCCTCGTTTCAGCCATGCAAGTTCACGTCGTAACGTATTTTGATGTTTTAATTCACTGCTTGCCTCAAGTTCCTCGCGCTCTGCTTTTTTCTCAAGGAATAATTGATAGTTTCCATCATAGATGTACATATTCCCCTTATCCAACTCAAAAATCTTCGTAGTAACTCGGTCCAAGAAATACCTATCATGCGTTACCAGGAGCAAAGAGCCTTTATAGGTTTGCAAATATTTTTCCAACCACTCTACGGTTTCATTGTCGAGATGGTTGGTTGGTTCATCTAATATTAGCAAATCTGCAGGCTGAATCAGTGCTTTGGCAATGGCAACTCGCTTTTTCTGTCCACCTGATAACTCAGATATTCTCTTATTAAATTCCGTTATCCCTAATTTCGTTAATACTGTTTTGGCTGTTGTATTTGCATCCCATGCATCTTCTTCATCCATTTTTTGCTGCCATTTCATTAAATTATCTTGGTGTGCTTGATTATTTGTATCTATCTGCAATTGCAGAAGGGCTGCTTCGTAGTTTCTCATTAATTTCATTATAGCAGCTTCTCCGTAATAGATTTGTTCGATTACTGTTAAGTCCGGATCGAGTGTTGGTTCCTGTGCCAGATATTCAATATGATAATCTCTTGGATGGTGAATGGTACCTTTTTCTGCAGAATCTACTCCGGCAATCACTTTTAAGAAACTGGATTTCCCAGTACCATTAACACCAATAACTCCAATCCGTTCATTTTCTGTTATCGTACAGGTTATATCTCGAAATAGTATTTTTTCCCCGTAGGATTTATATAAATTCTCAACCTTTAACATATAAAATCTTCCTCTTCTGGCTAAAACTTATTTTGTTGATTTTTCTTTTCTCTCTCGCATAAATACCTTGATAATTCCGACAAGTATGAAAAGCATCCAGGATGTAACTAAATAAAATATGATTCTACTAGCCTCGTTCATATCACTATAAAACATAAGCATGCCAATCCATATTATTGCTATTAACACAAATTGTCCTAATAATAGTTTGATGGCAATCTCCCCCACATCTGTACTCTATGTCTTAGTTTAGCTTAGAAATCATGAAATTTCCACTTAGAGAAAAAAAGTCGAGAATGCTAATCATCTGCAATTCTCGACCATCTTTCTATTCAGATTCCATCATTTTAATAATATTTGCCATTTCTATTGCTGATACAGCTGCTTCTGAACCTTTGTTGCCAGCCTTTGTACCTGCACGTTCGATTGCCTGTTCGATTGTCTCTGTTGTTAAAACACCAAATATTACAGGTTTTCCGCTTTGATTGGAAGCATTTGCTACTCCTTTTGCTACTTCATTGCATACATAATCAAAATGTGGAGTAGAGCCTCGAATAACGGTTCCTAACGTAATTACTGCATCATATTTATCACTATCTGCCATTTTTTTTGCGATTAATGGAATTTCAAAAGCTCCAGGTATCCAAGCTACGTCTATATTCTCATCATTGACACCATGTCTTTTTAACGTATCAATTGTGCCGTCTAATAGTTTGCTGGTTATAAATTCATTAAACCTAGCTACTACAATTCCTATTTTTAAATCCGTGCCGACTAAATTTCCTGCAAAAGTATTTACCATGATATGTATCTCCTTTTTATTAGATTATTTGTATTTTTTAAATCGCAGTTTAGTTTAAAGTTATAAATCCGACATAAAGACATTTCTGCATTAACCTGCTTCGGAAATACACTACCCTTTTCGAGAACACACTCTCATTTAAATAACTGCTTTTTCTTTTTTACGATATGCTACTAAATCTGCTATCGTAATGAATTTCAAGTCAAATTTCCTGGCTATTTTTTCTAAATCAGGCATTCGAGCCATTGATCCATCTTCTTTAATAATTTCGCAAATGACTCCGGATGGGAAGGCTCCACTCAGGATTGCTAAATCAACCGCTGCTTCTGTATGCCCAGGGCGGGTTAATACGCCACCGTCTTTGGCAATCAATGGGAAGACATGACCAGGTTGCTTAAAATCTGCTGCTTGTACGTCCGGTTCAGTAATAGCCTGAATGGTTAAAGAGCGTTCAAAGGCACTGATTCCTGTTGTCGTTTTTACGTGATCAATGGAAACCGTAAAGGCTGTACTAAGTGGGTCTGTGCTTTCTTGAACCATTTGGTGAAGTCCCAGTTTTTTCGCATGACTAGCCTGTATCGGAGTGCAAACCAACCCTCTGCCATGAGTAATCATGAAATTTATTATTTCTGGTGTAGCCTTTTCGGATAAAGCAATAAAATCCCCTTCATTTTCCCGATTTTCATCATCACTTACAATAATTGGTTTTCCTTTTTTTAAGTCTTCGATTGCCTCTTGAATCGTGTTCATAATTATTTCCCTCCTTTTCCTCTACATGAATCCATTATTTTTTAAAAATTCCTGATTGATATTACTTTTTTCTTGGGCGTATTCACTTTGAAGCATATTATGAACATATTTTGCGAGCATATCGCACTCAATATTCACTATGTCACCCTCTCCTTTTCCGCCAAGAATGGTCTCGGAAACAGTATGTGGAATGAGAGAGATTGTTAGAACATTGTCTCGAACTCCAAACAGCGTTAGGCTCGTTCCATCTACGGTAATAGAACCTTTATGCATTAAAAATTGGGACAAATCGTTTGGGATTTCTATATCATAATAAATAGCGTTTTGCTCTTTATGCTTTTTGATAATTTCTCCCGTACCATCAATGTGTCCAGATACAAAATGTCCGCCAAACCTTCCATTTGCCGCCATTGCACGTTCCAGATTCACTTTGGATCCTCTCTTTAAGTTTTTTAAAGAAGTTGCTTTAATCGTTTCTGGCATCGCATCTACTTGAAAAGAATCAGATGTAAAATTTGTTACTGTCAGACAGATTCCGTTAACTGCAATACTGTCACCGATATGAACATCTTCAATGACTCGTTTGGATGCAATGGACATTTCCACCGCTTGTTCTGATACGTTTTTTATATTTTCGATTGTACCTAGTTCCTCAATAATTCCTGTAAACATGTTTACCTTCCCTTCTGTTTCCTTCAAGGTAGAACAAAATAGAAAAAGCCTCCGATGGAATCCATCGGAGGCTTGGAATATAGAATTAAAGATAATAAGAAATACACGTATATACTTAACATGCACCTATAGTAAGTGCATGAAGCTATACATTTTCCTAGTATCCCTTCTCCCATCCAGACTTTAACTGTCGGTTCTGGAATCTCACCAGATCCACCGCTTGGTTTGACAACCGCACGGGTCACGGACTTAGAAGCATTGCTTCATCACCGCCGGTAGGGAATTACACCCTGCCCCGAAGGAATTACTTATATAATTTGAAGTTATTGTAGCATCAAATTACTTTTTAAGCAATAGATTTAATTCATTTTTTCCAATTCTTCTACCATTGTTTCATACTTCATCGCCCCAAATGTTTTATGACTAATCTCCCCTTTGGAATCAATCATAAAAGTAGTTGGAATAGGATTAATTCGATACGTCTTAGCAACAGACCCATCACTATCTAGACCAACTTGAAAAGTCAAACCAAATTGTTCCACAAATTGGTTAACACTTTCCTTGTTTGCTTCTGTATCTGTTAAATTTACTGCTAACACAGTTACATCATGATTCTCTTGAAACTTCTGCATATCTGGCATTTCTGTCCTGCATGGTGGACACCAAGTTGCCCAGAAATTCAGCATTACAGGTTTTCCCTCTAAGTCCGATAATTGAATCTCTTCACCTTTGAGAGTCGTTACTTCAAAATCAGGTGCTTTGTTTCCAATTTCTAATCCTTCTTTTTCTTCTGCAACTACATTTCCGATTAAGAAGACAGAAAAAAATATCCCTAATAAAATAGGAATAGATAGTATTTTTTTCATGTGTAAATACCTCCATTAAAATCATTAATTCTATTATTCCTCTCTTAAATTTTTTTCATACCATGCAATATCGTTTGCTATAATATGTTTAATATGTGTTTATAGGATAAGGGGTAAGCGTTCTTTTGTTTAGGCTCTTTTCGTCTAGTTTGTTGCTTTTTGAAGTTTTACAGTTGATGGCAATACCTGATTTATTTGATTTAGAATAGTGAAGCTCTCGCTTACACTAATCAATATTTTGTGTTGTCATCCGCTCCGGCAGAATACTTGCGGTTCGCGGGCACGGCCTCAGCCTCCCCCGCGGAAAGTGTAGTGTATTTCCGCAGCGGGTATAGAGCAGTGTTTTGTATTAAAGCTATCCACAGTCTATACAAAATCTAAAATAAAAGTCCTGGTAAAAAGCAACAATCTTTTAAAAAAGAGCGTTTATATAATATCAGTCTATATTCCAAACATGTTTCAAATTTCATGAATGAAGACATGCTAAGCTATATAATGAGAATTCTTATACATACTCAAATCTAATAATGAAAGGTGTGCTATCAATGCAACTCCCAAAAGGAAAGGCCAATTGCATCACGGATGTGCCAGATGTAAGAGTTGGACATGTAACACTATATGAAAAATTGGACGATGATAATACGATTTGTACAGGGGTTACAGCTGTTTTGCCCCATGGAGAAAATCTTTTCAAGAAAAAAGTACACGCCTCCAGTTCTGTAATCAATGGTTTCGGAAAAACGGCAGGTCTCATCCAGCTTGAGGAATTAGGATTTATCGAATCTCCTATTATGCTAACCAATACATTTAGTGTCGGCTCTGTTCTTCAGGGAACATTGCAATACATGCTTGATGAGAATAAAGATATTGGTGATAATACGAGCACGATAAATATTGTCGTCGGGGAATGCAATGATGGTTATCTTAACTCGATTCGGCTACAAGCGGTAAAGCCTGATCATGCTATTCAAGCAATTAAAAATGCAAAAACAGAAAAAGTGGAAGAAGGAGCAATTGGTGCCGGCAAAGGAATGGTTTGCTTTGGGTATAAAGGCGGAATTGGTACGTCCTCCCGTGTTGTAACTGGGGGTGGAGAAACGTATACAGTAGGCGTCTTGGTGCTAAGTAATTATGGCAATCGCGATGAAGCATTATTTGCAGACTTTACGAAAAGGGAATTAGAAACGCCTGATGGATCCATCATGATGGTGATTGCTACGGACGCTCCGCTTTATGACAGACAGCTAAGACGCCTAGCAAAACGATGCGCAGCTGGCCTCGGTAGAACGGGCAGCCACATTGCCCATGGAAGCGGTGATATTGCCATCGCCTTCTCAACCGCAAACAAGCATTCGCATTATTCTGATTCCCCTATTGAAAAAATGGCTTTTGTTCGGGACAGTCACCCAATTATGAATAGGTTATTTCAAGCCGTAACCGAAGCGACCGAAGAAGCAGTGATTTGCTCCCTAAAAATGGCAGAAACAACAGAGGGTAGAAAAGGAAGAGTAGTAGAAAACGCACCATTGGAATAATCAAAAGACAGAATTCTTCATGAAAGAGGCTAAGACAAAACGCTGGATTTATTCCGCTTATTTATCTATTGTATGAAATATTTTAGTTATGTCTCAGCCTCTTTTAACTGCTTTACGGACCTTTTTTCTAGCTCAATTGTTGTTCTTCAACTACCTGACTTTATTTATCACCTAAACATTGAAAATTCCTTAACCGAAACCTCCTAGGCTCCTTCATTAGAAGTAGTTCCATCTATTGTTTAACAACTTTATTAATTTTGACGCTCATCTAGATAAATCCTGCTGCAATAAATGCACCCGTTATCCATCCGGTTAATTTCATATAGAATACATACAAAAAACCTCCGCTACATTATCTATATCTTCATTATAAAAAATAACGCAACGGAAGTTTCAAAATATTTCTTAAGATTATTTCGATTTCTTGATAAATGTCTTAGGTACATCTGCTTTAAACAACATAAGTTTTTCTGTATAAGGGTGGTGAAAGGATAATATTTTTGCATGTAATCCTAATCTGCCAATGACGTTTTGAGTGGAACCGTATTTTTTATCCCCTACGACTGGATGTCCTAAATCTTGCAAATGTACACGGATTTGGTTTTTTCTTCCTGTATCCAGCTGCAATTCTAGGAGCGAAAAATTCTTATTAGACTGGAGCTTCTTAAAATGGGTGATAGCTAGCTGTCCGTCATTTTTATTAGAACTGGAGTACATAATATGTGTTTTACTTTCTCTTAGCCACGATTTTATAACTCCTTGTTGTTGTTTTACTTCTCCTTCTACTAAAGCAATGTATGTTCGCTCTTTCACTATATCTTTCCAGGAATTTTGGAGTTTCTTTTTGATTTTTTCACTTTTGGCAAACATCATGACGCCAGATGTGTCTTTATCCAAACGATGTACAACAAAAACTCGATTGCCAGGATTTTCTCTGCGAACATGTTCCATCAATTGATGGTGTGCAGTTAATTTCTTTTCTTTTTCAGTTGCAATCGATAGTAATCCCGCTTCTTTATTAATGATAATAATATCCCGGTCTTCGTAGAGAATAGACATCCCAACTAATACATTTTCTTTCTTGGCTTCTTTATTTTTTAAGACATTTACTGTTTGACCTGGTTTTAGTGGGTAATTATGTTTCGTTTCCATATGTTCATCCACTGTCACCTGCCCTCTTGTCAGGATTGATTTCACCGAATTTCTGCTACGATTATCCATTACCTTCAATAAAAACTTTAATAACTCTGTTTCTTCATCTACTGTAAATGTAAGAGATTTATTATTATGAGACATGTTTATCTTTCTCCTTCATGTATTAAAAACTTTTTTCTGTGTGTTTATTCGTAAGTTACAATTTACAAACGAAGTAATCACTATAAACAACATTGCATAAAAAATAATGTTAGACATAAGCTAACCTGCTATCATTAGCTTATACCTAACATTAAATTTAAAAACGTTACAATGCAAATTTTAGTCCTCATCTTTTACATCAATATCTTCAGGAATTGGTTCGTTTAAATAATCCTGAATCATCAAACGATACTTGTCGACTTGCTCAAAATGGGTGGTGAACTGGTCTTGATTGATAAGGTACTGCTTGCCATCGTGGACTGCACGGATGCGGCCTTGCAGTACTAATGCAGAGATTCTCGTCTCGCTCATAGATAGGTAGTCTGCAGTTTCCTGTATGGTTAAGTACATCCTCCTCAGCACCTTTCCTTCTTATTTATTGTTCACTAAGCACATCATGATATGCAGAAGTTTCCTCCAGTTTGCGTTTAACATATGGACACAGTGGAACAATCTTTTTGTCCTGTTCTCTAGCAAATAATACAACTCTCTCTACTAATTTTCCAGCAACCCCTTGACCACGGAGATCATCCGAAACATACGTATGATCAACTACTATTTTCTGCTTTCCAGAAAGGTTAAAAGTTAATTCTGCTAGAGGATCTTTAATGCTGTCACCTACATAAAACTTGTTTTCACCTTTGTTAATCGTAACCAACTGAATTCCTCCTACCACTATATTTCGTTCTACTGTTTATTATACCCATTTAGACTTATAAATTGTAGTGATTAAATCGATTATAATTTTTATTTATTTCTAAATCTTAACATAGACTTAACATTCAATTGCTATAATCAGACTAGTACTTTAGCCCAGCATAAAGGAGAACAAATATGAAATTTTCATTTAAAAAACTACTGTCTAAAACACCGCTGCAAACAAGATTATTGGTTCCATTTCTAACACTGATGATTGTCTCCGTTCTAGCAGTGGGAATAAGTTCTTATTTGCAAGCCAAAAACATGACCATGAATACAATAAAAGATCGGTTACAAAGAGAAGTGCAATTAATGGGGTACATTGCAGAAAACCTGCATTTCACCTATGTAAGTGATAAAGCGTATTTCATGCAGCAATTGAATGCCAATATTAGGAATCAACAAGAACAGTTAGCAAATGATGGAATAGAATCTGAATTTTTTTATATCACGAATCATAGTTTGAACCCATTTCCAATTAGTAACGACTCTCTACCAGCAATTCCTGATAATCTAATTGAGAAAATAATTTCCTCAGAAAATGGACAAATAGTTGAAAAGCTGGATGGGGAAGAATTTACGATTTCCTTCCAGCAAATGGACGAAATCAGTGGTACTTATGCACTGATTGTACCTACCAATTCGTTTATGGGACCAGTACATAATATGGGGACCTTCTCTATCATCCTTACTCTGCTTAGCATCATTGTTTCGTCTATTTTAATTATTTGGTTTGTAAGAACTCTGACTAAACCACTTAACGTTATTAGAAATACGATGCGTGAGGTGCGCAACGGAAAGTTGAAACATACGGAAGAATTAAAGACAAGCATCCCAGAATTTGTTTCTCTACATAAAAGCTATCAAGCGATGATGAATCATATGAAAACAATGATCGATGAGTTAAAAAATACGACCATGGAGTTGGAACAAACGGGGGATAGCCTAAAGCTCTCATCTGAAGATAATATTCAATCCAGCTCAGACTTAATGGAATCCATTCAAGTCGTTAAGCAGGGGGCTGAGCAAACCGCAACTAGTTCCGAAAACAGTGTAGCAAATTCACTTACAATGAAAAACCAGCTGGAAGATTTGATTCAAAACATGGAAGTTGTTTTTAACAGTGCTGAAAAAATGAGAAATTCTGCTACTTTGGAAGAAGAAAATATCAGTAAACTCATCCAAACGATTCGTTCCTTCAAACAGGATTTTGAACATTTAACTACTACCGTTAATCAAATAAATACGCATTCTTTTTCCATATCTAAACTAATTGGCATTATCCAAGGTATTGCCGAACAAACAAAACTGTTAGCACTCAATGCATCGATAGAAGCCGCCAGAGCTGGAGATGCTGGAAGAGGATTTTCCGTCGTAGCAAACGAAATCGGAAAATTAGCAGAACAGTCTACCAATGCAGCGAATGAGGTAACACAATCTATTACGGATATGGAAAAAATCACGCATAATGCCACAACGGAATTTAAGCAAATGCTGGACAAAACACATAACCATATGGTGATGGCAAACGAATCCAAGCAAACATTGGATGATTTTATGGATGGCATCTCAAAAGTAGATACAAATCTGCAAGGTATGCATGGGAAATTACATTATTTGGAAGGAATACTCCCAGACTTTGAAAGAATATCCGAGGAAGTGGCCTCTATTTCTCAAGAAACGTTGGCAAGTACGGAAGAAATGCTTGCAAGCAGTGAACATCAACATCAGCAAACCGAACGTACGCATCAAATCGGACTAAAACTAACGGATCTGTCCAAAACCCTGGCGAGGATAACAAAACAATTCCAGCTAAAATAAAATCCTATAGATAGAATGAGGGATTACTCACTCAGCAGTAATCCCTGAAAAATGATAATTTAGAATATGATTAGAGATTTCATTTGGTCTTTCTTCTGATACTAAATGCCCCGTTTCTTTGTACGTAATTAATTCAGCGTTTGGCAAATCCTCTGAAAGTCGTTGACCGACCTCTAATGGAACAACTGTATCATCTTCCCCCCAAATTAATAAAGTAGGTGTATGAATTTTTCTCAACTCTTCCGTCGGCAAGTCTCCTTCTCGATGCCTCAGCAACCGGATAAGTGACTTAGGAAAGTTTTTGTCTTTCAATGGTCTTTCAAATTCTTTCACATGATCGTCCGTAATATAGGAGTGGTTGTAAAATACATTACGCAAACTATCCTTCACACTTTTATTGTTCACACTACGTTTAACAAACGTATTAAATAGCGGCAAGTATGAAGTATAAATCAATAATCGATTTGCGCTTTTCAAATATCCTGAACATCCAAGTAAGACTAATTTTTTTATCTTGTCTGGAACTAGCCTCGCTGTATATAATGCAATTTGACCTCCCATCGAATGACCAATGATAGACGCGTCGTCCAGCTGAAAGTAATTCATACATTTTGCCACTAGTTTTGCGTAATTCTCATAGGAGTAAACAAACTTTGTTGATTTTTCACTTCTTCCAAAACCTGGTAAATCCAGAGCAATAATGGAGAAATGATTCTCCAGGAGAGGAATAATCCGATTAAATGTATAAGTGGAGGACACGAAACCGTGAATCAGCACAATGGGTGGCTTCCCATTTAAAATATATTCACAGTAAACTTTTACATCATCTATGTTAAGCGTGCAAGTCGAAACTCTTCTTTCCATTTTCCCACCTCTTATTAGTTATCTCAAAATTAGTATTAGATTTTAGGAAAAATTGATGTACTTTTTATATCTTATTAGGCAGAAGCCTATCCTGTGAAAAAGTAAAACCAGATGCTTGAGAAGTTTTTGTTACTGGTCCAATAACTTGAAATGTACGTTCTTTTTTTTATTTGGAGATGAATTCTAACCAAATGTAAGAACATACTAAGGATGAGAAAAGCTTAATGCTCTTTCGTCTGCATCGTATATTAAAGGGATACGACCTTCATACACCATGAATTGACAAAATAAGGAGTTAGATTAGCATGAACATTGATTTGAAATCTATTTCCGATAAAATGCCCGATTTCAAGAATCATGAAGATGCAAGACAATGGTTTAAAGAACAATTTCATGATGATTTTTTAATAAGGAGCAGTGATGTGGTCAATGGAGAGAAGATTTATTTTTATCACATCATTAAAAATCCAGAATTATACCAGCAATATATGGAGAGCTTTGCCAAGCCAGTCAAACATGAAATCACAAACATGGAAACCTTCGAAAGCTATTCTACAGTAGAAATTAGTGAAGATGGGGATGTAAAAGTGTATATATAAAGAAAAACAAAGTCAACCAAGGCTAACCCTGGTTGACTTTGTTAGGAGGTAACTAATTCCGCTAATCCCTCATCGATTATGTTTTTTTCTATATTATCCATTGCTTCCTGCTCAGTTGTACCTTGAACACTAATAGTAAAATTAGCACCATATTCAATTCCTAGGGACATAACACCCATAATAGATTTTAAATCGGCTGTTTTTTCCTTATACGTTAATTGAATATTAGATGCAAACCGATTAGCTACTTGTACTAAAATCGTTGCTGGACGTGCATGTAGTCCAGTCTCTACCGTTACTTTAAATGTTTTTTCTATCATAAATTCTAAGTCCTACTCCTCTGCCATCTACTTTATAATTATTTAGTCAATAAACTATATTATACTACTATTCTTATAGTGGCAAGCTTAACAACTACCACAGTAAGTAAGGAGCACTCCCTACCGGTGATGCCCCTCTGAATATTTATTCTAAACCTAACCCATCTACTGCGGAATCTTTTACTTCTTGTGGAACTTCAATATGATCTATTGTATTAATATTTTTATAGGTTGTTTTTACTTCCTGCTTTATATTCATTTCTTCTCCGTCCTGAGCAATAGTCATATCCATATTCATATTATAATTCGTCATTTGGTACGTATCTTTATCAATTGAGATATCAAACGTCAACGTTGTGATTTCCATGTTTTCTAATACTTTCGATACATCTTCACCCAATTGCGCTGTAATATCTTCTGGAATAACATCATTGATTAATTCCTTAGACATTTCCTTGATACCTTCACCATCTGCGGATAAATTCAAAACATATTCATCTTCTGCTTCTTCAAAATTTAACTCTTTCATGTATTCTTCCAGCATAGAAAGTTGTTCGGATGCATCCATTTGTTGACTATTCAGAGCTTCCATTGGAATCATGGAGTCATCCATTTTCATCCACTGGTTACTCATTGAATCAAACATATACATTTCATTATCTACTAAATAAATTTCTTGTTCCATTTCCATTGGAACATCAGACATTTCTCCCATATCAATTGATATCACACCTTTTTGATGCATCGCTAAAGGTTCCATTACCATAGATCCAGCCATTTCGCTTTCCATAGTCATAGACTCAGTTTCCCCTGGAATCATCATTTCTTGAGTCATTTCCATATCTACTTCAGCACTTTCCATTTCTTCCGATGCTTCTAACGCTTTAGTATATACTTCTTCTGCCGTTCCGTCACTCTCTCCACAGGCTGCAAGAACCATTGTTGTAAGCAATAAAGCGAGAGTTACTAACCATTTCTTCATAAATAAATCCTCCTGTTTTTTCGTTGATAATTGTAGTACGGATACATGAGAGAAAAGTTTCAATTTATTACGAATTATTCCTGATTTATTTAATTAATAATGGTGCTTTACATCCGCTTCGGAAATACACATCGCTTTCGAGCACGGTCTCACCCTCCTTCCGGAATGACGTGTATCGCACAATACCGACTTAAAGTAATCCACAGTCTATAACAGGCCTAATCTATTAAAAAAGGTCCATTAAATAACAAAAAAGCCCTTACCTCTTAATTAAGGTAAGAACTTTTTATCTAGGATTTTCTTTACTTTACTAGGCGTAAATAAGGAACGTGTTTGTCCTCATCAACGTGTACTTTTTTGGCTTCCATGTAGATAGCCATCCCCATAAATACAAGTGTTAATCCAAAGAGTATAAACGCTGCCCCATACAAGTTATTTAAGCTGACGACATAAAACAAGAACATGAAAAATAATGAAGTTAATGTTAACACATTCATTCCAAATCCCCCTTTATGTTTTATGAAACGATTATCTGTTACAAATATTTGACGAAAGTTTGTCTAATTTATTAACATTATTTGACTATATTGTAAACTTTTATGGTTAAAATGTAAAGAAAATAAAAACAAAAGATATCCTAGATTACTAGAATACCTTTCTTATCAAACTATTAATTATTCTATTATATACTCTGGACAATCCAGTATAGATACCAAAGAAGTATTTATATCAGCATATTTTCTCAAAAGCCACATCAGAATTTGATACTGGTTTAACGCCTTCTTCAATAATCATAAACTAGAATTCATCGATAATACAAACCTATATATTTATAAAAAGCTCTAGTCTCCCAGATCTTATTACATACTTTTATTCATTAAATCTAACTCCTTATCTACAAATCCTGCCCCTAGTTTCTTTAACTGCATGAGAGGTATCCCACGATTTTCTGCTTCCAACTTAATAAACTCTATTTCTTTTTCCATTAATTCTATATGTATGCCTTTATCCATATTTTTCTTTATATAATTATAGAAGGCGCCCAGTAATTCATTTGGAATTTGTGCATATAACTGTTGTCTCTCCATGGTCCTCCCCCTTATTACATATAATAAATAAATTAATACATTCAATACTTCATCATACCCAGAAAAAAAAACGCCTAAACATCCTATGGTGCCTGTCACTTCCCGGAATTTGTCGAAAGGGTTTTATTTTAGAGGGGTTACTAGATTATTCATCGTCAACAAATCTGTTTACTGCGTAGTTTTTAGGGGCTATATATGGCTAAATAGTGCAACATATCTTGTCGAAAGATTCTTTTAAAGTTTTTATGGGTCTGTTAATCAGTATAGGGTGGTTTTATTTAAAAGTTTGTACACAAAAAGCACTCCTCAAGAATTAATACTCAAAGAGAGCTTCCATATTACTTTATTATATAAAGAATAGACCTTGTACAAATACAATAAATGCAAATAACGCAACCGCAAACGTGATATAACTGGCTATTTTTCTTCCTTTTTGAAATTCATCGACTCCTAATATTGTCATGAGTATACCTAATAATAAAACAATATATGGAGATAAATCATTGTTTTTAGTCCATAAACTATAACCCGATAATATAATTAGAGTTACTGCAACTATTGATTTTATTGTTTTAGTCAATAGTACTCCTCCTCACCCTACTAGGCAGAATCTTTTAAGATATTTTCCAACTCTTTAACAAAATCTTTATTGCTTCTTCTAAATTCTCCTCAGGAATGCCTGCAAACCCTAGAATAATCATCGGCGGATTTATCACACGTTTCTCTAGTGAGTAGAAGGATAGTGGATAGATTTGTATATTTTTTTGTTTTGCTTTCTCTACCAATTCCTCTTCAGTCATTCCATTTTTTACGACTAAGACAATATGAAGACCTGAATGTTCTCCAATAATCTCAACTTTCCTTTGATGGGCTTTCATTATCTCCAGGATCTTATCTAACTTGCGCCGGTAAATTTTTCGCATCCGATTTAAGTGTTTTTCAAAATCCCCTTGCCGCATAAATTCTGTGAGGATATGCTGATCAAGGCGTGATACGGTACATTGATAAAAGGATAGTTCCTGTTTGTAGCGTCGAAGCAAACCTTTTGGCAGCACCATATAACTGATTCTTAGGGATGGAATTAATGATTTTGAAAAGGATCCCAAATAGATGACTTTACCTGATTGATCCATACTTTGTAAAGAAGGAATGGTTTTACCACTGTAACGAAATTCACTGTCATAATCATCTTCAATAATATAGCGATTCTCTGCGTCTCTTGCCCATTTTAACAGTTGAATGCGACGATTAACTGATAATACCGATCCGTATGGAAAATGATGCGATGGAGTAACGTAAACAACGTTAATATCCTCCCCTTCTATCTGCTTCACTTGTAACCCCTCTTCATCTACACCAATAGGATAAACATTATTCGCGTAATTTTTCAGAATCCTCGAGATCATGTGGTATCCTGGATCTTCTACTCCATACACCATATCTTTCTTCAATAAAAGGATGAACTGCTGTAGTAAAATTTCACTTCCTGCACCTATAATAATCTCATCTGGTGAGCATTGCACCCCTCTTGCATGATACAAATAGTGGGCTATCTCTTGGCGCAATTCCATTTCACCTTGTTTATCTCCTAGCAAAAGCAGGGAATGATGCTCTTTATCTATCATGTTCTTCGCATATTTTCTCCATTTTGTAAAAGGAAAATTCTTTGTATCAATCCAGCTCGGATGAAAATGATACGCTACCTTTTCTTCGTATTCCTCTTTTATTAGATTGCTCATTTGCTCCGTTGGCACATATTCTAAATCTTCATACGCTAAAACATAGTAACCTTTTCGTGCTACTCCTTCAATATACCCTTCTGCAAGCAGCTGATCATATGCCGTTTCCACTGTATTTTGGCTAATCTTTAGAAAATCCGATAGTTTTCGTTTAGAAGGCAATTTTTCACCGTGCTCTATTCGTCCTTCTATAATTTCTTTCTTTATAAAATTATAGAGCTGTTCATATAAGGGAACCTCACTGGCACGATCTAAATTACATAATAACATCTCCATTAGATAGCCTCCTTTCCGTTCCTAACCATCTGACCCCATACATTTATTAAAAACTGACTCTTTTAATAGTACCACACTCTTTTTATAATAAAGTAAATTTCAAAAAATTCAAGATGAAAGTGTAGTCAGAATTTTACGTTCTGCACTGTGCTAACCTAAAGAATGGAGTGGACATATTGGAAAAAGTATTAGGAAGTGAAGCAGTCAAAAGAGGAATGGCACAAATGCAAAAAGGTGGCGTCATCATGGACGTTATCAATGCTGAACAAGCTAAAATTGCAGAAGCATCCGGAGCAGTAGCGGTAATGGCTTTGGAGCGAGTACCATCTGATATTCGTGCAGCTGGTGGAGTAGCAAGAATGGCTGATCCTCGTATCGTAGACGAAGTGATGAATGCTGTATCCATTCCTGTGATGGCTAAAGCACGAATTGGACATATTGTTGAAGCGAGAGTGCTAGAAGCAATGGGAGTAGATTATATCGATGAAAGCGAAGTACTAACACCTGCTGATGAAGAATTTCATTTGCTAAAAAGTGATTACACCGTACCATTTGTTTGTGGATGCCGTGATTTAGGTGAAGCTGCTCGTCGTATCGGGGAAGGCGCTTCTATGCTGCGTACCAAGGGAGAACCTGGCACTGGTAACATCGTAGAAGCTGTTCGCCACATCCGTAAAGTTAATGCACAAGTCCGTAAAGTTATACGAATGAATGATGACGAACTAATGACTGAAGCAAAAAATCTTGGTGCACCATATGAAGTATTAAAACAAATTAAAGAGGAAGGAAAACTTCCAGTTGTAAACTTTGCAGCAGGTGGTGTAGCAACCCCAGCTGATGCAGCACTAATGATGGAACTAGGAGCAGACGGCGTCTTTGTTGGATCAGGTATCTTCAAATCCGACAACCCAGAAAAATTTGCAAACGCCATTGTTCAAGCAACCACCTACCATAATGACTATGAACTAATCGGCAAACTTTCCAAAGAACTGGGAACCGCAATGAAAGGAATCGAAATCTCCAAACTAACAGCAGATGACCGAATGCAAGATCGCGGCTGGTAAAGTGCCTGGTGCGAGGGGTGCCTAGAAAGTGCCTGGTACTTCCCGAAATTTGTCGAACACTTTAACTCAACAGGCATCTTCGTTTTGGGGGAAGCACTTAACCGGAAGGTGCCTGGTACTCCCCGAAATTTGTCGAATGCTTTTACTCAGCAGGCATCCTAGTTTTGGGATAAGCACTTAACCGGGAGGTGCCTGGCACTCCCCGGATTTTGTCGAATGAAAGGATTTTATTGTATGAGGAATGATGAATTAACGATAGGGATTCTCGGTCTGCAAGGTGCGATTTCAGAACATCTAAATCACATAAAAAGTCTTGGAGCAAAAGGTGTTATTATTAAAAAACCAGTACAACTGGAAGACATTGATGGTTTAATTTTACCTGGTGGTGAAAGTACTACAATGAGAAAACTCATTGACC
The DNA here is from genome assembly GCF_003628505.1 of Oceanobacillus halophilus. Taxonomy (GTDB): domain Bacteria; phylum Bacillota; class Bacilli; order Bacillales; family Amphibacillaceae; genus Oceanobacillus; species Oceanobacillus halophilus. The sequence continues at coordinate 4,498 of NZ_RBZP01000013.1, read as the reverse complement.
GATATGGTTTTCTGGAGCCACTAAAAAATTTTTCTAAATTGGGAAAACCTATATTCGGTACTTGTGCAGGGATGGTCTTAGTTGCAAAAGAAATAACTGATTCAACAGAAAGTCACCTTCATTTAATGGATGTACGAGTTAAACGTAATGCATTTGGTCGTCAACGTGATAGTTTTGAAGCATATCTCGATATTAAAGGACTTAAAGATCCATTTCATGCAGTGTTTATCCGTGCACCTTACATTGATTCTGCAAATAAGAACGTCGAAATCTTAGCTACTTTTGATGATCATATTGTTGCGGCTAGACAAAATCATCTCTTAGTTTCTGCCTTTCACCCAGAATTAACTGAAGATAACCGTTTTCTGGAACTATTTGTTCACATGGTGAAAAATCAAAAAGCAGCGAGTATTTATTAATGAAAGAGAGCAGCATGCCCAAATTGAGTATGCTGCTCTTTCACGTAGAAATTTATTGATGTGGCTTGCGATATTGATGTAGTTTTCATTGAAACAAAATAAACATCCGATGAAAAAAACAGAATGTGGACGAAGAATGAAACGAAAAGATCGAGCTTCCAAACCAACTCTTCTAATATGTATATTTATATATTGTAGTCGATACATCCTCATCTGTCACTTGTTCGTTATTTTTAACTAATTATTAGTATCCATCCATGTATGATTCACCGCAACTTATAATTCCCTATACTGTTTCGGTGAATAATTAATCATTCTCTTAAAATTACGATTAAACGACCGCAAATTATTATAACCACAGTTCATGGCTATTTCATAAATGGATTGCTGACTATTTTTAAGCAGATAACATGCCTGAGATATGCGATAGTGATTAAGATACTCCGTGAAAGTCATGTTCGTCATTTGAACAAAAAGCTTCGATAAATAAGCATAGTCGTATTGCAGATGTTTAGCAACCAACTTTAATGTGCAGTCACTAGTGTAATGATTATCCACAAAAAGTAAAATTTGATGCAATACTTTCGTTTTTGTTGAATGTTTAACAGGGATAAACGACGTATGATCTTGCAACACACCACAAATTGAGTATAAAAATCCTTTCTGCATATAAATAGAATTTAATTTTTCTAAGTTAGGTGCCTGACTAAGATGCAAAACATTATCTTTTGGAATAACTCCCTTATAATTCATAAAAAAGTGACCAATTAATTCGGGAGAGAAAATAATGACTGTAATATTGGAGTGATTTATGGTTTTAAATTCATGCATTTGATTGGTAAAGACAAATGCCAGATCATTCTTATGCAGTACATACTCCTTTTGATCAATGGTAACCAGTAACTCCCCTTCATTAACTATAATAAGTTCATATGCCCGATGAAAATGGAGTGGAAAACTTCGATTAACTAAAGTTAAATATTGAAAGGATTCTTTTTCTTCTACTCCATGATGTTCAAAAAAAGCCACGTTTTCTCCTCCTAGATAAATCACTAATATTGTCTTAAATTATACTACAATATGTGTACAAACATACAAACTAAATATCTATAATTGAATTAGTAAGGTTTGAAGGAGGAAAGAAAAAAATGGCTTTTGAATATCATGTAGCAAAAAATGGTTCTGATTATGGAACAGGTACAAAACAAGATCCTTTCTTAACAATAAATAAAGCAGCATCACTTGCTGTTGCGGGTGATACGATTATTGTCCATGAAGGAGAATATCGAGAATGGGTGAAACCGAAAAATACAGGATTAAGCAATACGAGAAGAATTACATACCAAGCTGCTAAAGGGGAAAAAGTAGTCATTAAAGGTTCTGAACAAGTTCAAGATTGGGAACAGGTGGAAGGTACAGTATGGAAAAAAGTAATACCTAATGAATTTTTCGGCGAGTTTAATCCGTATAAAGAAGAAATTTTCGGGGATTGGCTTGTCGAACCACTAGAAGAAAAAAGGCATCTTGGGGATGTTTATTTAAATGGCAAGTCTTTTTATGAAGCAGGTAATTTGGAACAACTAAAATCACCAAGCATCCAAACCGAAGTATTTGATAATTGGACAAAAAAGACAGTCCCTGCTCATAATCCAGAACAAACACAATATGTTTGGTTTGCGGAAGTAGACCAACAAAATACAACCATCTATGGTAATTTTCACAAGTTCAATCCTAATGAAGAATTAGTAGAAATCAATGTAAGAAAAGCCTGTTTCTATCCAGAAGAAACTGGAATTAATTATATAACTGTAAGAGGATTTGAAATGTCCCAAGCTGCGACTCCATGGACACCTCCTACAGCTGATCAACCAGGTTTAATTGGACCTCATTGGAGTAAAGGATGGATAATTGAAGATAATACCATTCATGATTCCAAATGTAGTGCTATTAGTATTGGAAAAGAAGCATCAACAGGTCACAATTATCGTTCGATTCGGAAAGATAAGCCAGGCTATCAATACCAATTAGAATCTGTCTTTTCTGCTCGTCAGATAGGGTGGACGAAAGAAAATATTGGTTCTCATATTATACGAAATAATACCATTTATGATTGTGGTCAAAATGGCATTGTAGGTCATCTAGGCTGTGTATTTAGTGAAATTTATAATAATCATATTTATAACATAGCAATGAAACGTGAATTTTACGGTCATGAGATTGCAGGTATAAAGCTCCATGCAGCCATCGATGTGCAAATACACAACAACCGAATCCATGATTGTTCATTAGGAACATGGCTGGACTGGCAAACCCAAGGAACGAGAGTTAGTAAAAATGTGTTTTACCGTAATAATCGCGATTTATTTGTAGAAGTTAGTCATGGTCCGTATATCGTCGATCATAATATTTTAACGGCTGATTATGCTTTAGATAACCACGCTCAAGGTGGAGCATATATTAATAATTTAATTCGTGGAAAAATGGTTCACCTGAAAATGCTTGATCGTGCAACACCATATCATATACCCCATAGCACAGAGATAGCAGGCTTTGCCGCAGGGTATAGTGGGGACGATCGCTTTTATAATAATATCTTTGTTGGTGATACTGACTTAGAAAAGGTTGGAACAACTCATTATAATGGATATACAACCTCATTAGATGAATACATTGAAACCGTCCATCAGGAACCTGGAGATCATGAAAGATTCAATAATGTAGAACAGCCTGTCTATATTAACCATAATGCTTATTTTAATGGGGCTGAGGCATTTGAAAGAGAGGATGAAAAATTAGTTGCAGCTAATTTTAACCCGGAAGTAAAAATTATAGAAGATGGTAATGAAGTGTATCTTTCCGTTGAGCTACCAAATAATTTTGAGAATGTATTGGGGGATATCCATTCTACAAAGACATTAAACAGAGTACGCATTGTTGATGCAGACTTTGTAAATCCGGATGGAAGCGAAGTTACGGTGGATACAGATCTATTAGGAATACAAAAGGAAAAGAAAAGTAAATTGGGACCAATCTCCAATCTTCAACCTGGAAAAAATTATGTGAAAATTTGGGGATAACGTATTAAAGGTCATAAAACAAGACTGTCGTAAATGCGACAGTCTTGTTTTATGGGTTTATCAATACAAACACTATTTTAGTTACAAACATGCACTACAAATTTGAAGTGCATGTTGCTCTTTTCAATGTGACTATGTTTTTTGGGAATCAATATCTATCCATTAATTTCTAAGGATTAGATAATAAATGTGATTTATTTGTCGCTTTTATAATTTTTGTGATTAACCACTGTCTTAATTGGTTCACCAGTTTCTGGATGCTTGCCAACCTCTATAATAACAGAGTTTTCTCTAACTACTAGAACTTTTCCTTTCTTTCCTTTTTGTTCACCTTTTACTACTTTAATCTTATCACCCGTATTTGCCTTTTTAATATCTTTGGTTTCTGTTTTTTCTTCTGCTGCCATGGTATTTTGTCCTCCTTTTTAAGGCTCTTCTTATTTTAGTAACAAACTTCTAAAATCATTCATTTGGTATAATTATAATCCCTGAATACACACTTTAAAAATCTATGTATAATTTCTATTGCCTAATATAAGTTAACATAATTTAATGTACATTCATGTAAAAGGCATTAAATTTTTATCTACATTTAAGTATAGATTTTTTAAGTCCATTAAAAAAGCAGGATATGAAGAATTCATATCCTGTCCTTAATTTGCCTGGCGGCGTCCTACTCTCGCAGGGGAAACCCCCAACTACCATCGGCGCTGGAGAGCTTAACTTCTGTGTTCGGCATGGGAACAGGTGTGACCTCTCCGCCATCGCTACCAGGCCTTCACGATGTAGGTCATTCAGTATTGTTCATAGGACGTGAACAGTTCTAACCGAACTTCCTTGAATGTTTTAAAGGTTTGTACCCTAAAAACTAAATAAGAGTAAATCTAAGACATCTTGAAGAAGTTAGTTAAGTCCTCGATCGATTAGTATTCGTCAGCTCCACGTGTCACCACGCTTCCACCTCGAACCTATCAACCTCATCGTCTCTGAGGGATCTTACTC
>NZ_RBZP01000012.1 GCF_003628505.1 Oceanobacillus halophilus | reverse complement strand
TCCTCTCTTTTTATAGGCGCTCCTCTCTTTTTATAGGCGCTCCTCTCTTTTTATAGGCGCTCCTCTCTTTTTATAGGCGCTCCTCTCTTTTTATAGGCGTTCCTCTCTTTTTATAGGCGCTCCTTCCGTTTTATAGGCGCTCCTACCAATTTTATAGGCGCTCCTTCCGTTTTATAGGCGCTCCTTCCGTTTTATAGGCGCTCCTACCTTTTTATAGGCGCTCCTACCTTTTTATAGGCGCTCCTCTCTTTTTATAGGCGCTCCTACCTTTTTATAGGCGCTCCTACCTTTTTATAGGCGCTCCTACCTTTTTATAGGCGCTCCTACCTTTTTATAGGCGCTCCTACCTTTTTATAGGCGCTACTCACTTTTTATAGGCGCTCCTCTCTTTTTATAGGCGCTCCTCTTTTTTTATAGGCGCTCCTCTTTTCTAAATCTTTAGTTTTATCCTATATTTACTCTGCTTTCTACTCCCAATTAAAGAATACCCTTCTTTTTTCATTATCCTTTTTATGACATCTGCTGAGTCTACTTTCAAAAAATATCGTAATTGCCGGTTGGTTATAAAGTCACCTACAATCAGTTTTAAATCATTTAAAGCTGGAATATGCGCAGTATTGGAATAACATTTACATTTTTGACAGAACCATTTCCTTCTATCTCTATCCATCGGCACAGCTCCACATTCCGTGCAGAAAACTCCTCTAATTAGATCCCCTACACTCATTTGATACTTCTCCAGCAGATCAATTTCAGGAGGGACGTGAGCTTCCTTCAATGCGTTGGCGATTGTTAACAGCTCCTTCGTTGGTAACATTTTTTTGTTATATTTTTCTTCAAACTTCTGAATTCTAAACAAGAGCTCATTATTATGAATTACTTCGTGCGGAATGTTTATGTTTGGTGAAGATGAGGTGATGATTGTTTTTGGGTAGCTAATGTCAACAAGGTATTCTGTTGGTAGTTGAGGGAATCCGTGATTATGAAGCCATTTTTGAAGGCGGTAGACTTGTGTTTTTGCTTGGGAAACTGGATTATCAAATCCTTCTTCCTTGCCATCTTGGGTGCGACGGGTCACCTGACCATTTTGTCCAAATATGACAGTGCCCAGCCAGTTTTTCACTTCAACGTCTAGATTAAAATATGCGGACATGAGTAGCGAATCAATTTGAAAGAAGCCGTTGTCATCTTCCAATCGCAAGTTATGCAATTCGAGATATTTCTGTTCATCTAAAAAACCTAATGAGTAATCCACCTGTTTTTCCCCATTTACTTCTGAATATTTCTTTTTAAGATCAATTGATACATTCTCCTTTTCTGGATGAGATGCAGGTGTTCTCCTATTTAGTGCCTCGAGTCTCATTATTTCCTTTTCTTTGTCACGTTCTTTAATAATCGTGATAATCCTCTCCTTTCTGTTCAAGGTTTAGGATTCGACATAAAATGATTTTTTCCTTCTTTTTTATAAAAAAAATAAAGCACCCACTTCAGGTACTTTACTTAATCACTTCTATAAAACCTCGTAACTGTTCTTTTTTCGGTTTTTTTGGAACTTGATGATGGTGACGGCATCTTGGCTCATAAGATTCCGATGCACCGACTAAGATGATTGGATCATCATATGATGCTGGCTTGCCATTAATAAGGCGTTGTGTACGGCTGGCAGGTGAGCCGCAAACTGGGCAAATGGCGTTCAATTTCGTTACAGATTCACTGATGGCCATTAACTTAGGCATTGGCCCGAATGGCTCCCCGCGAAAGTCTGTATCTAAACCAGCTGCAATTACACGAATCCCTTTATTTGCAAGCTCTTCAGCAATTTCAACGATATCTTCATCGAAAAATTGTGCTTCATCGATTCCCACAATATCTATATTTTCATTGACATGTTCTAGTATTTCCTCTGATCGATTGATTGGCTTTGCAACAGTCGATGTTCCATTATGAGAAACAACAGCTGTATCATTATAGCGATTATCGATAGCAGGTTTAAACACAAGGACTGACATATTTGCATAAGTAGCACGGCGGACGCGGCGTATTAATTCCTCTGATTTACCGGAAAACATACTTCCGCAAATAACTTCTAGCCAACCGCTCTGTTTCATAACATACATAGTAGAGAACCCCTCGCTTTTCGTTTTTCCCGCATCAAATTGCAGATATTAAAGTGAAACTGCAATAAATGCCCGCTTTAAGAGCAAAGCTAGTAACGTTTGCAGCGCCTCGTAATCACACATTCAGCTCTTATGGGCTGTTAGGACATACCTTTATGGTGCTAACATTTTGCAGGAAAACTACCCACAGAATGACGTTTCACTTTATGTACATTACATAGTTTACCACGAAAATCTTTATATTTGAAAACTAATATTTGGCAAATTAAATACTAATTAAAAAGTAAAAACAGGCAAAATGTCGACATTTTGCCTGTCCTTAAGATGGAATCTTATTCCAGTTGTATCAAGCAAGTTCCGCCTGCCAGATGGCAAGTTTCCCTTTTTATTTCATATTATATTTCTTCTTGAATCGATCCACACGGCCGCCGACTTTATCAGCTTTTTGCTTACCAGTGTAGAATGGGTGTGAATCTGAGCTGATTTCAACTTTAATTAATGGGTATGTGTTGCCATCTTCCCATTCAATTGTTTCGTTAGATGATTTTGTTGAACCAGTCAAGAATTTGAAGTCAGAGCTAGTATCTAAAAATACTACTTTTCTGTACTCAGGATGAATTCCGTTTTTCATTATTTCCACTCCTTCTGCCCTGAATCCCTTGGAAACAGAGTTATTTTAAGAGGTAGTTCAAAGAGTCCGGTAAAAATGACACGTCGAATTTCTTCGTTGGCTTGCTTTTCCGTTCCTCATGTATATAAAGCATACATTGCAGTACTCAAAGCTGCGCCGCCTCGAACTTCTTGGTCCTTTTTATCCTCCTTTTTGAACATACATTTTAAGAGCCGTATGAGGTATAAAACCTTATCTAAACTCACATAAAGAGATTATACCAGTCTGAACTGCGGTTTGCAAGTGGCTCTTTTCATATTTATCGACTCTTTTTATAAGTATTGATGCTTTATAATTACGAAGGATATAAAAGAAGTTGCGTATAATCTGAGTTCATAGTAGTTTGCTTAAACCCGCTACGGAAATACACTACGCTTTCCGTGGGCGCTGCTGAGCCTACTCCGAGCTATCGCTCTCCGCAGTCTCACCTAGGCTTTTCTTCCCACAGGAGTCTCCGTGTATTTCCTCCGCTATGTTGTCTACTCTATTTTTATAAGCTATTTTCACTGATGATAACTGTCATTCACATGATTATATGAGTTATAACCTCAAAAATTCTTGTGCACCTATCAAAGGGAAGGCAGAATACGGAGACTCCTCGAAAATAAAAAGCAATTGTCTTCATTCGATGTAATGCTGCCGGAGCAAATATCAACGAGGGCAACACTATTCTATGTCCACAGTCTATACAAAACCCAACTACATCTACTTTCTCATCCCTTTTCGCTTCAGCTCATCTTCTATCGATTGATAAAATTCTTCATTTGATTTCGATGATTTTAGTTTTCTTAAGAAGCGATCAAGGAAGTCATGGGAATCTTGCATGGTTTTGCGGATCATCCACATGGTTTCAAGGTTTTCTTTTGGTACAAGTAGTTCTTCTTTTCGTGTACCGGATTTGAGAATATCAATCGCAGGGAAGATTCGGCGTTCTGCCAGGTTACGGTCGAGATGTAATTCCATGTTCCCTGTACCTTTGAATTCTTCATAAATAACATCATCCATACGTGAACCTGTATCCACTAATGCAGTTGCTAAGATAGTAAAACTTCCGCCTTCTTCAATGTTTCTCGCCGCACCGAAGAAGCGTTTTGGCCGGTGGAATGCTGCTGGATCAATACCACCTGATAACGTACGGCCGCTTGGTGGAATGACTAAGTTATAAGCACGAGCCAAACGAGTGATACTATCCATTAGAACAATAACATCGCGTTTATGTTCAACTAATCGCATCGCACGTTCCAGTACTAACTCCGAAACCTTGATATGACTTTCAGGAACTTCATCAAACGTTGAACTAACCACATCGACATCCGAACTTACTGAGCGTTCAATATCTGTCACTTCTTCTGGACGCTCATCCACTAATAATATAATGAGTTTTGCATGAGGGTGGTTTCTTGTAATGCTGTTGGCAATTTCTTTTAGGAGCATCGTTTTCCCTGCTTTTGGAGGAGCAACAATAAGCCCACGCTGACCAAATCCAACCGGTGTCATTAAATCCATGATACGTGTGGATAATTTATTCGGTTCTGTTTCTAACTGCATAAACCGATCAGGATACAAGGCTGTTAACGCTGGAAAGTGAACACGTTCTTTTGCCGTTTCTGGGTCTTCACTGTTGACCGCATCCACATGCAATAGACCATAATACCGTTCATTTTCTTTAGGAGGTCTTACTTTACCTGAAACTTTATCTCCATTTCTTAAATCAAAGCGACGAATTTGTGATGCAGAGATATAAATATCTTCAGCACTTGGAGAGTAATTAATCGGTCTTAGGAATCCGAATCCTTCTGAGGGAATAATCTCTAGAATACCATCCATAAATAAGTAACCATCTTTTTCTGCTTGCGCCTTTAAGATAGAAAATATGAGTTCTTTCTTGGTTAATTTTGCATAATAGGATACTCTGTATTCCTTCGCTAATGCATATAGTTCTTTTAATGTTAATGTCTCTAATTGAGAGATTGTTAAGCTAGACATTTTCTTTAATCACCACGCCTATTCATTTTTCATCTTGATAGCTCCCTCAAACGTTGGGAATTCCCCTATGTTGAAACGAGTCATTCAAGATATTTTAGTATTTTGAAAAATTGAGTCATCGCCACGAACAGGCTACCCATCTGATTTTCTGAATTAAAAATATAAAATATTATTCCGTTTAAAAAATGATTGATATTCCACTTCTTTATGGAAGGTAGTTCCTTTTTGAAGAAATGTAGATTATACAGAAGCACTAACAGAAGTATGATCACCTTTGGAAACGGTTTCTATCGTTTCCTATAAACCATTTAACAGCGGTCAAATCGGATAATTTTATAGTTGCCAAGTTAGAATCATATTAAACATTTACTATATTACCTTTTACTTGCACATTATTCAATACTATATTCAAGAAAGTCTATTTATTTTTATTTGAGGTTTTGATTGTTAGTTAGAGGCAATCTCTAGATTCATAGTTTCCGTATCTTTAGAAGGGAAGCCGTGGCTATTCTAGGGCTTCCCTTTCTATCATTTCAGAAAACTGTCTATTTAATCACTAAGTTTGGTTTTTTCTGCAGGCTATGTGCACCATCAATAAATCGAACGGTACCACTTTTTGCTCGCATGACAACGGTTTGCGTCGTTGCTTTGGAGCCTTTAAATTGAACACCTTTTAGAAGTTCGCCATCTGTAACTCCTGTAGCAGCAAAAATTGCGTCATCTCCGCTACAAAAATCATTCATATAGAATACCTGATCCAAATCGGTGATTCCCATTTTCTTGCAACGAAGAACTTCTTCATCATTTGACGGAACAAGTTTGCCTTGCATTTCTCCACCTAAACATTTCAAAGCAGCTGCAGCGATAACTCCTTCAGGTGCACCACCACTTCCTAAAAGAATATCAACACCTGTATCTTCAAAAGCGGTGTTAATTGCTGCGGCAACATCACCATTTGGTATGAGCTTAATTCTTGCCCCTGCATCGCGAATATCCTGAATTAATTGGGCATGTCTTTCCCGGTCAAGAACTGTGACAACCAAATCTTCTACCTCTTTATTTTTCGCTTTGGCAACAGCTCTTAAATTATCAATAACGGGGGCATTAATGTCAATCTTTCCAACCGCTTCCGGCCCTACCGCAATTTTATCCATGTACATATCCGGAGCATGGAGAAGTGTACCTTTGTCTGCAATCGCAATAACAGCAAGAGCATTCCATGTACCTTGGGCAACGATTTCCGTACCTTCCAGTGGATCCACTGCCACATCAACTCCTGGTCCTTCTCCGGATCCAAGTTTTTCACCTATATAAAGCATTGGTGCTTCATCCATTTCTCCTTCACCAATAACAACTGTTCCTTGCATAGGAATCGTATCAAACACGGTGCGCATTGCTGTTGTTGCTGCATCATCTGCTTCGTCTTTCACGCCTCTTCCCATCCATCTCGCGGATGCTAAGGCAGCTGCTTCTGTAACACGAACTAATTCCATTGATAAACTTCTTTCCATATTGGCCCTCTCCCTTTTTGTAAAAGTATCCTCATCCCAAAAGGATACAATCATAAGCCAATTCTATGGTGTCTACTTAAGGAATTTCGATATCAACTTCAAAAAATCCTTTAAAAATGCTTAAAAAGTTTGATTTAGTGCTTTTTTTCTTACATTTTATGAGTTTTGAAATTGAATGATTTCTTTTTCTGTCATTTCTTCGCGCCAGATATTGGCACCGAGGCTTCTTAATTTATCTGTTATGTTTTCATATCCTCGGTCTATATGGTCTACACCCGTTATTTCTGTGATACCATTAGCCATTAATCCTGCAACAATTAGAGCTGCACCGGCTCGGAGATCGGTAGCTTTTACTTTGGCTCCATTCATTTGAACTGGCCCTGATACAATGACCGAACCGCCTTCTACTTTAATGGATGCATTCATTCTTCTCAATTCATCGATGTGTTTCAGGCGAGCAGAGTAAATGGTATCCGTCACTACTCCTGTTGTTCCTGCCTTCGTTAACAGCGATGTAAAAGGTTGCTGCAAATCAGTAGGGAAACCAGGATATACCAAGGTTTTGATATCCACGCTTTTCAGCGGTCCTTGTGGTGCGATTAGCAGTTTCTCATCACTTTCTTCTAACCTTACTCCCATTTCTCTGAGCTTGGCAAGTAATGCTTCAATATGATTCGTTATAACGTTATCGATAATGACTTCTTTTCCTTGCGCTGCTGCGGCAATCGCGTATGTACCAGCTTCAATTCGGTCAGGAATAATCGTATGTCTGCAACCATGCAGTTCAGGAACTCCCTCAATACGAATAACATCTGTCCCAACCCCTTTGATTTTGGCTCCCATGTTTGTTAGCAAGGTAGCAACATCAATAATTTCGGGTTCTTTCGCTGCATTTTCAATGACTGTTTTTCCTTTTGCTTTAACAGCTGCAAGCATGATATTAATCGTTGCACCAACACTGACAACGTCCAAATAAATCCTTGCTCCTCGTAGTTCATCGGCACGCAAGTAGATAGCACCTTGCTCATTCGTTACCTCGGCACCAAGAGCTTCAAATCCTTTAATATGCTGATCAATTGGACGCGGCCCTAAGAAACAGCCTCCTGGTAGACCAATTACCGCTTTTTTAAATTTCCCCAACATGGCACCCATAAAATAGTAGGATGCGCGAAGCTTCTTCACCTTTCCATTTGGTAATGGCATCGCAACCATATTCTCTGGATTAACCGTAATGGTTTGGCCTTCCCAATTTACCGTACCACCAATTTCTTCTAATAAGTCACTTAATGTACCGACATCAGAGATTTCCGGTAATCCTTCGATGGTAACCGGTGAATTAGCTAGAATGGATGCTGGAAGAAGTGCCACCGCACTATTCTTTGCTCCACTAATTCGTACCTGGCCATTTAATACATGGCCACCTTCAATTAACATTTTTTGCATTCCAAACCCTCACTTTTAGAGGTTGTCCAATATGATTTGCTATTGGACACACGCCATTTCAAGTTGTATTGTTAGGAATGTTCAAAGGTCTAAAGAGAAGGGTTCCCTTCAACCTTTTGAACGGTTTCCACGCGAAATGTTTTCCGCCCTATTCCTATCATTAACGATATTTTTTTATTTCATTCATGTTTCTCTATTTTTGTTGGTTCCAATCTGCTAGGAACTTTTCAATCCCTTGATCAGTCAATGGATGCTTGACAAGTTGTGCTAAAACTTTGTACGGAATGGTGGCAATATGGGCACCATTTAATGCAGCATCAATAACATGTAATGGATGACGAATAGACGCAGCAATGATTTCTGTTCCTATGCTATGTTTCTCGAAAATCTCATAAATGGTATTGATTAACGTCATGCCGTCATGCCCAATATCATCTAATCTTCCTAGGAATGGTGATACATACGTTGCACCCGCACGAGCTGCTAATAAAGCTTGGTTAGCATTAAAAATCAATGTAACATTTGTTTTAATATTTAAGTCGCTAAACGCTTTTACAGCCTTTAACCCTTCTAAAGTCATTGGTACTTTCACCGTAATATTCGGTGCAATAGCAGCTAATTCTTTTCCTTCTGCAATCATACCCTCTGCATCTTCCGCGATTACTTCCGCACTTACAGAACCACTCGTTACTTCAGAAGTAATTTCTTTCAGTCTGTCATGAAAAGACACACCCTCTTTTGCGACTAGACTTGGATTCGTTGTAACCCCTGCCAAAATTCCCAACTCATTAGCTGAGCGGATTTCATCAATGTTCGCTGTGTCAATGAAAAATTTCATATTTCTTCTCCCCCAATTCATTAATATAGAACAATAATCCTCTCGCCCTTGCTGCCTGAATCTATGTAGTTTTTTTCTAGACGTACATTTTCCTTTGTGCCTTTAATATATAATTTTAGCGACGGATGGGCAAGAGAAAACATTTGTCCATTCGTCGCTATTGGAATACAATTTTTTCAGATGAGGTCTATAGTCTCTCATCCAACTATGTTATTTACGCTTTTCCTGATGATCCAAACTCACGCATTTTACCAATAACCGTTTCTTTAATTGCTTCTGTTCCTGGTCCTAAGTATTTGCGTGGATCGTATAAGTTTGGTTTTTCTTCTAGAGTCTTACGCACGGCTTTTGTTTGCGCAAGTTGGTTTTCTGTATTTACGTTAATTTTAGCTGTCCCTAATGAAATAGCTTTTTGGATATCTTTCGTCGGAATGCCAGTACCACCATGTAATACTAATGGAACTTGAACTGCGTTAAGAATTTCTTCCATTTCTTTGAATCCTAAGTTAGGCTCTCCTTGGTACTCACCATGAACAGAACCTAATGCAGGAGCTAAGCAGTCCACGCCAGTTTCTGTAACAAGACGTTTACATTCTTCTGTATCAGCATACATAATACCACCGATAACGCCATCTTCTTCTCCACCAACAGTTCCTACTTCAGCTTCAACAGAAACTCCGTGAATATGAGCTAATTCAGTAACTTTACTAGTAGTTGCAATGTTTTCTTCGATTGGATCGTGAGAAGCATCAATCATTACAGAAGTAAATCCTGCATGAATAGCTTGTGCACACTTTTCAAAGCTTGAACCGTGGTCTAAATGGATTGCAACTGGAACGGTTGTACCATAAGATTCCATTGTAGCTTTAACCATTGCCACAACTACGTTAAATCCACCCATATATTTTCCAGCACCTTCAGATACACCTAAGATAACTGGGGATTTTTCAGCTTCTGCTGCTTGTAGAATTGCTTGAATATATTCTAGGTTATTGATATTGAATTGCCCTACCGCATAACCATTGTCTTTCCCTTTTTCAAGCATTTCTTTCATTGATACTAATGGCATTGAATATCCTCCTCTAGTGAATAAATTCACTTGTTTAAGTATTATTTTTTACACATTATAAGAATACCAACTAGACCCTTGGTGTGCAAGCATTAAAAAACAGCCCAAATATTCCATATATAATGTAAATTACAACGTTTTGCTTATAGAGGATATTTGTGAACATTAATCAATAATTGCTCTAACTTCCTCCACAAACTCATTTATATTAAATGGCTTTGCAATCATCTTTTTAACGAGTTTGAACTTACTTACCTCTGCCCCTAGGTTTTCAGCCAAACCACTCATTAAAATAGCTGGAACTTCTACATTTTCTTCTTCCATTTCACGTAATACTTGTGCCCCGTCCATAACTGGTATTTTATAATCTAATATAATTAAATCAAAATTTGCTTTATGTAGTTTCTCCAGCGCTTGTTTTCCTGTGGTTGCTTCTTCTACCTGATAACCTTCATTCTCGAGAACATCCGTTAATAATAACCGAATTCCTACTTGGTCATCAACGATTAATATTTGTCTTTTTACCAATTCACTTACCTCCCCTTTTTCTTTCCCCTATTAATTTTTCCCCTTAAGATAGTAAGATTCGATACACTTCCGACATTTTCCTGCTAATTCCGATAATTATCTCTGGAAAATTTTTCTAGTTTTAGAATGGTGGTTGAAAAAATCGGGGATTTTTTTGAAAAAGTAGTGGCCCCAAGCGAATACAAGGACTTCCCCATAGATACAAACGAGAGTTCAAACTGAAACACTTGTGGTAGGTAATTTATTTTTAATCTTTTAAAAAAACCCCGAACTATATGTTCGAGGTTGTGATTTATTTCTTCTTAAGCTTTTTGTTCTACAGAGGCACCGATGAATCCTTTGAATAGGGATTGTGCTCTGGTTGGGCGTGATGTGAATTCTGGGTGGAATTGGCATGCTACAAACCATGGGTGGTCTTTTAGTTCAATGGTTTCAACGAGTCGGCCATCCGGACTTGTCCCTGAGAAGATAAATCCTTCTGCTTCCATCTGTTCACGATATTCATTGTTAAACTCATAACGATGACGGTGACGCTCTTCAATCACATCCGCTCCATCATAAGCAGCTTGTGTTTTTGTGCCCTCTTTTAATTTACATGGATAGGCACCAAGGCGAAGGGTTCCACCTAAATCTTCTATTTCTTTTTGTTCTGGTAGTAAATCAATAATTGGATGAGGAGTACGCGGATCAATTTCTGCTGAGTGCGCTCCTTCTAGCCCTAATACATTACGAGCAAATTCTACTGATGCTAGTTGCATTCCAAGGCAAATTCCGAAAAATGGTTTGTTGTTTTCTCGCGCATAACGAATGGCTGAAATTTTCCCTTCGATACCGCGATCACCAAATCCACCTGGAACGATGACACCATCCACTTTATCTAATTCCTCTTTGATACCTTCTTCCGTTAATTTCTCTGAATTAATCCAGTGAACATTAATGTCTGCATCATATACATAACCTGCATGTTTCAATGATTCTACAACAGAAAGGTATGCATCTGGCAATTCCACATATTTTCCAACTAATCCGATATCAATTGTCTTGGAAAGGTTTCTAACTTTAGAAATAAGTTCTTTCCACTCTCCCATTTCCGGTTCTCCACATTCCAAACCAAAATGATTACACGTTAATTCATCTAGTCCTTGCTCCTGTAAAGTAATAGGAATTTGATATAACGTATCTGCATCTGGCATTTCAATTACTGCACGTTCGTTAATATCACAGAATAAAGAAATTTTCTCTTTCATTTCTTTGCTTACCGATTGTTCTGTTCGTAAAACAATCACATCTGGTTGAATCCCTAGTGAACGCAATTCTTTCACACTATGTTGCGTCGGTTTTGTTTTTAATTCACCAGCAGCTTTAATGTATGGGATTAATGTACAGTGAATATACATGACACTATTTCTTCCGACTTCATTCTTAATTTGACGTATTGCTTCTAAGAATGGCAAGGATTCAATGTCACCAACTGTTCCACCAATTTCCGTTATGACAACATCCGCTTTCGTTGCTTCCCCAGCACGAAAAACCTGATCCTTAATTTCATTTGTAATATGAGGGATAACTTGTACAGTTCCACCTAAATAATCTCCGCGTCTTTCTTTTTTGATGACACTGGAATAGACTTTACCTGTCGTAATATTGCTATACTGATTTAAATTAATATCAATAAAACGTTCATAATGTCCTAAATCTAAATCTGTCTCCGCTCCATCATGTGTTACGAATACTTCTCCATGCTGGTAAGGACTCATGGTTCCTGGGTCAACATTGAGATATGGGTCAAATTTTTGAATCGTTACTTTTAACCCACGATTTTTTAATAAACGTCCTAATGATGCAGCTGTTATTCCTTTTCCTAGGGAAGAAACAACCCCACCCGTAACAAAAATATACTTCGTCACAATTAATCCCTCTTTCTCTTTGCTAGTTAAAACTTATTTTGTACCAAAATATAAATATAATAAGAGCATAAAAAATCTATTCCTAAACGGAAAAAATCTGCGGTAATCAAATCATTTCGACCATTCCCTGTTTTCACTGGGAATACCAAAAAATGACTACACAGATTGCGATACAGGAGGCAGGCCAGGAATCCCCTGATACTAACCCCCCAAAAAATAAAAAGCGCCTCCCCACGTATAAGGGAGACGCTATGATTTAATTTATAGAGCCCAAGTAAAATTGTACTCATTTGATCTTAAAAAGTCAATAACTGTTTTTAGAAATAAAAATCCTTTAGCTAACATCCTTTAAACAAAGCTTTTTGGTGAGTTAATGTCCTTAAGTTAATAAAAAGAAGAACCCATTGCAGGTCCTTCTTCATGGAAAAGCAGTGTGTTATTTTTCTTCTTTGTCGTCTGAGTCAACATCGTCCTCGTCATCATCAAATTCTTCATCGATGTCTTCCTCTTCTAGTTCATCATCATCATCAAAATCATTGTAATCCTCGAGTTCATCATCGTCTAAATCATCTTCTAAATCGTCGTCTTCCAAGTCATCAAGGTCATCGTCCAGGTCGTCTTCGTGAAGGTCTTCCTCATCAAAAACATCTTCTTCCACTTCAGGAATTTCTTCAGCAACACGTTTTTTCTTCTTCGTAGCTTTTTTCTTCTTTTTCTTTTTAGGAGTATGTACCTCTTCATCAGCTTGCTCAATCGGATACCAACGTTTCAAACCCCACATATTTGATCCAAGTGTTGTAAAACGTCCATCCACATTTAAATCTGTATAAAATTGCGCAATATAATCTTCTTTTTCTTCTTGCGTTAATCCCTTTATATCTGCAATTCTTTTAAATAGTTCTTGGAATTCTAATGCCTTTCTTTCGTCCTTTAAAATTACACTTGCCAATTCCAGCATTGACATATCTTCAATTTGCTCGCGGCTATAATCTTTTAAGCTCACGGTAAGCACTCCCTTTATTTGTAATAAAAAATATATACTATTTCTACTAGCTGGTTCATCATCATAGTGACCTTGTCCAGCTTAAAATGTGTCTCTGACACGGCACCTTAAGATTACCTATTAAAAACCTATTCATTATCTAACTATATCATTTTTTCCTTATCAATAAACATACCTAACATTATAAACAATTCTATAGCGATTATGCCATATTTTAGCACAAAAAAGTTGAGAAAATAACATCTTCTCAACTTTTTACATTTATGTCAGTGAAAGAACAGGCGTATATGGACATGAAGCAAATGGTTTGATTGGATGAGCGTTTGTTGTGGAGGTTAGGGCGTTTGTTCTGGTTAATAGGCGTTCTTCCGGTGTTTATAGGCGCTCCTTCAGGTTTATAGGCGCTCCTTCAAGTTTATAGGCGCTCCTTCAAGTTTATAGGCGCTCCTCCATGTTTATAGGCGCTCCTTCAAGTTTATAGGCGCTCCTTCAAGTTTATAGGCGCTCCTTCAAGTTTATAGGCGCTCCTTCAAGTTTATAGGCGCTCCTTCAAGTTTATAGGCGCTCCTTCAAGTTTATAGGCGCTCCTTCAAGTTTATAGGCGCTCCTTCAAGTTTATAGGCGCTCCTTCAAGTTTATAGGCGCTCCTCCAAGTTTATAGGCGCTCCTCCAAGTTTATAGGCGCTCCTCCAAGTTTATAGGCGCTCCTTCAAGTTTATAGGCGCTCCTCCAAGTTTATAGGCGCTCCTTCAGTTTTATAGGCGCTCCTCCTGGTTTATAGGCGCTCCTTCAGTTTTATAGGCGCTCCTCCTGGTTTATAGGCGCTCCTCCAGATTTACAGGAGCGCCCCCACACAATCAACTACATATTCCGTCTATACTGTCCACCCACTTCATAAAGAGCCTGTGTAATTTGGCCAAGGCTTGCTACTTTGACGGTTTCCATGAGTTCTTCAAAAATATTGCCGCCGGATGTTGCTACTTCCTTCAAGCGGTTAAGTGCATCTTCCGTATATGCTTTATTTCTTTCCTGGAATTTGCGGAGTTCTTTGATTTGATGTTCTTTTTCCTCTTTCGTTGCTCGCGCAAGTTCCATGGAGTCGATATCATCTTCTGATGGCGGGTTCGGGTTCAGATACGTATTCACCCCAACAATTGGTAGTTCGCCGGAATGTTTCTTGCCTTCATAATACAAGGATTCTTCTTGAATTTTTCCACGTTGGTATTGGCGTTCCATCGCTCCGAGCACACCACCACGGTCATTCATTCGTTCAAACTCCTGAAGAACCGCTTCCTCTACTAAATCAGTTAATTCTTCCACAATAAATGATCCTTGTAATGGATTTTCATTCTTTGTTAAGCCAAATTCTTTATTAATGATCATTTGAATGGCCATGGCACGTCTTACAGATTCTTCTGTTGGTGTTGTGATAGCTTCATCATAAGCATTCGTATGCAAGGAATTCGTATTATCCTGAATCGCTAACAATGCTTGTAATGTGGTACGAATATCATTAAAGTCAATTTCCTGCGCATGCAGGGAGCGACCTGATGTTTGAATATGATACTTCAATTTCTGGCTGCGCTCATTGGCACCATATTTGTCTCGCATCACGATGGACCAAATTCTTCTAGCCACACGACCGATGACTGTATACTCTGGATCTAACCCATTGGAGAAGAAAAATGATAGATTCGGTGCGAATTTATTAATGTCCATTCCTCTGCTTAGATAGTACTCAACATACGTAAAGCCATTGGCGAGTGTAAAAGCTAGCTGCGTAATTGGATTTGCTCCAGCTTCTGCAATATGGTATCCAGAAATAGAAACGGAGTAATAATTCCGGACATTGTGATCGATAAAGTACTTCTGAATATCTCCCATCATACGAAGCGCAAACTCTGTTGAGAAAATACAGGTATTTTGTCCCTGATCCTCTTTCAGAATATCTGCTTGCACCGTCCCTCTTGCAACAGATACCGTTTCTGCTTTAATCTTTTCGTATTCCGCACGACTTGGTTCTCTTCCTTGTTCTTCCTTAAATTTCTCCACTTGCTGATCAATCGCTGTATTGAAAAACATCGCTAAAATGATTGGTGCTGGGCCATTGATTGTCATGGAAACGGAGGTCATTGGATTTGTTAAATCAAATCCGTCATAAAGTTTTTTCATGTCATCAAGCGTACAAATATTAACTCCACTCTCACCTATTTTTCCATAAATATCTGGGCGATAATCTGGATCTTCTCCGTATAAGGTTACAGAGTCAAATGCCGTAGAAAGACGTTTTGCCTCATCGTTTCTTGAAAGATAATGGAACCGGCGATTGGTACGTTCTGGTGTACCTTCTCCAGCAAACTGGCGTGTTGGATCTTCCCCTTTTCGTTTAAACGGGAAAACACCTGCTGTAAACGGAAATGCACCTGGCACATTTTCCTTTAAAAGCCACTTCAAACGCTCGCCCCAATCATGGTATTTAGGAAAAGCAACCTTAGGAATCTTTGTCCCGGAAATGGATTCTGTTATAATATCCATTTCAATTTCTTTATCACGTACTTTAAATGACATTTTGTCTTGGTTGTATTCCTCTTGCTTATTGTCCCAAGAATCCAGCAATTTTTTCGCATGCGGATGAAGTTTCTCCTCGTATTGATTATACGTTTGATTTAATTTTCTTACGATATTTTCTTGATCAAACGTTTGTTTCTCATCTTCCACTGCTTCTGTTGCTGCCAATTCATTTTCTTTCTTTTGATCAAACGTTTGATTGATTAGCTCAATCCCCTCATCATTCGCGATGGTATGAATCGCACCTTGCAGCTGGTAAAGCTTGCGCGCTATTTCGCTTTGATTCTCTGCATCTTCATGGTATTTACGTATATATGCAGCAATTTCACGCAAATAATGGCGACGCTCGTTGGTTATAATAAGGTTTTGCTTTTCCGCAATCGTATGTCGGTCAAAGTCTACCGACACTTCCCAGTTGTACTTTTCATTGATCTTATCAATGAGTGATGCAAATAAGGCATTGGTCCCTTCATCATTAAATTGACTTGCAATTGTACCAAATACTGGGAATTTCTCTTTATCCTGTTTAAACAGCATACGGCTGCGCTCGAATTGTTTACGCACTTGATTCAAGGCATCCTCCGAACCCTTTTGTTCAAATTTATTAATCACAATAAAATCAGCAAAATCAATCATATCAATTTTTTCCAATTGGGTTGGTGCACCAAATTCAGCTGTCATGACATACATAGAAAGATCGGTTACATCGGTAATTGCTGCATCCCCTTGCCCAATTCCACTTGTTTCCACGATGATAAAGTCGTACCCAGATACTCGCACAACATCAATCACGTCTTGAATAGCTTTAGAAAGTTCACTACGAGAATCTCTTGTAGCAAGCGAACGCATATAAACACGATCGGAGAAAATGGCATTCATGCGAATACGGTCACCTAAAAGTGCTCCTCCTGTTTTCTTTTTCGTTGGATCAATGGAAATGATGGCTATTTTCTTATCAGGCACTTCATTCATAAACCGGCGAATTAATTCATCGGTTAACGAACTCTTCCCGGCCCCACCTGTACCAGTAATCCCAAGTACTGGCGTCTGGTCATTTCCTGTCTCCTGCAATTTTTTCAACACACGCTGTTTTTCATTTCTGTCCACTTGCTCAGATTCGACAAACGTTATAAACTTAGCAATCGCATGTCGATTCCCTTGTTCCAGTTTTTCAAAATCTTGTTCAATATCAATGGGTGGAAGGAAATCACACATTTCAATCATTTTGTTAATCATACCTTGAAGGCCGTATTTCCGACCATCTTCTGGAGAGAAAATCCAGGAAACGCCATATTCATGCAATTCTTTAATCTCTCGAGGGATGATAACCCCTCCACCACCACCAAATACTTTAATATGAGTCGCTCCAAGTTCATTCAATAAATCTATCATGTACTTAAAATACTCGACATGACCGCCTTGATAAGAGGATATCGCGATACCTTGCACATCCTCCTGAATGGCTGCATGAACGACTTCCTCTACTGAACGGTTATGTCCTAAATGAATAACCTCTGCCCCACTAGATTGCAAGATTCTTCTCATAATGTTAATGGATGCATCATGCCCGTCAAACAGGCTTGATGCTGTAACAAAGCGAACTGGGTTTTTCGGTTTGTAAATTTGTGGCTGCTCCATTCTTAATTTCCCCCTTTTCGTAAAGACTCATGTTCTCCTGGCAACATTTTTAATAGCATTGTAATTTGTAACTCAATGTACTCATCTAACGTAAATTGTTTTTGCAAGATCCATCTTCTGAATCCCCACATATGCCCTTCAATAAAAATATTATTGGCGATAAGTGATACTTCCTTTTTTGTTAATGGTTCTGGTACACAGTTAACTATTACCTTTTCCAGCATTCGGACCATGTCCTGCTCTTTTTGCAGAACATATTTTCTTGTTTCTTTCTTTAGGGATTTTACTTCCTGATAGAGTATCAGAATCTCTTCCTGCAGCTCATCCATTAAATAAAAGTAGGACTTCATCACGTTTATTAAATTTTCACGGGAAGGATGTTCTAAATCAAATGCGGACTCCACCCGCTCCCGAACTTGGTCATAGATAGCGTCGCAGGTAAGGAAAAGGATGTCTTCTTTCGTACGAATGTATTCATAAAGCGTTCCAATGCTAAAACCAGAAGCCTTGGCGATTTCTCTCGTTGTGGTGCGATGAAACCCTTTTTCTTTAAATAGCGTGATCGCACCTTTTATCATCTGGTCCCGGCGCATTTTAATAAGTTCCTGATCTTTCACACTGGAAACGATCTTATCTTTTTCCATCTACCACGGCCTCCTTCCACTTTTCCAGCCAATCCTTAGCAAGCCTATATGGATCAGCACTAGAGTCCATTGGCGGAAGGTCATCATTCGATTCGACGAAAGATTTCACCTCCCGCCATATCTCTTCTCGGATTAATTCATACACTTCTAATTCAAATTGTGCATTGCGTTTTTGTTTCCCTTCTTGTGTGGAATACAAGTATTCACGATGTTCTTTCACTTTTTCCCATAATTCATCAATGCCTTCATTTTGTGTAGTGATCGTCTTTACAATAGCTACTTTGTGCTCTTCTGTCGCTGTCATCATTACTAGCTCTCGGAGAAGTCGCTTCAGCTTGCCAACGCCATCCAGGTCTGCCTTATTGATTACAAACAGATCAGCAATTTCCATAATTCCTGCTTTAAAAATTTGCAGGACATCTCCACTGTTTGGCGTTAGAACAACGGCGGTTGTATCCACTATTTTCATAATGTCGAGCTCTGACTGACCGACACCAACAGTTTCCACAATGACTACATCAAATCCAAAGGCATCGCAAATTCGAACAGCATCCTTTGTTGCACGCGCCAACCCACCCAAACTTCCGCGGGTCGCCATGCTTCGAATGTATACCCCATCATCTGTAAAATGCTCATTCATCCGAACTCTGTCACCTAATAGTGCACCACCACTAAAGGGACTGGTTGGATCTACCGCTATCACTGCTACTGTTTTTCCTTCATTCCGGATATGTGTAATCAGCCGATTAACAAGAGAACTCTTCCCCGCTCCAGGTGACCCCGTCAATCCAACATAAAGCGCATGCTTTTTCAGTGAAAAAACATCACTAAGCATCTCGAGTTTATCTGGATGGTCATTTTCAACCATTGTGATGGCCCTTGCTAATGCACGCACATCCTTGTTCTTCATCCGTTCTACGATTTCATGCATGATGTACTTCCTTTCAAATTCACATTGCTAGAGGTTGATTTTTGGCTGGTTTATTGATTGATTTTGTGTTAGGGCCGATCGATTTGGCGTGGTATTTGCTCGTTTTTGAGGAGTGGGCGCGCGGTTTTGTGGCTGCCTCGCTCGTTTGCGCCGAGTGGGCGCGCGATTTTGTGGCTGCCTCGCTCGTTTGTACTGAGCGGTCGCGCGGTTTTGCTACTGCCTCTCTCATTTGTGCTGGGCGGGCGCGCGTTTTTATGACTACTTCGCACGACTGTCCAGCTTCCCGCTCACCCTACGCCTTCCTCGTTCGATCGACTTCCGCGTATCAATCAATCTTACTTATTTCGTAAGCATTCTGCCAATAACCAATCTTTGTATTTCATTGGTTCCTTCATAAATCTGGGTGATTTTTGCATCTCTCATGTACCGTTCAACTGGATAGTCTTTCGTGTATCCGTATCCGCCAAATACTTGAACAGCTTCGACGGTGACTTTCATTGCTGTATCTCCTGCAAATAATTTGGACATGGCCGATGCCTTTCCATATGGCAAGCCTTGTGATTCTAGCCATGCAGCTTGATAGGTTAACAGTCGGGACGCTTCTACTTCTGTCGCCATATCCGCTAATTTAAAAGAGATTCCTTGATTGGTTGCAATTGGTTTTCCGAACTGCTCGCGCTCTTTGGCATAGTCTACTGCTGCATCTAAGGCACCTTGTGCAATTCCCACGGCTTGAGCTGCAATTCCATTTCGCCCGCCATCCAAGGTAGACATCGCAATCTTGAATCCATCGCCTTCCGCACCAAGCATATTTTCCTTTGGTACACGACAGTTTTCAAAAATGAGTTCTGTTGTTGGGGAAGAGCGAATTCCTAATTTCTTTTCTTTCTTCCCAAATAAAAATCCTTCTGTTCCTTTTTCAACGATAAATGCACTAACTCCTTTATGGTTCGCATCAGGATCTGTTTTGGCAAAAACAAGATAAAGATCTGCTACTCCACCATTTGTTATCCATACTTTGCTGCCATTTAGAACATACTCATCTCCATCTTTTTTCGCCGTAGTCTTCATGGAAGCTACATCACTTCCAGCTCCTGGCTCAGATAAAGCATAAGCACCCAATGCCTCTCCCGTTGCTAGTCGATATAAGAAGCTTTTCTTTTGTTCTTCATTTCCATACTTGTAAATTGGCCAGCTTGCTAAGGACAGATGCGCTGATAATGTTACACCCGTTGATGCACATACACGTGATAATTCCTCAACAGCAATCACATAGCTGACAAAATCAGAACCGATTCCACCATATTCCTCTGACCAGGGGATACCTGTTAGACCGAGTTCAGCCATCTTATTAAAAATGCTGCGATCAAATCGTTCTTCCTCATCCCGTTCTGCAGCAGTTGGTTCTACTTCATTGATTGCAAAATCCCTTACCATTTTTCTAAGCATTTCTTGTTCTTCGGTTAGTTGAAAGTTCATGTTTTTTCCCCCTTGAGTGTATTAAGGCTATATTTGTCACACTTTTTTACGTGTGTTACTAACAATCTCTTTAATCTCTCCATAGTTTTTTCGAAATAACCATATGCTGTATTTCATTCGTTCCTTCATAAATTTGCGTGACTTTCGCATCGCGGAAAAATCGTTCTGCAGGAAAGTCTTTGGTATATCCATTGCCTCCAAAAATTTGGACAGCTTCAATGGCTGTTTTCATGGCCGTATTGGAGGCATACATTTTCGCCATGGATGCTTCCTTGCCACAGTCGATTCCTCGTTCTACCAGAGATGCCGCTTGATAGACTAATAGTTTTGCTGCCTCGACTTCTGTCGCCATATCTGCCAGTTTAAAAGAAATGCCTTGATTTGCTGAAATGGGTTTTCCAAATTGCTCTCGCTCTTTGGCATATTGAATGGAATGACTGAGCGCTCCCTCAGCAATCCCTAATGCTTGTGCTGCAATCCCGATTCTGCCGACATTCAAGTTCACCATCGCAATCTTGAATCCATCCCCTTCTTTGCCAAGCAGCTGCATTCCAGGAACCTCACAATTGTCAAAACTCAGCTGCACGGTATTGGATCCGTTAAGTCCCATTTTCTTTTCCTTTTTCCCTATATGGAGTCCTGGGGTATCTTTTTCCACAATAAACGCACTAATTTCGTTAGCTGCTGTTCTTGCAAATGTAATGTAGGTGTCTGCTGCTCCGCCATTGGTGATAAACATTTTCGTGCCATTTAGGATATAGTTGTCACCATCTTTTTTAGCAGTAGTTTTTATACTCTGTGCATCAGATCCTGCCCCAGGTTCCGTTAGTGCAAAAGCGCCAAGATATTGGCCTGATGCTAGTTTGGGAATGTAGTAGCGCTTTTGTTCTTCTGTCCCGAAATAAAGAATAGGATTGGTTCCTACGGATGAATGGACAGAGAGAATCACGCCAATTGTAGCGCTTACTTTTGAAAGCTCGTTAATGGCAATGATATAGGAAGTAAAGTCCATGCCACTGCCACCGTACTCCTCTGGAATGGCTATACCCATTAAACCTAAATCAGCCATTTTCCTGATAACTTCCTTTGGAAATCGGTCCTCTTCTTCCATTCGCTTTATATCACCGGTAATATCATTTTGGGCAAATTCACGGACCATCTTTCGCATCATTTCTTGTTCTTCCGTGAAAGTCAGGTTCATCTTGGTGTCCTCCTCCTTGATGTTCACGTCATACTCAAGTATATTCATAAAACCCTCTCCCTGATTTTTTACCTAACCAGCCGGCTTTTACATATTTTCTCAATAATGGACACGGACGATATTTGCTGTCACCCAACCCGTCATGAAGCACTTCCATGATATATAGACACGTATCTAGGCCAATAAAATCTGCAAGTTGAAGTGGCCCCATTGGATGATTCATACCCAATTTCATCACGGTATCAATATCTTCTGGAGATGCCACCCCTTCATATACAGCATAGATAGCTTCATTAATCATTGGCAACAAAATACGGTTCGCAGCAAAGCCTGGAAAATCATTGACTTCTACCGACGTTTTATTTAATCGTTCCGCAGTTTCTGCAACGGTTTCGTATGTTTCATCGGTTGTTTGCAGACCTCGAATGATTTCTACCAATTTCATAACTGGAACTGGGTTCATAAAATGCATGCCAATCACTTTTTCTGGACGATTTGTGACTGCAGCGATTTCTGTGATTGGAAGAGATGACGTGTTTGACGCTAATATAGCATGAGGTGGGGTCACCCGATCCAGCTCCTGGAAAACCTTTGTTTTCACATCCATATTTTCCACAATCGCTTCTACCACAAGATCACAAGACGCTGCATCTGCTATATTTCCAGATAACGATAGATTGTTTAATGCTTTTGATTTATCCTCTTCTGTGATTTTTCCTTTTGTCACATCTTTGGTTAAAATTTTTTCAATCGATGCTTTACCTTTATTTAAAGCATCTTCAGTTACATCATTTAAAATTACTTGAAAACCAGATTGCGCGAACACTTGCGCAATCCCAGATCCCATTTGACCTGCCCCTACAATCATTACTTTCTTCACAGACATGCTTTCTCCCCCTTGATTTTGGAATATAGGCTTTTACTCGTGTAATAGGCGTTACTCTCGATTTATAGGTGTTGCTGTTAGTTTATAGGCGCTCTCCTCATTTTATAGGCGCTCCTCCCAATTTATAGGCGCTCCTCTCTGTTTATAGGCGCTCCGCTCCATTTATAGGCGCTCCTCTCCATTTATAGGCGCTCCTCACAATTTATAGGCGCTCCGCTCAATTTATAGGCGCTCCGCCCAATTTATAGGCGCTCCTCTCCATTTATAGGCGCTCTTCTCAATTTATAGGCGCTCCTCTCCATTTATAGGCGCTCCTCACAATTTATAGGCGCTCCTCCCAATTTATAGGCGCTCCTCTCTGTTTATAGGCGCTCCTCACAATTTATAGGCGCTCCTCACAATTTATAGGCGCTCCTCTCATTTATAGGCGCTCCTCTCTGTTTATAGGCGCTCCGCTCCACGTCCTGCTTTAAAAACGTCCTATTTCATTAATCACTTTTTTGGCACTTCGATTAATACTGCGTCTCCTTGACCGCCGCCACTGCATATTGCGGCTATTCCAAGTCCTCCGCCGCGGCGTTTTAGTTCATGAATGAGTGTTAGGATAATTCGGGCTCCACTTGCTCCGATTGGGTGGCCTAATGCTACTGCACCGCCATTGACGTTTAATTTTTCAGGGTCCACGTTTGCAATCTGCCCACTGGCAAGTGCGACTGCTGCGAATGCTTCGTTTATTTCGAATAAGTCTATTTCTTCAATGGTGTGTCCTGTTTTATCAAGAAGTTTATTGATTACTAATCCTGGTGTTTGCGGGAAATTTTTGGCTTCAACAGCAACTTCTGCGTGCCCCACGATTGTTGCTAATGGGTTTTTTCCTAGTTCATTTGCTTTTGTATCGGACATGACAACAAAAGCACCTGCCCCGTCATTTATTCCTGGTGCATTCCCAGCGGTAATGGTTCCATCTTTATCAAAAGCCGGACGAAGACTTGCTAATTTTTCAATGGTAGTTTCTTTTCTTGGAGCTTCATCAGTATCAACAACAACCGGGTCTCCCTTGCGCTGTGGTATTTCTACCGGAACAATCTCATCTCTAAATCTTCCTGATTCAATTGCTTCTATTGCACGTTGATGACTGCGGTATGCCCATTCATCCTGCGCTTCTCTGGTTAGGCCAAATTCATCAGCTGTTGAGTTTCCGTATGTTCCCATATGTACATTTTTAAAAGAACATGTTAATCCGTCATGCACCATTAAATCTTTTACTTTGCTATCACCCATTCGGCTTCCCCAACGTGCATCTGGCATAAAATAAGGTGCGTTGCTCATGCTTTCCATTCCACCTGCCACAATAACCTCTTCATCGCCCAAGCGAATCAGTTGATCGGCTAATGTGACACTTCGAAGACCTGATGCACACACCTTGTTGATTGTTTCTGTTTTTACTTCCCAAGGAATACCAGCTTCCCTTGCAGCCTGACGGGAAGGAATTTGTCCCTGCCCTCCTTGCAATACCGTTCCAAGAATTACTTCATCTACTTCAGATCCTTCTAATCCCGCACGCTTCAAAGCTTCTTTAATGGCTCTTCCACCGAGTTGTGACGCTGTTAATGGTTTTAACGCCCCACCAAACTTCCCAAAAGGTGTTCTTGCACCAGATATAATCACTGTT
This sequence comes from Oceanobacillus halophilus, assembly GCF_003628505.1. Classification (GTDB taxonomy): domain Bacteria; phylum Bacillota; class Bacilli; order Bacillales; family Amphibacillaceae; genus Oceanobacillus; species Oceanobacillus halophilus. The sequence continues at coordinate 69,686 of NZ_RBZP01000012.1, read as the reverse complement.
TTTCTCATAAAAATCCTCCCTTTCACTCCATTTTTAAAAATCTATCATCTATCGATTGAACGCTCGCTCAGTTATCCTACTAAGATAAAGGGAGGCACTAGTCCTCCCTATTTTATAAGTTATTAAGCAACTACTTCTTTTTCTTCCACAAATACAGATAATGCTAGAATTTCAGCAACATCTAGGGTACTGATGTCCTCTTCCACTTCTTTTGCTTTCGTTCCATCACTGATCATGGTTAAGCAGAATGGACACGCTGTAGAAATCATCGTTGGTTCAACAGCTAACGCTTGTTCTGTACGAGCAACGTTAATTCGGTTACCGGTTGTATCTTCTGCCCACATCAAGCCGCCACCAGCTCCACAGCACATTCCATTCTCTCGGCTACGATCCATTTCCACTAGTTCCAAACCAGGAATAGATTGCAAGATTTCTCTTGGCGGATCATAGACTCCATTGTATCTTCCTAGATAACAAGAATCGTGATAAGTTAAACGTTGATTGATTGGTTTTTTCGGTGCTAGTTTTCCTGACATTACTAAATCATATAACATTTGCGTATGATGTAGAACTTCTGCTTCATACCCAAAATCAGGATATTCATTTTTGAAAATGTTATAGGCGTGAGGATCGATCGTAACGATTTTCTTCACATTATGTTTTTCAAATGTCTTAATATTCTTCTCCGCAATTTCTTGGAATAAGAACTCATTCCCGATTCGACGAGCAGTATCTCCAGAGTTTGCTTCTTGGTTACCAAGAATAGCAAAACTGATTCCAGCCTTATTCATTAATTTAGCAAAGGCAAGAGCAATCTTCTGACTGCGACTGTCGTAGGAGCCCATGGAACTAACCCAGAAAAGATATTCGAATTCTTTTCCTTCTTTTTTCAGTTCTTTAACCGTTGGAACATAAACAGACTCATCTTCATCACGCCATTTAATACGGTCTTTTTTCGATAATCCCCAAGGGTTCCCTTGACGCTCAATATTCATAACCGCACGTTGTACATCTGCATCCATTTTACCTTCTGTCATTACTAGATAGCGGCGCATATCAATAATCGTACCAACATGTTCATTATTAACCGGACAAGCATCCTCACAGTTACGGCATGTTGTACATCCAGATAATTCTTCTTCTGTAATAACATCTCCAATTAGGCTCGCTTGTTGAATCGTTGCAGCCGCTTCTCCACCAGCGCTAGCCATGTTTCCTTGTGCACTAGAGAAAGCATATGATGGTACCCAGGCAGATTTACCAGTTACTGCTGCTCCTTTTTCTGTTAAGTGATCACGAACTTTCACCATGATATCCATTGGAGACAGCATCTTTCCTGTCCCTGCAGCCGGACAAACATCTGTACAGCGGCCACACTCTACACAGGCATAGAAATCAATCATTTGATGCTGTTCAAAGTCTTCTACTTTCCCAACACCGAAGGATATTTCTTCTTCACTTTCTTCTGCTTCTTCATCGATATCGAAGTCTAGTTTTTTCAACTTTCCTGGAACTTTTTTGCTTAGGAAAACGTTGATTGGTGCAGCAATTAAGTGCGCATGCTTGGATTGAGGTACATAAACCAAGAATGTTAAAATGGTTACTGTATGTATCCACCATGCGATAAAGAACAGTACGGCAGCAGCACCCGGAGACAAGAATCCAAAAATAGTCGCTATTAAACTAGCAACAGGCTCTGTCCATGTTGCCTCGTGGCCATGCCAAATCATAGCCATTCCATTACCAAACAGTACTGAAATCATTAACGTACCAATAAAAATAAGAACTAGTCCTGCTTTTAACCCTCGTTTCAAACGGACAAGTTTTTCTATATAACGGCGATAAAATGCCCAAATTACCGCTACCAGGATCGTCAAAGTTACGATTTCCTGGAAAAATACAAATCCAGGATAAAACATACCAAAAGGCAAATGATTACCTGGTGCTAGCCCTTTAACAAACATGTCAATGGCACCAAATTGTACAAGTATAAATCCATAGAACATCATGACATGAATGGTTCCAGACTTCTTGTCCTTCAATAGCTTAGACTGGCCAAATACTATTTTTCCAATCCGCTTTAAGCGCATCTTTACTTCGCCATCAAACTCCGATTTCTTACCAAGCTTGATGTAGGACACTCTTGTCGCAACAACCTTGCCAAACAGATATAATCCATAAATGGTAATTGCTAAAAAAGCGATCCAGTTAATGATTAAAAATGTATCCATTAGTGCTCCCCCTTCTCCCTATTCACTTGGTGTTAACGATTTCAATTTACAGAATTTTTCTTGATGTCAGTCTTATTACTATAGTATATTATGAATGAGCATTCAGTCAACCTGTATAACTAAAATTTTATATTTTCTGTTTCTTTTGAATATAAAATTACACTATTTCCTCTCTTTTGTAAAGGGTATAGTTTCATTTTATTTAAAAACTTCTTAAAGTGATTTTTGATAAGAGAAAAAACACACACGTTACTTTGTACTAACGTGTGTGTTCCTATGTTAATTGCTTGTTTACGGACGGTAGTAAGCAGTTAGTAAAGGGATTAAAAAACAACCTTCTATATAAACTTACATTTTCTCAGGTGCGGTTACTCCGATTAGCTGAAGTCCGTTAGCTAATGTAATTCGAACGGATTTCATGAGAGCGATTCTTGCGCTGGTTAATTCTTCGTTATCTTGATCTAATACTTTTACCGCATTGTAGAAACTATGCAATAAGGTTGCTAAGTCAAATACATATTGCGTTACTTTATGAGGCAAGTGTTTTTCTGCCGCTTCTGCAACTACTTGTGGGAATTCGCCTAATTTCTTAAGCAAGTCCACTTCTTTTTCAGCAGTTAATAACGTTGCATCATAAGTTGAATCCGTTTCTATTCCCTTGTTCTTCGCTTGCTCCAGCATCGTACAAATTCTTGCATGGGCATACTGAACATAGAAAATGGGGTTATCATTGGACTGTGAACGTGCTAAATCCATATCAAAATCAAGCTGAGAATCATTCGAGCGTGTTACAAAGAAATAGCGGGCTGCATCGACACCTACATCTTCTATTAAATCACGAAGTGCAACAGCCTTCCCTGTACGTTTACTCATACGAATCTTTTCTCCACCTTCAAAAAGGTTTACCATTTGAATGATTTTCACATGGAATTTATCAGATGGATAGCCTAATGCTTGAATGGCTGCACGCATTCTTGGTACATATCCGTGGTGGTCCGCTCCCCATACGTTAATAATCTGGTCAAACCCTCGGTCCAGTTTATCTTTATGATAAGCAATATCTGGTGTTAAATAGGTGTAATTGCCATCTTTTTTCACTAGAACTCGATCTTTATCATCACCGAATTCTGTGGATTTAAACCAGGTTGCATCGTCTTTTTCATAGATGTAATTTTCTTTGTCTAAGGTTTTTAACGCTTCCGTGATTTTATCTTTGTACAGAGAACGCTCCGAGAACCAGTTATCAAATTCCACACGAAAAGCTTGCAAATCGTTTTTTATATTTTCTAAGGAAGATTGTAACCCGTATTCTTTAAAGTGAGCAATGCGTTCCTCTTTATCTGCATTCACCCATTTATCGCCATCTTCAGCGACAATTTTCTTCGCAATGTCGATAATAGCCTGTCCGTGATATCCATCTTCCGGCATTTCCGCATCCTGGCCTAATTCTTGTAAATAACGAGCCTCAACAGAGTAAGCTAAATTATCAATTTGGTTTCCAGCATCATTGATATAATACTCACGCTCCACCTGGTATCCTGCCGCATCTAGTACATTACATAATACATCTCCATATGCTGCGCCACGTGCATGCCCTAAATGCAAATCACCGGTTGGGTTAACAGAAACAAACTCTACCTGAACCTTTTCCCCATTTCCTGCATTGGTTCTTCCGTATTCAGTTTCCGCTTTTAATATAGTAGGGATAATATCGCCTAAAAAGTCATTTTTCATGAAAAAGTTAATAAATCCAGGGCCAGCAACCTCTACTTTTTCAATCGATGCTTTTGTCTGATCTAAATGGTTGATAATGTCATCCGCAATCTGACGCGGTGCTTTTTTTGCAATTCTTGCTAGCTGCATTGCAATGTTAGCGGCAAAGTCACCATGTGATTTATCCTTTGGTTTTTCTAAAACGATATCTGGAAGTTGCTCTTTTGTAGCAAGGTTTGCCTTGATTACCGCCTCTATTATTTCCTGTTTTAAAATATCTTCTGTTTGTTCTAAGACATTCATTCGGATTCCTCCTTATAACTCAAAATCAGATCATGTTTCCGTTCATCCTGCCCATTTAATTTGACCGTATAAGAAATGGCTAATTGCCCTTCCGTTATCTCACTTTTTTGCTTATAGGTCATTTTCTTCGTGAAGGTTTCCATATGTATGGTGCCATGCGGATGCTTATATACATTTTCTGTAATATGATTAATATCGAACTTTTGATTCATAGAAACTGGGCCCGTCCGTTTTATATTAACGGAACCGTCCTGAATGGTAACTAAATTACGTACTTTCAGCTCCTCATCCAACGTTTCTTCAAACATTAAAACATGCCTATTTCCTTTAATAAAGAATTTTCCCGTTTCCTGAACGGTATTATGTTCCTTGCTGCCATTATCATTAATGGTTGTTTCAAGCCTAATATTCACTTTCTTCTGTACTGAATCCATTCCATCGCCTCGTACTTCTTAAAATCATATAATGCCTATTATAGCGATAATGTGTAGGGTATTTCAATAGAAAGTGTACGGGGTTATGGTTATCGGTTAATTTTTAGGATTGCTGGACTGGGATATTGGGAGAGATTTTTTGTTGGTGGGCGCTGGTTTATGGGTTATGGGCGTTCGCTGCCGGTTTATAGGCGCTCACTCCATTTTATAGGCGCTCACTCCATTTTATAGGCGCTCACTCCATTTTATAGGCGTTCCTCTATTTTTATAGGCGCTCCTCTACTTTTATAGGCGCTCCTCTACTTTTATAGGCGCTTCTCTACTTTTATAGGCGCTCCTCTACTTTTATAGGCGCTCCTCTACTTTTATAGGCGCTCCTCTACTTTTATAGGCGCTCCTCTACTTTTATAGGCGCTCACTCCCGGTTTATAGGCGCTCCTCTCCTTTATAAGCGTTCACTCTCCCGGTTAACAGGCTCTCACCCCAATTCACAAACTCCTTCCAACTACTTCACCCACCCCAACAACATCTCTCTTACAAATTTACTTGCTGCAATGGCTGTTTTTTCGGAGTGGTCATATGCTGGTGCAACTTCTACTAAATCGGAACCAATAATATGTAAATCTGACTCTGCAATCATTTGGATTGCTTGCAATAATTCGTTTGAGGTGTTTCCTCCAGCTTCGGCCGTTCCGGTACCGGGCGCATAGGCTGGTTCCAAGACATCAATATCAATCGTGACATATATTTTTCTACCCGATAAGTGAGGAAGTATCTTCTTCAATGGTTGAGCAACCTCAAACTTCGACATGTGCATGCCACTTTCTTTTGCAAATTGGAATTCTTCACGCATGCCTGAACGAATTCCGAATGAATAGACATTTTCCGGTCCGATTAAACCGCAAATTTTTCTGATAGGTGTTGAATGGGAAAGTGATTCTCCTTCATATTCTTCCCGCAAATCTGCATGCGCATCGATGTGAATGAGCGCCATATCTGGGTATTTCTTATACATAGCTTGGACAATCGGCCATGTAACAAGATGCTCCCCGCCCAGCCCTAGTGGGAATTTTCCATTCTCCAAGAGTTTTTCGATATATTCCTCAATCATATCCAAGCTTCTTGCGGGATTACCGAATGGCAGAGGGATATCTCCTGCATCAAAAAAGTCCATTTCCTCCAAATGCTTGTCCAAGTAAGGACTATATTCTTCCAGGCCAAGGGAAGCTTCACGGATACGGCCCGGACCGAAGCGAGAGCCCGGTCGAAAGCTCACCGTCCAGTCCATAGGCATTCCGTAGATAACCGCTTTTGCTTTTTCAAATTCAGATCCTGACATGATAAAAACTTTACCTGAGTAGGCTTCATCAAATCTCATCGTTACGTCTCCCCTTACTCCGTCAAGTCTTTCACAAATTTCGGCAAAACAAATGAAGCGAAGTGAATATCTGGCGTGTAATACTTTGATTCCATATCAGGAAAGCGTTCTGCCTTCACTTTTTTCGGATCATGGACCTTACTCCCCAATGTAAAAGTCCATAAACCACTAGGGTATGTTGGAATATTTGCCGTATATAAACGGGTCACAGGGAAAATCTGCTGCACATCCTGATACACCTGTTTAATCAAGTCAGCTTTGAACCAAGGGTTATCGGTTTGCGCAACAAATACACCATCATCTTTTAATGCTTTAGAAATCCCCGCATAAAAACCTTGACTAAATAAATTTACCGCTGGTCCGACGGGTTCGGTGGAATCGACCATAATCACATCAAAGGCTTTCTCGCTATTAGCGATATACATAAATCCATCCTCCACCTTTACTTCCACCCGTTCATTATCAAATCCACTCGCAATTTTCGGCAAGTACTTTTTGGAATAATCAATGACCTTACCATCAATCTCCACAAGCGTAACTTTCTCAACAGACTCATGCTTTAGGACTTCGCGAATGACTCCACCATCCCCTCCACCAACAATCAGAACATCTTTTGGATTTGGATGCGTAAAAAGTGGAACATGGGCGAGCATTTCGTGGTATACAAATTCATCCTTCTCTGTTGTCATCACCATATCATCAAGGATCAGCATGTTTCCCCATTCTTCCGTTTCCACCAATTGCAATTCCTGAAAATCCGTTTGTTCAGCGACATAGGTCTGTTTTACCTTTGCCGTAATCCCAAAATTCTCTGTCTGTTTCTCTGTAAACCAAATGCTCATTGGCCCATCCATCTCCTTGTATGTATTTAAATCGGCTTCCTTAAACAGGTTGATTATATAGAAATTCTGAAAAAATACAAGCTTTTTTTTGAAAGAAAACCAGTCTAGTCCACGTTCGGATTTATCGGTCCTCGCTTCCTCTATTCATCTTCTCGCTCCAATTAGCAGCTCCCGCCTCCATCTGAATTCGCCTACACGTTTTCTCCCTGCATTCCAGATATCAGTCTTCTGCCCACTCTCTCCAGCTTTTTCATGTTTATTTGTTTATATCTTTTCCCATAATGGTAGTAATACACACACGTATATCATTATTTATGGGGTTAATGAGATGAAAAAGAGGAGATTTAAAAAGTATCGATTAATAGGAAAAGCTGTGCTAGGACTTATTGGATTAGCATTTATTTCTTTGTTGGGGATTTATTTTGTCAGTTTTATGTTAGGACCACCTCCTCTGACAAACGAGGAGAATACGATTTACTATAGTGACTCCAATCAGGTGATTGGGGAGGAGCGTGGTGTTGAGAATCGATATTGGGTGGATTTAGAGGATATGTCGCCTTACATTATTGACGCCACATTAATTATCGAGGACCAGCATTTTCGTGACCATTTTGGCTTTGACCTGAAACGTATTGCTGGTGCTGTTCTTAAAAATATAAAAACGCTGTCGCTTTCTGAAGGAGCTAGTACCTTAACACAGCAACTTGCACGGAACCTATATTTAACCCATGACAAAACTTGGGACAGGAAGATAAAAGAAGCATTTTACACCGTCCGACTGGAGATGTATTATTCCAAAGCAGAAATATTGGAAGGTTATTTGAACTCTATCTACTATGGACATGGCGCATACGGAATTGAAGCTGCCAGCAGATACTTTTTTGATAAATCAGCTGGTGAACTGGATTTGGCTGAAGCCTCCATGCTAGCAGGCGTACCAAAAGGCGCCACCTATTACTCACCATTAAACAACAAAGAAAATGCCGACCATCGACAAAAACGAATATTAAGTCTAATGCTGGAAAATGACATGATTACAGAGGAAGAATTTAAGGTTGCCTCGAATACAGAGCTTACCTACTCAGAAAAGAAACGGGAAAATAAGAATTCTATTGGGCCCTATTTTCAAGATGTCGTTTTAAAAGAAGCTTCCAATATTTTAGATTTGGATGAAGAAAGTGTCCGGTCTGGTGGTTATCAGATTTTCACAACATTAAATGCGGATAAGCAAACAAGTCTAGAAGATTTCATTTCATCGACCATACCGGAAACAACGGACATGCAAATTGGTGCCATGTCGATGGAGCCAAATACCGGTGCGATTAAAGCCTTAGTTGGTGGACGCAATTATGAGAAAAGTCCCTTTAACCGAGCGATGTCCGCTAGACGTATGGCCGGTTCCACATTTAAACCTTTCTTATACTACGCAGCACTAGAAAATGGCTATACAGCGACAACGATGTTAGCTAGTAAGCCAACTGTATTTGAATTAGAAGAAGGAAAGGTTTATCAGCCTAGTAACTTTAATGACTATTATGCCTATGAATCAATTTCTCTAGCACAAGCACTGGCACTTTCTGATAATATTTATGCTGTAAAAACAAACATGTTTCTCACCCCAGAAAGACTTGTGAAAGCAGCGAGAAAGTTCGGAATACATGGGGACTTGCCTGCCGTTCCATCCTTAGCACTCGGAACAGCATCTGTTACGGTAAAGGAGATGGTTACAGGATACGGAATGATTGCTAATGGCGGGCATCAAATTGATGGGTACGCCATCGAAAAGATAATCGACCGAAATGATCGAACCGTCTATGAACGACCGAAGGAAAACGGCGAATTAGTTCTTGATCCACAGCAAACATTTATCTTATCGGATTTAATGACAGGCATGTTTGACCGAATGCTGGACGGTTATACATCCGTCACTGGAGCACCTATAGCAGATGAATTAACTCGAACGTACGCAGGCAAATCTGGAACAACCAGTTCAGACAGTTGGATGGTAGGTTTTAGTCCACAGCTTGTTACAGGGGTTTGGGCTGGGTATGATGATAATCGAACGATGCAAGTAGTAGCAGAAAAAGGGTATCCCAAAGAAATATGGGCCTCTTTTATGGAAAAAGCCCACGAAGAATTGCCACAGGAACCATTTAAGGTGCCACCAGGTGTCGTTGGCGTAGCCGTTGATCCGGAGACTGGAGATCTAGCCACTCCTTATTGTGAGGTTAGCAGGGTCATGTATTTTGAGGAGGGTTCAGAGCCCACCTCTTATTGCACCAAGCATTTCCATGGAGATGAATCAGATGATAAGGAAGATGACAAAGGGACCATCGAACGTTTCTTTGATTCCTTTTTTGGTGACTAATATCTTTAGATTTATAAGCTTGTAATAGAATAATAAGCAAAAAGAAGCCGACAATCACCTTTTGGATTGTCGGCTTCTTTTTGTCCTAGTAATACATGTTTGTCCATGTATCCATATTTTACAAACTTCCGATGTAAAGTACAACATTTATTATAATTGTTCATGATTCGTTCACAAATTATTCATATTCTCTATTTGTCTTTACTCTGAAAGTGCATTTTTTAGTTCATCTGTAGAATTATTCCACATGTTCTCATCAAATTCGATTAAATAGTCTTTCAATAATTTTTTCGAGTGATCATCCATATGGTCGACAATAACCTTGCCTTTTAACGATTGTTCCATATGTTTAATATGTTCCGGCATCGACTTGTACGCTCGTTTGATTTCACGATCAACTCGAATTTCACTTCCAGCTACGCCACTATAAAATTTGCCATTCTCATTTCGCTCGACGTTCACCCATACGATCCAATATAATTTTCCGTTTGGAACCTCGTCTTTGTTATGAATCCACTTTACACGGCGTTCTACTTTACTTCGTGCATGCATAGCATCCATATCGACATACGCTTCATTTTCATTTGGATCAACAATGACGGAAGACATATTTTCCAAGCTAATTACACCCGAACCATATCCACCGTGACCGTCTGTAGAGTCATCTTTAATTATCGTAAAAGAATTCTTTTTATCCTTCTCACTCACCAGATTCCTCTCCTTTCTATAAGACCTCATCTTCCATTTTTACTAATTTTACCAGAAATCATACTTGGTTACGATTAAACTGTTCTGTTGTAAGGTGAAAAATATATAGATATAGACTTAGTTAACTATCCATTTAACAAAGAAATTTAGTACGTTTATTCGCTACGGAAATACACTACGCTTATGTTGTACTTTAATTTTTTTCATTTAGTTTATGACGTGCATGATATCCAATCTGAACTAGATAACCTATTTAAGCTCGTTTATAAAGTGTATGGCTTCTTCGATTTCTTCATCACTATAATTTTGTTTTGGTTTTACGGTATGCACTTTTTCTATTGTTTCTTCTATTGGCAAATCATCGAAGTAAAGCATGGTTGCGACTAATTCCAGGAATCGGGAGCTTTTGGTTTTCAATTTTTCTACCTTGTCTCCGTATTCAGGCATGTCTAATGCAAATTGCTGCAGAAAGTCTTTTCCGTCTGAGGTGATGGTATAATTGTATTGATAATAATTGCTTCTGTCTTCTTTCACTTCATTCAGAAAACCTAGATTACAAAGTTCTTCTACTCGTAATGTTAACTCCTCGGAATAAGGACCATAAAAATGAAATTGATATTTTTCCTCAAATGGAATATTGCATTTCTGTAAGATATAAATCATTTTTTGCAATTTCTTACGTCCGGTTACGTTCTCGGCCATTGAAAAAAACTGCATTAATTTCGCATGATTACCTAACATTTTTTACATCTCCTTGGCCATATAGAATTTCTTTTATTCGTTTCTTCGTTGTCTTGTCCTCCAGTTTATCTAAGCGGTCTTTTGGAAAATATAACTTGTGATCCGTTCGTTTTTTTCCGGATATTGCTTCTACAATATCCGAATGCCTGGACAGCTCCTTTAAAGAGTCATCTGGCATCAATAAATGAATCGGCAAACGTTCTTCTTCCTCCCCTGGACGATAAAAGTCATATGGAAGGTCCGATGAAGAATCAACAACTAAATAATATTCCGGATTAATTCCTGCATCCATAAACAATTGATACAGTTCCATCCACTCTTTCATTTGCAGATTAGGGTTAAATTCCACATATTTAAATAACCTGCGATTCATAAATCGTTCGCATAAATCGCTCAAAATGTCATCTTGTTCTTCTTGCCAAAGCTGGAAATAATAATGAACAATGGATTCATCTAGTTTCAAATATTCATCCAGTTTTACTTTGCCTTCAAAGAAAGAAATAAAATGCGTCGGTTTTAATTTAAAGGTAAAATCATTTGATTCATATAATTCTTTTGCTCGGTGCAATATTTTCGATAAAATCACTTCTGCACTTCTAGTTACCGGATGGAAATAAACTTGCCAGTACATTTGATAACGACTCATGATGTAATCTTCCACCGCATGCATTCCTGTTGACTTGATCACGACTTGATCTTCTATCGGCCGCATGACCCGAAGTATCCGTTCCATATCAAAATGGCCATAGCTAACCCCTGTATAATAAGCATCTCGTTGCAGGTAATCCATACGATCAGCATCAATTTGACTAGAAATCAAGCTAACTACCAGCTTGTCCTTGTAAGTTTTACCTATAACATCGGATACTTTTTGCGAGAAACCAGGACTGACATTTTCCAATATTTCATTGATTTTCGTGTCTCCCGTAATGATTTGTTGGGTAAAATATTCATGATCAAGTTTAAACACTTTTTCAAATGAATGAGAAAACGGTCCGTGTCCCAAATCATGCAAAAGCGCCGCACACAGACAGAGCAGTCGCTCCTCATTATTCCAGTGTGGGCGGTTCTCAAAGTTGTTTAATATTCTGCGTACAATCTCATATACCCCAAGTGAATGATTAAAGCGACTGTGTTCCGCCCCATGAAACGTTAAATTCGTCGTTCCAAGTTGTTTAATACGGCGCAGTCGCTGAAATTCCGGTGTTGCTATCAAATCCCATATCACCCGGTCCCTCACATGAACATAGCGGTGAACAGGGTCTTTAAACACCTTTTCTTCCGATAATTGCTGATCTTTATATGCCATTTTCTCCATCCGTTTCTTTTCGACAATTTTATTATATTATATAATAGATAGCTAATTAATAAAAGAGGCAGTGGCCATTCAGCGATGGATAGATTATGCAAAAAAGGAAGATAATTTGTATAACACGCGCACATTCTTTACTCAGCGTTGGTCACTGAATAGTCTTAAAAAGGGTTAGGTGCAAAAATGAAAAATTGGAAAGAAGTCATTCGTCACACAACGTTCAGATATTTGGATCACTCAGACGAGAAATATATATTAGATAAACCTTATACAGCATTAACCTCCTTTGCTGTTGATGATGCACTGGCGATGTCAGTCAGTAACGGCGAGTCGGCCCCAGCCATCAGGTTATGGGTTCACCCAAAAACCATTGTGTTAGGGATTCCCGATGCCAGATTGCCGTACATTAAAGACGGTGTTCGCTTTTTAGCAGACAAAGGATATCAGGTAGTTGTCCGGAATTCTGGAGGGCTCGCTGTCGCTTTAGATGGTGGCGTCCTAAATATCTCGCTTGTTATCCCAGGTGTTCATGAACTATCCATCCATGATTGTTATGAAGCCATGGTTAGCTTTGTACAATACATGCTGCGAAACTTAACGAATGAAATCAAAGCATATGAAATCGTTCATTCCTATTGTCCTGGAGATTATGACCTTAGTATAGATGGCCGAAAATTCGCCGGAATCTCCCAGCGCAGAGTCAAAGATGGTGCCGCCGTACAAATATACTTGGATATTGAAGGAAACAGTTTTGAACGCGCCAGCCTCATACGTGACTTTTATCAGCTCAGTAAAAAAGATGAGCAAACCAAATTTACCTTTCCAGAAGTTCAACCGGAAGTCATGGGCTCCCTATCCGACCTGTTAGGTGTGAGCTTAGCCGTAGAAGATATGAAAAAGCGAGTATATCAAACCCTCGGTGATTTCAACGAGGAAATAGTGAATACTGATTTTTCTGATAACGAAAAAGAGGTTTTCGAAAAGAGATACAAGCAGATGTTAAAACGGAATGAGATTATTACGGAGATTTTGGGTTAGGGGTGATGTTAAAGTATATGGGGTCATGAGGGTTTTCTAGGAACTCGTGGCCCCTTTTGTTGGGTTGTACGGTGGGGGGGATGGTGAAGGTAGATTGATTTTCTTGGGGCTTCTATCGATCGTCTTTGGGCTTCTATCGGCCGTCTCGGTGCTTCTATCAACCGCCCCGCTTCTCCTATCAACCGCCCCGCCTCTCCTATCAACCGCCCCGCTTCTTCTATCAACCGCCCCGCTTCTCCTATCAACCGCCCCGCTTCTCCTATCAACCGCCCCGCTTCTCCTATCAACCGCCCCGCTTCTCCTATCAACCGCCTCACCCTTCCTATCAACCGCCTCACCCTTCCTATCAACCGCCTCACCCTTCCTATCAACCGCCTCACCCTTCCTATCAACCGCCTCACCCTTCCTATCAACCGCCCCTACCCTTCTATCAACCGCCCTGCTCTCACTACCTCCCACCAACTCACAAAAAAAGCCTGCAGCGGTTAATTTCCGCTGCAAGCTTTTTATCATTTATTCTCCTACGGCTTGTGCTGCTGTAATTAGTGCTAATTTATATACGTCTTCTGAGCTGCATCCGCGTGATAGGTCATTTACTGGTTTATTTAAACCTTGTAAGATTGGTCCGACTGCTTCAAAGTTACCTAGGCGTTGAGCAATTTTGTATCCGATGTTTCCTGCTTCTAGACTTGGGAAGATGAATACATTTGCATCGCCTTTAATTGTAGCATTTGGCGCTTTTTTCTCAGCTACACTTGGAACGATAGCCGCGTCGAATTGGAATTCTCCATCTATTACTAGAGAAGAATCATTTTCTTTGGCAATTTTCAATGCTTCTTCTACTTTTTCAGTTTCAGGTGATTTGGCTGAACCTTTGGTTGAGAAGCTTAGCATCGCAATGCGTGGGTCGATATCGAATAGGCGAGCAGTTACAGCACTTTCTGCGGCTATTTCTGCTAAATCCTGACTGTCTGGAGAGATGTTAATGGCACAATCTGCGAAAACGTATTTTTCATCTTCGCGAACCATGACGAACACACCGGATGTCTTTTTCACTCGGCCATTTGTTTTAATTATTTGCAATGCCGGGCGTACTGTATCAGCAGTTGAATGTGCGGCTCCACTAACTAGACCGTCTGCTTTATCCATATAGACAAGCATGGTTCCGAAGTAGTTTTCGTCGAGGAGAATCTTGCGTGCATCCTCTTCGGTTGCTTTTCCTTTCCGACGTTCTACAAATGATTGCACCATTGCATCAAATTCTGGATAATCATTTGGATCTAAAATATCACAAGAAGAAACATCTGCACCTACTTCTTTTGCTTTTTGTTCAATGCTTTCTTTGTTTCCTATTAATATAGGTAAGACGACCCCATCTGCACTTAGCTTGCCAGCAGCTGTCAGGATTCGTTCATCTAATCCTTCGGGAAAAACAATTTTTTTATTTTTTCCAGAGATTTTTGCTGTTAATTCATCAAATAAGTTACTCAATTCACAAACCTCCAATATTCATTTCCTTTACAATCATAAATCAACCAGGTACTATTTTAAAGAAATTCCCTTCATTTTTTAACAATTTTTGACAAAGAATTGACAATCCATTAAAATTCAGTCAGTGGTAGCCCTTACATATGAATAGCATACCCCAATTATGCTATAGTAAAGATATGTTTAAATAATATAAACAAATTAATAATGCTAAATTTCATCAATAAAAGGAGAGAGTATGATGGCAGCAGAAGCAGTTGTAACAATGGATGGTTGGTGTGCACTCCATGACACACGAATATTCGATTGGACCTCTTGGAAAATGGCATCAGAAAAGCAAAGAACTGAGGCAGTCGAAGAGTTTAAAGAATTGATGACCAAATGGGAAGCAGTGGAGGATGAAAACAACGGTAGTCAATCTATTTATAAGGTGCTAGGAAACAAAGCTGATTTGATGTTTATTTTCTTCCGCCCAACTATGGATGAATTAGAAGAAATTAAAAGAGAAATTAATAAATCAAAAATCGGCGATTATCTAATTCCTGGATATTCTTATGTATCTATTGTGGAAATGACGATGCACAACCCAATGGATGAAGGAAAAGATAGAGAGTTAAGTCCATATGTTAAAGATCGCTTAAAACCAATTGTTCCAAAATGGGAGCATGCTTGTTTCTATCCTATGGCACGCCGCCGCTGGAAAGATGCGAACTGGTTTGAGATTGATAAAGAAGAAAGAACAAAACTTCTTTATGAGCATGGCATGACTGGGCGCAAATATGCAGGAAAAGTAAAAGAAATTATTACCGGCTCTATTGGTCTGGATGAGTATGAATGGGGCGTTACTTTATTTGCTCATGATGCATTACAATTCAAAAAAATAGTTTATGAAATGCGATTTGACGAAGTAACTGCAAAATACGCTGAATTTGGCGACTTTCTAGTAGGAAATTACCTTCCAAAAGAAGACGTATCTACATACTTCGCATTATAAATAGGGCGTACGATATATTGGAGCATAATTGAATCCCAAACACTCCAAGTAAAACAATAAAAACGACTTTCTGTTAGAAGCAGGAAGTCGTTTTTTTGTCATCTTTTTCTGGGTATTTACATACATATAATTATTGAGTTTAGTATCCTGTTCCTGGGCTGATATTAGGAACATTTTAACATGATTAACGAAGGGACACATATAGGAAATTCATCCACTCTTCGTTTCACAACGCAGAACCCCATCAGTTGCCCAGACAGTCTAAATATAAAAATTAATACTTTGGAGTTCATACTAGCTCCAGGTAAATTCATCCACTCGGAGGCGACATCAGAGAGACACACAATTTTTTAAGGGAGGAATCTTTTATGTCCGAGAAAAATGCAAATCAACCCTATGGAAATTTCTATCCTGCCCATCCGTACTACTATTATCCAATGAGACAATACCCACAACCACAGCAAACACAGGGATACCCATTTCAGCAACAAGCCCAACAACAAACACCGCCACCACAAGCACAAGCACAGCAACAACAACAACAGGCATCAGATGTTCCAGGAATGCTACCACTTCAGCAATCCTACATTGAAAATATTTTACGATTAAACAAAGGAAAACTAGCTACGGTTTACATGACATTTGAAAACAATTCAGAATGGAATGCGATGCAGTTTAGGGGAATTATTGAAGCAGCTGGAAGAGATCACATTATTCTAAGCGACCCAGATACCGGCATGCGCTATCTCTTGTTAATGGTATACCTAGATTACGTTACATTTGATGAAGAACTTAACTATGAATATCCATTTGCTCAAGGCTCACAAATGTCAACGTACAATCCAAGATAGAAGGAAAAATAAAAGGATGACACAATCAAACTCGTGTCATCCTCTCTTACATATACAAAAGGGGCGATACTATGCGACATCCTATGGAAAAAATAACATTAATAGAATTAATATCACTTGGCATTGTAGTCATCGTAGGCTTATTTTCGATGATTCAAGGGTATCTTGTCTTACTCTTTTTAACGCTTTACGTATTTTCATTAAGTTTAATGTGTGATGCACTGATTCAATGGAACACCACTGGAAACACGTTAGACGCAGGCAAGCAAGCCCTCCGGTCACTGATCATTTTTATTTTTACGACATATTTATTTTTTCAATTATAGCAGTGACTTATAGAAGTCGTATGACAGCTATTCCTAATAAAACCCACCCTATTAAGAACGCTACTCCACCTAATGGGGTAATCATAGCAAACGTCTTAATAGCTGTAGTTGAATAAATATAAAGACTGCCTGAGAAAATGACGATACCAATGAAAAACATCCATCCAGCCCAATTTAAGGCACCACTTTGGAATTTGGCCAGCAACAGCCCAGTCACAAGTAATGCCATTGTATGAAACATCTGATATTGAACTCCTGTATTCCAAGTCGCTAACTGTTTTTCCGTTAGCCTTGCTTCTAAGCCATGAGCACCAAACGCACCAAGTGCAACTGCTATGAAGCCATTTAAAGCTCCTAAGATTAGAAATAGTTTCATCCTCTTTTCTCCTCTCTGTTTGCGGCAATTCTAAAAGTCAAAAATAGAAGAACCGTTTGCCTCTTCATGGTCGATTATTTGTTTCTTTTTCGTTTGTTCTTCTTGAATATTTTTGATAACAGCCTGATCCCCTATCATCGCTTTCAATTCTGCTTGGGAAAATTCATCCCTCTTTGTTTGTGATTTTACCGCTTCTTTAATTGTTTCTTTCTCTGGGTCTTCTTCTAAAAATAAATCACAAAGTAATTTCACATTTGCTATATGCTTGACCATTTTTTCCTGACTATGTTCATTTTCTTTCGCCTGGTTCAACTCATTCATCATTTTCTTTAAAATCGTTTCATTGGAAACTGCCACTGCTACCGCTCCTTATTTCACCTAATTTACATTGCCCATATTATAACATGTTTCGTGAAGAATTTATAAGAATTGGTCATTCTAGAACAAGGGTCTCTGAACTTGCTTTTTGATGGGCATTTGAGGAATGTCATCTCGAGGATACTAAAAAAGCCTTGAATATTTTCAATTGTGTTAAAATAGTTCTAATCATTCATTTAATAAGGCACTTTTATGATTGTTGCTTTTTAATAGGACTTTACTCTATATTTTGTATAAAGTCTGCACTAACTACGAAGGTTGGTGTTTTATCTACCGCTACGGAAATAACTACGCTTTCCGCGGGCGCTGCTGAGCCTACTCCGAGCTATCGCTCTCCATAGTCTCACCTAGGCTTTTCTTCCCGCGGGAGTCTCCGTGTATTTCCTTCGCTAAGTTCTGCATACTTGATTTCATATAATAATTCTATTTTACGAGTAAACATCTTCCTCAGAAACGTACCATTATGGACTATTGCATTAAAAATAGCTAGGGCAGACAAAGTAGCGGAGGCAGTACACAGAGACTCCTAGAAAAAAGAAACCCACTTTTTCTCACGAAGATGTTTCGCTGCCGAAGCGTTCCATGTCCTGCGGGAAGAAGAGCATCGGTGAGACTGCGTAGTGAGGGAACTACTTGAATAATCTCCCTTGTTCCCTTGCGCCGAGAAAGCCCGCTTCGAAGCATTACTGGAAGACGCAGGCGCACACGCTTTTTAGCACGAAGGAGGCTCACCAGCTCCCCTAAGGTGCGCGGAGTGTATTTCCGCAGCGAGGTTAAGCACATTACTTGTATTCAGTTTATTAAGAATTTCCATCAACTTAAAAACTTAAGAAAGCAACAAAATATACTAAATATGCCTTAAATTAAAATTGGAGTTGTAAACATGAAAAAATGCAAACTTTTTATGACGGCAATCCTATTAGTATTATTAATAGTCGGTTTGTCCGCTTGTGGCAATTCAACGAATAATGGGGGTGCATCCAGCAATCACTCTTCTGAACCGGAGCATGAAACGCAAGAAACGGATGCGACAGAAGATACCTCTACGATTAACGAATCTAGTAAAGTGGAATCAGATGGTACTGGATCGAATACTTCAACAAACGAGCAATCTGTTCATACAGAAGAAAAAGTATCGACAGCTACAACAAATGAAACGGAGGAAAGTGAAGACATTAAGGAACCTATTACAGAGAATACAGGAACAAAAGTAGAAGGAATAAGACAAGAATTCCTAAAAAAATTGGACAAGATCCAAGAAGAGCTTGATGCGTTACCTGAAAAGAAGGATTCCGATAAAGGTGTTACCAATGCTATGAAAAACTATTATGGGCTTTCTTATGAAAGGTATGATGAAGCATTAAATGAAATTTATGCTGTTCTGCAAGGTGAGTTATCTTCAGAGACCATGCAAGACTTAAAGACGAAACAAATTAAATGGATTCATCAGAAAGAAGCTAAAGCAGATGAAGCAAGACAAGGATATAAAGGGGGAACTTTTGAAAATGTTGCCTATTATATATCTTTATACGAATCAACAAAGGAAAGAAGTTATGAATTGGTAAACGAATTTATGACAGATTAATATAGCTGGAGCACTAGGAAAAACTCAAAAAACATGGGAAACCTTTGTGGTTTCCCATGTTTTTTGAGTTTAATGTTAGCTACTCTAAAGTGAGCTCGTTTTATTTCCATTAAGTTCTCGTTCTATATAAAGCGCTTTCAATGTTATCGTAAGTCTATGCTTCCGTGCATTCAAGTTCTAGCTCCTGTTGTTCCTCTGTATAGCGATTATACATCCATTGCAAAAAACTTATTTCTTCTTCCCGCAACTGTCTTCCAAGTTGATTTTTGGCATCGTCACATAACTGCAAAAAACAATTCATATCGCTATATCCCTCCTATTTCCGAACAACTTATCGTTAATTGTATATTCTATTTTACTACATTCTTGTGAAAAATCAATATGAATTTTCTAAAAATATAATTAATTTAAAAATTACTCTATTGGTCATTATTGAGTTTTTTGTAAAAGCATCAAATTTATCAAGGTAAACATCCTATTGAACAAAGAGAAAAGAAGAGTGAACGTTATGCTCACTCTTCTTCTTCCACTTCTTCTGCTGTTTTATTGGAAAGTTTCATTTCTAACTCATGAATACGTTCTTTTAGTTCATGAATATCTTCTTTTGTTGCTATGCCGTATTCGGCGGCTAGTTTTTGCGTTTGTTCTTTTTGTTTATCGGACCACTTCTGTTTTTGCGTATCGCCTTTTTCGATAAAATTTTCCAAAACTGTTTTTGCTTGTTCTTGGGTTAATTCATTTTTTTCTACAAGCTCTTTTAACTTTTGTTCGAGTTTTTCTTTTCCACTAACTGCAGCGCCAAGCCCTAATAAAAAGCCTCTTTTTAAATAGTCGCTCATTGCCTACACCTCCTCTACCGTCTATGACGTATCATACGAAAATGAAAAATTAACATGATACTTAATAATACAGTAAAAATGCTGGTGACAATTATTCCTATGATGCCAACAGTTTGTAACTCAAAACTAAAACCATAAGCTAAGAAAAACATCCCTACTACTACCATGATAAAGGATAGAATCTCTAAAAGTAAATAAAATTGATGCTTCAGCTGGACATAATGTTTTTCTTTATCCCACTTTCTATCTTTTTCCCCACTTTCGAGCCAATTAAGCAATGCTCGTGGATAGGATAAAAGTGGTTCCGTAGCATTTTTGGCATATTGCCTTGTGACGGATTCAACGATACTCTTTCTGCCAAACCAATCTCTAATTTTAGGCTTGGCCCATTTTATGATATCTAAATCTGGATTTAATGTAAAAATAATACCGACTACAATCGAAATCGCGCGTAACAAATAGGCATAATCTGCAGGTAACTGAATCGCCTGATCCTTCATAATCATATTAATTTCTTCATTTATTTGATCGATGGCTTCAGCATCAAAGTTTTTCAAGGAACCATCGGAATACATTTCAATTGTTTCTTGAATAACTTTTTTTAGTTTCCGCTTGTCCGCATTTGGTAGAATAAAATTCATTTTATCTAATGCATCTACGACAATATCATAATTTTCAATAATAAACCCTTGTACAAACAGTTTAAATTGTTCGATATCCTTCGGTTTAATTTCACCAATCATACCAAAATCAATAATAGCAATCTTGCCATCTTTTTGGATTAAAATATTTCCAGCATGGGGATCAGCGTGGAATTTCCCAGGGTTCAAAAATTGATCCAAATAAAAATCAAAAATTATCTTCGTTGTTTGCTCGACATCAATATGATGCTTTTTAATAAAGTCCATATCGGTTATCTTTGCGCCCTTCATCCATTCCATCACTAATACTTTCTTTGTACTTAACTCACCATAAAATGTAGGAATCCGAATATCTGCGTTATCTTGATAACGATCCTGAAAATAATTACCAAATTCTAATTCCTGTTCAAAGTCAAGTTCACGATCCATAACCATGATTAACTCTCGAAACAGTGCATTTAGATCGGCTTTTTTTCCAAAATTGGTAAACACTTTTAAAATCCAAAACACCATCTTTAAGGCGATAAAATCTTTATGAAATACCTCGTTGATTCGATACCGCCGCACTTTTATAGCAACCACGGTTCCGTCATGAAGCACCGCCTTGTATACCTCTCCAATCGATGCCGAGGCAACTGAAGTTTTTTTTATGGCCTTTAAATGCGTCTCTACACTCGTTCCCCACTCTTCTTCGAGAACTTCTTTTGCATAATCATAGGGCATTGGCTTTACATGGTCTACCAGATCGGTCAATTCTCTAATAAAAATATCAGGGAGAAAATCTGTTCTTGTTGTAAGAAACTGTCCAACCTTGATTAACACTCCACCAAGTTTTTCCGACTTCTTTCTGTAATCCTTAGCTATCTTAACCAGTAATGCATTCCATTTTAATTTCGCTTTTTCATCCCATATCGTATGCCTGAAATGGAAAAAGTAAATCTGAAAAATATACTTGATAACCATCCAAACGATAACGGTAAAACGATAAACGAGATTATATTTCAAACGTTTCATAGCCAAGCACCATCCCTTAATTGTTTGTACGGGATAATTCGTTTTAGAAACTACCATACTAACATCAAAACAATTCTTTCTATACTATTACCATAGCGCATTCCTTGCCTAATATACAACTTGAAAGGTATGATTTTCCGTTGAATATTTTTACACCATCATGTATAATTATGCGATGTGCCTATTTAGCAACTACGCTGACAGCAGAAAGGATTTAAGAAAAATTATGAAACATTATTCATTAAGTGATCATCTGAAATTTATTATTCCATCTCTAATCGGAATCTTTATATTTATCATACCTGTTCCAACGGAGGATGGTTTTACCATACCAATTGCGCTACTTGCAAATGCCGTTCAGGGTGTACTTACAAATATTTTATCTGCAATCATGATGATGATTATTCTTATTACAGCTATATTCACGGTTATTGCCAAAATTGGTGGTCCTAAGGTTTTTCAGAAGACACCTTTTTTCCAAAATTTATTTTCGGTTCATTTATTCTGGACATTTACGAGAGTTTTAGCAGCTATATTCGCTGTCATGGTATTTTTCCGTATCGGTCCTGAAGCAATATATGGCCCTGATACAGGTCAAATGCTCCTCGGTGATTTATTGCATGTCTTGTTTGCCGTATTTTTATTTGCTGGTTTATTTTTACCCTTGCTGATGAATTTTGGATTACTTGAATTCATTGGAACCATCACAACAAAGATTATGCGACCATTATTTAAATTGCCAGGCCGCTCCTCTATTGATGCCTTAGCATCTTGGGTTGGTGATGGAACCATTGGGGTATTATTAACGAGCAAACAATATGAAGAGGGATTTTATACAAAGAGGGAAGCAACCGTAATAGGAACTACTTTTTCCGTTGTTTCCATAACCTTTTCCTTAGTGGTCCTTGCTGAAGTCGACCTTGCTCACATGTTTCTGCCCTTTTATTTAACAATTCTAATCGCTGGTTTCGCTGCTGCACTTATTATGCCACGTATCCCACCATTGTCAAAAAAGGCAGATACGTATTTGGACAACCAGGAAAACTATACAGCTGAAGCAATTCCTGATGGGGAAAGTACCATTTCATACGGCTATAAAAATGCCCTAAATCGTGCTAAAAAAGAAACGAGTGTCTATCAATTCTTTAAAGAAGGAATACAAAACATCCTGGACATGTGGTTAGGTGTTGCTCCAGTAGTAATGGCATTTGGTTTGGTTGCTTTAATCATCGCGGAATATACTCCATTCTTCCAATGGATCGGAGCACCATTTATTCCTTTATTGGAACTGATGCAAGTTCCATATGCTCAGGAAGCTTCGGAAACGATTCTAATTGGTTTTGCAGATATGTTCCTTCCCGCCATTGTCGGCTCAGGAATAGAGGCAGAGATTACAAGATTCATTATCGCCGCTCTTTCTGTTACCCAATTAATATATATGTCCGAAGTTGGCGGACTATTGCTTGGATCAAAAGTGCCAGTTACTTTCCTTGATTTAGCTATTATTTTTCTTTTACGTACGTTGATTACGTTGCCGATTATTACGTTGATTGCTCATATTATATTTTAAAAATGACAAAAAGAGGATAAAATATAAGAAATTCAGTTGTGAGAAATCCAAACTATTTGAGCACAAACACGCTCCGTAAATATACTCCGCTTTCCGCGGGGAGCGGGAGTCTACGTATATTTCCTACGCTTTACTTATACGTTGTTCGCCTTTTTTTATGTCCCAGTCTCATTACTTAAAGAAAAAAATTTGCCCCATTTTTATATAAAAATGGGGCAGCAATTTCTATTAAAAAAGGGGGGCATTAGTATAGACGAGTGAGCATATAATTTAGTTTCATATTTTTTCTATTTTTTCCAATTAATTTTATATGTTGGTCTGTCTTTCTTTTTCATGAAATAGTTTTTTCTTCACGATAGAAGCTTTACCTTCTATAAACGGCTGCGATATTCCTAATACTGGCTTACTGGATAGGAATATGACAATTAAAGCTGAGAGCACGACCATACCTATTAAATCCATGACATGGTTTACTTCAAACAGTTGGTATTCTCTGAAATACTGAATAAAGAATCCATGTAACAAATAAACGTAAAGCGTTCTTGTTCCTAGTTTCGTAATCCATCCTAAATTGCGTTTGGGAACCCATGCTAAAACACTTACCGTCATAGCCGCTGCCGTAATATAAACTAGGAGCCTTGCTATACCTCCATACTCTTCCATGCCTAAATCAATGTACGATTTTGAGGCGAGCAGCCACCCTGTATTAATTTCTGGAGCATAATAAAGAGAAACTGCCAAGGCAAGCATAACTACGATTGATGCTACTTTTACTCCTTTTCGTTTCACCAACATCAGCTGTTTTTCTGTTAACCAATACCCAATTAAAAAGAATGGAAAGAAAACAAACGTACGCGACAAACTAAATGTATGTCCAACGTCACCAATATAGCCAATAAATATCCCAACAATTATAGCTATAGGGATACCATGCCTAGCTGGAATTTTCTTAAATCCGATTAATAAGAGGTGCCAACTGAACAGGCTGAATAAGAACCACAATGACCAATGCGGGTAAAAAATCCCTGCTTGCCAGCTACTATTACCGATAAGAAAGTAATATGCCGAATAGATGAACTGAAAGATAAGATAAGGAACCAATAATTTTTTGGCTAAATTCATTATATAACCTTTATCTCCGGATCCCTTTGCAAAAAAGCCAGAAAGCATAATAAATGCCGGCATATGGAACGTGTATATCCAGAGATAGAGTGTATTCATTTCTGCGGAATCTGTTGTAAAAGGCTGAATCATATGACCAAAAACAACTAAAAAAATGAAAAGTACTTTTGCGTTATCCATAAATGCATTTCTCTTCATTTTTTCTCTCCTCTTCGTATCAAAAATTTCCTGTATTACACTTTACTCCATTTTCATTGAAAATTCACCCAAAATGGTATGATTTCACTGGATTGTAAGAGTTCTGTAAATAGAATGAAAAAATGAGACGAGGTTGTAATTTGGAGTGAGGAGTTGTTTATAGGTGCTACTCTCCATTTTATAGGCGCTCCTCTCCGTTTATAGGCGATCCTCTCCGTTTATAGGCGCTCCTCTCGTTTTATAGGCGATCCTCTCGTTTTACAGGCGATCCTCTCGTTTTACAGGCGCTCCTCTCGTTTTATAGGCGCTCCTCACAGTTTATAGGCGCTACTCTCAGTTTATAGGCGCTACTCACAGTTTATAGGCGCTCCTCACAGTTTATAGGCGCTACTCTCGTTTTATAGGCGCTCCTCTCGTTTTATAGGCGCTCCTCTCAGTTTATAGGCGCTCCTCACAGTTTATAGGCGCTCCTCACAGTTTATAGGCGCTACTCACAGTTTATAGGCGCTACTCTCAGTTTATAGGCGCTACTCTCAGTTTATAGGCGCTCCTCACAGTTTATAGGCGCTTCTCACAGTTTATAGGCGCTACTCTCAGTTTATAGGCGCTACTCTCGTTTTATAGGCGCTCCTCTCCGTTTATAGGCGCTCCTCTCCGTTTATAGGCGCTACTCTCCGTTTATAGGCGCTCCTCTCCGTTTATAGGCGCTCCTCACAGTTTATAGGCGCTCCTCACAGTTTATAGGCGCTCCTCACAGTTTATAGGCGCTCCTCACAGTTTATAGGCGCTCCTCACAGTTTATAGGCGCTCCTCACAGTTTATAGGCGCTCCTCACAGTTTATAGGCGCTCCTCACAGTTTATAGGCGCTCCTCACAATAGGCGCTCCTCCCATTCTCAAAAAACAAAAAAACATGCCTCCAGTCAGGAGACATTATGATGTTGCTTTTTTCTTTTTGGCTGTTGTTTTTGTTTTTCGTTTGGGCTGCCTTGGTTTGGCTTTGTTTTTCTTTGCCTTGTCTAAAGATGCTTGTAGTGCATCCATGAGGTTTGTTACATTGTCTGGTACTGGTTTGTCTTTTGCTGTGGCTGTTTCTTCATTGTTTTTCTTCTCTTCAATTAATTCGAGAAGTGCGGTTCGATATTCGTCTTTATATTTTTCTGGATCAAATTCTGCGGTTAGCTGTTCAATTAGCATTTTTGCAGTATCGAGTTCTTTTTCGGGTACCTTTGTTTCTTCTGGTACATTGGGTACGTCTTCCACTTTTCGAACTTCATCTGGAAAATGAATAGTTTCTGCCACCAAAACATTTTCATAAACCCGGATAACAGCCAGCTGTTCTTTCGATCGGATCATCATTTTGGCAACGCCTATTTTTCCAGTATCCTTTAAGGCGCTGCGTAATAAACTATAAGCTTTTCCGCCACCTTCATTTGGCGACAGATAGTAACTTCTTTCAAAATAAATTGGATCAATATCATCTAATTTAACAAAGTCGACAATCTCTACCGCACGATCTTCCTGTTCTTTTTTCAGTGCATTTAAATCTTCTTCATCTAAAATAACAAATTTATTTTTAGCGTATTCATAACCTTTTACGATTTCATCACTTTCGATTTCCCGTTCGCAAACAGGACATACTTTTTCATATTTAACAGGAGACTGGCATTCCTTATGCAACTGTCTAAGTTTCACATCTTTGTTTTCTGTTGCCGAATGCATTTTGACAGGAATATTGACTAGACCAAAACTAATCGTACCCTTCCACATTGTGTGCATGAGAAAACCTCCTTTCACTTATTTTGCCGTGACTTTTTCATTTTATCCTTCGTTTATTTTTCTAAAAATTAGCCACCTTAGTAGTAGACGGCCTAATAAGGAGAATTAATATGGAGATGATGAAGCCAATCCCCAGTACAGAGATTCCCCGAGGGGAGGAATGGTTGTACGAGGTGAAATATGATGGTTTCCGCTGTGTACTGACATGGGACACAAAGGGGAAAATTACACTTACGAGCAAAAACAATAAAGAATTAACGGCAAACTTCCCAGAAATAGTTGCAAACTGTCAGGAACTGGAACCTAATGTGTTAGACAAATTGCCTATAAAAATGGATGGAGAAATGGTTGTGTTAAATAATCCTTTTCAAGCAAATTTCTCCTGGATTCAAAAACGTGGCCGCCTAAAAAATACAGAATCCATTCAAAAAGCATCGAATCGGCGCCCCGCTTCATTTATGGCATTTGACTTGTTACAAGAAAATGGTAGCGACCTTTTATCGCAGCCCTTCAACGACCGAAAAAAAGCACTGAATGATTTATTTAAAGAACATATAAAAAGCAATCGTATACAGTACGTGAACTCTTATGAGGACCCAGAAGAATTATGGAAAAAGATCTATGACCATAAAGGTGAGGGAATGATTGCGAAGCGGAAGAAGAGCAAATACATAGGAGGAAAAGGGCATAGAGACTGGTTTAAAATGAAAAATTGGCGTAGCCTTCAGGGTTTTTTGACCCATTACGACAATCAAAACGGTTATTATTCCTTTCGTGTGTTCGATGGAAACAAAATACATGAAGTTGGGAAATGCAAACATGGGTTGGATGACGAATCCGCTGAAACACTGAGGCAGTTATTTATAACCAATGGTGAAAAATCAACAGGAGGATATTCCTTGCCACCTGCTATTTGTGCTTCGATTCATTCGTTGGACTTATATAAAAACGAGCTAAGAGAACCAGAGTTTGTCCAGTTACTCCCACAGGTTTCTGCGCAGGAATGCACAATAGAGAAATTAATGATTGATCTTGCAATGATTCCAGAACGAATAGGAGTATCGAAGACAGAAAAATATTATTGGCCGGAGAAAAAAATTACCAAGGGAGATTTGCTATTCTATATCCGAGAGATTTCGCCCTATATGCTTCCCTTCTTAAAGGAACGGGCCCTAACATTAATAAGATGCCCAGATGGCGTGGAGGAAGAACATTTTTATCAGAAGCACTTACCAGACTATGCACCAGATTTTATCGATAGCTTGAAAATAGGGAACGACCGAATAATTATTTGTAATGATATGGATTCGCTTGTTTGGTTCGCTAATCACGGAGGTCTGGAGTATCATGTCCCTTTTCAAACAGTGAATAAACCCAATCCGCTTGAGATAGTATTTGATTTGGATCCACCGAACAGAGAGCGTTTTGACTTAGCAATACAGGCTGCCAACATAATCAAACCTTTGCTGGATGACCTTGAACTAATCTCATTTGTCAAAACGTCCGGGAATAAAGGCATTCAGATTCATATCCCAATTCCAGAAAACAGCTTAACCTATGATGACACTGCTGTTTTCACACAGGCGATTGCCTACACGGTAGAGGGAGCCTATCCAAATTTATTTACAACCGAACGAATGAAGAAAAAACGAAATGGCAGATTGTATATTGATTATGTTCAGCATGGAAAAGACAAAACAATCATCGCACCCTATTCCCCACGGATGACCAAGGAAGGATCCATTGCCACCCCGTTATTCTGGGAAGAAGTTAATGAAGATTTGACACCAGAAAAATTCACCGTCAAAAACACATTAGACCGTGTCCAGGAATTAGGCTGTCCTTTCGCAGACTTCTTTGAGGTTAGAAATAAACAGAATTTGGATAAAGTAATGAAGTTGATTAAAGATTAATAAGAGAAGTAGCGAAAAAGGATTAAGACCAATAAATGGAAACATCCAATGAATCCTGCAAAAAGAAACTTACTGTTATTCATATTTCATATAATTTTGGGTAAATTATCAACTATTAACTTAGAATATTATTGGAGAAAAAATAAAAGAAAGGTGTTAAAAAAAATGAAATTAACTTCTGGTGAAATTACCAATTTGTGGAACATGTATATGAATGATAGTGGTGTCATTTGTCATTTAGAATATGAACTAAATAAAGTGGAAGATATAGAAATAAAGGGGTTAATTCAATATGCTTTGGATATATCAAAATCACATATCAATACAATAACCAAGATACTAAATAGTGAAAACTACCCTATCCCTCATGGGTTTAAGCTAGATGAAGATGTGGACGTTACGGCTCCTAGGTTATTTACGGATACTTATTCTTTATTTTCTACTAACAATTTAGGGAAAATGGGGCTGAATGCATATAGTGCAGCTTTACCATTTGCCGTAAGAGAAGACATTTATACTTTTTTTAGTGAATGTCTACGTGAATCAGATGATATTCTTAAGAAGACCAATGATTTATTGTTATCAAAAGGTTTATATATGAAGCTACCACTTCTTCCAACCCCTGAAAACTTCGATTTTGTGGAGAAGAAAAGCTTTCTTGCAGGTTACTTTAGAGAAAAAAGACCATTAACTGGCGCTGAAATCACGAATCTTTATGCCAACTTTCAAAGGAATGCACTAGGTTCTGCCACCATGATTGGGTATAGTCAGGTTGCAAAAAAGAGTGATGTAATTGAATATATTTTAAAAGGGAAAGAAATAGCACAAAAACATTGTGAGATATTTGGATCTTATTTAAGCGAAAGTGATATTCCTAGTCCTACGACATTGGATACAGAAGTTACGGATTCAACCAGTTACACGTTTTCTGATCGAAAAATGATGTTTTACTCTACATCCTTAACTGCTATAAGTGTTGGTTATTACGGTACAAGTATGTCCATGAGCCCTAGGAGAGATATTGGGGTCATGTACAGCAGACTTATAGGGGAAATCTTGAAATATGCAAATGAAGGGGCTAAAATAATGATTAAATATGGGTGGTTAGAAGAGCCACCACGGGCACTTGACCGTGATCAATTAGCAAAGAAGAAAAAATAAGGAATGTAAAAAATCGGAGGTAAATGAATTGAGAAGAAGTAAAAAAACAACATCAACAGCGTCTTAATTTCTTCTTACCATGGCTATAATATCTTTCGGACGACATTGAGCCGATCTTTGTCATGTCCATCAAACTCTGGTTAAACTCTTGCACCCAATCGTTTAAGTGTCAATTAATCTATTATCAAATTCAGTTATGAGGAATACTGCCCCTTTTACAACATAATAAGAACACTTCCCTTTTATTTAAAGAAAGCACCTGATAATTTAACAACATATATAATATCTACTATTAAATATACAAAAAACTTACAATTCTGTAATATCTCATTTATTTTTATATAAAAATAGGAGTACAAAACTCTATGCATTTGCACTCCTGAATTAGTATGTTATTTACTGTTTTATCCCCTATTACTAGAACTCATAACTTTATTACGCGCTTTTGTTACCTTCTAACTGAATCGTTGTGATGCAGGTATTATCCCCTTCAAATGTAGAAAACTGGGATTCTGCTTTTTTTCCGTCTTGGGTAATGGCGATGTTATATGTTTTATCACGTTCTAACCATAGATCAAAAAAGCCGTTTGCTTGTGTTTCCATTGGTTGGTCGAGAATGACATTGCCCTCAGTATCTTCTATATACACATGAAACTCTTGTTCCACTAATTCACCTTGGCATCCTGTTAGACTATGATTCGCACATGGGTGTGTTGTTTCAATGAATGAAGCGATAGAAACAAAGAATTCATCTTCTGGTAAATCATACGTTGTCTGGTTCTCATCACTGTCTGTTACAATAAGCTCATCAGAAGTGATGGAAGCAGCTTCTGCTGTAACATTCCCTATGCTGTAATCATTCACTAACTGCTTTATATCCTGTACGACATCATCCGCTTGCTCGTTTTCATTACCAGGTAACAAATACACCCCAACACCAACCACCAGCACCGCAAGGACTACTATAATTATATTTTTCACTTGTTATCAACTCCTGTAACTTTTATCTATTAATAATTAAGTTTTTTCACATATACAACATACCTATCATACCATAATTATAATTGGTTTCTATGAGGTAGTTTGAATATTTAGTGAAGGATAAGCTTAGTTCTAAAAAAAAAATAGCCACCATTAAATGATGACTATCGATAAAAAATACCCACAGCTAAGCCTTCTTCCACTTCATTCTCATATAAATAATAACACCAATTAATACCAATATAATTCCTGTAAGTCCCCCAATAATATAGGAGGTATAAATATTCTCCCCGTTCTTTTCTGTTTGTACATCTTTAACAGCTTGGTCGTTTAGCTCTTCTACTTCCTCACTTTTTATTTCAAAAGACTCTTCCCATTCCCATTCCTGATGTTCTGCACTTGCCTGAATGGTTAGTGAATACAATCCAGGATCAAAACCCTTATTATCCCAGTCAATAGGAAAGTCCATTGTTGAATTTGGTGCCATTCGATAATTCTCTGCTTGCACTGTTTTTAATTCTTCACCAGAGGAATCATGTACAGTTGCCGTTACATTCAGGTTATTCACAATAACAGGCTCGCTGTTCTGTATCGTTGCTATGATAGCTGTACGATAGTTGACTAAATCAGGTCGAACATCTTTTAAATGAAGGTTTGGCTCCATCTCAGTGTCTGTTTCACGTAATTGCAAACCAAGTACATAGGCATACTTATTTTTAAGTTGAACTCCCTGGGTATCATCCGCTTCTTCCTCCATTACCTTCTCTACATGAATACCTCCCAGAATGATGCCATCGAATTCCTCTTTAGGCATGACAAGAGTTATAGGAAAAGTCCTAGATTTCCCAGCAGGAACATGTATGACTTCATCACGTACTGCCGCAATATCTGTCATAGGATAGGCTAAAGAATCATCTGCAATTGCATCCACATTCGAATAGTCAATAAGACCATTTCGATTCGTTGTTGCATTGGTTACTTGAACAGAGAATTCCGCATCCTCATTAGAGCTATTAAAGATATCTACAAATATCTCTTGTTCTTGCTCTGGTTCCATCCATAAATCAAAGTATGTTTGCTTTTTATCAATCTGGTTTTCTGGGATTATTGCACGGATGGAATACCCAACCCTTTCCCCAGTAGCAGCAGTTGCTTCTTCTATAGAAAAAAGGAAGACAAGTAAGATTACTAGAAATAATTTCAATAGTTTCATTATCTCACCACCGTCATTACATTCTAAAATAAATTGGCACTCTATGCATAAGGGGAGTGCCAAGTTCTCTAGTTCATTCTTCCACTTCTGGTGCTTGTGGAGTATTTTCTAGTGTCCATGTTAAGGTGGAAGTGTACATTTCATCTTTTGCTGTTCCTCCTATTACAGTTAAAGATACACTGTCATTGAGGTTTTCCGGGCTTTCATCTGTTGGAAACCATCTAGTTAACCAGGAGCCACGACCTTTACCTTCTTCAGCATAAACTACCGGTTTAGTCACATTATCAGTTGTTAATTCTATGTCTCCGTTATTTATTGGTATTGGCGCTCCATAATCCACATAGTTCGTATGAGTTACTATTGTTGCATTTTGGAATTTTATTTTTGCACCTTCTAATTGGTCATCATCTGATTCAAAAGGAGTAGCACTGACGGTTACAGTCCACCCTGTTGCTTCTCCACGTTTATCAGTAACTTGAATAAATGGCTCTACATTTTTAGTATGATAAGTTTTATCTATTAATGAGATAGTCTGTTTTCCAAAGTCTAACTTGGGTACATAATCTATACTCAACGGCCCACTATTATCTGTTTTTCCATCATCGCCTTCACCTGGTTCATATGGTTCATCAGGATCTGTAGGGTCCAAAATATCATTAGAATCGGTATCCTCAATAAACGAAATACTTGCTTTTGAATCCCCTTTAGAAACACCTTCTGCATCTACATTAGACATACCTAATAAAAACGTTAAGAATATAACTGCAATAAACAAAAAGCCCATCCGTTCCCACATACAAATCACTCCTATATAAAGTATTTTACGGAGTATCTTCTAAAGTCCATTGCACTGTGGTAGTATACTCTACTCCCGGTTGCGCTTCCATAGGATTTAATTTCAATAGTATTCCTTCGTCCTTATCCCAAGTAATAGTAGTTAATTCCTCTTTACCTGTAGTTCCTTCCTGAATGATAACTTCATCTTTTAAATAGGTCGCCATATTATTATTATAAAATATTATAGTTTCAGGACTTAGCGAGTGTCCGTTAGTAGCTGTAAGCGGCGTTGTTGCCTTTGCTTTTAATTTCCAGCTTGAACCTTCACCACGTGTATCACGAACATCAATCGCCCAATCACTTTCTATTCTAGGAATGATAATCTCTTCAAATCCAATCTTAGTTTCTTTAAACTGAATTTCATCAGGGACAAATAACTCCAAAATAGTACCAATAACTATTGTTGATGTTGGCTTACTTTTATTTCCTTCTTCATCTGTGAGGATTACGGTAATTTCCGTTCCAGCTTTTTGTAGTGGCACGTCAACACTCAAATTCCCATCTTGATCTACCCTTCCATTATAGGTTCCATCTAGAGTGATAACTTCAACCGTAGTATTTGCTTTTCCTGTCCCAGTAATTACCGTATCTTGGTCTGTAACATCATGAACCACAGGAGCTACAAGAGATGTTTTTAACTCATCACTACCACCTTCAGTAACAATAATATCTAAGTCAACAACTCCTTTTGTAGTAGCTATTCCATAAAATTTCAATAATCCATTATCAGATGTAGGTAAGGAATCTACTCCTAATTGTGATAGATTAATTTTCAGTTTCGCACTCAATGTAGAAATGAGTCCTAATTGAATTGTAGTCGCACCCTCTATGGTTCCCCTATCCTTATTGATGGTCAGTTGATCTCCGTTTATGGTTCTTATAGGACTAATACCCTTTTCAATAGTAATCTCTGCAGCATTTCGAATTTCAGGATGTTCTAATATAAATTTGAATTCCTCAGGTAACTTATATATATAATGAGTATTAGTACTAATTGACAATAAAACCACTCCATGAATATCTAATACTAATTCATTAGTCTCTTCTGAATAATCCGCATCCAAATTTTGAATTTTTAGCAGGCTAAGATCTAAAGCCTTGACAGTATATTGTTCTTTACCAGTAACAGGGATAAAAATAAAAATAATTGTGGTCATAAGAACTATTAATACCTTCATTCATTTGGAACCCCCCTTTTCATTACCATAAACTTATTAATTATACATATATAGTTCCATAGTTCTATTATAGTGTAAAAATACTGTTAATTCCGAACCTTTTATGTATGTATTATGACAATTATATGAAAAAAAATAAAAGAAGGGAGGATTCCCTTCTTTATTAGAAAATGTTCATTATTAGTACCTATCTCTATAAAAAATCTATATCGCAATCTTCTCCGTCTCTGCATTCTTATCATTAAATGTTTGATGATCTAAATTCCCCAATACACGAGAAGTAATAGCACCAGAAACCATGGATCCATTTACATTCAATGCCGTTCTTCCCATGTCGATTAATGCTTCCACGGAAATTAATAAACCTGCTAGGCCGACTGGAAGACCCATGGACGATAGAACGATAATTGCGGCGAATGTAGCTCCGCCGCCGACACCGGCTACTCCAAATGAACTGATTCCAATGATAAGTACAAGTTGTAATAGGAACCCTGGTGATAGGGGGTCTATTCCAACTGTTGGTGCAATCATGACGGCTAACATAGCTGGGTAAATACCAGCACAACCATTTTGCCCCATCGTCGCACCGAATGAAGCAGACATATTTGCAACCCCTTCGTTAACACCTAGAGCTTGCCTTTGTGACTGAATATTTAATGGAATGGTTCCAGCACTAGAACGAGAAGTAAAGGCAAAGCCTAATACTGGTATAACCTTTTTCAAATATGTCATAGGATTTAGTCCAAATACACCAACTAGAATTAAATGAATGATAAACATTGCAATTAGTGCAACGTAAGAAGCTAAGACAAATTTCCCTAGTTCGATGATTCCTGCAAAGTTTGTACTTGCGACCATGTTTGTCATTAATGCTAAAACGCCAAAAGGAGTGAGGCGTAGAATCAACGTGACAATACGCATAACAACGGCATATAACGAATTGACAATCTTAATAAATAAATCTGCTTGTTCCGGATTTTTCCTTCTTACTCCCAGAACTGCAATCCCTACAATAATGGAGAATAGAACTACGGCAATGGTAGATGTTGGCCGGTCCCCTGTCATATCTAGAAAGATATTATTAGGAATAAAGTTTAAAATTCGCTGTGGTGTTGTTTGGTTTTCCATATCTGCAAAGCGTGCTTCCAGTGACTCTGCACGTTCATTTTCGGCTTGCCCTGCTTCGATTTGCTCCGCATTTAAATCAAATAATAGTGATGATCCTATACCAACGAGTGCAGCAACCATAGCGGTTGAGATAAGGATACCGATAATCCATCCTGCCATCTTCCCAAGATCTTTTGTTTTTTCCAGATTAATGATTGCTCGAATAATAGACACCATTACCAACGGCACAACAATCACCATAAGCAGGCGAACATACCCACTACCAACAATGGTGTACCATTCGGTTGTAGCGGTTAGTATTTCTGATCCATTTCCGTAGATGGCTTGCAAAACAACTCCTAGAACTATTCCTAGTCCCATACCTGTAAATACGCGCTTGGAAAAGGAAACATGTTTCTTTTGCATATACACTAATAAACCTATAATTGCTAATAAAACTGCGATATTAACGGTAATGAATAACATATCCATGTATTATTCCTCCTTTTATTTATTTGTTCTGTTAAAATATATTAATCATATGAAAATAGTATGCTTTAAATATACAACTAGTTCCTGGTATTATCAAGGTAAAATCTTAAATCAATTGAACTATGAAAATTCTGTCTATGTATGGTTGATCATGAACAAAAAAGGGTAGCGCTTCGATAGAAGTTAGCTACCCTTTTTTTCGCAATGGTATTTTAGAGCCCAGTACATTTTAAGAATGAACAGTCACATATTCTTAAGAACAACTCTCATTAGTTCTTATGGTTATAGAGAAGTCTTTATACTTACTTATCTCTCAAGACAACCTAGCGTCCAATTCAAGTTCTACGTTACCTTGGATTGCGCGAGATATCATGCAGCTTTTTTCTGCTTTTTCTACTAGTTGTTTCAGTTTTTCTCTTTCTTCCGCTGTTGCCTGTGATTGTAGGGAAACGGATGGTCGATGGATGATTTTCTTATATGTGAAAACACCTTTCGTTACGTCGACAATGCCCTCGGACTCTAGAGACATCTCATTTAATGGTAATTTTGCACGTTCAATCATGGCGGCGAGTGTAATAATATAACAGGTCGCTGCTGCACCTAACAGCATTTCGTCAGGATTCGTGCCAATTCCAGGTCCATCCATTTCAGGTGGAATGGAGATTTTTGTTTTTAAATTCCCTGCCTCAATGTAGCCTTCACTATTTCTTCCACCAGGCCAATTTGCTTTTAAATGGAAATGATGTTCAGCCATGTACTACTCACCTCAACAATCTTTTTACACACAACTATTAAAACATATAATGAAGAATTTCCCCAAGAACTACACCTATTATAACGATCATCCATGCTGGTTTTTTCCAGAAACGAAGCAAGGCAAATAAAACTGCTGCAAGGGCAAAGTCAACTCCATTCGTAATCCCACTCGTAAATACTGGATCGTAAAAGGCAGCCAGCAAAATTCCTACTACACTAGCATTTACACCAGCCAATATTCCCTGAAATCTGGAGCGATTTCTTAGCTCACTTAAAAATGGCAGCGTCCCTATTATGAGTAAGAAAGATGGCAAAAACATCGCTATCGTTGCAATAATTCCACCCGTAATACCATTTATCATAGTCCCTATATAACTAGAAAATGTAAATAACGGACCTGGAACAGCATTTGCCATCCCATAACCAGCTAAAAACTCACTGCTTGTTAACAGCCCATTCGGAACCACTTGCTGCTCCATTAAGGGGAGTACGACATGGCCTCCTCCGAATACAATGGAGCCAACACGGAAGAACATATCAAAAATCGTGACATAACTATTTGTCGTCACCTGCGCAGCGATAGGAAGCCCGATTAATAATATGGCTAATATAGAAAGAGAAATAATTCCTTGTGTTTTCGTAATGGATATTTTAATTGGATGTAGTTTCGATTCTGCCTCTTTGGAAAACATCAAATAACCAATTAAAGCTGCACCAATAATAATTGCTATTTGCATCCATGCGGAAGGGAATGCAAGTAAAATAAATAAAGCTATTAGCGCAATGGCTATGCGAGGGCGGTCAGGTGTTAATTTCTGTCCCATCCCAAAAATGGCATGCGCGACTACTGCTACAGCAACAATTTTCAGACTAGCAATAAAGGTAGCATCACCTAACGTATACGTCTGAAAAAGTAGGGCAAAAGTAATAAGGACGATAACGGAAGGAATGGTAAAACCAAACCATGAAACCAAACCACCTAATAGTCCTCCGCGCAGCAAGCCAATGGCAATTCCAACTTGGCTACTTGCAGGGCCAGGCAAAAATTGACATAAGGCGATAATGTCTGCGTACAATTTATCATTCAGCCACTTTCGCTTATCTACATATTCATCTTTAAAATAGGCTAAGTGTGCAACTGGTCCGCCAAATGACGTTAATCCCAGCTTAAGTGAAGCACCTAAAATTTCCAGTAGAGAACCCTTTTTTCTCATAACTCCCTCCTCATCATTTTCTCTCCCATAAAATTAACATACCAACCAATTCAAAACCATCCTATTTACATAAACTTTACATTGTCATATTCATGAAACTTTTTACCAAGATGAATCGTACTAATTAATAAGGAATGGAAAGGAGCTCCCGTCTATGTATGATAACAAAGTTACGGATTATATTGATATATATGAAAAACTACGAATGAACATGAAGTGGAAGGTTTCTGATAAAAGAATTTTGATGACCATTGCATCTATTTATGTAATGAATCAAAAAGAACTGGATATAAAACGTTTCTTTGAAGTTGCAGATGAAATTAAAAGAAAGGCTAGTCTTTTTTCTTCCATGAAATCCCATCCCCGCTTTACGACTGGAGCTTTACTGGATGTGAACTTTGATCATCCCAAAAGCGAGGTTTCAACCCTTTTTCATTTATATCAAGCGTTTCGAAAAGTTAAATTCAGCAGTGGTACATTTACTTATATGGCCGCTTCTATTGTTTTAACAAATAGAGATAGGATTCAAGATTCACAATCTGTTATCCATAAAGCAAAGGAAATTTACGATGAAATGAAGAAAGAACATTTCTTCTTAACAGGGACTAGTGATTATCCACTTGCCGCCCTGCTAGCGTTTGAAGAACGTCCAGATTTGATTTCCCATATTGAACATTTCTATGAGGAGTTAAGTAAAAATGGGTTCTCTAAAGGAAATGATTTGCAGTTTTTAAGCCATATTCTCTCATTGGATAGTGATACAAGTGCGAATCAGCTTATAAACCGCAGCATAGAAGTGTCTGATAGTTTTAAGGAAAAAGGAATTCGGAGAAAAAGAATGTATTATCCGATTATCGGAATGCTATCACTCTTACCTAAAGAAGAATGTAATATGGACACGATCATTGCTGTTTACGACAAACTTAATGATCATATAAAGTGGCAAAAAGAGATGAATCTTATTATCGCGGTAAGCTTGTTTATTAACGATAAGCTTGAAGCTAGTGGACTAGCTGAAACAAGCATTTACACGACATTAGAAACGATTCTTCAGGCACAGCAAGCAGTAATGGTCTCTACAATGGCTGCAGCTTCTGCGAGTGCTGCAACTAATGGAAATAATTGAGGACGGACTATCATAGTTCGTCCTCAATTATTTCCTGCAATATAATGGCTTGATTATGCTTTTTATCTTTTGCTGCATATAACAAAGTAATGGTTTGGTTTGCCTTTACTATATCTTTTAATTTAATGAGCTCTTCTTTCTGTTTGCCGCTTTCTAGTTCTTGTATATACTTTTCCTTAAATTCATCAAATTTTTCTGGGTCATGGTTGAACCATTTTCGTAAATCAGTGGTTGGGGCTATTTGTTTCAGCCAGTAGTCTATGTTTGCTTTCTCCTTGGACATCCCCCGTGGCCAAATACGATCAACTAAAATTCTTACTCCATCATTTTTATCAACATCTTCATAGATTCGTTTTATCTTTACAGGCATACTCCATTCTCTCCTTTCATCTCACAAAACATAACTCATTAGAAAAACTCGTATCCGCTCTTCCTTTACTGAATTTGCTGGTTAAAATTATTTTTATTATTTATCTTTTAAAAAAAGCAGCTACTCCTATAGAATAGCTGCTTTTAACAATTATTTATGCTTGCACATGCTGTTTCTCTGTTTCCTTTTTAGGGCTTGAGAACCAGCCGATTAATGCGATTAACACTAAGGTTCCGTAGAAGATAACTTTCCATACCGTTGAGTGTGGGAAGTCATGCGGTATCCATCCAATGGCTTCGTGGGCAAATACCATAAGCATTAGTTTCACACCAACCCAACCTACAATCACAAAGGCTGCAACCTCTAGGCCTGGGCGATCATGAAGTAGACCGACAAAGATATTGGCTGCAAAACGCATGATGATTAGACCAATCATACCTCCTGCAAAGATAACCGCGAATTGCCCTGCATCCAGACTTCCAACTGTACCTAAGCCACTAGGCGGAAGTGCTACTGCTAAAGCAACCGCTGCTAGAATGGAGTCTACTGCAAAGGCAAGATCGGCAAATTCCACTTTGACCACCGTCCACCAAAATTCCTTCGGTGACGCTTCGTGAATTTCCTCTTTCTCTCGTTTTGCTTTGTCAGCTTCTTCGT
Organism: Oceanobacillus halophilus; assembly: GCF_003628505.1. Taxonomy (GTDB): domain Bacteria; phylum Bacillota; class Bacilli; order Bacillales; family Amphibacillaceae; genus Oceanobacillus; species Oceanobacillus halophilus. The sequence goes on along the minus strand of NZ_RBZP01000012.1, from coordinate 30,453 downwards.
CATCCGGTTTCTTCGGTTTAAACCTGTCATACAGATTCTTAAATGAAATAAATAAAAGATAAATTGCTCCAAGCGCTTGAACCTGCCACACATCAACTAAGAATGAAATGACGAATAGCGAGCCGAAACGAAGGACAAATGCACCAGCCAGACCATAGAATAAAGCTCTTTTTCGCTGTTTTTCGGGTAGATGCCTTACCATTATTGCTAAAACTAAGGCATTATCAGCCGCCAGTAACCCTTCAAGGGCAACAAGCACTACTAATACCCATAAATACTCGATGATTAATTCTGCTCCCATGTACTTCTCTCCTTAAAAAGTTGGTCTCACCAACAGGTAAAAGACACAAAAATAGACCTTTACCTGTTCGTGGTAAAGGTCTCGCTAACAACATTTGTTGCCAATCAAGCCGGAGATGATTATCTCGTAATGACGACTTAAATTGTACAGCTACTCCCCTTTAAGGATTCATATTTATCTATTAAACATGTTATTTTCAAATATGTCAAATAGGATGACAGTTAATCGAATTGAGCAAACGCACTATGAAGCCTTATTATACTTTAATAGACAGCATTTCTTCCATTCGTTCCGCCATTGCTTTCTCCAGCACAGATAGTTTTGATTCACTGTCCTTCATGCTTATTCCGCATACGCCATAATAATATTTGATTTTTGGTTCCGTACCAGACGGACGAATACAAACCCAAGTATTATCTTCCAACATAAATTTGATCATATTTTCCTTAGGAAGTTGTATCCTCTCCACTTTCCCATCCGTCTTATTTATACGCTGCCTTGTTAGATAGTTTTCTACCTTTTCAACGTTCATGCCGGCAATTTCTACTACTGGTGTTTCTCTGTAATCATCCATTATCTTTTCTATTTGGGTCATGCCGTTTTTCCCTTTTAGTTCAATGGAGGACATTCCTTCTACATAATACCCATGTTTTTCATATAAATCATGCAATGCTTCCAATAGCGTTTTACCTTGTTGTTTCCAGAAGTAGGCCATTTCTGCTGTCATTACTGCAGCCTGGACTGCATCTTTATCACGGACATATCCACTTACTAAGTAACCATAGCTTTCTTCAAAGCCGAACAGAAACGTTTCACCAGTTGAATCAAAGGAGTTAATTTTTTCCCCAATATATTTAAATCCTGTTAAGGTATCAATGGTTTTCACACCATATGAATCAGCGATTGCTTTTCCTAGCTCTGTTGTTACCACTGTTTTGATCATTCTGGCATTTTGGTAAATCACTGGATTGCTATGCCGTAAAACATAATCTAAAAGGAGGGACCCTAACTGGTTACCAGTCAATACGTGATAGTTTCCTGTTTTATTTTTCACGGCGACACCAAGTCGGTCTCCATCCGGATCCGTTCCAAGCAGAATATCTGCATCTATCTTTTCCCCTAAGTCCATTGCCATGTGAAAAGCTTGATGTTCTTCCGGATTAGGAGATTCAACCGTGGAGAATTCTGGGTCAGCCTTCACTTGTTCCTCAACTACGTGGACATTGGAGAAATGATGTTGCTTTAAACCACGCATAATCAAATCATAAGAGCTTCCATGCAAAGGAGTGAATACGATTTTAACATCTTTTTCCATTTCTAATGTATCTGTTCCCAATCTGGATATATAGCTTAATCTTCCTAAATAAGCATTATCAATTTCATCGCCTATCCAGCTTAACAGTGCTTTTTCTTCAGCTTCTGTTTTCTCTAGGACAGAGACTTGCAACTCATCTTTGGTTTGATTAATATACGACAACAATTGCTCCGCTTCATCTGGAGTAATTTGACTGCCATTTTCATTATACACTTTAAGACCGTTATATTCGGGCGGATTATGACTTGCAGTAATCATAATGCCAGCTGTTGTACTCAGATATCTTACTGCAAAAGAAAGCAACGGTGTTGGTCGTATGGAGTCAAACACGTGTGTTTTAATGCCATAAACTCCCAATACTTTTGCTGCTTCTATGGCAAACTCTTTCGACATATAACGCGAATCATAAGCGATAACCACCCCTCTATCTCGAACATTCACTCGATTATCGAGAAGATAGCTTGCTAGACCATTAACCGCTTTTCTTACTGTATATTTATTCATACGATTTGTCCCTGGTCCTAATACTCCACGCATACCACCAGTTCCAAACGTTAATTCTTTATAAAAGGCATCTTCTAGAAGATGCTTTTCTTCTTTCATCGAATCTAATTGCAGTTTCAAAGATTCATCTAAATCCTGAAACGAATCCCATTTTTTATAACCTTGTTCCCAAGTGCTCATCCAATTATCCTCCAATAGTCATATGGTCAAATTTTAGCACATATTTGTGCTATATTCTACAACAGCTTTTAAATAAGCCTAGTAGTGCCGATTCGTATGAAGTATTGGATAATTGGCTAGAATAATAGTATGAAGCTCTATTCAAGAGTTTTATATTATAATGCTCTCGCTTACAGGTATGAATGTTTTGTGCTGGGATTCGCTCCGGCAGAATACTTCGCTTTCCGTAGCGGATATATAGCCGTATTCTTAATTAAAGTAATCATTAGTCTATTCAAAACGTAATGTAAAGTCATGTAAAAAACAACAATCTTTTAGAAAAGAGCCTTATTACAAAATAGCTAAGATAAAATATCGGTCAGACTTTCTATTATTACTGTTTATAGGTAAAATAAAGAATAATTACAAGGATTTGGAAGTGGTGAGTTACATGGTTCATAAAAAGTGGTTCCAATTATTGGTATTTTTGATTCTATTTTTTCTACTAATCTTATTATTAAACTATACAAGTTTTATATTCATACCAATCTTACAATACGTTGGTGCGATTGCATTCCCGTTAATCGGTGCTGGTATTCTTTATTATATAACCAGGCCGTTGATGAAGTTTTTTGAACGAAAATTAAAGATTGGTCGTATATTGTCTATTATTCTTGTATTTTTAGTTCTTATTTTGTTAGTTTCATTGTTTATTATGTATGTATTTCCAATTGTACAAAGACAGGTTAATAATTTAATGTACGCAATTCCAGGGATGATTGCAGTTGTGGAAGACTTCATATTTTACTGGCAAGCGAATTACACAAGCATACCCGTACAGATTCTTCAAGCAATTGAGGATTTTGTCGGCAATATTCCTAACCATATTCAAAATTTACTAGATCACCTTTTTGGATTTCTCGGAGAATTCATTGGACAGGTTATCAGTATTGTTGCAGGGCTTGTGATCATGCCATTCTTCTTATTCTTCATGCTAAAAGATGGGGAGAAACTATTACCATTTATTCTGCAGATTTTCAAAAAGGAAAAGGCAGAAAACATTCGTAATTTATTAGAGAAAATTGATAATGTCTTATCTGCATTTATTCAAGGTCAGTTATTTGTTAGTTTTTGTGTTGGTGTATTATTATACATCGGCTATCTTATTATTGATTTGGATTATGCCTTAATTCTCGCCTTGTTTGGTATGATGACCAATGTAATTCCATATTTAGGGCCATTTATCGCCGTTACTCCTGCACTTCTAGTCGGATCATTGCAGGAACCTATCTATTTTGTCTGGATTTCCATTATTATGATTGTTGCACAACAAATAGAAAGTAATCTAATTTCCCCAAACGTGATGGGACAAGCATTAAATGTCCATCCATTAACCGTAATGACTGTTATTATTGCAGCTGGAAGCATTGCAGGATTTTTAGGTATCCTCTTTGCCGTACCAGTGTATGCTGTGGTTCGAACAATTATTGTTCACTTTTATCAAACGTATGTAGATTCCAAAGAGAAAAAGGAAGATGCGTTGATTTAGGGGAAGGCTATTTTCAAAAGATTGCTGCTTTTGACACATAGCTTTGTTCCATATCTTGTCTTCAGACACGTGCTCTTCCCTCAGGAGCCGACTGCCATCCGCTCCTATCAACCATCTTAATAGTGGTAGGTTATATTTGCATAGCATATTTACATGCAAGGAGAGTCAAGGCGCCCAACTAGCGAAGGAAATACACGGAGACTTCTGCGGGAGGAAAAGCCTAGGTGAGACCCCGCAGAGCGTCAGCTCGAGGAGGCTCAGCAGCTGCCCGCGAAAAGCGGAGTGTATTTCCGTAGCGGATATAAAGCACTATTCTTCATAGTTCCTATCAGTGTGATATGTAATAAGCAATAATACTTTCGAGAAAAAAAGCCTAGTGGATAAAGGCTAGGAATTGTTCATAATCTTAATTAAGTCCAACCTCTTTCTCTTGCTTTTGACCATGTTTTATCCTCGAAGGAAGGTTAACTAAACTCATAAACTACGGAAGACCCTACTTCATCGTATCCTATTTTTCTATAAATGCTATTGGAGGTTGGGTTGTCACGGTCTGTATACAAGCTGCAAAACTGATATCCTTCATCAAGCAGTTTCTGACTAATTGCTGCTACGGCACTTGTTGCATAGCCTTTTCTTTTGAATAGATTTGGTGTAAATACGGCATTAATCGTCGCACCATGTTTGGTTCTTCTGGACTGATTTACCATGGAAACTGCTTCACCATTCACTTCCCACAAATACATGGTCTTATTTTCAATATATTTTGTTGCCATTTGGCTTGCTTTAATTTCCGACATAGCCTCATTCGCTTCTTTTCCAAATTGAATAAGCCAACTCTTAATTAATTCGTGATCAGCTTTTTCTGCATTTCGTAAAATTCCTTCTTGACTGGGGGTTGTATTTACTTTATCTAACTGATAGATAAGCTGATTCATATGTACAGATGCTTTTACTTTTTTATGCTTCTTCCACTCTTCCACAAATCGTTCTACTTGTGAGATGGGGCCTAGCACACCTGGGACTTTCATTGCTTTTTTGTATAGGAAAGTTGCCACCTGCTCTGCCGCACGATCATCCATACCATCGACATCTGCCAATATCCAATTATTTGGTGGAGTTTGCATAAAAGCATAAAGGACTTCTCCATTTTCCTCCATATATCCAAAATGGGCATCTTTCGTAATCGTTGTTTTGAAATGTTCGATTAATCCAAGCATGAGATTATTAGAAGCTTCTTTTTTCAATAATAAAGCTTCTACTTTTTCTATGTAATCCGTAATTGAGGAAGAAAATGCTATTTTCATATCCAAACCTCCGTGTGTAAAATCTTACTTTTTGTATGTTATTAATAGATTCATACTTTTAAAATTTGAGTTGTATTATTTGTATAAAGTTCAACTAAAAAATGATGAATAGTGCTATTACCCGCTGCGGAAATACACTACGCTGGTGTTGAGCTTTTATTCCTAATTGTTGTTGGGATTTAATATGTGTTTGAAAAAGCAATAGTTATGATAAAGACCATGTCTCCTCGATACAATAAAAAGCAACAAACCCTTCATTATTTATCGGACATATCCTTTACTTCTAAGAATCCGCTAAGTTTTATGTATAGATAATTTGCAACACTCTTTCACTCATTATAACGGAAATTATTGTTTTTTAAAGGTCTTTTAAGCTAGACTATAGGAAAGGGGGATTTGGAAGTGTCAAGAAAAGAATTGGAAGCAAAATTAGCAGAATTGAAATCAGATTACGTGCGTATTCAGAGTGATTTGGATAAATTGGAATATGTTAAGGGAAGAGTTTCGTCTGCACAAGAACAATTAATCCGCTTGGAAGATGAAATTGCAGAAGTCAATCGTCAATTGGATGAATTAGAATAAAAACAAATGAAAATATCTTAGTAATTAGCACCCTAATATCGTCTTGACAATAGTAAATGTCACTGCACGATTATGGGTGCTATTTTAATTGTGGTATTAATCATGAGACATTAAAAAATTTTTCAAAAAACGTTAACCTTTTATGATAAAATATAATTAAATAATTTTGAATATTAAGTTCCTAATTTAAATATCTATTCGTGCGAGGAGGGAGTTTATCATGGAAGAAAAAAATACGAAGCTTAAAAAATCATACGTAATACAACTAGTATCTGGTGGAGTAGTAGGAGCAATTTTAGGATTCATGGCTTATTATGGTGATTGGTTAACATTTTAGAAAGGCTATTTTCTAAAATTGTTTCTTATTTACCTAACATTTTATATAGACTCTTGATTACTTTAATTCAGAATACCGCTTAACCCCCGCTACGGAAATACACTACGCTTTCCGCGGGGAGCTGGTGAGCCTCCTCCGTGCTGACGCACTACGTAGTCTCACCGATGCTCTTCTTCCCGCAGGAGTCTCCGTGTATTTCCGCTAAGTTGCTGCTTTATTTGTATAAACAAAAAATATGTTGTTTATAAGAATAAAATAACGGTCTTAAACGTGTTTCGATGAGTTATAATCTCAAATACATTTTGCAGCTATCTTAGCGTAGGCAGAATGCGGAGACTCCTTGAAAATAAAGTGCGATTTTCTTCGTGTGATGCAATGCTGACGTAGCCTTCCTTGTCCTGCGGGAAAAGCACGTGTCCGAAGACCCCGCAGGACAAGGAAAGCTTCATCAGCGAAACATCGCACGCAGAAAAAAGTGGTCTTCTTTTTTCAAGGAAGTGGGTTTCTTCCGAGGAGGCTGAGGCCGTGCCCGCGAAAAGCGAAGTATTCTGCCGGAGCGGATGACAGCACAAAATTGTTGTAAGCGAGAGCTGCACTATTCTTAATCAAATAAGTCAGGAGTTTCTATTAACTGTAAAACTTCAAAAGGCAACAAACTATACGAAAAGAACCTTCCAAAAGATTGTTACTTTTAAACATGATTTTATTTCACATTTTGTATAGACTTCCGTAGTGGGTGTTAAGAACACTACATTGAATTCAGATTATATGCGATTTCTATCAACAATAAAAGTTCAATAAGCAAACGAAAAAAAGTGAAATCCAGCTGGATTTCACTTTTTTTCATTTTTTCCTACATTCATGCGGTTGTTTTCTATTTTCGCTTGAATTTTTTCTTTTTCTTTAAGTGGAGGTGTTAGACTCACAATAACATCCCCAGTTGCTGGAACGGTACGCATTTCCTCTGAGAAAAATTTAAGAACGCCATTCGGTTTAATCAAATATAAGAAGACCGTTCTTTCGTCTTTATCATCTAAATACTGCTTTAACCCATATTGCTCCGTTAATGTTGTTTTTCGAAATACGTAGCCTTCTTCAATTTTATCGATGAGATTTTCTAATGAAAACTTCCGATCAAATAATATTCTTCCGCCAACTTTCGGAACCACCCCACTCGAATAACCATCCTTAAAGTGGGTGTACGGACTTATCTTAAAGACATTCGTACGTCCATATTCAGGTAAGAAAGTCGTACAGGTTAACGAATTTAAGGCATTATCATCGGTGGCAGCAAGTAAGTAATCATACGGAATTGTATCTAACATATGCTCGGTTTGTTCAGAAAGCATATCTCCATGATAGAACGGTACTCCTGCTTGCCTCGCAAGACTTAAATTCTCCCAAATATCATCCACTACAATAACTGGTATATTTGCTTTTTTCAGTGAGTCCGCTAACCTGACAGTAAACTTATTACTGCCGATAATTAAAGCACCAGGGTTTCCTTCCTGTGACAAGTTTAATTTCTTAGCTAACCAACCCAGAGAAAATCCGTGTGCAACAACCGTTGAAAATACAAGCGCAAAGGTTAGTGTAGTCAAAATTTCTGCATCTTCATAACCCGCTCCAAGTAATACACTAGCAAAGTAACTGGACACGGTTAATGCAACAATTCCCCTAGGAGCAATCCAACCAAGAAGAATTTTTTCATTTAGTGACAGCCCTGTTCCAATCATCGATAAGAAAATGGATAGCGGTCTAACTATGAACATCATTAATAACACATATCCGATAATATTAGGACTGAAAATTTGAAGCAAGGTTTCCACTTCCAGAGATGCGGTAAGCATAATGAAAATGGTGGATATTAATAGAACAGAGATGTTCTCTTTAAAATGACGCATATCCGAGATGGAACTAATTCCCATATTGGCTAACGTAATCCCCATCGCGGTTACAGATAGAAGTCCCGTCTCATGCATCACCATATCTGCTGCCGTAAAACAGAAAATAACCACAACGACAATGGCGGGTGATTTTAGAAACTCAGGAATATGACCTGTTTCAAACATCCAGCCTAACCCTTTTCCTAAAGCCCAACCGAATATAACAGCGAATAACGATGCTGCAAAGAACAATAAGAGCTGTGTACCATTCGGATTTTCTGCAGTTATGACTACAATGATTTCAAAGGCGAATACAGCTAATAAAGCTCCTATAGGGTCAACAATTATTCCTTCCCATTTTAATATCTTTGCAGGTCTCGGTTTTAATTTTGCCTGACGAAGTAATGGCATAATTACGGTGGGGCCCGTTACGATAAACAGACCGCCAATGACAAAGGCAACTGCCCATGATAGGCCTGCAATATAATGAGCTGTTAACGACCCAAGAATCCAAGCGATAAACGCTCCAAGTGTGGAAATTCTAAAAACGGGTTTTCCAATACCCCTTAATTCTTTAAAACTTAAATTTAAACTACCTTCAAAAAGAATGATGGCAACTGCTGCTGATATAATCGGACCAAACAGATCACCAAAATCTTTCTCCGGGTTGATAATTCCAAAGACCGGGCCTATTAGTAATCCAGTAATCGACATCACCACAATAGCAGGCATTCGATAACGCCAAGCTATCCATTGTGAGGCAATCCCTAAAATACCAATTAGCGCAATCTCTAATAATAATGAAGGAACCATCCCATCCCCCCTAATCATTAAATTTGTATAAGGACATTTTATAGATGTATGAAGAGAATGTAAATCTTAAAATACCTAATAATCTTTTTTAATAATAATCAGATAAGTAAAATAGGGTCTCTACTCAGTTTCTCCTATTCTTTGCAAATTATTGCCCTTTCGTCTGAACATAAAACTTTAAATACCTATTATTACTGTTATAATTATAATTATGAATTTATTATAACAGGAGAGGGGAAAAATAATGAGACGCTTTATCTATGTTTTACTGTTTGTTATTCTGTCTTCATTCATCTTAACCGCATGTAGCGGAAATCAGGATATAGATTCAGAAGGAACAGCAGAAACACCAGAAGAAGAAACAGAGAAAGTATTGAAATTGAGTGCACCTGGCGAGATACCACAAATAAGCCCAACGATGGCAGACAATGATTTCAGCTTTGATGTTATCAATCAAGTATTTGAAGGTTTGTATCGTTTAAATAAAGATGGTGAACCAGAACTAGCCATAGCCGCCGAGGAACCAGAAGTAAGTGAAGATGGCAAAGTCTACACATTCACTCTTCGGGAAGATGCTACATGGTCTGATGGTTCAGCCGTTACGGCACATGACTTTGAATATGCATGGAAGAAGGCTGTTAACCCTGAGACAGGTGCTGCATATGGACCGCAATTTGAGGAAATTGTAGCCTCTGCAACGGAGATTCTTGTAGGTGATAAACCTGTAGACGAGTTAGGTGTTGAGGCATTAGATGATTTAACATTAAAAGTGACCTTAGAAAATCCGGTACCTTTTTTCAAAGAATTATTGACAACTGCTACATTTTTCCCACAATCGGAGGAATTTGTGGAAAGCCAAGGAGAACAATACGCAACAAGCTCTGATACTACCTTGTTTAACGGCCCATTTGTCCTAGAAGACTGGGAAAGTACCGATTCTAAATGGACCTATGTAAAAAACGAAAATTATTGGGATAAAGATACAGTAAATATGGATAGAATCGAATTTAATGTGGTAAAGGATACCAATACGGCAATCCAGCTCTATGAAAATGATCAATTAGATCGTGTAAATCTTGATGGCGATTTCGTTGATAAATATTCAACCAACGAAGAATATCATACGTTCTTGACAGGCAGTTCTCGGTTCTTAAAAATGAATCAAGGAAAAGATGGCGAAACAACGGATCTTGCCAATGTGAATATACGTAAAGCTCTGAATATGGTGATTGATAAAGAAGAGATTGTAAACGGTATTCTTAATAATGGTTCTATTGTTTCTAATGCAACTGTACCACAAGGTATTGCGAAGAATCCTGATACAGGCGAAGATTTCCGTACAGAGAACGGAGACCTTGTTTATTATGATATAGAAGAAGGCAAATCTCATTGGGAAGCGGGATTAGAGGAGCTTGGGAAGGAAGAGCTTGAATTCGATCTCACAACTTCTGATTCCAGTACCAATAAACTTATTGCAGAGAACTTAAAATACCAATGGGAATCCAATCTACCAGGATTAACCATTAATATAAGAAGTGTCACACCTAAGCTAAGCGTAGCAGCCAATGTGAATCAAGAGTACGAATTGATTTTAACTGGTTGGGCAGGAGATTATCAGGACCCTCTTACTTATTTGAATCTATTTATTACAGATAGTCCAGGAAATCATACAGGTTATTCGAATGAAACGTATGATGAATACGTACTCGGTTCCAAATCAAATCTTGCTGACAAACCAATGGAACGCTGGAATGCATTACTAGAAGCCGAAAGAATGCTGATTGAAGACAGTGCCGTCCTTGTTCCACTATATCAAACAGGTACAGCATACTTACAAAAAGACTACGTGAAGGATTATATTACGTACCCTGTTAGTGCAGATAATTATAAGTGGGTAGACATCCAACAATAATGATGCTTTTACGATAATTTCATATGAAGTATTTTTTAGGGGACATTTGTTATTGTCCCCTTTTAATTTCCCCTGTTTGTGTTTTAATGGCTCTTTTCGTATTGTTTGTTGCTTTTTGAAGTTGACAGTTGATAGAAATTGTTGATTTATTTAATTCAGTATAGTGCTTCACAACCGCTACGGAAATACACTTCGCTTTCCGCGGGGAGCTGGTGAGCCTCCTTCGTGCTGAAAAGCGTGTGCGCCTGCGTCTTCCAGTAGTGCTTCGAAGCGGGCTTTCTCGGCGCAAGGGAGCAGGGATGAATATTCAAGTAGTTCCCTCACTACGCAGTCTCACCGATGCTCATCTTCCCGCAGGACAAGGAATGCTTCGGCAGGGTTACATCGCACGCAGAAAAAAGTGGTTTTCTTTTTTCAAGGAGTCTCCGTGTATTTCCGCTATGCGTCTGCTCTACTTGTATAAACAAGAAATATGCTGTTTTAAGGATTATAACGGTCTTAAAACGTAATTTCTAGAGCTATAAGCCCAAATTAATCTTGAGCGCCTATTTAAGCGGAGACAGAATACGGAGACTCCTGCGGGAAAAGCACGTGTCCGAAGACCCCGCAGCGGTGGTTTTCCGCGAGGAGACTGAGGCCGTGCCCGCGGAAAGCGAAGTATTCTGCCGCAGCGAATGATCGCACAAATCAACATAAGTGTGAGCGAGAGCTATACTATTCTGAATTGAAGATATCAACAGTCTATATAAAATACAAGGTTAAGCCATGTTAAAAAGCAACAATCTTTTAGAAAAGAGCCTTTTAATGAATAAATATTTTTTAAAATATATATGTTCACTCTCCATTACCACCAACAAAAATCTACTCCCTATTTTTTCAATAAAATTTAAAATTCTATTCTATGGAACCAAATCTATTATATTTATGGTAGGATAAGTTTATCCATATAAAAACTTAGCTTTATTTGTCACCCAACCTACAGGTAAAACTTACTTATTAGCTACTGTCTTTGGAATAGATGATGCTTACCGCAGGCAGCTGGTGATGATCTCTTAGTAAAGGAGGAAATTCAGGAACATGCTTTCAAAAGAAGAACAACTGTTGCAAAGCTATTTTGGCTACGAAACATTCCGCCCAGGTCAAAAAGAAACCATTGACCAAATTATTAACTTAAATAACACACTTGCTGTCATGCCAACAGGTGGCGGGAAGTCCATATGCTACCAAATCCCCGGATTATCCATGAATGGAACAGCAATCATTATTTCCCCATTAATCTCACTAATGAAGGATCAAGTGGATGCGTTAAATTCTTACGGTATCCCAGCTACATATATTAATAGCTCCTTAACACAAGCAGAACAGCAAAGCCGATTACATGATATTGGCAAAAGTCGATACAAGTTTGTATATGTTGCACCAGAACGATTTGAATCTAGCTTTTTCGTTAACACCATCAAACGCATTCCAATCGCTCTTGTTGCATTTGATGAAGCGCACTGTATCTCCCAATGGGGTCATGACTTTAGGCCAAGCTATCGTTCGATTGTTTCCAATTTAAAACAGTTTTCCAATATCCCTGTTTTTGTTGCTCTAACTGCAACAGCAACCGAAGAGGTCATATCAGATATTCAACAATTGTTAAGAATCGAACACGTTATTAATACAGGGTTCGCACGGGAAAACTTAGCTTTTCACGTAATCAAAGGAAGAGATAAAACTAGTTATTTACGTTCTTTTCTGGCTGAACACGAAGAAGAATCTGGAATCATTTATACAGCAACAAGAAAACAGGCGGATTCCCTATTTGAACAATTAACCCGCCGCGGTATTTCGGTTGCTAAATATCATGCTGGGATGACAGAAATCGAACGGAAAGAAGCACAAAGTTCATTTATCCACGACGAGACTACTGTTATGATTGCGACCAATGCATTTGGAATGGGAATTGATAAATCCAATGTACGCTACGTCATTCATTATGCTATGCCGATGAATATCGAATCCTATTATCAGGAAGCCGGAAGAGCCGGACGTGACGGAGAACCAAGTGACTGTATTTTGCTTTTTTCCCCACAGGATGTGCAACTTCAGAAGTTTTTAATTGAGCAATCAATGATGGACGATTCATCGAAGCAAAATGAATACCGCAAACTGCAGGAAATGATTAATTACTGTCATACCCATGGTTGCCTCCAGTCATTCATACTAGATTATTTTGATGACAAAAATGCAGAGGCAGGATGCGGACGTTGCAGCAATTGTGTGCAGCGCCAGAATAAAACAGACATCACCGAGGAAGCCCAAAAAATTCTATCTTGTGTAAAAAGAATGGACGAGCGTTACGGGGTTACCATGACAGCTAAAGTACTTAAAGGATCGAATGATAAGAAAGTAAAGCAATTTGGATTAGACAAACTATCCACGTATGGAATTATGTCTGCCTACACAGAAAAAGAACTGATCGAACATATTCACTTTTTAATAGCAGAAAAATTAGTAGCAACGGAAGAAGGAAGATACCCAACATTAAGGTTAAATCAGCAATCCGTTGAAGTATTAAAAGGAAAAAGACAGGTGGAAATGTTTACAGCGCCAATTCCAACAACGGAAGAAGCAGACTTCTATGAAGATTTATTCTCTGAACTTCGTGCTTTACGTAAACAAATTGCTGATGAGAAGAATGTGCCACCATACGTGTTATTCTCTGATGCAACCTTAAAAGAATTAAGCCGCTACTTCCCTGTCACCAAAGAGGATATGCTTGAAATTAAAGGGGTCGGAGAGAAAAAATATGAACAGTATGGGGAAGAATTCTTAGAAATAATTCGCGACTGGAAAGCAAATCATCCAGAAGTTAAAAAACGAATCCGAATCACGGACACAGGAAGCCCCAAACCAAAGCCATCAAGGAGACCAAATGATGACCGTCCCAGTCATATGATTAGCTTCCAAATGTTTCAATCTGGGAAATCATTGAAAGATATTGCTGCAGTTCGTGACATGTCGAAGCAAACTATTGAAAATCATATTTTCAAAGCATTTAAAGATGGCCATCCAATCGCATGGGAGATTTTCTTTGACGAGAAAGAAGAAGCCGCCGTTCTTGCTGCTCGTGAAGAAATAACTGAACCGAAGCTTAAGCCGCTAAAAGATGCCTTGCCTGATGGCTACGATTATACGAAAATAAAAGCAGTATTAGTGAAAAATGAGTATATGTAAAAGGTTCCGCACAATGGAGATATTCCGTTGTGCGGATTGTTTGTTTGGATGTTGTTTATATCTATCATGTGAAGTACATAGATGCTACTGGGGATATCGACAACGGTGGTGGGTATATCTACGACCAAAGTAGAGATATCCACAGAGACAGTGGACTTATCTACAATGAGAATAGATATCTACTTCACTTAAGCTCCTCGAACTCTTCTCCTAAACCACCATTTCAAAATTGGCGGAACAGCTGTAACGATTAATAGGATTCTTAATAATTGAAAGGCACTTACTACTGCAGGGTCCCCTCCGATACTATACGATGTGAGTACCATCTCAAAAAAACCACCTGGGGCAATCCCTAATATGGCTGTTGTATAACTCAGAGAGGTTATGTTAGCCAATAAAATCCCTAAGCCAAGCGCTAAAACAATAATGGTAACGGACAAGCCAAAATAAATAACTGTGTATTTACCACCTAACTTAATATCGCGAAATAATATATTTTTCCCCAGCCCTGCTCCAACCAATATTTGTGCACCATTCATAAAAACGCTTGGAACCTCAGCTAGCTCGACAGGACTAATATTTAACAGCGCCGTTACTCCTAGCGCCCCAATAATAATACCGGCAGGAATACGATCCTTTATAAAAAGCGCTGCTATAACAGGCAGAACAAACCACAGATAATTCCAGCTAATACCCAACGCTATTTCTGTAGTTTCCTCTACTTGAACAACCATTTCCTGGCTATTGAAAAGAAAGGTCATAAATGGTGGAATCGTAAATAAAACCGTTATCAATCGGATGGTTTGAAAAATAACGACCAAGGATGAATTTGCTTTTAATGATTCACTAGCAATTGCCATTTCCGACAATCCCCCAGGAATACTTGCAAAAACGCTGGTTACTTCGTCTACATTAATATATCTAGAAACCAACACGGCAAGAAGTACACTAACAACGATCAGTATGGTCGTCATCAACAAATATGGCAGCAAGTACGGCAAGATTGTTTGGAAAGTTTCCTTTGTGAAATACAGTCCAAAATAAATGCCTAAAACAATAAAACCAGCATTCTTTATGCTTATCGGCAGCATGATGGTTCTTTTGGTAAATCCCTGCCAAAGGGAAATAAAAGTTAACGCCCCTAACACATAGGCTAAAGGAAAATGAAGCAGATTAAATGTAAATCCACCAATAAAGGCAATAAGTAATGTTTCACCTAATCTTAAATAAGACTTCCAATCCATCCGCAGTCCCCCTTCTGCCAATGTTTCTGATAGTAGTAAAAAGACTGCTAACAGAAAGGCTTTCAAACACCTTCCTATTAACAGTCAAAATTCGACAAAATCCGGGGAGTGCCAGGCACCTTAAGCCCAGGTTCCTCCTCGGAATACGGGTTCGGTTGTGCCGTCTTGCTTCACTCCATCAATGTCGAGTTTGTCAGATCCAATCATAAAGTCTACGTGAATAAGGCTGTCATTAACTCCATGTTGATCCAATTCTTCTTCTGACATAGAAGATCCGCCTTCCACGTTGGTTGGATATGCTTTACCCAGCGCAATATGACAGGATGCATTCTCATCAAATAATGTATTATAGAAAATCAATCCAGACTGGGATACCGGTGATTCATGTGGTACAAGCGCTACTTCACCTAGGCGACGAGCCCCTTCATCGGAATCAAGTAAATGTTGTAAGACCGCTTCTCCTTGTTCCGCTTGAAAGTCCACCACTTTACCATCTTTAAAAGTTAAGCTGAAATTGTCAATTACACTTCCCCCATAATTTAGTGGTTTCGTACTGGAAACTGTACCATTGACACCATATTTATGTGGCATAGAAAATACTTCTTCGGTTGGCATATTTGGGTTAAATGTTACACCTGTTTCCGCAACGGCAGATCCACCTTTCCAAACATGACCTTCTGGAAGTTCTAATTCCAAATCTGTTCCTGGTGCTTGGAAGATTAATTTCTTGTAATTCTTTTCGTTTAATTCTTCTCGTTTTGTTTTTAATGTCTCATTATGTTCGTTCCAAGCCGCGATTGGATCTTCTTGGTCCACTCGAACAATTTTCAAGATAGCTTCCCAAAGACTTTCTACCGCATCTTCTTTCGTTTTGTCAGGGAAGATTTTTTGTGCCCAATCACCTGAAGGAATAGAAATGATAGACCATGGAATTTTATCGTTCATCGTGTATTTGCGGAAGTTTTTCATTGCTTCTCCAGAGGCTTTATTTGCCATTGCTACACGTTTAGGATCTATGTTTTGTAATAAATCGGGGTTTGTAGAACGGATACTTAATACGGCTGCTCCATCTTCTGCATACGTATCATGTAGTTTTACTCTCCAATCAGGAAAACTTCCAATGACTTCGTCTGGTACATTCTCATATTTCAATAGGGTTAACTCATCATCTGACCAGTTAATATGTACATCTTTCGCACCCAATTCATACGCTTTTTTTGCAACGATTCTAGTGAAATCGGCACCTTCAATTGGCGCATTTATCATCACTGCTTGATTTGCCTGAAGATTGACCCCAGTTTTTAAAGCTAGTTCTGCATATTTTTCCAGCGTTTTCTTATCGACCATCATGTAACCTCCAACTAAAATTTTCATATATAGCTATTATTCCATAACTAGCATGAAATTACCAAAATACTTTCTCATTTTGTATCAAATTTCTAATTCTATTTACTCAGGCCGTAGAATTTGATAAAATAAAACAACATAGTTACTTTTCGTAATCAGCATAGTTTTTAAATAGATTATGTAGCAGAGTGAGGTGATCAGAATGGAGTACTTGTGTCCACGGTTCGAAAAAGCAATGGGACTGCTTAGCACACGTTGGGTAGGACTTATTTTGTTTGATTTATTAGAAGGAACAAAGCGCTTTTCAGAAATGGAAGCAGATTTGCCAATCAGTGGGAGATTGCTCTCTGATCGATTAAAAATGCTCGAAAAAGAAGGTATTGTTGAAAGAAACATTTATTCAGAATTTCCTGTTCGTATTGAGTATTCGTTATCAGAAAAAGGGAAGGCTTTAGAACCCGTTATTAAAGAAATTCAAAATTGGGCGGATGGCCATATTACACCGGAAGAAGTGGAATCAAAGGATATAAATTAACAACACTGGGCTGTCTATCAAAAACAGCCCAGTGTTTCATTTTTCAATAACCTCTCCATTTTCATTAAACTCATCCTGATTCTCATCATACATGTAATCAGAAATGAATAAATAGAGAAACACAGCAATTGCCACTGCGATAGCAGCTATAATAATAATCAGTAATATTCTCAGCAAAACTACAACTGCTCTATATCCCTTTTTTTGTGATAAATGGGTTATTTTTTCTTTCATTTTTTTCATCATATCGGTACTTCCCCCTTCTGATACCGATACTTACAAACCAAATTCCTTTGCAAATTCTTTGGAACGTTTTCGTCTCTCTTTCCGTTGCTGAGCACGTTTTGGTGCACTATTATAAAGTCTTTTTTCGTTTTCTGTCTCCGGGTAAACTGGGGCTACCGGTACTGGCCTTCCCTCTTCATTAACCGCAACAAATGTTAAGAAGGCTGTGTTACAAACCTTTTCTTCTCCGGTCATTAAATTTTCCACTACTACTTTAACAAATATCTCCATAGAAGTATGGTGCGTCCATGTTACAAACGCTTCTATTGTAATAGATTGTCCAACCGTAACGGGGGATAAGAAGTCGACAGAATCTGTTGAGGCAGTAACCACAAGTTGTCTCGCATGTTTAATTGCGGCAATTGAGGCAACGTCATCTATATGTGCCAGTAATTCTCCCCCAAAAAGTGTCCCATGATTATTGGTGTTCGGCGGCAAAACAAGTGTTGTTTTTACCGCCCTTGATTCTGAACATGGCTTAGCTTCCATAAGCAAATCCTCCTATGCATCATAACACTGGTGATATAAGCCGTGAAATTGATTCTTTAAAACGTACTCCCACCGTGCGTTTTTCGTATAATTTTTTCGTCATTTGTGTGGATAAAGTAATATCCTTATCAAATGCCTCTACTAACTTTTTGGAAATATCTTTATCATACAAAAAAGCGTTCACTTCAAAATTCAACCGGAAACTGCGCACATCAATATTTGCTGTTCCAACAGAGGAAATTTCTCCATCAACAACAATTGTTTTTGCATGCAAGAATCCATTCTGATAAATATAGATTTCGGCGCCAGCTTGCAGCAAGTCCCCACAGTGAGATAAAGTCGCCCAATAAACAAATGGGTGGTCAGGTTTATTAGGGATCATCAATCTTACTTGAACACCTGAAAATGCTGCTATTCTTAGTGCATCCAGCAAGCTCTCATCCGGGATGAAATAAGGCGTTTGAATGTAAATATACCTCTTCGCAGTCATAATCATTTTGATATAACCATTTTTAATCTGTTCCCACTGTGAATCTGGTCCACTTGTTACAATTTGCATTCCAATATTTCCACTTGGTTCTGCTCGATAATAACGATCTTCATATAAGATATCATTAGTCGATGCATGATTCCAATCTAAAATAAATCTAGTTTGCATGCTTTGTACCGCATGACCAGTTACTCGAAGATGTGTATCTCGCCAATAACCGAACTTTTTACTCTTACCAAGGTATTCATCACCGATATTAAAACCACCAATATAGCCAATTTCCCCATCAATAATTGCCAATTTCCGATGGTTTCGGAAGTTGATTTCAAAATTAATTTTTAAAAATCTAGACGGAAAAAATGCTTCAATTTCAATCCCAGCATCACGCAGTTTTTTCAGAAATTGAGGTTTAATTTTCCTAGAACCCATATCATCATAAAGAACTCGAACTTGTACTCCTTCTTTCGCCTTTCTTATAATCGTATCTGATATCCGATTTCCTAGCTCATCGTTTCTCATTATGTAATATTGCAGATGGATATGGTTTTCCGCTTGTTCCATATCCTGAATTAATGCATCAAATTTTTCCTTGCCATCTGTAAAAATATTAACTTCATTGTCTTCCGTAAAAATCGCCTCATCGTTTCGCAAATGCAAGTAAATTAAACTAGCATAGGCCTTATTCGCCTTATTTTGAAACTCAAAACTCTTATTACGAAAAGCACTCATTTGCGAATGTACAACTTTTGTTACTGCCTCTCTACTTGCTTTATCCCAAGTAAAAATTCGCTTTTTATTAATCGGTCTCCCAAAGATTAAGTAAAGGACAAATCCTAAAATTGGTATAAATAATAGAACCATTAACCATGCCCATGTAGAAGTCGCATTTTTTCTTTCGAGGAACACAATAGAAATACCTAAGATAATATTCGTAATAATAACAAAGCCCAATAAATAGGTTAGTATCCCCATTGCTCTACCCCTTTCTAACGTTCATACACTGCCCTGTAGATTTATACAAAATTATACTACTTTTAATATAGCATAATTGTAAAATTATAGTAAAAAACACATCCCTGAAGAATTAGTATTCCATGGTACTTTGTACATATACCCATTTTAAAAAGGAGTATCACTTAACCCAAACGAAAAGAGAATTGGACAAAGATGTTTTTATCACAATAAAATCCAAACATCCTTCGTGCGCATTTACCGCTACGGAAATACACTGCGCTTTCCGTGTATTTCTTCTGCTAGTTATGAGGAAACGTCCTGATTTTAGTTAAGGCTCTTTTCTAAAAGATTGCTGCTTTTTATCATGACTTTACCTTAGATTTTATATAGATTGTTGATTATCTTAATTAAGAATACTGCTATACATCCGCTACGGAAATACACTACGCTTTCCGCGGGAAGCTGGTGAGCCTCCTTCGTGCTGTCGCACTACGTAGCCTCACCGAAGCTCTTCTTCCCGCAGGAGTCTCCGTGTATTTCCTCCGCTAAGTTCCTGCGCTACTTGATTGATTTTAAGTAAATAAATTTATTTTATACGAGGAACAACTATCGCAATCGTGACATTACGGACTTCAGCTATAAAAATATCTAGACCATCTAACATAGCGGAGGCAGAATACGTAGACTCCTCGAAAATGAAAGACCACATTTTCTTCGTGCGATGCTTCGCTGACGTAGCCTTCCTTGTCCTGCGGGAAAAGCACGAGTCTGAAGACCCCGCAGCGGCGCTTTTTCCGCGAGGAGGCTGAAGCCGTGCCCGCGGAAAGCGTAGTATTCTGTCGGAGCGAATGATAGCACAAAACTTTCATTAGTGTAAGCGAAAGCTAACTATTCTGAATTAAGTAAATCAGGAGTTTCTATCAACTGTACAACTTAAAAAGCGACAAACAATAGGAAAGAGCCTTAGTTAAATACTTTATATTTTGTCCCAACCTTTATATCATCATTTGTAATTTTCTTATTCGACTAATTACTAGTTGAATAAGTCTTTTCTGTTTCTAAACATTAAATTTTAAATAACCTTTTAAAAACAGGAGTAACTCGTTTTAGCCCCCTAATATCATGCTGTAATAAAAATTATGTACGTTCGCTAATAAAATTACTATTTATAATGTCAATTTAGGTGTTTAAAATAAACAATTGTTGCCATATCAATAAAAATAGGAGTACGAAACAACGTTATGCGAATTGTACTCCTATTTAGTGTGATATTTATTGTTTTCTCTCCCTTATTGAACCTATTAACTTAAATATAATACTCCTTTTTTAATGTTGTCGATATGTGTGCTATTTTTGTCATTATATCTAATTTGGCGTTGATATATTTTCCTCTCTATTCTTCCCTACCTATCATTACCACCTAAATCTGGTCCAGTGCCTGTTTCAAATCATCCCAAATATCTTCCCATGCCTCTAGGCCAACTGATAAACGAATGAGTTGGTCGGTAATGCCCATTTGATTACGAGTTTCTTCTGGAATTACTGCGTGCGTCATCGTGGCAGGATGTTCGATTAGTGTTTGTGCATCGCCAAGGCTGACTGCAAGTTTAATAAAAGATAGTCGATTTAAAAATTTCTGCGCATCTTTTTTCGTTCCTTTGATTTCAAAAGATATGACTCCGCCACCTTGTTTCATTTGCCTTTTACCAATGTCATAATCCAGATTAGAGTAATCATGCGGATAAAATACTCGGGAAACGTGAGGGTGATCTTTTAATTGGCCCAAAAGTTTCTCTGCATTCGAACAATGCCTATCCATACGGAGCGGCAGTGTCTTCAGTCCTCTAATCAAAAGCCAGGCATCAAATGGCGCTATAACTCCTCCGATATCTTTTTGAGTAGTTACTGCTACTTCATTCAGGAAATCCTTTTTCCCAACGGCCAGGCCGCCAATGACATCTCCATGCCCACCAATATATTTCGTCGCACTGTGGAGAACGACGTCACAGCCTAGTTCAAGTGGTTTCTGCAGGTATGGGGTGGAAAAAGTGTTATCAACTACAATAGGAATATCAAAGTCCTTTGCTACTTTCACCACCATCTCTAAATCTACTAAACGCATGGTAGGATTAATAGGCGTTTCAATATAAATAACGGCTGTTTCTGGTTTTATTTTTGCTCGAACCTCATCCTCATTACCCATATCTGAGAAATCCATCGACATATGGTACTTTTCCTTCATCATGGATAATAGTCCATATGTACATCCATATAGACCAGAAGAGCATAGTACGTGATCATTTGCTTTTGTTAAAGCTATGAGAATAGCTGACACAGCTGCCATCCCTGAGCTAAAGGCTAGTCCGCGCTCTCCATTTTCTAAAGATGCAATTTTTTGTTCCAAAATTGAAACGGTTGGATTTCCTAGTCTCGAATAGATATAACCGTCTTCTTCCCCAAGGAAACGGCGTTCGCCTTGTTCAGCTGATTCAAATGTATACGTAGAGGTTTGAAATATTGGTGGTGTTAAACTTCCTAGCATTTGTTTATCATCATAACCATCATGAATGACTTCGGTTTCTATGCGCTTATATTTCTTAGACATGCAACCATCCCTCCCTATTTTGTTTAACGCCCTTATGTTCATTATATGCTTTAATTCCATATTATTGAAAGCGTTTTCTATTAATTGGTTATTGCTTATTTTCACCATTAGTTTTAAACTATCCTTAATTTGGTTTTAATTTTATGGTTGTTTCCTGCGTTAACCCGCTACG
Source organism: Oceanobacillus halophilus (assembly GCF_003628505.1). Classification (GTDB taxonomy): domain Bacteria; phylum Bacillota; class Bacilli; order Bacillales; family Amphibacillaceae; genus Oceanobacillus; species Oceanobacillus halophilus. Next base: position 8,448 of record NZ_RBZP01000012.1, on the reverse strand, counting down.
GAAATACACTACGCTTTCCGCGGGCGCTGTTGAGCCTACTCCGAGCTGTCGCTCTCCGTAGTCTCATCTAGGCTTTTCCTCCCGCTGGAGTCTCCGTGTATTTCCTCCGCTAGCCTGTATAATCAAACCAAATGTGGTAATCGCATCTACCTATAGCCCACGCAGCGAGGTACTACTAGATTTTTTATGGCCCTTGCGCTGAGAGAGCCTACTTTGAAGAGTTAATAGGAGACACAGGCGCACTTACGGTCTTTTCGCGAGGTGGCTGAGACAGTGCCCACAAACTGAAAGTATTCTGCCGGAACGAATTCAAGCACTCATCATAATTAGAACGAATTAAAACTCAAATAGAAACGGTGTGGTAGGGACAAACTTTTATCCTTTCTTATAATCTTTGAACAAAAGGAGGGCACTTTATGGAGAGACAGGAGAAGTTAGGAATCATTTATACAGCTTTAGCTTATTTGTTATGGGGGGTTCTCCCGATTTACTGGAAAGCTGTTGATCAGGTGCCTGCCGGTGAGATATTGGCTCATCGAATTATCTGGTCATTTGTTTTTATGTTGCTTATTATATTATTTACAAGTAAATGGCAGCTTTTTATGAAAGAATGCAAGGAAATTATGCATGACCGCAAGAAGTTTTGGAGTATTACCCTTGCTTCCCTTTTGATAAGCTTAAACTGGTTGCTTTTTATATGGGCGGTAAACAGTGATCATGTCATTCAGGCTAGCCTTGGGTATTATATCAATCCATTAATTAGTATTTTGCTAGGAATCATTGTGTTAAAAGAAAAAGCAACAAGAAGTCAGCATATGGCATTTGTCCTTGCCGGAATTGGAGTTCTTTATTTAACCATAAGTTTTGGGGTTTTCCCATGGGTGTCACTAGTATTAGCATTCTCTTTCGCTTTCTATGGACTGCTCAAAAAAACAGTCCGCGTCAGCGCTGTGTTTGGATTAACGATTGAGACCATGATTGTTACACCCATTGCTCTTATCTATATTATTTACTTACCAGAGAATACTTTTGCATTTACAGAATTATTCTCCACTACGAATCTATTATTAATTGGTGCTGGAGCAGCTACTGCCATTCCGCTTCTTTTATTTGGGAGTGGCACAAAAAGTATCCCTTTAGCAATGGTCGGATTCCTGCAATACATCGCACCTACACTTATGCTCCTATTAGGTGTGTTCCTATACCATGAAGTATTTACATCTGCTCATTTAGTTGCCTTTTTATTCATCTGGTCTGCCTTACTTATTTACATGGCTTCTCACTACAAACGTCCAGTTAGAACTAGGCAAAAGATAAAAAAAGTTTGATATTATCTGTTGACAAATAAAATTCTGACGATTATACTAGGCATTAATCAATTTAAATTTAATCTCTTATCAAGAGCGGTGGAGGGAATAGGCCCTGTGAAACCCGGCAACCTGAGGGCAAGATATTCTTGCTTTTCATGGTGCTAAATCCTACAGGTCATTAAGATCTGGAAGATAAGAGGAGGTCCGGCTATACATAACGAGCCCTCTTCTTAGGAAGAGGGCTCTTTTCATATCTCCTCTGCCTCCGGATTTAAAGCATACTGATAAGTCGAACTTCTAACCCAAAACCTTAAGGAGGAATTTCAATGTCTAATTTTCATTTACAAAACCCAGAAACTTTATTACTTCACGGAGGTCAACAACCTGATCCAACGACAGGTTCTCGTGCTGTACCAATCTATCAAACTACTTCCTATGTTTTCCGCGATACCGAACACGCACAAAACCTTTTCGGTCTTGCCGAGCCAGGTAATATCTACTCTCGAATCATGAACCCAACGTTAGATGCGTTCGAACAACGTATTGCTGTACTGGAAGATGGTATTGGAGCAGTTGCTACTTCATCCGGAATGGCCGCTATAACTTTATCTATCTTAAACATTGCAGGCACAGGGGATGAAATCATAGCGGATAGCAATCTATACGGTGGAACATATAACTTATTTGCTAATACATTGCCTCGTTATGGAATCACCGTTAAATTCGTGGACGGAACGAAGCCTGAAGAAGTGGAAGCAGCCATCACAGAAAATACGAAAGCTATATTCGGTGAAATTATTACGAACCCTAGTCTAAACGTATTTGATGTAGAAACAATTGGTGAAATCGCACACGAACATGGCATTCCATTAATTATTGATAATACATTTGCTACACCATATTTAACCAAACCACTAACATGGGGGGCAGATATAGTTGTCCACTCCGCTACGAAATGGATTGGCGGCCACGGTACAACCATCGGTGGTGTAGTCGTTGATGGTGGACGCTTTGATTGGGGTAACGGAAAATTCCCTGGTTTTACAGAGCCTGATGAAAGCTATGACGGCCTAAAATATGTAGATTTAGGACCAGCTGCTTTTATTACCAAACTACGCGTTCAATTATTACGTGATATTGGTGCATGCTTAAGCCCACAGAATGCTTTTCTTTTCCTACAAGGGTTAGAAACATTGCACTTACGAATTAAACGACATAATGAAAATACAATAGAAGTTGCTCATTACTTAAAAAACCACCCAGCAGTTGAATGGGTCAGCTATCCAGGATTAGAAGAACACCCATCCCACGAATTAGCGAATAAATACCTTAAAGATGGATATGGTTCTATTATTACCTTTGGAATTAAAGGTGGCCGTGATGCCGGAAGAAAACTGATCGACAATGTGACCCTATGGTCTCATGTTGCGAACGTTGGTGATGCAAAATCCTTAATCATTCATCCAGCATCCACTACTCATCAACAGTTGAGTGCAGAAGACTTGAAGAAGAGTGGCGTATCAGAAGAATTAGTACGTCTGTCTATTGGACTGGAATCCACGAAAGATATTCTAGCTGATTTAGACCAAGCAATTGCTAAAGCAACGGGAGAAGCTCCAGTTATCAAAACAACAGACGAAGACGCTATTAAATGGTTGCTTTCTTCCCCATTTAATCGTTCAGAAGCTGGCATCAGAAAGAAAGTAATTGCAAGTGCTGGCTCTACCCAAGCTTCTGCAAAGAAACTGGAAGCATTAGGATATGAAATCATCCCATTTGGTGAAACAGAGGAATACAAAGAGCTAGCAACTATTCCACAAGATATTGATGCTGTTTGGATCAATGGAGAATCATTACCATCAACAACTATTGAACAATTTATTAACAAACAAGGGAAAATTCTATGGGTAGAAAATGCGGCACAGTCTGACGAAACAGTGGACCATGCAAAAGCTGCTGGAATAACTGTAATAACAAATAAAAGTCCATTTGAAGAAGCAAAGCGTTTAAGAGCAAATAAAGAAAGTGTTGCTGCTTTAGTTTAATAGATATACTTCTATTCAAAAGTTGAGGTGCAAAGCATAGGCTATGCACCTCTCTTCTTTTTTACTGCTATTTATCACTTTCACCCCCACTTTCTAATTGAAACTTCGCGAATATATATGAGAAAATTAAAAAGCTACTGTGAAGATTTTTATAAAACGTACCATCCGCATGAGCGCATATTAACATGGTTTTCTAAACATTTTATCGTCTGCGTTTAACTTTAGCTTTTATTGATTAAAATATTAGGGTATATATAATATAGAGGTTTTTGAAATTGCCCTACTTATTTTAAAATGTGATGAGGGAATGGAGAATGGTGAATTCCTTTGTCGCATAAAATAAAGTAGCGAAATGGTTTTTAGTAGACAAATGACTCACACAGCCATAATATATAGTAAATCAACTTAGGTGTGATGCACATGAAACATAAATTATTCTATATCATAGGCTCCATTTTATTGGGCATTGCAATTATACTTATCCTTTTTAATGTACTAAATTCCGATGACTCCCCAAGTCAACAAGCGCTTTTAGAAGATATTGAGATAATTGAAGAACAAGCCGAAGAAGAACAAATAATGGAAGAGGAACCTGTAATGGAAGTTCCTGAAGAAGAAGATCAGCAAGATAATCCAGAACCTAAAGACTTTCCTGAACGTATTTCCGAGGTTGTCCAGAGTACCATTGAATTCTTCAAAAATAATATCCATATTGTTGCTATCGGTGATTCCCTTACACAGGGTGTTGGAGATAGCACCAATCGAGGTGGCTATATTGGTATCCTTGAGCGTACCATCAATCAAAATAAGGAAATAGCTGAATTTGAAAACTTTGGTAAACGTGGTCAACGTTCTGCACAATTGTTAAATAGAATGGACAATGAAGAAGTAACCTCTGCTATCTCAAAGGCTGATATTGTCCTCATCACTATTGGTGCAAATGATATTATGCAAGTGGCAAAGGAAAACATTATGAATTTAACCCTTCACGATTTTATCGAGCAACGTGTCAGTTACGAGAACAATTTGCAAGAAATTGTTACAAAAATCCAAAACGTAAATGAAGATACCAATATTTATCTTGTAGGATTTTACAACCCATTTGAAAAGTATTTTCAGGACATAAAGGAATTAGATATGATCGTGGAAACATATAACAGCACTACCCGCACAATTGCAGAGGAACATCCGAATGTTACGTTTATTCCAACAGTGGACTTGTTCCAAGATGCAGAAATAAACTTATTTGCAGAAGATAATTTCCATCCAAATTATCATGGGTATCACCGTATTGCAGAGCGTGTGCTGAACCATATTACGAATGAAGAGAGTTGAGGGACGTGACCGCTCGAAAAGATTTAAAAAAAGGAACGAATAAGTGGAAAAAGCTATTTTATAGCTTACTAGGTTTCAATGTTGTAATGCTCATTATCCTCGCATTCCTTTTATTTGGACCAGTACCAGAAACCAATATTGCACCTACTACCAAACATGATACGGAAGACAGTTCTGAGTTCGTTGTCCGCACCACAAAACAAAATCTAAACGAACTGGTGAATGCCTATATAGAGAAGTTATTGGAAGGTTCGAACCATCATTATAGCATTTCCCTAGAGGAAGATGTGCATCTCATGGGTGAATTACCAGTATTCTCGACTACGGTTCCATTATCTGTTCATTTGGAGCCACTCGTTCTAGAAAATGGAGATATTAAATTAATTCAGCGTTCCATTTCCATCGGGCTGCTGGAATTACCGAACCAGAAAATTATGGAGTATATGGATAAGTACTTAAATATGCCGGAATGGGTTACGATTAATCCAAAAGAGGAAGAGATTTATGTCGCGGTAACGGAGATGGAAATGAAGAGTAACTTTAAGGTATCTGTTGAACATATTGATTTGGAGGCAAATAACTTAGCATTTCGCATAGAAATCCCTTATCGGACATTAGGCATTGATACAGTACAGTAAAAGACCATAAATAGTTATGGTTTTTTACTGTACTGTCCTATTACTTCATAACAAATCGTAATAGTTTCCTAGGTAGATAGAATGTAGAAACATTCTGTTGTTGTTCAACTAATTGGTTAGCTGCCGGTTTTTCGTTTGAAAAATACCTTCCCAGTCTCCCCTTATAGATAAGTTTCAACTGATTTAATTCTCTAATATCTGCAGGTCTCACGAAACAATCTGGTTTATCAAAATTGATATGCTCAATATCATTAAGCAATGATGCAATAAACTGTGAACAGAAAAAAGCATTACTGCGATTCCACTCCAACTGAATTAATATACAGAAAAGGCCAATAAAATTATATTTATAAGCATGCTTTCTTGCTTCTACAACCTTCACATGATAGTATATTCGCTGATATTCTTCCTCGCTAAGCTGATACGTATAAATTTCGCATTCCGATTTTTTTAACAGTTCACCGCGTGTATCTTCTCTTACAAACCCACCTATAAATGGATTATTTTCATATTTTCGACCAAAACTGTATACTTCCTTTAGCTCTTTATCAAAACTAATCGAAACATGATTTAGTTGTTGTTTCGTAAAATAATTGATGGTTTTCGATAATAACGTCCCTGTATCGGTAAACAGTAAGTAAACGATTCTTTCCCCCATCATCTTCCCCTCGCCTCTGAAAGAATAACCTATATTTTTGTCTCATTACATGCTATTTAATGTCGGTTTGTACTCTCACTTATTCTGAAAAATAGTTATATATATTAGTATATACCGCAGTCATCTATTTGCCTACGAATATTTTAATCTATAGTCAGTCGCTTTGCTTTTTCTTTGTTCTTATACTATTACAAAATTCAATTAATATTGCAATAAATTTTTTGTAAATTTCCTGTTATATAATATCAAAACATTGACGTTTCCTAATAAATAACGTAAGCTAACCATGATTACTTATTTAATTGGAGGAAACACGTTACATGATTAATGTTACTAATGTTAGTTTACGATACGGTGATAAAAAGTTATTTGAGGACGTGAATTTAAAATTTACTCCTGGTAACTGTTATGGTGTAATTGGTGCGAACGGTGCTGGGAAATCAACATTTTTAAAAATATTATCTGGTGAAATAGAACCTCAATCAGGAAATGTCTCCTTATCTCCAGGTGAACGCCTCGCTGTGTTAAAACAGGACCACTTTGCATATGAAGATCATCAAGTAATGGATACCGTCCTAATGGGACATGAACGTTTGTATAAAGTGAAACAAGAAAAAGATGCTATCTATATGAAGGCAAACTTTTCTGAGGAAGATGGCATGCGTGCTGCAGAACTAGAAGGTGAATTCGCTGAGCTAAACGGCTGGGAAGCAGAATCAGATGCAGCTGTACTTTTAAAAGGACTAGGAATTCCTGAATCCCTTCATTCTGTAAAAATGGCTGATCTACCACAGGATGATAAGGTAAAAGTTCTACTTGCTCAAGCATTATTCGGAAACCCTGATATTCTCTTACTAGACGAGCCTACCAATGGTTTGGACATTCAGGCTATCCAATGGTTGGAAGAATTCTTAATAAACTTTGAAAATACCGTTATCGTTGTTTCCCATGACCGTCACTTTTTAAACAAAGTGTGTACCCACATTGCAGATGTAGACTTTGGTAAAATCCAAATCTATATTGGAAACTATGATTTCTGGTATGAATCTAGTCAATTAGCGACCAAAATGGCTCAAGAAGCAAATAAGAAAAAAGAAGAAAAAATCAAAGAACTCCAGGCGTTTGTTGCAAGATTTAGTGCCAACGCATCCAAATCAAAACAAGCAACATCCCGTAAGAAGTTATTGGAGAATATTACCTTAGATGATATTAAACCATCTTCTCGTAAATACCCATATATTGCCTTCACTCCAGAACGCGAAATTGGGAATGACTTATTACGTGTAGAGGGACTAACGAAAACAATTGGTGGTAAAAAAGTTCTGGATAATGTCAGCTTTACCATTAATAAAGATGATAAAGTTGCCTTCGTCGGACCAGATGATATCGCGAAGACAACTCTATTCAAAATTTTAATGGGTGAGATGGAACCCGATGCCGGTTCTTATAAATGGGGAGTTACAACATCACAATCCTATTTTCCAAAAGACAACTCCAAGTACTTTGAAAATGGAGATTTAACATTAGTTGACTGGCTCCGTCAATTTTCACCAGAGGACGAAACAGAAACATTCCTCCGCGGATTCTTAGGCAGAATGTTATTCTCCGGTGAACAAGCACTTAAAAAAGCGAATGTACTTTCCGGCGGAGAAAAAGTTCGCTGCATGCTTTCTAAAATGATGCTATCTCATGCGAATGTGCTATTGTTAGACGAACCAACAAACCATCTAGATTTAGAATCTATCCAATCCTTAAATAATGGTTTAATTAAATTTAAAGGATCCATTCTATTCACATCACACGACCATCAGTTCATTAATAGTATCGCCAACCGCCTGATTGAAATCACACCAAGCGGCTTAATCGATAAAGAAATGAGTTATGATGAATACGTGCAGGATAGAAAATTACAAAAACAAGTGAAAGAAATGTATGCAAGTTAATAATGAATCATTTTGAAAAGAGCACTCCTTATTTTAGTGGGGAGTGCTTTTTTTGTGGTTTAGTTTGGGAATGAGGGGGGATTTTTATAGGCGCTCAACGCTTTTTATAGGCGCTCACCAATTTTTATAGGCGTTCATCCCTTTTTATAGGCGTTCATCCCTTTTTATAGGCGTTCATCGCTTTTTATAGGCGTTCAACGCTTTTTATAGGCGCTCATCGCTTTTTATAGGCGCTCATCGCTTTTTATAGGCGTTCACTGCTTTTTATAGGCGTTTAACGCTTTTTATAGGCGTTCACTGCTTTTTATAGGCGTTCACTGCTTTTTATAGGCGCTCCACTCTTTTTATAGGCGCTCCACTCTTTTTATAGGCGCTCCACTCTTTTTATAGGCGCTCCACTCTTTTTATAGGCGCTCCACTCTTTTTATAGGCGCTCCACTCTTTTTATAGGCGCTCCACTCTTTTTATAGGCGCTCCTCTCTTTTTATAGGCGCTCCTCTCTTTTTATAGGCGCTCCTC
>NZ_RBZP01000011.1 GCF_003628505.1 Oceanobacillus halophilus | reverse complement strand
GAGTAAGATCCCTCAGAGACGATGAGGTTGATAGGTTCGAGGTGGAAGCGTGGTGACACGTGGAGCTGACGAATACTAATCGATCGAGGACTTAACTAACTTCTTCAAGATGTCTTAGATTTACTCTTATTTAGTTTTTAGGGTACAAGCCTAATAAAATAAATGTCTAGTAGCGATAGCGGAGAGGTCACACCTGTTCCCATGCCGAACACAGAAGTTAAGCTCTCCAGCGCCGATGGTAGTTGGGGATTCCCCCTGCGAGAGTAGGACGCCGCTAGGCAAAGAAAAAGCCTAAGATTGATACAATCTTAGGCTTTTTTATTCGACATATCCATATGAATGGCCGTTTATGCTCTATCTCCCACGTAGAATATTCAAATATTAAAACGAATAACCTAACGGCCTTAAAAATAGTTTCTTAACTGTATACTAAGTTGTTACAATTAACATTATTGCCGTTTATTCGCAAATAATACAATGAATTCTATTTCAATCTAGTTCAATTCGTTTTATTATAAAGATAAGATAATTGATGATTTTGTATTTTATCATGAATTATTAAAAGACAGCATAATTTTATAAAATGAATACTTATATTTATTATTGTTATCAATTATGGGTTGGAGTGTGGAACTATGGAGTATATCGATCAATATTTAGGTAGTGATTTTTCTGTCATCGCTACAAGACTATTAATTGCTCTAGCTTTATCTGGAATCATTGGATTTGAAAGGGAGATGAATAATCACTCAGCAGGATTTCGTACACATATATTGGTTGGAGTGGGATCATGCTTAATGATGTTAATGTCTATCTATGGATTTGTTTCGTTTATGGATAGTTATGATAATGTACGATTTGATCCAGCACGTATTCCATCTTATGTTATCAGTGGCATAGGGTTTTTAGGAGCAGGAACTATTATTGTTTATGGTGGAACTATACGAGGGTTAACAACTGCTGCATCCATTTGGACCGTTGCCGGGCTTGGGCTAATCGTTGGTATAGGTATGTATAGTGCTGCTGTACTCGCAACGTTAATTATATTAGTTAGCTTAGCAGTCCTAAATAGTTTTGAGAAAATATTTCCTAAAGTAAGATCATTTTATGACATTGAATTGAGGGTAACTAATGATGTCAAAGTCTTTCATATTGCAGCTTTATTGGAAGAATATGAAGTGAAAATAAGAAATGTTGAAGTATCAAAAATGGATGGTAACTTACGCACTATTCATGTGAAGGTTGGTCCAGACCGTAACTTTCGGACAGCTGAGTTGTTTGATGAACTTTCAAAAATGGAAGGCGTTAATTATATCTCTGATTTAAAGAATTGAGTATTAGGGAAAACCTTCCATATATACACAAGTATGAGGTTTTGATTCTGGTATTTTTGTCTAAAATGAATAAAAGGTATTTGCATCTCTTGCGTATTGGCGTATAATAAAAGTATAGTCAAAGATAGTCAAAGTCAAATATAAGAACAGTGGACTGGCACACAGCAGGCAAGAGGGGATGGTCAGATGAGTAATATTTCAGATATCATTGAAGAGTATTTAAAAAAAGTATTACAGGCAAAAGGACAAAATACTATTGAAATTAAACGAAGTGAAATTGCCAATCGTTTTCAATGTGTCCCATCGCAAATTAATTACGTCATAAACACTCGTTTTACTTTAGAAAAAGGGTACATTGTTGAGAGTAAACGTGGTGGTGGTGGATATATTCGTATCATGAGAGTTAAACATAAAGATAAATCTGAACTGATTGATGAAATTATTGAGATGATTAACCCCACCATATCACAGAGGTCTGCCACTGACGTATTAGAAAGATTATTAGAAGAGAAAATTATTACAAAACGTGAGGCGAAAATTATGCTAAGTGCTGTAGAACGTAACACTTTAGCATTTAACTTACCGTTACGAGATGAAGTTCGTGCAAGAGTATTAACTGCAATGTTATCACAATTAAAATATCTCTAGTTTAATTCTACTTTTCTAAGGGAATTACTTGTACACAGATTGAAAGGGATTAACTTCCCTCCTGTACATGACTATCTAGGCTATTGTCTAAAAGGCATAGGGTTAGGCAGGTTATCTACTATGTAGTAAAAGGGGGAATTGTAAATGGAATGTGAAGAATGCCATGAGCGTCCAGCTACACTTCATTTTACACAAGTAATTAATGGTAAAAAGACAGAAATACGCGTATGTGAAGTTTGTGCAAAGGAAAAAGGCTATATTAACTATCCAGAAGAAGGATATTCCCTTCATAACTTATTAACCGGTTTATTTAATTTTGATACATCTAAAATGGAAAACCATACCTTTCAGCAAGTAAAAGAATTACAGTGCACACAGTGTGGGATGACTTTCTCTAAATTTAAACAAGTAGGTAAATTTGGATGTGCACATTGTTACGAAACTTTCTCTGAGAAATTAGATCCTATCTTTCGTCGGGTTCATGCAGGGAATACGAAGCACTCTGGAAAAATCCCAAAACGTGCTGGCGATGATTTGCAAATGAAACGACGACTTCAAAACTTTAAAGAAGAATTACAGCATCTAATTGAAAAAGAAGCTTTTGAAGAGGCTGCGGAAGTTAGAGATAAGATCAAAGCGTTGGAGAAAAGATTGAATCACCTGGAGGAAGGTGATAACGCATGACATTGGAACATTTTATGAATGATGCCATTAGTCCCTGGATGCGTGAAGAAGGGCCAGATAGTGATATCGTATTAAGCAGTCGTATTCGTTTAGCGAGAAATATAGCGAATATTCCTTACCCTATTTTAGCAGCAGAAGAAAAATTAGCTGATGTTCAGCGTTTTTTTCAGAAAGAGTATGCAAATAAATCATTTGATCAATACCAAGCGTTTGAATTTATTCCAATTCATGATCTTTCATCAATAGAGAAGCGAGTGTTGGTAGAGAAACATTTAATTAGTCCACACTTAACAAAACATACCAAAGAATCTGCGGCTTTGATCTCTGAGAATGAACAAGTTTCCATCATGGTCAATGAAGAAGACCATCTTCGCATACAATTATATCTGCCAGGTCTGCAATTAAGGCAAACGCTGGATAAGGCTTTCGAAGTAGATGATTGGCTGGAGGAAAAAGTAGATTATGCATTCGATGAAATAAGAGGTTATTTAACTACATGTCCAACGAATGTTGGTACTGGTATGAGAGCCTCTGTCATGATGCACTTGCCTGCCCTTGTAATGACACGCCAGATAAACCGAATGATGCCTGCCATTAATCAATTGGGCTTAGTAGTTAGAGGGATCTATGGTGAAGGCAGTGAAGCTTTAGGTAATATTTTTCAAATATCTAACCAAATTACACTAGGGAAATCAGAAGTAGATATTGTGGAAGACCTCGAAAGTGTAGTCAATCAGTTAATCGAACATGAGCGTAATGCGCGTAACATGATTAAAGAGGAATCATCCACAGCTCTGGAAGACCGCATTTATAGGTCTTATGGAGTGCTGGCATACAGCCGTATTATTGAATCAAAAGAGGCATCCAATTGCATATCAAACGTGCGATTAGGAATAGATTTAGGTATCATAAAAAATACATCAAGGAATATACTTAATGAATTATTAGTACTTATTCAGCCAGGATTTCTGCAACATTATGCAAAGAAAACACTAACACCAAAAGAACGTGATGTACTCAGGGCATCACTCATCAGAGAGAGACTACAGTTAGAGAAATAGGAGGGAAGCCATTATGATGTTTGGACGATTTACAGAGAGAGCGCAGAAAGTATTGGCGTTAAGCCAGGAAGAAGCCGTACGACTGGGTCATAATAATATTGGCACAGAGCATATTCTTTTAGGGCTTGTTCGAGAAGGAGAAGGAATTGCAGCAAAAGCTTTACAATCATTGGGCTTAGAAATCAGTCAAATTCAAGAAGAAGTAGAAAAACTAATCGGTGTTGGCAAACAGCCTATGCAATCTATCCACTATACACCACGTGCTAAAAAAGTAGTAGAATTATCTCAAGATGAAGCTAGAAAATTGGGACATTCTTATGTGGGTACAGAACACATTCTTCTAGGCCTTATACGTGAAGGGGAAGGTGTAGCAGCCCGAGTACTTAATAACCTTGGTGTTAGTTTAAATAAGGCAAGACAACAAGTGCTTCAGCTTTTAGGTAGTAATGAATCTCAAGCAGGCCGTCAAGGAAGAGGTGCACAGCAATCTAGTGCTAACACTCCAACACTTGATTCCCTTGCTAGAGATTTAACACAAAGTGCCAGGGATGCAAAAATTGATCCAGTTATTGGAAGATCTAAAGAAATTGAACGAGTGATACAAGTACTTAGCAGAAGAACGAAAAATAACCCAGTCTTAATTGGTGAGCCTGGTGTAGGTAAAACAGCAGTAGCTGAAGGATTAGCACAACAAATAGTTGATAATGAAGTCCCTGAAACACTTCGAGATAAACGTGTTATGACGCTTGATATGGGGACGGTAGTTGCTGGGACCAAATACCGTGGTGAGTTTGAAGATCGTTTGAAAAAGGTAATGGAAGAAATTCGTCAGGCCAGCAATATTATTCTCTTTATTGATGAACTCCACACACTAATAGGTGCAGGTGGTGCAGAAGGAGCGATTGATGCATCGAATATTTTAAAACCATCTCTTGCACGAGGTGAGTTACAATGTATCGGGGCAACTACTCTAGATGAGTATCGTAAATATATTGAAAAAGATGCTGCTTTAGAACGAAGATTCCAACCAATACAGGTGGACCAACCAACTGTGGAAGAAACGGTACAAATTTTAGATGGGTTACGTGACCGATATGAGGCGCATCATCGTGTCACCATTACAGATGAAGCAATTGAAGCCGCAGCAACTCTATCAGACCGATATATCACGGATCGCTTTCTACCGGATAAAGCAATCGATCTAATTGACGAGGCAGGATCTAAAGTACGTTTACGCTCCTATACTATTCCACCAAATTTAAAAGATTTGGAACAGAAGTTAGAGGAAGTACGGAAAGAAAAAGATGCCGCCGTTCAAAGTCAGGAATTTGAAAAAGCAGCATCTCTACGTGATTCTGAACAAAGGTATCGTGAGGAATTAGAAAAAACAAAAAGTGAATGGAAAGAAAAGCAAGGGCAGATGGACTCTGAAGTAACGATAGAGGATATTGCTAGTGTGGTATCAAACTGGACTGGTGTTCCTGTTTCGAAATTAACAAAAGATGAAAGCGACCGTTTGCTTAATATGGAAAAAACGTTACATGATCGTGTAATTGGACAAGATGAGGCAGTTGTTGCTATATCGAAGGCAATACGAAGAGCGCGTGCCGGGTTAAAAGACCCTAAACGTCCAATAGGTTCGTTCATTTTCTTAGGGCCAACAGGCGTAGGTAAAACAGAGCTTGCTAGAGCATTGGCAGAGGTTATGTTTGCAGATGAAGATGCAATGATTCGTATCGACATGTCGGAATACATGGAAAGACATGCGACTTCTCGTCTGGTTGGTTCCCCACCAGGATATGTTGGCTATGATGAAGGTGGACAGCTAACAGAAAAAGTACGTAGGAAACCATATTCTGTTGTATTGCTTGACGAAGTAGAAAAAGCCCATCCAGAAGTCTTTAATATATTATTGCAAGTATTAGAAGATGGACGTTTAACGGATTCTAAAGGGCGTGTTGTTGACTTTAGAAACACCATCATTATTATGACATCAAATGTTGGAGCAAGTGAGTTGAAACGAAATAAATACGTTGGTTTTACCTTGGATGATGAACAACAAGATTACAAGGATATGAAATCCAAAGTATTGAATGAACTGAAAAAAGTATTTCGTCCTGAATTCTTAAACCGTATTGATGAAACTATCGTATTCCACTCCTTAGAGAAGAAACATATGAAAGATATTGTAATACTGATGGTTGAACAGTTACAGCGTCGCCTGAAAGACATGGAAATTGAGTTTACCTTAACCGATAAAGCCATTGAGAAAATCGCAAATGAAGGGTTTGATCCAGAATATGGTGCAAGGCCACTTAGAAGATCTATCCAGAAAAACATCGAGGACCTATTATCTGAAGAGCTGCTAAGAGGAACCGTGGAAAAAGGTCAAAAGGTAAAAATAGGTTTAAATAATAAAGGAGAGTTTATTATCCTTTCATAAGAATTTATATGGTTACTTTGGTTTTAGGAAGCTAGAAGGATTTTTTCTTCTAGCTTTTCCTTCATCTAGTAGTGTACTGCGTTTTGTGGCAAAAATACGGAAATAAATTTCCAAAATTGATAGGAAGCTGTAACCTAATATGACATAAAATAAGTTACAATAGATAGAGAAGGGAAAGAAGTGGTTTGGCAAAGCGAAAGACAAAGTTTGTATGTCAGGAATGCGGATATGAATCTGCTAAGTGGATGGGGAAATGCCCTGGATGTAATAACTGGAATACATTAGTAGAAGAAATAGAGGCATCAAGTAAAAGAGGGCAACATATATTTAGTGGAGTCTCAAAAGGTGCAAGTAAACCTGAGAGTATTACAGCGATTGAGTCTCAGGAGGAACCAAGAATTACTACCTCCATGAAAGAATTAAATCGCGTCTTGGGCGGTGGGATTGTAATGGGGTCGCTTGTTTTAATTGGTGGGGACCCTGGAATAGGGAAATCAACCTTATTACTACAAGTGTCTGCACAATTAGCTGATAAGCAGCTACCTGTTCTTTATATTTCGGGTGAAGAATCTACCCGTCAGACAAAGCTTAGAGCTGACCGTTTAGGAATACGTTCGGATCTGTTGTATGTATTATCTGAAACCAACTTATTTGATATCTCCAACCAAGTGGAAAAGATTAAGCCGGCATTTGTTGTTATTGATTCCATTCAAACTATCTTTAAAGAAGAGGTGACAAGTGCACCTGGTAGTGTATCGCAAGTTCGAGAATGTACAAGTGAATTAATGCGACTTGCTAAAACTAATAATATACCAATATTTATTGTTGGTCATGTAACAAAAGAAGGGGCTATTGCAGGTCCTAGAATGCTAGAACATATGGTGGATGCTGTTCTATATTTTGAAGGGGAAAGACATCATACATTTCGGATACTTCGTGGTGTGAAAAACCGCTTTGGGTCTACGAATGAAATGGGTATATTTGAAATGAAAGAAGAAGGTCTTAGAGAAGTAATGAATCCATCTGAAATTTTCCTGGAAGAGAGGTCACAAGGGACAGCAGGTTCAACTGTTGTAGCTTCCATGGAAGGAACAAGACCAGTACTAGTAGAAATTCAGGCATTAATATCTCCATCAAGCTTTGGAAATCCTCGTAGAATGGCTACAGGCATAGACCATAACCGAGTACCTTTACTTATGGCAGTTTTAGAAAAGCGCGTTGGCTTAATGCTGCAAAACCAGGATGCCTATATTAAAGTGGCTGGTGGTGTTAAATTAGATGAGCCAGCTATAGATTTAGCCATTGCAGTAAGTATTGCTTCAAGCTTTCGTGATAGACCTACAAAGCCAGATGATATCTTTATAGGAGAAGTAGGACTGACTGGTGAAATTAGACGTGTATCTCGTATTGAGCAACGTGTACAAGAAGCGGCTAAACTTGGGTTTAAGCGAGTTATTTGTCCGGAAAACAATCTCGATGGATGGACACCTCCAACCAGTATCGAGGTTATAGGTGTTCGCACTGTACAAGAAGCTTTAGAAACAAGTGTAGAGCAGTAATTAAAATAAAGCCATTTTATTATAAAATTTAAACTTTTCAAAATTGAATGTTCAAAATGTGTGTGCTATGATTTAATTGTTATTATAGGCTTTTTGCAATTATTAGGATTATTTATTGTATTACCGGCAATAATAAACAATAGGAGGTGAAAATGTTGTTAAAAATCATTGTCAATCTATTTTTTGTAGTTCTTGGTGGTACAGTCGGTTATTTATATGTTCCCGATATCATTCATTTATTAGATTTGACAGATATTAGTTGGGTTACATCCCCGTATTTAGGCATGGTTTTAGGTGCTATCATATTCTTTCTAATTTCCTACTGGGTAGCTGGATATATTGTTAACTTTTTAAGGTGGATAGAAGATGCACTTATTAAGGTTCCGGCAGTAGACTTATTTTTTGGTAGTTTAGGATTAATCATCGGTCTAATCATTGCATACTTTATCACACAGCCATTACAAGATATCAATATTGAGGTTATTTCTCAAGTCTTGCCGCTCTTTATTATGATTTTACTAGGATATTTCGGGTTTCAAGTTGGCTTTAAACGTAGGGATGAATTTGTTAACTTGTTGAAAACGTCGAAAAAGGATAAAAGAAGAGCTGTTGATGAAGAAGATGCAGAGACAAACGAACCTAGAGTGAAAATATTAGATACGAGTGTTATTATTGATGGAAGAATAGCAGATATCTGTCAGACAAATTTCTTGGAAGGAACAATTGTTATTCCACAATTTGTTCTTGGTGAATTACAACATATTGCTGATTCTTCTGATGCTTTAAAACGAAATCGTGGTCGTCGGGGTTTAGATGTATTAAATCGAATTCAAAAGGAATTGCCTGTAAATGTAGAGATATATGAAGGTGATTTTGAAGATATTTCTGAAGTAGATAGTAAATTAATCAAACTCGCTAAAGTAATCGATGGGGTTATTGTGACTAATGATTTCAATTTAAATAAAGTTTGTGATCTGCAAGGAGTCAATGTCCTTAATATTAATGATTTGGCGAATGCGGTTAAACCGGTTGTTTTACCAGGAGAAGAACTTGTTGTACAAGTGATTAAAGATGGTAAAGAACATAATCAAGGTGTGGCATATTTGGACGATGGAACAATGATTGTTGTTGAGGAAGGAAAAGATTATATTGGTAAAACGATTGAGGTACTAATTACCAGTGTCTTGCAAACATCTGCTGGTCGAATGATTTTTGCCAAGCCAAAATTACTTGAAAAAGCATTATAAAAAGGGTATAACTTATAAGGTAGAGTAAAAGGTGATAACAGGATTTGTTATCACTTTCCTTTTTATAATGATACGATTATATTCATATATACATGAACTTATTTTCTGTAGTTTTACTATAGACAAGAGAAAGGGGAAAGTAGCACATGGCTAATGAGGTTCGCGTAAGATACGCGCCAAGTCCAACTGGGCACTTACATATTGGAAATGCAAGAACAGCACTTTTTAATTATTTATATGCAAAACATTTTGATGGAAAATTTATTATTCGTATTGAAGATACGGATGAGAAGCGAAACGTAGAAGGCGGCGAAGAAAGCCAGTTAAAATACTTGAAATGGCTTGGAATTGAATGGGATGAAGGCGCAGATATTGGTGGAGAATACGGCCCATACCGTCAAACAGAACGCCTCGATATATATCAAAAATATGTGGATGAATTACTAGAAAAGGGATTAGCATATAAGTGCTATATGACAGAGGAAGAACTGGAAGCGGAAAGAGAAGAACAACGTGCAAAAGGACAAGTACCAAAATACTCTGGTGCACACCGTGATTTAACTGCTGAGCAATGCCAGGCTTATGAGGAAGAAGGTCGTAAACCAAGTATTCGCTTCCGTGTACCTGAAGGAAAGACATATACTTTCATGGATATTGTTCGGGGAGATATTACATTTGAATCGAGTGACTTTGGTGATTGGGTTATTGTGAAGAAAAATGGTATTCCAACCTACAACTTTGCAGTGGCCATTGATGACCATCTAATGGGTATTTCTCATGTGCTTCGTGGGGAAGAGCATATATCTAATACTCCTAAGCAAATGATGATTTATGATACATTTGGTTGGGAATCACCTAAGTTTGGACATATGACATTAATTCTGAATGAAGAACGTAAGAAGCTTAGCAAACGTGATAATCATATTCTTCAATTTATTGAGCAATATAAAAATCTAGGATATCTTCCAGAAGCGTTATTTAACTTTATTTCTTTACTTGGTTGGTCGCCAGTTGGAGAAGAAGAGATTTTTGATAAAGAGACGTTGATTAATATTTTTGATCCTGAACGTCTTTCCACTTCTGCAGCGATTTTTGACCAACAAAAACTAAAATGGATGAATAACGAATATATTAAATCGATCGAACTAAACGATGTAATTAACCTTGCAATGCCTTATTTGATTGAGGCGGGTAGATTGCCGGAAGATATGGATGAAAACAAACGCAAATGGGCAGAAAATGTCATTGAATTATACCGTGAGCAGTTGCGTTATGGACAAGAGATTGTGGAATTAACAGAGTTATTCTTTAAAGAAGAGTTAACACTGGATGAAGCTTCTAATGAGGTATTAGCGGGTGAGCAAGTACCAGAGGTGCTTCAAGTTTTTGTGGATAAATTAATTCATTTAGACGATTTTACGAAGGATTCCATCAAAGCGCAAATTAAAGCTACTCAAAAGGAAACGGGACATAGAGGTAAGAAACTATTCATGCCAATCCGAGTAGCGACTACAGGGCAAATGCATGGGCCAGAGTTGCCAATGGCAATTGAATTACTTGGCAAGGACTTAGTTGTAACTAGATTAGATAAAATTCTAAAAAGGCTAGGAGCTTAATAATTCACATTTTAGGCTGTTTGTAATATGATATTTTATAAATAAATAGATGAACGTTGAAAAGGGAAAGTAAAGAGCAATTAGCTTACACAGAGAGAATCACCTGGGCTGGAAGTGATTCTAAGCGTTGTTATTGAAGTGCCCCTTGGAGTCTGTTATGGAAAGACGGAGTACATAACAGCGGTTGTACTCTACCGTTATTAGAGATTAAGTTGGGAGAGCAATCTCCAAACAGAGTGGGACCGCGCTAAAAGCGTCTCTGTGTATTCATTGCACAGAGGCGCTTTTTTTGAGGTCCTATCTTAAGTATCTTGATACATCGCAGTTGATAGAAATTGTTGATATATTTAATTAAGAATAAATATGAAATAAGGTGCATTGTTGATTTCCGCTCCGGGCAGTCGCGCACCTTAGGGCGGCTGATGAGCCTCCTCGTGCTATCGCACTCCGGGGTCTCATCTAGGCCTATCTTCCCGCAGGAGTCGACTGCCCTCCGCTACAATCAACCTGCTTAATAGTGGTAGTTATATCTATAGGGTCTTTATAACATGCTTGGAAGTTAAAAAGCACTAAATTAGCGAAGGAAATACACGGAGACTCCTGCGGGAAGAAGAGCATCGGTGAGACTACGTAGTGCGTTAGCACGAAGGAGGCTCACCAGCTCCCCGCGGAAAGCGGAGTGTATTTTCCGTAGCGGTTATCACGCAGTATTCTGAATTAAAGTAATTCGCAGTCTATAATATTTAGTGACAGAAACAACAATTATTTAAAAAATAGCCTTTTAAGTTTTAGTAAATAGATTAAGAAAATCCAAATATAAGATGGCGTTATTTCTACGGACGCTAATCGACAAAAGGGGAGGCGTTGATATGGGGATATTTAAGCGTATGAAAGAAGATATGGATGTCGTTTTTGAACAAGATCCAGCGGCAAGAACCTATTTCGAAGTATTTTTAACTTATTCTGGCTTACATGCTATTTGGTGGCATCGAGTAGCTCACGCTTTTTATAAAAAGAAATTATTTTTCATTGCCAGGGTAATATCGCAAATAAGTAGATTTCTTACAGGAATCGAAATACACCCTGGAGCAAAAATAGGCAGACGCTTTTTTATAGACCATGGCATGGGCGTAGTTATTGGGGAAACATGTGAAATAGGAGATAACGTAACCATCTTCCAGGGAGTTACCCTGGGTGGAACCGGAAATGAAAAAGGGAAACGTCATCCGACTATCATGGATAATGCGTTAGTTTCCACTGGTGCAAAGGTCCTGGGTTCTATTACTATCGGCAAGAACTCTAAAGTTGGCGGTGGTGCTGTGGTTGTGAAAGATGTTCCTGATAACTGTACGGTAGTAGGTGTGCCAGGAAAAATCGTTGTGCGAAATGGTCAAAAAGTAAGAAGAGATTTAGATCATCACAAGTTGCCCGATCCTGTCGCTGAACGTTTTCTACAAATGCAAAAAGAAATAGAAGATTTAAAAGAGGAAATCGAGAAAATGAAGGAAGGGAGTACAAAATAATGACTATTAGGATTTATAATACTCTGACTCACAATAAAGAGGTTTTTAAACCAATTGAGGAAGGAAAAGTTAGTATGTATGTATGCGGACCTACCGTATATAACTTTATCCATATTGGAAATGCTCGTCCTGCAATTGTTTTTGATACAGTAAGAAGATATTTTGAATACAAAGGGTATAAAGTGGACTACGTTTTAAACTTTACAGATGTAGATGATAAGATAATCAAAGCAGCTAATGAACTTGGGGAAGAAGTCCCAACTATAGCAAATAAATTTATTCAGGCATATTTAGAGGATGTTGAAGCATTAGGGGTTAAAGAAGCAACTCATAATCCAAGGGTCATGGATACTATGGATGATATTATCAATTTTATAGATGTACTAATACAAAAAGGATACGCCTATGAAGCGGATGGAGATGTATATTTTAAACCTCGTGCATTTGATGGGTATGGGAAGTTATCGCACCAATCCATTGATGAATTACGCTCGGGGGCTAGAATACAGGTGGGGGAGAAAAAGGAAGACCCGCTAGACTTTGCTTTATGGAAACAGGCGAAAGAGGGAGAAATATCCTGGGATTCACCATGGGGTAAAGGCCGTCCGGGTTGGCATATTGAATGTTCAACAATGGTGAAAAAATACCTCGGTGATACGATCGATATTCATGCAGGAGGGCAAGATTTAACTTTCCCCCATCATGAAAACGAGATTGCTCAATCAGAGGCGATGACAGGTAAAACTTTTGCTAACTATTGGATGCATAATGGGTATATTAATATAGACAATGAAAAAATGTCCAAATCTCTAGGGAATTTTGTCTTAACAAGAGATTTAATAGCAAATCATGACCCGCAAACCTTAAGATTTTTTATGCTAAGTGTTCATTATCGCAATCCTATCAACTTTACGGAAGAGTTGTTGCAGAGTGCTAAAAATAGTCTGGATCGCATTAGAACAGCCTATCAAAACTTAGAACATAGAAAAGAAAACAGTTTAAATCTTGTAGAAGATGAGACGGTTTGGCTACAAAAGATTAATGAAAGTAAAAACAGGTTTGAACAAGAGATGGATGATGATTTTAATACGGCAAATGCCATTTCAGTTATTTTTGATCTAGCAAAAGAAGCAAATGTATACCTACAACAAAAGCAAACTTCAACAAGTGTAATAGAGACTTTTCAAGAAGCAATACAATCATTAATTGAGGTCTTGGGTATTACTATTAAAGCAGAAAAGAATTTATTAGATGAGGAAATTGAAACATTGATTGAAGAGAGGAATGAAGCGAGAAAGAGTCGAAATTTCTCGCGTGCTGATGAAATAAGAGATATGCTTAAAGAGCAGGGAATCATTTTAGAAGATACACCACAAGGAGTGCGCTGGAAAAGAGGATAGAAAATGAAATTGGATGTTAAGCAAATGAAAAGCTTAAGTCTCGCCTATATGGGAGATGCTATTTATGAAGTGTATATTAGAGAACATTTACTAAAGAGTGGGCAAATAAAACCTAATGATTTGCATAAAAAAGCCATTTCATTTGTTTCGGGTAAAGCACAAGCCACGGTGATTCGTAATTGGTTGGATAGAGGAATATTGAATAATGAAGAGGAGCGGATTGTTGCTAGAGGAAGAAATGCAAAGTCCGGCTCCACTCCGAAAAATATTAGTGTTCAGACTTACCGATATAGTACTGCGTTTGAAGCTTTAATTGGTTATCTCTATCTATCAAACAATGAACACAGGCTTTCGGAATTGCTGCGAGAAGCTGTTAAACACATCGAAGAAAGGAGTGAATGAAATGGATCAAGAGATTATTATGGGTAAAAACCCTGTGATAGAAGCATTAAAGTCTGGCAGATCAGTAAATAAAGTATTGGTAACTGAACAATTGAACACCAATACATTAGGGAAGCTTAATCAACTATCTAAGCAATCGGGCACTATTGTTCAAAAAGTCCCTAAATCAAAGTTAGATCAACTTACATCTGGAAATCATCAAGGAGTTATTGCATATGTCGCATCCTATCAATATTCAACATTGGATGATTTATTTCAGCGTGCATTGGAAAAAGGTGAAGATCCGTTCTTTATCATTTTGGACGAGTTGGAAGACCCGCATAATTTAGGTTCAATTTTACGAACAGCAGATGCTACAGGGGCTCATGGTGTAATTATACCTAAACGCCGTTCTGTGGGACTTACTGCAACAGTAGCCAAAACAGCAGCTGGGGCGATTGAACATATTCCAGTTACTCGTGTGACAAATATAGCAAATACGATTGATGAACTAAAAGACAAGAATGTATGGGTAGTTGGAACAGAAGCGGAAGCAACTGAAGATTATCGTAAACTTGATGGTACTTTACCTATAGCTCTTGTTGTTGGGAATGAAGGTAAGGGAATAAGCCGGTTAGTAAAGAAAAAATGTGATTGGACAGTAAGTTTGCCAATGAAAGGAAAAGTCTCATCTTTAAATGCCTCAGTTGCATGCAGTTTATTACTTTATGAAGTATACCGTAAAAGATATCCACTGGGTGATGGATAATGGTTATTGTTGTAGTAGATGGATACAACATTATTGGGGCATGGGAAGAACTGCAGCGATTAAAAGAGAAGGAAATCGGCCAGGCTCGTGACCGGCTGATTGAATTAATGGCAGAATACCAATCTTATTCAGGATATCGGGTTATAGTTGTTTTTGACGCATACTATGTACGAGGAATTGAGAATAAACTTGAAGAATATAATATTGAGATTATTTACACGAAGGAAAAGGAAACGGCTGATGAATGTATTGAGAAATTGGTAAGGAAATTAAAGAACGTAAAAACACAGGTTTATGTTGCAACCTCAGATTATGCAGAACAGCGGACAATCTTTGGGCAAGGTGCGTTACGTAAGTCGGCAAGAGAGCTATATATTGAGTTAAAAGATGTAGAAAGACAAATTAACGAAAATATTGAAGATCATAAGCAAATTAAACCAAATACAAAGATAGAACTAGATGAAGAAACGTTAGAGAAATTTGAAAAGATGAGAAGAGGGGAAATTTAGGACCTAATTTCATTTTGCCGAAAGTGAATCACCCCCCCTTCTAATAGGTTGGTGGAATTATTTGTTTTTTCCGTATATTTTAAAAATCATCTCTTTGTTGTATTGACGGTTATCGAAACGGTATGTATAATATCTTTTAAAGTGCACTGCGTCGTTGAAGGGGGCTTACTTCTTGAATATCGAGCGTTTAGAAGAAGAACAAAAGAGCATACGTTTGCTTGATGATGAAGGAATTTTAGCCCTTATTCATCAAGGAAACAGTCATGCCCTTGATTATTTAATCCAAAAGTATAAGAATTTTGTACGAGCAAAAGCACGAACATATTTCTTAATCGGTGCGGATAAGGAAGATATTGTTCAAGAAGGTATGATTGGTTTATATAAAGCAATTCGTGACTATGATGAGGACAAGCTCACTTCTTTTAAAGCGTTTGCGGAATTATGTATAACTCGACAAATAATAACAGCAATTAAGACAGCTACAAGACAAAAACATATCCCCTTAAATTCATATGTTTCCTTGGACAAGCCCATATATGATGAAGAGTCAGACAGGACATTACTGGATGTTATAGCCGGTTCAAAAGCTATTGATCCACAGGAGCTATTAGTAAATAGAGAGAAAATGGGAGATATGGAGTCAAAATTATCGGAGCTATTAAGTGATTTAGAAAAGCAAGTACTTCATTTATATCTAGATGGCAGGACATACCAAGAAATTTCCGCCGATTTAAAAAGACACGTCAAATCAATAGACAATGCCCTCCAACGAGTGAAACGTAAATTAGAGCAATTACTTGAAACAAAGGGAATCAATCTTTGAAAGCGGAATCTATTGCTTATTGACATAATATACAATATCGTGCTACATTATATAAGAAAAACCTCTGAATACGGGGTGAAAATATGAGTCAGAAAGTAACTCTAGCGTGTGCAATATGTTCAAGTCGAAACTATTCAACTAATAAAAATGTATCTACAAAGTCTACTCGATTAGAAGTACGCAAATATTGCAAGATATGTGGAAAACATACGTTGCATCGCGAGACAAAATAAATGAATCAGCGCATTTGGTAGAGTTGGGGGGTACAACTTTGTTTAAATTCTTGAAAAATGTTTCAAAAGAAATGAAGAAGGTTAGTTGGCCAAAAGGAAAAGAATTGACTAACTATACAGTGATTGTTATAACTTCTGTTGTCTTTATGGCAATATTTTTTATGATTGTTGATCAATTAATATCTTTAGGGTTAAATTTGTTATAATAGTTATTTGAATAATTATGTTATAATTATGCTATAATGTAGATGAATATACCAATACGCGAAAACCCGTTGTAACGGGTTTTTTAAATTGCATAAATTTAGTTACTTAAAAAGTGCTTTACGTTTATTAGGACTTCATCGTTGACAGTGAGTGCGACATGTATCCATAGCGGTACATTAGTACAACATCGCATTCTAGTATTTAGCAATAAACGTACAAACCTTTTGACTAAGGAAAGAAGAAATTGGATTAGCTTTTAATATACTCAACTCTAAGGGAGGGACGGGCGCTGGCAGCCCTATTTAATGGAGAAAAAATGGTATGTTGTACATACGTATTCCGGTTATGAGAACAAAGTAAGAATGAATTTGGAAAAGCGCGTAGAAACAATGGGAATGGAAGATAAAATCTTCCGTGTCATTGTACCTGAAGAAGAGGAAACAGAAATTAAAAATGGGAAGAAAAAAATAGTGAAAAAGAAGTTTTTCCCTGGGTATGTACTAACGGAAATGATTATGACAGATGATTCCTGGTATGTAGTTCGAAACACTCCTGGTGTGACAGGTTTCGTTGGTTCGAGTGGTCATGGGTCGAAGCCAACACCATTATTACCAGAAGAAGTAGATAATCTATTGAAACAAATGGGTGTAGAAGCACCTAAGGTCGAAGTAGATTTTGAGTTAAAAGAGAATGTGAGAGTGAAGGAAGGACCATTCACTGATTTCACGGGATCAATTGAAAATATTGATGTGGATAAACAAAAAATTAAAGTTCATGTAAATATGTTTGGTAGAGAAACGCCAGTCGAACTTGACTTTTCACAAGTGGAGAAATTATAATTAGCAAATGTAAGACAAAAACTTGCAATATTTTTTTGTTCATGGTAAAATTCCTATGTTATTGCGCGCTCTTAGTTCAGAGTGCTTAAACATGAGTGGGAGGGGCGAATATATAGAACCCCTATTACCACATCACGGACTTTAAGGAGGTGTGTCTCGTGGCTAAAAAAGTAATTAAGGTAGTTAAATTGCAAATCCCTGCAGGTAAAGCTAATCCAGCACCACCAGTTGGGCCGGCTCTAGGTCAAGCAGGTGTTAATATCATGGGATTCTGTAAAGAATTTAATGCACGTACACAAGACCAAGCGGGTATGATTATTCCTGTTGAAATTACGGTGTTTGAAGACCGTTCATTTACATTTATTACTAAAACTCCACCAGCAGCAGTGTTGCTTAAGAAAGCAGCAGGTATTGACTCTGCATCAGGGGAGCCGAATCGTAATAAAGTCGCTACATTAAAACGCGACCAAGTAAAAGAAATCGCAGAAACAAAAATGCCTGACTTAAATGCGGCTGATGTTGAATCAGCAATGCGTATGGTTGAAGGTACAGCAAGAAGTATGGGAATTGTTATCGAAGACTAATTCCGATAGATTTATTTTAAATACGGTATAGGTTGCGAAAATGTTGCCATTAATCGCAACCTTTTTCGTGAGTGTGATGATTAATCACATGCTTTATAAAAGCAATAGTGCTTTTATAAAAGTGGGAGGTATTACCGTTATAACCACAATAGAGGAGGAAATAAAATGGCTAAAAGAGGTAAAAATTATCAAGAAGCTGTGAAGCTTGTTGACCGTAATAAATCATATGAAATTCCATCAGCTGTTGAATTAGTTAAAGAAGCAGCTAAAGCGAATTTTGATGAAACAGTAGAGGTTGCATTCCGTTTAGGAGTTGACCCTAAGAAAGCTGATCAACAAATTCGTGGAGCAATGGTGTTGCCGCACGGAACTGGTAAAACACAACGCGTATTAGTTTTCGCTAAAGGTGAGAAAGCGAAAGAAGCAGAAGCCGCTGGCGCAGACTTTGTTGGTGAATCTGACTATATTAACAAGATTAACCAAGGTTGGTTTGACTTCGATGTAATTGTTGCGACTCCGGACATGATGGCCGAAGTTGGTAAGTTAGGACGGGTGTTAGGGCCTAAAGGTCTAATGCCAAACCCTAAAACTGGAACTGTTACATTTGATGTTGAAAAAGCTATTAAAGAAATCAAAGCTGGTAAAGTTGAATATCGTGTAGATAAATCAGCGAACATTCATGTGCCAGTTGGAAAAATTTCGTTTGACAACGAAAAATTAGTGGATAACATTAATGCTTTAGTAGAACAAATTGTTAAAGTGAAACCACAAGCAGCTAAAGGAACATATATTAAAAATGTTTCTATTGCTTCTACTATGGGACCTGGAATCAAAGTTGATGTATCTAATTTCCGCTAAAACCAGTGTTGACAATTGGACATCAATTTGATATACTACTTTTCGTTGCAATAAATGAATATGTTGTACCGTAGACAGTAGGGGCGTAAAGCTTAATCATCCTACCGAGGTTTTATGAGCAAACTGATTTTATGATTTATGTTTGTAATATAAAGCTCCCATGTCTGCGTGGGAGCTTATTTTATGCCTGGCTTTTAAACTGGTAATATAGTGCCAAGGTACTTCTCGTACGGTATGCAAAAAAACTAGGAGGTGGAAGAATGTCTAGTGTTATCGAGCAAAAGAAACAATTAGTAGAGGAAATTACAGATAAATTCCGTAATAGCCAAACGACTGTTGTTGTTGACTATCGTGGACTTGACGTAAGTGAGGTTACAGAACTACGGAAACAATTGCGCGAAGCTGGTGTAGATTTTAAAGTTTACAAAAATACAATGGCTCGTCGTGCTGCTGAAGCTGCTGAATTAGACGGCCTTAGCGATACTTTAGTTGGACCAACTGCGTTGGCTTTCAGTAATGATGATGCTGTTGCACCTGCAAGAATTCTTAAGAATTTCAGCAAGGAACATGAAGCGTTAGAACTTAAAGGCGGCGTAATCGAAGGTAAGACAGCTACTCTTGATCAAATTAAAGAGCTTGCAGATCTACCAAATTACGAAGGCATGGTATCTATGTTGCTTAGCGTATTACAAGCACCAATTCGTAACTTTGCTTATGCAACTAAAGCTGTTGCAGAACAAAAAGAAGAACAAGGCGCATAAGAACGGCCAGATATATTATAAAAAATTAAACTTAAACTAGGAGGAAATAATATCATGACTAAAGAAGAAATGATTAGTGCAATTAAAGAAATGACAGTTTTAGAATTAAATGATTTAGTTAAAGCAATTGAAGAAGAATTCGGAGTAACAGCTGCTGCGCCAGTTGCGGTTGCAGGTGGAGCTGCAGGTGGAGAAGCTGCTGAAGAACAAACTGAATTTGATGTAGTATTAGAAGCTGCTGGATCTTCTAAAATAAAAGTTGTTAAAGCAGTGCGTGAGATTACTGGCCTTGGCTTAAAAGATGCTAAAGACCTTGTAGATAACGCTCCTAAAGCAGTTAAAGAAGGCGTATCTAAAGAAGAAGCTGAAGAAGTTAAAGGTAAGTTAGAAGAAGCTGGAGCTTCTGTAGAAGTTAAATAATTAGGTTATATCTTTCATGTAAGAGCTCGCCGGTTTCCGGCAGAGCTCTTTTCAACTACCAACTACCAAGAATATTTTCTTCATATATGTTTAAAACAACGATCTCGTCGTTTTTTGAACACACACAATTAATATAGTAAAGTAGGTGCCCATGTGACTGAGCATTACTTTTCACAACAACCTCATTCTAAAAGTTCGCCAAAAACATGGAAATATATATTAAGAGACAGGGAATTTACGTTTACTAGTGATATAGGAGTCTTCTCAAAAAATGAAGTAGATTTCGGTTCCCGTTTATTAATAGAAACGTTTGAAGCTCCTATAATATCTGGTGATATATTAGATGTGGGATGCGGATACGGTCCAATCGGTATTGCCTTGGCGAATAGTTTCCAAGATAGAAATATTGTTATGGCTGATATAAATAAAAGAGCGTTAAGTTTAGCGGAGTTAAATGCTAAGCGGAATCAAATAGTTAACACCGAAATAATCCATAGTGATGGTTTAGCGAATGTGGGTAAACGTTTGTTTGCGGCAATTGTTACAAATCCACCAATTAGAGCGGGTAAAAAAGTTGTTTATAAAATGTTTGAAGAATCTAAATCAGCGTTGCTCCCAAATGGAGAATTATGGGTGGTTATTCAGAAGAAGCAAGGAGCGCCTTCTGCTAAACAAAAACTAGAGGACCTCTTCGGTGAAGTGGATATAGTAGCTAGAGATAAAGGTTATTTTATTATAAAGGCAATAAATAATTGACCAAACGATACTCTTATGTTAGTATAGTAAAATGCTAATAATGGGATTTTTATGTCAAGTAGAATCTTTGTGAAATATGAATGTATATTTCACTGCGGATAGGAAAAACTGTTAGAATCGAGGGAAAATGAGGATGTTACGTAGAATCTATCCTTATCTTTTCCTTATTATAACGTTTAACAGTTAAATCTGTAAACTATTATTTGAAAATATTAAAAGGGAATGTAATTGGCTCTTTAACATGACAGCTTCCTCATCAAGTATTGGATTCTTACATAATTAGACATAAAGGTTTTGTTAAAGTTTCTTTATCTTATGAGAGTATCATTTGAAGTTTTAAAAAACACACTAGTTAGCGAACTAGTAGTGTTTTAAATAAATATACCTTTTTTAAAAAGTAGGATTAGTATTCTACAATACGTATTATTTAAGGGGTGAAGCAGTTGACAGGTCAACTAGTTCAATATGGACGGCACCGAAAACGCAGGAGCTATGCACGTATTAGTGAAGTATTAGAGCTACCAAATTTAATAGAAATTCAAACTTCTTCTTATGAATGGTTCTTAGAAGAGGGGCTAAGGGAAATGTTTAAAGATATTTCTCCTATTGAAGACTTTGCGGGTAATTTATCACTTGAATTTGTCGATTACAGTTTAGGTGATCCAAAGTATGATGTAGACGAGTCTAAATCAAGAGATGTTACTTATAATGCCCCACTACGAGTTAAAGTTCGTTTGATTAATAACGAGACTGGCGAAGTAAAAGAACAAGAGGTGTTTATGGGTGACTTCCCATTAATGACTGATACAGGAACGTTTGTGATTAATGGTGCAGAACGAGTAATTGTATCTCAGCTTGTACGTTCGCCAAGTGTTTATTTTAATGAAAAAATTGATAAAAATGGTAAACGGGGTATTGGAGCTACGGTTATCCCTAACCGCGGTGCATGGTTAGAATTCGAAACCGATGCAAAGGATGTAGCTCACGTAAGAATTGACCGTACACGTAAATTGCCAATCACTGTACTATTGCGTGCGCTCGGATTCGGTACTGATCAAGAAATCATCGAATTATTTGGTGAGAATGAATACCTTAAAAATACATTAGAAAAAGATAATACGGAAACAACAGAAAAAGCGTTGTTAGAAATTTACGAGCGATTGCGTCCTGGTGAACCACCAACTGTAGAAAACGCAAAAAGTTTACTTGTTTCCAGATTTTTTGATCCAAAACGATATGATTTAGCGCGTGTTGGTAGATATAAAATGAACAAGAAACTTAACATAAAAAATCGCCTGTTAAATCAAGTACTAGCTGAAACGGTTGTTGACCCAGAAACAGGCGAGGTTTTAGCAGAAAAAGGCGATCGTCTAGAAAGAAAACTGTTAAATAAGCTAATCCCATATTTAGAACGTAAGGAAGATATGCTTGGTGAAACAGTTCAACAACCACATGATGGTGTACTTGAAGATGAAATCACGCTTCAAACTGTAAAAATTATCGATCCAACGGACCCAAGTGGTGAAAGAGTTCTCCATGTTATAGGTAATGGGAATGTAGAAAAAGACATCAAACATATTACACCTGCAGATATTTTAGCTTCTATCAGTTATTTCTTTAACTTGCTGCATGAAGTTGGAGATACGGACGACATAGATCATTTAGGAAATCGTAGACTTCGTTCTGTTGGTGAGTTACTACAAAACCAGTTCCGTATTGGTCTTTCACGGATGGAACGAGTGGTACGTGAGAGAATGTCCATTCAGGATACATCAAGTGTTACACCGCAACAATTAATTAACATTAGACCGGTAATTGCTTCTATTAAAGAATTCTTTGGAAGTTCACAGTTATCCCAATTTATGGATCAAACGAACCCGTTAGCTGAGTTAACACACAAACGTCGTTTGTCAGCTTTAGGACCTGGTGGTTTAACTCGTGAACGAGCTGGTTTTGAGGTGCGAGATGTCCATTACTCCCACTACGGGAGAATGTGTCCAATTGAAACTCCTGAGGGCCCAAATATCGGCTTGATTAACTCTCTTTCTTCTTTTGCGAAAGTTAATGAATTTGGTTTTATCGAGACGCCGTATCGTCGGGTTGATTCGGAGACTGGCAAAGTAACAAATGAAATTGATTATCTAACGGCTGATGAAGAAGATAATTATATTGTTGCCCAAGCGAATGCGCCGTTAAATGAAGATAATATATTTGAAAGTGAAGAAGTTATTTCCCGTTTCCGTGGAGAAAACATTGTTGTGAAAAGAGAGCAAATTGATTACATGGATGTTTCGCCTAAACAAGTTGTTTCGGCTGCTACAGCATGTATTCCTTTCTTGGAAAACGATGACTCCAACCGTGCTCTGATGGGTGCAAACATGCAACGTCAAGCTGTTCCTTTGTTAAAACCACAAGCACCAATTGTTGGTACTGGTATGGAATACGTTAATGGTAAAGACTCTGGTGCTGCTACCATCTGTAGACATGACGGTATTGTAGAGAGAGTTGAGGCGAGAGAGGTTGTAGTCCGTCGAGTATCGGAAGTTGATGGGAAAGAAATCCAAGGCGATGTAGATCGTTATAATTTACAAAAATTCATTCGCTCAAATGCTGGA
This sequence comes from Oceanobacillus halophilus, assembly GCF_003628505.1. GTDB lineage: Bacteria > Bacillota > Bacilli > Bacillales > Amphibacillaceae > Oceanobacillus > Oceanobacillus halophilus. The sequence goes on along the minus strand of NZ_RBZP01000011.1, from coordinate 82,642 downwards.
ACTTGTATAAATCAGCGCCCGATTGTCAGTGAGGGTGACCGAGTTACAAAAGGGGAAGTTCTTGCAGATGGTCCATCTATGCAAGATGGAGAAATGGCTTTAGGCCAAAATGTTCTTGTAGCTTTCATGACATGGGAAGGTTACAACTACGAAGATGCGATTATTATGAGTGAAAGACTTGTGAAAGATGATGTATATACTTCTATCCATATTGAAGAGTATGAATCAGAAGCAAGAGACACAAAATTAGGTCCAGAAGAAATCACAAGAGACATTCCTAACGTTGGGGAAGATGCTCTGAAGAATCTGGATGAAAATGGAATTATCCGTGTTGGTGCGGAAGTTACCGATGGAGATATTTTAGTTGGTAAGGTAACGCCAAAAGGGGTTACCGAGTTATCAGCAGAAGAAAGACTGCTCCATGCAATTTTTGGAGAAAAGGCAAGAGAAGTACGTGATACATCCTTACGTGTGCCGCATGGTGCGGGAGGTATTGTCTTAGACGTTAAGATCTTCAACCGTGAAGACGGAGATGAATTGCCACCTGGTGTAAACCAGTTAGTTCGTGCCTATATCGTACAAAAACGTAAGATTCACGAAGGAGATAAGATGGCTGGTCGACATGGTAATAAAGGGGTTATTTCTAAAATCCTACCAGAAGAAGATATGCCATTCTTACCTGATGGAACACCTGTAGATATTATGCTTAACCCATTAGGTGTACCATCACGTATGAACATCGGACAGGTATTTGAACTGCATTTAGGTATGGCTGCTAGATTACTTGGTATTCATGTTGCTACACCGGTGTTTGATGGAGCAAATGAAGAAGATGTATATGAAACGCTAGAGGAAGCTGGTATGTCAAGAGATGCCAAAACCGTTCTTTATGATGGTCGGACAGGAGACCCTTTTGATAACCGTGTTTCTGTAGGTGTTATGTATATGATAAAACTTGCACACATGGTCGATGATAAATTACATGCTCGATCAACCGGACCTTACTCTCTTGTTACACAACAACCTTTGGGTGGTAAAGCACAATTTGGTGGACAGCGTTTTGGAGAGATGGAAGTTTGGGCACTTGAAGCATATGGTGCAGCGTACACACTCCAAGAAATCCTAACTGTTAAATCCGATGATATTGTTGGTCGTGTGAAAACTTATGAATCCATTGTTAAAGGCGACAATGTCCCTGAACCCGGTGTCCCTGAATCATTCAAGGTACTTATCAAAGAACTTCAAAGTCTTGGTATGGATGTGAAAATGCTTAATAGCAAAGAAGATGAAATTGACATGCGTGATCTTGAAGAAGATGATAGTCAATCGGCTAGCAAGCTTAACTTAGAAGTAGAAGAACATTAAGATAAAGATAGAGGGTTGTTAGCTTTTTGCTATCAATTCTCTAGCTTAAAATATATGTATGAAAAAACGCACATTAAAAGGGAGGAAGGCTCCTTGCTAGATGTAAATAATTTTGAGTATATGAAAATCGGCTTGGCTTCATCGGAGAAAATCCGCTCTTGGTCCTATGGTGAGGTGAAAAAACCAGAAACCATTAATTATCGTACATTAAAACCAGAAAAAGATGGTCTGTTCTGTGAACGAATTTTCGGACCAACAAAGGACTGGGAATGTCATTGTGGAAAGTATAAACGTGTACGTTACAAAGGTGTAGTCTGTGACCGTTGTGGAGTAGAAGTTACTAAATCTAAAGTGCGTCGTGAACGTATGGGGCACATTGAACTAGCAGCCCCGGTATCACATATTTGGTATTTCAAGGGTATTCCTAGTCGTATGGGTCTTGTTTTGGATATGTCACCTAGAGCGTTGGAAGAAGTAATTTATTTTGCTGCTTATATCGTTACCGATCCTGGTAGTACTGCGTTAGAGAAGAAGCAATTACTATCTGAAAAGGAATACCGTGCATATTACGATAAATATGGCAATACATTTAAAGCGCAAATGGGTGCAGAAGCAATTAGGAAGCTATTGCAAGATATCGACCTAGAAAAAGAAGTGGATGCGTTAAGAGAAGAATTGAAGACTGCTCAAGGACAGCGTCGTACAAGAGCCATTAAAAGATTAGAAGTACTGGAAGCTTTTCGTAACTCTGGAAATGATCCAGATTGGATGATTTTGGATGTTTTACCGGTAATCCCGCCTGAAATTCGTCCAATGGTTCAACTTGATGGTGGTCGTTTTGCAACATCCGACTTAAATGATTTGTATCGTCGTGTTATTAACCGTAATAATCGCTTGAAACGACTATTAGATTTAGGTGCTCCGAGCATAATCGTTCAAAATGAGAAACGTATGCTTCAAGAAGCAGTGGATGCATTGATTGATAATGGTCGTAGAGGACGTCCGGTAACTGGTCCGGGTAACCGTCCATTAAAATCCTTATCACACATGCTTAAAGGTAAGCAAGGTCGTTTCCGTCAAAACTTACTTGGAAAACGTGTTGACTATTCTGGTCGTTCGGTTATCGTTGTTGGACCACACTTGAAAATGTATCAATGTGGATTGCCAAAAGAGATGGCCTTAGAATTATTTAAACCGTTCATTATGAAAGAATTGGTTGAAAGAGGTTTAGCGCATAATATTAAGTCTGCTAAACGGAAAATTGAACGTGTACATCCTGATGTATGGGATGTCCTTGAAGATGTCATTAAAGAACATCCGGTACTACTTAACCGTGCGCCGACTTTGCATAGACTGGGAATTCAGGCCTTCGAACCTACACTAGTTGAAGGTCGCGCAATTCGTTTGCACCCACTCGTTTGTACGGCTTATAATGCGGATTTTGATGGAGACCAAATGGCCGTTCACGTACCGTTATCAGCAGAGGCTCAAGCTGAAGCTCGCTTGTTAATGCTTGCTGCACAAAACATCTTAAATCCGAAAGATGGAAAACCGGTAGTTACACCTTCACAGGATATGGTATTAGGAAACTATTACTTAACCTTAGAACGTGAAGGGGCTATTGGTGAAGGAAGTGTGTTTAAAGATATTAGTGAGGCAATGATCGCGTATCAAAATGGTTACGTACACCTTCATACAAGGGTTGCTGTTCAGGCTTCCAGCTTAAATAATAAAACATTTACGCAAGAACAGCATAATCAATTATTGCTAACAACTGTTGGTAAACTAATATTTAATGAAATATTGCCTGATTCATTCCCTTATATGAATGAACCTACTCGGACTAACTTGGAAGAGAAGACTCCGGAGGTATATTTTATAGAGCAAGGAACGAATGTCAAGGAAGAGATTAGTAAACGAGATATTGTTAAACCATTTAAAAAAGGTTTCTTAGGTGACATCATCGCCGAGGTATTTAAACGATTTAAGATTACAGAAACATCGAAAATGCTTGACCGAATGAAAGACTTAGGGTTTAGCTATTCGACCAAAGCTGGTATGACAGTAGGTATTTCGGATATTGTTGTATTACCTGAGAAACAGGAAATTTTGGATGATGCACAGTCTAAAGTTGATAAAGTACTGAAACAATTCCGTCGTGGTTTAATTACAGAAGAAGAACGTTATGACCGTGTAATATCTATATGGACTCAAACCAAGGATGTTATCCAAGAGAAGCTAATGAAATCCTTGAGTCATCGAAACCCAATCTTTATGATGAGTGATTCAGGTGCTCGTGGTAACGCGTCTAACTTTACACAGCTTGCAGGTATGCGTGGCTTGATGGCCAACCCAGCTGGTAAAATTATTGAGTTGCCAATCAAGTCAAGTTTCCGTGAAGGATTAACTGTGTTAGAATACTTTATTTCAACACACGGTGCACGTAAAGGTCTAGCGGATACAGCCTTGAAGACTGCTGACTCTGGCTACTTAACTCGTCGTCTTGTTGATGTGGCTCAAGATGTTATCATTCGGGAAGAAGATTGTGGTACAGACCGTGGTTTAGAAGTCGAAGCGTTAGTTGATGGTACAGAGGTTATTGAGCCATTGCTAGATCGATTGATTGGACGCACTGCATTTATGACAGTTAAGCATCCAGAAACTGGTTCTGTCATAGTAGAGAAGAATGCTCTAATTTCTGAAGACCAAGCGAAAGAAATTGTCGAAGCAGAAATAGAAAAAGTAACAATACGTAGTGCATTTACATGTAATACCAAACATGGCGTTTGTCAAAAATGTTATGGACGTAACCTTGCTACAGGATCAGACGTTGAGGTTGGAGAAGCTGTAGGTATTATTGCTGCTCAATCTATTGGTGAACCGGGTACACAGTTAACTATGCGTACATTCCATACTGGTGGTGTAGCTGGTGATGACATCACACAAGGTTTACCACGTATTCAAGAGTTGTTTGAAGCAAGGAACCCTAAAGGTCAAGCGGTTATTACAGAAATTTATGGTCGAGTGCTCGAAATTAACGAAGCCAAAGATAAACAAGAAATCATTATTCAAGGCGATGTGGAACAAAGAGCATACACTGTTCCTTATAACGCGAGACTGAAAGTTGCTGAAGGGGACGAAGTGGAAGCTGGTCAGGAACTCACAGAAGGTTCCATTGACCCTAAAGACTTGTTGCGCGTAAAAGGTGTGGAAGGTGTTCAAGCGTACATTCTTCGCGAAGTACAACGAGTTTACCGTATGCAAGGGGTTGAAATTGGTGATAAACACGTAGAAGTAATGGTTCGTCAAATGCTACGTAAAATTAGAGTTGTTGACTCCGGTGATACAGAAGTATTACCAGGTTCACTCCTTGAATTACACCAATTCAAAGATGCTAACAAATCAGTTCTCCTTGATGGAAGAAATCCAGCTACAGGAAGACCAGTATTACTTGGTATTACAAAGGCTTCCTTGGAAACAGATTCCTTCTTATCAGCGGCATCATTCCAAGAAACTACACGTGTTCTTACGGATGCTGCTATCAAAGGAAAACGAGATGAGTTACTCGGACTTAAAGAAAATGTCATTATTGGTAAATTGGTACCAGCGGGCACAGGAATGCAGCAATACCGCAGTATAAAACCAATATTAGATAAGCCAGAAGAAGAAACAACAGAAGAGATAGAAACAGAGACAGTACAATAGTTAGAGAAAAATAACGTAAAAGTGATAAAGAATTGGAAGCACCTATAAAATATCCTTAAGAAAATAGTTGTTTTGATATTGACATAAAAATATTAGGATGGTACTATATTCAAGGTGCTTCCGATTATTATTGTTACTTTGGAGGATACGATAGATGTCTTATGAAAAAGTGACGCAAGTGCAATCACACTTGATAATTGGGATGAAGCAAACACTTAAGGCCATGAAAAATGGTGATATAAGTGAAGTGTTCATTGCTGATGATGCTGACAGGCACATAACACAAAAAGTAGCTAGTTTAGCGAAAGAACTGGATATACCATGTAAGGTTGTTGCTTCTAAAAAGAAGTTGGGAGCTGCGTGTGGTATAGAAGTTGGCGCGTCTGCAGTTGCGGTGAAAAAGTTGATCAAAGCGGAATAATTCCGCCACCTTTTTTACAAAAAAATGAACCGCCTGGATGTGTGGAATTACAGAGCGTTGAATATATTCACTAGTTACAGTTTTAAAATCATATTATTTAGGAAGGGAGGACAAATTAAATGCCTACTATTAATCAACTTGTACGTAAAGGTCGAGTTAGTAAACCAAAAAAAGCTAACTCTCCAGCGCTTAACAAAGGGTACAATAGTTTTAAAAAGTCACTTACTGACCAAGATTCTCCACAAAAACGTGGTGTATGTACACGTGTTGGTACGTTGACTCCTAAAAAACCAAACTCTGCGTTACGTAAATATGCTCGTGTACGTTTGTCTAACAACATGGAAGTTACAGCATATATCCCAGGGATTGGACACAACCTTCAAGAACACAGTGTAGTTTTACTTCGTGGTGGTCGTGTTAAGGACTTACCAGGTGTGCGTTACCATATTGTTCGTGGTGCACTTGACACTGCTGGTGTAGAAGGTCGTATGCAAGGACGTTCTAAATACGGAACTAAGAAACCTAAAGAGAAAAAATAATAAAAGTATTCAACTTAGATATGAAAGGAGGATGACCCATGCCTCGTAAAGGTCCAGTAGCAAAGCGTGATGTACTACCAGATCCGCTATACAACTCAAAATTAGTTACTCGTCTTATCAACCAAATTATGGTTGACGGGAAACGTGGTAAGGCACAAAAAATTCTTTATAAAGCATTTGAACTAGTTGCTGAAAGAAGTGGACAAAAACCAATGGAGGTTTTTGAACAAGCAATGAAAAATGTTATGCCAGTACTTGAGGTGCGTGCTCGTCGTGTTGGTGGTTCGAACTACCAAGTACCAGTAGAAGTGCGTCCAGAAAGACGTCAAGCATTAGGATTGCGTTACCTAGTAAACTATTCACGTCTTCGTGGAGAAAAGACTATGGAAGAACGTCTTGCTAATGAAATCTTAGACGCATCGAACAACACAGGTGCTTCTGTTAAAAGACGTGAAGAAATGCATAAAATGGCTGAAGCTAATAAAGCATTCGCTCATTATCGCTGGTAATCTAAACAAATTAAAGTTTTTTATAGAAAGGAGAAGAATACATGGCTAGAGAGTTCTCCTTGGGAAAGACGCGTAATATCGGTATTATGGCGCATATTGATGCAGGTAAAACAACAACTACCGAGCGTATTCTTTTCTATACAGGACGTATTCATAAAATTGGAGAAACACACGAAGGCGCTTCGCAAATGGACTGGATGGAGCAGGAGCAAGAACGTGGAATCACGATTACATCTGCTGCTACAACAGCTCAATGGAAAGAGCATCGAATCAACATCATTGATACACCTGGGCACGTAGACTTCACAGTTGAAGTTGAACGTTCATTACGTGTACTTGATGGTGCTGTAACGGTTCTAGATGCGCAGTCTGGTGTAGAGCCACAAACAGAAACTGTTTGGCGTCAAGCTACAACCTATGGCGTACCGAGAATTGTATTCATTAATAAAATGGATAAAATCGGTGCAGACTTCCTATATTCTACAGGCACATTAAGTGAACGTTTAGGTGCAAATGCACATCCTGTTCAATTACCAATTGGTGCTGAAGATCAATTCGAAGGAATTATTGACCTAATTGAAATGAAAGCATACTACTATGAAGATGATTTAGGTACACGTGCTGACGCTCGTGAAATTCCAGAAGAATACAAAGCGAAAGCAGAGGAATTGCGTAATAACTTAATTGAAGCTGTATCTGAATCTGACGAAGAGCTTATGATGAAATATCTCGAAGGTGAAGAACTTACCAACGAAGAGTTAAAACAGGCAATTCGTACAGCTACACTAAATGTTGAATTCTATCCAGTATTTTGTGGATCAGCGTTTAAAAACAAAGGTGTTCAATTAATGTTGGATGGTGTTCTTGATTACCTTCCAGCTCCAACGGATGTACCACCAATCGAAGGTATTGTTCCTGGGACAGAAGAGAAGGTAACTCGTCCATCAAGCGACAAAGAACCTTTCTCTGCGTTAGCATTTAAAGTTATGACTGACCCTTATGTTGGTAAACTAACATTCTTCCGTGTTTACTCAGGAACACTTGATTCTGGTTCATACGTGAAGAACTCTGTTAAAGACAAACGTGAGCGTGTAGGTCGTATTCTACAAATGCACGCAAATCACCGTGAAGAAGTACCTACAGTATATTCTGGTGAGATTGCGGCAGCTGTTGGTTTGAAAGATACAGGCACTGGGGATACACTATGTGATGAGAAAAGTTTAGTTATTCTAGAATCCATGGAATTCCCTGACCCAGTTATCTCCGTTGCTATTGAACCTAAAACAAAAGCTGACCAAGATAAGATGGGTATTGCTCTATCTAAACTAGCAGAAGAAGACCCAACGTTCAAAACTGAAACAAACACAGAAACTGGTCAAACAATCATTTCTGGTATGGGTGAACTACACCTTGACATCATCGTTGACCGTCTAAAACGTGAGTTTAGGGTTGAAGCTAACGTTGGTGCTCCACAAGTTGCTTATCGTGAAACATTCCGCTCAGCAGCTGAAGTCGAAGGGAAGTTCGTACGTCAGTCTGGTGGACGTGGACAATATGGTCACGTGTGGATTAAATTTGAACCTAACGAAGAAGGCGCTGGGTTTGAGTTCGTTAATAAAATCGTCGGTGGTGTTGTACCGCGTGAATACATCCCAGCTGTTCAACAGGGTGTTGAAGAATCGTTGGAACAAGGTGTATTAGCTGGATATCCACTAATCGATGTAAAAGCAACATTATATGATGGTAGCTATCATGATGTTGACTCAAACGAAATGGCATTTAAAGTTGCTGCTTCTATGGCACTTAAATCCGCCAAAAATAAATGTAACCCTGTAATCCTAGAACCAGTTGAAAAAGTGGAAATCACTGTTCCTGAAGAATACATGGGTGACATTATGGGTGATGTAACTTCAAGACGTGGTCGCGTTGAAGGAATGGAAGCACGTGGTAATGCACAAATTATCAAAGCTATGGTGCCACTTTCTGAAATGTTTGGATATGCAACTGCATTACGTTCAAACACGCAAGGTCGTGGAACATACTCCATGCATTTCGATCACTATGAAGAAGTACCTAAGTCAATTTCAGAAGAAATTATTAAGAAAAACGCTGGAGAATAATTGATTTTTTCGGCAAGGTAACGTATAACAGTTAGTGAAGACTAAGAAATAATGCTAATATTATTTCTTAGTTACACATAAATTTTAAAATTACTTTTATTTACCTAAAGGAGGAACTATAAATGGCTAAAGAAAAATTCGACCGCTCGAAAAGTCACGTTAACATTGGTACAATCGGACACGTTGACCATGGTAAAACAACTTTAACAGCTGCAATTACAACTGTAATGCATAAAAAATCTGGTAAAGGTAGCGCAATGGCATATGACCAAATTGACGGTGCTCCAGAAGAAAAAGAACGTGGAATTACAATTGCTACTTCTCACGTAGAATATGAAACTGATACTCGTCACTATGCACACGTAGACTGCCCAGGTCACGCTGACTATGTTAAAAACATGATCACTGGTGCTGCACAAATGGACGGAGCTATCCTAGTAGTATCTGCTGCAGATGGTCCAATGCCACAAACTCGTGAGCACATCCTACTATCTAAAAACGTAGGTGTACCTTCAATCGTAGTATTCTTAAACAAAGTTGACATGGTTGACGATGAAGAATTACTAGAACTAGTAGAAATGGAAGTTCGTGATCTATTAACTGAATATGACTTCCCTGGTGATGACGTACCAGTTATCAGCGGCTCTGCTCTTAAAGCACTTGAAGGTGAAGAAAAATATGAACAAGCAATCGTTGATCTAATGGCTGCAGTTGACGAATATGTTCCAACTCCAGAACGTGACAATGACAAACCATTCATGATGCCTGTTGAGGATGTATTCTCTATCACAGGTCGTGGTACTGTTGCAACTGGACGTGTTGAGCGTGGTCAAGTTAAAGTCGGTGACGAAGTTGAGATCATCGGTCTATCAGAAGAGTCTGGTAAAACAACTGTTACAGGTGTTGAAATGTTCCGTAAGCTTCTTGACTATGCAGAAGCTGGTGACAACATTGGTGCACTACTTCGTGGTGTTTCTCGTGAAGACATCAACCGTGGTCAAGTACTAGCAAAGCCTGGTTCAATTACACCACACACTAACTTCAAAGCAGAAGTTTATGTTTTATCAAAAGATGAAGGTGGACGTCATACTCCTTTCTTCTCTAACTACCGTCCTCAGTTCTACTTCCGTACAACGGATGTAACTGGAGTTATTACACTTCCAGAAGGAACTGAAATGGTAATGCCAGGAGATAACACTGAAATGACAGTTGAGCTTATTGCTCCAATCGCTATTGAAGACGGTACACGCTTCTCTATCCGTGAAGGTGGACGTACTGTTGGATCTGGTGTTGTAACATCTATCCAAAAATAATAGATAATTACTATAAAACAGGTAGCGCAATGGCGTTACCTGTTTTTTATTTGTCTATGTTTTACAAAACCTTTTCCCTACTAACATGCTGTTGTACAATTCCATATTCCTTTTATAGCTTGGCGGTTTCCTAATGGACAGCTGCGTTTATAGATTATGTCGCATTTTATATAGACTGTGGATTACTTTAATTAAGAATACTGCTATATACCCGCTACGGAAATACACTCCGCTTTCTGCGGGCGCTGCTGAGCCTACTCTGAGCTATCGCTCTACGTAGTCTCACCTAGGCATTTCATCCCGCAGGACAAGGAACGCTACGACAGCGAAACATCGCACGCAGAAAAAGTGGTCTTCTTTTTCAAGGAGTCTCCGTGTATTTCCTCCGCTGATTTGTGCTGTTCAATTTTCTTATATAATTGGGTATTTTAAACAAATGAATAAATGATAGTGATTTTGATATTAATCAAAAATGGACTCCCTCTATAAAACAGTGTTGATTGGAGCGGAGGGCAGTCGACTCCTGCGGGAAAAGAGGCCTAGATGAGACCCCGCAGTGCGATAGCACGAGGAGGCTCATCAGCCGCCCGCGGAAAGCGACTGCCCGGAGCGGAAATCAACAACGCACTCCATTAGATATTTATTCTTAATTAAATAAATCAGGAATTTCTATCATCTCCGACACAATAAGAAAGCAAGCAAACTGAGCCTATAGTAAAATGAAGTATCCTATTGATTTTTAAAACGATAGGAACATATTATGTTACACTTACGTACATTAGATTTTGCGTCTTCTATTTCTATTAATTAGATATATTCATAACATGTATAAAATATTCCTAGAAACTCTTGCATTTCGCGTGGCACCTATGTATAATACAAAGATGTGTGACCGCAGAAGACATTTAAATAATGGTTGCATTGACCATTCGCTTTTGTTATACTTATAACGTTGGTCATAAAAGCGATGAAGTGAGAGGTTGTTGGCACACCCGGCCCCTTTGCCATGGCTAGTGCGCCAAGGAATTTTCACGGAGAATGTCTATAATGATATGGGCGATAAAGGAGGGAAAATAATGGCAAAAGAGAAAATCAGAATCCGTTTAAAAGCATATGATCACCGTGTATTAGATCAATCTGCTGAAAAAATCGTAGATACTGCGAAACGTTCTGGAGCTAATGTTTCTGGACCGATTCCATTACCTACAGAAAAATCAGTTTATACTGTCTTGCGTGCTGTTCATAAATACAAGGATTCACGTGAACAATTCGAGATGCGTACACATAAACGTCTAATCGATATTGTTGAACCAACACCGAAAACTGTTGATTCGTTAATGCGTCTTGACTTACCATCTGGTGTTGATATAGAAATTAAATTATAAAATTTGAGGTAAATATAGGAGGTGTAACGGATGACGAAAGGAATCTTAGGTCGTAAAATCGGCATGACTCAGTTATTTACAGAAAACGGCGAATTAGTACCTGTTACTGTTATTCAGGCTGAGCCAAACGTAGTTCTACAAAAGAGAACATTAGAGAATGATGGCTATGAAGCACTACAATTCGGTTTTGCAGATGAAAAGGAATCACGTACAAACAAAGCGAAAAAAGGTCATGCTGAAAAAGCAAACACTGCCCCTAAGCGCTACGTTCGTGAAATCCGTAACGCAAATCTTGACGAGTATGAAGTTGGTCAAGAAATCAGTGTTGATATTTTTGAAGCTGGAGAAAAAGTTGATGTAACCGGAACTTCTAAAGGTAAAGGATTCCAAGGTGCAATCAAACGTCACGGACAGCAACGTGGGCCAATGGGACACGGTTCTCATTACCACAGATCACCTGGTGCAATGGGCGCTATCGACGCTATGCGTGTATTTAAAGGAAAAAAACTACCAGGTCATATGGGGTCTGAACAGATAACTATTCAAAACCTAGAAGTAGTTAGTGTGGATGCTGAAAAGAATCTACTATTAATTAAAGGTAATGTACCTGGTGCCAAAAAATCTTATGTAAAAATAACAAGTGCGATTAGAGCTAATTAATCATACACACGAAGGGAGGATATGTCATGCCTAAAGTAGCACTATTTAAACAAGATGGAAGTAATGCTGGAGATTTTGAATTAAATGATGCGGTGTTCGGTATCGAACCAAATACACACGTATTGCATGAAGCTGTTGTAATGCAAAGAGCATCTTTACGTCAAGGCACTCATGCTGTGAAGAATCGTTCTGAAGTACGCGGCGGTGGGCGTAAACCATGGCGTCAAAAAGGTACAGGACGTGCTCGTCAAGGTTCAATCCGTTCTCCACAATGGGTAGGTGGTGGAACTGTCTTCGGACCTACACCACGTAGTTATAGCTACAAATTACCAAAAAAAGTTCGTCGCTTAGCGCTTAGATCTGCACTATCATCTAAACTTAAAGAAGAGAACTTAGTTGTTTTAGAAGGTCTTGCTATGGATGCTCCTAAAACCAAAGAAGTTGTTAATATGTTAGATGCATTAAGTGTTGATTCAAAAGCACTAATCGTGACTGCTAGCAAAGATGAAGTTATCGCTCGTTCTGCTAATAACCTTCAATCTGTTAAAGTCCTTACTGTAGAAGAATTAAATGTTTTAGACTTGCTTACGCATGACAAGCTAATCTTAACTAAAGATGCAGCTGAAAAAGCAGGGGAGGTGCTTGCATAATGAAAGATCCACGTGATATTATTAAGCGCCCTGTCATTACTGAGCATTCTGCTGATTTAATGGCGGATAAAAAATATACTTTCGAAGTATCCCCTAAAGCAAATAAAACGGAAATCAAAGATGCGATTGAATCTATCTTTGGTGTAAAAGTTGTTAAAGTAAACACTATGAATCTCAAAGGTAAATTTAAGCGTATGGGTCGTTATGGTGGATTCAGACCTAACCGTAAAAAAGCTATTGTTGAATTATCATCAGATAGTAAAGAATTAGATTTCTTTGAGGCTTAATTATTTAGTATATCGAAAAGGAGGGAAACAAGATGGCGATAAAAAAATTCAGACCAACATCAAATGGTCGTCGTAACATGTCTGTTTCTGATTTTGCTGAAATCACTACAGACACACCGGAAAAATCCCTGCTAAGCCCATTGCACAAACGTGGCGGGCGTAACAATCAAGGGAAATTGACGGTTCGTCATCAAGGTGGCGGTCATAAGCGTCAATATCGTATTATCGATTTCAAACGTGACAAAGATGGTATACCAGGACGCGTTGCTACAATCGAATATGATCCAAACCGCACAGCTAATATTGCTTTAATCAACTATGTTGATGGAGAAAAACGTTATATACTAGCACCAAAAGGACTTCAAGTAGGTCAGGAAATTGAATCTGGCGATAACGCAGATATCAAACTTGGTAATGCACTACCATTAGCGAACATTCCAGTGGGTACGGTAATTCATAACGTTGAGTTAAAACCAGGTAACGGCGGACAATTAGCACGTTCTGCTGGAGCAGAAGCTCAGATTCTTGGTCGTGAAGGGAAATATTCTCTTGTACGTCTAGCATCTGGGGAAACACGTTTGGTATTAAGTACTTGCCGTGCTACAATCGGTCAGGTAGGAAACGTAGAACACGAACTAATCCGTGTTGGTAAAGCAGGCCGCTCTCGTTGGTTAGGCAAACGCCCAACAGTACGTGGATCTGTTATGAACCCTAATGATCACCCACACGGTGGTGGTGAAGGCCGCGCGCCAATTGGACGTAAATCACCAATGTCACCTTGGGGCAAACCTACACTTGGATATAAAACACGTCAACGCAACAAACCGTCTGATAAATATATTGTTCGTAAACGTAAAAAATAAACAAAAGAACAGACGGGAATTAAGACCCGTCTCTCACTTGCGGAAGGAGGTTTATCCATGGGTCGTAGTTTGAAAAAAGGACCTTTTGCAGATGACCATTTATTGAAAAAGATTGATGTATTAAACGAATCAGACAAGAAGCAAGTAGTTAAGACTTGGTCTCGTCGCTCAACAATCTTTCCTCAATTTGTAGGTCATACAATCGCAGTTTATGATGGACGTAAGCACGTTCCTGTATACATTACCGAAGATATGGTCGGACATAAATTAGGTGAATTCGCGCCAAGCCGTACGTACAAAGGGCATGCTGGCGATGACAAGAAAACAAAACGCTAATGAGAGGAGGCTTACCCAATGCAAGCTAAAGCCGTTGCAAAAACTGTTCGTATTGCTCCTCGTAAGGTTCGTTTAATTGTTGATCTAATTCGAGGAAAGAACGTAGGTGAAGCAGTTGCGATTTTACGTCACACACAACGTGGTGCTTCCCCAGTTGTAGAGAAAGTATTAAAATCTGCTATCGCAAATGCAGAACATAATTATGAAATGGACCCAGATAATCTAATGATTTCTGAAGCATATGTAAATGAAGGTCCAACATTGAAACGTTTCCGTCCACGTGCACAAGGACGTGCAAGTAGAATAAACAAGCGCACAAGCCACATTACAGTGGTTGTAACAGAAAAGAAGGAGGGATAGTTAGTGGGTCAAAAAGTAAATCCAACAGGTCTTCGCGTAGGCATTATTAAAGACTGGGAGTCAAAATGGTATGCTGGTAAAGACTATGCAGACTTACTACATGAAGATATTAAGATCAGAGAATATCTTGAAAATCGCTTAAAGATTGCTGCTGTTTCTTCCATTGAAATCGAGCGTGCGGCAAATCGTGTTAATATCACTATTCATACTGGGAAGCCAGGAATGGTTATTGGTAAGGGCGGTTCAGAAGTAGAAGCTCTTCGTAAATCTTTAAATGCATTAACTGGTAAAAGAGTTCACATTAATATTGTAGAAGTTAAAAAAGTAGATCTTAACGCTAAATTAGTAGCAGATAATATTGCTCGTCAATTAGAAAACCGTATTTCATTCCGTCGTGCACAGAAGCAAGCAATTCAACGTGCTATGCGTGCTGGAGCAAAAGGGATTAAAACAATGGTTTCTGGACGACTTGGCGGAGCAGATATCGCTCGTGCGGAACATTATAGTGAAGGAACCGTACCACTACACACTTTGCGTGCTGATATTGACTATGGTACTGCAGAAGCAGACACTACCTATGGTAAATTAGGTGTTAAAGTGTGGATCTATCGTGGAGAAGTCCTTCCAACTAAAACCGAAAAATAAAGGAAGGGGGCAAAAGCATTATGTTAATGCCTAAACGTGTAAAACATCGTAAACAACATCGTGGTAAACTAACCGGCCAAGCAAAAGGCGGTACAACTGTATCATTCGGTGAATATGGTATTCAAGCAGTAGAACCTGCAAGAATCACTAGTCGTCAAATCGAGGCAGCTCGTATTGCGATGACTCGTTATATGAAACGTGGCGGTAAAGTTTGGATTAAAATTTTCCCAGACAAACCGTATACTAAAAAACCCCTAGAAGTTCGTATGGGTTCTGGTAAAGGTGCTCCTGAAGGTTGGGTAGCAATGGTTAAACCAGGAAAAATTTTGTTTGAAATTGCAGGTGTGCCTGAAGAAGTTGCACGCGAAGCGCTGCGTCTTGCTTCTCACAAGTTGCCTATTAAAACTAAATTTGTAAAACGTGAAGAAATTGGTGGTGAAAACAATGAAGGCTAATGAAATTAGAGATCTAACCACTGCCGAAATTGAACAAAAAGTAAAATCACTAAAAGAAGAACTATTTAATTTACGCTTCCAGTTAGCAACTGGTCAATTAGAAAACACTGCACGCATTCGCGAAGTGAGAAAAGCAATTGCGCGTATGAAAACTGTTATTCGTCAACGTGAATTAAACGTTAATAACTGATTCAAGAGAGGAGGTTAGCCTCGTATGACTGAACGTAATAATCGTAAAGTTTATACTGGTCGTGTCGTATCAGATAAAATGGATAAAACTATTACAGTAGTAGTTGAAACCTATAAAAACCATAAATTATATGGTAAACGAGTAAAGTATTCTAAGAAGTTTAAAACTCATGATGAAAACAACCAAGCAAAAGTTGGAGATGTTGTACGCATCATGGAAACTCGACCACTTTCAGCAACTAAACGTTTCCGTCTAGTTGAAGTCGTGGAAGAAGCAGTAATTATATAATAAGTCGGCTCCGAATGTCCGAAGGGAGGTCACAGTGTTATGATTCAACAAGAAACTCGATTAAAAGTTGCAGATAACTCTGGTGCTCGTGAATTATTAACCATTAAAGTATTAGGTGGCTCAGGTCGCAAAACAGCTAATATTGGTGATGTTATTGTTTGTTCCGTAAAACAAGCAACACCAGGGGGCGTTGTCAAAAAAGGTGACGTTGTAAGAGCTGTAATTGTTCGTAGTAAATCTGGCGCTCGCCGTAAAGATGGATCATATATTCGTTTTGATGAAAATGCTGCCGTAATTATTCGTGACGATAAAAGTCCAAGAGGAACTCGTATTTTTGGACCAGTTGCACGCGAATTACGTGATGCTAAATTCATGAAAATCGTATCTCTAGCTCCAGAAGTTCTATAAGCTTATAAATTGACTTGTCAAGGAGGTGCGTAAAGCATGCATGTAAAAAAAGGTGATAAAGTTAAAGTATTGTCTGGTAAAGATCGCGGTAAAGAGGGCGTTATTCTAGAAGCATACCCTAAGAAAGAACGCGTTCTTGTAGAAGGTGTTAACATGATCAAAAAACACGCAAAACCTTCTCAAGAAAACCCACAAGGTGGAATTCTAAACATTGAAGCACCAATTCATGTTTCTAATGTATTACCAATAGATCCAAAATCCGGTGAACCAACTCGTGTTGGATATGAAATACGTGACGGAAAGAAAGTCCGAATCGCTAAAAAATCCGGTGAACTTTTAGATAAATAATTCGCTGGCGGAAGGAGGGCGACATGATGAACCAATTAAAAGAACAATACAAAGATGAGATTGTACCATCTTTAATGAATAAATTTAATTACGAATCTGTAATGCAAGTACCAAAAGTAGAAAAGATTGTTATCAACATGGGTGTTGGTGACGCAGTACAAAACTCTAAGGCTTTAGACAGTGCTGTTGAGGAACTATCTTTAATCTCTGGTCAAAAACCACTTATTACTCGTGCTAAGAAATCCATTGCTGGATTCCGTTTACGTGAAGGTATGCCAATCGGTGCGAAAGTTACACTTCGTGGCGAGCGCATGTATGAATTCTTGCAAAAACTAATTGCAGTATCACTTCCACGTGTACGTGATTTCCGTGGTATTTCAAAAAAAGCTTTTGATGGTCGTGGAAACTACACATTAGGTGTTAAAGAACAACTAATTTTCCCAGAAATTAATTATGATAAAGTTAATAAAGTTCGTGGTATGGATATTGTTATTGTAACAACTTCTAATACTGATGAAGAAGCGCGTGAACTTTTGGCTCAACTAGGCATGCCTTTCCAAAAATAAGCTGAGAGCTAATACAAGGAGGGAAAATTGTGGCTAAAAAATCGATGATTGCGAAACAAAAACGCCCACAAAAATATCAAGTACGTGAATACACACGTTGTGAACGTTGTGGCCGACCACACTCTGTAATTCGTAAATTTAAACTTTGCCGTATTTGTTTCCGTGAACTTGCCTATAAAGGTCAAATTCCTGGTGTCAAAAAAGCAAGTTGGTAATCCCCGATTCGGGAAGGAGGTATTTTAGTAATGACTATGACAGATCCAATTGCAGATATGCTAACTCGTATTCGAAATGCAAACATGGTTAAACATGAAAAATTAGAACTACCAGCGTCTAAAATGAAACAAGAAATTGCTGATATTCTTAAACGTGAAGGATTCGTTAAAGATTATGAAGTGATTGAAGATAACAAGCAAGGTGTTCTGCGTATTTTCCTTAAGTACGGTCCAAATGAAGAAAAAATCATTACTGGTATTAAACGTATTAGTAAACCAGGATTACGTGTATATGCTAAAGCTAACGAAGTACCTCGTGTACTAAATGGTCTAGGTATTGCTATCGTTTCAACTTCTAAAGGAGTGCTATCTGATAAAGAAGCACGTTCCCAAGCAGTTGGCGGCGAAGTAATGGCATATGTTTGGTAATTAATTTTTATTTAGAGGAGGTGCAATGAATGTCTCGTATAGGACTTAAGCCGATTGAAATTCCTGAAGGTGTTGAAATTAAACTTGATGGAAACACAATGACTGTTAAAGGACCTAAAGGTCAATTAACAAAAGAATTACATCAAGATATGAAAATTAATATAGATGGTAATGTTCTTACTGTTGAGCGTCCAAGCGATAACAAAGAACATCGTGCGCTACATGGTACAACACGTACTAGCGTTAACAACATGGTAGAAGGTGTAAGTAAAGGATTTGAGAAATCTCTTGAAATCATTGGGGTTGGTTACCGTGCGCAAAAACAAGGTAATAAAGTTGTTATCAATGCAGGATATTCACACCCTGTAGAAATTGATGCAATTGAAGGAATCGAAATTGATGTACCTAAAAATACGGAGCTTACTGTTAAAGGTATTGACAAACAGTTAGTTGGTGCAGTTGCAGCTAATATTAGAGCAATTCGTCCACCAGAACCTTATAAAGGCAAAGGTATCCGTTATGCTGGTGAGTATGTACGCCGCAAAGAAGGTAAAACTGCTAAGTAAGAATAGATAGAAGCAGAAAGGAGTGACGTAGATGATCACAAAACCAGACAAAAATGTTGTACGTAAAAGAAGACATAATCGTGTTCGCAGAAATTTAGCTGGAACTACGGAACGTCCTCGTTTAAACGTATATCGCTCAAATAAGCATATCTATGCTCAATTAATAGATGACACAACTGGTGTAACAGTTGCAAGTGCTTCTACAAAAGATAAAGACCTAAACATGGAATCAACTGGTAACGTTGAAGCAGCAAAACAAGTCGGAGAATTGATTGCTAAACGTGCTCAAGATAAAGGATTCAAATCAGTTGTTTTCGACCGTGGAGGATATCTTTATCATGGACGTGTAAAAGCATTAGCTGATTCAGCTCGCGAGGCAGGATTAGAATTTTAATCAAAGAAGGAGGGAACCCCTTAAATGAATACAAGCATTGATCCGAACAAACTAGATCTTGAAGAACGTGTTGTTGCGGTAAACCGTGTATCGAAGGTTGTAAAAGGTGGACGTCGCATGCGTTTCGCT
Organism: Oceanobacillus halophilus; assembly: GCF_003628505.1. Lineage (GTDB taxonomy): Bacteria > Bacillota > Bacilli > Bacillales > Amphibacillaceae > Oceanobacillus > Oceanobacillus halophilus. Next base: position 63,496 of record NZ_RBZP01000011.1, on the reverse strand, counting down.
GCGATCGTAGTGGTTGGAGATAAAAACGGTCATGTAGGTTTTGGTACAGGTAAAGCACAAGAAGTACCAGAAGCTATTAAAAAAGCAGTAGACGACGCTAAGAAAAATTTAATTTCTGTACCGATGGTTGGAACTACTATTCCACATGAGGTTAATGGTAGATTCGGTTCTGGTAAAGTACTCATGAAACCAGCTACAGAGGGTACTGGAGTTATCTCAGGTGGACCTGTTCGTGCTGTCTTGGAATTAGCAGGAATTGGTGATATTCTTACTAAATCCTTAGGTTCAAACACACCAATTAATATGATTCGTGCAACAATTGAAGGCCTAACTCAATTAAAACGCGCTGAAGATGTTGCAAAATTACGTGGTAAGTCAATAGAAGAACTGTTAGGATAATAAGGAGGGAAATATTATGTCTAAAAAATTAGAGATCACCCTCACACGGAGTGTTATTGGCAGAAAAGAAAAACAGGTTAAAACTGTTGAAGCATTAGGTCTTAAAAAGATTCGTCAATCCGTTGTTTTAGAAGATACTCCATCTGTACGTGGTATGATAGATAGAGTATCTCATCTAGTAACGGTGAAAGAAGTTTAATAAACATTAGTGTAAAGAGGAGGTGCTCACATGAAACTGCATGAATTAAAAGCTGCAGAAGGAACTCGTAAGAACAGAAATCGTGTCGGTCGTGGAACTTCTTCAGGTAACGGTAAGACTTCTGGAAGAGGACATAAAGGTCAAAAAGCTCGTTCAGGCGGCGGCGTACGTCCAGGATTCGAAGGTGGGCAAATGCCATTATTCCAACGTTTGCCAAAACGTGGGTTCACAAACGTTAATCGTAAAGATTATGCTATTGTTAACCTAGAAACCTTAAATCGTTTTGAAGAAGGCACAGAAGTTACTCCTGAGCTATTACTTGAAGAAGGTGTCGTAAGCAAACTGAACGCAGGCATTAAAGTGCTTGGTAAAGGTGCTATCGAGAAGAAACTAACAGTAAAAGCTCATAAGTTCTCTACTTCTGCAAAAGAAGCTATTGAGGCAGCGGGCGGTAAGACTGAGGTGATCTAATGTTTCGTACATTCTCCAATTTTTGGCGCGTTGCTGACATTAGACGGAAAATAATCTTTACATTATTAATGTTAGTTGTCTTCCGTCTAGGTACATTTATACCAGTACCATTTACAAACAATGACGCTATTGATTTTATGAACAGCCAACAAAATGTGTTTGGATTCCTAAATACATTTGGTGGTGGAGCGTTACAAAACTTCTCTATATTTGCAATGGGGATTATGCCATACATTACAGCATCGATCATCATGCAATTATTGCAGATGGATGTCGTTCCTAAGTTTACAGAATGGAAAAAGCAAGGTGAAATGGGTAGAAAGAAAATCGCTCAGTTCACTCGTTATTTCACAATTGTATTAGCATTTATCCAAGCCATTGCTATGTCTATCGGTTTTAATGCTTTAGCTGGAGGCTTATTAATAGAGAATCCTAACTTTATGAAGTTTCTTGTCATTGCTATTGTGCTAACAGCCGGAACTGCATTTTTAATGTGGTTGGGGGAACAAATTACAGCACATGGTGTTGGTAATGGAATCTCTATCCTAATCTTTGCTGGTATCGTAGCAGCAGTCCCAAATGGCGTAATGCAGTTATATAGCCAGTATTTCGTAAATCCTGGCGATCAGCTGTTTATCAATATTATCATTGTTGCTTTAATTGCTTTGGTTGTTGTAGCCGTCATTGTTGGTGTTGTATTTGTTAACCAGGCATTGAGAAAAATACCTGTTCAATATGCAAAAAAATTAGTTAATCGTTCTCCGGTTGGTGGGCAATCAACACATTTACCTCTAAAAGTAAATGCTGCAGGAGTTATTCCAGTAATCTTCGCAATTGCTTTTATCATCGCACCAAGTACGATTGCTAGTTTCTTTGAAGGGCAGGTTGCAGCAACAATTGCACAAATATTTGATTACACACAACCAATCGGTATGTTAATCTATGTAGTGCTAATTATTGCATTTACGTATTTCTATACATTTGTTCAAGTTAATCCTGAACAGATGGCAGAAAACTTACAAAAACAAGGTGGATATATTCCAGGTATTAGACCTGGTAAGAATACAGAGACTTATTTAACTCGGGTTATTAATCGTTTAACCTTCGTTGGAGCAATTTTCTTAGCTGCTGTTTCTGTATTACCTATGATTCTAGGTGGTCTTGCTAATCTACCGACCGCAGTACAAATCGGCGGCACAAGTTTACTAATCGTTGTAGGTGTTGCGTTACAAACCATGAAGCAACTAGAAGGTCAGTTAGTGAAACGTCACTACAAAGGATTTATTAAGTAATTTCCTGCTGCCAATGAGAGCGAGTGATAAGGATGAACTTAATATTAATGGGATTACCTGGTGCTGGTAAAGGCACACAGGCCGATAAAATAAATGAAAAGTATAATATTCCACATATCTCAACTGGAGATATGTTCCGTTTAGCAATAAAAGAAGGCACGGATCTTGGAAAGAAAGCTAAGGAATTTATGGATCAAGGGGAACTTGTTCCGGATGAAGTTACAATTGGAATTGTTAAAGATCGTTTAAGCAAAGATGATTGTAAAAATGGATTTCTATTGGATGGATTTCCAAGAACGATTGCTCAAGCAGAAGCATTAAAACAACTTCTTGCTGAAATGAATCAATCCATTGATTATGTAATACATGTAGATGTACCGGAAGAAAAATTAGTGGAGCGTCTAACAGGTCGTAGAATTTGTCCTACATGCGGAACTGCTTATCATGTATTATTCAACCCTCCAAAACAAGAGGGACTGTGTGATAAAGATGGTGCAGAGTTAATTCAACGGGATGACGATAAACCTGAAACGGTTAAAACACGTTTATCCGTTAACGTGGAACAAACTCAACCGTTACTTGATTTTTACGATGCAGAAGGGTATCTTGTTAAAGTAAATGGAGATCAAGAAATTGATAAAGTCTTTCAGGATATTCAAGGTTTCCTAGAAAAATAACATGTATAATCGCGATTAACTCTGAAAAGATGCATTCTTTATAGCTAATCGTTATAATAAGTGTGAAAGTATAGGAAAACTCATGTATATAGTGACTAATGGTGACAATCAAACTATAGCCTAAGTGCAGGTGATCTTGTTGAACGAAGGTGATTCGATTCCGCTTTTGGGTCAAGTTGTTCGTATTTTGCAAGGACGTGAAGCGGGTCAATACATGATTATTATAGAACTAGTAGATGATCGTTTTGTCTTGCTAGCAGATGGGGAGAAACGAAAAACGAATCGACCAAAGAAGAAGAATCTACATCACATTGAGATGATGGATTACATTTCCCCAGAAGTCCAAAACAGCCTTCTAGAAACTGGTCGTGTCACAAATGGGAAATTACGGTTTGCCATATCTAAGTTTATGAGTGAGATTGTGACTGAACTGAAGAAGGGAGATCTACACGATGGCGAAAGATGATGTAATTGAAGTCGAAGGTACTGTAACCGAAACATTGCCTAATGCAATGTTTAATGTAGAACTTGAAAATGGCCATACAGTATTGGCACATGTTTCTGGTAAAATTCGTATGCATTTTATTCGTATCTTACCAGGTGATAAAGTAACGGTTGAACTTTCTCCATATGATTTAACAAGGGGACGAATTACGTACCGTTATAAATAATACTGCTCCGATATAAAAGGAGGTAAACTGATGAAAGTAAGAGCATCTGTAAAACCAATATGCGAAAAATGTAAAGTTATTAAACGCAAAGGTAAAGTAATGGTTATTTGCGAAAATCCTAAGCATAAACAAAAACAAGGATAAAACAAGGAGGTGCTAAAAGTTAATGGCACGTATTGCAGGTATTGATATTCCACGTGAAAAACGTGTAGTAATCTCACTAACATATATCTATGGAATCGGCAAAACAACTGCACAGAAAGTCCTTAAAGAAGCTGGCGTTTCAGAAGACACTCGTGTACGCGATTTAACCGAAGACGAATTAGCTAAAATCAGAAAAGCTATCGACGAATATACAATAGAAGGTGACCTTCGCCGTGAAGTATCACTTAACATTAAACGATTGATCGAAATCGGTTCTTACAGAGGACTTCGTCATCGCCGTGGTTTACCAGTTCGTGGTCAAAATACAAAAAACAACTCACGTACTCGTAAAGGTCCACGTAGAACAATGGCTAACAAAAAGAAATAAGTAAAGGAGGTTAACTTTAATGGCACGTAAAACAAATACTCGTAAACGTCGTGTGAAAAAGAATATAGAATCAGGTATTGCTCATATCCGTTCTACATTCAATAATACAATTGTTACAATTACGGATAAGCAAGGGAATGCTATTGGCTGGAGTTCTGCTGGAGCACTAGGCTTTAAAGGTTCTCGTAAGTCTACTCCATTTGCTGCACAAATGGCTGCTGAAACTGCTGCTAAATCTGCAATTGAAAATGGTATGAAGACTTTAGAAGTGACAGTTAAAGGTCCAGGAGCTGGACGTGAAGCTGCAATTCGTTCACTTCAAGCAGCTGGTTTAGAAGTTACAGCTATTGTGGATGTAACGCCAGTTCCTCATAATGGTTGTCGCCCACCAAAACGTCGTCGTGTTTAATTTTACCGTATAGAATTTGTCACCCTGTCTATAATGGGTTATGATAGCTAAAATAATGGTGATATGGTTTGTGTTCAGAAATTGGCTTATTATTTAGCCTTTGAATCAGCATATACAAGTCACTTACAGCATCTATGATAAACAGTACGTATATATTAAGGTAGTGCAGAAACGCCAACTGCCTATTTGAGGAATTTCGGTTAGACATATGTCTAGCCGGGGTTTCGACGTTTTAAAGGAGGGTTTTATTTAATGATAGAAATTGAAAAACCAAAAATTGAAACGGTTGAAATCAGCGATGATGCTACTTTTGGAAAATTTGTAGTCGAACCGCTTGAACGTGGATATGGTGCCACTCTAGGAAACTCCTTGCGTCGTATCTTACTATCCTCACTTCCAGGTGCTGCTGTTACATCCGTTCAAATCGACGGGGCACTTCATGAGTTTTCAGCGATTGATGGTGTAGTAGAAGATGTAACACAAATAGTTTTAAATCTAAAAAAATTAGCTTTGAAAATCTATTCGGATGAACCTAAAACATTGGAACTTGATGTGCAAGGTGAAGGAAATGTTACTGCACGTGACCTCACTTATGATAGTGATGTAGAAGTTTTAAATCCTGAACTTCATATTGCTACATTAAACAGTAAAGGTAACTTGCATATGAAAGTTACAGCAGAACGTGGTCGTGGCTATCGTCCAGCAGAGGAAAACAAACGTGACGATCAAGCAATTGGTGTCGTTCCAATTGATTCTATTTTTACTCCTGTATCTAGAGTTACTTATCAGGTTGAAAATACACGTGTTGGGCAAGATGCTAACTTTGACAAGTTAACATTAGATGTTTCAACAGATGGTAGTATTCGTCCTGAAGAAGCAATTTCCTTAGGGGCAAAAATAATCACAGAGCATTTCAATATCTTTGTCGGATTAACAGATGAAGCGCAGAATGCTGAAATTATGGTTGAGAAAGAAGAAGACCAAAAAGAAAAAGTAATGGAAATGACAATTGAAGAATTGGATCTTTCTGTTCGTTCTTATAATTGTTTGAAACGTGCTGGAATTAATACTGTTCAAGAACTTGCTAACAAGTCTGAAGAAGATATGATGAAGGTACGCAACTTAGGTCGTAAATCACTAGAAGAAGTTAAAGTTAAATTAAATGAACTTGGCTTAGGTTTACGAGAAGACGACTGATTATGGCAGTCACCTAGAGTTTTTTGAGAAAGGGAGGGTTAGTCCATGGCTAGAAAATTAGGACGTAGAACAGATGCCCGTATGGCACTTCTTCGCAATCTTGCTTCTGATTTAATCATTCATGAACGTGTTGAAACAACAGAAGCAAAAGCGAAAGAATTAAAATCTATTGTCGATAAAATGATTACATTAGGTAAACGTGGAGATCTTCATGCACGTCGTCAAGCTGCTGCATACTTGTACAACAAAGAGGCTGATGAAGAAAGCAATGTTGTTCAAAAATTATTTGATGATGTTGCTGCACGTTATGAAGATAGACAAGGTGGATATACACGTGTTCTTAAACTTGGTGAACGCCAAGGTGATGGAGCAAAAATGGCTATCATTGAATTAGTTTAATGATGCAACATGCGGCAAGGGCAGGACTCAATTCTCTAACGAGGTGGATCCAAGCCCTTTTTTTGTACATTAGGAAAATACCATCTTAGGTTGTTGTTAATGGAAGATATATCGTAATATGTATAGAGTGCGAATTACCTTAATTCAGAATACTGCTTAACACCGCTACGGAAATACACTACGCGCACCTTAGGGCGCTGCTGAGCCTACTCCGAGCTGTAGTCTCATCTAGGCTTTTCATCCCGCAGGACAAGGAAGGCTGCGAGAGCGAAACATCGCACCCAGAAAAAGTGGTTTTCTTTTTCAAGGAGTCTCCGTGTATTTCCTCCGCTAAGTTCCAGCTCTACTCTGATTTAAACTAGAAAAATCCCGTTTTTACGAGGTACAGCTACCCAAACGGGTCATTATGGACTTTAGCTTTAAAATATCTAGAGCATGTAACATAGCGGAGGTAGAATACGGAGACTCCTCGAAAATAAAGGGCAATTTTCTTCGTGCGATGTAACGCTGTCGAAGTATTCCTTGTCCTACGGGAATAGCACGTGTCCAGACCTGAGCAGCGGTGGTCTTTCCGCGAGGAGGCTGAGGCCGTGCCTGTGGAAAGCGAAGTATTCTGCCGGAGCGAATCGCAGTACTAAACATTCATAAGTGTAAGCGAGAGCTACACTATTCTTAATCCAATATTTTCGCACTTTCCATCAACTCAAAGAAAAAAGCAAGAATATATCCAAATTGAGAACTAAATGTTATCGTACTAATTATAAGTGCAACTAAAGCTATCACCGTCGAATAGACTTGGCTAAGTCTTAGCAGGGGGACTACTATATGTCAACTAATTTAATAGAATTTAAAGATGTTTCTTTTCGTTATGGAGAAGATCAACCCTGGGTATTAAAGAATGTTTCGTTTACGATAGATGAAGATGAATGGGTGGCTATTATTGGTCATAATGGTTCCGGTAAATCTACTATTGCAAAATTGATTAATGGCTTACTCTTTCCACAAGAAGGTGAAATATTAATTGATGGGAAAAAGGTAACGGAAGATTCTATTTGGGATATACGGAAAGATGTAGGGATGGTTTTTCAAAATCCAGATAATCAGTTTGTTGGTGCAACGGTGCAAGATGACGTTGCTTTCGGGATGGAAAACCGAGGTATATCAAGAGAAACAATGGTAGAGCGTATAGAATCAACCTTAAATGCGGTTGGAATGAAAGACTACCTTCTCACAGAACCACACCGTCTTTCTGGAGGCCAAAAACAGCGTGTAGCAATAGCTAGTGTTTTAGCTATATCACCTAAGGTACTAATTTTAGATGAAGCAACAGCTATGCTCGATCCTAATGGGCGCAAAGAAATAATGCAGACTGTATCTGGTCTACAGGATAGACAGGGACTTTCCCTTATTACAATAACTCATGACTTGCAGGAAGTGGTTCAAGCAGATCGCGTCCTTGTGATGAATGGAGGCCAAATTTGGGATGAAGCAGAACCTAGAAAAATCTTTGCTAAGAAAGAGGAGCTAAGAGAGATTGGTTTAGATGTTCCTTTTGTTGCAATATTAGCTGATGCGTTATTGGATGCTGGGATTACGATTGCACATGAACCCCTAAACCACGAAGAATTGTTGGAGGATCTATGGACATTACATTCGAAAACGTAACCTATATTTATCAAAAGAATAGCCCATTTGAACATAAAGCATTAGAAAATCTGTCCTTGCACATTGAATCAGGATCTTATGTAGCTGTAGTTGGTCACACTGGTTCTGGTAAATCAACACTGATTAGTCATCTTAACGGCTTATCCATACCTACAGAAGGGAAAGTCAAAATAGGAAAATACGCCCTTTCAGAAAATGAAAAAATAAATGATATGAAAGAGTTAAGAAGTAAAGTTGGTGTTGTATTTCAATATCCAGAACATCAGTTATTCGAAGAAACTGTGGAAAAGGATATTGCATTTGGCCCAGAGAATTTTGGTGTTCCTAAGAATGAAATTAAAACCCGTATACAGAAGATTATTCCTGCTGTGGGACTATCAGAAGATTTATTAGAGAGGTCCCCGTTTGATTTGAGTGGGGGACAAATGAGACGGGTAGCAATTGCAGGAGTATTAGCAGTTAAGCCAGATGTTTTAGTTCTTGATGAGCCAACAGCTGGATTAGACCCGCGAGGCCAAAAAGAAATGATGGATATGTTCTATCAATTGCATAAAGAACAAGGTACTACCACGATACTAGTAACTCATAGCATGGAAGATGCACTTAAATACGCAGATCATGTCATTATACTAAATAAAGGAACAAAATATATGGAAGGTAAACCAGAAGATGTCTTTGTTCAGAGAGAGGCTCTAAATCGTGTTCAACTGGATGTACCAGAAATTGTTCAATTTATAAGTGAGTTTAATGAAAGGTTTGATACAACGATTCCTTTTCAAAACCAATCGATGACTGAATTGGCACAAATGATTCAGCGAACATTGAAAGGGGCTGAATCACCTTGAATAACTCGTTAATTATTGGGCAATATGTGCCTGGAACTTCCATCGTACATCGTCTGGATCCAAGAACGAAGATTACCATTATCTTTTTCTATGTCTTTATCGTTTTTTTTGCTAATAATCTCCCAAGTTATGGGATTTTAATTTTATTTGCGCTAGCCAGTACATTTATCTCTCGAGTACCAATTCGATTCATCATGAAGGGATTAACGCCAGTTTGGTTTTTAATTATTTTCACGTTTATTTTGCACTTATTTGTTACAAAAGAAGGAACGGTAATCTTTGATTTTTGGATTTTTAAATTTTATTCTGGTGGTGTTATTCAGGGGATTGCCATCTCCATTAGATTCTTTTTATTAATTCTAGTAACGTCATTATTAACGTTAACAACAACACCTATTGAAATTACCGATGCAATAGAAGATATGTTGCGCCCTTTAAATAAAGTGAAATTCCCTGTGCATGAACTTGCGCTAATGATGTCTATATCTTTACGATTTATTCCTACACTTATGCAAGAAACAGACAAGATATCCAGAGCTCAAGCATCACGAGGTGTAGATTTTAGAACAGGTCCTGTTAAAGAACGAATTAAAGCAATTGTCCCTCTTTTAGTTCCTCTGTTTGTGAGTGCCTTCAAACGTGCAGAAGAGCTTGCAATGGCTATGGAAGCACGTGGTTACCAAGGTGGTCACGGTAGGTCAAAATTAAGAGAGTTAAAGATTGAGAAAATTGATATACTCGTTTATTTCGTATTTTTAGCGGTTATTACCGTATTATTGCTAACTAGAACCTATGGGTAAGGAAGGCTGTTATGAAATGGGAAGACTGAGATGTACTTTGCAATATGATGGGACCTTATTCAATGGTTTTCAAATACAGCCAGGTCAAAGAACAGTTCAAGGGGAATTAGAAAAAGTATTAGCAAAAATGCATAAAGGGAGATCTGTTCGAATCGTAGCGTCTGGCCGGACAGATTCAGGAGTCCATGCAAAAGGACAAGTTATTCATTTTGATTCATTTCAGCGTATACCTGGCGAGAAGTGGAAACAAGCATTAAATGCCCAGCTACCATCTGATATATATATTAATCACGTAGAAAGTGTCTCAGATGACTTTCATGCACGTTTTAATGTAGTAGAGAAAGAATACCACTATTACGTCTTAAATCAAACACAGCCTGATATATTCAAGCGGAATTACGTCTATCATTTTCCCTATAAACTAGATATCGAGAAAATGAAAGAAGCATGTCGTTATCTGGAAGGCACCCATGATTTCACAACATTTTCTTCAGCAAAGGCTACAGTGAAAGGTACTAAAGTACGAACGATATACCAAGCTAGTGTCTGGAATAATGGTTCAGAGATTGAGTTTATTTTCCGTGGTAGCGGCTTTTTGTATAATATGGTAAGAATTCTTGTAAGTGTCTTATTGGATGTTGGGCAAGGAAAACGTAATCCTGAGGATATACCTGACTTATTGGAAAAAAGGGACCGTCGCCTTGTAGGCAAAACTATTGATCCACAGGGGTTGTATATGTGGAAAGTAAAATATAACGATGTAGAAAAAAACACCTGATAAACTTGACAACAGGCCCACATGTGTTATATTATGATTTATGGCATTTTATTTCTTAAAAACCATGATTAGCCCCGGAACTAATTATGTTGACAGATAAGAATAAATATAAATTTGAAACGATTTAGTTAATATGGAGGGAAAACTATCATGCGTACAACTTTCATGGCAAATGAAAATAATATCGAACGCAAATGGCTTGTTGTGGATGCAGAAGGCCAACGTCTTGGTCGTTTAGCAAGTGAAGTTGCTGCTATCCTTCGTGGAAAGCATAAACCAACTTACACTCCACACGTTGATACTGGTGATCATGTTATCATCATTAATGCAGAAAAAGTAGAATTAAGTGGAAACAAAATCAATGACAAAATGTATTATAATCACTCTGGACACCCAGGTGGCTTAAGAGGTCGTAATGCAGAAGAAATGCGTTCTAAGTATACAGAAGAAATGATTGAACGTACCGTTAAAGGTATGCTTCCTAAAGGCTCTTTAGGTCGTAAAATGGGTAAAAAACTACATGTATTCAGAGGTTCTGAACACAATCATCAAGCACAAAAACCAGAAGTCTATGAACTTCGCGGGTAATTAAAGGAGGTAAATGATTTTGGCACAAGTACAATATTATGGAACAGGTCGTCGTAAAAGCTCAACTGCTCGTGTACGTTTAGTACCAGGAACAGGTAACATTAAAATTAATGGTCGTGATGCAAGAGACTATTTCCCATATGAAACTCAACTTCTTATTCTAAATCAGCCTCTAGCTGCTACTGAAACAGAAGGAACATACGACGTATTAGTAAACGTTGATGGTGGAGGTTTCACTGGTCAAGCAGGTGCTATCCGTCACGGTATTTCTCGTGCATTATTAGAAGCAGATCCTGAATATCGCGCTACTTTAAAACGTGAAGGATTCTTAACTCGTGATGCAAGAATGAAAGAACGTAAGAAATACGGTCTTAAAGGCGCTCGTCGTGCACCTCAGTTCTCAAAACGTTAATATATCTACGTTTCAAGGCTCTTTTCACTTTTGTGGAAAGGGTCTTTTTCATGCATAAATAGAGCTTGTGACCACATTTTGACCACGAGAAAAATCTTGACCACAACTTATAGCTCAATATATTTCTGAAACTTTTGTGCAGTTTGTTCTTTTACATGGTCTGTAACGTGTGTATAGATGTTCATGGTCATTTGGATATCGGAGTGGCCTAATCGTTCCTGAACCTCTTTTATAGTTGCACCTGCTTCAAATAATAAAGAGGCATGGGTGTGACGCAAGCCATGTATAGTTATTTCATGAAGATTATATTTTTTAATTACTGATTTTAATTTATCGTTAGGATAAGCCAAACGAAGCGGTAAGCCATTATCCCTTGTGAATACAAGATTATTTTTTTCCAATATGCTAGAACTAGCCAAATTTGCTTCTATTAGCCTTGTACGCCATTTTTTTAATAATGAAAGGGATTTAGTGTCTAAACTAATTAAACGCTTTGAGTGTGCTGTCTTTGGCTGCTGTAGGTAATGCTTACCGTTATTAAAGAAAAGTGTCTTACCGAATCGAATTGTTTTTGCATTAAAGTCGATATCATCCCATGTAAGTGCCAAGACCTCGCCTTTACGAGCACCAGTATAAATTAAAAGATGAAATAGTAATTGATCACGCTGTGGTAGATCACTATTTGCGATTTTAAGGAATTTTTTTATTTCATCCTTTTTCCAATAATTTCTTTCCTCCACATATTTAGTGTCCGCTATCAGCTCTTCTTTTCTTTTAGGAATAGTTACATATTCCATTGGATTCTTTGATATAAGATCCATCTTTACTGCATATTTAAAAACTTGATTCGCTTGTATTTTGTAATCATTAACAGATGCAATGTTTTCTGCTATTTCATTAATAACCTTTTGACAATAGAGTCTGGTAATTTCTTTTATTTTTAGACTACCAAATTTAGGGAGCAAGTATTTCTTAAATTTTGACTCAATGGTTTTCTTTGTACTAGGTTTTATAGTTTTAGAATGGTTTTCAAACCATTGTTTATAAACCTCCTCAAAAGTTAGGTTATTATTATTGATTAATAAACCATTTGTTATTTCCTGTTCTAGTTTAGTTGCTGCTTCTTGTGCTTCTCTTTTTGTCTTAAATCCTCTACGAGTGGAAGTTTGCCTCTTTCCAGTTTCAGGGTTTATTCCTGTATCCATCTTAAACATCCACATTTGGCCCTTTTTTGTTGTGTACTTTTGAAATGAAGCCATTTTATTATCCCTCCTTTGGATTTTGCCTTTCGGTGTATATTTCAAATAACTCATTAAAACTTTGGTCCATTTTTTCCTTTTCCTTTAGAAACCTTTTTGCATATTCATACTTGTTATCAGCGATTTCCAAAATTCCAAGCCCCAATCCCTTCTTAATATTAGAAATGGATTCAAAAATCTTATTTAAGGTTTCTGCTTCTTTATGATTCTTTGATCTAGGAATATCGTAAGTTAATCCAGTCAATTTATTATGCATATTGAGTATTAACTTCTTGGTTTCAGGTTCAGCATAATCTAGTACATTAGATATATTGTTAATGTTATTCATCAAAAGAAATTCATCATAATTTCTTGCATCCTTATAGCCGGTTAGATAATCAACAGAAACACCAAAGTATCTAGCCACTTTAAAAATAAAATCTAGTTCTGGCTGTCTATCTCCCCGTTCGTAATTACCTAAAGTAGTAAATGCAACTTCTAGTTCTTCAGCAAGTTCTCTCAACGTCATGCTTTTCTCTTTTCTTAAGTCTCTGATCCTAGTTCCAATCAATTTAATATTCCTCCTTAATGAGTAGTTACAAGTTAATATTACACATAATGAATACAAAAATCAACTTGAATTACTCAAAATGAGTTGTTATTATTAATTTGTACACAAAATGAGTAAATGGAGGGTGAGAAAATGGATTGTACAGTTGAAATAACACAAAAGAGGTACTTTAAAATTGATGGGGCTAAGATACGAATTGCACGTGTAAGAAAAAATTGGACAATATCTAAGTTAGCCGCTGAGTCAGGGGTTACGAGAAAGACTATCGGAGAAATAGAAAGAGGTAATAAAAAAAGAGTTCGCCATTCTACTATTCAGCAGATTGCACAAACACTTGAGAAGGATATTAATTTTTTCTGTACTCATATTGAATTAAAGGGGGTAGATGTAAGTGAATTTTAAATTGGAATTACCTAGTGGAACAATACTAGTGGATAAAAAGGAATTAAGGGAAGTCCTACATGAAGTATTGACTGAAGTTAATGAGGGAGATGTGTATGAGGAAGTTATGACAATTCGTGAAGCAGCGGAATATTTAAAGGTAAGTGTTCCTACTGTTCGTAAAATGATAGTAGAAAAGGAAATCCCATATTTTCAAAGGGGACAAGTTATCCGCTTGAATCGAAAAGAATTACAAAATTGGATGAAGCAAAGTTCGAGTTAATAATAAAACAAATATCGAAGTGGGTGAGGTGAATGGCAAATGTACAGTTGGAAAATGGATATACAATGATTGCCAATGAGATATTAGAGGAGATTTCCAAAATTAAATTAAGTCCTACACAGTATCGTTTACTTTTTATTATTTGGCGATATACTTACGGTTTTAATAGAAGATGGCATAATATGTCGCTTTCTTTTCTGAGCAAGGCTACCGGTTGCGATTCTAGGCAAATTCAACGGGAATTAAAAAGGTTAGAAGATAGAAGAGTTATCTTGCAAAAAATTAAATCAGGTAGTTACAGAAAAATTACCTTTAATAAAAATCATGATGAATGGATTGGCAAAACAACCAACGGTAAAAAAGCCAATGGTGAAAAAGACAATAGAACCTTTGGTGAAATTACCAATGAAAGTATTGGTGAAATAGACAACCAAGAAATACATAAAGATAAATCTAAAGAAAGAGATGATCAATTTAAAAAATCTGCGCCATTATTAGAATATGAAAAGGCGTTTGGTAATCCATCAATTGATTGGAAGAATAAACTAGAATATTGGATTAAGAGTAGTAACTTTCATGAACCGGAAGAAATTATCTGTGAAACTATTAATAGGGCTAATATGCATAAACCAGATAACCCTGAGACGTATATTAATGCAATTCTAAAAAAGCTACACGACAAAGGGCTGTATACACTAGCTGCTGTTGAAGATTATAATTATCACTTTGATACTAGATTGAAAAATAAAAAAGATGGTGGAGTTCCGCGCCTAAAAGATATGTTCAGTAACCAAGGTAGAAATAAAATAGTTACCAAAAAAGATATAAGAGAGATTGAGGTGTTGGAAGAAGAACTCCCTTTTTAGGAGGTATAATCTATGAAAAATGTTACAACTGACTTCCCCGCATTAATGAAACATTGTTTGAAGCATTTTGTTACTGAGCTTAAAGATCGTGATGATTTTGATGTAAGAGCTTCAGAACGGAAATGTGTAATATGTAGCAAAATGACTACTGTACCAGAATATCGATTTTATGAAAAGAAGGAATGGACACCTGCTATTAATGAACAAAGTATTAATTGTAAATCATGTACGGATCAGAAAGAGTTGGCAAAGGTTTTGAAGGCAAATCATATAAGTACCAAAGAATATTTAAGTAAAAGGTTTGAAAAACAATATTGGGAAATACCGGATGACTTAAAACATGCGGGCTTTAAGAACTTTTTGGTTGATAGTAATAGTAATGTATTCGAAGCAAAGAGAACATCGATTGAATATGTAAAAAAATTTACCGAAATTGAACCAGAAAGAAGATATAACCTATTAATTATGGGTAATCCTGGAACGGGTAAAACACATTTAGTGACGGCTATAGCAAGAACTTTACGAAAAAAAGGTTTTCTTGTGGGCTTTATAACAACTGGAAAATTACTAGGAAAGATTCAGTCTACTTTTAATAAAGGTTCTAGTTATACTAAAGAAGATATATATAAAGATATTAAGCGATTTGATTTATTAATATTGGATGATTTAGGCTCTGAGGCAAAAAGTAAAGATGAATTTGACTGGAGTAAAAAGGAATTGTTTGAGATCGTTAACCTCAGAATTAGGAAGCCAACGATCTATACAACTAATTATAACGAAAAACACTTACCGACTGCCATCGGTGAACGTGTTTATAGTCGTCTATATAATAATACCAAGTTTATCAAACTTGTAACAGATGATTATAGAAAGAAATTTTTAATTAAATAAATCATTGATAGAAAGTGATATACTGGGACCGCAAAAATATGCAATTTAATGTTAAGAAGGATGTTCAATACCAGGTAAGGAAAGGTAAGAACACTCCATGAAGTTGATTTTTCCAACGCATAAAAAAGGGCGCAGATTCACTACTGCGCTCTTAATGATTTTTATTCATTTTAATATCGTCTATTCAATTTTATTTCATTGCAGAATTAATAGTTGATGAAAGTGTTCTAGTTTTATAAATGAATTTGACAAAATAACTAAATTTATAAATATTTATTGAATAATTATTTTTCAACCGTAATTCCCCTTTGTTTTGTGGTAATATTATGATAATTAGGAGGTGTGAGAGTTGCATGTTGAATTTATGAAAGAGGCGTATGGGTTGCTATATGAGATTGAAAATTTATTACGAGAAGAAATTGAAACTATCATGATCAGAAAATATGGCATTGGGTGGATGATAAAGGCACCAACACTAAATAAGTACAAGCCATTGGTTAAACGAGATATACATGAATTTTATCTACATGAACTAATTAGTTTAGCTTCTAGTTACGATTGTATTAATTCTTCATCAGCTTCTACTTTAAAAAAGCTACGTAACATCACCTCAATCAGAAACAAAATTGCCCATAGCAAGCCCATTCAACAAGAAGAATTTTATTTATTACAAGAAGTCTATCATGAGTTAAAAGGGATATTTAGTCATGAGCAGATTTTGGTTTAGCATTTAATATGTTAACAAAAAGGTAATTATGAGGGATATGAATGAATAAAGATTATCTTTATTGCCCTAATTGTAAAAACATTATAGAGGGGAGGATGAAGTTATTCTGGATACCATTAATACGGTAACTCATAAAGACTTATATGAAATACATTATGCTTTAAAGGACTATGGTAAATTCTTAGACTTTGTGAATAGGTAGATTTATTACTGTTATAAGGGATCAAAGCTAATGTGCCAGTATTATTGTATATTTTTAAAGGGGACCTTACATTGAATAACTTAGCCAATAATTTATTAGTAGAGGCTGTAAATAAGCAACTTGAGTTACAGTTATTACCTGGTTGGAGGGATGAATTGCTGCTAAAAGCTCCTCCAATATTATGGTTTGGAGACTGCAATACAAATAAAGCCAAAATTATTACAATAGGTGCCAATCCGTCACGAGAAGAGTTCTTGGATTTACATAAGGCTGAAGCAAAATTGCTGAAAGAAAATGAACTTAGGTATTTAAAAAAACCAAGATTTAGGGCTTTGGAAGATAATGAAGCACTTCAAGATAT
This sequence comes from Oceanobacillus halophilus, assembly GCF_003628505.1. GTDB lineage: Bacteria > Bacillota > Bacilli > Bacillales > Amphibacillaceae > Oceanobacillus > Oceanobacillus halophilus. The sequence goes on along the minus strand of NZ_RBZP01000011.1, from coordinate 46,642 downwards.
AATTACTTCAACACATTTACAAAATGAAGTAATTAATAGTTTTAATGGGTACTTTTCAAGAAATGGGAACCCATATACTAACTGGTTTGGAAAAGCAGGTGGATTTAAGGTGGAAGCCTTTTTGAATGGCTTTGGCGCATCTTTTTATACAAGTAATAATTATGAATATACCGGTATTCATTTGGATTTGTTTCCATTTGCCACTATATCAGACTTTAAAGAAATTAGAATTCAAGCTGAAAAGGATCTATTTATAAATAACTGGGCTCAAAACTTTTTATTTAATTTATTACAAATTGTCTCTCCTGAACCAACAGTAATAATTAGTTTTGGAAGGACTAATTTTAATTACTTAAGGGATATCTTTAGAGAAAATATCTTAATACAACATAGTAAAAAAAGAATTCATCTAAATAAGGCTGGGGATAGAAAATCATCTACGTATTGGATTGGAAAATTTAACCAACATACATTAATAGGGTTATCGGTAAACCTTGGTAATCCACGTAATTTTACAATTAAAAACTTGCAGCAATATGGAAAAGATCTTAAAAACGAAATTGGTTAGTAAAGAGGTTATATATATGAATTATTATCTTGTGTTTCAGAATAAAAGTTACAAAGAGGAAAGAAATGGCGGTTATTTATGGGCCCCACAAAAGAACCATGCAGGGCAGTCAGTTCATCACTGGTCAGATGTTGGTAAAGTACGAAAAGGAGATATCATATTTAATAGTTATAAAGGTAAAATGAATTCGATTATTATTGCTAAAGAAGATGCGAGAAAACATGATAGACCTTTAGATTTAGATGAACTAGATTTGTGGGAGAAACAAGGCTGGCTTGTAGAAGCGGAATATATTGATCTTCCAAATCCTGTTGTTTATAAGAATTATATGGAGGAGATACTAAGACTTCAAGGTAATAAGTATGCACCTTTTAATCGTATAGGACGAGGTAATACAGGTTATTTATTTAGAGTAACTGACGAACTGGCTGATATGTTGTTTGGTGTAGTCGAGGGTTATAACAATGTTAGAAGAGAGGAAGTTCTAACTACTAACAGTCAGAAAGAAGTAATAGCAGAAATTAACAATGAAATAGAATCCAGGGAGTTTCTGAATGATACGGAAAAAGAGTTATTTGTAAAGTCCCGAATTGGCCAATCAATCTTCAAGAAAAAACTAATTAAATTGGAAAAGAAATGTAAGTTATGCGGTGTAACTGATGAACGGTTTCTAATAGCAAGTCATATCAAGCCTTGGAATAAAAGTAATAATTACGAAAGGTTAGATGTTAATAATGGATTACTGTTATGCCCTAACCATGATGCATTATTCGACAAAGGATATGTCACTTTTAATGATAATGGAGATATACTTATTTCCTCAAGTATAGATGAACCAACTTGCATATTACTTAACATCCATAATCAAATTAAATTAAAAATAAACAAAAAACAAATGGAATACATGAAATGGCATCGTAAAGTCATTTTTAAATCTTAAAAAAGATATAGATAATGACCTTAAAAAAAGAGCTTAACCGCACGGGTTGAGCTCTTTTATAATACAGGAGTCATTCTTGATTTGAAAGAACTTGAACATGCTAAATTATATATTGAAGTAGTAGGGGATTATTATTAATTTAGATAATAATTTCACAGGGTAAATTGAAGTGATATAATTAGATTGCATCTGGTAATATTAATATAAGTATCTATATTCTAGCTTTGTCTTTAAAATACTAAGGAGGACTTGTAGTGGAAAATTGGAAAAGTAAGATTCAATCAACAGTAAACCAAGCTGAAATAAAGGCAGTTAAGTTGGATGTTGAAACTGGCTCAATACAGTATTCTGAAAAAATAAATCAAGTGGATAAAACCATAAGAACAATTGCTGGCGATGAGGAAATTGTTAGAGCTGCACTGATTAACAGGTTGATAAACGAACTGGATTATGATCCTGGACTGATTGATTTAGAAGAAGAGTATACATATAAAACTATGGGAAGAACCAAAGCAAAATCTAATAATGGTCTTATTGATGTTAAGGTTAAGGACGATGAAAATAATCCTTTTTTCTTTATTGAGGTGAAAGCACCTGACAAATATGATCATGATCAAATCTATATAGAAGGACAATTATTTAATCTTGCCGAAGAGGAAGAAAGGAAAAATAATACAAAGGTAAAATATCTGGTTTACTATACAATTGATATATATGACAATGCTATAAAAGATAAAGCTATTATAATTGATTATGAAAAATTTACTAATTATAGCGATTGGGAGCAAGAAGGAAAACCAGTAATAGGTGATGAATTAACACCTGGTTACAATCAACCTAAAAAGGTTCCTTTAAAAAAGGGTGATTCCAAATATGATTTGAAAACTCAAATTAATAGGAATGAGATTATAGCTTTAAGTGGTAAGCTCCATAAGTATTTATGGGGTGGAGGGGGAACTACTGACACAGAAATTTTCTATTCATTAGTTAATATTATACTTGCAAAAATACAGGATGAAAGTGAAAAGGAAGACGGAGAGGAGTACGACTTTCAGATATATAAGTACGGTAATAATATAGAGAATTCCGAGAAGGTATTCAACAGAATAAATCAGCTTTATAGAAGGGCCCTTAAGGAAAAACTAAATATTACCGATAAGAGGAAGATTGAAAAAGCATATGTAATTAATGAAGAGAAGTTTCCGGCTAATAAACTAATTTATGCTGTACAGGAATTGGAGAAATTTTCCTTTTTAGAAGGAAGGAATTCCTTAGATGGAAAAGATATATTAGGTGAGTTCTTTGAAAGTATAACACGTGATGGCTTTAAACAAACAAAGGGGCAATTCTTTACCCCTACACCAATTGTCCAATTTATGTATTATGCATTAGAAATTGATAAACTTGCGATTGACAGATTAAACAAGGACAGGGAACTACCATATATTATTGATCCATCGTGTGGAAGCGGAACATTTTTAATTGAAGCAATGAAGGTAATTACTAAAGAACTTAAATATAAACAAGCAGATAGCATAAAGAGCAGTAGACAAGTCCAAGAGAAATATGAAGACTTGTTTTTACCCGATTATAAGGAAAACAAATGGGCTGCAGAGTATTTATATGGTTCTGAAATTAACTTTGATTTAGGGATTGCTTCAAAAGTTAATATGATCCTTCACGGTGACGGTTCAACTAATATCTTTGTTCAGGACGGATTACTTCCATTTAGATTTTATGATAAAGAAGTTGCTCCTAATCATTTGAAAATATCAGAACCAGATTCTTATTATGGAAATAAAGAAGTTAATAGGAAATTTGATGTTATAGTCAGTAACCCACCATTCAGTGTAAGTCTTGATGATGAAACGAAAAAATATTTGACTAAAAGTTTTATGTTTGGCGGTAAAAGGAATTCTGAAAATTTGTTTATTGAAAGATGGTACCAATTACTTAAAGAAAATGGAAGATTTGCAGTGGTCCTTCCTGAAAATGTATTTGATACATTGGAAAACAAATATATTAGGCTTTTCTTATACAAATATTTTAAAGTTAAGGCTGTAGTTAGCTTGCCTCAAGTTACGTTTGAACCCTATACATCAACAAAAACTAGTTTGCTTTTTGCACAGAAAAAGACAAAATCTGAGCTTAAGAAATGGAATGATGAATGGGAAAATCAAGGCAATGAATGGAGTAAATTAAAAACGAGAGTCGAAAATTATATTAAGGTTTATATCAATGGAAAGGATAAGAATAAGTATCCATCTATAAAAGATGATGACGATAAGACGGCTAAGGAGAATATTATAAAATTAATTCATCAGTATATTATTGAAGAAGATACTGAACTATCTGTAAGTGAATTATTGATAAAATATGAAGAGCAGATAAAGGAATTATGTAGTTATGACAGGGATCTAAAGGATATTTTTGGTTATTACAATCCTTGGTGGGTGTTTAGTAAAGTATCTGAAAAGATGGATTACCCTATTTTTATGTCGAATATTGAATCTGTGGGTTATAAGCGTACCAAGAGAAATGATTATGTAACTGAAAATGAACTATTTGATTTAGAGATTGCTCCTAACTATTTGGAGATTGATGAAATAATAAATAAATATAAAAAGCAAATAAAAAATGTAGAAGACGAAATAGCGGAATTTGAAGCAGAACGAGATGAACTACAGAAGAAGGCCGAAACTAAATCAAATAAAACCCTAGAAAAGAAAATATCGTCAGTTATAGACCTAATAGAACAAAAGGAACAAAAATTGGAGTCCATAGACAACGAGTTTATAGAAGTTCAAAATGTTTTGGCGGATTATTATGATGATAAAGGATACCTATTAGAAGAGTATGCTGATCGAACTGATGAACAATTAAATTTTCATTTTTCAAAAGGCCCGCTTCAAATGTATAAATCAACTGATATTTTATTGAGAAAAAATACATCACAGAAGATACTAGATTATTTTAGGGAGCAGGTAAAATGGGATTAAGCCAGTTTATTACTAACTTTTTTGAATTGGGGAAACAACACTCGGTAAGAGTTGATACTCGCTTTAGAGAATTTCATGATATATGGGAAGGTCATACTTGGGATAAGGCTAAGAAACATGTTTCAATTGGTACTACTTTAAAACAAATGCCTATACGTAAATTTAAAAAGGGTGAATTAGATAAGCAGTATAAGCTGTTAAATATCTCAGATCAATCACAGAAAACAGGAGATATTGAAAAACTTGAACTTGTAGAAGAAATTGGTTCTGATAAGAATATTTTATGGGATGCAGATATTATTGTTTCAAAGTTAGGGCTACCTAAAGGTTATATCTTTTTAAATACCTACAAAAATGAGCAATTACTTATTGGTTCCACAGAGTTGTTACCTTATAAGATTACCAGTAATATGTATTTGCCTTTAATTTTAAAATATATACTAATTCATGAGAATTTACTAAGAACATATTCGATGTTAGAGTCAGGAAAAACTCCATCACATAAACGAGTTAATCCTGTAGATTTTTTAAATATACGTATCCCTGTTATTGATATTAAAAAACAAGAAAAAGTTGAACCTAAGATAGAAAAAGCGGAATTAGAAATTGAACAATTAAAGGATACTCAAGAAGAAAAGATAAAAATTATCAATGGTGTATTTTCTAAGGAATTTAAGTATGGTGAAGAAGTCTGGAAAAACTATGGAGTAGGAATGTCAATTGGTACTCAAAAAAGTAATGATAAGACGTTTGAGTTAATCCCCATGAGTTTTAATAACATAGCGAGAAGCCCAATTCTCAGAACAACTTCTAGATTTCACAGACCAATAGTTCAAGAACTTACAAACGTATTAAATACGGTTGGAACTATTAAGTTAAAAGATATTTTAATTGAAGATGTTCATAGGGGAGTACAGCCTAAATATGATTTAGACGGTGACTACTATGCAATAAAAACAGCACACCTAAAAAATGAGGGTATTGATTTAACAGATTGTGAAACAGTCTCTAGTGAGTTCTTTAAGAAAAAGGAAAGAGCCCAGGTGACCAATGGAGATATTTTAATTGCCTCTACTGGAAAAGGTTCAATTGGAAAGATTGATATCTTTCAAGAGGAAGAGGATGCTGTTGTAGATGGACACGTATCCATAGTTAGGGTTAATGAAAATAAATATAATAAGTTATTTCTTGTATTCTTTTTAAGAAGTATACTTGGCACATTCCAAATAGAACGTGATTTTACAGGAGCAACTAATCAGGTTGAGTTATATGCGGATGCAATTATGAATTTTGATATACCGGATTTATCCATTGCAGAACAAGACCGTATTGTCAAGATAATCATTACTAAGCTAAAGGAGCAGGATAAAACAAAGCAAACAATTGCTGCTAAAAGGAAAGAAATTTTTAAAATGATTGATTCCATTATTGTTTGATTTTACAAGATAGCAATAAAAACTTTGCAAATTAGGTATATTTAAGTCCTTTTAAGACTATTATTTTAATAGTGGCACGGCAGGCTGTATCCGAGCTATTGCTCCTAAAAATGCAGCAGCACCCAGTGGGGTGTGAGATCCTCCCGTGCCACCTTAATAAAGTAATTGACACTTATTTAACTTATGTTATACTATATTTAAGGCGGCAGGTCGTATCCGAGCGACAAGCTCCTAAAAATGCGGCAGCACTTATTAAAGTGTGGGCTCCTCCCGCCTATATAAATACATAAAAGTAAAGCAGCCTTATATGGCTGCTTTTTATTGTGGAATAAATAAATGTTTATAATTATCTTTATTATCATAAGGATGGTACAATAAACCACTCCAGTTCCAGTTTCCTATTTTCCCATAATTCCAATCAACTACCTGTTTATAAGTTCGTTTATAGTTAAAATTGCTAGTTGTACATGTATATATCCCAAAATCAACATTACAAGCCTTACAATTTTGATCTACAGATTCATGATAATTTCTCAGGGATCTTAGTGATGTACCTGAAAGAAAGTCTGCTAAACCTAAAACGGAATTTTCCTCTGGGTTAATCCAATGAGGTTTAGAGTACCTAGGAAAGGAACCTGTTTGATAGTGTGCTACATCAGATAAATACTTTCTTAATGATTCTTGTGCAATAGGGTCGGTATTTCTATCGATGATTAACTCAGCGGATGAATTAGAGTACTTTAAAAACCAGGATATTCTTTTAAATATTAATCCATATAAATAATTCATAAAAGTATTTCTGTCCACAAGTCCAGGTCCATTTGTTTCATGTTTATTGCACACTACATTACTTACATAGAATTCTGGACCGTCTGTACGTACCTTACGGAGAAATCTGGATAATAATTTGTCATTATATTTCTGTCGTGTTCCTAATTTTTTCCACTCAAGCGGAGCTCTCATCCTTAGTATTTTATATTTATAAGTATTAAGGACATCAATAAGTTGCTGCTCATCTTCCTCTTTAACCAATATAGCCGTAATAATATAATGGTGTGAAGAGCCAGCTTTCCAAGGTATTCCTTTATCTCCGGATTCTTCACAAAAAATTTTCCATCTACCCAACTTTTTACCCCCTGCCTTTCTACCCTATTATATCATTAGTTATAATATAATTTGGATAAATCTGTATAAAAAGTTGTATGGAAACATAGAAAAGCTGACCACATATTGACCACCAAAGGTATATTATCATTTTTAACTTATTTTCCATTTATTAAGTGAATGCCTGAATTAACAGGCATTTGATTAATTGTTTTATTTCTAGTTTCTTCCTATTATATGTGTACATGAAAGAACGTAAGAAATACGGTCTTAAAGGTGCTCGTCGTGCACCACAGTTCTCAAAACGTTAATATATCACTACCAAAGGCTCTTAACCCAAATATGGTTAAGAGCCTTTTTGTATATCGCAAATAATTATGCTTTAAATTCTGTATAGACTTAGATTAACGTCGGTGTAAAAGTAATATAAGAAAATATCATATACTAGCCCTAAAGGTCAGCAGATATGAACAATGTGTGAAAACGCTTTATTGTGGTTGCTCTGTTTGACAAGATTAACTTATGCTAAATATAGAGATACCTTTAAGATAGTGCCACCATGCTGTTATAAGGAGAATGCTATATGAATAGGATAAATAGTAGTTTGAAAAAACGCTTAGAATTATCGAAAGAGGCACTAAAGAAGACGGTAGATTACTCAACATTTGATTTTGAAACAACAGAAGAGGTGCCTGCGCTTACTGGAATTGTTGGACAGGAGCGGGGAAGGGAAGCTATGTCTTTTGGCCTGAAAGTAAACAGAAGAGGTTATAATATTTATGTATCTGGTATATCAGGTACAGGTAAAACTAACTATACTAATTCTATAGTTAGGGAGTTTGCAAGTACAGAAATAGAGCTCTTTGACTGGTGCTATGTTTATAACTTTATAGATAACGCAAAACCAATGTTATTAAAGGTTCCTGTAGGCTTTGGGAAAAGATTGAAGAAAGACATGAATGAATTTATTAATCAGCTTAAGAATGACATTCCTCGTGCTTTTAATGAGGAGAGTTATCATAAAGAACGATCATTAATTATTCGTGAATTTAAAGAAAAAAGTAAGAAGGCCTTTGAAAAATTTAGTGATTTAGCCAAGGATTATGGATTTTTTGTCCGGCAGTCAAGTTCTGGTATTGTAACGATTCCAATCATGAATAATCAACCTATTAGTGAAGAGGATTATAAAAACTTGGATAGTGAACAACTGAAGAAGATTGAGGAGAATACGAATATCCTTCAGGAAAAGGTATTGGAATTTACGAATGATATGAGAAAAATGGAGAAAGTTGTCCAAGAGGAATTAGATAACTTAGATAGTAAAGTGGCTTCCGTACCTGTTGATTATTTGATGAAAGAGTTAACGGAAAGGTATCAAGCTGTCCCAGTTATATTAAATTATTTAAAAGAAGTAGAGATAGATATTCTGGAGAATACAGATGAATTTCGACGGGATGAAGAGGATGATGATAATCCTTTTGGTAATTTAGTGGCAAAGAAAAAGGATTCAACTATTAAATATAATGTTAATCTTTTAATTGATAATAGTGAAACAAAAGGAGCGCCCGTTGTTACTGCAGATAATCCTACTTATTATAATTTAATTGGTAAAGTAGAGTATGAGAGTAAGATGGGTGTTTTAAGTACAGATTTCATGAAAATTAAGGCTGGGTATCTGCACCAGGCAAATGGTGGATATATTATCCTCCAAGCTAAAGATGTCTTATCTAACAGTTATGCTTGGGATGCTCTAAAAAGGGCCTTAATAAACCAAAAACTACTCATCGAAAATATTGGTGAGCAAGTAGGAATGGTATCTACAACTTCCATTAAACCAGAGCCAGTTCCATTAGATATTAAGATTATCATTATTGGGAGTCCTGATATTTATCAATTATTATACCATTATGATGAAGATTTTCGGAAACTCTTTAAGATAAGGGCAGATTTTGATGTGGAAATGGACAATAATACGATGAATATCAATAGATTTGCCAGTTTTATCCGTACTCGCTGCAAAGAAGAAGGGTTAAAGAATTTTGATAAAACAGCTGTAGCTAAGATGGTTGAACATAGTATAAGGATTGCCGGAAATCAAAATAAACTTTCCACCCGATTCAATCAAATTGTAGAAATTATTTATGAAGCGGATTCATGGGCAGATATCATGGGAAGTTTTGTTGTTAGTGCAGAACATATTCAAAAAGCCATCGAAAATAAGAAATATCGATCCAACTTGTATGAAGGAAAAATACAAGAAGGTATAGAAACTGGAGATATATTAATTGATATAAGTGGTTATAAAATAGGGCAGGTAAATGGTTTAGCTGTATATCAAACAGGACAATACAGTTTTGGAAAGCCATCCAGAATTACAGCCAACACCTATGTCGGTCAAAGCGGAATCATAAATATTGAGAGGGAAAGTAAGATGAGTGGCAATATCCATAGTAAAGGTGTCTATATTCTTAGTGGGTACTTGGGAGATAAATTTGCACAAGAACAGCCACTTGCCTTATCTGCTCAATTAGCATTTGAACAATCCTATGGCGGAGTTGATGGGGATAGTGCATCCAGTACCGAACTATATGCGCTCTTATCTAGCCTAGCAGATATTCCGATTAATCAAGGTTTAGCAGTTACCGGTTCCATTAACCAAAAAGGAGAAATCCAGCCTATTGGTGGTGTGAACGAAAAAATAGAAGGCTACTTTGATGTTTGTAAGGCAAAGGGATTAACAGGAGAGCAGGGAGTACTTATCCCACACCAAAATGTGAAAAATCTAATGTTAAAAGACGAAGTAATTGAAGCGGTTGAAGATGGAATGTTCCACATTTACCAAGTAAAAACCGTAGAAGAAGGAATTGAATTACTAACCGGACTTCCAGCATGTCGACGTGATGGAACCATAGACAATGAACAAAAGACAGTCTACGAGAAAGTAACCAAGAAACTAGCTAATTTTAATAAGATAGCTTTAAATAGAAAAGAAGGAGAATTAGACAAAGATAAACCCGCTCTGAAATAATTTTAACGTGTTTGGTTTTCGAGTATAGAATACGAGATAACGCACCAGTTATCAGATTGCACAGAATTTGGTCTGCAGCGTAAAAACATCGGACAATTATTCCGTTATAATTAGCGGAAGCGTTAATTTGGAGGTTCAGTCGGACAGCTATTCCGCTATGTAGCATTAAAGGTGCAAATTCACTGTGATTTCCATCATATAGCGGAATAATTGTCCACTAACCCCTAAAATGTAAACTTTTTATGTAAATAACGGAATAAATGTCCGCGAAGAAATCGGGTTTATCACGCAATAAAAAGAAATGCTCAAGGTGTGAAGTCTAAGCGTTTTTCTATAGGTTAAATAAATTTGGCAGGAACAATGACAATTGCGGAATGAATGTAACGAGCAATAATACGAGTATAACAACCATGAAGAATGGAATTAATGTCCCTATCACCTGCTCGATTCTAACATTTGCTACAGATGCACCTACAAATAAAGCACTCCCAACAGGTGGTGTCATATTTCCAATACATAGACTGAAACATAGTACCAACCCAAAATGGACAGGATCCATTCCAAATGTTTGGGCAACCGGTAAAAAAATGGGCGTAAAGATTAGTACGGCCGGCGTAATGTCCATAAACGTACCAACCAACAACAGAATAACAATCATAATTAGCAAAATGCCAATTTGATTATCGGTTATTGATAGTAAAGCATTGCTTATTGCAGCTGGTAATCCTAAATAGGACATAACAAGAGAAAATAGCGCTGAGGATGTAATCAAGAAAAGAATCATCCCCGTGATTTCAATTGTTTCTTTTAAGATATTAGGGATATCCTTCCATCTTAGCCCCTTATATACTAGAGCAAGAATGGTTGAATATAATACAGCAACAGCTGCCCCTTCTGTAGCTGTAAATATCCCTGCTACAATACCGCCAATTACAATAACAATTAACAAAAGACTTGGGATGGCACTACCAATAATGTACACAACATCCTTGAAGTTAGGCATTGGAGAAACCGGGTAGTTTTCCTTTTTTGCCATGAAATAAGCCACTACCATCACAGCAATCCCCCAGAGAATTCCGGGTATATAACCGGCCATAAATAAAGCGGCTACAGAAGTGCCACCACTAACGAGGGAATAAACGATTAGTACGGAGCTGGGAGGTATGATTAATCCGGTTGGAGCAGAGGCAATGTTAACTGCGGCAGAATAGGTTTTCTTGTAGCCGTGATTTGCTTGCATTGGCCCCATAATCCTTCCCATCGCTGCTGCAGAAGCAACACTGGAACCAGCAATTGCGCCAAATAGCATGTTTCCCACTGTGTTGGTATGTGCAAGTGATCCAGGTAGTTTACCAACTAAAACTTTTGCAAAGTTAACTAAGCGAAAGGCAATTCCGCCATTGTTCATAATGATTCCAGCCAGTACAAATAAAGGAATGGCTAACATCGTAAAGTTATCTATCCCTGTAATCATGCGTTGAGCTGAGGTCATCATTGCTACATCAAATGGTAGAACGGTTAAAAAAGTTATTACCGAACTCAGTATAATCGCAATTGCAATCGGAGCACCTATTAAAAGTAATAGCGCAAAGCTTATAAATAATAGGACACCTGCCATAGCTGTCATTACACACCCACCTCCTCATTCTCGGCCGTTTGTTCAGTCATTATGCTATGGATAGTATAGAAGATAATAAAAAAACCACTTAACGGTAAAGAAAAGTATACAAAAGACATTGATATTCCTGTTGCAGCTGCAGTTTGGGCAGAAGTTAATAGGACTACTTTTATACCACCATAAACCATAAGAACCCCTGCAACTATGATAATAAGAATATCTGTTATCCTTTCAATCAGGAGTTGTGTGGAAGGTCCAAATTTTTCCCGAAAGAATAAAATAGCGATATGCTTTTTGGCACCAAATACATATGCTGCTGTTAGCAAACCAAACCATATTAAGAGATATCTCGTTAGTTCTTCCGTGCTAGGGGAAGATATATTCAACACATACCTTGCTAGAACTTGCCATAAAGAGAGACCCACCATAGTCAGTAATAATATGGATGAGAGGCTTATTAGAATTGTATCAACCCATTTTTTTGCTTTATTCACCTAGTATCGCCTCCTGAACTAGTCGGTAGATATCTTTTGTTTCTTCATTGCTGGAATATCTTTTGTGAAGCGGCTGTACCGCTTGAATAAAAGGGTCCTTATCCACTTCAATAAATTTTACGTCCATTTCATCTTTAGCAATTTTGGTTTGTTCTGCAATGGATTTAGCCCAGACATCTTCATGGTAGAGAGTGGATTTTTCGGCAGCTTCATGAATAATGTCTTGTTGTTTAGCGGTTAAGTTATGAAGTGTATTAGCATTCATAATGACCATGTCAGGAACAATCTGATGTCCAGTATACATATAGTATTTTGCTACCTCACCATGGTTATTACCAACTAAGGCGGTCTCATTATTCTCGGCAGCATCAATCACACCAGATTGAAGCGCCGTATAAACCTCCCCATAAGCCATTGCTGTTGGAATACCTCCAAGCGATTCAATCATTTGTACACTGGTTTGACTTGGCTGAACTCTTACTTTAAGTCCTTTCATATCTGTCACATCACGTACTTCTCTATTTTTTGTATACAGGTTTCTAGTACCTGCATTATAGTATGTAAGTCCAATGAACCCCATATCTTCCGTTTGATAATAAAGGTTATCAGTTACCTTTTGATTATTCATCACCTTCTTAAAGGTTTCGTAATCTTTAAATACATAAGGCAAGCTGAAAACTGAATAATCAGATGCGAATCCTTCTAGAGCGCTAGCACTGACCTTTGTTACATCTATTGCTCCGGTTTGGGTAAGCTCTATAACTTCACGCTCACTACCTAATTGCCCATTGGGGAAAATTTTAACCTGTATATTACCTTCTGATTTTTCCTCCACCAATCTCCCGAACTCCACTAGTGAAAGATGAACTGGGTGGTCTAATGTTTGATTATGGGCAAGTTTTAATTCTGTTGTATCAGCTTGTCCTTCTGCATTTTGACAGCCGGAAAGTAGGAATAACATGAATAATGTAGATAAGATGTTAGTAGTTTTCCTCAAAAGTATCCCCCCATTTTTTGTTGTATCATAATAGAATTAATTATCTTTTCGTATTCTTATATTGGCTGACATTAGATTATTCCATACGAAAAAAAGATAGAATAATGTTTAGTAGTTGAGTCAAAGCGTTAGAAAACAGACAAAAAAAGACATCCAATCATAATATGAAAGGAGGTCTTTCAGCTTTAGTAATACTAGAGATTGGTTAAGTTTTCATAGGCGGTAAAGTCAATGGTGTCAATATCAAAAAAGTTTTTGAGGGCAAAAGCAGCCCCTCCGAGAACAGAGGAATATTCGCCAATATTTGAGGCTCTAATTTCCCTGAAGTTATTCATTTTTGATTTCAACCGGTTGGTAATATCATCGATAAATGGAGTGTTTCCATTGATAATGGTTCCATTTAAAATAATCTTTTCCGGATTAAAGATATTAATGACATTATTTAGTCCCACAGCTAAATACTCTAAGTATTGATCAATGACCTCTAAGTGTTTTTCTGAATGTTTTATTAAAGCTTCCTCAATTGATAAAGAAGGATCGATCTCCTTCAGAGATTCCATCAGTACTCTTTCTGAAGCGTATAGCTCCCAACACCCTTTATTCCCGCAAGTGCATTGCAAGCCATGTGACTCTACAATCATGTGTCCAATCTCTCCTGCAAAGCCTTTGTAGCCACGGTAAATTTTATTCTCACTTATGATACCCAATCCTATTCCGGAGTATAGGGTAATACAGAATAAGTCTGAAATATGTTCGTCAAACACTTGCTCGGCGAAAACACTTAAGTTTGCATTGTTGTCAATATACACAGGAGTATGAAATGCTTCTTCTAATTGTTCTTTGATGCTGATATTAGACCATTCTTCCTTCGGTGTGAAAATAATTTCTTCTTTGTTATTGACAATTCCATGAATACCAACACTAATCCCGACTAACCCTAATGGTTTATATACTCGATTATACTTCTCTATTAGAGGAGTGAGCGTACTAATAAGCTGATTCGTAACTTGACCTAAATTATCAAATTGAACTTCAAATCTGGAAGTAAAAAAGGTATGTCCTTTTAAGTTTAGGAATAATATAGAGATTTCTGTGGCATCTATATCAATCCCGATACTGTATCCAGCCTTGTCATTTATCTCCAAAATAATAGGCCTTCTACCACGATTGCCTGATTCACTTCCATACTCTTCTATAACAATTTCTTCTTGGAGAAAATCATTTACTTGAGCCGATACTGTAGCTTTATTCAGTCCGGTTATCCTAGCTAAATCACTCCTGGATAAGGATATGTTTTTAATAATCTCCTCAATTAGTATCTTTCTGTTTATTTGTTTTATATAACCTGCGTCTCCTGTTTTCATTAAGATTCCCCCGATGTTTATAAGTAATATATGCAGCATGAAGAATATAAAATAATTAGGTAATAGTAAACGTCTATTATCGACAATAAATGTTTCAAATAAAAATTTGCATTTTGTCTTGAATTCTAAAACGTTTACATATATTATAGTATATGTGAATATGTTTGTTTAGTAAACAAATAATTATTTTAAAAGATATTTTACTTTAGTTATGCTCTATTTTATTAATGTTACTAACATTGATAAAAAGTGAAAATACATTATTGAAAGGTGGAGTTAATGTGAAGACATTTATAACCGATGATTTCTTACTTTATAATGAAACAGCGCGTGAACTTTATAATAATACTGCAAAAAATTTACCGATTATAGACTACCACAACCATTTAAATCAGTATGAAATGTTAGAGGATAAGAATTTTGAAAATCTATCCCAAGTTTGGTTAGGTGGCGACCATTATAAATGGCGTGGAATGAGAGCGAACGGAATTAGTGAGGAGTATATTACAGGAAACAAGAGTGACTATGATAAGTTCCTTGCATGGGCAAAAACAATTCCAAATACGATTGGTAATCCACTTTATCATTGGACACATTTAGAATTACTTCGCTACTTTGATATAGTTGAGGTATTTAATGAAGAATCAGCACCGGCGATTTGGGAAGAAGCGAATGCCAAACTTCGGTCTCCTGAAATGTCCGTAAGAAATCTGTTGAAAAATAAAAACGTGGAATTTGTAGGGACAACAGATGATCCAACGGACGATTTAAAGGCTCATGAAGATTTAGCTAAAGAAGATATAGACTTTACGGTATCCCCATCATTCCGTCCAGACAATGGGTTAGGAATTGAAAAAGAAGGTTTTCTTACTTGGGTAGAAAAACTAGAACAGGCAACAAATACAAGTATTGAAAGCTATGATGATTTCTTAAGTGCATTAGAACAACGAGTCAATTACTTTGATGAACGTGGCTGTCGAAGCTCTGACCATGGCATAAATGTCATTTTCTTTGAGAATGCTACTAAGAATGAAGTATCAGCTATTTTTGCAAAACGTCAAAAAGGTGAAGCTCTATCAGAAAAAGAAGTGGAGCAATTTAAAACTTATACATTAGTGACACTTGGAGAATGGTATGCCGAAAAAGGCTGGGTAATGCAGCTTCACATTAATCCATTACGGAATAATAGTACAAGAATGTTTAAGCTTCTTGGGCCAGATAGTGGGTTTGATTCCATTGGGGATAGGCTATTAGCTGATAAATTATCAGGATTGCTTAATGCAATGGACTTTAATGATAAACTTCCAAAAACTGTATTATATAGCTTGAATTCTCGTGATAATAATGTACTTGCAGCAATGGCAGGAAACTTCCAAAGTGATGAAGTTCCTGGAAAAGTACAATTTGGTACAGCATGGTGGTTTAATGATACAATTGACGGAATGGAAGACCAAATGAAAACATTGGCCAATATAGGGTTAATTAGTAATTTCATAGGTATGTTAACGGACTCTAGAAGTTTCCTATCATTCCCGAGACATGAATATTTTAGAAGAATCCTGTGTAATTTATTAGGTACATGGGTAGAACAAGGAAAAGCACCAAAAGATATGAAATTGCTTGAAACGTATGTAAGAAACATTTGTTACGAAAATGCCAAGCGATATTTTGCCATATAAATGGTGGACAGATATTAATTGATTAGGTAATGTGCAACATATAAAATAGTTTAGGTAGAAAAAATAGGAACATATAGAAAGGATAGAACTATGTCAAAACAACAAATTGGTGTTATCGGATTAGCAGTAATGGGTAAAAACTTAGCATTGAATATTGAAAGCAGAGGAAACTCTGTTGCGGTATTTAACCGTACCTATGCAAAAACAGAAGAATTTCTAGCTAATGAGGCTAAAGGAAAGAATTTTGTTGGAGCAGAAACCATTGAGGAGTTTGTTAATTCATTAGAAAAACCCCGTAAAATTATGATGATGGTTAAAGCAGGACCTGCAACAGACGCTACAATCGATTCATTAATGCCTTACTTAGAAAAAGGTGATATCTTAATCGACGGTGGTAATACGCTATATGAAGATACAATGCGACGCAATCAAAAACTAGATGAGTCTGGTATTCACTTTATTGGAACTGGGGTTTCTGGTGGAGAAGAAGGCGCGCTTAATGGTCCATCCCTTATGCCTGGCGGACAAAAAGAAGCATATGATTTAGTTGCACCTATTTTCGAAGCAATCTCAGCAAAAGTAGATGGTGATCCATGTGTCACTTATATTGGACCAAACGGTGCTGGGCACTTTGTGAAAATGGTTCATAATGGTATTGAATATGGCGATATGCAGCTAATTGCTGAAGCATACAATATCATGAAAAATGTTCTTGGGATGGATACGGATGAGTTACATGAAGTTTTCACTGAATGGAATAAAGGTGAATTAGATAGTTATCTGATTGAAATCACAGCAGATGTATTTACGAAAAAAGATGATGACACAGGCAAACCACTTGTTGATGTCATCATGGACAAAGCTGGTCAAAAAGGTACTGGAAAATGGACAAGTAAAAATGCTCTAGATTTAGGTGTTCCACTTCCACTAATTACTGAATCCGTATTTGCACGATTTATTTCAAGCTTAAAAGATGAACGTGTGAAAGCAAGCAAAATATTAAGCGGTCCTGAAACAGTTAAATATGATGGAGACCGAAAAGAGCTTATTGAGGCAATCCGTAAAGCATTATACATGAGTAAAATCACATCTTATGCACAAGGATTTGCACAAATGCGTGCCGCTTCAGAAGAATATGGATGGGATCTTAAATATGGAGATATCTCGATGATTTGGCGTGGTGGCTGTATCATTCGAGCACAATTCCTGCAAAAAATTAAAGAAGCATTTGATCGGGAACCAAAACTAGATAACTTAATGTTAGATCCATATTTCAAAGAAATTGTTGAGAATTATCAATCTGCATTACGTGAAGTAATATCAGTTGCAATGAAACACGGAATTCCTGTTCCTACTTTCTCTAGTGCGATTGCTTATTATGATAGCTATCGTTCCGAGGATTTGCCTGCGAACTTAATTCAAGCACAACGTGACTACTTCGGAGCACATACATTTGAACGTAAAGATAAAGAAGGCGTATTTCACGCTGACTGGTTCTAAGAATAAAAAGAACCCCCTGCATTAAAAGGGGGTTCTATTAATAAATCTATAGCTTAAAGTTTCACTTCTTCAGCAATTTCTTGTTGGTTATTCTCCATGCTGAGTATGATTTCTGGAACTTCTAAAAAGCTCTGAATACCGAAAGCACAGGCACCAAGTATACATGCTTGCTGACCAAGCTCAGAAAGAACAATCTCCCGGTATTGACTTACAGATGAATGCAGGTTGCTCTTTATTTCCTCTAATGCATTGGGATACAGCTTTAAAAGTTCACTATTTAGTACAATCGTTTCAGGATTGTATAGATTGATGATATTATTCAAGCCAATAGAAATATATTTGATATATTCTTTCATTAATTCAGTGGTAGTTCGATCTTGTTTATCTAATAAATTCCTAATATCATTATAATTTAAATTGGAATGATAGTATTCACTCAATTGATTTACAAAAATAGGTTCTGAGGCGTAACGTTCCCAGCAACCATGATTTCCACATTTACATGGTATACCATCAGGTACGATAATCATATGTCCCATTTCGCCAGCATAGCCATGGTATCCTCTGTGAAGTTTTCCATCAATAATGATTCCTGCACCAATACCAGAGGTTAGAATAACTGTAAGCAAATTATCGCTGTAATTATATTTAAACACCTTTTCAGCTTTGGAAGATAAATTTGCATTGTTTTCCAAGTAAAAGTTCAAATCTTTTATCTCATTTTCGAGATCTGTTTTCAAATCTTTGTGATGCCATTGGTATTTAGGGATAAATAAGATGCTTTGATCTTTATTAACTGTCCCGTGGATACCTATTACGGCTGCAACTATGCCAAAACGACTGTCGGAATATTTTTGCTGGTATATTTTAATTTGCTTTATTAATAACTGGACAATATCATCATAATTATCGGTATCTGGTTTAATTTTATCACTTAGAATGGACTTTCCCTGAAGGTCACAGACAGTAAATTTTATCTCGTGATAATCAAGGTCTATACCTAGAACATATCCGGCTTTTCCATTAATGGAAAGCATTATGGGTCTTCTTCCTATTGCGTTATGTTCCTGCCGTGTTTCATAGATAAGTTCTTCTTTTAATAGATCGGCTATTTGAACGGAAATAGTTGCTTTGTTTAAGCCAGTAATTTTAGATAAATCAGCTCTAGATATTCTTTGATGTTCGATGATGTTTTTTAAAATCAGACTTCTATTGATTTTTTTTATATAAGCACTATCACCTGTAACCATGCTAGGCTCCCCCTTGTGTCTCTTTATATATTTGTTTTGCATACAAACAATACTTTTTAGCGTGAATAAAACGCTTCCAAACCTATTATAACAGAAAAATACATACGTGAGACTATTTATTATTAATATGGAGGTACTTGGGACTAGCTTCATACATTTAATTATAGGTAAAATAAAGATGCAAGATTACTACAATTCTAATGATGACATGGGGGACGAAATAAATGATGAAAATTGCTTTAATCGCGCATGATAAGAAAAAAGACGATATGGTACGTTTTACACAGGCCTATAAATATAGTTTAAGGAAGCATACGTTATATGCTACAGGAACTACTGGCTCCCGAATATCTGAGAATACCGGTTTAGAAGTTCAACGATTCCAATCAGGTCCATTAGGTGGAGATCAGCAGATTGGTGCGATGATTGCTGAAAATAAAATGGATATGGTTATCTTCTTTCGTGATCCGCTAACTGCTCAACCTCATGAACCAGACATTTCTGCATTAATGAGGCTTTGTGATGTCTATGCTATTCCTTTAGCTACTAACATGGGCGCAGCTGAATTATTTATTCATGCATTAGAACGAGGAGACTTAGGATGGCGTGAAATTGTTCGTGGGCAAGATGATTAACACTTATAGAAACTTGTCATAATTAAAATCTTTGTTGATATCTACTTTGGAAAGTTTGATTCTTTGGACAAGGATTCCTTGAAAAAGAAAACCCACTTCCTAGAAAAAGTGGGTCTCTTTTCGAGTAGTCTACTGTCCTACCCTATCCTCTATTGTTATATAAATCCTAATCGTGCAATTTCAGTCCTGTGAAAGAGTGGTATTATTATTTATAATGGTACTTGTAAGCATTTTCATTTAACAAATTTTACTAGAACTGTTTTTAATAAAACACTCTCAGATAATTTTCATGGTATTTTCAACAGTTTTGGGTAATGAAATTGCCTTCTGTAAGTGTAATAATTAAGACAGATTCACTTAAGGGGGGATATCATTGGATGGACCGTTAATCGTGAATTATAGAGCACATGCTATCTGGGACAATCTTGATTATCATTCACATCGTGAACATTATGAAATTTATTTATTCCATTCCGGTTCATGCAGATATCTTATTCATAATCAAATTTATGACTTAGAACCAGGAGATATATTATTAATGGATGGTTTAGCACTCCATAAACCAAATGTTCCTCCACATAGTGAATATGTCCGCAGTACCATTCATTTCTCACCACAGTGGATGAAGGGACTATTGGGTGAAATTGGTGGTAATTATTTACTTGAAGTATTTGAGAAGCTCCATCATTGCTTAATTCGTACAAAGGGAAATGAGGAATTTAATCATTTGGAGAAAGTTGTCAGCCGTTTGGAAGAGATTAAACGTAAAGAAGGCTTAGCGGACAAAAATGCTGAACTTGAAATGAAAGCGTTGTTACTTCAAGTGTTAAGCATTGTCCATCGGCTTGGGCAATTAGAATCCATAAAAGTTACAGATGATAAGGCGGAGAAGGCAGAGCATGCTGAGAATATCGCCGAGTATATTCAATCAAATTATATGAGGAAACTGTCGATTGATTCCATTTCCGAAGCATTGAATATTAGTAAATCCTATGTATCTCACGTATTTAAAGAGATGACAGGCTTTACCATTATGGAGTATGTAATGGGTTCTCGTTTAATGCAGGCCAAATACTTGTTGGAAGCAGAACCAGATAAAGCATTAAAAGATATTGCAAATGAGAGCGGTTTTGAGAGCGTGTCTCATTTTAGCCGTTATTTTAAAAGTAAAGTAGGCGTGACAGCGAAAGAATATCGTCGTGAACGTCTAAAAATATACAGCGAGGAGAGTTAATTATGAGTAAAGTGAAATTAGGTATTATTGGTTTAGGTACTCAAGGTGGAACGTATGCAGGGTTTATTTCGGAAGGTCGAGTAAAAAATATGGAAATTGGTGCTATTTGTGATATTGACCCAGAGGTGAAAAAGGTAGCAGCAGAGAAATACCCTGATGTCCCTTTCTATGAAAACTATATTGATATGCTTGAAAGCGGAGACGTAGATGCAGTAGTAACTACAGTGCCACACTACCTACATCCGGAAATGGGAATTGAAGCTCTAAAAAGAGATGTCCATGTTTTAGGTGAAAAACCTGCTGGAGTATATACGAAACAAGTGAAGGAATTGAACGAATTCGCAGCAACAAAACCAGAACTTACTTTCGCAATTATGTTTAACCAAAGAACGAATGAATTGTATCAAAAAGTGAAAGAAATTGTAGACAGAGGAGAGATTGGTAACATCCGTCGTACAAACTGGATTATTACAACTTGGTGGAGACCACAAACTTATTATGATCAAAGTGCATGGAGAGCTACTTGGGACGGTGAAGGCGGCGGTGTGCTAGTAAACCAAGCACCACACCAATTGGATCTTCTTCAATGGATTTCTGGTATGCCGAAAAAAGTATACTCTAATGTAAAATATGGCTATCAAAGAGACATTGCTGTAGAAGATGAAGTAACAACTCTACTTGATTATGGCAATGGTGCGACAGGTGTATTTGTTACTTGTACACATGATGCCATTGGAACGGACCGTTTTGAAATTTTAGGTGATAACGGAAAAATTGTTGTGGATGACAGTAAGAAAGTAACTATTTATCGTTTAAGAAAACCAGAAAGTGAAATGAGCAAGACTATGAGCATGATGGAAGTGGCTAAACTCGTTATGGGTGGAAATGCCGATGAACTTTACGAAACAGAAGTTCTTGAATTTGAAAGTGTTTGGGGCGGTCAGCATGTAGCTGTATTAGAAAACTTTGCTGCAAACATTCTAGATGGAGAACCTCTAATTGCTCCTGGTAGTGATGGTATTAATGGAGTTGCCTTAGCAAACGCTATTCACTTATCAAGCTGGTTAGGTAAAGAGGTAGAAATTCCAGTAGACGAAGAAGTATATTTTGCAGAGTTAAATAAACGAATTGAGGAAGAAAAAAATAATCAATAAGGTGATTTACGTATTCGAAAAATGATCCGTTCATTTTTCGAATACATTTCCTAAAGAAGGGGTCAAGGCTTATGCTTAGAGTAGCAGTTATAGGACTTGGAGATATTTCAAAAATTCATATACCGGTCATTCAGGAGAGTCCACATGCAAAGTTAGTTGCAGTCTGTGATATTGATAAAACACTGGAAAGTGCTGTTCCGGGACCAGAATTTTATACGGATTATGAAGAAATGCTTCAAAAAGAAGACCTGGATTGTGTTCATGTATGCTTACCACACCACCTTCATTATCCTGCTACAAAAGCTTGTGTTGAAAAAGGTGTTCATGTATTTCAGGAAAAACCCTTAGCAAGAAATGCAGAAGAGGGCATGTCTTTAGTAGATTTAGAAGAACAATACAAAGATGTAAAGATTTGTGTTAGTTTTCAAAACCGCCTGAATGAGACTTTCGTAAGACTTAAGGAACTGGTCGAAAGTGGAGATTATGGAAAAGTAATCGGTATTAAAGGATTAGTAACTTGGTTTAGACCAAAGTCTTATTATGATGTGAAACCTTGGAGAGGGACAATGAGGCAGTCTGGTGGTGGAGTTATGATCAACCAGGCGATTCACACATTAGATCTAATGCAAATCATTGGTGGAAAAATTGATACGATACGTGGATCTGTCGATAATTTGTTTGACTATGGGTATGAAGTGGAAGATACCGCAACAGCGAATATTCAATTTGAAAATGGAGCAACAGGATTATTCTTTGCCACTGTAACAAATGCAACAAACTCTTCTGTAGAGTTTCAAGTTATTTTAGAAAAAGGAAAATTGACGATTAAAGATAGTATTCTAACCAAAACGAATGAAGAAGGTAAAAAAGAACGAGTGATAGAAGATGAAAAGCTTCCTGGCAGCAAGTTTTATTATGGTGCCAGTCATTCGAAGCTAATCAAACATTTTTATTCCTGTATTGAAAACGACTCACAGGACTATATCCATGTGAAAGATGCGCAAGTTTCCATGGAGATGATTAGTGCTATTCGCAGGTCGTCTGAAATAAAACAAACAATTCCGATGGAGGTATACAAATGACAAAAGGCAAAATCGGCGTTCAAATGATGATGTTAAAGGATAAAGTAGAAGAGCTTGGTGCATATGAAACAATGAAAAAATTACATGAGCTTGGTTTTAGCTCTGTAGAGGTTTCACAAATCCCTATGACAGAGGAAAATGTTGCTGCATTAAAACGTGCTAGTGAAGAATTTGGTATTGAGATTTCTGCAATGTCAGCTCCTTTAGAGCCAATGCTTCCAGGTACACCCGGGGAAACTCTCACGGATGACTTTGATAAAATTGTTAATGATTGTAAAACATTAAATTGTAACTTTATCCGTATCGGAATGCTGCCATTAACTGTTATGGGTGATAAAGATAAAATCCTAGCATTTATCGATAGAGCAGAAGCAATGGCAGAACGTTTAGCTGAACATGGAATTGAACTTTATTACCATACACACCATATTGAATTCCAAAAATATGATGGCGAATACCTACTAGATATTATTAAGAATAATACATCTAAACTTGGTTTCGAATTAGATGTACACTGGATTCAAAGAGCTGGGGTAAATCCGGTTGAGTTTGTAAAAGAATATAAAAACCGTATCGCATTACTTCATCTGAAGGATTATCGTATTGGCCAACTTGATGTCCAAGAAGATGATTTAAAAGATATGGGTAAATTCTTTAATAAATTTACGAATCTTATCGAGTTTGCTGAGGTTGGCGAAGGAAACTTGGATATCCCTGCAATTATGGAAGCGGGCCTTGAAAGTGGAGCGAAATATTTCCTAATCGAACAAGATGACACATATGGTGTGGATCCATTTGTTTGCTTAGAAACATCAGCTAATAATCTTAGAAAGTTAGGTTACTCTGACTGGTTTTAATAAAATAATTTAATATCTTATGGGTAGAAACCGGTAGAGACACTGGTTTCTATTTCCTTTTATGAAAATAGGTAGGATTAAAAAGGAGCGATTGGAACGTGGGTAGTAAAGATGGAATGAATTATGCACCAAAAGGAAAACCGAATCCGGTTGTAAAAGAGGGGGAATTTCAAATAGCTGCTGCAGCACTTGACCATGGACATATTTACGGTATGATTAATGGCTTAGTGGAATCTGGCGCAACATTAAAATGGGTTTATGATCCAGATTCTAAGAAAGTGGATGAATTTGTAGAGAAATTCCCAGAGGTAAAAGTTGCGGAGTCTTTAGAGCAGATTTTAACGGATGAAGCTATTAAATTAGTTGCAGCAGCTGCTATTCCTTCCGAGCGTAGTACTCTAGGAAATAAAGTAATGGAAGCTGGTAAGGACTACTTCACAGATAAAACACCTTTTACTACAAAAGAACAATTAGAAGAGACAAAACAAGTAGTAGAGAGAACAGGGCAAAAATACATGGTTTACTTCAGTGAACGTCTGCATGTTGAGGGAGCAGTTTTTGCCGGCCAATTAATAAAAGATGGTGCTATCGGTGAAGTAATCCAAGTAACAGGATTTGGACCGCATCGATTGAATGCACCAAGTCGTCCAGAGTGGTTCTTCAACAAAGAACAATATGGTGGTATTTTATGTGATATTGGAAGCCATCAAATTGAACAGTTCTTATATTATACAGGAAATAAAGATGCAAAAGTATTACACAGTAAAGTAGGTAACTATAATAACCCAGAATATCCAGAGTTAGAAGATTACGGTGATGCTACATTAGTGGGAGATAATGGAGCAACATTCTACTTCAAAGTAGACTGGTTTACGCCAGATGGGCTTAGTACATGGGGAGACGGTCGTACCTTTATTACTGGAACGGAAGGCACGATTGAAATCCGTAAATATGTAGATGTAGCTCGTGAAGAATCAGGAGATCATCTATATCTGGTAAATAAAGACGGCGAGAAGCATTATTCTCTTTCTGGTGAAGTAGGATTCCCATTCTTTGGAGAACTAATAAAAGATTGCATCCATCGCACGGAAAATGCTATGACCCAAGAACATGCATTCAAAGCAGCAGAATTATGCCTGAAAGCACAGGAAGAAGCGATTGTTGTAACAAAATAATAATTTAGAAGCTGTCCCAGAATTGGGGCAGTTTTTTCCTGTTGTTTTTAATATACCGCGGTTGATAGAAGGGAGAAGGCGGTTGATAGAAGAGAGAAGGCGGTTGATAGAAGAGAGAAGGCGGTTGATAGAAGAGAGAAGGCGGTTGATAGAAGGGAGATGACGGTTGATAGAAGGGAGAAGGCGGTTGATAGGAGCGAGTTAGCGGTTGATAGAAGCGGGCAATCGTACGATAGATACCCAATATGTCTAGCAAAAAAGGAGGGCGAGATCAAGTTTGATTGAATTTATAACTATTCTCAAAGATATTATATTCCCAATCTTTATCGTAATGGCAGTCGGTTTTATTCTACAGAAGAAATTCAACATGGATATAGGAACCTTATCGAAATTGAATATTTATTTTGTGGTACCAGGCTTTATTTTTGTTAAGTTGTACAGCACGGAATTTTCAGTAGGGTTATTCGTATATGTACTGCTATTTTTTGTATTATTAATCGTTATTTTATATATCATTGCCATCATAGCAGCGAAAATATTAGGCTTGGATAAAGGGAAAGAGACCACCTTTTCCAATAGCATTATCTTCTTCAATTCTGGTAACTATGGGGTCCCTGTGAATGATTTGGTGTTTAAAAGTGATCCATTTGCAATGTCGATTCAAGTCATTGTATTAACATTGCAGAATATATTTACCTTTTCATATGGAATCTTTGCATTGAAATCTTTAGATGGTGGTAAATGGAAGGCCGTGCTTGGTTATTTTAAAATGCCTGTATTATATGCGATGCTAGCAGGTATTACCTTAAATGGTTTTAATGTACCTATACCATCCTTCATCTGGGTACCAGCCAATTATATTGCTGATGCAATGATTGCACTTGCATTGCTTACATTAGGAGCACAAGTTGCGCGAATTCAATTTAAAGCAGGATTATCTTCGGTCTATTCCAGTATAGCTGTTAGACTGATTATTGCACCAATTATTGCACTGCTCATTATCTGGATCTTCCGGATTGACGGTATCTTTGCTCAAGCATTATTTATTGCATCAGCCATGCCAACATCTATAAATAGTGCTGTTATCGCGCAAGAATATAATAACCATCCTGAATTTGCTGCACAGACAGTTTTATTCTCAACAATATTTAGTGCCTTAACGGTTACTATCGTTATCTTTTTGTCTAGGGTTATTTTTTAGTAGAAATAGTAAGTTGAGGTGCTAACAGTACGAAATGTTGCTAGGTGTGACAACGCTTCCTCTTGACGTAGATGTAACCTAATGGTATTCTTAAATTAATAATTTGTTTAATAAACAAATTAAATATAAATCACAAAGATATTTTACAGTAAGTAAGCCATTTTTTTACAGGAATCATGTCTTATTAGCAATTATTAGGGAATATTAGTTTATATAAAAACGTATCGAATTGGAGAGTGGCAATTCATGGGTATTCTTCAGGAACTAGTTCAAGATATTCCAATTCCTAAGATGGCAAAGGTAAAGCAAACCTTTGACAATTCACAACTAGAAGATGTTGTGGGTACTTTGAAACAGGAACTGGAAAAGGTAAAAGGAAAAGTTAAGCCTAATGCTGAAATAGCAGTAGCTGTAGGGAGTAGAGGAACAGATGCTTTGGTTGAAATCACGGCGACCACTGTTTCATTCTTAAAAGAATTAGGAGCTAAGCCATTTATTGTTCCGAGTATGGGAAGTCATGGTGGAGCAACTGGACCAGGTCAGAAAGCGGTATTAGAGCATTTAGGTGTCACAGAAGAAAGCGTTGGTGCAGAAATACGCTCATCTATGGAAGTTGTTAAGATTGGTGAACTACCAAATGGTTTACCAGTTTATATTGACAAGTATGCGTCAGAAGCAGATGGCATTGTAGTAATTAACCGAGTAAAACCTCATACAGCTTTCCGAGGTAAAGTAGAAAGCGGAATTATGAAGATGATCAGCATAGGTTTAGGGAAGCAAAAAGGTGCGGAAGCCTGTCATCAATTAGGGTTTAAACATATGGCTGAACATGTTCCTGCTATGGCGAAGATGACGATTGAAAAAATGCCAATTTTATTTGGAGTTGCAACAGTTGAAAATGCTTTTGACAAGGTAGCTAAACTCGAAGTGCTAGCAGCTGAAGAAATAGAAGAGAAAGAACCAGATTTACAAGAACTAGCTAAGAAGCTTTTGCCGAAAATTTTTGTGGATCAAATTGACGTGTTAGTGATTGATGAAATTGGTAAAAACATTAGTGGAGACGGTATGGATCCGAATATTACTGGGCGATACCCAACTCCATATGCACATGGTGGACCAGAAGTGACGAAAATGGTTGTACTTGATTTAACACCACAGACGGAAGGTAATGCGAACGGAGTTGG
Organism: Oceanobacillus halophilus; assembly: GCF_003628505.1. Classification (GTDB taxonomy): domain Bacteria; phylum Bacillota; class Bacilli; order Bacillales; family Amphibacillaceae; genus Oceanobacillus; species Oceanobacillus halophilus. The sequence continues at coordinate 19,143 of NZ_RBZP01000011.1, read as the reverse complement.
GACAGCTGATTTCACTACCCAGCGTCTAGTAGACAAGATGGATAGAGAAGCAACCTATGCCAATGGACTAACATCAACCGTTGTGGGGCCAACTCATATATCCACTGCTATGCCAAATGAAAAAGCTGCTATTCAAGCGGCTATAAAAACTTGTAATATATTAGATTTTACAAAAGTGAAAATGGTCCGTATAAAAAACACATTACATGTAAGCGAGATTGAAGTATCTGAACCATTGCTAGATTACGTCAAAAATCATCCAAACATGGAGCAAAGTTCTGATTTATATAACTTTGCATTTGATGAAGAAGGAAATATAAAATAAAGAATAAGTACTGAGAGGAGCAATATCATGGAGAATTTATTTGACTTAACTGGAAAAGTTGCTGTTGCAATTGGAGGAAATAGTACACTAGGAGCTGCAATGGCAAAAGGCCTTGCAGAACAAGGTGCGAAAGTTGCAATCGTTGGACGTAACTTAGAAAAAGCTGAGGTAGTAACAAAAGAAATCGAGGAAAATGGTGGAGTTGCTAAATCATTCCAAGCAGATGTAAGTGATTTAGAAACAGTTAAAAAAGCGGCGAAAGAAATTGAAGACTGGGCAGGTGGTTGGGATATCGTCCTAAATGCCCCTGGGAAAAATAGTTCTACTCCATTCTTTGAAATCGAACCGGAAGAATGGGATGATATTATGAATGTAAACTTAAGAGGTTTAGTATTTACGATTCAGCACTTTGCCAAACGTATGATTGAGCAGGAACGTAAGGGAAGTATTATTAATATTTCATCTGCTTCAGCGGACATTCCATTGTCTAAAGTATTTACTTATTCAGCATCTAAAGCAGGTGTAAACAATGTAACGCAATTCTTAGCAAGAGAATTCGCACCACATGGCATTCGAGTGAATGCTATTATTCCTGGGTTTTTCCCTGCAGAGCAAAATCGCAAAATCATGGATGATGCGCGAATTGAATCTATCATGAACCATACTCCAATGAGACGCTTTGGTGAGCCAGAAGAGTTAAAAGGCGCAACTATCTACCTAGCATCAGATAAGGCTTCTGGATTTGTAACAGGAACGTTCCTTCGAGTTGACGGTGGATACCTAAGCATGACAATATAAAGTAAGATAAATGGATGAAGGCTTTGAGGGGCAGTACCTTCAAAGCCTTTATCTAATTTGAAATACTATTTGAGAAGGAAGAGGTTAATATGCCAAGAGAATTAGTAATGGGACTTGATATTGGAACGACAAGTGTGAAAGCGGTTGTCTTTGATACAAAGGGTAAGTTAGTGGCAGAAGCGGAAGAAATGGTAGAGACAAATTATCCCAAAGCAGACTGGGCTGAACAGAATCCTGAGGAAGTGGAGAAGGCATCTATTGAAGCAATGAAAAATGTTGTAGAAAATGCTAATGTTACCTCAGAAGAAATACTAACGATTGGTATCTCAGCGGCTATGCACTCCCTTATCTGTATCGACGAGGATATGCAACCAATATCACAAATGCTTATCTGGTCTGATAAACGTAGCAGCCATATAGCAGACAGGCTAATTAAGACGAGTGCTAACGACATTTACGCTAAAACAGGTACACCCATTCATCCAATGACCCCTTTGTTAAAGCTAATTTGGATGAAAGAGAACCAGTATGAAGCATATCATAATGCTGCCTACTTTATGTCTATGAAAGAATATTTATTACAAAAATGGTTTGGTCAACGAGTGATTGATTATTCTATGGCTGCCGCAACGGGATTTTTTGATGTGAAAAAACTGGACTGGGAAGACCAAGCATTAGAACTTGCTGGGATACAAAGAGAACAACTATCTAAAATTGTCTCTCCAACAGAAATTCTAACTGGGCTAGATCAGCGTGTTGCAGAGGAGATTGGCATTAGTGGGAACATACCATTTGTCATAGGATCTGCGGATGGTCAACTAGCGAATCTGGGTAGTGGAGCGATTAAACCTGGTGAAGTAAATATTTCTGTTGGTACCAGTGGTGCTATTCGTCAGTTTGTAAAAGGTGCGCCAATCAATGAAAAGATGGAGACTTTTACTTATTCCTTTACGGAGGATACTTCGATTATAGGAGGCCCTACCAATAATGGAGGAGTTGCTCTTCAGTGGTTTAAGGATCTGATTGAATATAAAGGAACACATGACGAATTTCTTGCTGATGCTGCGAAAGTAGAAGTAGGTTCAGAAGGTATTCTCTTTTTACCATATGTAAATGGAGAACGTGCACCTTTATGGAATGGACGTGCCAAGGGTAATTTCTTTGGGTTAAGTATCAATCATAAAAAAGAGCATCTAACACGTGCCGTACTAGAAGGAATTGCTTTTAACATTTATCAAATTGGAAAGTCCCTAGAACGGATTGCAGGAGCGCCGGAAAAAATAAGTGTTAATGGTGGATTAACCAAATCTCTACTTTGGGTACAAATCATGGCAGATCTTTTTGGGAAAGAAATTTATTTATCCGATACTCATCATAATGCAGCATGGGGAGCGGCTTGGACAGCTTTAGTAGGAATTGGCAAAGCAAACTCATTAGAAGATATTAAATCTAGTCTACCTAGTGAGAAAGTGATAGAACCGAATATGGAAAATCATGAAGTTTATCAACGTATATTTAATACGTACGAAAAACTGGCAGCTAATATAGGGGAATTTTATTAAGGTTTAAATATACTTTAACTTAACTCAGGAGAGATGTTTTCTACGTTGAAAGCTTCTCTCTTTTTAATTAATTTTTATGCAATATTCATCATTATTATCCTTATGTTATTGGACATATTATTACATTGATTGCAATGAAATTTTACAAGTTGGATTATAAGAAGATGGAAGAAGTTCAAGCTGGTATCGCTAAAATGAAGGAAGATAGTAATAGTGAGAAAAGAGATATTAAGTAAAGGAGAAATGAATTAAATAGTGATTGTGACGATACAGAGGGGAAACTTTGTAGGTTACTTATTAATATTTATTGTCATTTTTAATGAGGATAAGTTGTCAGTGGAATGTACTTGGCAATTTATCCTACTTTTATCTTGTGGAGGATAAAAGATTATCATTCAAAAAAATCAAATCTTATTCATAAACTGCAATATAAATACATAATTTAGCTGTTTCGAGTGTGATAGTAACTTTTTCTGAAATAATTTTACTAAAATTATTAAAAAAACGCTTGCATATAAAAGCGTTTTCATATAGTATTAACTTACAGGTTAGTTAGTTTGTTGGTCTAACAAAATAACTAACTTCCAGGTTAACCTAATTATTCGTTCTAATAGATTTATATAATTTATAGCAATGTAGCATTTAGTGATCAAATGAAAACGGTTCAATAAAGGGAGGAAATAAATATGTCAACAGGAGCAGTTAATCAAGAATATAACAGAGCAAAGCTATGGCAAATTGGTTTTTTTGCACTGAATAATACAGCAACAAATCTTTATATGTTTATTCTAACTTTTGTTTCTTATTATGCGGCTGGAATAGCGGGGTTGACAGTTGCAGTAGTAAGTATGGTGTTAACATTTATGAGAGTTTTCGACGGTATTACTGACCCAATTGTTGGTTTTATTATCGATAAGACAGAATCGAAGTTTGGTAAGTTCAGACCGATGATGGTTTTAGGTAATGCGATTTTAGCTACTTCTATTATTTTAATGTATACCATTACTCACACATTACCACAGGAGTTTCAATTGATTTTCTTTATTTTAACTTATGCTTTATATGTTGTTGGATATACACTACAAACAGCTGTTACGAAAGCGGCGCAAACCGTATTAACCAATGACCCGAAACAACGTCCAGTATTTTCTATCTTTGATGGGATTTACAATACAGTAATCTTTACTGTAGGTCAGGTATATGTTGCATCTTATCTAATTGCCAAACATGGCGATTTTACTCTAGAATTATTCGCAGAGTTGAATACGTTGGCTATCATTATTGCAGGTATTTCTACTATTCTAGCAGTTATCGGTATTTCAGGTAAAGACCGTAAAGAATTCTATGGATTAGCAGATATGACAGTGAACACAAGATTTCGCGACTACTGGCCAATTCTAAAAGGAAATAAACCGTTGCAATTATTGATTACTGCGGTTACAGCGGATAAGTTAGCTTTTAGTCTATTACGTCAATCTGTTGTTATGGTGATGGTGTTCGGAATTTTAATGGGTAATTATGCATTAAGTGGTACAATATCTATGATTACAACTGTACCGATTTTAATAATTACATTTATCGCGGTTGCCGTAGCCAGAAAACGTGGTATGAGAAAATCATTTGTACAAGCAACATGGATTGCCTTTGGGGCCTTGGTAGGTTTAGTTGCTTTATTCTTAGTTATGAGTGAACCTACCTCAATGTCAATGGTGAGTCTAGTAGTATTTGTGGTATTATATACACTAGCAATGGGCTTTGGACAAATCCCTTCTACATTGGTTAACCCGATGATTGCTGATATCTCTGATTATGAAACCTATAAATCAGGTCGATATGTACCTGGTATGTTAGGAACATTGTTCTCATTTATTGATAAATTAATCACCTCTCTTGCACCTGCGATAGTAGGTTTCGGTGTGGCGATGATTGGCTTTAAAGATGCATTCCCAACTGTTAACGATGCTTTAACTACACCAGTATTTGGAATGACTCTATTACTAGCATTTGGTTTACCAGCTTTAATGTTAATTATATCTCTTACTTGCATGAAGTTCTATAAACTAGATGACAAGAAAATGGAAGAAATCCAAACGGAATTAGCTAGATTGAAAGCAGAAGGTAAAATTGAAGATAAAGATGAAGAAGCAGTATAAGGTGTAAAAAGCTGCAACTGATGCAATGGCATTAGTTGCAGCTTTTTTATTTGTGTCGTAGTTTATATAAACTGCTACTTTCTTTAATTAAGAATAATTATCTAATTTAGTGCTTTGTTGATTTCCGCTCCGGGCAGTCGCTTTCCGCGGGCGGCTGATGAGCCTCCTCGTGCTAGCGCACTGCGGGGTCTCATCTAGGCCTATCCTCCCGCAGGACAAGGAAGGCTGCGGCAGCATTACATCGCACGAAGAAAATTGCCCTTTATTTTCGAGGAGTCGACTGCCCTCCGCTCCAATCAACCTGCTTAATAGTGGTAGCTATATCTATATCTATAAAATCTTTATAACATGCTTGGAAGTTATAAAGCACCAAATTAGCGAAGGAAATACACGGAGACTCCTGCGGGAAGAAGAGCATCGGTGAGACTGCTTTGTGCGTCAGCACGAAGGAGGCTCACCAGCTCCCCGCGGAAAGCGTAGTGTATTTCTGCAGCGAGAGTTAAGCACATTAATCTGAATTCAAATTATTAAGAGTTTCTATCAACTCAAAAGTAATGAATTTCATAACATAGGATGTAAACTCCCTACCCCCTCTCTTATCCATTCAAAAACAAGGGACCCGAGTGATCCCTGCTTCTAGTTTTCCTCCCGATACTGAGTCGGTGTAGATCCGGTTTCTTTCTTAAATACTCTCGTAAAATAAGATGAGTCATCATAGCCAACTAACCAAGCTATTTCCTCAATAGGCAGGTTTTCTGAGCGTAGTAGATATTTTGCTTGGTTTATACGCAACGTCTGTTGGTAACCTGTTATGGTCAATCCAGTTTCTTGTTTAAATTTACGAGACAGATGACTGGGGTGAGTAAATGTAAGTGTAGAAAGTTCCTCCTTGTCAATTTGTTGGTCATAGAAGTTGATTAAGTACTCAATTACTTGCTGCACAACTTTAGAATATTTCCTTAGGGCATTTGACATGACAACATCTGAATAACTATCTATCATTTCATCGTATAAGTGGTATAATTTGGCTAATTGGCTTGTATATTCTATTTCATAGACGTATTTTTCAGAGATGCGGTGAATAAGAATTGCTGGTACTTTGCTGTTTCTTGCTGCAGTGCGTAAAAGAGTATTAAGTACAATTGCTAAATTCTTTACTCTTCTTAATGGTTGATTAGGAAAGCGATCAGAAAATGAAAAGAGCATGTTATTTGAAATGTGAAGTTCTTTCGCTTTTCTCTTATCTCCTGCTTCTACAGCATGTATAAGTTTTTCCTCTATTTTATACCTCATTTTTATTACATCTTCTTCTTCACTCACATTGTATGGGTTCTTGGTATCCATTTCATTTTTGTTATTTCTAGGATTAATTATTTCAAAATCAGGTTCTTTCTGTAACAGTAGTTCAAACTGATTTAGTAGACTGGCAAAAGTATTTATCTTATCTATAGATAAGACATCTAATTGGTTCAAGAAAATACGGAGGTCCTCAATCTCGTTATTAAGTAGTTTGTATTTTCTTGTTAAAGCATAGATATCTGGTGTAGCTTCTAAAAAGGGGCCAATAATTATCGTATATTTTTCCTCCGTTTCGAAGGACAATCCTAAATAGTGTAAATTCCATTCATTTAAATAGGAGTATATTTTGTTGGTTTTTGAAATTTCCTGAAAAAGGTACAAAGTGTCTCTCTCGTCTGTTCCTGGCATAAAAGGAGGTGTAGTAACCTTTTCATTAAGGTAGATAAAATCTCCATTTTGATCTAATACGTAGGTATTTAAATTGGTTAGATTATATAGTTTCATAGCTGCTGTTAGAATATTAGCCTGTTTATAGTCCATAGTATCCCCCTCTATTAGAAAGCGTTTCATGGAAGCGTTACATGAAAACGTTATATTTATCCTGATTATGCTGGATTAATCCTTATAAAAATGCTTACATTTTTATTATAATAGGTACATGAAATCGATTGCAACATATACGGAGGTTTTTCAATGGAAAATTTAAAAGAGGAGTACGTAGAGAAAGCTGTTACTACTGAGAAATTAAGTATGAAAGAAAAGCTTTCCTATGGTTTAGGTGATACAGCAAATAATTTAGCCTTTTCAATGGTATCCACATATTTATTGGTATTCTATACAGATGTTTTTGGAATCGCAGCAGCAGTGGTAGCTACATTATTCTTAGTTGCTCGTATTTTGGACGCGTTTACAGATACAATGATGGGGGTAATTATCGATCGGTTTGGTGGGAATAATCCGAATGGTAGATTTAGACCATATTTAAAGTGGGCGGGAATACCGTTAGTTGTCATGTCGGTTCTATTATTCCTATCTCCAGATCTTTCTGATGGTGGTAAAATTGTATATGCGTACGTGACCTATATACTTTTTGGAATGGCTTATACGGTGATTAATATTCCTTATGGATCCATGGCATCCGTAATGACAAGAGATTCTGGTGACAGAGCAGCACTATCTTCATTTCGTGGATTAGGTTCTATGGTTGGTATCTTCTTCGTAGGGGTTGGCGTAGTACCATTAGTTAATTTGTTTTCAAGTCCACAAATCGGCTACCCAGCCGTTGTAGCAATGATGGGAGTTATTGCTCTAATCTTTTACTATATAACATATAGAAATACAAAGGAACGAATAAAACCAGTTGCTTCTGCAAAACCAGAGAAGATAAATATGCAAATGATTACGCGTATTATAAAAAATGGACCATTCTTAGCACTTTGTGGGATGACATTTTTTGTTCTATCGGCAATGCTAATAAACCAATCAGTTGGGATGTATTACTTTAAATATGTATTGGATAATGAAATGTTGTTCCCGGTATTTAATGCTTTAAATATTGGAGCTACAGTAGTAATTGTAATGCTCCTTCCAAAACTATCCAAGAAATTTGGGAAGAAAAATGTTTCCTTATTTGGGTTTGCTCTTGCAACCGTAGCATTCGCTTTATTATTCGTTGTTCCAATCTCCGAAATGACAGTACTTCCATTATTAGTGCTTGGAATGATGGGAATTACGATACCAAACATGCTCATGTGGGCATTTATATCTGATGTTATCGATTATGGCGAATGGAAATCTGGGATTAGACAAGAAGGTACAACCTATTCCTTATACAGTTTCTTACGTAAAGTATCTCAAGCAATCGCGGGATTTGTTGGTGCAATGGGACTTACTATCATCGGATATGTTCCAAACGCTGTCCAAACAGCGGATACTATCTTAGGTCTGGAAGTTTTAATGGTATTGCTACCAGCAATCGCATGTGTGGTTAGCTTTATTATCTTTAAGTTTGGATACACTTTATCTGATGAGAAATTAGAAGAAATCGCAGCTGACCTTGATGCAAAACAATCATAAAAATATATTTTAAAAAGATGCTCTATACATGGAGCATCTTTTTTAAGTGCTTAGATACGCTTCAGAAGAAGACTACGCTTTCCGTAGCGGGTAAACGCAGAAGTCATCGTTATGTTGGATTCAATACCCTTAACTAAATGATTGGTTATTCTGATGCTCTTTGCTAAGCTGTTACTATTGATCTTTGTAGTTGATAGATTAGTAGATATTATCTGAATGACTAAGATAGTAAAAAATGCCATAATAGCATTAGAATGGAGGAAGGATATGACAGAAATTAAACAATTAGGTGCGAAAGATTATGACGAGATTTTTTCCCTGTCTCAATATGCTTTCCAGTATGTCCTGTCAAAAGAAGCACTAGAAAAGAAGAAACATGAAGCAGATAGACATATTATTTGGGGGGTAATGGATAATGAAGAAATCGCCGCAAAATTGCATTTGATTCCACTGACTGTCTACATAAATGGCAAAGATTTTGAAATGGGTGGTATAAGTGCGGTTGCAACTTGGCCAGAATATCGCAGAAAAGGAATGATTAAGGACCTGCTTTTACATGCTCTAAAATATATGAAAGCCAATGGACAAACGGTTTCTTACCTTCATCCCTTTTCCGCGCCATTTTACCGTCAGTATGGCTGGGAAATGACCTTTGCAGAAAAAACATACGAAATTCCAATCGAAAGATTAAAAAAACGTTGGCATGAATCTGGATTTGTAAAACGAATCAATCCTGATATCCCTTTGCTTCACGATATATATAGTCGTTTTGTAAAGTTATATAATGGAGCACTTACTCGTGATGAAATGTGGTGGCAACAGCGGATACTAAATGAGGATAACCAAGTGGTAGCGGTGGCATACAATAACGAAAACCAAGCAGAAGGCTATCTCATTTATGAGGTAAAAAAGGAAGTATTCACTGTGGATGAAATGGCCTATTGCACTCCAAACGGCTTAAAGATCTTGTTACAATTTATTGCAAATCATGACTCGATGGCTAAAAAGGTAGAAATGACTGTGCCCGAAAACGACAATCTTCCACTTCTTGTAGAAGAACCTCGATTTAACCAAAAAGTAAAACCTTATTTTATGGCAAGAATTGTAGATGTATCAGCATTTCTAAATCAGTATATCTATCAGAATTCGACAAAATCATTTTCTCTTTTATTACGTGTGGAAGATACCTTTTTCTCTGATAATAGTGGGGATTATATATTGGAACAAACCAATGGACAGGTACATGTTACACGTGCAGCAGAGACTAAGAATCAGGTAGCTATTCAATGCTCGATTCAACAGCTAACTTCTATGTTCTTTGGGTATAAACGTCCCAGAGAATTATACGATATGGGATTAATTAGTGGGAACTCAAACGATATCGATCAATTAGATCAAATAATCCCTTATAAGCAAACATATTTTCCGGATTTCTTTTGAATGTCGATTGTGGGTATAGAGAGTGAAGGAAGGCTGGGATAAAAAAGGAATTTCCACATTAAATTTCTTTTGTCCCAGCCTTATCTAATTTTAGGTACTATTCCCTATTCTTGTTATAAAATGGAATATTCGTAGTTTTTTATCGGATGATGATATAAAATGTAGTATATGTAAGGGATTGTAATAGAGGTTGTTTAAATTTATCCACCTTTTTGAACACATGAATAGAGTATTTTAAGGGATGTAGAAAAATGACATATTATACGAACCCAATAAGTTTCTTCCGTGCAGCAGACGATCATATACATAGAATTATTAAAGCTGAACAAATTGTTAATTTGTGGAGAGTTTGCTTTTTTTTAGTGATTTTTTCAATGCTTATATATGGATGGACGGCCTATTTAGGTGTTGGGTCAAACTTAATTTCAGAACAGGCGGTTACATTATCAAATATAGATTATGAGGTTAGTAAATTCTGGTTTATCATAGGACGATTCTTATGGGGACTAATCTTTGCTCTATTTATTTTATTTATACCAAGTCTATTATACTATCTACTAACAGATATTCCCTATCAGAAACTCCTTATCATGCAGCAGATAGTACTAGTGGTGTTATTAGTGGAACGTCTTATTTGGGTTCCGATGGCACTATTAATCGGCTTAGATTGGTATGTTTCACCGTTGTCATTTGGAGTTATTGCATCCTATTTAACTGACACGTCTTGGATTATTTATTTTTTTGGTACCATATCATTATTTCAAATATGGGTTATTTGGTTTCAAGCGAAATATCTTATTTCATTATCTCAATCTAAAAAATATGTAGTTTGGCTAAATGTGATTTTGTTGCATATTGTCAGCTGGTGTTTGGTTACTGTAATAGCATTTGCTGACTCATATCTCATAAATGGGTGGTTCAACTAATGAAAAGACGTATCCTACTTATTGGCGTGATTTTATTTATCGGATTAAACCTTATGCTGATATATATAGACGATAATGGAAAAGTTAATCGAGTTTCATATATAAACGAATGGGTCAGTAGCTTTGAAGCAGATATGGTAGAACAAATGGATGCTATTGGTGTGTTATCCGCACAAACAGAAGAACATGTATACTTCGACAAAAGTTTAGGTAGTTTTGAGGAGTTTTTGGTAAATGAGGGGGATGATGTTGCGATTGGTGATCCTTTGTATGCCTATCGTGTTCATGATTATTATGAAACAGAAACAAAACTGATAAGTGAAATGGAAAAAGTAAAAGAAGAAATTTCTTCAATCGAGTTGGCAATAAACGACATGCAGATGTATCAAATTCCGACCATCCCCGCAGATCCGACTTCAAATTTCAACATTACAGAAGACCATTTTGAACTTCAGGTCGAATTACCTGATTCGACAAAAGAAGCGGAGGTATTAAGGCAGCAGTATCTTGTCGATTTAGAAAAAGAATTAGCGCAGAAGAATGCTGAAGTATTATATATAGAAAGTCAATTAGAAACTTTGCGGGCTAATTCAGATATGATAACTGTAGGGAGCCCTTATGAAGGAAAAATTCAAGATTTAAGTGTTTCACTAGAGGACCCAGTATTAACGATACAAAGTGAAGAATTAAATGTTACAGGAGAATTAACAGAAGACCAACATAAAAAAGTCAAGACAGGGTTCAAGGCAAATGTTACTTTAAATGAAGAAGAGATGCATGGAACGGTGAGTGATATTAGTCATTCACCAAAAGCGATTGATGTTAACAAAGAGAGTATTTATTCATTCCAGGTATCTCTGAATGACGAAGTGGACCAAACCAATATCTATCCAGGATATCATACTGATGTCTCTATTATTTTAGAGGAATCAATTGGCACAACAGTTCTGAAAGATAGTGCAGTATTTATGGATTCTATCTGGAAAATGTCTGAGGATGGTAAGTTGACTAAGCAAATAGTTGAAACAGGTCTAAGTATGGACAATTTAATAGAAATAACAAATGGTATAGAAATGGGTGAAATGGTTGCACAAAATCCAGATAAGCAGTTTCGAAATGGGGCTAAGTTTATAACCCCGTTAAAAATAAAACAGCTAACTTGGGATTCTTTAGGATTAGATAAAAGTAATTGGAAAAAATACTTGGTAACAGGACTTATTTCTAGGTAAACTAGGACTATAGATATAAATAATCTTTTCGAAATGGCTAGTTTTGCAAAATGTTGTTGTTATTTAACTTAGTCGGAGTTGGTAGAAAATGCGTATAAACTGAATTTCTCAGGTGAAAAAGTAAATAAACCGTTCTTAAAAGTTTAAGGCAATACTTTATTCAGAAATTTATAATAGCGTAGTATTCTGTCGGAGCGAATGCAAACACTTTATAATAATTAGGACAAGCGAGAGCATCCTAATAATATTTTTTTAGTGTAGACTTTATAACCATCATGCGCCCAAACTATAAAAATGTAACAATCTATTTGAATAGAGCCTTGTAAAAAGCAATAAATTTTGCAGATAACAGCCAAACTAAAAGTATGATTGCGTTATAATTCACTTGTTAGATGGTATAATATCTTCATAAGAGGGAGGGTAAAAAGTGGAAATTATTTATTTTGGTATTTTACTATGTTCCATTGCCTTTTTCATAGCGGTTATTTACATATCAATCGTATTAAAGCATTTGGCAGATGTAACCAGATCTCTAGGTTATACGTTGAAGGATGTGGAAGAACAATTTTCATATATTACGCCACAATTAATGAATACGCTTAAAGAGGCTAATAAGACGGTAGATGAATTAGAAGAGAATATAAAAGCGACAGATAGTTTGTTTGATTCTGTTCATAATGTTGGAGAATCCATTAATAGTTTGAATAAATCATACAAAAATTATAAGGATCAAGTAACGGACGAGCAATTCCAGAAACAATTGAAGCCAGCGATAGAAGGGATTAAATGGGGAGAGGCTTTAACGCAAATTCTCACTAAATGGAAAAAAGCAAATTAGTACAGAAGGGAAAGTGAATCATTATGACGCTAGTTGGGATTGGTGTAATTATAATTGGTGTAGCTTTGCTGATTTTAGCGATCTTTATTGGGCATGCCTTAAATAACTTGGCAAATGTGCTTAAAGGTGTTGATAAAACCGTAGAGCAACTACCTAAACAGATGGATGATATTATGAAACAAACAGGAGATATGATTAGTGAAAGCAATAATACATTGGCGGATGTGAATGATAAATTACGACAGTTAAGTCCACTATTTTATGTAGTAGGAGATGTAGGGAACGTAACAAGAAAATTTTCCTCCTCCCTTGTTGATGTAACCGATACGGTGAAGAAAAAAACAGAAGGTGCTGCAGATGTTGCAGAAAAGAATAAAATAGGTGGCGTCTATGGTACGTTTGCCCTTGCTTACTACTGGTTTAAGAAGCGCAGTGAATTTAAAAAGGAAGAGGGAACTATTAAGGATGGAAACCAAGCGTTATAACGGATCGTCAGTCATCTTTAGTATATTAGGAAGTTTTACTGCTGGGTATGTTTTCAAAAGGTACTTATCCCCGCAACAATCAGGAACCAAATTATTAGAAAAGCTAAAAGCTGCTGAGCGGAAGCTCTACTTAGATGGGAAAAAACGAGCGGATATTTTTAAGGATTTAAAAGAGGATTTAGAAACAAGATAAGGATGCATAATACATGCATCCTTATTTTTGTCTGAATAATAAATAGGCAAGTGCGATTAAACCGTAAAATCCTTGTAAATTGTTATTCGAAGAAACGTCTTTAGTAGTCTCCGTTGTTTCTTTCAAATGTTCAACCTTACTTACAATAGATGAGCTCAATTGATTGGTGGCCCGACCGACATCTCCAATAATGTAGAAAATAGGGCTTAATTCCTTCATTTGAGTATTAACTTGATTTAAGGTATCGACTCCAGTACCAATTGCATCTTTTGCGGTTGTTGTTAATTCATTGACGGTTTGTGGTAATGTTTCCGTTGTCTTGTGTAAGCTGCCAAGGACACCAGCTAATTTGAAGAGTGGCTTAATTAAGACAATAGTTAAAATTAGTAGTGCAACGCCAATTACCATAACACCAATACCAAGCCAAAGCATTTTTATGCACCCCTTTCATTCACCTCTTACAATAGAATGTTCCTTTTTAATCGCCGCAGTTAATCTAAAATACGACATCATTTGAAATTTTGTTCTGGAAAAATAAATTCCATTACTTTAAGAACGTCCCATATTTATGGTTCTCATTTCTTCTTATAGCATACCATATTTTGCAATTAGTCATAAACATATATCTCGTCCCATAAAATGGTCATAGTTCATGTTAAGGGGCGAGAAGAATGAGAAGAGTCATGAAGATTGGTATATGGTTGTTTGGGGTTGTGTTACTTGTTTTTTTAATTCAATTACCATTAAATCAAAGCAAAGGAGTTTGGAATAACGAGTTTTCATTACCATTATCAGGGAAAACGATTGTATTAGATCCTGGGCATGGTGGACCAGACGGTGGTGCGGTGGGGAAAGATGGAACGCTTGAAGATGATATTGCTTTAATAGTATCCAAAAAACTAAAGAATTATCTACAGCTTGCTGGAGCAGATGTCTTTTTAACTAGGGAAGAAGATAAAGATTTGGCAGCCGAAGATACAAAAGGGTTATCCAGAAGAAAAGCAGAAGATATTAGAAAAAGAATGGAGTTTATTAATGATAAGAAACCGGAATTATTCCTAAGCATTCATTTAAATGCCTTGCCATCAACGAAATGGAGAGGTGCGCAGTCTTTTTATTACCCTAGTGCCGATGAGAATAAACACTTGGCAAAAATGATACAGGCAGAAATAATTCGTAATCTGGAAAATACAACACGTGAGGCGCTAGTGAAAAATGGAATGTACTTATTAAAACATGCAGAATTTCCGGGTGCGCTCATCGAAATAGGTTTCTTGTCCAATGAAGAAGAACGTAATTTATTAAAACAGGATGCGTATCAAGAGAAAATGGCAGCAAGCATCTACCAGGGTGTACTCCGTTATGTTACAGAAGACGTAGAAGAAGAGGAATGAAAGGGAATTCACATCGCTTAGATTTTTCAAGATATATGTTATACTAGTACTAGCATATATAAGGATGGTGAATTAGGTTGCTAACAAAAGAAGAAGTAATTCAACTATTAGGCTCAGTAAAAGATCCGTTTTTACATAGAACATTAGAAGAAACAGATGGTATCAAGAATGTTACCATTAAGGAAGATAAAAAGCATGTTAGCGTAAAGGTCGGCATTTCAAAAACAAACACCGGCGAGCAAATGCAAATGCAACAAGAAATTGTTGGGATATTAAAGAAAAATGGGGCCAATACAGTAGGTTTGCGTTTTGAGCAGTTACCAGAAGAGATAATCAAAAAGTACCAACCTGCCGTGGAGAAAGAAAAAGAAGCTTCACTTATGGGGGGAAATGGTAATACAAAATTTATAGCTGTTGCAAGTGGTAAAGGTGGAGTTGGGAAATCAACTGTAACCGTTAACCTTGCTGTTTCATTAATGCGCCTAGGGAAAAAAGTCGGAATCATTGATGCGGATATTTATGGTTTCAGTGTCCCGGATATGATGGGGATTGAAAAACGTCCTGTTGTAAGAGGGAAGAAAATTATTCCAGTGGAAAGATTTGGCGTAAAAGTAATCTCTATGGGATTCTTTGTAGAAGATAATTCTCCAATTATTTGGCGTGGTCCTATGTTAGGTAAAATGTTGAATAGTTTCTTCACAGAAGTAGAGTGGGGAGATTTAGATTACTTATTATTAGATTTGCCGCCTGGCACAGGTGATATTGCAATGGATGTTCATGAATTGCTTCCTACATGTAAAGAAGTAATCGTCACCACCCCTCATCCAACAGCTGCGTTTGTTGCTGCTCGTGCAGGACAAATGGCGCTTAAAACAGATCATGAAATTCTAGGTGTTGTAGAAAACATGTCTTACTTCGTCAGCAAAAAAACTGGGGAAAAAGAACATGTATTTGGACAAGGTGGCGGAGAGAAACTTTCTGATGTTCTCCAAACAAAAGTACTCGGCCAACTGCAATTGCAACAACCATACATGGAAGAGGATGAATTTGCCCCTGGTGTATACCAGGAAGATCATCCAAATGGGAAAGAGTACCATAAGATTGCTGCCAAAGTAATTGCAAAAATGGAAGAATAATAAAGAAAGCGAGGGCGTCAATTCGACGTCCTCTTTTGGTTTTGTGACTATAGAAAGTATTAGGTTGAAGTTAATTTTCGCCTCCAGAGCTACTTTCTCCTCCTTGGCCGCCTCCCTCTTCGCCACCACCTTCACTTTCTCCAGAGCTACTACCATCTTTCCCTTTTGCTTGCTCTTCTGCGGCTTTTAACAAGATTTCCTGTATTTTTGCTTGAAAAGTTGGAGTCTCAAGTGTTTGCTGTATGGTTTTTTCTAAATGGGCTCGAAATTGCTGCCCCTTCAAAACCGACAATATTTGATCCGTAATTTCTGGGTTTTGTAATAACTCGAGCATTTGTTTTTGGTACTCTGAGTCATTCATAAGATCTTTTTGTAGCTTTTTTTGAGGTTCTTCCATGGATTTAGCAAAACCCTCAACAAATTTAGGGTCTTCAAATAGTGTTTGCCACATTTTTTTACCTTTATCAGATACAAGCGTATCGCTTATCGTCTTTTTTACTACATCGGAGTTCATTACTAATTCTTGTTTCATCTTTTCATCAGATAATATTTCAGTTAGTGCCTTTTTTCCTTCTTCAGTTTGTAAAATATCAACGACCATTTTCTTCGTTTGTTCATAGTCGCCCTCATTGCCAGAGGTATTTCCTCCACCACCACATGCAGTAAGTAACAAGAGGCAAAATCCTACAATTATAATAAATAGGTTACGAACCATAAGGAAATCCTCCTTTCCTATACCTTTAATATGGATGATAAAACGGAAAGTATTCGCATTATGTAGGAAAAAAATATGGCTTCGTGTTAAAATACGCTTGTACATATTTAATTTTGTGCAAACCATGGGAGGATTTTAAATTGAATATTAAAAACCTAATACATTTTCTGTTTAAAACTGCAATAATTGGTGGAGTCGCAGGTTTAATTATCAGTTTTTTTGTGCAATATAATGTCTACGCAGCAAATCTAAGTCCATTTAACTTTATGGAACTTATCGGTCTCATTATTTTTAATATTGGTTTAGGACTTACATTTAGTGTCTTAAGTATGACTGGCTTTTTTGCTTATTTGTTTGTACATAGGTATGGTATCAGTTTATTTCGATCATTTTGGCCAACCGTACAAGTATTATTAATTGTATTTGTTATTTTTGATTTAATTTACTTTCCATATCAAGCGACAAAAGGTGAAGTTTCTTTATTATGGTACATACTAATGGCTTTTGCGCTCCTTGGTTATGGTTGGCTTGTTGCTTTAAGAAAAGCAAAAGAAACGAAAAAAAGTGCTTTTATACCAGCATTATTCTTTATGGTAGTCATGACAACAGTGGAATGGGTCCCTGGGCTCCAAGCAGAGGGGACAGAATATGCTTGGTTAATGATCGCACCTTTGCTAGCTTGTAACACTTACCAATTACTTGTTTTGCATCGTATAAATAAGAAAGTAGATGCTACAAACAAACAATCGAAGAAGCGTACATCCTCAAATAATAAGAAGAAAAGTGTGAAGGATGCGTGAATTAAAATAACCACCAGGTTTTTCTGGTGGTTACTTTTATTCAACTAATTTTGATTCAGCATGTGCCTGATTAACTAGCTCTGTTACTGATACGAAGTCAAATCCTTTATTTTTTAATCCAGGTAATATAGTCTCCAATGCATTTGCCGTTTGTTTTACGGAATCTGATGCATGCATTAATATAATATCTCCGTTTTTAGTATTTTTCATTATATTATCAACAATTACTTGAGTCCCTGGATTCTTCCAATCATTGGGGTTAATGTTCCAGTGGATAACTTGAAAATTCATATCTTTGGCTAGTTGGAGAATCTCATCATCAAAGTGACCATTTGGTGTTCTTAAAATCTCAATGTCTTCGTACCCCAGTTTCTCAAATACTTCTTTTGCGCTTTGCAAATCACGTCTTACCTGTTCTATATCTTGATCAATATAACTTTTATACCGATAACCTAACATGCCTAATTCATGTTCTCCTTCTGATATTTCTTCCAAAATAGAAGGATGTCTTTCCGCCCACTCACCGCTTACAAAAAAAGTAGCTTGTGTTTTGTTCTTTTCTAACATTTCTAATATATCGTATACTCTTTCTTCTCCCCAGCTAATATTGAAGGTTAATGCTATATTTGGTTCCTCTGAATTCCCCTTCGTAATTGCTGCTGGCTCGTCCTGCATAAAGACAGAGAAAGCCCCGTTTTCACTTACCCAAAGAAACATAGCAGTAAAAAAAGCTAAACTTCCAATAACTATCCAACGTCTCATGCGTTTGAATCTCCATACATAAAAATGATTCATTATTTTTCCCCCAACTTAGAGAATTTCTATATTAAATTCTATGAAGGAAAAATTAAATTATGAACAAGCCTTACAACCTTCTGAACAAAGATTATTTATTGTTCATTCATGTTATTTATAGAAATGGGTTAGACACTATGTTAAACAGGGTATAGGTGAAAATAGAAATGTTTGTATCTACTTTATTTGATATAAACCGACAAACTATAAAAGTATCTACGAATAATGTGGTAGTGATTTTTATTTTATTAATGTATCGTCCTAGGCGAGAATTCTTGAGGTGATTTTATGTTAGGGTTATTAATTAATGATAGAGAAGAAAAAGAATTAGAATATCTATTGAAAAGAGAATTAGAAGAAATTCTTATTGATTTGGATGATATTAGGATAGATGAAAATGTTAAGCGGATGATGATGGAAAGGTATAAAGTCTTATTTCAGCTATTGCGCCGAGTGGCAAGCGAAGAAGACTGTCTAGAGTATTTGCCAAAAAGGAATAAGTATCAAAAAGACTTCCACTTTTAAATGAAAGGAAGATATTTGCGGAATGCGTTATCTAACTAGTGGGAATTATCTTTCTTTATTTTACCTGTTGAAACAATTATTTTTCTATGCTATAGTATTTCTTGTCGTTAAGAAAGACGTCCAAGCAAAACTTTTAACATTTTGCTGGAAAGATGCTTGACAGCGAAATGGAAAAGTGATACATTATATTTCGTCGCTAAATACGACAAAAACAACAAAATTGCTCTTTGAAAACTGAACAAAACAACCAGTATGTTAAGACATAAAGGAAACTCGTTTTTCTTTATAAAATACAGAAGGTAACACTTCTGGAAGCTAAGAATTCTCTTTGTGATTGATTGGTGTTAATCACAAAACAAACTTTTTTGGAGAGTTTGATCTTGGCTCAGGACGAACGCTGGCGGCGTGCCTAATACATGCAAGTCGAGCGCGGGAAGCTAACTGATCTCCTTCG
>NZ_RBZP01000010.1 GCF_003628505.1 Oceanobacillus halophilus | reverse complement strand
GAACATGCACCTAAAATTACAAATATAAGCAATAATAACAAGACCTTTTTCAACATAAAATTCCCCCAAAATAAATTTCCTACGACTTATTAAAACATCCACTTAAAATAACCTGCCCCTATACTTCAAAAAAGGTGCCTTGAAGAAATGGGCAGTTTAAGTGAAAAACTCACAATGTTTTCCCTTTATAAAATCGGGTCTTCGGAATATATAGTGGAAAACCCAGTTTAATAGTTTAACAACAATTTAATCATAAATCGGATTATTTAGTGGAATATCATTATCCTTTATTGGTATAATTAACCTATCAAATGATAGGAGTGATGGTAATGAGAGAGTTTAAGTTTCGTGCTTGGATAAATTTGTACTCACATTGGCATATGACAAATGAAGTACAATATGTGGATGATAAGACACTTGAATGCAATTTAAAAATTATTGGTAATATCTATCAAAATCCAGAGTTGGTTCAGGTGTAATATGAACGACTTATTATTCCTCCCAGATCTTACAGCAATCGAACCACCACAAGAGAATGAAACCGATATGATGTTTAAAGTGGAAGCAATCTATCCTCCAGAACGTTGTCCAGAATGTGGTTTTGACAAGTTATATAAGCACAGCTCACGAAAACAATTGATTATGGATTTGCCCATTCGTTTAAAGCGAGTTGGCTTACAATTGAACCGTAGACGTTATAAGTGTCGTGAGTGTGACTCGACCTTTTGGGAACGTCTTATATCCATTGACGAAAAGCGTAGTATGACCAGAAGGCTGTTAGAATCCATTGAAGAGCAATCAATGTCTAAGACCTTTGTTAGAAGTCGCAGAAAGCGTTGGTGTTGACGAGAAGACCGTTAGGAACGTCTTTAAGGACTATGCGGCATTTAAAGAAAGAGAATACCAATTTGAGACTCCTAAATGGCCTGGGATAGATGAAATACACATCATTCGTAAACCTCGTCTGGTACTTACCAACGTCGAACGGAGAACTATCTATGACATCAAAAAGGATCGTAACAAGGATACAGTCATTAAACGCCTTTTAGAGATTGAAGATAGGTCTTATATCGAATACGTCACAATGGATATGTGGAAACCTTACAAAGATGCAGTGAATATCGTCCTTCCACACGCTAAAGTGGTGGTAGATAAGTTTCATGTAGTCCGTATGGCAAATCAAGCCTTGGATAGTGTTAGGAAATCTTTAAGAACTAATATGACACCAAAAGGAAGAAGAACACTTATGCGTGATAGGTTTATACTTCTCAAACGCAGGCACGATCTAATCGACCGTGAATTGCTACTTTTAGAAACTTGGCTTGGAAATATTCCTGATTTGAAGGAAGCCTATGAACTCAAAGAAGAATTCTATAAGATATGGGATACGCCAAGTTCACAAGAAGGTGAAAAACGATATATAAATTGGCGTCAGCGTTGTGTATCCAGTAATGTTAAAGATGCTTATAAAGACCTTGTTAGAGCCGTAGACAATTGGAATGAAGAAATATTCAATCACTTTGATAAAAGACTTACTAACGCATATACAGAGTCTATAAAATAGCATTATACGTCATGTTGAACGACTGGGAAAAGGATATTCTTTTGATTCTTTAAGGGCAAAAATTTTATTCAACGAAAAGCTTCATAAAAAGCGGAAACCTCGTTTTAATAAAAATGCTTTTTACGATGCTTTACCAAATATGTTTGACCACGTTACAGATCACAACGTTTCAGATAACTTTGGTATCGACTTCACCACATTTATTAAGGAGTTGGAAAAGGGAGAGCTATAAGTTCCGTTCCACCATAAATCCGAAAATCCAAGAAAAAAGCACCCTATATAAATTTCAGGGTGCTAGAAATATTATGTTACTGAACATTATTTATTAATAATTTGTACTTGCTCATGTTTATGGACATAATCTTCTGGTAAAGGAAGTTGACCATTCTCGTCCATTTTGTACTCTTTACCTTGAATTATAAATATAGTATTTTCATCATGTCCAAACTTTCTCCAGTCCTTCTCTTTCATTCCTCTACTCTCAAGATCAACTTCATGAATAACACCAGAAGGATCGATCCTATATCTTGTCGGTTTATTATTTATAGTGAAAGGCTCTTCGGTATTGATTCCCAATCTATTAAATCCTTCTAGTACTTCACTAGCTTCTCTTGCAGTATACATAATATTAATTCTTCCAGTCTCTGCAAACGTCTGTAAATGAGTTAAAAATTGCCTGTTTTTCTCTAGATGGACACGTTTCTCATCACTAATTTGATTATCGTAATGCAGTGTTTGAACGTAACTTGAATTTGAATCATTATTAAATTGATAGTTTATCAATCCATAATCTGTATCCACACTGTATACTTTGTTTTCTTCAATAGTTAAATTGTAATTTCTGTCAACCTGTAACCGTGGTGAAATAGATTTATCATTGTATTTCACTTTATTAGTTTTGGGATTATATATTTCTACATTCTTATTAGAATGAACACCATCAGTTCTCTCTATTGATTGTGAAACTGTGTTACGGAAATTTTGTTGTTGGACATTACTTTTATCAAAATAATTATTTAGTAATCTTTGAATACTAGAGACCATTTGACCTTTTCAAACCTCACTTCATCTCTATTTTATAATCTAAAGTAATATTTGGAGTTAAAGTATAGGTAGCAGTTTCGCCTGGATAAAAGTCGGCAGAATGCCTAAATGCCCAACCCTGCTTTACCAAGATTTGATCACTCTTAGGTGCAACATCTAAATCACTAGGGCTATATAAAGGATAGGTTGCATCTATCCAATTTAAGCTAGAATTAGGTCTCAAACTTCTTTTTATACTATAAAGGCTAAGAGAAGATCGGTTAACTTCAGTACCCCCCACTGTAAAGCCTGTTAATATCGAGCCTTCAGGTATAGAATCTATGTCTGATAAATCAAAGTATTGTATCCTACTGGTAGTGTTAGTAGGTGTTAAAGACGAATTCAGAAGATTGATTTGGTACTCATTTCCATAATATAAATAAATAGGTTCCCCAACTATGACTCTTAAACTATAGGGATATTGGGTTCTCCCATCATCTGAAGGTGTGATGAATAAGTAATAGTCACCATAATTGTCAGTTGGGAATTCTACTTGTCTACTACCTTCCTCGCCAATTTCATTTCTTTGTATAATAGTATTACCATTCGAATCAGTTATCACTATGTCATAGGTTTTTTGTGATACAATAGTTAATTTCTCTGTAGGGTTCATTCCTAACTCAATTTTATAAACTCTACTGTCAGTATCTGAGTTGATTTCAGTTAGGTGATTCTTCTCCGGCATTGTTCTATCGGTCTTATCGTTTCTAGGCAATTCTATGGCATCTTCTACTTGATCCGGGGTGCTCGTATCCGCACTAATAGCAATTGGGGACATTAATAAAGTTACAAGAAATATTAAAATAAACTTTTTCATTTTGAGTACCACCTTTCAAAAATTTTGGGAATTGATTAACTTACAACTACAACAAATATAATAGTCATTATAAAGTTATAAGTAATATCCCTCCTTAAAAAGATATTATTTTTAATATCGGAAAAAATCCCATTAATTTAATAGATATAATGTACTATTTTTTATTTAATTTTTATTCAAATTTTCAATTTATATTTAGATTCGCACTAATTATACATTGCATTAGGTATTGCAACAGAAGGCTTTTGAACTAAAACTTTACTATAACTATATGGGTAGATGAATAGAAAAGTAAATTAAATGCTTTTTTTATAGTTTTTTAACTTCTAAAGTATATTGGATATTTTTTTCATAATTCATCTATAACGAAAGAGCATCTTTATGGAATTTAGTTAACTTTGGTATTCGTTTTTCCATATTTCTAAAGAAATTGAAGAAGGGTGAATTATAAGCCCTTTTCCACTATATATTCCGAAGACCCATAAAATCTCACCCCTTAATGTGTAAGGCATATCAAAAAGACGCCTTCTTATTCAAGAAAAGCGCCCGATGATTGAATAAGCTCTTTCTGCTATTTACTAGCATTCTATAACAGATGTTATTGAATAGTATATTTTTAAATTCTCATTTGTATATTTTGAACAAAGATTGGTTATATAGTTGGTTATTGTAGAGGTTATTGTACCGTATAGTAAGATAACTGGAAAACTATACAGATACACAGGTACTGATAGTACAAACAAATGGAGATATTCACCAACGGAACTAATGCCTCCACCAAATAGATTTGGTACAAAGCTCTATTCAACGAGCGCG
The DNA here is from genome assembly GCF_003628505.1 of Oceanobacillus halophilus. Classification (GTDB taxonomy): domain Bacteria; phylum Bacillota; class Bacilli; order Bacillales; family Amphibacillaceae; genus Oceanobacillus; species Oceanobacillus halophilus. The sequence continues at coordinate 105,825 of NZ_RBZP01000010.1, read as the reverse complement.
ATTGTAAAACAAAAAAATCGACTCCCTGTACGATAAGGAATCGATTTTTTTAGGTTGGAAATATGCTTAGCGTATAAAATGTCCAAAATGTTGGCGGTACCCCATATAGCTTATCCCCTTTTAAGTGATGGTTATGATATAGCGTTTTTTACAATGTTGCGGTAGTAGCCTATAGTAAACAGAGCGAATACAAAATAGATAACCGTGTAAATCGACATGGCGATGGATGCCGGGATCATGGTGTCCGACCGGATCATAAATGAAGATGCCTTGATAGCAAAGATTGAATGCAGCAAACCGATTGAGAGAGGGAGTAGAAATACGATGGCCTGCTTTCGGATAATGCCTTTCATGATCATATTCACGTCAAATCCGAGCTGACGCAACGTCTTAAAGCTTTGCTTTTCCTGCTCGGCTTCGGTCATTTGCTTGAAGTACAAGATGCTACCAGTTGAGATTAAAAAGACAAGTCCAAGGAAAGCTGCGATGAAAATGAGCATACCTGTCATTTGCAGCACTTCTTTGTACTGCGAATAGAAATCCTCCGTTAATCGATCAAGACTGACGGATTTTGCGTATAGAGCGGAAGCGATGGCGAGCTCTTCCTTGTCCCGAACTTGATACGTATCAAAGTGAATTTTTTGATAATCGGGGGTACCGGCCATTTGTTCTGCGATCTTGTCCATCGTCGCTTCTGACACCAGTAGTTGAGTGCCGGAAGCATCTAAATTCATGATGTTCCTTTCCATCACTGTCCTCAATGTATATTTAATGGTCTGTCCATGCTGCTCTAGCTCTATTTCGGTTGGATATCGCTTATCTAAGTCCCCAGAAAGTGAGGCACCAGCATTGTACAAAATGGCTTCTCCATCTGGCGGCATGTCGACATCTGCGCCTGTTTGTTTAAGCTGTTCAGCCGGAAGCCATAACAAACTTTCTTCAAACTTGTAGGATTCGTCATTCGGATCAAGGATGACGCCTTGCGTCAGAACCGCTTCAACGACGTGGTGTTTCACATCGATGCCTTCCTCCTCCAGCTCGCTCTGGAACGACAGCGCCTCCTGCTGCTCGTTTTCAAACATAAAATCATAAGGGAGATCACGGCGGGTCTCTTGCTCTACGGAGTAGTAGAAGGAGTAAGCCATAGAAATCATCGTGATCGTCATCGCCGATAACAACGTAATCAAAGTAAGTGAGTTGGCATTTGCTTTCGTATGGTGCATCAGCGGAGCCATCGACAGGCTGTTTGTTAAGCCTAGGTGTCCATCTTTACGTTTGCGGAACAGGTAAAAGCACCATCTGATCGTAACGCGAAACAATAAGTATGTCCCTGCAACGATGGATCCGAGCATCAATAATGCGTTGACGAATAACTGTTTATTGATATGACCTGATAATTCATAGCCGTATCCAATCAATGCCAGACCGAGCAGGGCGAAAATAGCAGATGCCACTGCTTTAGGCGGCTTAGTGAGATCAGGTCGCTTATCGGCTTGAAACAGATCCAGAAGGGTGCTGCGATAAACCTTCTGGATCATCTGAATGGAAGTGATGACGTTGATGAGAAAATAGACCATCACCGTTTTAAAAGCCGCGGTTACGGAGAAGCTGATGCCGACAATCCCTTCTAAGTCGAGCAGATTCAACAAAATCAGGACGAACATCCTTGAAATTATCGGCCCGCAAATGATCGCAGCAAGTAGTGCACCTAAGCCAATCAGGATATTCTCGATCATGAGATATCGGGCTACCCAGCCTTTGGAAAGACCAATCAGCTGGAATAATCCGATTTCTCGACTACGGCGACGCAGGAATATGCCGTTCGCCGAGAGGGTAAAAATCCCAATGATGACAATTAGCATGACTCCCGCAATTTGCAAGCCGCCAGAGAAGTCAACGCTCGGATGTGTCATATTTTGAACAGCCTGATCGTGCTGTAGGGAGGTGAAGACAAAGTACAGGCTCATACTAAAGGTCAACGCAAAGAAGTACAAATAATAATGCTTCATATTTTGTCGCATGCTGCGAAGAGCTAATTCAAATACGGTCAACATGGTCACCCCCTAGTACAGCTTGTACGTCCAAAATTTCATTAAAGAAGGCATGTCTTGTTTTATCGCCGCGGTACAGCTCGGAATATATCTTCCCGTCTCTTAAAAACACAACACGGCTGCAGTAGCTGGAGGCTACCGGATCATGGGTTACCATGACAACAGTGACGCCTCGCTGCTGATTGACCTTCTCCAATACGTCCAGTAACGAGGAAGCGGATTTGGAATCCAGTGCACCGGTCGGTTCGTCCGCAAACATGATCGAAGGCTGGTGGATTAGAGCGCGCCCGGCAGCTGTCCGTTGTTTCTGGCCTCCTGATAATTCATGTGGATATTTGTGTGCCAGTACTTTAATATCAAACACATCTGCGAGGGCTGTGAACTCGCTTTCCGCCTTTTTCTTGCTCATTTTGCTAAGGGAGATGGGCAACAGGATATTTTCCTTCACTGTCAGCGTGTCCAGTAGATTATAATCCTGGAAGATGAATCCCAGCTTGTTGCGACGAAAGGCGGAGAGCGCGGAATTACTCAGCTTAGAGATATCTTCATCATCGATTAAAATAGTTCCATCTGTTTGATGATCAATCGTGGCTAAAACGTTAAGCAATGTCGTCTTGCCTGAGCCGGAAGGTCCCATAATGCCGACAAATTCACCGCGGGTGACGCGTAAATCGATTCCTTTTAATACATGCTGTGTGTTTCCTTTCGTACCATATGTTTTGTGAACATTTCGTGCTTGTAAAACAGTTTCTTCTATATTTAACTGATCCATAACGTACCTCCAAATGATAAGTGTGGCTTGATGATAGCTTTATTATACGGTTGGATTTTTTGCTTGTCGTACGTTTTACATGATAATCTGGCAAGGTAATGTGACAATATTGTCAGGTTCACTATTCTACACCAAAAAACAGCCAGGAATCATCCTGACTGCTTCATAGCTGCTATTACTCGCCCGCCCCTCTTCGGACAGCTTCGAATGCGTTGGGATTGACAAAAATCATTCGCATCACCGAACCTTTCGTTTGACTGGGTTGCACCTCGAGGGTAATTCCTAATTTATCTGCAACGGTATTTGCAAGATAGAGCCCCATTCCGGTCGCTGCGTTTTGAATCCTACCGTTTTCACCCGTGAAGCCTTTATCGAAGATACGTGGCAATTCGTGCGGCTGTATTCCCGGTCCTTCATCGATGACATCCAAAAAGACTTGGCCTGTCTCCGTTACATCTGTCACAATCATTATTGCTGTATTCGCAGGAGTATATTTCACGGCATTCGTTAACAATTGCCGAAGGATAAAGCGGCACCATTTTTGGTCTGTAATCGCCTTTACATCCGTTCCTTCGATACTAACCGCTAGATTTTTTTCCATACACCACGGTGCCAGTTCCCGTATTTCTTCTGCGGCAAGGTGCTGGACGGAGGCAGATTCAAGAACATAGTCTGCTTCGAGCGCAGGCAATCGAGTCATATGCAGCTGACGATCGACCAACAAATACACCCGTAACCATTCCGCTTCAATTTTACGTATTTCCGGATCACTTGGCAGGGCATCTAGGATTAGCTTAATGACGGTGAGAGGAGTCTTCACCTCATGAATCCATGAGGCCGTAAATTCTTTCGCAATCAGTTGATTTTCTTTATAGTCAGAAAGCTTTCGTTTGAACTGAAGGGTGGCCTCCCGTAGAATGTCGTCGGTCATCTGTTCTAGGCCGTCACCAGGTTCAGGAAGTGTCTCAATCCAGTCTAAGGCCATGTTTTCCTGCAAAGCAGCCAACGCGGCGGTATATTTTGTCTCTCTTTTGAAGCGCCATAAAAAAAACAGGAGAAAGAACAGAATAAATGCGGCGTTAAAATAAAGGAGAGAAGTCAATGTAACCTGGAAGCCTTGATCAAGAAGGATCAGAGCATCGGCAAAGCCGAGTAAGCCGACAAACAGTAAAATCCAGCTTTTCCTTGCACCAACGTAACGAATAAACATGGCACAGTTCCTCCTTTTTAGTACAAGTTCTCTATAAAGTGATGGCCATATAACCGAGCCCTTTTTTTGTCACAATCGCGTCTGCCAAATCGATCGTTTCCAGCTTCTGCCGCAAACGGGTTATATTCGCCGTGAGGGTATTGTCGTTCACGAACTGTTCATCCTCCCACAGCTTTCGTATCAAGTCATAGCGCGAGATAATGACATTGTTCGATTTCACGAGCGTGATCAGGATAAAAAATTCATTTTTTGTTAAATCCACTTCTTTCTCAGCGTTTCGAATGACACCTCGATTCAAATCAATCAAGGCACCGTTCCATTCAAGAATATTCACTTGCTCTTCGCCATAAGCATAGGTCCTCCGGAGAATGGCTTGAATTTTAGCATAAAGCACGTCTGTATGAAACGGCTTCTGGATGAAATCGTCCGCCCCCATGCTTAGCGCCATGACCATATCCATTGGATGATCGCGGGAGGAAAGAAAAACAATGGGTACTTTGGATACAGCGCGAATCTCGCGACACCAATGAAAACCGTCAAATTTCGGGAGTGTTACATCCATGATGACGAGCTGAGGCTGTTGTTCAAGAAATGAACGCATCACACCTTCAAAATCATCTGGTCTCGTGACCCGGAACGACCAAGCCTCTAGACCTTTCTTCAACGCAGCAAACAAAGCATCATCATCTTCAACAACAAATATGTTTATCTTCATCAAGCTAGCCTCCTAGTCTCGCAAATTTGACTGTTCTAAATAAAATAATTTGAGGTAACAAAGAATTACTCCTCATTAATATATCACAGATTAATGTTTCACCTATGGATTGCGGAAAGGCCCTATAGTTCACATATAATTCAATGTCTGTAAGGATTTTAACGTTTCTAACAAATCTTTTTATTTTTCCTTACCCATACCATTTTCAACTTTTTCTTGTATCTGTAACCAAATAGGTGTTGCTTCTTCTAAATTGGCAAGGCCGAATGTGCACCAAAATTTCTCATTTCATTTTCCTCTTTTCTTTAAGATATCAGATACGATTCATAAAGAATAGTATGGGTTGTTTATAAAAACCCATAACCTTTCTTCTTATGACAATAAACTGCCCGTTAGCATTCCTGTAGAACGTTAAATTTATTTATGACTCCCTTATTCCCGCATGCCTTCATGTAGCCTTTATTATCAACACTCATTCCATTTATCCGTTATTGTACTGAAAAGTGGTTTGAAATCCTGCGAATAAGCGAGCATTTACGAGTAAATTGAATCTATCTGAGGGAGTTTAAGTGAATATTTTCACAATCCATATATAATTTGATATTAAATCAAGCATAGTATCCATTAGATAATCCTGAAAGCCACTTTTAAGAAATTATCAAACTTTATTTCAAAGCCTCAACCCCGACCCCTTCCAGCAAATGTGCAAAGAACCGGGAGCTACAGTCAATGGCAAGCAGCTCCCCTGTGGCTCCGAATCTATACTTTAAAGACCGGTTTTACATTAGTGGCTCTATGGTGGCTCTATTTTCCGCAATCGGTGGCTCAAAACTACGCACAAGTGGCTCAATTCATCCGCAATAATCAGCTTAACACTGGTTCAACGAAAAAGGTTGGAAATTGTTCATTAAACATTTTAAATGCCTCTGTTTTTTTATCTGGACTTTTTTGCAAAACAAACGCACCAGTTACTAACACAAAGCTGTTACATTCCAGCTCATAAAAGAGTAAACTTACATGAAAAAAGAGTGCGTATTTAGCACTCTTAGTTACTACTCTTATTCTTTAAAATGTAAAGGTCCTTCTCCAGTTTATTTACCTTATCAGCAATAAAATCCACTTCATTAATTCTTGATTCATTTGTTAATTCGAACTGCCCACCAACACCTTCTAGTTTTGCTTCAATAGTATCAAATCGGTTATGCATTTCTGATTTTAAAGAATGAATATCTGATTTCATGCTTTTCATTTCTTTACTCATTTCTGTAAGTAGATCAAGAATTTGCTTATCCAATTTTATCACCTCTATCATTATTATAATAGATATTTATTAAACAAGCACTACCTATTTATTAATTGTTAGCTTTTGCCACAAAAGCACCCGTTACTTGAAGAGTGCACTGTCCTTTATTTCTTTACCAAAACATATTGCTGATCATCTAAAAAGAATGTTTCGCAAAGATGATTGATGTCATTTAATCTTATATGGTTTCCGAATTGTAACGTAGTGAGGTTAATAACTACATCCTTACTGTCATCTTTCTCTTTTTCTTCTTGTCCATCCCAACAAGAGTATATTTCTATAAAATCCCCTTTTAATAAGTGCTCATCAATATAACTAAAAAGTGATTTGATTGATTTACGATGAAATGATGTAATGTTTGAGTCTAGGTATCCTTGCACTTCATATACAAAAGGCGTTGTGAATTTATCTCTTACCAGTTCGTATCCAGAAACCAAGTTAAGAACATCAATCCCACTTGCATCTTCTTCTGTTTCGTAAGCCTTAACGAGCTTAGAACCGTTATTCTTTTTATTTTGCTTGTCTTCGCTCATTCCTTTTAACTTCAACTCCGAAAGAGGTTTATATGTTGGATTCCTACCAAAACTACCAGTAGGAAGTTCAATATTAGCACCGATGAAATGATGTAAAGTCATCTAAATATCTCCACTTTTCTAATATTATTTTACCATTAAATAATTAAATCCTTGTTAAACAATCCTGCCCGTTAGTTTAAGTACAATCCTTCACAAACTCTATATTTATTCTAACACGAATAACTAAATAATTTCACTTTTCTATGATTTTATTACCAAATAGGTTGCGATTATATTGTTATTTCCAATGCGAAAAGGGATGCTATATAGCACCCCTTTATTGATGTTTATTTACTCTTTGCACTCCAAAACCGAACTTATTAGAAGGAAAAACAGGCTTTTTTTCTAATTAGTCCGGAGGCTTTTTGGGAATGGGCGGAAAGTCATCAGGACAACGTGCAATTTATGGCTATTGAACCTCATGTGTTGGCACCAGAACCAGCATGGGTGAATCAGGAAAGACGGAGAGAAATGGATCAATCCTTGACCAAGAAAAAGAAATATAAAACCTGGACAACGAAAGAAGATAGAGAACTAGTACGGTTAAGAGAAGAAGGATTAACCTATAAAAAAATCGGAGAAATGATGAATCGCAGTGCTATAAGTGTAGAAAGAAGATATAAACGAATTCCATTGTAATAAGCGTTTAGTATCTGTCAAACTATGAGATGAAAGCAGAAGAAGTAAAAAAAGCCCATTCCTAAAAAGGGCTTTTTACTTCACTTACTATTATAGAGACCGACGGAAAGTGCTTCGTTGATTTCCATTCCAATCAACCGGGCTGTATAAGAAATTTATCCATCCATATATTAACTCGTTTCCACTACCCCCAAATAAGTTCCAACAGGTTTCGGCTTCCCCAAATGAAATCCTTGTCCATAAGGAATCCCAAGTCTTTTTGCAGCTAGCAAATCTTCTTCTTTCTCTAATCCTTCTAAAATAAATTTGGTTTCATCCCCAAAGGTTTTTAAGATTTGTTTGATTACCTTTTGTTTCTTAATGGAAGTACTTAAACCCATTGCAAAATATCGATCCAATTTACCAATATCCGGTTCTATTTCCAATATAGTTACAATAGAAGATTCTCCTTGTCCTATGTCATCTAAAGCTATCATAAACCCCTGTTTTTTTAAATCCGCAACACTGGAGCGGAGAGTGGCTAGATTGGTTCCACGTTCCACTTCGGTGATTTCAAATACAATGTTATTAGGTTGAATATTCAAGGACTCTACTATCTTTTGTAACTCCTTTTGAAAAGAAGGGTGCATGAATGTAGATGGCAGTATATTAATAAACAGATATTTTCCAAGCATGCCATCTTGTTCTTTATGGTAGGTTTTAAATATCTGGGAAATGGAGTGCATATCCAATTGGAATAATTGATTGACTTCTGATGCGTAACGGAAGAGCGATTCTGGATTTTGAAATTGAGGTGAACGTACTAAGAATTCATAACCCATTGCTTTATTCGCATGTAAATCCACTATCGGCTGAATGACATGATATAAATTACCATGGTTTAGAAAAAAGTTTTGTTTGCTATTTATCAAATAAAATCCCCCTAATCTACCAAAATAAAAAATAGGATAGTACCTTCCCTTCAAGAACTATCCTATTTTCTAATTAGCTAAACCTTTTAAAGCTTAAATTGCCGTACTAATCCATTTAGCTCTTCTGCTAATTTGGCTAATTCATCCGCGCTTCCCGCAACTTCTTCCATGGAGCTTGTCGTTTGTTGAGAAGCGGCCGCAGTTTCCTCCACTCCAGCTGCAGATTCTTCGGATACAGCAGCAATTTCCTGAATGGAACTATTCATTTCTTGCGTGCCAGATGTTATATCAGAAATATTGTCTGTAATCATTTTGATGTTTTCGGCCATATCTGTTACAGAGTTTCGGATACCATTAAATTTCTCACCGGTTAATCTGATTTGATTGGTTCCTTGATCCACTTCCTGGTAACCATTGTTCAGGTAGTCTGTTACTACGTTAAATTCGTTTTGAATATTACCAACTATGGTCGAGATATCAGTAACAGAATCTGCTACTTGTTCTGCGAGTTTTCTTACTTCATCGGCTACAACGGCGAAGCCTCGGCCTTGTTCACCAGCTCTTGCAGCTTCAATAGCAGCGTTTAATGCTAATAAATTGGTTTGGTCTGCGACATCTTTAATAACATAGACTAACTTCGATATTTCTTGCGATTGGTTATCTAAACCTTGCACTTTTTGAGCAGATTCTTTCACGATTTTATCGATATTCTCCATTTGTTTCATGGATGAATCCATTAATTGCGAGCCTTCCATCGTCATCTCCAGCACTTGATGAGATTCTTCTTGGACGCGCTCTCCATTTGTGTTTGCTTCTTCCATTTTCTGTGAATAGGTTCCCATCATGGATGACAAATCACTTGTATTGTTCGCTTGTGTTTCAGAACCAGAAGCTAATTCTTCCATCGTCGTAGAAATTTGTTCGGTTCCTGAACGTATTTCGTTTGCAGATTGTGTAAGTTCTTCACTGTGTGTAGACACTGTGGTGGAGACATCGTTGATTTTTATCATAATTTCTCGCATGCTATCATTCATCTCGTTGGTAGCATGAACTAGTTGTCCAATTTCGTCTCTGGATTTTGTGTGCAGTGCTTCATTATTTAAGTTTCCGCTTGCGATGGACTTCATTTGTTCCATGACCGTACGTATTGGTCTGGTAATAGAGAAGGATGTAATTCCTGAAACAATGATACCTAATACCACAACGAGTATGGAGATTATGATTCCAAATAGAAAGATGGTTTCGCCACTTGATTCAATGTTTTCCCCTAGCTCTTTGATTTCCTGTTCTCTTTCTAAAGCTAAATTATTAAAACCTTCCAGTAATTCATTCCCTAGAGGTTGGACCATCGTTTCCATTAGTTCAATGGCTTTTTCTTCGTTGCCTTGGTCGTACTCCGCAAAAACTTCATCCGTTAATGTGCCCCACTCTATCTTTTTTTCTAGCAATCTTGCTAATTCATCCGAGTCACTTAGTTCAAGCGCCTGGTTTTCTAACTCGATACTATTTTCTGTACCAGCTTGAAATTCCTCTTTATAGGTTTGACTCTCAAATAATAGATACCCTCTAATTAAACTGGAACGATGTGCCATGTTATTCGCTAACTGCTCATCCGTAATTAATAATGATAGTTCCCGATCCATCATTTCACTTAAATCACTATTTATTTTATGAATTGAAAAGATTGTATATGTACTTAACAAAATAGCTAAAACAATGACAATGCCAAAACCAAAAAGTATTTTTGCTCGTACACTTTTGAAATTTAGTAGATTCCCTAACTTCTTCATTGGTTTCACCTAACTCTTTCGATTATTTTATAAAACTTTATTTAATGCTTCCTGTATTCGTTCGGCTTGAAAAGGCTTCACGATAAAATCATTTGCTCCTGCTTTAATGGCATCAACTACCATGCCTTGTTGTCCCATAGCAGAGCACATAATAATCTTTGCATGAGGATTTTCCTCTCTTATCTTTTTTACTGCATCTTATTCCATTCATTTCTGGCATCGTGATGTCCATGGTTATCAAATCTGGCTTTAACTCTCTTGCTTTTTGGATTGCTGCGAGACCATTTTCTGCTTCACCAATTATTTCATGTCCTAATTTTGAAATCATATTTCGTAATTGCATTCTCATAAACGCAGCATCATCTGTGATTAATATAGTTGCCATTGCTTTTCTCCTTTACTTCACATCTTCCAGTTCTTTTATGGCCAATACTTTTTCCAAATCTAATAAGATAATTAAATCATTATCTCCTTTGACTAGACCTTGGAAAAAGCTATCATCAATAATTCCGTTCTTTTCGATATGGTTCTCAATTCCTTCTAAATTTATATTAAGTACATCGGTTGCAACGTCCACCATTAGCCCTGCCTGAATACCATTTATGTTAACAATCAAAATTTGTTTGCTTTCTGTTTCGTTTGTTTTTGCGATATGTAGACGCATCTTTAAATCCATTACTGGAATTACTTCCCCACGAAGGTTCATAACGCCTTTAACATACTCGGAACTGCCAGGTACCATTGTGATTTTTTGTAGTTTTTCAATGGAGAGAACCTGCTGTACATCTAACGCATACCGTTGTTGATTTAGTTCAAAAATGATCAGTTTTATATAGTCTTGCAATGATCTACACCTCTTTCTATTTAATCAAGGAGAAGATATATGGATAAGTCCCCTATTTGCTTAAGTTGTAAAGGCAGATGGATGGCTTTCTCATAACCCGATAACTTTGTGTTACCTTCAAGAATGGTAGGAGCCGTTATTTCTGTTTTCAAGCCATCCTCCACAATATTTGTTGACAGTCCACCGCCAAGCATGTTTCCTAGCTCCCCGCTAAAGGAAGCAAGCATTTCCTGTTCAATAGCCATTCCGAACATTTTCTCTCCAATAGCAGAGAAAATAGTTGCATCACCTGATAACACTAATTTTCCTTTCACATCTCCCGTTAATCCAATCAGCACGCCGTATTGAAGTTGTAATGGATGTTCTAAAAGTTGAAGTTTTAAAATTTGATGTTCCATAGGAATAACATGTTTAATCGATTGGATGGTTCCATTTAAAAGTAAAGTGATATGTTTGCTTTTTTCTTTAGTTATGGTGGGCAAAATGAGATTCTCCTTTGTTGTAAACGTGGATATAAAAAAGGCCGCTCCTAACATAGAACGGCCAAGTAAATACGTATATCTTGGTAGCTAGGCGATCGTAGCTTAAAAAGCTTTAGACCCTAGAGCTTTGCGTCCTATCTTTTCAGATAGTTTGCCTTTAACATTATGTCAAAAAAGTAACATGTAACTAGTTAATATTTAACGGTTCTTTTTGCCTATATAAAAAAGGCGCAATTTCTATATTATGCCTTTTTCCAATTTTATGCAATATAAATAGAACCATCATTTCTACTATTTATTGACAAATGATAATTTGTGGAGCTTATAGAATAATAGGAATAATGGATTTACTTATTAGTAGGCTTTTTTCTAAAAGATTGTTGCTCTTTAACATGACTGTACCTTATATTTTATAGTTAAAAGTTACTATTGTATTTTCAAGCAGAGGCCTTTCCAATTTCGGGAAGGCCTCTTCCATTTGTAAGTGAAAACAAAAACAAGACTACTCTCTTATCAGAAAATTATCATAATTATATTGACATCTGTATAACATTAAAATAAGATGTAGTTAAGCTACATAAAGTTAATAACACATACGAAGTTTTACTACGTTGAAGTCAAAAGGAGAAAATAATGCAAAATGGAATGGAGCGTATTCGACAGGGGATTAAGATATTAAACCCTTCGGAGAGAAAAGTAGCAGAATTTATTTTTCATAATCCACAGGAAATATTGGAGATGCCGATTGCCAAATTATCAAAAAAGACAAATACAAGTGAGGCAACGATTATTCGAATGTGTCGATCTCTGCACTTTAAAGGATTTCGAGAATTGAAGTTAAGTATTTCTGCATCCATTAATCAGGGGAATCTGGAAGTTAATAAATACCAAGATATATCAGCAGATGCAACACTTTCAGAAATTATTGAATCAATTTCGAATAATAACATGCATGCTATTAATAGTACACTTGCTATTATGGATCCTAAAGCGATGGACGAAGCTGTCGATTTATTAAATAAAGCAAGACGGATTATTGCTATAGGTGTTGGTGCATCCGCTATTGTTGCGCTCGATTTTGAACAGAAACTAAAGCGGATCAATAAATGGTGTGAGGCTTTAACGGATAGTCATACTCAGTTAACATCAGCAGTCCATCTTCAAGCAAACGATTTGGTGTTAGCAGTTTCGTATTCGGGGGAAACAAAGGAAATCATTGATACGTTAAAAATTGTCACAGCTAATCATGCGAAAGTTATTTCGTTAACAGGCTATGGTACGAACACTGTACAAAAAATGGCGGATGTGAATTTGTTTGCTTCACCGATTGAAAAGAGTATTCGCAGTGGAGCAACCGCTTCCAGGATAGCTCAATTAAATGTCATTGATATCTTATTTACAGGATTGGCATCTATCAATTATAAGCAATCTGTTGATTATTTAGATAAGACGAGAAAAGCAATTCAGGACAGATTTAAATAATTTACGGGGCAGAGAAATATTCATGGGTTTACCCAGTGCACATGCATTGGTTTATATAAACATATTAAAGGGGTGTTAAAAGAATGAAAGAGAAAGTTTTTAAGCAAAGCAGATTACTGTTTCTACTAATCTCACTTATTCTGCTAGTAGGAATGTTAGCAGCATGTTCATCTGATAGTTCCTCAGAAGATGATCAAGCAGATCTAGGAGAAGAATCAGAAACGACAGATGATGGTGCATCAGCAGGCGCTGACGGGGAAATCTCCGGAGAGCTGGAAATCCAATACTTTGTCGGTGGTTATGGAGACGAATGGTGGAAAAACGTGATGGAAGGATTTAAAGAGAAATATCCAAACGTCGAAATAATTGAACATGCAGGGCCTGATATTAATACTGAAATGAAAACGCGTTGGATTTCCAATGATCCACCAGATGTTGTTTATATTGACGGAAACGGTGCAAGTGAAACCCAAATGATTAGTGATGGACAGTTGATGGATCTTAGTGATTGGGTGGGGGACATTACGTTAGAAGATGGAACGCCATTATTGGATAATTTTATTTCACCAGCTGAAGAGTTAAGCGGTGGAGAAATCTACAGTCTGCCACTTGTTTTTGATACTTGGGGAGTTTGGTATGACAATGCCTGGTTCCAGGAGAATGGATGGGAGGTTCCTGAAGACTTTGATACTTGGTTAGCTTCCATGGAACAAATTAAAGAAGACACTGGAATTGCACCATTTATTACTACTGGTCAATATCCACAATACTTCCAGCGTGGTGTTTTATACCCAGCATTTGCAGCAGCTGGTGGAGAAGAATTGTTAAATAACTTGTCTGACGGTGTGGTAGAAGCTTGGGAAAGTGATGAAGCATTGGAAGTCATGAAGAAGGTGGAAGCGATGGTAGAGGCTGGCCTTGTTGATGAAGGATTTGCTGCAAGAAGTCATACCCAGACACAAATGAATTTCATTATGCATGAGACTGCCTATATTCCAGTTGGTTTCTGGTTACCAACAGAAATGGCAGCGGATACACCAGATGACTTCGAATATGGCTTTATGCCAACACCTTTCAATGATTCTGGAGATGCGATGGCACTTGTTCCCGATATTCGTCCTGTAGCTATTGCGAAAGAGGCAGAGAATCCTGAAGCTGCTAAAGCATTTTTGGAATATGTCTTTACAGAAGAAAATGCACAGAAATTTGCCGAGTCTACAGGTGCTATTATGAATCTGAAGAACGTGGATCTTTCTGGTAATGAAAATGTTCCAGAATTCTTAAAAGGTATCAATGAAATGATAAATAATCCAGGTACAATCGAAGTGTTTAATCGAAATACACCAGAGGGCGATGACCAAAAGATTGCAATTGATATGACAGATGAATTGCACCTGCAGATTGTTGAAATTTTAATGGGGAACATTGATGCAGAAGAATTTGTTCAAGTTATGCGAGAAAAAGCAGAGGAATTACGTAATTAAAGAAAGGGGAAGAATGTAAAGTCTATAGGGCTTTACATTCTCTCTTATAAGCTATTAATTTACATATTTTAGTTTCATAGAAAAGAGTGATGGGATGGTACAGTCGAAAAAACAAAAATACTTATTTCTGGCATTCTGTTTGTTACCTACCTTTATCTTGTTTCTTGTGTTCACTGTCTACCCTATGGTAAATGGACTTTATTTATCTTTTTTTGAATGGTCGGGTTCGAGTGCGGTGAAGGATTTTATAGGACTTGATAATTATAAGAAATTGTTTAATGACTCCGTTATTCCGAAAACAATCTTTAATGATTATTTCTTTGTATTTACCAAAGTAATCGGGATCATGCTTTTAGCTCTATTCTTTGCGGTTGCTTTAACCCAGCTACGGATTAAAGAAGCCCCCTTTTATCGAGTGGTTTTCTTCTTTCCAAATATCATGTCTATTGTTGTGATTGGGATCTTATGGCAGTTTATCTTTGATCCAGATATAGGGATTATTAATGGTTTGCTAACGTCAATCGGCCTGGAAAGCTGGACCAGACCGTGGCTGGGTTCCATGGAATGGGCACTGCCAAGTCTAGTGCTACCTGCTATTTGGGCTGGTATCGGATTGTTCATGCTATTACTTATGGGTGGAATCATGAACGTATCTAAAAGTCTTTATGAATCTGCCGAAATTGATGGAGCAAGTGAATGGCAGCAATTTTGGAAAATAACCGTTCCACTCATTTGGCCGCAAATTAAAACGTCGATTATTTATATTGTAATTACATCTTTGAACGGTTCATTTGTATTGGTTCAAGTCATGACCAATGGTGGACCTGGTAATGCAACGGAAGTAATGGGTTCCTATTTATATGAAAAGGCATTTGAAGACTTTCAATTTGGTTATGGTGCGGCAATCGGTGTCTTAATTTTAGTTGTTTCTTTAGTAACTGTTCTGATCTTGCAGTTTATCTTAAAAAGAGAAAAAGTGGAACATTAAGGGGGGGAGATTATGTTCAGTTTTGTTCGATTCTTATCAAAGATTGCTATACGAATTCCGTTGCTCCTTTGGTCGGTTGTGGTTATCTACCCGATTCTTTGGATGGCGATTGGTTCATTTAGAACAAATGCAGAAATTTATGCTTCTCCATGGTCGCTTCCAGAAACATTTAACATCGAAAATTTTTTCTTAGCCTGGACAGATTTTAATATTGGCACGGCATTTTTAAACAGTATGACGGTTACCGTAGTGGGAACTTTTTTATGCTTGGTCCTAGCTATTCCAACCTCTTATGCCTTAGAGAAGCTGCGTTTTAAAGGAAGTGACATCTTATTCAACACCTACATCTCTTCCATGATGATTCCAGCTGTTCTTGGGTGGATTCCTTTGTTCTTTTTATTAATGCGAATGAACCTGCTGGATAATTTATTGGCGCTATCCCTAGTTTATGCAATATCGCAAGTTCCATTTACGATTTTTATTTTAACTAGTTTTATGGGAAATGTCCCTCGGGAGTTAGAGGAAGCAGCCGCCATAGACGGGATGTCTCCCTATGGGGTTCTATTAAAAATTGTTACTCCATTAGTGAAATCAGGGATTATTACAGCATCGATCCTTAATGCTGTATCATTTTGGAATGAATACTTCATGGCGTTAATTCTTATTCAAACCGACAGTAAAAATACATTAGGTGTGCAAATGGATCTTCTTGCAACTAATGCGCAGTACAGCAGTGCATGGGGAGTGCTGTTTGCTGGCCTAACGATTGCAGTAGTTCCTGTTATTATTTTCTATGCGTTATTCCAACGCCATATCACAAAAGGCATGACAGAAGGAGCAGTAAAAGGCTAGGTATTACATGAATAAAAGGGTGGTACAGGTGATGAATCATAAAAAGTATTTTACTAAAGTTACGACCTTTATCGATAAAGCAGTACAAGATGGGCTTTTACCAGGAGCTGTTGCTGGAGTGGTTACACCGAATGAGATGCCATATGTACATTATTCGGGTTATGCCCATTTTAAGAAAAGAATATATATGAAGGAAAATACAATTTTTGATGTGGCATCACTAACGAAAGTTGCGACAACCCTCCCTGCGATTTTGAAATTATTGGAGGATGGGGAGCTAGACTTAGATGATCCCGTATATGTATATGTACCAGCATTCAAGGAATATCAGAGTGATGTAACAATTAGACATTTATTATGTCATACAAGTGGATTTCAGCCAGGAATTAACTTTTATTTGGATGGAACTTCTATGGATGAGGCTATTATAAGGATAAGTGAACGGAAAGACAAAAAGGAAGTTGATTCAGAAGTTATCTATAGTGACCTCAATTTTATAACACTTGGATATATTGTTGAAAAAATAACAGGAATGTCCCTGGATCAATATGTAGAAGAGATTATCTATCAACCACTGGGAATGAAGGATACCTGCTTTAATCCATCCAGTAAGAGACTGAATCAGATTGCAGCAACAGAATTCATGGAGTCCATTCAAGATTATCAATGGGGAAAAGTCCATGATGAAAATGCCAATCATTTTGGTGGAGTAAGCGGGCACGCCGGACTCTTTACTACCTTACATGATTTAGTCAAGTTTTCGAGAATGATATTAAATGATGGGAGATATAACGGCCAAAGGATTTTATCCAAACAAACACTTGATTTAAGTAGGGAAATCCAGACAGAAGGATTGAAATTAAGCAGAGGACTCGGCTGGCAATTATATGATACTCCTTCCTTCTCTGGACAGTTTTTACAAAATGGATTTGGGCATACAGGATTTACCGGAACTTCCCTTTGGTTTGATGCAGATAAGAATTTTGCCATTATCCTACTTACCAATCGCGTACATTTTGGCAGACAAACAGATATAGCAAGATTTAGAAGAATCACACATAATCTGATTTCCTTAGCCATGGAAGAGTTCCAAGAGGTAGACCAAAATGATTAACGGAAAAAGATGGATAGGAATGGATGGAGGCGGAACAAAAACACAATGTGTTATTGGAGATGAAAAAGGACAAATATTAGCGATGTCGATTGGTGAATCCACTAATATCCAGTCCAATTCCCATACCCATGTTAAAGCAGTACTATTTCGGCTGATAGATGAAGTGATTCGAGAATCTGATTCGAATGAAAGTCATATCGAAACTCTATATTTATGCTTATCTGGAAGTGGTAGAGCGAAGGATAGAGAAACAATAGAAGATTTTTTTAAAGGAACGATCTATGAAAATATTCTCTCTATAGAAAATGATGCCATTGCAGCCCTTGCAGCTGGGACATGGGGAGAACCGGGAATTGTAATAATTGCTGGTACTGGGTCGATTGCTTATGGCATTAATCCCTCGAAAATGGATGCTATTCGCGTTGGCGGTTGGGGATACTTGTTTGGAGATGAAGGTAGTGGTTATTGGATTGGAAAAAGGGCGATTCAATCAGTATTAAAGGCTTACGATGGTAGAGGAGATGTTACTGAATTAAGCCATATAATTAAAGACTACTTCCGTATAAAAGAGGTCCCAGAACTTATATCAGTAATTCATGGAGACCCAAATCCCCGATTAAAGATTGCTAGTGCAGCGCCTTTGGTTTTGAATGCAGCTGAAAGAAGCGATCCTGTTGCAAAGAATATTATTCATGAGGCAATGGAAAATTTAATAAATTTGGTGGATAGTACGAAACAGCGTATGCAATCAAGAGATAAATGGCCGATTGTTATTCATGGTGGGCTCTTCTCAAATTCCTTTTTCAGGGAACAATTTATGTCGAAACTGAAATCCTCTATGGGAGATGTAACACTTATTCAGCCCAATCTCCCACCAGTTATAGGAGCGTATATTATGGCTTTACGCAGTAAGGATATCTTGATAGATGATGAGGTTCAAAGCAATGTTACATGGAGTTGGAACTTACTGAATTAGTATGTTCATGTGAAAGCTTTAAAGTTGTAAGAACACAATATATGAAAGACATCTTCGTCTAGTGAGGGGTATTATATGATGGAAATGAACTTATCAAAACTAACCACAGAAAAAAGAAATCCAGGCAGTGTTAATATAGATCAAATCTCCACAATAAAATTACTTCAAGTAATAAACAATGAAGACAAAAAAGTGGCCAATAAAGTGGAAATGGTTTTACCGGAAGTTGCAATTGTTGTGGAGAAGGTGATGGAGGCTCTTAGCAATGGTGGCAGACTATTTTATGTTGGAGCTGGAACTAGTGGGCGAATCGGTATCACGGATGCTTCGGAATGCCCACCAACATTCATGACAGACCCTGAAATGATACAAACCGTCATGGCCGGTGGAAACACTGCTTTTTTCCAGGCGGTTGAAGGTGCGGAGGATAATGAACAGCAAGGCGCAGTGGACTTGAAAACTCGTGGCTTGACCAAAAAGGATGTCGTAATTGGAATTACAGCAAGTGGTAGAACGCCATACCCGATTGGAGCCTTGAAATATGCGCAAAGTGTTGGTGCATATGCTGTCAGCTTAACATGTAACAAGAATTCAGAGATTTCTCGTTATGCAGATACTGGTATTGAAGTAGTAGTTGGCCCTGAAGTTTTGACCGGCTCCACTAGAATGAAGGCAGCAACAGCACATAAGATGATTCTGAATATGATTAGTACCAGCACAATGGTGAAATTAGGAAAAGTTTATGAAAATCTTATGGTGGATTTACATGCAAGCAACTATAAGTTGAAAGAACGCGCGAAATCAATCATCATGGAAATAACAGATGTACCCTATGAGAAAGCAGGTGCGGTGCTTGATGCAACAAATAATGAAGTAAAACCTGCTATTGTTATGATTGAAGCGGGTGTAGATTTTGAGAAAGCAAAGGATGCACTGGATAAAAGTAAGGGATATGTCAGGAAAGCAATTGAATATTTGGTGTGAGACGGGAAGAGGCAATCAGGAAATCTGGTTGTCTTTTTTGAGCTGAAAAGAGGTAGGTTTATCAGTCATTAAATATATTTTTTAAAGGGTAAGAGATTATTCTAACACAACTGGTATAGACATATATACAATACATTTGTTATCATACAAATGTAAAAGGAATAATTTTACTATATAAATTAAAACTAAGATGTAGCTCAACCTATCAGAGAAAGGAAGTATCACCATGCTAAAAAAACTATTCAAAAAATCAAAAGAAGCAGAAGAGATATATGCACCTATCAACGGGGAAGTAGTGCCATTGGAAGAGGTTCCAGATCCAGTTTTTAGTCAAAAGATGATGGGCGAAGGGGTGGCCATCAACTCAAGTGAAGGAGAGGTCGTTTCACCGGTAGCTGGAAAAATAGTACAAATCCCTGATTCGAAACATGCGATTGGACTGGAGACAGAAAACGGAACCGAAATTCTCATTCATATTGGCCTGGAAACAGTAGCATTAAACGGGGAAGGCTTTACACCGAAAGTTCGTGCTGGGGATAAAGTAACGGTTGGACAACCCTTAATGTCATTTGACCTGGAATATATTCGTGAAAATGCTAGCAGTGTCATCACGCCAATGATTATTACGAACAGTGGAGATTTAAATAAAGACATTACCCAAACCGAAGAGAAAGCAGCGAAAGCAGGAGAGACAGTTTTACTCACGATTTCTGGTAAATAAGTATAAGATTAATCGGAATTACACAGGTTAAGCGGAGGATGGTGCAGTAGATGATTCATCAATATTTTCAACAAGTGAAGCATATTTTAGATATCGTGGAAGAAAAAGAGGCTAGCACAATTAAAGAGGCAGCCAATAAGATAGCAGAGTCATTGCGAAATGGCGGTGTGGTGCACCTGTTTGGTTGTGGACATTCCCATATGCTGGCAGAAGAAGTGTATTATCGTGCAGGTGGGCTGGTACCGATTCATCCGATTCTTCATGAGCCATTAATGTTGCATGAGGGTGCGGTACGTTCCTCAACTTTGGAAAAAAAAGCAGATTATGCAAAAACATTCATGGACGAGCAGGATATAAAGAAAGGCGACATCATGATCGTGATCTCTACTTCGGGAAGAAATCCTGTTCCAATTGATGCAGCACTAATCGCGAAAGAAAAAGGAGCATTCGTCCTTAGTCTGTCCTCGATTGTTTATGCCAAGGAACAGACTTCCAGACATCCAAGCGGCAATTTTTTGCATGAGACAGCAGATTTAGCGTTGGACAATCATATTCCTGTTGGGGATGCATTGCTTTCGGATGAAAATGTGAACGTCAATTTTGCTCCAGGTTCAACGGTAATAGGGGCTTCGATTATGAATGCAGTAATGGCAGAAGTTATTTCTGGAATGGCAAAGAATGGCGAAGCACCACCAGTCCTTTTGAGTGGAAATGTGGATGGTGCAGAACAGCATAATCACCAATTAATTGAAAACTATCGGGATAGAATTTCCTTTTAACTAGTATGGAAATGATAAAAAGTATAGTGGTATAGACAACTATATTTAGAGGTGGTATAATTTTAATTGTATGGAAGGGGTTTATTATAAGGAGGTCGTCCAACCTTTGGTAACGATTACACTTGAGGGATAATAGGCTTTTTTCATACGAGAACTTATCTATTTTATAAAAAATGAAGGAGGTTTTTACCCATGATGAAATACTTGCAAAATCTTGGTAAATCGTTAATGCTTCCGGTAGCCGTGTTACCTGCAGCGGCGATCCTGATGGGTATTGGTTATGCCATTGATTCGGACGGTTGGGGTTCTGGAAATGCTATTGCGGCATTTTTAATCAGTGCGGGTAGTGCAATATTAGATTTTATCCCGATTCTATTTGCTGTCGGTGTCGCAATTGGGATGACGAAAGCCAAGGATGGCCCAGCTGCATTAAGTGGTTTAGTTGGTTACCTGGTTGTTACCACGGTGCTTGCAACAGATAATGTTGCTAACTTATTACAGATTGAAGTGGAAAATGTAAATATAGCTTTTGGTGCCGTTGAGAACGTATTTATTGGTATTATTTCAGGTTTAATTGCGGCAGCTTTATACAACCGCTTTAGTCATGTGAAATTACCGGATGCCTTGGCATTCTTTAGTGGAAAACGATTGGTGCCAATCCTTACAGCCGCAACAATGTTGATTGTATCTCTTATTTTACTCTTCATTTGGCCTATCGTTTATAGTGGATTAGTTTCATTCGGGGAAGCAATTAGTGGTCTAGGCGCACTTGGTGCTGGTCTATACGGATTCTTTAACCGTATTTTAATTCCAACCGGTCTTCACCACGCATTAAATAATGTGTTCTGGTTTGATGTAGCTGGTATTAATGACATCGGTAACTTCTGGTCTGGAGAAGGGACAAAAGGTGTCACTGGTATGTATCAAGCAGGGTTCTTCCCAATTATGATGTTTGGTCTTCCAGCAGCAGCACTCGCTATGTTCCATACAGCTAAAACAAAACGTAAAAAACAGGCTGCATCTCTATTAATGGCGGGGGCACTTGCAGCATTCTTAACCGGTGTAACAGAACCTCTTGAGTTCGCGTTCATGTTCTTAGCACCAGCACTTTATGTCGTACACGCATTATTAACTGGTATTTCCTTATTCATTGCCGCTTCCTTTGGATGGACAGCAGGATTTAGTTTTAGTGCTGGTTTAATTGACTTTATCCTAAGTTCGCAGCTTCCATTAGCTAATAATCCATGGATGCTGATCGTTCTTGGGCTCGTGATGGCAGCGATTTATTACTTCTTATTCCGTTTCTTAATTGTGAAGTTCAACTTCAAAACACCTGGTCGTGAAGATGAAGATTCGGATGACGAAGTAGTGGACAGTGAACCAGCTCCATCCGGAAAAGATAAATATGCTGTGATGGCTTCAACCATCTATGATGCATTAGGTGGAGACGAAAACGTCACATCTGTTGATAACTGTGCAACACGTTTACGTCTGGAAGTTAAAGACATGAATGCCGTTGACCAGAAGAAAATTAAGTCTACTGGAGTTCCAGGAGTCAATGTCGTTGGAAAACATAGTATCCAAGTTATTGTCGGAACCCAAGTGCAAGCTGTAGCCGATGAAGTAAGCAGGTTACGAAAAGAATAAAATTTTCAAATGGCCGGTATCATAAAGATACTGGCCTTTTAAAATAAGATGGAGGTTTTTCGGATGAAACGAATACTAGACTGTACCGCATCGGATTTTGAAAAGATGGGAAAAGAAGACTTGCTTCAATCCATCAAGGCATCGGAAGGAAGAACGTTGATTGCAGAAGTGGTTTGCCAGGCTACTCCAGTTTATCCAGGGCTGACGAATGCAGAATATGCTTCTGCATTTGGTGCTGATCTGATTTTGTTGAATTATCTGGATGTGTATGTACCGAATATAGAAGGATTAGAGAATGTCCATCCAGATCAAACGATCCATGAAATGAAGAAGTTAGTCGGCAGGCCGGTTGGAATGAACCTGGAGCCAGTAGATACAGAAGCTGAATCGTTGGAGACTTTGAATGATCTGCCTGAGGGAAGGAAAGCAATCCCTTCATCGCTGAAAAAGGCAAAAGAATTAGGAGTGGATTTTATTTGCTTGACAGGGAATCCTAAGACAGGAGTAACCAACAAAGCAATCAAGAAAAGCATTAAAGCTGCTAAGGAATTAGATTTGCTCGTAATTGCCGGTAAAATGCATGGTGCTGGTGTAAAAGAGGGCTTGGCTGCAAATGATACAGTTAAGGGCTTTGTGTATGCTGGAGCTGATATCGTATTACTGCCTGGTGTTGGAACAGTACCTGGAGTGACATTGGAAAAGACTCAAGCATTAATAGACACCGTACATGATGCAGGAGCCATCGCCCTAACCACTATCGGGACAAGCCAGGAAGGTGCAGAAAAAGAAACCATTCAACAAATCGCACTTTACAACAAAATGGCAGGCGCAGACATCCATCATATTGGCGACGCAGGAATGAACGGCATCGCCATCCCAGAACGCATCATGGACTACTCCATCACCATCCGAGGCAAAAGACACACCTACACCCGCATGGCAGCCTCCGTACGAAGATAACAGGATCGGGAAGTGGGCAGATCTGGAATCCATCTAGGAAGTGCCAATCTCGGAAGTGCCAGGCACCACCCGAATTTTGTTCCAAAACCAAAAACCTGTAGCCCTATGTATAGAAGGGATAGAGGGGTGCGCTTTTATTCGACAAATTCCGGGAAGTGCCAGGCACCTGAAAGCATTAATCTCGTTTCATTTGCATTTTGAATTTATATTTGTCTGATCGGTAGATGGATTTGACGTATTCTATTGGTGTTTCTTGATCATTTTTTAAGTAACTGGTTCGGTGCATGACCAATACCGGATCGCCGAGTCTGATATGAAGGTAGTGTGTTTCTTCCTTGTTGGCAAGAGAAGCCTCAATGGTTTGCTCTCCATAGGCAATGTTCAAATTTAAATGTTTTTCTATATAGTCATAAAAGGAAATAGAAATGTCTTCTTTTGTTATATCACCCACATGGCTTTTTGGTGTATAAATGGTTTCCAGAGCAACTGGTTCATTGTTTGCCATTCTTATTCTTTGAATTTCGTAAATCGGTTCATTCCGCTCGATTTTTAAAATAGAAGCGATATGTGGTTCATTTTTAATTATGTTGAAGCTAAGTAGTTTATTCGATGGCGTCATTCCACGCCGTTCCATATCTTCACTGAAACTGGATAAACCAGATAAATCTTGTTCGAACTTTTTATCTGCAACGAAGCTTCCTCGACCTTTTTGTCGGTAAATCATTCCTTCTTTTACAAGGTTCGTGATCGCTTGCCTCACTGTCATTCTGCTAATGTCGTATTTTTCGGCATATTCTCGTTCAGAAGGGAGCAAATCGCCTGGATTTAGTTCTTCTTGTATCATGCGTTTTATTTCTTCTTCTAATTGATAATAAATCGGGATTGGTGAGTTTTTATCGATCATGAGAAAGCTCCTTTCTGGTGGTGTGAATATGATAAAGAATTTTTCAGATAAAATGAAAGAAATCAGTCTATTCTTACTTAAATTGTAACAAATTGCGGCCAACATGTACACAGTTATAAATGTATAGACAACTATATATTTATATGCTATTTTTAGTATGAGGAAAGGAATGATTGTTTATGCACGCTGGTTTATACATTAAAAATGCAATTATTTTCTTAGAAGACGGAAAAGAAATAAAAGGGGATATGTACTTGCAGGATGGTAAAATTAAAACCATTCATAAGGGGCCCCAGTCACAGGAAGTGCAAGAAAATGTCCAAGTAATTGACGCAACCAATTTAACCGCGATTCCCGGATTTATTGACGGTCACATCCATGGTGCGAATGGAGCGGATACGATGGATGCTACCGAGGAAGCATTGGATCAGATGGCAACGTTACTACCGAAAGAGGGAACAACAAGCTTTCTTGCTACCACCATCACACAATCACCAGAAAATATTGATAAGGCGCTTCAAAATGTAGCAAACTATACAAATAAAGAGGCTCAAGCGGAAATGATTGGTGTACATTTGGAAGGGCCATTTGTAGAAAAATCAAAAGCTGGAGCACAGCCTCTAGAATATATAATGGAACCAGATCTCGATCGATTCATGAAGTGGCAGGAAATTTCAGGGAATGCGATTCGAACCGTTACGATGGCACCGGAACATGATCAAGACGGTACTTTTATAAGCACCTTGAATAAAAATGGTATAAATGTGTCTGCCGGACATACGGATTTAGGGTATGAAGGTATTAAAAAAGCGGTAGAGCAAGGTGTCGGACAATTAACGCATTTATGTAATGCAATGAATGGGATTCATCACCGGGATATCGGGGCAGTCGGTGCCGCTTTCCAATTGGAAGACCTGCGAGCGGAGTTAATTGCGGATGGTGTCCACGTTGTGCCTGGAATGCTACAGCTTATTTACGATAATGTCGGAAGTGATCGGCTCATCCTAATTACCGATGCCATGCGGGCGAAAGGGTTACCTGCGGGCGATTATGAGCTAGGCGGTCAACCAGTAAAAGTGAATGAAGACCGAGCAGTGCTAGAAGACGGTACCCTCGCTGGCAGTATTTTAAAAATGGATGACGGTGCTCGGAGATTACTTGGATTAAATGGCGCAACCATAAAGGATGTAATAAAAATGGCATCTGTTAATCCCGCAAAACAGATTGGTGTATACAATCGCAAAGGAAGCATAACGGAAGGAAAAGATGCCGATATTTTACTTGTGGATGATAATTTTAATATCAAATACACCATCTGTCGTGGTATTATTACATGGGAAGGAGAGTAATAGCGTGAATATTATTAAAGTGAAAGATTATCAAGAAATGAGTAACCGTGCGAGTATGCATTTAGCAGAGAAGATTCAAAAGCTGGATAAACCAGTTATTGGGCTCGCAACAGGTTCCACACCTGAAGGTATGTACCAAAATCTAATTGAAAAAAATAACAAAGGTGAGCTGTCTTTTAAAGACGTGACGACCTTTAATTTGGATGAATATGTTGGATTAGAAAAGGAAGATCCAAACAGTTATTATTTTTACATGATGGATAAATTTTTCAACCATATTGATGTACCAAAAGCCAATGTCCATCTTCCAAATGGAGCAGCGGATGATTTGGAAAAAGAATGCCGTGATTACGAAAAGCTCATTAGTGATGCAGGGTATGTTGATGTACAGGTGTTAGGAATCGGTGGAAATGGGCATATCGCCTTTAATGAACCAGGAACTCCTTTTTCGAGCAGAACACATGTGATTGATTTAGATGAGTCCACACGAGAAGCGAATGCACGATTCTTTAACTCAATGGAAGAAGTTCCTAAGCAAGCAATCACCATGGGAATAGAAACCATCATGGAAAGCAAAGAAATTATCTTGCTTATTTCTGGTGAGAAAAAGGCAGATGCACTTGCCCGTTTGATAGAAAATGAAGAAACCAGTGAAGATTTTCCAGCATCTGTTCTCAGAAAACACGAAAATGTCACGATAATAGCTGATGAAGCAGCAATGGCGAAAGTGAATAAATAATGAATGAAAAAAGTTGTCGATGCAGAAGAGCTTGACAGCTTTTTTTTACGTAATTATCAGTCATTTGGGAGTGCCCCTAATAGGTGCCAGGCACTTGTCGAATATCTCCCTATATCAAAAACTCCTCCAACCCTTACATCACAAGGACTGGAGGAGTTAATAATATTCGACAAATATCGGGGAGTGCCAGGCACTTAGGGCAGGCACCCAAGGCACCCAGCTAGCACTTCTAACGCATATTACTCTGCTCTTTCCACATAACTTAAGGAAACTTTCAGATTAGCATTTTTCTCACGGATTCGATCAAGCAGTTCTTTGTCTTTTGTGTTTTCCTTACATCGGATTGCATACGTATATAAAATCATGGTTCCAAGGTTCGTCGTTTCTACCTGACGAAGGTTGTTACTGATGGTATAGGTTTGAAACACGTCATCCAGCAAGTTTTCGTGATTTAAATTTTCTGGAACAGTTACTTTTAGGATTTGTGTATCTTTTCCTTTTCCATACTCAAACTTATAAAGGAAGTAGAATAGTAAACTCGCAAACACAGTTAATAGCATTGCTAGATTAAATTGGTAAAGCCCGCAAGTCATTCCCACAACGAGTCCAAAAAAGATATAAGCAATATCTTTGGCATCAGTGACAGCACTTCGGAAGCGGATTAATGAAAAGACGGCAAATAATCCAAACGCGACACCCGCATTCCCACTAACGACAGTCATAACGACGGATACCACCACACTCATCATCACAATTGTATGGACAAAGTTCTGGGAATACTTTTCCCCACTAAACGTAATTTGATACACTTTCGTGATAAGTAAACTAAGGATGGTTGCAAGGGCCATCGCAAGTAAACTCATCCAGATAGTTGGCTCTGACTCACTATTCACAAAGATTTGATCGATAATTTCCATGTTACATTCCTCCTATGGATACATGTTCTTTTTCTATTCCATTTGGTAGTTTTGCAGTTTCTAATAATTCCAGGCTAGTGCAGAATTTAGAAGCACTTCGTTGTTCACAGTGTATTCGCTGTAAGATGCGAGTTAACCAAAGTGGGACACTATCATTGACTTTTACTTCGAGTACAACCAGGTTTTTATCAATAAAATTTTCCCCATAAGATCCGTGTTCCAGCAGTAAATCATGATTCCTACAGCGAAGATTCAAGTCAAACGTAATTCTTAAATCCGCATCATCCACACAGTGCAGCGCATGTCTGTCATAACTAACGACCATTTCTGGTTCTAGATTATACAGTTTTCGAAAATAATCGACTTCCCGCAATACTTGTGGATTCGATGACTCAAAAGAATCTAGCGGATATAGCTCTGATTCCTCCAGGTAACGATAGGCTTCGGATAATGGAAGAAGCATTCTCCGTTTGTTTACTACTTTTTTATGTTTTTGTTTTATCTCAAAAAAAGCAGTTCCTTCTCTATCCGTATCGTTATAAACCCGCAATCGGAGTTTTTGTCGAAACCTTAGTTTATTCTTTGTTTCGTAATAAATTTTACGATCTGGACTTTCAAAGTACAGACTCGTCACCGTGTATCTTCCATCGACCCCAAATTTATCCGGCCGCATGAATGGAGAAAGTTGATAAATCAACTCACGATATTGTTCAGTTGTAATTAAATATTTCTGTTCCTTTCTTCTGAAAATCTCAATTGCCATATTCTCAAATCCTTTCCATGTTGCTGCAGACGTTAACAAATGTAAGTCTGACTTCATCCTACCTTTATGGCATAAGATTCCAATGTGAAGAAAATGAGAATTTGATTAGAAAATAATGTGAATTTGTTAAGATAGAGTAAAATGAACGTAAAAACCCCTTCATCGAATTCGACATAAATCGGGGAGTGCCAGGCACCACCCGACATATGTCAAACCCCAACCCCCGCTATCCGCAACTACTCTCCAGTTCGACAAAATCCGGGAAGTGACAGGCACCAAAAAGGCACCAAAAAGGCACCAAAAAAGCAGGTTTCCTATTTCTTTCAAGAAAACTATTGCAAACGATTGCAGTTCGTGCTATTATTAGGAACGTAAACGTTTACGCTTTTTCTTAAAAGGAGTAACTGAAAATGACTATTACGATTAAAGATGTTGCGAAAAAAGCGAATGTCTCGATTGCGACGGTTTCCAGGATATTAAATAATAAACCGGGCTATTCCAAAGAGACGGAAAAAAAGGTATTAGAGGTAATAGATGAATTAGGTTATCATCCCAATAGTATTGCACGCGGCTTAATTAGCAAACGGACACATACAATAGGGGTTCTATTGCCGAAAATATCGAGTATGCTGATGAATGAGGTTATTCGTGGGATTGAGGATACCACCCACCAGAATGGCTCCAGTGTTATCGTCTGCCATACCGAATCCAATGGTCAAAAAACGATGCAGTATCTTCAATTACTTAAAGACAAACAGGTTGATGGTATTATTTTTACAAGTGAGCGGTTGAAAGAAGAGTACTATCAATTTGTAAAGAAAATGGAAAAGCCGATGGTGCTTCTATCAACAGAATCGTATGATTTTTCGATTCCATTTGTAAAAGTAAATGACCAGCATGCAGCATATACGGCAACGGAATATCTGATTAAAAAAGGTCACCGGAATATTGGCATGATAAGTGGCAACCCGGAGGATCAGGTTGCAGGTCAACCGAGAATAAATGGGTTCTTGCAAGCGATGAATAACTATCAGATTCCAGTTTCCCATGAACATGTTGTTTCTGAAGATGGCTTTAGTTTTGAAGATGGTTTAAAAGCTTTTCCTAGATTGATTCGTCAGCATCCTGATTTGACTGCTATTTTTGCAGCAAGTGACGAAATCGCTCTAGGTGTTATCTCCGCAGCTTATGAAATGAATATCAAGGTTCCTGATCAACTATCTGTTATTGGGTATGACAACATAAATATTGCGCAAATGAGTATCCCGCCGCTAACTACTGTTGCACAGCCATTATATGATATGGGGGAGAAGGCAACGGAAATGATTTTTGAAATGATTGAAAAAAATCAAACGGTGGAAAGCCGGATTTTCTCGCATCAAGTTGTCGAAAGAAAAAGTGTAAAAGACCTAAATAAAGAGTAAATCTCTTTATGATTTTTGAGTAAACGTTTACGAGCAAAATTACAGTTACTCACCTATTTTAGAACAAGAATGAACTTTGATACTTATCCTGATTTTATGCGGTTTACGTAAACGTTTACGTAACTAAACGATGTATATTTTATCTATTTAGATAGAAGATAAAAATTGAAATTTAAAATGGAGGGCTAATAATGAATAAAATAGCAAAAGGACTCTTAACAGTAACATTAGGAACATCCTTACTACTAGCTGGTTGCGGTGGTGGAGATGGGGATGGTGGAAACGCCGATGGACAAGTTTCCCTAGAACTTTTCTCTAATAAATCGGAAAGCATAGACACGTACAAAGGATTAATCGAAAAATTTGAAGAAGAAAATCCTAATATCGATATTAAATTAGAAGCACCACCTGAAGCGGAAACCGTATTAAAAACGAGACTAACCAAAGATGACTTGCCAGACATCATGTCTATTGGTGGAAATGCAACATATGGCGAATTAGCTAGAGCAGGTGTATTTCATGATTTCTCTGATTCCGAACTAGTAGGTAAAGTTCAGCCATCCTATGTAGAAATGCTTGGAAAACTAGTTGGTCCTGATGAAGAGGGTACTTATGGTCTGCCATATGCGACAAATGCCAACACAGTTATTTATAACAAAGAAAAAGTAGAAGAGTTAGGAATTGAAATCCCAACTAACTGGGATGAGTTTACTCAAGCACTTGAAACAGCAAAAGAAGCTGGAGAAACTCCTATTTACTTCACATTACAAGAAGCATGGACGGCAATGTCTGTATGGAACGGTGTAGCTGGTAACTTAGTTGCAGACGACTTTGCAGAAAGAAAAAATGCTGGAGAAGCAACTTTTGCGGAAGAGTATGATGAAGTAGCCGACAAGATGTTAGAGCTGCTTGACTATGGCCATAAAGATAACTTTGGTATTGGTTATGGAGATGGAAACAATGCATTCGCATCAGGTGAAGGTGTGTTCTATATTCAAGGGAACTGGGCGATTCCAGAGATTTTAAAAACAAATCCAGATATAGAGTTAGGTACATTTGCTCTCCCATCTCATGACAATGCAGAAGAAAACAACTTAGTTTCAGGTGTTGACGTGGCGCTAGCAGTAAGTGAAACAACGGAACATAAAGAAGAAGCATTGAAATTTATCGAATTTATGCTTAGTGAAGAAACAGCACAAACCTATATTGATGAACAAAAAGCATTCTCTGCTGTAGAAAATGTATTCCAAGAAGACCCTGTATTTGAAGGAATTAGAGAACACTTTGAAGAAGGAACGTTAACGAGTTTCGTGGATCACTATTATCCAGCTGGAATGGGAACAGAAAACTTAGTACAAGACTTTTTAATTAAAAAAGATAAAGATGCTGCTCTTGAAACATTAGATTCTGAGTGGGATAAAGTTAACGACCGATAGGCTACAACACCGTGGACTGGGGGCGCTATATTTGGCCCCCCATCCATTGTTAAAGGAGAGATTACTGTGGTGAACAGGAAGAGATTTACATTTTTACTAATGGTTGTTCCCGCCTTAGTGTTATTTTTTACCTTTCATACATATCCAGCTATACAGGGGATTTTTTATAGTTTTACTGATTATAAAGGATATGGAGTTTGGGATTTCGTAGGATTAAAAAATTACCTAAATGTATTCCAGGATGGTCGTGCATTGAGTGCATATGGATTTACCTTTCAATTTGCGATTGTTTCTACTGTTTTAGTAAATATTATTAGTTTATTAATCGCGATTGGTTTGAACGCTAATATTAAATTCCGTAAAACGTTACGAGCAACCTATTTCTTACCATATATTTTAAGTGTGTTAATTGTTGGTTATATCTTCAAATTTATGTTCACCCACTTGCTTCCACAAATCGGTGACGCCTTAGGGATTGGCTTTTTATCATCCAATATCTTAGGGAATCCGGATTTAGCATGGATTGGGATTGTTATTGTGGCGGTCTGGCAATCAACCGCATTTAATACGCTTCTCTATCTAGCAGGTCTGTCTACGATTGACCAACAAGTGTATGAAGCAGCTGACATTGATGGTGCTGGATCTTGGGCGAAATTCTGGAAAATCACATTTCCACTTGTTGCACCGTTCTTCACGATTAACATGGTTGTTGCGATGAAGAACTTCCTCATGGCATTTGACCAAATCGTTGCCTTAACTGGTGGTGGACCGGGTCAAGTAACCGAATCAATATCCTTGCTCATCTACCGTGGTGGGTTCCAAGGTGGAGAATTTGCTTATCAATCAGCGAACGCCGTTATCTATTTCATTGTGATTGTTGCAATTTCCATCATTCAACTACGTGTTCTTGAACGAAGAGAGGTGAAATAACGATGATAGGAAATAAGCCAAATTGGAAAATAACAATATTATTAATGCTTGGTGGATTATTCATTCTGCTTCCACTATATCTAACGATTACAATCGCATTCAAAACGCCACAAGAAATGACCGGTAACCTGTTTGCTTTACCAGAATCTTGGTCAATTGCAAATTTCCTGAATGCCATTGAGATGACGAACTTCTTCCAGGCTTTAGGGAATAGTGTGTTTGTTACACTAATAACGGTAATTTTAGTGCTGTTAACCCATTCCCTTGTTGCTTATGCGATTGCAAGAAATTTACACAAGAAGTTTTATAAATTCCTATATTTCTACTTTATTAGTGCAATGTTCATCCCGTTTCCTATCATCATGCTACCTTTAGTCAAACAAACGAGTATGTGGGGAATGGACAACATCATTGGACTTGCTATCTTGAATGCGGTGATGCAGTTAGCATTTAATGTATTTATCTATGTTGGCTTTGTCAAAACCATTCCAAAAGAACTGGAAGAAGCAGCGATTATTGATGGCGCGAACACATGGCAAGTGTTCTGGAGAATTATCTTCCCATTAATGAAACCAATGCACGCAACCGTTGCGATTCTAACCGCACTTGCTGCATGGAATGACTTTATGCTGCCACTCGTTATCTTGAGTGATTCGAGTCAATACACCTTGCCACTGGTACAGTACGCATTCCAAGGCCAGTTTAGTACAGATTATAACCTAGCCTTTGCGTCGTATCTCATGGCCATGTTGCCGATGATTATCATTTATATCTTTGCACAGAAATGGATCATTGGCGGAGTTATGCGCGGGTCGATTAAATAAGTTTAGAGGACGGGTATTGGTTTGGCCCTGCTGAGACTTTAGATAAGCTTTTAGAATGAGACATATGCTAAATTCCAATACCTGTGCTCTTATTACCATAAGACAACGAAGAATATAAATTGGAGGAATTCAAATGACACATAAAGCATGGTGGAAAGAAAGTGTAGTATATCAAATCTATCCGAGGAGTTTTAATGACAGCAATGGGGATGGAATTGGTGATATTCAAGGGATCATCGAAAAGCTGGATTACTTAAAAGATTTAGGCGTGGATGTTATTTGGTTGTCCCCGGTTTACCAATCGCCAAATGATGATAATGGTTATGATATTTCTGATTATCAAGCGATTATGGACGAGTTCGGAACGATGGAAGACTGGGAAGAACTGCTGGATGAAATGCATAAACGTGACTTGAAATTAATTATGGACCTTGTCGTTAACCATTCTTCTGATGAGCATAAATGGTTTGAGGAATCCAGAAAATCAAAAGATAATCCATACCGTGATTACTACATATGGCGCCCAGGAAAAGACGGCAAAGAGCCAAACAATTGGGGATCAACTTTTAGCGGTTCTGCTTGGGAATATGATGAAAACACAGACGAATATTATTTACACCTATTCAGTAAAAAACAACCTGATTTAAATTGGGAAAATCCAAAGCTTCGTCAAGAAGTTTATGACATGATGAAATGGTGGTTGGATAAAGGGATTGACGGATTCCGTATGGACGTTATTAACTTTATTTCCAAAGTACCAGGACTGCCAGATGCTCCTAATCCAGAAGGCAAGAAATATGCGAGCGGCAGCAAATACTTTATGAACGGACCACGTATTCATGAGTTTCTACATGAAATGTACGAAGAGGCACTTGCTGATTACGATGTTATGACCGTTGGAGAAATGCCTGGTGTGAACGTAGAAGAAGCGAAGAAATATACCGATCCAGAACGAAAAGAATTACAAATGGTCTTCCAATTTGAACATATGGATCTAGATTCCGGACCAAATGGTAAATGGGACTTAAAACCTCTTGATTTAAGAGATTTGAAAACAAGCATTTCGAGATGGCAAACTGGCCTCCATGGTGTTGGCTGGAATAGCTTGTATTTGAATAATCATGACCAACCACGTATTGTCTCTCGTTTTGGAAATGACAAAGAATATCGCGTGATTTCCGCGAAAATGCTAGGTACGTTCCTACACATGCTGCAAGGAACACCTTATATCTACCAAGGCGAAGAAATTGGTATGACGAATATCAAGTTCGATTCCATTGATGACTACAAGGACATTGAAATCTTGAATATGTACAAAGAAAAAGTAGAAGAAGGCAATGAGGACCCAGCTAAGGTAATGGAATCCATCTACGTGAAAGGCCGCGACAATGCAAGAACACCTATACAATGGGATGCATCTGAAAATGCGGGCTTCACCACTGGCGAACCATGGATTAAAGTGAATCCAAACTACAAAGAAATTAACGCAGAACAAGCAGTTGCGGATGAGGATTCCATTTATCATTACTATCGTCAGTTAATCCAGTTGCGTAAAAAACATGAACTTATCGTATACGGAGATTATGAATTAATTTTACCAGAACATGATAAGATTTATGCTTACACCCGTTCCTTTGAAGGCGAAAAATTATTAGTTGTCACAAACTTTAGTGAAGAAGAAGTAGAATTCAACCTTCCAGAAAACGTAGACTTTGAAGCAAAAGAAAAACTAATCAGCAATTATCCAGATGCGGATGATAATTATCAAGCATTTACGTTAAGACCTTATGAGGCACGAGTGTACAAGGGAGTGTAATAGGAATTAGTAGTTGATATCGAGCGGTCGCTTTAGGATTACGCGCGAGCGTGGGATAGAATCGTGCGGGGGTAGTTGGTTTTCGTGCGAGGGAATGCGGAGTTCGTGCGAGTAATTGATTGTCGCGCGAATATATTGGCTGATGCACGAAATTATAAGGTTCCTGCGCGAATATGATAGGTTCCCGCACGAAAATGACAGGTTCCCGCGCGAAATATCATTCTCCTGCACGGAAAATTTCACTACCCGCGCGGAACATCTCAACTTCACGCACAAAATATCGACTCCCACACCGTATACATCAGCCCCATAACACATAAATCACAGCTACCCCCACCCAATCATGGCTGGGGGTCTGCTACTACATATAAAGGAGAACGACTGAGCATGAAATACCCAAAAGCATTTCTTTTCGATTTGGACGGTGTCATTACGGATACAGCAGAATTTCATTACCTGGCTTGGAAGCAACTGGCGAAAGAGCTGGGAGTTACTTTTGACAGAGAGTTTAACGAACAATTAAAAGGTATTAGCCGCATGGATTCTCTGGAAAAAATCTTAGCATTAAATCCTTCGTTAAAAGATTTGCCAGTGGAGGAAAAAGAGCGTCTGGCTACGAAAAAAAATGATCATTACAAAGATCTCATTCAAAAATTAACACCTCAGGATATTTTGCCAGGTATTAAGGATTTATTAAAAGACTTACAAAACCAACAGATAAAAATCGCCCTAGGTTCTGCCAGCAAAAATGCCCCCATGGTACTGGAACGGTTAGAACTCACGCACTATTTTGACTACCTGGTTGATGCAGCAAAAGTGAGCAAGGGAAAGCCGCATCCGGAAACATTCACTACGGCCGCAGATTACTTTAACATCGATTATAAAGACTGTGTGGGCGTAGAAGATGCAGAAAGTGGTGTGCAGGCATTAAATGATGCAGGAATGTTTTCTGTTGGTGTAGGAAATGAGCTTACGGAGGCTGACTATTTGGTGGAAAAAACCGCCGATTTAAAGTTGGAGAACATTTTAGAACAGTACTCGAAATGGAGCAGTTAGGAGTTGTACGAACATGACTTGGAAACTAACAAAATCAGAATTAGATAATCAAAACTTATTAATTAACGAAAGCCTACTTTCACTTGGAAACGGCTATCTAGGTGTACGTGGGAATTTTGAAGAAGGCTATGCTGACGCATTTAAATCAATCCGTGGAACATATATCAATGCTTTCCATGACGAAACAGAAATTTCTTATGGAGAAAAATTGCATGCTTTTCCGGATAAACAGCAAAAGCTTGTCAATATTATTGATGCGCAAACCGTACACATTTATTTGGATGGAGAACGTTTTTCCCTTTTTGAAGGAGAAGTTCTAGCGTTTGAAAGAAACTTGCATCTGGATAAAGGGTACGCAGAAAGAGTGATTCACTGGAAATCAGCCAATGGAAAAGAAGCGAAAATGCATTTTCGTCGCCTCGTTTCCTTTGTCACCAAGGAATTATTTGCGATTGATATTAAAGTAGAACCGCTGAATGGCACGAAAGAGGTTAAATTTGTCTCGACGGTGAACGGAGATGTTTCTAATTTTGTGGACAAAGATGATCCCAGGGTTGCATCTGGACATGCGAAACGATTAGTTTGTGTGGATGTCCGAAAAGCAGGTTCGTATAACGTCGTGCAAAATACGACGTATGAAACCAAGCTCGATGTTGCGTGTGTGACAAGAACGAATGTAACTGGAATGAACGCCTATGAACATCGTGTCCTGGATGAAGGGATAGAGGAAGTATATACACAAGAAGGTGCCTCCCATTTTACCAAATTTAACATCTATACAGACACCTTAAGACATGGAGAAAATGTCTCCGAAACAGGGGAAGCCATCCAAGAAGAAATCGGGGATAAATCCTTTGAAGAACTATTGAACGAACAAGAGCAATACTTAAATGAATTTTGGAAGACGACAGACATCAAGATTGGTGGAGATGCACACCTTCAGGAAGGCATTCGCTTTAACCTTTATCAGTTACTCCAATCAGTTGGAAAAGACCCTGTCAGCAATATCGCAGCAAAAGGTCTTTCTGGTGAAGGGTATGAAGGACATTATTTCTGGGATACGGAAATTTATATGTTCCCAGTATTCCTCATGACCAACCCAGAAATAGCGAAGAACCTCCTACTTCACCGTTACTCTATATTGGATAGTGCAAGAGAGCGTGCTCGTGAAATGGGACATAGAAAAGGAGCACTATTCCCATGGCGGACCATCACAGGCGGGGAAAGTTCAGCCTTCTTCCCAGCAGGAACGGCGCAATATCATATTAGTGCCGATATCGCCTATAGCTATATCCAATATTACTTGGTAACGAAAGATGAGGAATTTTTGAAAGACTATATGGCAGAAGTCCTCTTTGAAACAGCCCGCCTGTGGGTAGACACGGGGCATTTCAAAGATGGCAAATTCCGAATTGATGATGTGACAGGACCAGATGAGTATACATGTATCGTGAATAATAACTACTATACGAATGTGATGGCGAAAAACAATTTACTTTGGGCAGCGAAAGTGTATAAAATGCTCGAAAAAGCTGAAATTGCTAAAAAGCTAGGTGTTACGGAAGCGGAAGTTGCAGAATGGCAAGAAGCCGGTGAGAAGATGTATCTTCCGTATGATGAAGATCTCAAAATCAATGCCCAAGATGATACATTCCTGCAAAAACAGCGCTGGGATTTGGAGAACACACCAAAAAAAGACTTCCCATTACTGCTGAACTATCATCCATTAACACTATACCGTTACCAAGTATGTAAACAAGCAGACACGGTACTTGCTCACTTTTTATTAGAAAATGAAGCAGATGAAGAAACCATTAAGAATTCCTATGATTACTATGAAGGCATCACAACCCATGATTCTTCTTTATCTTACTGTGTATTTAGTATTATGGCATCCAAACTTGGCTACCAAGATAAAGCCTATAGCTATTTCAATGAAACCGCACGTCTTGACTTAAACAACACCCATGGCAATACAAAAGATGGTCTACACATGGCAAACATGGGCGGAGCATGGCTTGCGATTGTTTATGGCTTTGCCGGTGTGCGCGTGAAAGAAGATGGACTTTCCTTGAATCCGAACTTGCCTGAGGAATGGGATTCGTTGGAGTTTTGTTTACAGTATCGGGGGAGGCTGATACGGGTGAAAATGGAGAAAAGAGGAGTGAGTTATACGTTGGTTGAAGGAGATGAGATTGGGATTCGGCATAAGGGGGAGGATGTTGTGCTGGAAAAGAGTAAAGAAGTACAGAAATAAAGACAATAATTCCACCTAAACACAGTCTTATTAATTGAATCAGACCAGCTAGATAGGTCTGATTCTACTATTGTTATTGCAGTAAGCTTCATGAGTATATAAGACCGTCAAGAGTAAAAAACGCTCCCTTCCCTAAATCTAATGAACCATTAATTTTTTTCATTAACATAAGGTAAACTATTGAAATCGATTACAGTCTATGTTAAATTATATGTATGAGAACGATTTCAGTGCATGGGAGGAGGGAGACATGACAGAGAGTAAAGGATTAACCATTAATGATGTTGCTCGTAAATGCGGACTTTCAAGAAGTACCGTGTCCAGGGTTATTAACAACCATCCTTATGTAGCGAAGGAGAAAAAAGAAGCTGTATTAAAAGCAATGGAAGAATTAGGTTATAAACCAAATTCGGTTGCACAACAGCTACGTAGCAACAAGACTCATGCAATAGCTGTTTTAGTTCCTCGAATTACGAATCCGTTTTATAGTCGTTTAATTGAAAAAATGGAAACGGAGGCTTCCCTTTTAGGATATCAAATTATCATCTGTCAAACACGGTATTCGAAAGAGAGAGAAGTAGACTATTTGGATATGCTGCGTTCCAGAAAAGTAGATGGTGTGATTTTAACATCCATTCAAAATGATTGGAAGGACATCGAAACTTATTTACAATATGGACCGATTGTTATGTGCAATGAGTTTGATGATCAAGCTACAATTCCCTCTATCCGTGTTAATCAAATGGATGGAAGTTATTTGGGAACAAAGCACTTAATTGAACAAGGACATAAGAAAATCGCGTATTGTAAGGGTGGAACAAAAAGTAATATAGGTAAAAAGAGAAGAGAAGGATTTAATAAAGCGTTAAAGGAATATAACCTTTCGTCTGTGAATGACGTCGTGTTGACTAATGCATTCAGTATTGAAGATGGTAAACGAATCTTTCATGAACTTCCGGAAGATATTACTGCAGTTTTTACTGGAGGGGATGAAGTGGCTGTTGGAATAATCTTTGAAGCTAGGGAAAATCGCGTGAAGATACCGGAACAACTAGCAGTCATTGGGTTTGATAATCAAGTCATATCCGAGTTGATTAATCCATCCATCACAACCATTAATCAGCCGATAGAAGAAGTAGCGAGCAAAACAATGGAAGTGATGATACAAAAATTGGAATCAGATAAACCATCTAATATAAAAGAAATTTACGAATTCCCAGTGAAATTAATAGTACGTCAATCCACTGTGTTAGAATAGTAAATCGTTGTGTGATTACTTTATTCTATCATCTATGAGAACGTTCTCATATAGATTGGTTTTGTTCCTGTGCAATGATAAAATACGCTATTCTGGTCCGTTGTTTCTGAGAACGTTCCCACGAATGACGGGAAAGAAAAAATACAACATACATGGAGGGCTTATAATGAAGTCTATAAAAAAATTATTATTTACTGCAATGTTCATCGGGTTAATAGTTGCATTAGCTGCATGTGGTAGTGAATCAGGAGATGATAGTTCATCTGAATCCACTTCAGGAGATGGTGCAAGTGACACGGAAGAGCAAGTGACTATTACCTATGCTAGAAGTAATGATGTTACACCTAGTACAGAAAAACTAATTGAAAAATTTGAAGAAACACATCCAAATATCACTATTGAATTACGTGAAATGCCTTCAAGTACAAGCGAATCTCATGATCAATATGTAACAATTTTTAGTTCGCAAAGCTCTGAGATTGACGTATTTGATGCTGATGTTGTTTGGACAGCTGAGTTTGCCCAAGCAGATTATGTAATGGAATTGGACCGTTTCATTGAAGAATCTGAAGTAAACATGGATGAGTATTTTCCAGGTCCGGTTGATGCAGTAACCTATAACAATCGTATCTGGGCTATGCCAAAGTTTAGTGATGCAGGATTACTTTACTATCGTACCGATCTAGTTGAAAATGCACCAGAAACTTGGGATGACATGATCGCAATGGCTGAAGAAGCTGCAGGGAAAGAAGGGACTGAATTTGGATTTGCTATGCAAGCAAACCAATATGAAGGTTTAGTTGTAAACGCATTAGAATACATCAGCGCGTATGGTGGACAAATCTTAGATGAAAACGGGGAAGTTGTTATTGACAGCCCAGAGTCAGTAAAAGGCTTGGAAAAAATGGTTGAAATTGCACAATCAGATATTACTCCAAATAACGTATTAAACTTTTCTGAAACAGAAACAGAGACAGCATTTCTAGAAGGAAAAACGGTATTTGCTAGAAACTGGCCATATATGTCTAACACAGCAGAAGATGAAGAACGTTCAAAAGTTGCTGGTAATGTTGGATATGCCGTACTTCCTGCAGGTGATGATGGTTCAGCATCAACACTTGGTGGTTGGACAGCAATGATTAGTCGTTACTCCGAGCACCCAGCAGAAGCATGGGAATTCCTTCAATTCATGACTGGTGAAGAAGGACAAATCATTTCTGCGGTTGAAGGTGCACGAGCACCAACATTAGAAGCATTATATGATTTAGATGAAGTAAAAGAAGCAGCTCCTTTGTTTGCCATGGAAGAATTCGTAGCTTCCTTGCAAAATGCAGTGTCTCGTCCTGTCTCTCCAATTTACCCAGAGTTATCTGACATTATGCAAATTGAATTATCAAAAGCACTTGCTGGCGAAATAACAGCAGAAGAAGCAGTTCAAAATATGCAAGCAAAAATGACTGCAGCTACAAATGAATAATTAATCTGAAGGACACGAAGGAGATGTTAAACATCTCCTTCCTCATTTAACAGAATATATTGAGGTGAATAAAATGAAGCGGCGATTTTCTTTAAACGAAAAGCAGCTTGGATATGCAATGGTACTTCCATCACTAATCTTGATTGCAGTCATTATACTTTGGCCAATTGCATCTTCTTTTTACAATAGTCTATTTGACTACCGGCTAAATGATCCTGCGCATTCACAAAAAATGTTAAGTACCACCATCGACTTGGAACGTTATGCTGATAATTATTACTACCTAGATAGGTCACTTAGTGAGGTTGAGCCGTATTCACCAGACGTACAAGAAGACTTGACAGAAATACATGGTAAAGTTACAGCGCAACATGATAATTTACTAAGTGATACTGAAGTAAGTGAAAAATATGATCAGGTAAATGAAATTATTGCAAGTTATCGTCCCGTTACAGATGATGATTTGAAATATATAAAAATAAAAGATGAATTTGCAACCGAATATAAACAGCTTTTAGGAAATGCGCAAGAAGAACTTAATGAAATTACAGCGACACTGGATGGAGAAGCTGCGGAAGAGATTCTGTCAATTTCCAGTCAGTTGGATACCTTAGATCAATCAATCCTTGAATCTAACTTTGTTGGTCTAGCAAACTACTGGAAATATCTTCAGGACAGCCGCATGTGGAAATCGCTATCTAATACACTCATTTTTACCATAGTATCAGTTGGAGTAGAACTTATTATAGGGTTAATGGTAGCATTGCTGATTAATCGTTCCTTTAAGGGAAGAGGATTAATTCGTGCATCTATTCTTGTTCCTTGGGCCATACCAACAGCAGTTTCTGCTATGATGTGGAGTTACTTATATGACGGCCAATCAGGTATAGTGGCTCATTTCTTTGAACAGATAGGTCTCATTTCTGATTCAAGTGTTCTGCTTTCAACAGCCGGTGGAGCAATGTTTTCAGTTATTTTAGCTGATATTTGGAAAACCATGCCGTATATGGCGTTACTTATTCTAGCCGGGTTACAGACGATTCCAGATTCCATGTATGAAGCAGCACAAGTTGACGGTGCGAATAAATGGCAACAATTTTGGAAAATTACATTACCAATGATTAAAGGAAGTATTTTAGTTGCGTTATTATTCCGTACACTAGATGCCTTCCGAGTATTCGACCTTATTTATGTATTAACAGGCGGTGGTCCTGCAAATGGAACAGAATCCATTTCGATTTATGCATATAAGACCTTATTCTCTCAGCAGAACTTTGGAGAAGGTTCGGTACTTTCTGTCATGGTGTTTATCTTTGTAGCAATAATCAGTATTATCTTTATTAAATTTATCGGTTCCGACTTATTTGCCGGACGAGTGAAGAAGTAGGGAGTGAACAAATATGAAAAAAACGGGATTCGGATTTTACTTTTTCCTTGCATTGTTTATATTCATCGTCATGTTTCCATTTATTTGGGTTTTTCTAACATCAATTAAACCAGTAGGAGAAATTTTCTCATCCTTTAATTGGTTCACTTCAAATCCAACATTAGAATCCTATGAGTCTGCGATCACATCTAGACCATTATTTAAATACATGTTAAACAGCTTTATTGTAGCATCTGTAACAACCCTAATTGCATTGACATTCGCATCCTTTACGTCTTATGCAGTAACAAGATTGCCAATACGTTTTAAAGGAACCATTCTAGGGCTTATTTTAGCCTCTTCTATGTTCCCGCAAATTGCAATCATATCTCCAATCTTTAACTTTGTGTCAGATTTTGGATTACGAAATTCCTATCTTGGATTAGTAATTCCATATATTACAATAAGTTTGCCGTTATCAATCT
Organism: Oceanobacillus halophilus; assembly: GCF_003628505.1. Classification (GTDB taxonomy): domain Bacteria; phylum Bacillota; class Bacilli; order Bacillales; family Amphibacillaceae; genus Oceanobacillus; species Oceanobacillus halophilus. Next base: position 63,545 of record NZ_RBZP01000010.1, on the reverse strand, counting down.
GGATTTTGTCAACCTTTTTCCAAAAGATTCCGAAAGAACTGGAAGAATCAGCGAAACTCGATGGTGCAACACCGTTTCAAACGTTTCGGAAGATTATTTTTCCACTTGCAACACCAGGTATATTTACAACGGCTATATTAACGTTTATTGGTGCATGGAATGAATATTTATTTGCTTTGACGATTAACACAGAGGATAGCATGCGAACAATCCCAGTCGGAATTTCCATGTATCAAAGTCAATATGCTGTTCCATGGGGTGACATTACTGCCGCAACGGTTATTGTAACGATACCGATTGTTGTTTTAGTACTAATTTTCCAACGAAGAATTGTATCAGGTTTAACATCGGGATCGGTTAAAGAGTAGTATTTTAGGAGGACAATATAATGGAAAAGAAGTGGTGGAAGGAAAGTGTCGTCTATCAAATTTACCCAAGAAGTTTTAAAGATAGCAATGGAGATGGAATAGGCGATATCAATGGAATTATCGAAAAACTAGATTATTTAAAAGAACTTGGGATAGATGTCATTTGGATGTCTCCAATGTATGAATCACCAAATGATGACAATGGCTATGATATCAGTGATTATCAGAAAATCATGGATGAATTTGGAACAATGGAAGACTATGAGCGAATGGTGGCTGAAATCCATAAGCGCGGTATGAAAATTGTCATGGATCTAGTTGTAAATCATACATCGGACGAGCATAATTGGTTTGTTGAATCAAGAAAGTCCAAGGATAATCCTTATCGCGATTATTATATTTGGAGGCCAGGGAAAGACGGAAAAGAACCAAGCAATTGGCAATCATACTTTAGTGGATCGACCTGGGAGTATGATAAAACAACAGATGAATATTATTTGCACTTATTCAGCAAAAAACAACCAGATTTAAATTGGGAAAATCCAAAAGTTCGCCAGGAAGTGTATGACATGATGACTTGGTGGCTGGAAAAGGACATTGATGGATTCCGAATGGATATGATTAATGTCATTTCCAAAAATAAGGATTTCCCAGATATCACTCGTAAAAATCGGGAAGGGAACTATCAATGGGCTAGTAAGCATTTCGTTAACGGTCCCAAAATACATGAATATTTACAAGAAATGAAAGAAAAAGTCCTGTCGAATTACGACATCATGACGGTCGGAGAAATGCAAGAAATTATTCCAGAAGAAGCGGTAAAATATGTGAATAGTGAGGATGGAACATTAAACATGGTATTCCATTTTCAACATATGCGTATCGATGCTAGAAATGGAAATAAGTGGGATTTGAAGCCTTTTGATTTAATAGAATTAAAAGAGGTAATGACAACTTGGCAAAAGGAACTAGAGGGCAAAGGATGGAATAGCCTCTATTTAAGCAATCATGACCAGGCACGACCTGTATCCAGATTTGGAAATGATAAAGAGTATCGCATCGAATCAGCGAAGATGCTGGGAACTTGGCTGCATATGATGCAGGGAACACCGTATGTTTACCAGGGGGAAGAGCTAGGAATGACAAACGTGAAATTCCCTTCCATTGAGGACTACCATTGTCGCGAAACACTGGGTATGTATGAGGATGCTACAAAGAACTTAGGAAAAGATCCGGAAGAAATCATGCCGTCCATCTATGCAAAAAGCCGTGATAATGCACGTACTCCCATGCAGTGGGATGACTCCGAAAATGCAGGTTTTACAGAAGGAACGCCATGGATCATGGTAAATCCGAATTATAAAGAAATTAATGCAAAACAAGCAGTAAACGACCCAAATTCTATATTTAATTACTATCGAAAATTAATTCGACTACGTAAAGACAATCCAATTATAGTTTATGGGACATATGATTTAATCTTAAAAGATGATGAAAAGATTTATGCTTATACAAGAACTTTAGGAAATGAAAAGCTATTAGTTGTAGCGAACTTCACATCTGAAAAACCAATCTTTAAACTACCAGAAGGTTTTCCTTATAAGTCGTATCAATTGTTTATAGCAAACTATGATGTGGATGAAGGTGAATCGATTGAGTCATTTGTACTTAAACCATATGAAGTTAGGGTTTATAAGTTAGATATATAGAAGAGTTTTACGATGGGTATGTCTGGGTATGGTTATAATTGGGGTTACCATAATTATGGTAGCCCTTCTTTGTGTTGAATTTAAAAGTAGATATAACAATGAGAACGCGTTAACATGAAAAAAGGATAATTTAAAAAACTAGACGTAGTGTAGATTTATAGCAGGAAAGGAAGGAATACATTGTCAAAAGAAACTATTAAAGCCGATATGGTAGTAGATAAAGATTTTGTAATTTCAGAAGTAGATCCGAGAATCTATGGTTCTTTCATTGAGCAGTTAGGTAGAGCGGTTTACGGTGGTATTTACGAACCAGGTCATCCTACTTCAGATGAGAATGGTTTTCGTAAAGATGTGATCAATCTAGTTAAACAATTACAAGTACCAATTATCCGCTACCCAGGCGGGAATATGGTGTCAGCATATAACTGGGAAGATGGAGTAGGGCCAAAAGAGGATCGCCCACGCCGTTTGGAATTGGCATGGCGTGTTACTGAGACGAACCAGGTTGGGACTAATGAATTTATCGATTGGTCTAAAGAAGTTGGAGCAGAAGCTATGATGGCTGTGAATTTAGGAACAAGAGGTATTGATGCTGCTAGGAGTTTACTGGAATACTGTAATCACCCAGGTGGAACCTATTGGAGTGAGCTTCGTAAGCAGCATGGATATGAACAGCCACATAACATTAAAACATGGTGTTTAGGAAATGAGATGGATGGACCATGGCAAATTGGTCAGAAGACAGCATATGAGTATGGTCGCCTAGCTGCTGAGACAGGTAAAGCAATGAGGCAAGTCGACCCAACCATCGAATTGGTAAGTTGTGGTAGCTCCGGTTCAGGGATGCCGACATTTCCTGAATGGGAAGCAACCACTCTCGAACACACGTATGAATTTGCTGATTATATCTCTTTACATCAATATTATGGAAATCGAGAAAATGACACGGCAAACTATTTAGCAAGTTCTTTGGATATGGAAAACTTTATCCATACAGTTATTGCAACCTGTGATTATATCAAAGCTAAAAAACGCAGCAAAAAAACAATGTACTTAAGTTTTGACGAATGGAACGTCTGGTTTCACTCTAATGACCAAGACGAAAAAATGGAGCCTTGGTCTATAGCGCCACCTCAATTGGAAGATGTTTATACATTCGAGGATGCTCTGTTAGTTGGGACCATGCTTAATACGCTATTAAAACATTCTGACCGGGTTAAAATAGCATGTATGGCACAGCTTGTGAATGTAATCGCTCCTATAATGACAGAAACTGGTGGCGGAATTTGGAAACAGACTATATTCTATCCTTATTATTACACATCTGTTTATGGTAGAGGAAAAGCACTAAATCCAATTATTAAATCACCAAAATACGATAGTAAAGATTTTACAGATGTACCATATCTTGATAGCTCAGTTATTTATAATGAAGAAAATGATGAACTGGTCATTTTTGTTGTGAATCGTCATCTGGAAAATACAATGGAAGTAGATGTTGATATTCGATCGTTTGAAAGTTATAAAGTAATGGAACATGTTGTACTAGAAAATGAGAATGCAAAAGCAGTAAATACCATTGAAAAAGAACAGGTTATGCCACACAAAAGAGGGGTATCGAATGTAGATAATGGGAAGCTTTCAGCAATACTGCCAAAAATGTCTTGGAATATGATCCGCTTGAAAAAATATGCCCAGTAAAAGAAGCGTATTGAAACCCTAACCACAGTGATTCTCGCTGTGGTATTTTTAATATAAAGCAGATGGTGCCTGTCACTCCCCGAATCTTGTTATATTTTGTCGAATCTAATAAATGCTGATTTATTAAATGATACAGGTCAAAAATGCATAGAATGAAAAGGCAGTAGAGTTCTATTCCTCGAATTCTACTGTCTTTTGTTACTCTGAAACTCTTAGGTTAGCCTGATGATGCTAGTAAGCTTTACTGCTTGCTCACTTCCATTATTCGACAAAATCCGGGAAGTGCCAGGCACCAATCAAAGCGTCATTGTGATAAAAATGTGTTTTCAGTTATAATGTACGTATTATCAAAATTTCTGTATGCTACATAATGATTAATAGTAAAAGGGGATGCCGTGATTGTGGAAACCAAATATTTAGATTTATTGGCAGAAAGATATGATAGTGAAGAAAAAGTAGTTACTGAAATTATTAATCTGGAAGCCATCCTCGATTTGCCAAAGGGGACAGAGCACTTCGTCAGTGATTTACATGGAGAATATCAAGCATTTCAACATGTGTTAAGAAATGGTTCGGGCAAAGTGAAAGAGAAAATAAGAGACCTTTTTACACATGAGTTTTCCGAAGAGGAAATGAATGAATTTGCGACACTAGTCTATTATCCAGAAGAAAAATTACAACTCATGAAGAATAATTTTGACAATGAACAAGATTTAAACGAATGGTACACAGAAATAATAGATTATATGATTAGGCTCATTTCATATGCTTCTTCCAAATACACACGGTCGAAATTACGTAAAGCATTACCGAAACAATTTGTTTATATTATCGAAGAGTTACTGTACAAAACGGATGAATTTACCAATAAAAAGCATTATTATAACAAAATTGTCCAGAAAGTTATATCCCTCGATCAAGCGGACAAGCTCATTATTGGACTTGCTAATACTACGCAGAGACTGGTCGTTGATCATCTTCATGTAGTTGGGGATATTTATGACCGTGGACCTGAACCGGATAAAATTATGGATACGCTCATCCAATATCATTCGGTTGATATTCAGTGGGGAAATCATGACGTACTTTGGTTAGGTGCCTTTTCCGGATCAAAGGTTTGCCTAGCAAATATTATCCGTATCTGTGCTCGTTACGATAATTTAGATATTATTGAAGACGCATATGGGATAAATCTAAGACCCCTTCTGAACCTGGCAGAGAAATATTATGAGGACAACCCGGCATTTCGACCTAAGCGACATTCGAATAAAAAACTATCGGAACATGAACAAGTACAAATCACTAAAATTCACCAAGCCATTGCGATGATCCAATTTAAATTGGAAATGCCTATCATCAAGAGACGCACATACTTTAATATGTCCCAACGACTTCTGCTTGAAAAGGTGGATTATGACAGAAATGAAATAACAATGGATGGAAAAACCTATTCACTAGAGAATGCTTGCTTTGCAACCGTTAATCCCGAACAGCCTGATCAGTTATTAGAGGAAGAAGAGCAAGTGATCGACAGACTGTTATTTTCCGTACAGCATTCGGAAAAGTTAGCCAGACATATGAAATTCCTTATGAAGAAAGGCAATCTGTATTTGAAGTATAATGGGAATCTATTAATTCATGGCTGTATACCTATCGATGAAAAAGGAAATATGGAAAAGATGGAGATTGAAAATAAAACCTATAAAGGCCGTGAACTGCTGGATATTTTTGAACATTATTTACGACATGCATTTGCAAATCCGGAAGAGTCAAATGACCTTGCAACAGATATGGTCTGGTATTTATGGACAGGAGAATATTCCTCCCTTTTTGGGAAAAGAGAAATGACCACCTTTGAAAGATATTTTATAAAAGATAAGGAAACCCATAAAGAGACAAAGAATCCCTATTATTATTTACGAGAAAAGGAAGAAATCTGCCGAAACATTTTAATAGAATTTGATCTTAATCCTGATCAAGGTCATATTATCAATGGTCATACACCGGTTAAAGAGATTGATGGAGAAAATCCGATTAAAGCAAATGGAAAAATGATTGTCATTGATGGAGGTTTTTCTAAGGCTTATCAATCAACAACCGGCATCGCTGGATATACGTTATTATATAATTCTTACGATATGCAACTTGTCGCCCATCAACAGTTTACTTCAAAGGAAGACGTTCTACGAAATGGAAATGATGTTTTATCGGTTAAAAGATTGGTAGATAAGGAGCTAGAGCGGAAAAAGGTTTTGGAAACGAATGTTGGGAAGCAGCTGTTGCAGGAGATTTATATGTTGAATCGATTATTAGAATATCGGTATATTGAATGAAGCAAGATTTGTTGAGATTGATATAAAAGAGAAATGATAGCGGTGCATTGATATTTTTATGGGTTACTATAAATTCTTGGTAGCCCGCTTTCTTTTCATAAGTCCTTTTAATAGAAAGTTTCACTAAACGCAAAAACAAACAGAAAGAAAAAATGCAATCGATAAATTTGTTGTTTTTCCTTTGTTTATTTGTGTAATTTTAGTGAATAATATTTATTTATGTTGATTTATGGTGTAGATTCAACTAAAATAAAATAGAACCTAGGTTGTTAATCAACGAACATATTTGGTTGTTTATAATGTTACCTATCCAAAACTCATTAGCATTAAGTACATCATAATATGTGAACTAATGAGCAAATAAAGAGGAGGAAAAAATATGTCTAATGTACTTTATGTTCCAAGCACAAATTTAATTGGTAGAGGTTGTTTAAAAGAAGTAGGACCGTTTATTGAAGAATTGGGATTTAAGAAAGCCTTAGTAGTTACGGATAAGTTTTTAAATGAGAGTGGAGTAGCTGCGAAAGTCGTTGAGCAGTTAGATAAATCCGGAGTAGAATTTGTTATTTATGATGAAGTAAAACCAAACCCAACTGTTAAAAATGTACATGATGGGGTGGATGTATTTAAAGAAAATGATTGTGATTTTATCGTCTCCATCGGTGGTGGATCTCCTCAGGATGCGGCAAAAGGAATCGGCTTGGTAGTTACTAATGGTGGTAATGTCCGAGATTATGAAGGTGTTAATCAAACGAAAAGGAAAGCGGTACCAACCGTTGCAGTAAATACAACTGCAGGAACTTCGGCAGAATATACAATTAACTATGTGATAACCGACGAAGAAAGAGAAGTTAAGATGGTAATGGTGGATAAAAATAGTTTGGTTACTATTTCGGTCAATGACCCAGAATTAATGCTAGACAAGCCTGCTAGTTTGACTGCTGCAACTGGAATGGATGCATTAACCCATGCTATTGAAGCGATTGTTACACCAGGAGCCTACACAATTACCGATGCTACAGCATTAGCAGCTGTAGAGAATATATTTAAATATTTACCTCGTGCAGTAAAAGATGGACATGATATAGAAGCCCGCGAGCAAATGGTTTATGTAATGTTCTTGGCTGGAGTTGCCTTCAATAATGCAGGACTTGGATTTGTTCATTCCATGGCCCATCAATTAGGTGGAGTCTATGACCTTCCGCATGGCGTATGTAATGCGATGTTACTTCCTATAGTAGAAAGAGAAAACGCAAAACGGAATCCAAGAAAATTCCGTGCGATAGCAAAAGCTGCAGGACTTGAAACAGAAGGAAAAACAGATGAGCAATGTGCAGAAGATGTAATTGTTGCAATTAAGAAAATGTCAGAGGAAGTTGGAATTCCAAGCAAACTTTCTGAATTAGGAATCAAAGAAATAGATCTTGATAAACTAGCAGAAAACTCGTTAAAAGATGCGTGTGCACCGGGAAATCCATTTATGCCAACGAAAGAAGAAACGATAGAGATGTTTAAAGAGATAATATAATTCCAGTGTAGATAAATAGCGCATTTACTCATATATTCAGTAGATGTGCTGTTTTTTAGACAACTCCATATAATGCATACTGTTTATGTTGGAAACTGTCTAACATAAACCATAAATCAAAAATGAATAAAAATAAATTTGTTGATTTATGTTGACTTTGTTGTGAAAGCGTATTATTATAATGATGTGAGGTAAATGTAATCGTTATCACTTACATTTATATTCTTTTCACTTAAATTGATAGAAATATAGAAAGGGTGAAAAAATGATTAGGAAAGCATTTATTATGACTGTCTATCCTGACATGCATGAAGAGTATGAAAAACGCCATAATGAAATCTGGCCAGAAATGGTAGAAGAACTTCATCGTCATGGCGCCAGCAATTATTCCATTTTTTTAGATAAAGAAACCAGTAAACTATTTGGATATTTAGAGATTGAAGATGAGAAAAAATGGAATCAAATGGCAAAAACAGAAATAAATCAAAAATGGTGGGCTTTTATGGAATCTGTCATGGAAACGCATCCAGATGAAAGTCCGGTCTCTGTAGATTTGAAAGAAGTCTTTCACATGGATTAAAACACAATCAAAAACATAAAAAGGAGGAAATATAGATGGCTAAACAAAGATTTGCAGCAAAAAATGTAACAGGCTGGAAAGCTACGATTGCTGTTTCGATGGCAAACTATATAGAAGCCGGTTCCATTATCGCTGCTGCGAGTAGTTTAACACTTTGGCAAGCGTACTTAGGAATTGATAGTTTAGGCGTAGGTTTGCTTAGTGCCTTAAGTGCAAACGCTTTAGGTGCCGCAATTGGTGCACTAATTGGTGGCCCGTTAACAGATAAGTTTGGTAGGAGAATTATTTTTAGTTATGACTTAATGGTTTACATGATTGGTGTTGCGTTAATTGCCGCATCCATGAACTTCTCGATGTTATTAATCGGTACCATTATAACAGGTATTGCGGTTGGTGCCGGTGTACCAGTGTCTTGGACATATATTGCAGAAGAGTCTCCGAAAGAAAAACGAGCCGCCCATGTTGGAACCGCCCAATTAGCATGGTCGATAGGCCCAATGATTACGTTTGCTTTAGCAGTGCTGGTAGCACCTCTTGGATTACTAGGATCTAGACTTATATTCTTACATTTACTAATTATAGCAGCGGTTGCATTATATATCCGCCGTGGATTACCAGAATCTAAAATTTGGGAAGAACAGCAAGCACAGGAAAAATCAGATAAAGCAAAAGGTATTGTTCAAAAAAGTGCTTTAAAAGAATTGTTTAGTTTAAGACCCAATCGTCAAGCACTATTCTTACTAATGGGAATTTATCTATTCTGGAATTTAACTGCAGGGGCAATGGGTTACTTTATGCCATATATTTATGAAAATGTTGGTGGATTAAGTAACATGCAGGCTAACTTGCTTCAATCATTCCTATGGATGTTTACCGTATTAACAACCTATTTCATCTTTATGAAATTAGGAGACAAGTTTAGTAGAAAATTAATATTCGGTATTGGTGCAGCAATGGGTGTAGTTGCATGGATTATCTTAACATTCATGCCAATGACTTGGCCAACACTAATTTCATTCGTTGTCCTTTGGGGTTCTGCAGCAGGTATTGGGGCACAAGCATTTTACGCATTATGGACAAGTGAATTATTCCCTACACGTTATCGTGCAACTGCTCAAGGACTCATGTACTTTATTGTACGAACAGGTATTGCGATATGGTCATTCGTATTACCTACAATCATGGCAACATTAGGATTTAAAGTGGCAGGTATAGTAATGATTGCCTTCCTTGTTATTCATATGATCATTGGTATAGCGATGGCACCACACACCAGAGGTAAAACGTTACAGCAAATTGAAAAAGAACGTTATGGTGATTTAGTAACAGATGAAAAATCGAAGGCAATATAAGAATTAGTATATAATCAATCAAAATAGGCAGCGATTACGTGAGCAAAATCGATGCCTATTTCTTTTTACACTTTTGGTTAACAAAGGTAAATAAAGTTAAATAAAGATTTATACGTTGTATTTATTTTTGTTTATGTTGACTTTTGGATAGGATAGCGTTATCATAGAGTTGTAGTTAAGAATAGTGTTATTAAATTAGTAGATGTTCTACAAGATGAGAAAGAAAATGGTTAACCATAAAAAAGGAAATTCTTTTTCTAGCGGAAGGTGATGTCATGCAAAAATGCAGCCTAGCAGTAGATATTGGTGCTTCAAGCGGTAGACTTATTGCCGGTTATTTACAAAATGGCAAGATGATATTAGAAGAAGTCCACCGTTTCGAAAATAAACTTATAGAAAAAAATAACCACTTTTGCTGGGACATAAAGAGGCTTTTTACTGAAATAAAAACAGGTATTCGTAAGACGAAGGAACAGGGTTTTAGCCCAGAAAGCATTGGTATAGATACTTGGGCTGTGGACTTCGTTTTATTAGATGAAAACGATGAAATGTTAACGGACGCGGTAGCTTATCGAGATTCCAGAACAGACGGGATGATGGAAGAAGTTTTTTCTAAGATTAGTAAAGAGCGTCTTTATCTGGAAACAGGTATACAATTCCAAAAGTTTAATACGATCTATCAATTATATTATTTAAAGAAAAATAATCCGGAATTGTTAAAGGAAGCAAAAACATTCCTCATGATTCCAGATTACTTGAACTATTTGCTTACAGGTAAAAAAGTTAATGAATATACGAATGCAACTTCTACTCAATTGGTCAACGCATTTACCAAGAAATGGGACAATGAATTAATGAAACAACTGGGTATTCCCACTGAAATGTTCCAAGAAATTTTGCCGCCCAAATCATCAATTGGAACTTTGAAGCCAGATCTAGTAGATGAGTTTGGGTTTGACATGGAAGTTATACTTCCTGCTACACATGATACTGGTTCCGCTGTTTTAGCTGTACCTGAACAAGAGGACACTATCTATATCAGTTCAGGGACATGGTCACTCATTGGTGTGGAAAATCGCTTTCCAATTTGTGTAACGAAAGCACTTGACTATAACTTTACTAATGAGGGTGGCGTGAATTATCGTTATCGTTTCTTGAAAAACATCATGGGGCTTTGGATGATTCAGGAAGTAAAACGTAATTTTAATGACCAATACTCGTTTGCGGAATTTGCAGAAATGGCAGATAAGGAAATTGATTTTCACTCACAAGTTAATGTAGATGATGATAGATTCTTAAAGCCACAAAATATGACCAAAGAAATTCAACTATATTGTAAGGAAACTAATCAGAGAATACCGGAATCACCAGGAGAAATTGCCAAATGCGTGTTTGATAGTTTGGCAATAAGTTATCAAAGTGCCATCGATCAGATTGAAGAAATTTATGAAAAGGATTTCCAAAAGATAAATGTTATTGGTGGAGGTTCCAAAAACGAAATGCTGAATCAATTAATCGCAGATACGACAGGCAAAGAAGTCATAGCTGGTCCATCTGAAGCAACGGCAATCGGTAATATGGCTGCACAGTTGATGGCGCTAAATAAGATTGATGATATAGAGGATGCCAGGAATCTTATAAAAAAATCCTTTGATTTGAAGACATATACGAAGAAACAAAAAGTGGAGGGCTAAACATGACAGTTAAAGAGAATTTTGAAAACGCAAAACAACAATATGAAAAATGGGGAATTAATGTAGAGGATGTATTGAAAAAATTAAAAAATGTACCTATCTCTATTCATTGCTGGCAAGGGGACGATATTGGCGGTTTTGAAGTAAATCAGCAAGAACTATCTGGTGGTATTGATGTCACAGGTAACTACCCTGGAAAAGCAACAAATCCTAAAGAGCTAAGAAGTGACTTAGAAAAGGCGCTCTCCCTTATTCCTGGTAAACATCGTGTAAACTTGCATGCGATCTATGCAGAGACAGAGGGAGAAGTTGTTGATAGAGATGCGATTAAACCACAGCACTTTGAAAACTGGGTGAATTGGGCAAAGAAAAATGGACTTGGTTTAGACTTTAATCCAACTCTATTCTCTCATCCAAAAGCAGACGATGGGTTAACATTGGCGCATCCTAACAAGGAAATCCGAGACTTCTGGATTCGCCACACAGTTGCCAGTCGTAAAATTGCCGAATACTTTGGGAAGGAACTAGGTACCTCAACTCTAACTAATATTTGGATTCCAGATGGGTATAAAGATATTCCAAGTGATCGTTTAACACCTAGAAAGAGGCTGAAAGAATCACTAGATGAAATTTTCTCTGTTGAAATTGATGAAAAATACAATGTAGATGCAGTGGAAAGTAAACTATTTGGTATTGGTTCAGAAGCGTATGTAGTTGGTTCCCACGAATTTTATATGGGCTACGCTTTGAAGAACAACAAGTTGCTATTACTTGATTCCGGACACTATCATCCAACAGAAGTAATTTCCAATAAGATTTCTTCCATGCTTTTATACAGTGATGAATTAGCATTGCACGTATCCAGACCAGTACGTTGGGACAGTGATCATGTTGTTATTTTAGATGATGAATTACGTGAAATTGGGTTGGAAATCGTTCGAAATGATGCTTTAGACAAAGTAAGAATTGGCCTTGATTTCTTTGATGCAAGTATTAATCGGATCGCTGCATGGACAATCGGTACACGCAATATGATTAAAGCTTTATTATATGCAATGCTCACACCAAACGATTATTTAAAACAATTACAGGAAGATGGAAACTTCACAGAAAGACTTGCATTGATGGAAGAACTTAAAACCTATCCATTTGGAGCCATTTGGGATTACTACTGTGAACAAATGGGAGTTCCAGTTGGGGAATCTTGGTTAGATGAAGTGAAGAGCTATGAAGAAACTGTTTTATCAAAGAGAAACTAATTTGAATATGTAACAGAATAAGGCAAGTGGTGGATGTAATTACTACTGGTTATCACTTGCCTTTGTTTTTGGAAAACGCCCGATAAACAACGTAAACAAAAACAAAACTACATTATTTTGTTGCGTTTCCAAACAAATACAAGTATGATAAATACAGATATACATGGATATACGGTGAATAATAGAAGGGAAGTTGGGACATGAAAATGGCGGAAGAAATAAAAAGACAATCTGTTTTAAATGCTCCATTTGTTAAAAACATGATGAATACAACATACGATATGTGGAAGCTAGGTTGGGATGAATTAAATGGTGGGAATATTAGCTCCCTATTAACTGAAGAGGAAGTCAGCCCGTATTTAGATATTACTTATGTTTTGCGTACGATTGAATTAGACTTTCCTGTAGTAGAACTTGCTGGGAAGTATTTCTTGGTAACAGGGTCTGGAAAGTATTTTAGAAAAGTGATCGAAAATCCTGAAGAATGTCTTGCACTGCTCCGTGTAACAGCAGATGGTAAAAATGTGGAAGTGTTTTGGGGACTTAGTGATGGTGGAAGACCGACGAGTGAACTTGCTTCTCACTTCATGAGCCACATAGAGCGCCTAAAGCATGATCCGAATCATCGAGTTATCATGCATACACATGCAACGAATTTAATTGCGATGACATTTACGCATGACTTAGATGAAGTAAGCTTTACAAGAACACTTTGGCAAATGTGCACAGAATGTTTAGTGGTATTCCCTGAAGGTGTTGGAATCTTACCTTGGATGGTTCCAGGAACTTCTGAAATTGGCCGTGAAACAGCGAAAAAAATGAATGAGTTCCGTTTGGCTGTATGGCCACATCATGGAATCTTCGGTGCTGGAAAATCCATTGATGAAGCATTTGGTTTAATTGAAACGGTGGAGAAAGCAGCTAAAGTCTATAATTTGGTTCATGCACATCAAGGTGGAGCAAAACAAGTCATTACGGATCAGCAGTTGCTTGATTTAGCAAAAGCGTTTCATGTGAACCCACCAAAAAGATACTTTTTATAAAAATTTGTAAGCAAAGGGGTTGAAACCTTTGCTTATTTTTATAAGACTGTATATTCAAAGATACACAAAAAAATGGTATGCTAAATAGAGAAAATATAGAATTAATAGATGCTATTTTGTAGTGGAAGAAGGGGTACGTTATGTTAGTAGCAGAGAGGCAGAGTAAGATTGTTAATCTTGTAAACGAGAGAAAGAGTGTACGTGTATCTGAACTTAGCAAATTGTTTTCTGTGACCGAAGAAACAATTCGCAGGGACTTAGAAAAGCTAGAGAATGAGAAAAAATTAGCTCGAAGTCATGGTGGTGCTGTCAGTATACAATCCACTGATTCCTTTGAGATACCATATACAACGAGAGAAATCATGAATGTCCAGGAAAAGAAGGAAATAGCATTGGAAGCAGTAAAACACGTAGCAGTGGGAGATAAGGTCATTTTAGATGCAAGTACAACTGCTTGGTATATGGCTAAAGCATTACCTAATATATCTATAACCGTTTTGACCAATTCTATTAAGGTAGCAATGGAATTAAGTAGTAAAAATGAAATAACTGTTATCTCAACAGGAGGTACATTACTGTCAGAGTCGCTTTCCTATGCAGGCCCGTTAGCAGAGTCTTCTATGGATAGCTATTACTTAAATAAGGCCTTCATTTCCTGTAAAGGACTTCACTTGGAACAAGGAATAAGTGAGTCACAAGAACAACAAGCAAGAGTAAAAATGAAAATGATTGAAAAAGCAGATACTGTATATTTAATGATGGATCATAGCAAGCTTGGTGCACAAGCATTTTCAAAAATTGGTGATTTAGATGTTGTAGATTATGTCATTATAGATAGTAATGTAGATAGGAGAATGGTGGAACGGTTGGAAGATAGAGGGATAAGTGTTGTGGAGGTATAGTGGTTATAGTAATAAAAGAAATAAAAATGATAAGAGTCTTACTAAGTAAGGGTAACTTATAATTATGGTAAGTTCATAAACAGGGAGGTATTAATGGAGGAATTCTCATATTAATATCTCTATTTAATCCCCTAAATCAATAAAAACCAGGCTAGTACAATCTATCAATCAGCATCCATCCCTATTATTTCGCCGTACTATAGATAAATTATCAAAATTACCAGCTATTCCCTAGAATGATAGAAATAGAAAAGGAGAAAAATGTTAAAAGACTCCAATATTAAAACAACTATTTCCCATAAAAAAACAGGCCACAAAACTGGCCTGTTTTTATCCTTATTCCTCCACCCTATAAACAAAATAATCAAAATCAGCCGCTTTACCCTCACCAGATATATCCTGACATTGCATACCAACAAATGCTCCAGTAAAGAATCCGCCGCCGCGAATATAGTCATCGGACAATTTGTAAGAATAAAACTCAACTGGAATCTCTTCCCAAGTCGTTCCATCAAAGGAATAAGAATAGGTATAAACACTTGTTTTTACATTGACACGAAGGTAAACATATTCCACATCTTCAGGAATGACAATTTCTTTTCCTTTTAGTGGTTGATCAAATGTAAAGTTATCGCAAGTGGTTAAATCAAGGATTCTACCTTTTTCTTCATTCCAAGTGATTTGAAGTGCTGTCCAGTTTTCTGTGTTGTAGTAATTAACTAAGCCTGCAGCTTGCTGGAAATTTTCTGGTTGGAATGCTACTTTTGTTTCTGCAGTAAAGTTAAAATGCTGCCAGCGTCTTGCTACAAACGCTTGAGTGAATTTAGATGTTAAGGATTCTCTGCCATGAATGCGCAGATGTCCTGGGTTTTCTTTTAAGGAAACAGTTTGCTCACCTAATGGAATACGTAGTGTTTGGAAATGAGCATTTAGTGTTTCTGCATCAAAATCGTCTTTTTCCGGATAATCTGCTTCCCAGGTTACTTCATCAATAGCCGGTCCTTCGATTTGCATAGAAGGTTGGTTTCCACCGACCACATATGGCCAATCATTTTTCCATTCTAGACGTTGGATAGCTGTTTCACGACCTAATGGGCAGAATCCACGTGGATCCAGTAAAGGTTGATCTTCTTTTGGTAAAGGACGTCCAGTTAGATGTACCAAGAACCACTCATCTGTATGTGTTTTAACAATCGAAGCATGTCCAGCTTTTTGCAATGGATTTCTTGGATGTGCAAATGATGAGATTAATGGATTTTCAGGATGTACTTCATATGGTCCCCAAATGTTTTTGGAACGTGCAATCGTTGCTTGGTGGTCGTATTTTGTTCCACCTTCAGCAGTTAACAGATAGTAATAGCCATTGATCTTATAGATATGTGGTGCTTCTGTTAGCTTGACATCGGTTCCTGTAAATATAATTTCCTTTTTGCCTACTAATTTTCCTTGTTCTGCATCAAATTCTTGAAGGACAATGCCATTGAAGTTGTGGTTGCCAACACGTGGGTCCCAAACCATGTTCATGAAGTATTTCTTTCCATCTTCATCATGGAATAGGGAAGGGTCAAATCCAGAACTGTTCATGTGAATTGGCTCGGACCATTCTCCGTCAATGGTGTCACAAGTAACGAGGTAGTTATGGCAGTCTTTCCATTGTCCATCTGTTACTTTAACATCGGTATAAATAAGCCAGAATTTACCATCACTGTAAGAAAGTGCTGGTGCCCAAACACCACCAGAGTCAGGGTTACCCATCATGTTTAATTGACTTAAGCGGTTTAAAGGTCTTGAAACTAAACGCCAGTTTTTTAAATCCTTGGAATGGTAGATTCCTACGCCTGGGAACCATTCAAAAGTTGATACGGCGATATAGTAATCTTCTCCAGCACGACAAATGCTTGGATCAGGATTAAATCCAGTTAAGATAGGGTTTTGAATTGTTGTCATGTTTATCCACCTCGAAGTAAAATTATTTAATATAAAGTTATGAAGAATACGCTTTCTTTTAAACGAAAAAAACAGTATTCACCAGGGCCTAGTTTATGAGATTGCCCCTTCATTTGTTTCTATTGCTTGCAGTAAAAATTTCTCCACGGCAAAGGCTGATACTCCTAGAGCTGCGGAATGTGTTAGTAGGGCAGAAAAGTCTACTTTTAAGTCCTTTTGGCTAAACCATAGTGTTTGGTTTTCCACCCACTGACGGAGAGGCTCTTTCAACCAAGTCTCAGCTGCTGCGATTCGGTTACCAATGATTACTTGTTCTGGATTAAATATATTAATGATATTGTTGATACCAACCCCAAGATATTTGCCAATTTCCTCAAACAATTGGATGGAGTCATGGTCTCCGTTTTTAGCAAGTGATATTAATTTTTCTAAGGATATTTCCTTTGAATCAGGGATATGGATGTTGTTTCGTTGAGCACTTTTTATTAAGGCTCTTTCGGAAGCATATAATTCCCAACAGCCTTCACTGCCACAACTGCATTTTGTACCACCTACCTCGATGGTCATGTGGCCGAATTCCCCTGAAAAACCATTGTTCCCTTTGTAAAGTCGCCCATTTAATATAAGACCAACACCTATACCAATTCCAACACTTACATAGATGATATTATGGTGATTTTTCCCAATACCGAATGTTTTTTCCCCGTATGCCCCGGCATTTGCTTCGTTTTCTATTGTCACTGGCACACCAAACTTGGATTCTAGTTCTTCTTTTAAATCAATATTTCGCCAATTAAGGTTCGGAGCCAATAGTATCTTACTATCATTACTTATAATACCTGGTACGCCAACTCCTATACCGATAATTCCATAAGGAGTGGTCTCCGTTTGAGCAGATAAGTAATCAACCATCTTGATCATTTCCTGAAGGATTTCTTCGTACGTGAGGTTATCAAAATCTACATACTTTTCATGGCAAATGTTCCCTTCCAAGTTTGTTAAGATTCCGAGTAAATAGTTAACGCCTAAATCAATTCCGATTGAATATCCTGCTAATTGATTAAAATACAGTAACACAGGTCTTCTGCCACCACTTGATTTTCCAGGGCCAGATTCATAGATTAGTTTTTCCCCTAATAATTCATTTACTAACGATGATACCGTGCCCTTGTTTAACCCAGTCAAACTAGCGATATCTGCTCTTGAAATAGGGGCATTATTTCTAATAGAATCTAACACGAGCGTTTTATTCTCTTTTTTTACAACTTGCTGATTCCATCGCTTATTTTGCCTCATTTATATTTCAACTCTTTCTTCCCATTTGGAAATTGTATGGTTTGGTCAAATTTATTATAACACTTTGTACATCCGATAGACAAACAAAGTTTTACATCATATACTAAATGTAAGGATAAATTCTATGACATAATATGTAGAAAAGATTTAATGGCATATTATATAAACGTTTATAGGACTTTCTCTTTACATTTAGGATAATATGAAATTACCGAGAAGTAAAATCTATTAGATAAAAAAATAATAAAAGGCGAGGATTTTTAAGTTAATTAATGAAAACGCATTCCGATGATGGTACACAAGCGAATGCGAATGAAGTTTACTAACAGAAAGGTATGGTGATATGTTTACTCATCTAAGAAAATGGCATTCTTTAAGAAGCCAAATACTTATCGTATTCTTATTTGTCATGGTTATTGTTTTATTTGTAGTAGGATATCTCACCTTAAACCAAGTTTCTTCGATGCTGAAGAAAAATGCGGAGGAGCAAACGCAGCAGGTTGCTATTGAAGCAAGTGGGAGGGTGGATTCTCTCTATGAGCAAATTAATATTGCTTCCAAATTTGTTATTACAAATGATGAAGTTCAAGAAGTTCTGGATCGGAGCTTCCGGGGACAAGATGTGTCTTTTTCGGATAGGCAACAGTTACAAAGTATCGTGAATAACATCCAAGTTAATTCTGATGGGGTGTTTTCCATGGAATTATATAACAAAAGAGAAGAGAGATTGCTACCATTAGATAATAAGCTTTTGTCCGGGAGAATTGGACAAGAATGGATTGAACGAGCAGATGAAGCGAAAGGAAGTTTAGTCTGGATAGGTAGTGATCCACAAGATCCCAATCATTCACTCGTAATTAGAAGAATAAATTTGATGAATCACGGATTTGCCAATGCTGGTTATTTGGTTATGAGCATTTATAACAGTTATTTTCCATTTGCGAATCAAGATAATATAAATCAGTATTCTATTTTACTAGATAATAATAAGGATCAAATCAATTCCAATTACGATGGCTCGATAGAATCCATTGCAGAAGGGGATCAGACTTCTATTCGTATTAATGAGGAAGATTATATGGTTACGAAGGAGACTTCTGATGTGACAGGCTTTATGGTGTTAATTCTCACTCCAGTAAGCGCGCTGACGGAAGGAATCGATGGAATTCGTAATGGAATTGTACTTTCTGGAATTTTAGGTATCATCATTTATTTTATTTGTTCGTGGCTCCTTTCTACAATTATTACAAAACCGATTATCAATTTAACCAACACCATGCAGCGAGCAAATGAAGGACTGCTGGCGACTAATCCACAAATGCTAGCAGTTAGTGAAATAACGGAATTAAATAGTACGTATAACCGGTTGGCAGAAGAAACGAATCATTTGATCCAAATGGTTTACCAAAAGGAAATTAATCGCAGTCAAAGTGAATTAAAAGCGTTACAAGCCCAGATTAATCCTCATTTTCTTTATAATACCCTCGATGCACTGCGCTGGTCTTTAGAGGAAAAGGATGAGGAGGAACTTGCTGAAACGGTAATTGCGATGTCGGACCTCTTTCGTTATACCATCACGAAGGATAATGAAGATGACTGGGTTACTTTGAAAGCAGGATTTAAACATATTGAGGACTACCTGGAAGTCAGTAAATTACGTTTTGGCGATCGGCTGAAATGGAATTTATCTTTACCGAAAGAGTTGGAACATATTATGATTCCTAAATTAGTTATCCAGCCATTTGTGGAAAATGCCGTGGTGCACGGAGTCGGAAACAAAGTGGATACATGTACCGTTAAAGTTTCGATTAAACAAGTGGATAAAGAATATATCCAAGTACTGGTTCAAGATGATGGACCTGGTATGGATGAAGCCAATCTTCAATCTATTAATCAATCATTGAAATCAGGTGGAGTAACTTCATCTGCAGGAGGGAAGGGAATGGCTATCTCCAATGTATACAAACGCCTCCAATTATATTATAAAGATCGATTAAGAAAGGAATTGCAGATTCAAAGTGAGGTAAATAAAGGTACGGAAATCTCTTTTGAAATTCCTGTTACGAGAGGAGAATAACCATGTATGATAAAACGATTTTAATTGTTGATGATGAACCAAGAACAAGAGAGGGGCTAAAAAAAACATTAGATAAAGGCTATGAAGGTGCATTGCAAATTTTGACGGCTTCCAATGGTGCGGAAACATTAGAAATTATAGAGGAGCAGAGAGTGCATGTACTTTTAACCGATATTCGGATGCCTGAGATATCTGGGTTGGAACTACTAAAAATATTGAAAGAGAAAGATAGATTACCAGTTACGATTGTTATTTCTGCTTATCCAGAGTTTGAGTATGCGCAAGAAGCTCTAAGTCTTGGAGTCATCAATTACTTGCTTAAGCCTATTAGTAAGAAGAAATTGATGGAAGCTGTAGAAGAAGCCATCAAAGTTTATGATAAAAATACAAGAACAGGCATTATCTCGAAAGTTGTCGATGAAAAGCTTATAGAAGCCTATGATAAAAATAACACTTCCAGCAGTGCCATTCGTGATGCGATGCATTATATTGATAAGCATCTAGACAGGGAACTTTCTCAGAAGGAAGTAGCTGAACATGTTCATTTAAACCCTAGCTATTTAAGTGTTTTATTTAAAGAACAGGTACACCTTACATTCAGTGAATATGTGACTAGACGAAGAATCCAGCATGCCAAAGAATTATTAATATCAACCAATATGCCGATAGCAGAAATAGCCGAGAAATCCGGGTATAAAACAGCTAAATATTTCAATAAGATTTTCAAGGATTTGGAAGGAGTGACCCCTGGTAAGTACCGAAAAAACAGCGGTGAAAGGGCTTTCTAAAAATAATGGTATTTTACCTAATCGCTGTTACCTTTTTTAGAAACGAAGTCGGTGCTAAACTGAATTTGTAGTCAAAATTAACTAGTCTATACGACTAAGGAGGTTTTTTCATTGTTTAAAAAGAAAGCGCTATCGGTATTTATTATGTTCGTATTAGCAGTTCTTGTCCTGGCTGGTTGTGCATCATCAGATGATTCTGATACAAGCTCAGGCGATAGTAATAGTGATTCAGGCAGTGATGAAGCAACTGTCAAGTTTATGCATTTATGGCCAGAAGGAAGTTCGGCTCAGCATCACAAAGTGGTAAACGAAATTATTGCCGACTTTGAAGCGGAAAATGAAGGCGTAACCATTGATTTGGAAGTACTAAGTAATGAGCAATACAAAGATAAAATTAAAGTTCTTTCTACTTCTAATGAATTACCAGATGTAGGGATGACTTGGGCAGCTGGTTACATGGAGCCATATGTTGACGGTAACATGTATGCTCCATTAGATGATGTCATTAATAAAGATGATTTTGTTGCAGGTACTACGGAAGCATTCGCTATCGATGATACAACATACGGTCTTCCATTAGAATTAAATATCTCAAGTATTTACTATAACAAAGCAATCTTTGATGAATATGGTTTAGAAGAACCTGAAACGATTGAAGAGCTTAACGAAATCGTTGCAACATTAAATGAAAACGGTGTAAACCCAATTGCTTTAGGTAACAAAGATGCATGGACAGGTTCTATGTGGTACATGTATTTTGCTAACCGACTAGGTGGCGATCAAGACGTACTAACCGAAGCTATTTCTCGTGAAATTTCCTTTGAAGATCCAGCATTAGTACAAGCAGCGGAAGAAGTGCAAAAATTAGTTGATGCAGATTCATTCGTAAGTGGTTTTAACGGTCTTGCTGATGAAGAAGCAAAAAGTATGTTTATGGGAGAGCAAGCAGCAATGTACTTAATCGCTTCTTGGGATCTTCCAAACTACACAACAAACGAAGATGTTCCACAAGAATTTAGAGATTCAGTAGGATACTTCCCATTCCCTAAAGTGGATGGAAAAGGGAACATGAATAACTTTGTAGGTGGACCAGGGGTAGGACTTTTCGTTGCGGAAGACTCTGATGTTAAAGAAGAAGCAAAAGCATTCGCAGCTTACCTTACTGAACAATGGGGTGAAAGAGCGGTAACAGATGTAGGTATTATTCCTGCAACAAAAGTAGATACAGATTCGGTTGATCTTCACCCAATGTACACAGATGTATTAAATGACTTAAACGCAGCAGAAAATATTACCTTGTATGCTGACGTACAAATGAGTGCAGAAGATGCACAAGTACACTTAGATATGATTCAAGCATTATTTGGTGGAGAAGTAACTCCAGAAGAATTCGCGAAAGCACACGAAGAAGCACTTTCACAAGAATAATTGAATCTTAAATGAAGTATTCATCCAGTACAAAGAAAAGGACATATCCTAGACTCTGGGAAGTCCTTTTCTTACTTAAAAAGGCTGTTCAAAAAGTCCGGTAACCCTTATTATCCTCCTTTTTGAACACAAATTTAAATAAGACTATGGGGTTGAATGTTATGAACAAAGTAATGTCCAATAAATGGATTATCTTCTTATATACGTTTCCAGCACTCCTCTTAATCGCCGTTCTCATCGTTATTCCACTTATTCTTTCTGGTTACTTTGGACTAATGGATTGGGACGGAATAGGCGCCATGGAATTCATTGGCTTGGAAAACTATATTGTCGCACTCCAGGATACAAAGTTTTGGGAAAGTGCTCTACATTCCTTTTTATTAGCTATATTTTCTGCACTAAGTCTTCTTATTTACTTGGCAGTCGCACTAATACTAGCTTCGAAAATTAAAGGCGCAAACTTTTTAAGAAAAATCTATTTGATCCCAATGCTTTTATCTTCTGTTGCCATTGCGCAACTATGGGTGAAAATTTATAATCCATCTAACGGTATGTTAAATAGTATCCTAATGGGTTTAGGTATAGACAACCCACCTGCATGGCTTGCAGATCCTAATATCGTACTTTATGCCATCTTTATTCCTATTATTTGGCAATATGCAGGTTTTTATATCTTAATTTATTATGCAGCATTGAAGAACATTCCAGAATCATTGGTGGAAGCTGCGAAGATTGATGGAGCAACACCATTACAAATTGCTCTAAAAATTAAAGTTCCGCTCATTATGAATGTATTTAAAGTAACCATCGTATTATCCATCGTTGGATCCTTGAAATACTTTGACTTGATCTATGTAATGACAGGTGGAGGACCAAACGGAGCAAGTGAAGTTATGGCATCCTATATGTACAAATTAGCCTTTGCAAGTTATGACTTTGGATACGGTAGTGCAATCGGGTTCCTGCTATTAATTATTACCCTAATTGTTACTGTAATCATCCGTAAATTAACAGCTTCCAAAGATGAAATTCAATATTAATAGGAGGGTCCTAACATGAGACGAATCGGTTATATTTTACTATATGTTGCTTTAGCTATTGTCGCTGTGTTCCAGATTTTCCCGATTATATGGTTGTTCATGTTCTCTTTGAAAACCAATCAGGAAATCTTTGCCGGTAATCCATTTGCCCTGCCGACAGATCCAAAATGGGAAAATTATGCCAAAGTATTTGAAGGCGGAATTGGAACGTATTTCTGGAATAGTATTTGGATTACCGTTGTCGCAACTGTGATAACTATTTTAATCGCAAGTATGGCTACCTTTGCCATTACAAGAATGAAATGGAAATTCAGTGGATTAGTATTAGGAATTATTATGGTTGGTCTAATGATCCCAATTCACTCTGCGTTAATACCACTATATAACATGTTCTTAAATGTTAACTTAATTGATAATCCTTTATCGATTGTGATTACGTATACAACGTATAATTTACCGATAACGGTCATGATATTACTCGGATTCTACACCACGATTCCGCGTGAAATCGAAGAGGCTGCAATTATTGATGGAAGCTCGATTCATCGCTTATTTTTCCGAATCATTCTACCAATTTCTGCACCGATCATGTCAACAACGGTTATTATCAATATGATTTATAACTGGAATGAATTTGTGTTTGTTAATACATTTATTAGCTCTGACAAATTCAAAACATTGACAGTAGGTATTCAAAACTTTATTGGACAGTACATGACCGACTGGGGAGCAATTGGTGCAACACTGGTTATTAGTGTACTACCAATCATCCTTGCCTTCTTATTCTTCAGTGATAAAATTATGGAAGGTATTACTGCTAGTGCGGTGAAAGGTTAATTCTCTAAAGATGTTTTAAAGACCACCTCATCCTTCTGTGTTAATAGCAGTAAGGTGCGGTGGTTTTTTCTGGTTTTCCTTTCTTTGTAGAAAATCTATCAACCGGCAATTGGCATCAATCAACCGCCTCGCTGGATTCTATCAACCGGCAAGTGGCATCAATCAACCGCCTGCCGGATTCTATCAACCGGCAAGTGGCACCAATCAACCGCCTGCTGAATTCAATCAACTGACGAGAGGCACCAATCAACCGCCCGCTGGTTTCTATCAACCGGCAAGTGACGTCAATCAACCGCCTTCTTGGTTCTATCAACCGGCAATTGGCATCAATCAACCGCCTTCTGGATTCTATCAACCGCCAAGTGATTTCTATCTGTAATTATCTAAAAAGAAGCATAGATCATACCTACTCTATAAATCAATTTCGAGTAAGAGGAGGCGGAATATGAAGATGTCTATAGTCTCTATAAAATGTTAAAAAAAAACTATCTTTTAGAAAAAATCCTTAATCTCTTATTATTGTTCGTTCATCCAGTATACAAACAATGTTTTTAATGGTAATATAAATATGCTTATAATCAAAAAAATATTTTTCTAGGAGGGTTTTTAAATGTATTTAAAGAAAGCGATTACAACTGTGGTGGTCTTATTTGTTTTATCTTTATTGCTTGCTGCGTGTGGGGGAGGGTCTGATGCGAGCGTAGATTCTTCCGGTGAATCAGATTCGGGAAATAAAACAATTAGGTTTATGCACTCTTACACAGAAGGCAGTACAGCTCCGCAATACAATACAATAAACGAGATTATCTCAGAATTTGAAGAAGATAATCCTGACGTTACGATTGAATTAGAAGTTTTAAGTAATGAACAATATAAAGATAAAATCAAAGTATTATCTACTTCGGATGAATTACCGGATGTTGGCATTACATGGGCAGCAGGATACATGAAGCCTTATGTAGAAGGAAATAAATATGCTCCATTAGATGACATTTACAATAAAGATAACTTTGTAGCAGGAACCACAGATCCGTTTTCTATGAATGGAAATACATATGGACTACCATTAGAATTAAATATAGCAAGTATCTATTACAACAAAGCTATTTTTGATGAATATGGATTGGAAGAGCCTGAGACTATGGAAGAACTGAATGAAATTGTAAAAACGTTAAATGAAAACGGTGTTAATCCTGTTGCACTTGGGAACAAAGATGCTTGGACTGGTTCCATGTGGTATATGTATGCAGCTACAAGACTTGGTGCTGATCAGGATGTTATAACAGATGCGATTAACCGGGAAATGTCCTTTGAAGATCCGGTATTTGTTCAAGCAGGTGAAGAAATTCAAAAACTTGTAGAGAATGACACATTTGTTGCTGGTCCGAATGGTTTAGCTGATGAAGAGGCAAAAAGTATGTTTTTAAGTGGACAGGCAGCAATGTACTTAACAGCTACATGGGATTTAGCAAACTTTACAACAAATGAAGATGTTGCACAGGAATTTAGAGATTCTGTTGGGTACTTCCCATTCCCTTCCATTGATGGAAAGGGAAACATGAATAATTATGTTGGTGGACCTGGAGTTGGGTTGTTCGTCGCTGAAAACTCTGATGTGAAAGAAGATGCAATGGCATTTGCATCTTATCTTGTGGAACAATGGGGCGATAGAGCGGTAACTGAAGTAGGAATGGTACCTGCAGCTAAAATTGATACGGAATCCATGGATCTTCTTCCATTGTACGTTGATATTTTAAATGACCTGAATGAAGCTGAAAACATTACACTATTTGCTGACGTACAAATGACAGCGGCAGATGCTCAATTGCATTTAGATATGATTCAAGCATTATTTGGTGGGGAAGTTACACCAGAAGAATTTGCAAAGGCACATGAAGAGGCACTTTCAGAAGAATAATAAAGTACAATGAAAAGGACTTCTCCTAGACTCTGGAAAGTCCTTTTACTATATTTATAAAAAACCACCTTGTCCAACAGTTTTTAGAAACGGTATGGGGAGGTGGTTTTTGATTATTATGCAGGTTTATTTTTCATCAATATAACAATTGAAGGTCAATATAGTACTCACCCAAATCTTGCTTTGTGAATATTTTCCTTAATTGTTGATATCTGTGTTACTTTGGTTGATACAACAGGTGAACGTTGAAATAGCCCTCAGTCCTGTAGATATATGCACCTGAATGGTAGATATACTTCAATAATTCGTTGATATCCCATGCTAATAGTCGATGCAGCTCTTATTTCTGTCTCTGCTCCACCTTATTAAAGGCATGTAACGCTAGCCAAGTGGTGATGAATGCATAAGTCGTACCGCCGAAAATAAAGAACAATGCTGGGATCGCGCGCATAATGAAGACTACGGATACAAGACTAATAATAATGAGAAAGCTTTGAATCGGACTGATCAACATAATCAAAAATGCATTTTTCATAAGTGGCCCTACTTTTAAATCAAAGTGCGCATAGCTTGGAAACAGATAAAATAGGAATAAAGCAACCATGAGCATAAAGGCAAATAATGGAATATAAGTCCAGGTTAGCTGCTCATTCATATTAATTTGAATGTAATAAATATCAATGGCAATGAAAGCTAGTATGATATTAAGGAATAAGCCCAACAGGTTGCTTTTAAGAAAATCACGTTTGTAATACTTCCAAAACGTTTTTAAGACAGGTAAATCCGTTGTTCCTCTTAACCAATCTCGAACCATTGCAAACATGGCGATGGTAGAAGGATAGAAGCCAAGAATAACCCCGCCCAACAATGTAAAGATAACCCATAAAAGATTGACATAGGCAAATTTAGTAATCCATTCCAAAATGTTATAAATCGCACTCGTAGTACTGTTCAATGCTGTGTCCTCCTTTAGATGACGTCTGTTTAATCGATGTACTAAGTAGCATGTACTACTCATTATACGATAAATTAGCTGTTTTACCTATCCTAATCGAACAATTAATGGATGGAATAAATTGCCGCACGATAGCTTTATGGATATGCGAAAAGTAGAATCCAATAATAGGCTACTTTCAGACGTACATCAAAAAAAATAAAAAAACTTTGTTCATTCGATAGACTAACTAACAAATCCATGCTATAATAAATTTGTGAAAGCATTTACATTATTATTAAATTATTTAAATATATAATTCTAGGAGGATACAACACATGACGTATTTTAACAACGTAAGCAATATCAAGTATGAAGGTCCAAAATCAACGAATCCATTTGCATTTAAATTCTACAATCCAGAAGAAAAAATTAATGGAAAATCAATGGAAGAAATTCTTCGCTTTGGTGTGGCATACTGGCACACATTCACCGAAGACCTATCAGATCCATTTGGTGCAGGTACTGCGATTCGCCCTTGGGATAAATTCACGGGAATGGACCAGGCAAAAGCACGCGTAGAAGCAGCATTTGAATTCTTCGAAAAGATTAATGCTCCATTCTTTGCATTCCATGATGTTGATATCGCACCTGAAGGCGACACGCTAGCTGAATCTAACAAAAATCTAGATACGATCGTTGCGATGATCAAAGAATACATGAAAGATTCGAAAACAAAATTACTTTGGAACACCGTAAATAATTTCAGTAACCCACGTTTTGTACATGGTGCAGGATCATCCAGCAATGCGGATGTATTCGCTTATGCAGCTGCGAAAGTGAAAAAAGGCTTAGAAGTTGGGAAAGAACTTGGAGCAGAAAACTATGTATTCTGGGGTGGCCGTGAAGGATACGAAACACTTCTAAATACAGATATGAAATTAGAAATGGACAACTTAGGACGTTTCTTCCATATGGCCAATGATTATGCGAAAGAAATTGGCTTTGATGCACAATTCCTAATCGAACCAAAACCAAAAGAGCCAACTTCTCATCAATATGACTTTGATGTAGCAAGTGGTTATGCATTCTTACAACATTACGGTTTACAAGATGTCTTCAAATTTAACATCGAAGCAAACCATGCAACCTTAGCGGGTCATACATTTGAACATGAATTACACTATGCAAGAATTCACAACATGTTAGGTTCTGTGGATGCCAACCAAGGACATCCATTACTAGGCTGGGATACCGATGAATTCCCAACAGATCTTCATACTTCTGTACTAGCTATGTATGAAATCTTGAAAAATGGTGGACTAGGTCGTGGTGGATTGAACTTTGATGCGAAAGTTCGCCGTGGATCATTTGCTCCAGAAGATTTATTCCATGCACATATCGCTGGAATGGATGGTTATGCCGTTGGGTTAAAAGTAGCGCAACGCTTAATCGATGATAAAGTTCTTGAAAACATCGTTGACGATCGCTACAAGACTTACAAAGATGGAATTGGCCTTGATATTGTAGAAGGAAAAACAGACCTTCATAAATTAGAAGAATATGCGCTAGGATTGAAAGAAATCAACAACGAATCTGGTAAACTGGAAAGCATTAATGCTACAATCAATCAATATCTATTAACAACATTTGCAGGTGAGTAATAGATAATCTTATCAGTTCATCTAGGAATGACACGTATGCAGAAGGAAGGTCCGCCCTTCCTAACTGCCAAAAGAAAGACGAAGACCATTCCAATCTGTGTCTTCGTCTTTTATATCTTATTAGAATGCAGGAGAGATTAATGATGAAATACGTAATTGGAGTAGATTTAGGGACAAGTGCTGTCAAAATATTATTAGTGAATCAGCAGGGAGAAGTGACGCAGGAAGTTTCTAAGTCCTATCCACTCATTCAGGAAAAAGTAGGCTACAGTGAACAAAATCCAAATGACTGGGTAGAACAAACGGTTGCTGGCTTATCCGAATTACTAGCAGATTTTAAAGGGAATCCAGAAGATATCGAAGGACTTAGCTTTTCCGGACAGATGCATGGACTCGTTCTATTAGATGAAAATAACGAAGTCTTACGTAATGCCATTCTTTGGAATGATACAAGAACGACCAAAGAATGTGAAGAGATTTATGAAAAAGTGGGCAAAGAACGCCTACTAGAAATAACGAAGAACCCTGCACTGGAAGGATTTACCCTACCAAAAATACTATGGGTGAAAAATCATGAACCTGAAGTTTTCAATCAAGCAAAAGCCTTTGTATTACCGAAAGACTATGTTCGCTTGAAATTAACTGAGCAGTTGCATATGGAGTATTCAGACGCAGCAGGGACATTACTGTTAAATGTTGCTGAAAAAACATGGAGCAAAGAGATTTGTGAAATATTGGATATTAATCCAGAAATTTGTCCGCCATTAGTTGGTTCACATGATGAGGTTGGTACAATTACTGCGGGAATCGCTGAAGCTACAGGATTAAGTCCTGCAACAAAAGTATTTGCAGGTGGCGCTGATAATGCATGTGGTGCCATTGGTTCTGGAATTTTAGAGGATGGAAAAACATTAGCAAGTACCGGTACATCTGGAGTGGTTTTATCCTATGAAGCAAATGGAGATAAGGACTTTGAAGGTAAAGTTCATTACTTCAACCATGGAGCACCAGAAGTGTTCTATACCATGGGGGTAACACTTGCAGCAGGATATAGCCTATCTTGGTTTAAAGACACGTTTGCAAAAGAAATTGACTTTAACGAACTATTAGCGGATATCGATAGCGTTCCAGTTGGATCCAATGGGCTAATCTTTACTCCTTATATTGTTGGAGAAAGAACCCCGCACGTAGATGCGAACATTCGCGGAAGCTTTATCGGCATGGATGCATCCCATGAGAGAAAACATTTTGCTCGTGCGGTTCTGGAAGGAATCACCTTCTCTCTAAATGAATCGGTTGAAATTTTCCGTGAAAATGGCAAAAACATTGATACGGTAGTTTCCATCGGTGGAGGCGCAAAAAATGAATCATGGCTGCAAATGCAAGCTGATATTTTCAATGCAACAATCGTAAAAATGCAAAGTGAGCAAGGACCAGGAATGGGCGCAGCAATGCTTGCAGCGTTTGGTTGTGGTTGGTTCGACACCTTGAAAGAATGTGCAGATGAATTCTTGAAAGAAGATAAAGTATATACACCAATTCCAGAAAATGTGGAAAGATATAAAGGATTATTTGCGATTTATCAAGAGGTTTATGGAAAAACGAATGATTTAAATGAGCAGTTAATGGATTATCGTAACTAGTTTATAGAAGGCTATCTCATGATATGAGCAAATGTTGCTTATGGGGATAGCCTGTTTTGAATATTAGTGGAAGAGCCTTCATATTGTTATAAAATGCGACACAATATGAAATGGGGTTGGTGCTTTAACAGCTCCGGAAATATTGTGCTAATCCACTGATTATTTACAACAATCTTTTAGAACACAACACAGCATAAAAAGAGGAGGAATTACTTTGAATTACAAACAATTAGGAAATACAGATTTAAACATTAGCAATCTAAGTTTTGGTACTTGGGCTATTGGTGGTGCATGGGGCAAAGTTAATGATACGGAATCATTGAAGGGCTTAGACCGTGCAATGGAGTTAGGGGTTAATTTCTTTGACACCGCAGATGTGTATGGGGATGGCCATGCGGAGGAGCTTTTAGCAAAAGCAACGAAAGGAAAGGAATCTGAGATACATATCGCTTCGAAGTTTTGCCGTGCAGGGGATATAAACGATCCAAAAAATTACTCCGAAGAACAGGTGCGCACCTATCTTGACAACACATTAAGACGATTAAACCGCGACACTTTGGATTTATATCAAATTCACTGCCCACCACTTGAAATTTTAAAAGATGGCAGTGTATTTGACGTACTGGAAAAATTAAAAGCAGAAGGAAAAATTCGTTACTATGGTGTAAGTGTAGAGACGGTAGAGGAAGGATTATATGTCCTGGAAAACTCTGGAGCAAGTGCCTTACAAGTTATTTTTAATATGTTCCGTCAAAAACCACTGGAAGAATTATTCCCAAGAGCCATGGAAAAAGGAGTTGGCATTCTTGCGAGAGTTCCGCTTGCAAGTGGTTTGTTAACTGGTAAATTCAGCAAAGATACGACTTTTGAAGAAGATGATCATCGCCGTTTTAACAAAGACGGACAAGCCTTTAATGTAGGAGAAACTTTTGCTGGTCTTGAATTTAATAAAGGTGTGGAATTAAGCCGTGAGCTCGAGTGGATTGCAGAAGGAAGAGGAAATATGACCAAAGCTGCTTTAAAATGGATTCTGGAACAGGAAGCGGTAACGAGTGTGATTCCAGGTTTCCGTAATGTGAAACAGGTGGAGGATAATCTAGGAGCACTGGATGTGAAGGATTATACGGAAGAGGAATTGAGCCGTTTGGTGCGATTTTATGAGGAAAAAGTGAAGGATCATATTCGCGGGGCTTATTAAGAAATTTTAATCCATGGTAAAGGAAATAAATTACATTTTCTCACATGCTTTCAATTGTATGGACTAAGCTAATCATATTAAACTGCTTTTAGAAGCTTTTAATAAGGGGTTGAACTATATGATTAACATTGAAGGATTACATCATGTAAGTCTTTCGGTAACTGACTTGGAAAAGGCAAAGGAGTTCTACGGAAATATTCTTGGGTTTGAAGAGTTAGACCGACCTAATTTTGATTTTCCAGGGGCCTGGTACAAAATAGGCGACTTACAATTACATCTAATTGTTTATGATGATTCCGAAACCTTAAGAACGAGTCGCAATATTGAATCCAAAGAAGGACACTTTGCGATTCGTGTTAAAAATTATTATCAAACACTTCGTTATTTGCAAGAAGCAGGTGTTGAGATACTATTAAAACCAAATAGCAAAAGCGGTTTTGCGCAAATCTTTTGCCAAGATCCTGACGGTAACATTATAGAATTTAACGTGGAACAAACATCGATTCGAGCTCAGTGAAGAGGTAAATAACTATATAATCTAGCAATAAAAGAAGAAAAGAAAGCATTAAGCAAAGCTAAAATAAATAGAAAAAACGAGGGCACCTTTGAATCATATAGTGCCCTCGTTTTTCTATTCTTCAATTGGTGAAATTACTTCATCACTAAATTCAAACTTACTTACATTAAACATTTTCCTATTACTATTGTTTTCAGTGGTGAAAACAAGGTATAAGTCATGGAAACCATAGGCACCATCAGTTGAGTTTGTATCAATCATTGTTGATACAGTTATCGGGTCATTTGGATTTCCGTTCCTTGGAACATCCATGGTTCCAACGATTTTACCGTTATAAGGGTCGTCTAATCTAACTTCAATCGTACCACCTGCAATTGGAGCTACTTTAGCTTTCATACTTAATATTCCTCGTTTATCAGCTTCACCTGAAGCAGATCCATCTGCAAAGTTTACGTTAGAATATTTAATATAGGAACCATCCCTAACATTCGTTATTACTTTATCCCCATTTTTATTATTGTCTACTCGTAATCCAGAAGTCTGTCCATCATTTTCTGCAGCTAAATAGGTAGAAAACACGTCTTTCATATCAGGAAGGGCAGGTAATTCAAATTGTTCAGGAATAAAACTTGTTACACTGGAACCTCTTAGTTCCATAGTAAAGTTATTATCATTTACATTTACCGAATCTAGCTTTTTGAGATTTTCGCTAGCAGAGGTTCGGTAAGGAACAACAGCATTTACATCTTCAGGGAAGTTATCTAAATCAAATGTTATCGTTTGATCCTCTACACTATTATTCACGGCAACAATTGTAAAGTTATCAGTAGCGGAGTCTTTGTATGCCGTAACCTTTACATCATCTGCAGGATTATTTGCCTCTAGCATGACATAGCCAGGCTGAATAAATCTACTGTAATTCCCAAAAGTATAGAAACGTTTAAAGACGCGGTATAATCCATTTTCTGTTGGATCTATTCCTTGATCACTGCCATCATTCACGAGACGAATTAAATCAGAACCGTCCGCTCCGTTATTTGCGGCTGGCCACCACCAGAAATAAGCATTTGTACCTGACACTTCGAACATATTTCCGATAAGGTTAGCATATCTCAATCCATCAGTAATAGTGTTATTTTCAAAAGTTTGTTTGTTGTCACCTTGATTCATGTATTCTGTTTGCCAAATAGTTTTTCCTAATTCGTTTGACCGTTTAAAGGCATCTGGGTCAGGTGTAGTTTCACCTTCTTGTAATCCTGTGTATGCATGAGCTGCAACAACATCTACATATTTATTGGTCTTAGGATCATTTATTGCTGGAAGTGCATATTCTTCACTAAATCTCATTGCCTCACCTAAAACAATGTTAGTACCGATATCTCTATCTTCAAAAGTAGGTCCCATATAATCGCGAACAAAAGTATTTAACTCATCTGGAGTCCATACGTTACTGGAATATCCTGTATTTAAGTCAGGTTCATTTGCAGGAGAAACATGCGTGATATCTATATCAAAATGCTCTTTATAACCTTTGACATAATCTGCTAAGTACTCTGCAAATTGCTGATACATATCTTCTCTTAATTTGTTTGGACCTTCCCCGTTATCTATAACGCTATTATTTTGTTTCATCCATGCTGGTGGGCTCCAAACTGTACTTAAGAAGGTCTCTACTCCTCGTTTTTTAGCTTCATTCATAATCCAGATTTGATACTTGTCAAACTCATCTTTATTCCAATCTGGGTCATCCCAAACATATTCTCCTGGGTTTGGCATGATGGTTTCACTAGGTCCATCATAGTCTTCGTTTCCCCAGTCATCAATTCCACCATCGCCAACCATGTTCCGAACAATACTTATTCCGATACCTTTCTCTTGGCTGAACAATAGGTCTAGTATTTGAGTTCGAACTGGGTCGTCTAATCTCATAATGGATCCGCCCTTATGAAATGCAAACGATCCTCCAAAACCATCTATTTCTTGTAATTCTTCATCCCATTCTATAACGCTTGCTGGTTGGTCAGCAGAATCTGCTAGCAATGGGGTAGTGGAACCAAAGGTGCTAAAGACCAGTAGAAAACTGAGAAGCACATTAAAGGTTCTGAAAATAGTAATCTTTTTCCTTTTCATTATCTTCCCTCCTAAGTTTTGTTAAAAGTCACAATTAGAATTCTTCCACAAGTTGAAAACGTTGTCAATTCATAATATTAAAAATAGTCCGAAATAACCAATAAATGTATTTAAATAAAAAATAATTGAAATTACGATAAGAAACTTCTATAATGGAGATGTAACTACCATACTAGTACTATTAGAATATCAAAAATTAGAAGAATTGGAAAGAGGTGAGAATAATTCCGCCGGTCATTAAAAGAGAAAATTATTCAACCAGGGACTTTGTTTATGAGACATTAAAGAAGAGAATTATAGAACTTGATTTGGAACCTGGTCAAAAAATTTCTGAGCAGGAAATTGCAAAAGAGTTAAGTGTAAGTCGTACACCAGTAAGGGAAGCATTTTTAAAACTTTCACAGGAAGATATGCTGGGTATATATCCTCAGATTGGTACAATTGTTTCTATGATTGACTTGGATCTAGTTGAAGAAGGAAGGTTCATTCGAGAAAATATTGAGAAAGCAGTTGTACGAGAAGCCTGTCAGGATTTTGATGAAGAACAGTTTTTTAGACTGGAATCCAATATTGTCATGCAAGAACTATGCTTGAATAAAGGATCTTACCATCAATTGCTAGAATTAGATGATGAATTCCATCGATTGTTATTTGAAGGATGCAACAAACTGAGGACCTGGAAAATGATTAGACAAATGAATAGTCATTTTGATAGGTTACGAGTTCTTCGTTTAGCTTCTAATCTTGAATGGGATATTCTTGTATCTCAACATAAGGCTATCCTTAATTTTATTCAGGATAAAAAAGAAGAGGACGCGGAGAAATTGATTGTCCAACATTTAAACTTAGTAAATTTTGAGAAACAGGAACTCAAGAAGAAATATCCGAATTATTTTTAATTCGCAAGATTTGAATAAATACATTGATTCTTGTTTGTAAAGGTATAAAATCAATGTATTTCTTCACAATATAGGAGGTTAAGCAAATGCAGGAAATATTAAATAACGAGAACAATCAACTATTAACCAATAGTTATCACTGCTGGCTACAGTATCGGAAGTTAGAGAATGCAGAAAAATACAGCAAAATAGCTTCTACAATCGCTGTTGCTGATGATACCGTTGTAATAAATTCTGCGGTCAATGAACTGAAGAATGCACTGAACTCAATGTTCGATATAACACCATCTGTTCAACCTTTCCCAACAAATGAATATTCTATTGTTTTAGGTACATATGAAAGCGTTGACTTAGAAGAGTTTGGTATTGCTAGAGAACTATTTTCTAACTTAAATGAAGAAGGGTACCTTCTAAAATATGCTGAAAATCAAAAACAGGTACTATTAATTGGTAAAACGGATCAAGGCACTTTATATGCAACTTTTCATTTCCTAAGGATTTTACAAAGAGAAGAGTCTATTGATGATTTAGAGATTATTGAAGCACCAAAAAATCAGTTAAGAATGATGAATCAATGGGATAATATCGATGGTTCCATTGAACGGGGTTATTCTGGCAATTCTATCTTCTTTAATGATAACGATTTCACTAATGATTTAACAAGAGTAAGAGATTATGCAAGGCTTTTATCATCTGTTGGAGTAAATGCCATTTCTATCAATAATGTAAATGTTTGGGATATAGAGACGAATTTAATATCTGAGAAATTCCTTCCCAAAGTTAAAGAGGTAGCAGACATTCTGGAGTCTTATGCGATAACAACGTACCTAAGCATAAACTATGCTAGTCCAATGGAATTAGGAAACCTGGAATCCGCGGATCCGCTTAATGAAGAAGTAGAAAAATGGTGGGCTGAAAAGGTAGAAGAGATTTATAGCTATATTCCTGAGTTTGGTGGTTTCGTTGTCAAAGCAGATTCAGAAGGGAGACCAGGTCCATTCACGTATGGAAGAGGACATGTGGAAGGTGCCAATGTATTAGCACGAGCACTAAAACCTTTTAATGG
This sequence comes from Oceanobacillus halophilus, assembly GCF_003628505.1. GTDB lineage: Bacteria > Bacillota > Bacilli > Bacillales > Amphibacillaceae > Oceanobacillus > Oceanobacillus halophilus. The sequence goes on along the minus strand of NZ_RBZP01000010.1, from coordinate 27,694 downwards.
AAAGGTAGTATGGCGCTGCTTCGTTTACAATTGTTTACAAGATTGGCGAGACAGGAAAACAGACCGAGCTAGAGCTGCGTACGATAACTTCAAATCGCTTGATGGCCAATTTCTGGATAATGTTATTTTGCAAATTAAAAATGGACCAATGGACTTCCAAGTGAGAGAACCAGTCTCTCCGTTATTAGGTGCAATGAAAGATACCAATCAAGTACTTGAATTTCAAATTGCACAGGAATATACCGGTCAGCAAATAGATGTTTGTTATTTAATCCCTCAATGGAAAGAAGTATTAAATTTTGATACATATGCCAAAGGAGAAGGATCAACTGTTAAATCCATTGCTGATGGTTCATTGTATGGCTATAAACATAGTGGTATTGCAGCGGTATCCAACATTGGTGATGATATTAACTGGACAGGAAATACATTAGCCCAAGCAAATTTTTATGGATTTGGGAGACTGATTTGGAATCCTGATTTAACAACAGACGAAATTACAAAAGATTGGATTCATTTAACATTCGGAAATGATCCAAAGGTAGTTGAGGAAATTGAATATATGTTACTTCATTCATGGAGAACTTATGAGAATTATACCGCACCACTTGGTGTAGGCTGGATGGTTAACCCAGATCATCATTATGGACCGAATGTTGAAGGGTATGAGTATTCGAAATGGGGTACCTATCATTTTGCAGATCGTGATGGTATTGGTGTTGACCGAACGATTGAAACTGGAACAGGGTATGCTGGTCAATATTTTGAACCAAATGCAAAAGTTTATAATTCATTAGAAAATTGCCCAGATGAACTGCTTTTATTCTTCCATCATGTCCCATACACACATAAATTGCAGTCAGGGGAAACAGTTATCCAACACATTTATAATACTCATTACCAAGGTGTAGAAGAAGTCGAGGACTTTATTCAACGATGGAACAGTTTGAAAGGTAAAGTAGAGGATTGGGTATTTGAAAATGTGAAAGATAGATTGCAGAGACAATTAGAGAATGCAATCGAGTGGCGTGATCGCATCAACACTTATTTTTATAGGAAGTCTGGCATACCGGATCAACAAGGTAGACCGATTTATTAACGTAATAACAAGACCTCTTCCATATGGGCTGCCCATTTGGAAGAGGTCTCTCTCCACACTTTTAGAATGCGTAGTTATTTCTCAAGAGCGTAATATCAATAAAACAATAGGTTCTGACCATTCGATATTTTAAAAAAATATATACAAATCTTATTGCCATTTTAAAGAATTATAGATAGAATATAGATAACTAACATACTAGTATAATTAAAGTGGTAATATTATCAGTATAATCTTTTTCTGGTATAACTGCGCTTTTATCTACCATACTAGTATAATTAAAATACTTAAAGTAGAGATTGTGTCTTGGCCATATTTTTTTGGAATGAATGCAATCGATTACAAGAAATATCCTAAAGGAGGTGATTGTGAAAAAAGGGTGCCTATTGAAAGATATTGATGATATCGTTTTAGATTATTTACTATAACGAGGAGGGAAATATATGAAAAAACAAAAATGGATTTTATTAGCTACTATTTTGATGATGGGAATTATACTAGCTGCATGTGGTGGAGGTGCTGAAGAAAGCGGTGGTTCTGATGACCCCACTACACTGACTATTTATTCTGTAGCTGGTGGAGATGAATATTACAATGATATTGTTATACCCATGTTTGAAGAAGAAACAGGTGGAAAGTACAACGTAGAGTATGGTCGCGGTACCCCACAGGAAATCATTAATAAAATAAAAACACAAGGTGATAATGGAACAATCGACGTTGTTATTACTGGATTAGACGGTCTTCCATTAGGAATAAATGATGGTTTATGGGAACAACTTTTACCAGAGTACAGTGAAGAAGTTCATGCGGATGAATGGAATGAAATTGGAAGCGCTTATAAAGAATCTTTTGATGGATATGGTGCTCCAGTAACTACTGGTTCAGGTGGGCCTATCCTAGTTTATAACAAAGACAAAATTGATAACCCACCAACTACTTATGCAGAACTGAAAGATTGGATTTCAGAAAACCCAGGTAAATTTACTTACCCAGCAGTACCATCCAGTGGTCCAGCAAGAGGATTTTTCTTTGGATTAGCTCAATCTTTAGGGGAAGATTTTAATGACCCTCAGTCGTTGGACGAGACTTGGACATACCTAGAAGATATTGGAGAAACGATCGATAACTATCCAACAAAAACCTCTGATAGCTTTGACTTGCTTTACGAGGGAGCGGTGGATATCATACCACACACTCCATTTTGGTTTGCTAATTTAGTAGCTACAGATACTGTACCACCAAATATTGGAGCTGTTGCTTTGGAAGATACGAAACAAATTATCGACTCTCATTTCTATGTTATGTTAAAGGATTTACCGGACGATCGTAAAGCAGCTGCATTAGAATTTCTAGAGTTTGCAACTTCAAAAGAGGTTCAATCTCAAGGATATGCAGTTGGCTTCTTACCGGCTAATGGCGAAGCATCTCCGGAACTTCTAGAAGAGGAATATGTGGAAACTTATAATCACTATCAAGAAGGTGTTATGCCAGAATTTAAAGACGGAGAAACCATTTATGTTCCAGAAGATAATTGGGTGTTATTCCCTAACTTAGAAGCTACGAATGAAAGTTATAGTCTTTGGGAACAGAATATTCAAGCGAAATAAAAAATGAAGAAAAAAACCCCGCCTTATAAGGCGGGGGTACTAAAGGAGTAATGGGAATGTCACAAGCCGTAAAGAAAAAGAATTCTACTACGATTCTAGATTCAACTAGAGTTGAAATTAGAAATTTAACAAAACAGTTTGGTTCTACTACCGCAGTACATAATGCTAGTCTTGATATTGAAAACGGAGAGTTTATGACACTTCTCGGACCAAGTGGATGCGGTAAAACAACCATCCTATCAATGATACTTGGTACTTTGCAACCTACGTCAGGAGAAATTACTTTTAATGGACAGCCAATCAATAAGATTGATATGAGCAGAAGGGATATAGGGATGGTTTTCCAAAACTATGCATTGTTTCCTCATATGACGGTTGCACAAAATATTGCTTTTGGATTAGATATGAGAAAAGTAAGTAAGTCAGAAAAGAAAAAACGGGTTGAGGAAGCTATAGAAATGGTTCAGTTGAATGATTTAGGAAATCGTTTTATTAAAGATCTGAGTGGGGGACAACAGCAAAGGGTTGCACTGGCACGCGCAATAGTTATTAGACCACGTGTATTATTGCTTGATGAACCATTAAGTAACTTAGATGCTAAACTTCGTAAAGAAATGCGTACACAATTGAAAAAGCTGCATGATGAATTAGGGATTACTACAATTTACGTAACGCATGACCAAGAAGAAGCATTATCCTTATCAACCAAGGTAACCGTCATGTCAAATGGAATTATCCAACAAATTGGAACGCCAAAAGAAATATTTGGGAAACCGAAAAACTATTTTGTGGCTAATTTTATAGGATACGGTAATTTCTTAAGAGGAAAACTTATTGATGAGCAGGATGGACAATTTATTTTTGAAGCGGATAAAGATTCCGTTCGACTAGTAGTAAATCATGATAAACAGCACCAAGTTGGTGATGAAGTAATTCTAACAATAAAACCAGAGATGCTCGAGATTATTACGGACCCCAAGATTGGAATGAACACGCTAAGTGGAAAAATTACCGTAAGTGACTATATTGGAAGTGCAACAGGTTATGAAGTTGAAACAAAAGAAGGAAGAACATTTAAGGTGAACGTATTAGGATTGAATCCATATGCGATGGGAGAAGAAGTAAGACTATATTTGGACCCTGCAAAACTATTAATTATTGATGAGGAGTGATTGAAATGAACCAAGAGGTTTTTGCAAAGAAGAGGGATTATCTTCTGCTTCTTCCATCACTGATTCCATTATTATTACTATTCGTTTATCCACTATTAAAAGGATTTGTTATGACATTCCAGCAACCAGAGACTGCTGGCTTGACATTAGCTAATTACGTAGAGTTTTTCACGAATTCAAATTACTATGATACGATTTGGCGCACATTATATCTAGTAGTCCCAGCTTCTATAATAGAGCTATTTATTGCTTTTGGAATTACTTATTTTATAAGAGAAAAGATGAGAGGTGGCGGAATTATAGCTGGATTAACTATATTCCCTCTTACCTTAGGCTCTATTATTGTTGATATGGCGGTTATCGCATTCTTTAAACCAACTGGATGGTTTAATACAACATTAATAAATATGGGTCTAATTGATGAACCATTTACTTTAGTTTATAACTATGCAGGTGCATTTATAGCTCTTGTTATTTTGGGTACAGCTTTTATCGCTTCTAATTTAGTTGGAATGATGGGGACTATTGACCCTAATCTAGAAAGGGCAGCTCGTACATTGGGGGCTAGTCGATGGGTGACTTTCAAAAGGGTGTTTTGGCCTCTAATTCGCTCCAATGTATTAACTGTTTTTGCCTTAAATTTGATTATGCAAATTGGTGTTTACTCTACAGCAGTCATCGTAGGTAATCCTGCATCAGAAACACGTACATTTGTTGTAGTAGCTTTTGAAGAAGCGATGCGTAATTTTAACTATAATATGGCAAACACAGTAGCCATTGTTATGGGAATTACACAGCTGTTAGTTTTAAGTATTGTGTTTGCGATTCGAAAACGAGGATATATTGGCTCAGCAAGTACATTTAAGTAATGAAAGAGGTGAAGTAAAATGAAGGCAGAAAAATCTTTTCCAGAATTGGAAAAAGAAGATGGTCAAACTGTACAGGGAAATATAAATAGAAAGCCACTAAGAAACAGCAGAAAAGGGTTATTCTTGCAGAAAGGCTACAAAACTTCTTCCTGGGCTTTAATTCTATTGTTTTTAACGATTGTGTTAGGAATGACAATTGCCGTTGTTTTAAGTGCCTTTGGAGAAGAATGGTATGGAACATTTCTACCACAGGGTTATACAATAGAATGGTTTATTAAAGCATGGCAAGCATACGAAGTTGGCGAATATTTTAAAATTACTATGGGAATTGTGTTGACTGCAACAGTTATCTCATTAGTATTAAGTATTCCAACGGTTTATATATTAGCGAGAAGGGACTTTCCTTTTAAACAAGCATTAATTAGTTTCTTCCAATTACCATTTACATTACCGGATTTACTATATGCAATACCAGTAGCTTCTATCTTCTATTCTATTGGTCTAGCAGAAACGATTCCTGGATTAATTATTGTGAATTTGATTGTAGGTATTCCTTTTTCCGTATTTATTTTGCTTCCATATATGGAATCGTTAGATCCAAGATTGGAGTATGCTGCAACGTCATTAGGTGCAACTAAATTTAAATTATTTCAAAGGATAGTTCTTCCACAAGTTGTTCCAGGAATAACAGCATCAGCTATCAACATTTTTATTAGAATGTTTAATACATTTACCATTATCTTGTTGATTTCTGGTCCAAAAACGCAAACTTTAAATGTTATGGTATTTAGTGTACTACAGGGATCAGGTTCACAGCCGCCAGCAATGCTTAACTCGTTAGCTTTAACTCTAATGATTCCATTGCTGTTCTTCTCATTCCTAAGTCTTTGGGTTTCATCATTTACGCAGAGGCGTTTAGGTAAATAGGTAAACATGTTAATGAAAAATCACTTCTTCACTCATTATTAATGTATTTAAATAGTTGAAGATGAGTGAAGAAAACATATTTTATAAGATTACTTTGTCCTATTAGTATTTTATAACCTATACTACCATACTAATTATACTAGAATATTTATTTTAAAAGAAATCACATAAAACGAAACAGATGGGAAAAGTGGCTGATTGAAATGGTTAAATAGGAGGAAATGTAAACCAAATTGAGAGGATAGGAAACTAGTTTAAAAAAAGTGACAAAATTACTGAAATAAGCACTAAAGTTGAAGGATGATGCAGAATGAAAATGGTATTCAGGTGGTTTGGAGAGGGGAATGACTTTATTCCGTTAGAATATGTTAAACAAATCCCAGGTGTAGAAGGACTAGTTTGGGCACTTCATGATATTCCAGCAGGTGAGGTGTGGCCACTGGAGAAGATAAACGAAGTAAAGCAACAAGCTAATCGTCAAGGTTTTCATATCGATGTGGTAGAAAGTGTGAATATCCATGAAGATATCAAACTAGGGCTACCTACTAGAGATCAGTACATCGATAATTACATCAAAACGATTGAAAACTTGGCAAAAGTTGGGGTTAAAGTAATATGTTATAACTTTATGCCAGTATTTGATTGGGTACGAACAGACTTATATAAAGAACTTGAGGACGGTTCTACTGCTCTATTTTATGAAAACAGTAAAATTGTTGATATAGATCCAATGGAACTAGTTGATACGATTTCGCGTAATTATGATTTCACAATGCCAGGCTGGGAGCCGGAAAGACTTGAATATTTGTCAGATTTATTTGAACAGTATAAAGAAGTAAGTGAAGAAGATTTATGGAATCATTTACAGTACTTTTTAGAACGTATCATTCCGGTTGCAGAAAAACATGATATTAAGATGGCGATTCACCCGGATGACCCACCTTTTTCAGTATTTGGATTACCAAGAATTATTAACAGCAAAGAGAATATTCAAAGAGTACTGGATTTAATAGATAGTCCATACAATGGAGTGACATTATGCAGTGGGGCACTAGGAGTAAAACCGGATAATGATATCGCAGAAATGGTAAGAGTGTTTGCAAATCGAATCCCATTTGCACATATACGAAATATAAAAAGATATGAAAATGGTAATTTTATCGAAACGTCACATCGTACAACAGATGGATCGATTGATATTCATGGGATTATGAAAGCGTTATATGAATCTGGTTTCACTGGTTATTTACGACCAGATCATGGACGACATATTTGGGATGAAAAATGCAGACCAGGGTATGGACTCTATGACCGGGCATTAGGAAGTATGTATTTGTGGGGAATCTGGGATTCTCTCGTTAGTTCTGGGAAGGAGACTAATAATTATGTTGTCAATAAATGAGAACTTAAAAGGTAAAGTAGCAGTCGTTACGGGAGGAAGTGGTGTATTATGCGGAGCGATGGCAAGAGAACTTGGCCGACAAGGAGTTAAAGTAGCTGTTTTGGGGCGAAGTGAAGAAAAAGCAAACATTGTCGCACAGGATATTAATAATGCTGGTGGAGAAGCCATTGCCATTTCCTGTGATGTATTAGATATAGAAAGTTTGAAAAAAGCAGAAGAAAAGATTATCGAGACGATAGGACCATATGACATTTTAATTAATGGTGCTGGTGGGAATCATCCAAAAGGAAGCACGACAAATGAAACATTAAAGCCAGAGGATCTTGAAAATAAAGATTTAATGACATTTTTTGATTTAGCTCCAGAGGGATTCCAGTTTGTCTTTGATTTGAATTTACTAGGAACTATTATAACAACCCAAGTTTTTGCGAAAAAAATGATTAATCGTAAAGGTGCTGTCGTAATAAATATGTCATCAATGAGTGCTCCATCTCCTATGACTAAGGTACCAGCGTACAGTGCAGCAAAGGCAGGAATTGAAAATATTACCCAATGGTTAGCAGTACATATGGCAGATGTTGGTATTAGAGTAAATGCTATCGCTCCAGGTTTCTTTGAAACAGCACAAAATAAAAAGTTATTAAGAAATGAAGATGGTTCATTAACGGAGCGATCAGAAAAGATAATTACCCATACCCCGATGAAACGTTTTGGTGTACCAGATGATTTATTAGGAACCATGGTCTGGCTTGCAGATGAAAATGCATCAGGTTTTGTAACTGGGATTACCGTGCCAGTTGATGGTGGATTTATGTCCTATTCTGGTGTTTAGCCTATAAAGGAGGGGTTCAAATGGATGTCGTGACAATTGGGGAAAGCATGGTCCTTTTTACACCACAGACTGCCGGACCACTGCGATTTTCTGATACATTTCACCGAACGATAGGAGGTGCTGAGTCGAATGTTGCCATTGCCTTATCCCGGCTAGGGCATCAGGCTGGATGGATTAGCCGCTTAGGAAACGATGAATTTGGTCTGTATCTTCGTAATTATATTCGTGGGGAGGGGGTAGACACTTCTGCAGTAAGATTTGATACGGATGCTCCAACTGCCGTTTTTTTTAAAGAAGCAAACCCTGGCAAAGATCCAAAGATTTATTATTATAGAAGAAATTCAGCAGCCAGCAACATGACACCTGAAGAATTAGATGAAGTCTATCTTTCCAAGGCTAAGATGATTCATATAACCGGTATTACACCAGCATTAAGTGAATCTTGTAAACAAACAATTTATCGGACAATCCATATAGCAAAGCAAAATAATCAGACAATCGTGTTTGACCCGAATGTTCGCTTAAAGCTGTGGCCTGAGGAGGAAGCGGCAGAAATTTTGAGCGATATAGCTATGAAAAGTGATATTGTGATGCCGGGACTTAAAGAAGGTGAGTTGTTAACAGGAGGAAAAAACCCAGAGAAAATTGCTGAAAAACTGTTACAAGGAAATGCAAAAGCCGTTGTTATTAAATTAGGCGAACGTGGTGCCTATTATCAGACCGATTCTGCAAGTGCTTATGTGCCTGGAGAAAAGGTTAGCAAAATTATTGATACAGTAGGGGCGGGGGACGGTTTTGCTGCTGGTTTTATTTCTGGGATGCTTCGTGGCTGGGAATATGAGCAAGCAGTTGCTTTAGGAAATAAGCTTGGTGCTTATGCACTAAGCGTCTTAGGAGATGCAGAAGGTTATCCATATTGGTCAGAGATTAATCCGGATAATTCAGAGAAGCTAATTTTACGTTAGTGAAAACGTTAAGGATTATAAAGTCCTTCTAGTAGAAAGGAAAGATTGTAACGTGAATACAAAGATAAAAACAATCAATCGATTAACAGAAAATGGTGTAGTTGCTGTTATTCGAGAAATACCGAAAGATAAGGCGTTGTTCGTAGCCGAAAGCCTATTAAAGGGTGGAGTAAATGCTCTAGAAGTGACGGTGGAAGGTGAAGGAGCTTTGTCTGCAATTGAGTTATTAAAAAAAGAGTTTGCTGACAGAGCAATTATAGGTGCAGGCACTGTACTAGATGAATTATCAGCAGATGCTTCCATAAGGGCAGGGGCTGAATTTATTGTTAGTCCTATTTTGAAAAAAGATGTTATTGAAACAACCATCCGCTATGGAAAAGTAAGTATTCCAGGGGTTATGACACCTACTGAAATGATGCAAGCAGTAGAGTGGGGAGCCGATGTTGTTAAGGTATTCCCAGCTTCTGTGGGAGGACCAGCTTTCATTAAAAATGTCAAAGGGCCATTACCGCAAGTATCGATTATTCCAACGGGCGGCGTAGATCTTACGAATGGAGCAGACTTTATAAAAGCTGGTGCGATTGCTATTGGGGCTGGTGGTAATTTAGTCGATAACCAAGCGATCGCCGAGGGAAATTACACTAAGCTTACAGAGATTGCTAAACAGTATGTAGAGTTAGTTAGACAGGCAAGGGAGAGCAATTTCGTTGTGCGTTAGCCCATTAGAAAACAGTATATTCCTTATAAGTAAATTAGGTAAAGTCAATCAGCAATATAGCTTTATTAAAGAGGAGAGATTTTTGTGTTAAACGTAGCAATTATTGGTACTGGAGCTATCTCGCCATCCCATATTGAAGCTTATTTACAGTTTCCTGAACATTGTAAAATTGTTGCTTTGTGTGATATTTACCCAGAAAAGGCAGGACATCAGGCAAAAGAATTTAATCTTGATGTAGAAGTTTATGATGATCACAAGCAAATGCTTGATCGCAATGACATAGACTTAGTTTCAGTTTGCACTCCACCATACACACATTCAGAAATCACGATAAATCTCTTGGATGCAGGTAAAAATGTTCTCGTTGAAAAACCGATGGCATCCTCCATTGAAGAGTGTAATGCTATGAATGAAGCGGCTGAAAGAAACCAAAAAATGCTTTCAGTTATCTCGCAAAATCGCTTCCGTACACCTATGATGAAGTTGAAAAAAGTGCTAGAAACTAAAATGATGGGACCAATTGTCCACGCACAAGTTGATTCCTTCTGGTGGCGTGGTCATAGCTATTATGATTTATGGTGGCGTGGTACCTGGGAAAAAGAAGGTGGTGGCTGCACATTAAATCATGCTGTACACCACATTGATATTTTTAAATGGTTGAATGGAATGCCATCCGAGGTAACTGCAGTTATGAGCAATACCTCTCATGATAATGCAGAGGTAGAAGATGTATCTGTAGCTATTTGCCGCTATGATGATGGTAGTCTTGCCCAAATTACCAGCTCTGTTGTCCATCATGGAGAAGAACAACAGTTAATTTTCCAAGGTAAAAATGCTAGAGTATCATCGCCATGGAAAGTGAAAGCATCGAAATCCAAGGAGAATGGCTTTCCTGAATTAGATGAAGAATTAGAAACAAGAATTCAGAATTATTATAATGAACTGGATGAAATACAATTTGAAGGACATAAAGGACAAATATATGATGTATTGACTGCATTAGAACAAGGGACAACTGTTCTTGTCGATGGCAAACAAGGAAGACAAACACTTGAATTGATATCGGCAATTTATGAATCTGCTAGCACTGGAAAAACAATTAAGCTGCCATTAACGAAGGAAAATCTATTCTACACAAGGGAAGGCACGCAAAAAAATGCAACTTATTTCTATGAAAAGAAAACAGCAATAGAAAAGTTCAGCGAAAATGATATTACTGTAGGTGGAAATTAAAGATTACTTGATAGGAGGATACAGATTTGGATAGGAATGATGGAATGAACTATGCTCCAAAAGGTGAAGTAAGAAAAGTAGTAGAAAATGGAGAATTCCCATTTGCTGTAATTGGTCTGGATCATGGTCATATATACGGTATGTGTAACGGTCTAATAGAAGCAGGCGGTACTTTAGTTGCTGTCTATGACCCAGATTCTGAAAAGGTACAAAAATTTATTGAAGCTTATCCTGAAGGAACCGTTGCATCATCCGAGGAAGAAATCTTACAAAATCCGAAGATCAAATTAGTAGCAAGTGCAAACATTCCCGTTCATCGTGGTCCTTTAGGGTTGCGCGTTTTAAATGCAGGAAAACATTATTTTGTTGATAAACCAGCTTTTACTACCATGGAGCAAATTGAACAAGCAAAACAAAAAGTGGAAGAAACCGGCTTGAATTGGGGAATTTATTATAGTGAAAGATTACATGTGGAAAGTGCAGTTTTCGCCGGGCAGTTAATTGAGGAAGGTACGATCGGTCGCGTCATTCAGGTGATTGGGACTGGCCCGCATCGTGCTAATGCAGACAACAGACCAGACTGGTTCTTTGATCCTGAGCAATACGGTGGCATTCTGACGGATATTGGCAGCCACCAAATTGAGCAATTTTTACATTATGCTGGTGCTAAGAGTGCTAAAGTTCTCCATAGTAAGGTTGCAAATTATAACTATAAGCAATACCCGGACTTTCAGGATTATGGGGATGCAACATTGGTTGCGGATAATGGTGCCACCTTCTATTTCCGTGTCGACTGGTTTACCCCAGACGGGCTCGGAACATGGGGAGATGGACGTGTCCTCATTTTAGGAACAGAAGGGTATATCGAAGTTCGTAAGTACATTGATATTGCCCGCAGCAATGATGGCAACCATTTATACTTAGTAAATAGTGAAGGAGAAAAACATTTTGAACTAACTGGTAAGGTAGGTTTTCCGTTTTTTGGGGATTTTATCTTAGATTGTTTGAATGGAACGGAAAATGCTATGACACAGGAACATGCATTTACCGCTGCAGCCCTTTGTGTAGAAGCACAGGAACAAGCTTTTAGAGTTGAATAAATTATACTTTTCTAATGCAGTCCGTTAAAATTGAATGGACTGCATTACTTTTTAAGCTCACAAGATAAAAGGAGGCTAAACAATGACAAAAGTAAAATGGGGAATCCTAAGTACAGCAAACATCGCACAAGAAGCTTTACTCCCAGCATTTACGCGTTCTACGAATGCTGAAGTCATAGCCATTGCGAGCAATAATGTACAAAAGGCCAAAGGGATAGCTGATCGTTTTCAAATTAATAAGGTTTATGACAGTTACGAGAAATTACTGGAGGATCCAGATATTCAAGCAGTTTATATTCCACTACCAAATCACTTACATAAAGAATGGGTCATGCGGGCAGCGGAGAAGGGAAAACATATTTTATGTGAAAAACCGGCTGGACTCGATTATACAGAGGTTAAAGAGATGCTCACAGCTTGTCGAGCAATGAATGTATTGTTTATGGAGGCATTCATGTATCAATTTCATCCACAACACCAGCGTGTGAAAGATATTATTGCTTCTGGTGAGATTGGGGAAGTAACTTTAATGAATTCTGCGTTTTCCTACTTTCTGACTAATAAAGAAGAAAATATACGCATGAGTCAGGAAAAAGGTGGAGGAAGTCTCTATGATGTTGGCTGCTATCCCATCCATGCAATCTGTAATATTTTCGGGGAAGAACCGGAAGAAGTTTTTGCTCAAGCGATTATTGACGAAACGTATAAGGTAGATACAGACGTCGTGGCACAGTTAACTTTTCCAAGTGGAAAAATGGCCAAGTTAGATGCTAGTTTTCGTCTAACTTTCCGTAATGAATATGAAGTAATTGGAAGTAAGGGAAAGATGATGATTTCGAATGCATTCCGCCCAGATGTAGAAGGAGGAGATGGCCTGGTAAAAGTGGAGACAGAAGATGGGATCCGTGAAGAAGTAATCAACGGGGACATATATCGCGGTGAAATAGAACATTTCTCAGAAGCTATTCAGATGCAGAAAGAAGTCCATCAATTGCAACAAACTCCTGAACAAACCATAAATACTGCAAAAATTATCGATGCCTGTTTTGAATCAATGAAAACGGGGCATAAGGTGAGGTTAGATACGATCTAAGGAATGCAGGGTAAGAGAGCTGCGATTATTTTCGTGGCTCTTTGTATTGAAATCACTATAGCATTATCAAAGATAAACTTGTAAGCCTAAGGGAGCGAATTCACTTGACCATAACCAATACAGTACCCACAAATAATAAGGCAATAGCTATCACGTTCGATGATGGGCCGAACCCAATCTATACACCACAAGTACTGGAGATTTTTGCAAATGCTGGGGGAAAAGCAACCTTTTTTATGATTGGAGAGAAAATGGAGAAATACCCGGAAATTGTCCGAATGGCAAAAGAGAAGGGGCATCAAATTGGCAATCATACCTATACACATGCTGATTTATCGAAGTTAAGCGTGGAAGAATTAAAAGAAGAAATCAAAAGAACAGAAGAACTTATACAGGAACTAACCGGGGAAATGCCCCATGTTCTTCGTCCGCCATTTCTGTTGTTTAATGAGGAGACAGTTGCGATTGCTGAGGAGAACGGCTATCCGATGATTGGGGCATTGAACTTGGATGCCCGTGATTGGGAGCAGCCAGGTGTAAATCATATTTTAGAAGAATCAAGGAAACATGTAAAAGAAGGTAGTATTCTCATTTTTCATGACGGTTATGGAGATCGCTCTCAAACAATAGAAGCGATAAGTAAGTTAGTTCCTGAACTGACGGAAAAAGGTTTTCAACTAGTAACCGTGAGTGAATTGCTAACTCTCTCAAATAGCAACAAACAATAGAAATCACTTAACTAAAAATTGTAAAAACTTCCTTTAACCAGTGGATAAACTAAGTGATTTCATGTATACTGAAATCAGAAAAATGGATAGGTTTTAATTATTCAGTAAAAATATAGTGTGAAAAACCTATTTTTTTCTACGTTCAACATTAGTGTGAGGGAGGCTGGTAATATAGTAGGATAGTATCTTGATGAATCTTTCATCTAATGAATGAGACGAGATAGGTTACGTAAACTCTTCAGTCAACTTAGTATAAACATCGAACGAACAAAGTAGGATAAAAGTCACATTTTTTGAAAAGGGTTACAAATCAGGTGTTTTATAAACTTGTATTACTTGATTTAAATAGTTTAAAAGAATAGTAATCCCAAGAGTATGATTAAAACCATTATCAAAAAAAGGAGATTTATCATATGCTAAAAGTTTGGAAGAAACCAGTTATTTCTGGTATGGCTTTAACCCTGATGCTGCCATTTGGAGCTGCTAGTGTATCCGCTCAAGAAACGGATGCGATTCATGCATTGGAGGTTGAACAGATAGATGAAAGGTTTGAAGATTCCTTTGCAATTGGTGCAGCAGTTGAACCATTTCAATTGGAAGGCGAATCAGCGGAGATTTTAAAATATCATTATAATAGTCTCGTTGCAGAAAATGCTATGAAACCAATGTACATCCAACCGGAAGAAGGAGAATTTTACTGGGAGGATGCTGACAAGATTGTTGACTTTGCTAAAGCGAATGATATGTATCTGCGTTATCACACACTTATTTGGCACAGTCAAACAGCTGATTGGTTCTTTTTAGATGAAGAAGGCAACCCAATGGTAGAAGAAACAGATCCTGAAAAACGAGCAGAAAACAAAGAACTCTTATTAGAACGATTGGAAACTCACGTACGAACAATAGTTGAGCGTTACAAAGAGGATGTTGATGCATGGGATGTTGTGAATGAGGTAGTGGATGATAATGGGGAGATGCGCAATTCACCTTGGTATCAAATTACTGGAACAGACTATATTAAAGTAGCATTTGAGACAGCAAGGGAAGTTGCTGGTGAGGATGCTATGCTATATATCAATGATTATAATAATGAAGTAGCTGGGGCTAAAAGGGATACCTTTTATAATCTAGTAAAAGATCTATTAGATGAAGGAGTACCGATTGATGGCGTGGGATTACAGTCACATATTCAACTTGGCTGGCCTACGATTGAGGAAACGAGAGAATCTATTCAGCAATATGCAGACTTAGGGGTAGACGTACAAATTACGGAATTGGATGTTAGTATATATGGTTGGCCACCAAGTGGTGAATACAATACAGAAGATGAAATCCCATACAGCGTTCTTGAAGAACAGGCAAATCGTTATGAGGAACTGTTTGATCTATATGAAGAAATGGATGAGGAAATCAGTAATGTAACGTTTTGGGGTATTGCTGATAACCATACTTGGTTAGATGATCGTGCAGAGGAATATAGTGATGATGGCTTAGGCAAAGATGCACCATTTGTATTTGATACACAATACCATGTGAAACCTGCATATTATGCGATGATGGATATCAAAGATCCAAGAGAATATACGAGCACTTTCTTATCTCCCATTAATCCAGATGAGTTAAATAGCATAAAACAAGGAAGAACCGTTCCCGTGAAATTTGAATTAACGGACGAACAAGGGAATATTGCAACAGATGCTAAAGCTGAACTCTATGTAACAGAGGTAAATGCTGATGGAACACTAGGTTCTAAGCAAGAAGCTATATCCAGTGGGAAAGCCAATCAAGAAAATCTTTTCCGCACGACAGGTTCAGGTAAGTACATCTTTAATTGGGATACAAAATCACTATCACAAGGCACATATCAAATTAGTGTAGAGGTAGGCGGCTACTCATTAGATACGGCTCAAATACATTTAAGATAATAAGTTGAATAGGAAATATAAGACGAAAAGGTTCACAAATAGTGAACCTTTTTTGTCTTTTTTCAGTGACTAAAATAAAAAAACTTAGTTCATTCGATGGACAAACAAAGAATGACTTGTTATAATATCCATGTAAACAGTTACAAGAAACGTATAATTTGGAGGAAAAATATATGAGCTATTTTAATAACATTAGCAAGATCAAATATGAAGGCGCTAAATCAAACAATCCACTAGCATTTAAATTCTACAATCCAGAAGAAAAAATCAATGGCAAAACAATGGAAGAAATTCTTCGCTTTGGTGTGGCTTACTGGCACACATTCACGGAAGATTTATCCGATCCATTTGGCGCAGGCACTGCGATTCGTCCTTGGGATAAATTCACTGGAATGGACCAGGCAAAAGCACGCGTAGAAGCTGCATTTGAATTCTTCGAAAAGATTAATGCTCCATTCTTTGCATTCCATGATGTAGATATCGCACCTGAAGGCGACACGCTAGCAGAATCTAACAAAAATCTAGATACGATCGTTGCGATGATCAAAGAATACATGAAAGATTCAAAAACAAAACTACTTTGGAATACGGTAAATAACTTCAGTAATCCACGTTTTGTTCATGGTGCAGGTTCATCCAGCAATGCAGATGTATTCGCTTATGCAGCTGCAAAAGTGAAAAAAGGCTTAGAAGTTGGGAAAGAACTAGGCGCAGAAAACTATGTATTCTGGGGTGGTCGTGAAGGTTATGAAACTCTATTAAATACAGACATGAAATTAGAAATGGATAACCTAGGTCGTTTCTTCCATATGGCAAATGACTATGCGAAAGAAATTGGCTTTGACGCACAATTCCTAATCGAACCAAAACCAAAAGAGCCAACGTCTCATCAATATGACTTTGATGTAGCAAGTGGTTATGCATTCTTACAACATTATGGTTTACAAGATGTTTTCAAATTCAACATTGAAGCAAACCATGCAACCTTAGCTGGTCATACATTTGAGCATGAATTACACTATGCAAGAATTCACGACATGCTAGGTTCTGTGGATGCGAACCAAGGACATCCATTACTAGGATGGGATACAGACGAGTTCCCAACAGACTTACACACTTCTGTACTAGCTATGTATGAAATCTTGAAAAATGGTGGCCTAGGCCGTGGTGGATTAAACTTTGATGCGAAAGTTCGCCGTGGATCATTTGCTCCAGAAGATTTATTCCATGCACATATCGCTGGAATGGATGGTTATGCAGTAGGACTAAAAGTAGCACAACGCTTAATCGATGATAAAGTTCTTGAAAACATCGTTGACGATCGCTACAAGACTTACAAAGATGGAATCGGCCTGGATATTGTAGAAGGAAAAACAGACCTTCATAAATTAGAAGAATATGCGCTAGGATTGAAAGAAATCAACAACGAATCTGGTAAACTAGAAAGCATTAAAGCTACTATTAATCAATATCTATTAACAACATTTGCAGGTGAGTAATAAAATACGGGGATTACACCATAATTATGGTTAATCCCCATATAATAAAAGATTTTACAAAAATTACTTGTTAACAACGAAAACGTTTACCTATATAATGAAAGCGAAAGATAGTTGAATAGTAGCAGTGATCTTTTAACCGTTTTTTATAAATTCGTGAAAGCGATTCATAGACAGGTGGGTTTAAATTGGAAAACTTAAAACAAGATTTTCAAGAAGTAGAACAAACGCAAGGAACCAAATCGGGTAAAACACCAAAACTTAAAATGATGGAAAAACTAACATTTGGTCTTGGCGATTTTGGTGCTAACTATAGTTGGACGTTTATTGCATCTTTTATCACCATATATATGACAGATACGGTAGGAATCAGTGCAGGAATCATTGGTACGATTATTCTGCTAGCCCGTGTGTTCGACGGATTCAGTGATATCTTTATGGGGACTATCATCGATAACACCAATTCCAAATGGGGAAAAGCAAAACCATGGGTATTCATGACAGCTCCAATTCTCGGGCTATTAACATTCTCTTTATTTAATGTACCAAGTGCATTTGGTCAAACAGGAAAAATTGTTTATGTATTTGTCGTTTATTTCTTAATTTCTGTTATCTTCTATACAGCAAACAATGTTGCTTATTCATCACTGACTTCGTTTATGACAACAGATGAAAAGGATCGTGTTTCTCTAGGAAGTATTCGTTTCATTTTTGCAAACGTTGCCGTATTGTCTATTAGTTCCTTTACCACGGTTTTAGTTAGTGCGTTTGGCGGTGGGCAACAAGGTTGGACGTGGACCGCAGCGATTTATGGATTACTTTGTGCGGTACCGTTAATGATTACAGGTTGGTTTGTTAAAGAACGAAATGTAGCTGAAAAGAAAAACAAAGAGCAAAAAACGTCTTTCATTCCTATTGTTAAAGTTTTATTTGCAAATAAATATTTCAACCTAGCTATTGTTCTTTATTTACTTTGGTATTTAAGACAAACAGAAACAGGTGCAAGAATCTATTATGCAACCTATATTTTTGATAATCCAAATGTGATGGGGATCTTAAGTACAGCATCCTTACTTCCACTTATTATCGGATTATTCTTTGCACCACAAATTGTTGGCCTTTATGGACTTCGAAAAAGTGTCAATGCTGGTTTGCTTGTTTCCATACTGGGTAC
Organism: Oceanobacillus halophilus; assembly: GCF_003628505.1. Taxonomy (GTDB): domain Bacteria; phylum Bacillota; class Bacilli; order Bacillales; family Amphibacillaceae; genus Oceanobacillus; species Oceanobacillus halophilus. Next base: position 9,348 of record NZ_RBZP01000010.1, on the reverse strand, counting down.
CGGTCTTATGATATTCTTCTCTGAGAACCTAACATGGTTAGTAGTTGCAACCGTTATTAATGCTTTAGGCTTGGTTCTTCTTCAAGCTGGTCTTAGTGCCATTGTTGCGGATGTTGGGGATATCGTCTATTGGCAATCAGGAGTTCCAGTTCAAGGATCTGTGTTTAGTTTAACAAGTGCTGGTATGAAAATTGGACAAGGTCTAACAGCAGCATTAGTAGGTTGGGCTCTTCAATTAGGTGGTTATGTTGCTAATTCAGCTGTTCAGCCAGATAGCGCCATCTTTGCGATTAAGTCTATGTTTATCTATTTCCCATTAATCATGATTATTCTTATGTTTATTACCGTAACATTATTAAACTATGAGAAATTCATGCCAAAAATTAGAGAAGAAATTGCAAATGGGAAAGTTGGGGAAGATCGCAGTAGAGCTTTATTAGGAAAGTAAAAGTTGGATATTCATTTTACTGAAAACAAAACAGGGTACTATTATTAGTGCCCTGTTATTATTTCTATCATTACATATTCATTCTTATACGAGCACTTATAAAAATATTTGGTCATGAGAGGAGGATAGAAGTGAGAATCTCTATGACCTAGTGATTCTTACTTTGAAAAAATGAAAACGAAATCAAACAATTTCTATATCTTAGCTATTACATTAATTGCAACACTTGGTGGTTTACTTTTCGGGTACGATACAGCTGTTATATCAGGTGCAGAACAATCGTTGGAAATTTACTTGATTGATAGTTTGGGATTAAGTTCTTTACTCCATGGATTTACAGTATCTAGTGCGCTAATAGGCTGTATTATCGGTGGTTTAATATCTGGATTCTTTTCCAATAATTTAGGAAGAAAAAATTCGTTAATTTTAGCTGCCGTCTTATTTCTACTATCAGCTTTAGGTTCATCATACCCAGAGTTATTATTCTTTGAAGCAGGCGAACCAACGATTGGCTTATTGGTTATGTTTAATATTTACCGCGTTCTTGGTGGTATTGGTGTTGGATTAGCATCTGCCATTTCACCAACTTATATTGGAGAAATTGCACCACAGGAAATTCGCGGGAAGCTTGTATCCTTCTATCAATTTGCTATTATTTTTGGAATGTTGATTGTGTATTTTGTCAACTGGGGGATTTCAAGTGGGCAAACGACAGAATGGATTAATGATGTTGGCTGGAGGTTTATGTTCGCTTCTGAAGCAATACCAGCACTATTATTCTTTTCACTACTATTCTTTGTTCCTGAAACACCTAGATTCCTTGCATTAAAAAACAAAGAAGAGGAAGCATTTACTATTCTATCGAAAATTAATGGTTCAAAAGTGAAAGCAAAAGAGGTTTTGTCAGAAATAAAAGTCTCATTATCTAAGCAGGATACAAATAGTTCTGGTAAGCTATTCTCTTTTGGAAAAACCGTTGTAGTTGTAGGGATTTTACTCTCTGTTTTCCAACAATTCGTTGGTATTAACGTGGCGCTGTATTACGCACCGCGTATCTTTGAAAGTATGGGTGCAGGTCAGAATGCCTCCATGATTCAAACGGTTGTCATGGGTGTTGTCAATGTTGTCTTCACCATTGTAGCTATTCGAACAGTTGATAATTGGGGACGAAAACCATTGTTAATGTTCGGTTCTATTGGAATGGCAATAGGTATGTTTGGGGTCGCAACGCTAGCAAACTTTAATATTATCGGAATCGGTACCTTGATCTTTATCATTTTCTATACTGCTTCATACATGATGTCATGGGGTCCGATTACTTGGGTATTACTTTCTGAAATATTTCCAAATAAAATTCGTGGTCAAGCAATGGCTATTGCTGTTGCGGCACAATGGGCTGCAAATTTCTTTATTTCATCCACCTACCCATCCATGATGGAATTTAGTGGGGCTTTAACATATGGATTCTATGGATTAATGAGTGCTATTTCTGTCATATTTGTTTGGAAGATGGTACCGGAAACCAAAGGAAAATCCCTTGAGGAATTAGAAAATTTATGGGGAAATAGAAAAAATAAAGAGGAGAAACTAAGAAACGTTTCTAATATATAAAGTATATGAACTAGTTCATAACGAAACAGAGTAACAGTCACTTCCAGGCTGTTACTCTTCAAGGAATTATGAACGGTGAACAATTTTCTGCACTGTACGAAATACAATTAAAATGTTTAATTTTACACATAAAAGAAAGATATTTTAATGGATGATAGGATAGAAAGAGTGTATTCTATTAATATACCTTTTTGTTATATTACATAGAATAGTGAGGAGAATACGATGAGAATAGACACACAGGAATTACAACTAAAGGATCATAAAAAATGGAAAAAGATAACGCTAACAAATGATCATGACATGTCCGTTTCCTTTTTAAACTATGGGGGAATCATTACGGAAATGATGGTACCCGATAAAGATGGGAAGTTAGAAAATGTAGTTCTAGGATATAAAGATTATGAGCAATACCTAACCAACCCTGGTTTTCTTGGAGCACTAATTGGTCGGGTGGGTGGAAGAATTAAAGATTCTTCTTTCACATTAAATAGTGAAACCTATACACTCGAAGCAAATGATGGAGCGCATTGTCTGCACGGGGGATCAGCTGGCTTTCATACAGCTCTATGGGAAGTGGAAACGTTTGAATTAACAGACGAAACATTTGTGAAATTATCACATAATAGTCCTGATGGAGAAGGCGGCTTTCCGGGAAACGTCGAGGCAGAGGTAACATATACGCTTAATAATGATAATCAATTTATCATTAATTACATGACCTCAACGGATAAAGTGACGCCACTAACGTTAACGAATCATACTTACTTTAATTTAAGCGGTAATGCGAAAAGAACCCTTCACACGCATGAGGTGACACTCGACAGCAATCAATTTGTCGAACTGGACGAAGAGTTAATTCCAACTGGCAAGTTACTTGATGTGGAAGGTACTGCCTTTGATTTTAGAAAAGGCCGACTTCTGAAGGATGGATTTACGAATGAATCTGAGCAAAATCAACTAGCTGGAAATGGATATGATCACTACTTTATCTTTGATTATGAAAGAGATGAAAAGGCAATAGTGAAAGATGAAATGAGTGGACGAACATTAACGATGGAAACCAATCAACCAGGTGTAGTGATGTATACATCCAATAATCTGGATGAAGGACTGGAATTAACAGAAGGCACAACCGAAAAATATCTTGGCCTCTGCCTAGAAACACAAGGATCACCAGCATCCCTGCATCATAAGGGATTCCCAAGTATTATCCGGGAAGAAGGAGAAGTAAATAAAACACAGACAATCTTTACTTTTGGAGTAGAGTAGGTGCCTGTCACTCCCCGGTTTTTGTCGAAGAATGAAGCTTTGAGTAAATAAATACTACGAAAAACCCGCTCTATACCAATAAATAGAGCGGGTTTTAATATTAAAATGCCGAACTCAATAAACGTTCCTGCTGCTTTTGAATGACCTTATCCATTTCCTCCAACGGAAGTGGTGGACTATAAAGGTATCCTTGTCCCAAATGGCAACCATGTTGGATAAGGAAATTAGTTTGTGATTCCTGTTCAATACCTTCAGCAATTAGTTCAAAGTTCAAATTAGAACCAATTTGGATAATGGTTTTAACTAAAGAAGCCGTACTGGAATTCGTTAACATGTCATCAATAAAAGACTTATCTATTTTAACGTAATCTATTGATACGGAGTTTAAAATATTTAAAGAGGAGTATCCTGTTCCAAAGTCATCGATGGATGTCTTCACTCCAATGGATTTCAATTGCTGTAACATACTATAGGATTCTTCTACGTCCTGCATTACACTTTCTGTGATTTCTAACTCTAGTAAACCTGGGGCTAATTGATAGTTATTAAGAGTATCTTCTACAATTTTCACGAAACGTTTATCTTGAAACTGTTTAGCAGATACATTAACGGCTATATTTAAGGAGATGCCTTGTTTTTGCCATAATGCAGCTTGCTTGCATGCAGATTCTATCACCCATTTACCGATGGGAATTATGTAACCAGCTTCTTCTGCTATTGGTATAAATTCGAAAGGAGAAATCAATCCATATTCTGGGTGATCCCAGCGAATTAAGGCCTCAGCACCATAGATAGTATTCGTTTCTAAATCGACTTTAGGTTGGTAATAAAGTAAAAACTCGTTGTTAAGAAGTGCCCTTGTTAATCCCTGTTCTAAAATAAATTTCCGATCAAGAATATCTTTTTCCTCATTGTTGTAGAATTGATAATTATTTCTTCCTCGTTTCTTGGAAAGATACATCGCAGCATCCGCATTTTTAGAAAGTAAGTTAATGTCTTGGCCATCTTCTGGAAATAGACTAATACCAATGCTTGGGGAAGTATAAAAATCTTCTTTATTTAGTGTGAATGGAGCAGCAAAACTATGGAGAATTTGATCAGCTACCTCTTTTACCTGTGTTTTATCAACATCATTTAAGAGAATAATAAATTCGTCTCCACCTTGGCGAGCCACGACATCCTGTTTACGGACATTTGCAACCAAGCGATTACTAACCTGAACAAGTAATTGATCGCCAACATCATGACCCATCGTATCGTTGATCGATTTAAATCTATCTAAATCCATATATAAAATTGCTAGCTCTTTTTTTTCATTTTCAGCATTTTCCATGGTTTCTTTAAAAACATTTGCCAAATATAATCGATTGGGTAAATTAGTTAAGTAATCATGATATGCCATGTTTTGCAGTTTATTATTAAGGTAGTGCACTTTATCAAACTGTTTTCCGATAAACCAGCCGAGGGGGAGTTGTATGAGAGAAGCAACAACGTTATTTAACTCCATACTCCCTGTCGATGTATAGGAATACGTGGAAACAATTATTCCATTGATTAATATAAGAATGAAACCAATAATTCTCCCCTTATATGACATTTAATTCTTCCTTTCTAACAAGCACCCTTATCATGGTGAGGAATTTATAGTTATATGGTTATTTCATCTTACCATGTTAGCAATAAAGAATTAGTGACAATTAATGGAAAATGTAAAAAGGATAAATACAAATCATCGATTGATTGTATCTATCCTTTCAAAAGAGGAGTTTTTATTTAACTTCTTTCACGGAAATGGCTTTTGAAAAGTTGCAAATCCGGCATCCTTCTAAATCGTCTTCTTTTAAAAGTCCCAAATTAACCGCAGCATCAATTTTATCACCATCTGGCTTTTTAACCACTTGAATTAAATCTTCCATATTCAATTCTTCTAATCTTTTTATTGTCTCTTTGTCATTAAATTTCTCTGTTTTTCGGACTTGTCTTTGCACCTTATAGTTCCCATTGATGAGTTCGCCCTTCTGATTGGAACCAACATTTTCATCGAAATATGTATGAAATGCTTTTTTTAACTCGTTCATTTCCGACTCAATTTCTTTTTTCATGCTATTCAAATCATAATACCGTTCGATCATTTCCTTTGTTATCTCCGACTTTACCATAGTTACAGATCCTCCTTGAAATACGCTTGTCTCTATAAACTTATTTGCAAGGGGGACGGAATATTACTCAGAAATACAATCATTGATTCTATACAAACACATTATTTGCTTATCTTAGCACAATACAATAAGATATATTTATTTGCATTGGAAAGTTTAATTTCCGGTGCATTATTATGGGAAAGGTCATATGGATTGGCTATCCCTCATTTATTAAGATTATATTAGGAGATGACAACATGAAAGGCATGTTTCAAAATAAATGGTCTGTCATTGGAATTGCAGTTTTCTGTTCTATATTATGGGGCAGTGCGTTTCCGGTATTGAAGCTGAGTTATGAGGAACTGCAAATGGCGCCTGATGATACTATCGCCAAGATTGTATTTGCTGGAATGCGATTTTTACTTGCAGGAATAATTGTTTTAGCTTTTTTATTATTTAGTAATCCAAAAAGTATTCTAGTCACACGCAGGCAGTTTATCGTCCTTGTCATTTTAGGTGTTGTACAAACAGCGCTACAATACTTTTTCTTCTATAATGGACTGGCAAAAGTAACAGGGATGCAAGGTGCTATTCTTTCTTCAAGCGGAACATTTTTCACGGTGCTTCTTGCCCATTATTACTATAAAAATGATCGGATGAATTGGAAAAAAGCAGTTGGATTGATTGCCGGATTTACTGGAATTGTAGTTGCTAACTGGGGACAAGAACTGCAACTTGTTTTTACATTGACAGGGGAAGGTTATATGATCCTAGCTGGTTTAACCAGTGCGATTGCAACCATCATGGCAAAAGAACTTGCAACAGGTATTCATCCTTTTGCCATCACAGGCTGGCAGTTAAGTTTGGGAGCAGCTATTTTACTATTAATTGGCGTACCGCAATTAAGTGAAGGAGCAATGATCTTCACACCATTTGGCTGGGGACTGTTTATCTATTCCGCACTTCTTTCAGCTGTAGCATTTGCTTTATGGTATTCTATATTGAAATATAATAATGCAGGCGAAATGAGCATGTATAAATTTATTGTTCCTGTATCAGGATCTGTCTTATCTGCAATGTTTATTCCTGGGGAAAGTCTCAATATCTTCATTATGGCTGCTATTGCACTCGTTGCAGTTGGTATTATTGTAGTAAATTATAAGGGGAAAAGTCAGACAGTGGACAAGCAGGAATTAAATACAGAACGGAACTAGCTGTGCTAGGGAAAGAAAGGAATCTCTGATTGAGTATGAGATTCCTTTTTTATATTTACAGTTGATAGAGATTCCTGATTTATGTAATTCAGAATAGTGCTTCACAACCGCTACGGAAATACACTACGCTTTCCGCGAGGAGGCTTGAGGCCGTGCCCGCGAACCGCAAGTATTCTGCCGGAGCGAATGATCGTACATATCAAACATAAGTGTAAGCGAGAGCTACACTATTCTGAATTAAATATATCAACAGTCTATACAAAATCCAATGTAAAGTCATGTTAAAAAGCAACAAACCTTTAGAAAAGAGTCTTTTTAATGTATTGAAACAAAAAAACTCCAGCAACAACTGGAGTTTCTCTATCATATCTTTTAATAGAATCGCTTAAAGCTATCAAAATGTTTTTTCCAATAGGAGTTATCTAGACTAGCAATGGAAACACCGTTGCTTGAGCCTGCTTGGATAAACTTATTATCCCCTAAATATATCCCCATATGAGATATACCAGATTTATAGGTCCCTTCGAAAAATACTAAATCTCCTACTTGAGGGTTATCTACATAATAGGAACGTTCATAATAACCAGCACTGGAAAGACGACTGATATCCATTCCCGCTTGTTTATAAACATAATAAATATATCCGCTGCAATCAAACCCGCTTGTTGTCGTTCCACCCCATACGTAACGAGTCCCTGATAAACTTTTAGCTACATTTATAAGTTTGTCGACATTGTAATCCACATCAGCGTTAGATTTGCTTCCAGAGTTATTATCGGGAGCTGGTGAACTATTTTTTGCAGACCCAATGTTTAGTTTTTGTCCAATATAAATCATATCAGATTTTAGATTATTCCATTTTTTAATATCAGAAACGCTAACTTTATGCTCTTTTCCAATTTTAGAGAGACTGTCTCCAGATTTAACCACATAGACCGTAGTAGAACCTACTTTTTGTTCACTCTTAGAACTTTCAGTAGTTTTAGAGGAACTCTCTTTGGAACTATCCTTTGCTGAGCCAATTTTTAGGCTTTGTCCAACATAAATCATGTCGGAGCTTAATTTATTCCATTTTTTAAGATTAGCAACAGTTACACTGTATTTGGATGCAATGTGTGAAAGTGTATCCCCAGATTTAACTTTGTAAACACTAGAGGCTTCTTCTTTTTTATTGCTTGTGGAATCTGATTTTGAAGAAGAATTCTCCGTTTTTGTCGAACGGTTAGAAGTCGATTTACTTACAGAAAGAACATTCCCAGGGTAGATTAATGTTGTATCTAATCCATTCCACTTCATTAGGTTACTGAGAGAAATATTATGCTTCGATGCAATACCGCTTAAAGTGTCTCCGCGTTTCACCGTATATGTATTCGAATTAGATGATGGTTTCGATTCAGATTCCGTTTTAGAGCTAGTGGAAGAACTGCTACTTGAATCCGACTTATTGGTTTGCAGTACTTGATTTGGAAAAATGATATCTGATTTTAAATTGTTTATGTCTTTTAATGCATGGACGCTCGTATTATATTTCTGTGCAATGGTCCATAATGAATCTCCACTTTGAACTTTGTGTGCTGCAGCTTCTGCTTCGTCAGCACCAACCATTGTTGATGCAATTGCTGCACCTGCTGTAACAGTCATAATCATTTTTTTATTGGTCACTTGTTTAACACCCCTTATTTAACGATGCCTAAATATACTTATGGATATTATATCCTTTTTTGGTAAAAAATGATAGATTAATAGAGATTTTGTTAGATTATTGTGATGAAAAAAATCGGGAAGCGTATTTTAGGATATTAGGGCTCTCAATTAGGTCATCAGCAATAGATAGATAAAAGCCGTAAAAGTCTTAATCGGTTTCATTCATGCTAACCAAAAAAATAAGCATATTCAGTTGCTTATTGGCTCTTTAGCAAATCTATGATTACTCCTACTACTAAACCAACACCAGCACCCAATTCAATGGTTAGGCCAATATTTAAGGAAAAAGTATACTAATAAATAATCCGACACAGGACCCAGCAACTAAACCTAGTCCTATCGATTGATGGATCATTTAAACCATCTCCTTTTCCTTATTATATATAAAATGATTCTAAAATGGATCAGGTTTAATACAGTGTCAGCAAATGTACATTATATATAGCAAATCTATTAAAAAGTTGATAGAAATGGTTCGTTAAAAAATGTGTTTACTTTTTTATCTGAGGATGTTATTATATTTTTTGTCGCAAAAAAACATGTGGTTATGTAATGTGTAAGGCGATGAACTGAAATTAAAAAAGTTATTGACGTTTTAAATCTACTTCGATATAATTTATCTCTGTCGCAAAATTATCTTCTCAACAAATTAAAATATTTATTGACAAAGATAAACGCGGTATGATATATTAATAAAGTCGCTGTCTTGAGAATGGCGAACTGAATTGCTCTTTGAAAACTGAACAAAACAACCAGTATGTTAAGAAAAAGAAAAACTCGTTTTTTCTTTAAAAATACAGAAGGTAACACTTCTGGAAGCTAAGAATTCTCTTTGTGATTGATTGGTGTTAATCACAAAACAAACTTTTTTGGAGAGTTTGATCTTGGCTCAGGACGAACGCTGGCGGCGTGCCTAATACATGCAAGTCGAGCGCGGGAAGCTAACTGATCTCCTTTG